>NZ_CP115960.1:2992500-3905000 GCF_027941955.1 Sphingomonas sp. 7/4-4
GGCGCCCGCAATGTCGCCGAAGCGGCGCGGCGCGGCGGTGTCGAAGCGCTGGTTCAACTCTCCGCGCTGGGCGCCGACACGGATTCGCCTTCCGTTTATGGCTGCACCAAGGCCGAGGGCGAACGCGCGGTGCGTGAGGCTTTTCCGTCCGCGACGATCCTGCGGCCCTCGATCCTGTTCGGCCGCGAGGATGCATTCGTGAACCGCTTTGCCGGGCTGATTGCGAACGCGCCGGTGGTGCCGGTGCTGCGGCCCGGGGTGAAGTTCCAGCCGGCCTATGTCGCCGATGTCGCGCAGGCGGTGGTGAAGGCCTTGGAGAATCCCGATGCACATGGCGGCCATGTCTATGAACTCGGCGGTCCCGACATAGTGACGATGGCCGAGCTCCATCGCTGGATCGCCGGCGCGATCGGGCGCGATGCGCATTTCGTCGAGCTCCCCGATGCGCTGGGCGGCCTCGTCGCGCTGTTCGGCGTGCTGCCCGGCGCGCCGATCACTCGGGATCATTGGCGCATGCTCCAGCGCGACAATATGGTTTCGGCCGGCGCCGCGGGGTTCGGGAAGTTCGGCCTGACGGCGACGCCCCTGGCCGCGGTCGCGCCGAGCTGGCTGGTCCGTTTCCGCCGCCATGGCCGATTCGGCCAGCTGGGCGAAGCCGCCTGAAATCCTGCCCGACCAGGCCGCCGGCGCGGGGCCGGCTGCCGCGTGAACGAGAGGCCCTTCTCCTATGACCGAACTTCTCGTCGCGATCCTGCTCGGCATCGTCGAGGGCGTCACTGAATTTCTGCCCGTATCGTCGACCGGCCATCTGATCCTCGCGAGCGAGCTGATGGGCTATGACGCTGCGCAATGGGCGGTGTTCAACATCGCCATCCAGCCCGGCGCGATCCTGGCGATCGTGGTGCTCTATTGGCGGACCTTCCTCGCGGTGTTCAAGGGCCTGCTGCGCTGGGAGGCGTCCTCGGTCGCCTTCGTGCGCAACCTGCTCATCGCCTTCGTTCCCGCGGTGGTTCTCGGCTTGGCATTCGGCGATCAGATCGATGCGCTGCTCGAGAATGCCGTGGTCGTCGCCTGGGCGCTGATCGTCGGCGGCGTCGCGATCCTGATCGTCGAGCGCTTCGCCCGAACCGAGAATGTCCTCGGCATCTCGGGAGTCTCCACCCTGCAGTCGATCAAGATCGGCCTGGTACAATGTCTCGCCATGGTTCCCGGCGTCAGCCGTTCGGGTGCGACCATCATGGGCGCGATGGCACTCGGCATCGACCGCCGCACCGCCGCCGACTTCAGCTTCTTCCTCGCCTTGCCGACCTTGACCGGAGCGACGGTATTGCAGCTCTACAAGCACCGCGATGCGATCACTGCGGACGGCCTGGGACTGATCGCAGTGGGCTTTGTCGTCTCCTTCGTGGTGGCCCTGGCGGTGGTGAAGGTATTCCTCGCGATCGTCACCAAGCACGGTTTTGCGCCTTTTGCCTGGTATCGAATCATCGCCGGGGCAGCAGCATTGGTGTGGCTGGGAATGCGATAGGACCGTATCGGCCCATTATTCCCGCGCAATAATGTTGCAAATCGCGCTTTCCACCGGATGAATCGATAAATAGGACAGTATTACTGCCTTTTATGTCACGCGCCCTTGGAATAAGGGGCTCGCATGGCAGACGATGCGATGCTCAAATTCGTGGCGCGTGGGCAGGAATATCCGGCCAAGCGCGAGGCTGAACTCCGCGCGGAGGATTTCCGTGAAATCGCGGACCGCTATGCCGTGCCCGACGCAGAGGCGCAGGCCGGGCGCTGCTCGCAATGCGGCGTCCCTTATTGCTCGGTGCATTGCCCTCTGCACAATCACATCCCCGATTGGCTGCGGTTGACGGCGGAAGGGCGGCTGCGCGAGGCGTATGAGCTCTCCAATTCGACTTCGACCATGCCCGAGATCTGCGGCCGCATCTGTCCGCAGGACCGGCTGTGCGAAGGCAATTGCGTGATCGAATTCTCCGGCCACGGCGCAGTGACGATCGGCTCGGTCGAAAAGTTCATCACCGACAAGGCATGGGACGAGGGATGGGTCGAGCCCGTCCGCGTCGGCCCGGCACGCGGCCAATCCGTAGGTGTCATCGGCGCAGGGCCGGCGGGCCTCAGCGCCGCCGAATATCTGCGCGAGATGGGCTATGACGTGCACGTCTATGACCGGCACGATCGCGCCGGCGGGCTGCTGACCTATGGCATCCCGGGCTTCAAGCTCGAGAAGCACATCGTCATGCGCCGCGTCGAACGGCTCGCCGAGGCGGGAATCACGTTCCACACCGGCTTCGAAGTCGGCCGCGAAGCCACGCTCGAAGAATTGCGCGCGCGCCACGACACGCTGCTGATCGCCACCGGCGTCTACAAGGCCCGCGCGATCAAGGCGCCCGGCGTCGGCGCCGCGGGGGTGGTCGAGGCACTCGATTATCTGACCGCCTCGAACCGCAAGGGCTTCGGCGACGTCGTGCCCGCATTCGACGACGGCAGCCTGAATGCCGAGGGCAAGAACGTCGTCGTGATCGGCGGCGGCGACACCGCGATGGACTGCGTCCGCACCGCGATCCGCCAGGGCGCGGCATCAGTGAAGTGCCTGTATCGCCGCGACCGCGCCAACATGCCCGGCTCGCAGCGCGAAGTCGCCAATGCCGAGGAGGAAGGCGTCGAGTTCGTCTGGCTCTCCGGACCGGAGGCGTTCGACAGCGCGGGCGATGGCGGCGGCAAGGTGACCGGCGTGCGCGCATCGAAGATGCGGCTGGGCGCACCCGATGCCTCCGGCCGGCGCGCGCCTGAAGTCGATCCCGGCGGTGCGTTCCAGCTCGAAGCCGATCTCGTGATCAAGGCGCTCGGCTTCGAGGCCGAGGACCTGCCCAGGCTGTTCGGTTCGGAAGGGCTCGGCGTGACGCGCTGGGGCACATTGCGCACCGACGGCAAGACCATGATGACCAGCCTCGACGGCGTGTTCGCGGCGGGCGACATCGTGCGCGGCGCGAGCCTCGTCGTCTGGGCAATCCGCGACGGCCGCGACGTGGCCGCGCACATGCATGCGTGGATGCGCGCAAAGGCGAGGGTCGCTGCATGATGGGAATCGCGAGGGCACAGGGATTGACGATGGCTCTGGCGCTGGCGCTGCCCGGCGCTGCGGCGGCGCAAACTGTCCCGCCGGCTGCTCCGCAAACGGCGCCGGCCGATCCGGCACGGCTCGCGGTGGCAGGGAAAGTCGTCGCGAAGCTGGTGCCGCAGGGCGTCTATCTGCGCATGATGCGCGATGCCTTTCCGCAGATGATGGATGCGATGATCGGCCAGATGAGCGGACTGACCCCCGCCGATCTCGGCGAGAAGGACAGCAGCGGCAAGACGCTCGAGCAGATCGCGGCCGAGCGCGACCCCGCCTTTCGCGAGCGCATGACGATCATGACGCGCGTGATCAGCGATGAAATGGGCAAGGTGATGGACAAGCTCGAGCCGCGCGTCCGCGTCGCTTTGGGCAAATCCTTCGCGCGGCGTTTCACGCTCCAGCAACTGAACGATCTCGATGCGTTCTTTGCCACCCCTCGGGTTCTGCGTTCGCGAAGGACTATCTGCTGACCTTCATGGATCCCGAGATGATGCAGGAAATGTCTGCAGCCACGCCCGAGATCATGCGCGCGATGCCCGCAATCATGCAGCGGGTCGAAAAAGAGACGGCGCATTTGCCGCCGCCGCCCAAGTCCGAGACCAAGCAATGACCAGTGAATCCGAACGCGAACGCCTCGCCCGCGAGGGCATGTACCGTCCCGAGTTCGAAGGCGATGCCTGCGGCGTGGGCATGGTCGCCGCGACCGACGGCCAGCCGTCGCGCCGCGTCGTCCAGTCGGCGATCGATGCGCTGAAGGCCGTATGGCACCGCGGCGCCGTGGATGCCGACGGCAAGACCGGCGACGGCGCAGGCCTGCATGTCGACCTGCCGGTGCGGTTCTTCGACGACGCGATCGCCGCGGGTGGGCACCGGGTGATGCCGAACCGGCTCGCCGTCGGCATGATCTTCCTGCCGCGTACCGATCTGGGCGCGCAGGAAAGCTGCCGCACGATCGTCGAATCGGAGATCATCGAGGCAGGCTACACCATCTATGGCTGGCGACAGGTTCCTGTCGACGTTTCGGTGATCGGGATGAAGGCGCAGGCGACGCGCCCCGAGATCGAGCAGATCATGATCGCGGGACCGATGCCCGGCGATGTCGACGCCGCCGAGTTCGAGAAGAACCTGTATCTGGTGCGCCGCCGGATCGAGAAGCGCGTGATCGCCGCGCAGATCAGCGGATTCTACATCTGCTCGCTGTCGACGCGCTCGATCATCTACAAGGGGCTGTTCCTCGCCGAGAGCCTCAGCGAATTCTACCCCGATCTCAAGGACGAGCGCTTCACCAGCCGGGTTGCGATCTTCCACCAGCGTTATTCGACCAACACCTTCCCGCAATGGTGGCTGGCGCAGCCGTTCCGCTGCCTCGCGCACAATGGCGAGATCAACACGATCCGCGGCAACAAGAACTGGATGCTCAGCCACGAGATCAAGATGGCGAGCATCGCGTTCGGCGAGCAGAGCGAGGACATCAAGCCGGTGATCCCGGCGGGCGCGTCGGACACCGCGGCGCTCGACGCGGTGTTCGAGGCGATCTGCCGCTCGGGCCGCGACGCCCCCACTGCCAAGCTGATGCTGGTGCCCGAGGCGTGGGACGAGAGCACGCCTGCCAGCCATTTGTCGATGTACAAGTATCTCGCCAGCGTGATGGAGCCGTGGGACGGCCCGGCAGCGCTGGCGATGACCGACGGCCGCTGGGCGGTCGCCGGCGTCGACCGCAATGCGCTGCGCCCCTTGCGCTACACCCAGACGTCCGATGGGCTGCTCATCGTCGGCTCCGAGACGGGCATGGTCCAGATCTCCGAATCCTCCGTCGTCGCCAAGGGCCGGATGGGTCCGGGGCAGATGATCGCAGTCGATCTCGAAAATGGCGTGCTGTTCGACGACGCGGCGATCAAGGATCGCATCGCCGGCGAGGCGGACTATGCCGCGATGATCGGCGAGTTCATCACCATCGACGATCTGCCCGCGGCCGAACCCGGCGCCTATTTCGATCGCGCCGAGCTGACTCGCCGCCAGGTCGCGGCGGGGCAGACGCTCGAGGACATGGAGCTGATCCTCGCGCCGATGGTCGAGACCGCCAAGGAAGCCATCGGCTCGATGGGCGACGATACCCCGCTCGCCGTGATCTCGGACAAGCCGCGGCTGATCAGCCAGTTCTTCCGGCAGAATTTCAGCCAGGTCACCAATCCGCCGATCGATTCGCTGCGCGAGCGCCAGGTGATGACGCTGCGCACGCGCTTCGGGAACCTTGCCAACATCCTCGACGCCGAGGGTACGCCGGGGCGCGTGCTGGTGCTCGAGAGCCCGGTGCTGACCAATGCCGACTGGCATCGCCTGCGCGCGCATTTCGGGGCGCAGTCCGCCGAGATCGACTGTACCTTCGACGCCAAGAGCGATCCCGAGGCATTGCGCGAAGCGATCAAGCGCATCCGCTACGAGGCCGAGCAGGCCGTTCGCGCCGGCTGCACCGAATTGTTCCTCACCGACGAGCATCTCGGCGTCGACAAGGTCGCGATTGCGGGCGTGCTCGCTGCCGCCGCTGTCCACACGCATCTCGTGCGTCGCGGCCTGCGCTCTTATGCTTCGGTCAACGTCCGCTCCGCCGAATGCCTCGACACCCATTATTATGCGGTGCTGATCGGCGTCGGCGCGACGACGGTGAACGCCTATCTGGCCGAAGCCTCGATCGCCGATCGGCAGGCGCGCGGCCTGTTCGGCGAACTGAGCCTCGCCGAATGCCTCAAGCGCCATCGCAAGGCGATCGACGAGGGGCTGCTCAAGATCCTGTCGAAAATGGGCATCGCAGTGATCTCGTCCTATCGCGGCGGCTATAATTTCGAGGCGGTGGGTCTCAGCCGCGCGCTGGTCAACGATCTGTTCCCCGGCATGCCGGCCAAGATCTCGGGCGAAGGCTATGCCTCGCTCCATCTGAGCGCGATCATGCGCCACGAGGCGGCGTTCGACCGCGCGGTTGCGGCATTGCCGATCGGCGGCTTCTATCGCCAGCGGCACGGCGGCGAGACGCATGCCTATTCGGCACAGCTGATGCACCTGCTGCAGACCGCGGTGTCGACCGACAGCTATTCGAGCTATCTGCAATTCTCGCGCGGGGTGCGCGACCTGCCGCCGGTCTATCTGCGCGATCTGCTCGAGTTCAACTTCCCGAACGAAGGCGCCGCGATCGACCAGGTCGAGGCGATCACCGAAATCCGCAAGCGCTTCGTGACGCCGGGCATGTCGCTCGGCGCACTCAGCCCCGAGGCGCATGAAACGCTGGCGATCGCGATGAACCGGATCGGCGCCAAGGCGGTGTCGGGCGAGGGCGGCGAGGACAGGCTGCGCTACAAGCCCTATGAGAATGGCGACAACGCCAATTCGGTGATCAAGCAGATCGCGTCAGGCCGCTTCGGCGTGACCGCGGAATATCTGAACGCCTGCGACGAGATCGAGATCAAGGTGGCCCAGGGCGCCAAGCCCGGCGAGGGCGGCCAGCTGCCCGGCTTCAAGGTGACCGAGTTCATCGCCAAGCTGCGTCATGCGACGCCGGGCGTGACGCTGATCAGTCCGCCGCCGCATCACGACATCTATTCGATCGAGGATCTCGCGCAGCTCATCTACGACCTGAAGATGATCAACCCGCGCGCGCGGGTCTGCGTCAAGCTGGTGTCGTCTGCCGGTATCGGCACGGTCGCGGCGGGCGTCGCCAAAGCCCACGCAGACGTGATCCTCGTCGCCGGCCATGTCGGCGGCACCGGCGCGAGCCCGCAGACGTCGGTGAAATATGCCGGCACGCCGTGGGAAATGGGACTGACCGAAGTCAACCAGACGCTCACCCTCAACGGCCTGCGCGGCCGCGTGACATTGCGCACCGACGGCGGGCTCAAGACCGGGCGCGACATCGTCATCGCCGCGATCCTCGGCGCCGAGGAATTCGGCATCGGCACGCTGAGCCTGGTGGCGATGGGCTGCATCATGGTGCGCCAATGCCATTCGAACACCTGTCCGGTCGGCGTCTGCACGCAGGACGAGCGGCTGCGCGCGAAGTTCGTCGGCACACCCGAGAAGGTCATCAATCTGATGACCTTCATCGCCGAGGAGGTCCGCGAGATCCTGGCGAAGCTCGGCTTCAAGAGCCTCGACGAGATCATCGGGCGTACCGAATTGCTCCGCCAGGTCAGCCGCGGCGCCGAGCATCTCGACGATCTCGACCTCAACCCGATCCTCGCCAAGGTCGATGCCGATGATTCCAACCGGCGCTTCAGCCTCGCCACCTTCCGCAACGAGGTTCCCGACAGTCTCGACGCGCAGATGATCCGCGACGCAGCGGCGGTGTTCTCGCGCGGCGAGAAGATGCAGCTGACCTATTCGGTGCGCAACACGCACCGCGCGGTGGGCACGCGGCTTTCGTCGGAAGTGACACGCAAGTTCGGCATGTCGACGCTCGCCGACAATCACGTCCAGGTGCGGCTGCGCGGCTCGGCCGGCCAGTCGCTCGGCGCGTTCCTGTGCAAGGGCATCACGCTCGAAGTGTTCGGCGATGCCAACGACTATGTCGGCAAGGGCCTGTCGGGCGGCGTCATCGTGGTGCGCCCGATGGTCAGCTCGCCGCTCGCGAGCCAGGACAATACGATCATCGGCAACACCGTGCTCTATGGCGCGACATCGGGGCGCCTCTTCGCCGCCGGACAGGCCGGCGAGCGCTTCGCGGTGCGCAATTCGGGCGCGGAAGTGGTGGTCGAGGGCTGCGGCGCGAACGGCTGCGAGTACATGACCGGCGGCACCGCGGTGGTGCTCGGCAAGGTCGGCATGAACTTCGGCGCCGGCATGACCGGCGGCATGGCCTTCGTCTATGACGCGGATGGCAGCTTCGCCGCCCGCGCCAATCCGGAGAGCATCGTCTGGCAGCGGCTGTCGTCGGCGCATTGGGAAGCCAGGCTGCGCGGCCTCGTCGAGGCGCATGCCGATGCGACCGACAGCAAATGGTCGCAGGGCGTCCTCGAGGACTGGGACCGCGCGATCGGGCATTTCTGGCAGGTCGTGCCGAAGGAAATGCTCACCCGGCTTTCGCACCCGCTCGATGATGCAGTGGAGGCCGTGGCGGCCGAGTGATCGGTTCAGCCTAGGCTAAGGTGCTGAAACGCATATATGGTGGTCATCCTGACGACTCGGGAGAATGTCATGCGTCTCGTCCCCGTTGCCGCTATTCTGTGCGCCGTTGCCGTCCCCGCCGCTGCGCAAACGCGCGCCGAGACCGATGCCGTGCGCCGGCTGAACGATCCGATGGTCCAGGAAGGCGTCGCGATGGCGATGAGCGCACTGGCCGGTATCGTGCTCGACACCAAGGTAGGGCCGCTCGCGCGCTATGCCGACCCGGACGAGGATATCCGGCCGTCGGATACGCTGCGCGACGTCGAACGCCGCAGGGACCCGCATTTCGAAGCCAAGCTCCACGACCGGACGCGCCGCGCCGTCGGCACCGTGGGTGCAGTGTCCAGTGACGCGCTGGCGATGAGCGGCGAACTGGCGCGCGCCGCCGACCGGCTCCGCGCGGCGCTGGCGCCGCTCGCGAGCATGGCCGAGGCCTATAGCGACGATAATTGACGCATCCGCTGGACGCGCCGCGCGTCCACGCTAGATACGAGTTGCATGTGGCAACTCCTGCAATTCCCGCTCTGTCCGTTTTCCCGCAAGGTCCGGCTGCTGCTGGGCGAGAAGGGCGTCGGCTATGAGCCGGTGCGCGAATCGCCCTGGCTGCGGCGCGACGAGTTCCTCGACCTGAACCCCACCGGCCAGGTGCCGGTGATGGTCGATACCGAGCGCGGCGTGACCTTGATCGATTCGACCGTGATCTGCGAATTCTTCGAGGAAACCGTCAGCAAGAATGCGATGATCAACGGCACCGCCACCGATCGTGCCGAGATCCGCCGGCTGGTGATCTGGTTCGACGACCATTTCTATAGCGACATCACCGCGCCTTTGCTCCACGAGCGGATGATCAAGCGGGTGGTCCACAAGATGGCGCCCGACGCCAAGACCCTGCGCGAGGCGATGAAGGCCGCGGTCGCGCATCTCGATTACATCGATTACCTGCTCGATCACCGCACCTGGCTCGCCGGCCCGACGATGAGCCTCGCCGATCTCGCGGCAGCCGCGCAGATCTCGATCGCCGATTATCTGGGCGGGATCGACTGGAAGAGCCACGATCAGGCCAAGCGCTGGTATGTCGGCATGAAGAGCCGGCCGAGCTTCCGCCCGCTGCTCGCCGAGCGGATGGAGGAATTCCGCCGCCGCCCGATTACGAGAAGCTCGACGTCTAGCCCGCCGAACAGCGCATCTGTTCCGGCAAAGCTCCCTGAAGTCGTCGGTTTCGCCGGACCCGTGTCCGTTGCGTTATAATATCTTTCGCCTCGAACGCGTCGAGAGGAGACGATCTGCGATATAAGCCGCATTTGCAGATCGATCCACATCCTCTCGACGCGCTTCTCGTAGCTGTCAGCGGCTCCCTCCAGCCATTTGCGCGCGGCTGACCTGCGCGGCGACGACCTGGTTGCGCAGCGCCGCCATTTCAGCGGTCTTTTTGAGGACGCAGCGCCGCGCGGCGAACTGGCGCCCCGTGTCGACCGTGCTCTCGGACGCAAGACAGACCGACCGGATCGCCCATGCAAGGCGGCGATCGAGCGTCTTGACGCCCGCCTTCGTCTGCAGGTTCAGGTCGGCATGAACGACGCGAACCACCGGCTTCGCTTCCTGCGCCTGCGCCGCGACCGGCAACAGCGCCAACGCGGTCAGGGCCATATTGAAAATCTTCATCTCGATTGCTCCTCTTGTTGAGGACTTCCAGATGCGCCACTCCGATAAGCGGAACCAGCAAATCGCTAGGCTATCGATATAATCTGTGCTTATATCACGCATATGCCCGCTTTGCCTCCGCTCGCTGCCGTCCGCGTTTTCGAGGCCGCCGCACGTCACGAGAATTTCAGCCGGGCGGCCGACGAGCTCGCGATGACGCAAGCGGCGGTAAGCTATCAGATGAAAGTGCTCGAGGAGCGGCTGGGCGCCACGTTGTTCGTTCGCCATGGCCGCGGGATGACGCTCACCGAACTGGGCCGCAGGATCGCCCCGCAGGTCACCGCCGCCTTCCATACGCTGCAGGAAGCTTTCGCGGCCGCGCGCACCGAGAGCGACACGATCCTCTCGATCACTGCGCCGCGCACATTCGCCACCAACTGGCTTGCCGGCCGGCTCGGTACCTTTCACGCCGCCCGGCCCGACCTGACCGTCAGGCTGGACGTGTCCGACCAGCTGATCGATCTCGCCTCGAGCGAATTCGACGCGGCGATCCGGGGCATGCCCTGCGCCACGCCGGGGCTGGTATCGCATTTTCTGATGCGGATGCCGGTGACGCCGCTGGTCAGCCCATCCTTTCTCGCGTCCCACAAGCTGTCGACGCCGGAGGATCTGTTCTCGGTCCCGCGCCTCTCGCCGGAAGACGATTGGTGGGATCTGTGGTTTGAATCACTCCCCGGACCGGAAGCGCAACAGCGAGCCGGCCCGGCAATCCGATTCGAGTCGCAGGTGCTCGACGGGCACTCCGCCATTGCCGGCCACGGCGTCGGGATCCTCTCACCGCCCATGTTCAAGTCGGCGATCGATGCAGGACTGCTGGTCCAGCCGTTCCCGCATGTCGCCACCTACAGAAACGCCTATTGGCTGGTCTATCCCGAGCACAAACGGTCGCTGGCGAAGATCCGGGCACTGCGCGATTGGCTGCTCACAGCCGTCCGACAGGCGGCTGGAGACGATATGGTCCTATTGACGCCGTTACCGTCGCTTTAGGCTCACCTGCCGCCAGCAAGGGCGCTTTGGCGCGATTGCGTCGGATGGAAGGACTGCCAACCCCTCGAACGTTTCGGATTCATGCGCACCCATATTATGAAGCGCCCAGGCTCGCCCAGGCGCCGCCAATCTCCTCGAGGCTCGCCGCGGCTTCGCGGAAGGGCGCAGGATCGCTGCCGAGGCTGGCGTGCACCACGTGCTGGCGCAGGCCGTGATAGAAGGTGGCGAGGGTGCGCGAGACTTCGCCGCCTTTCTCGAAATCGAGCCCCGCTTCGAGCGCGAACAGGATCGCGGTGGCGCGCGCGACGCGTTCGCTCTTGATCCCGAATTCGTGGTTCTGCGCCGCATAAGCGGCGGCACGCAGCGCCGCGACGCCTTCCTGGTAGAGCAGCCCCACCAGCTTGTGCGGATCGGCGCCCGTGGTGCGGCCGTTCAGATCGACCTGGCGATAGGTGGCGGCGGGATTGGCCGCGAGGCAGGTGGCGTAGCGGGTCATCGCATCAATTGTCCGAATTCCACGCCTTGATCTGCTGATCGAGGAAGCTCTGGGTCGACTTGTACGCCGCAACCTTCGAATCCATCGCCGCAAACTGCTGGGTCATGCGGTCGCGCATCCGTTCGACCGCGACGAGGACGCCGTCCTGCAGGGCGTCCACCTTGTCCTGCGCCTTGCCGTAGTTGATCAGGCTCGCGGTGAAGCCGGTGGCCTCGCCGATGCCCTTGCCCGCGGTCTTGCCCACGGCGCTCTCGGCGATCTTCGAAAGCACCTTGGTGAGACCGGCGCCGCCGGCGAACATCGCCTCGATCTGATCGGGCCAGGTGGTCAGCACCTTGGCGAGCCGCGCCGTATCGATCCGCAGCGTTCCGTCGCGCTGGGTGGCGACGCCCAGGTCCGCGAGCGCAACCGGGGTTTCGTCGGGCGTGGCGGGGAGCAAGGCAGTGAGCGTCATGCCCTTGAGCTGGCGCAGCAGGTCCTTCGCCACCGGATCGCCGCGCAGCGGGCCGTCGATCGGGTCCATCGCTTCCTTCACCAATTTGTAGACCTGGTTGAAGGTATCGACGAAGTTGGTGACCGCCTGGCTGAGCGCTTCGCTCGGCCGCGTCGAACCGATCGTAACCTTGGTGCCGACCGACGAGGCGACGAGATCGAGCCGGACGCCGGGCACGAGATTCGAGATGCTGTTGACCGGATAGGAGACTTCGACGCCGTCGAGCGCCACGAGCGCATTCTGGGCGCTGGCATTGATCGTCGATCCGCTCGCATTGCGGCCGATGTCGAGGCTGGCCAGGGCGCCGCTGCCCGAAAGCTCGAACGCCTGCGTGGCGCCGGTAGCGCTCTTGACCATCAGCCGCGCGCCGCTGCTGTCGGTGATCACCGAAGCGGTGACGCCGGCCTTGGCCGCGTTGATCGCATTTGCCACGCCCTGCAGCGTGTTGTTCGCCGCATCGATGGTGATCGTGACCGGCGTGCCGGATCCGGCAGTGAAATCGGTCATCGCGCCATCGGCCACTGTCGCGGTACCGAAGGTCAAGGTGAGCGTGCCTTCGCCGATCACGGTCGCGGCACCGCCCGCGAAGGCGCTGGTGCTGGCGACCTGGCCCTGCGCGAGCTGGCGCACTTCGACGCTGGCATTCAGTCCGGTGAGCGTGGCGCCGGCAAGCCTGGTCGTCTTGACGATCCCAATATTCGAGCTGGTCGGCTGGGTGGCGAGCGTGCCGCCGGCTGTGAGCTGCGACAGGGCGCTGGCGAAATCGCTGATGCTGCTCTTGAGCTCGCTCGTCTTCGAGATCTGCGCAGTGAGCTTCTCGTCCTTCGCGGTCAGCGAGGCGTTCTTGTTGGCAAAGGAGGCATCGACGAGCTGGCCGACCAGCGACGTGATGTCGATGCCCGATCCGGTGCCCAAAGTCTTCGCGATCGATTCGATGGCCATTGCTTCCCCCTGTCCCAATAAGCGGCCGCGCAGGCGCGCGCTTTAGGCCGGACGCTCCATTTTCTCGCCATTCTCGTCGAACAGGGCGCCCGCGGGCACGGTGACCGGCGGCTGGCCGCCGCCTGCCCGCTGATTGACCCCGAAGACAAAGGCCAGAACGGTCGCGATGGCGAGGTAGAGGTCGTCGCGGACCTCCTGCCCTTCGCGGCTGGTGTAATAGACGGCGCGGGCGAGCTGCGGATATTCGAGCACCGGCACTTCGAATTCGCCGGCGAGTTCGCGGATGGCGAGCGCGGTCTGGCCGCGGCCCTTGGCGACGACCACCGGCACCTGATCCTGGCCCGAATCATAGCGCAAGGCGACCGAGAAGTGCGTCGGGTTGGTGAGCACGACATGCGCGGTGGCGACCGCCTTGCGGTATCCCCTTTCAGGATCTCACGCTGGCGCTGGCGCTGCGCGGCCTTCAATTCGGGCGAGCCCTCGGTTTCCTTATGCTCTTCCCTGACTTCCTGCTTGGTCATGCGGAGCTGGCGAAAGTGGCGGACCATCTGGATCGGCAGGTCGACGCCGGCGATGATCAGCAGCCCACCGGCCATGACGAACATCAAGGTGAGAAACTGGCCGCTCAGCGATCCGACGGCGCCGTGCAGGTCCGACGAGACCAGCCCGAGCGACCGATGGGCGATCGAACGCAGCATCCAATAGCCCATCGCGCCGAGCAGGCCGACCTTGAGCAAGGACTTGCCCATCTCGATCCAGCCGGTCGGGCCGAACATCCGCTTGAGCCCCGAGGCCGGATTGATCCGCGAACCCTTGGGCGCGAACAATTTGTTGTTCCAGCCGATCGAGCCCAGCCCGGCCTGGCTGAGGATCGCGGCGATCACGGTGAGCGCGAACAACCCGGCCAGCGACGGCGCGAGCTTCCATCCCGCCGAGGCCAGCGGGCGCCACGGCTCGAAATTCTCGACATCGCCGCGCCCGAACGAGAAGCTGGCGGTCATCACTTCCTTGCACGCGCCGATCAGCGAGGGGCCGAGCAGCGCCATCCACGCGCAGCCGGCCAGGATCACGATCGCAGTGCCGAAATCCTTGGATTTGAGAAGCTGGCCTTCCTCTACCGCCTTGCGCTTGCGCTTCGGTGTCGGGGCTTCCGTCTTTTCGCCGAAGCTCTCCATCAGCCGAGCACCAGCCGGGGCGCGGCGTCGAGCGCTTCGCGGATGATGACGAGGAGGTAGTCGCCCATCGCCGGGAGGGCGAGGAGGACCGCGACCACGCCCATCGCCAGGCTGGCGGGCAGGCCGACCGCAAACAGATTGAGCGCGGGCGCGGCGCGGCTGAGCATGCCGACGACGACGTTGAGACAGAGCAAAAGGAAGCCGACGGGAAGCGCGAGCAGCAGCCCGGCGAGAAAGGCGTAGCCGCCGAACAGGGCAATGCCCAGCAGCCGCTCGGGCGCGATCCACGCGCCGGGGGCATTGCTTCATAGCTGCGCACGACGAGATCGACGAGGACGAGGTGCCCGTCGACCGCCAGGAAGAGCAAAGTCAGCAGCAGCGAGAGGAACTGGCCGAGCGCGGGGGTCGAATGCCCGCTGGTCGGGTCAACGGCATTGGCGAAGCCGAGCCCCATCGACATGCCGATCACTTCGCTGGCGATCAGCGGCGCCGAGAAGGCGATCTGGAGGACGAAGCCGATCGCGAGACCGATCAGCGCCTCTGCGGCCACCGCGAGCATCGTGGTGAGCGAGAAGATCTCGGCGGGCGGCGTGATGTGCGTGGTGTTGATCACCAAAATGCCGATCGCACCGGTCAGCGCGATCCGCGCCGGCAGCGGAATCGCGATCGCGCTGAACACGGGGGCAGCGATGAACGCCGCGCCGATCCGCACCATCGCGAACAGCAAGGTCCAGAGCTGCGGCTCGATCGAGAGGCCGAAGCCCATCATGCGCTATTTCACCAGATCCGGGATGCGCTCGAAGATGCTCGTGGTGAAGTCACCGAGCAGGCCGAGGATCATGCCGCCGAAGATCACCAGGCTCACCGCCACGACGATCAGCTTGGGAACGAAGGTGAGCGTCTGTTCCTGGATCGAAGTCGCCGCCTGGACCATGCCGAGGATCAGCCCCGACAGCAGGGCCGGCAGCAGGATCGGCGCCGAGGCGAGCGCGAGGACCCACATCGCTTCGCGCGCGACGGTGAGGAAGTAATCCGCGTCCATCACTAGGTCCCGAAGCTGGCGGCGAGGCTGCCCATCGTCAGCGCCCAGCCGTCGACCAGCACGAACAGCAGCAGCTTGAACGGCAGGGAGATGATCGTCGGCGACATCATCATCATGCCGAGGCTCATCAGCACCGTGGCGACGACGAGATCAATGACGATGAAGGGCAGGAAAATGAGGAAGCCGATCTGGAAAGCGGTCTTGAGCTCGCTGGTGACGAACGCCGGGAGCAGCACCGAGAAGGGCACGTCGGACGGCTTGGCATAAGGACCGCTCTTCGCCATGTCGGCAAACATCTTCACGTCGCGGTTGCGGGTCTGCTTGATCATGAAGCCGTGGAGCGCGTCGCCCGTGCCGGCGATCATCTGCGTCGCGCTGATCTCGCCGCGCGCATAAGGCTGGATCGCAGTCGTGTTCGCCTGGTTGATCACCGGCGACATGATGAAGAAGCTCAGGAACAGCGACAGGCCGATCAGCACCTGGTTGGGCGGCGTCTGCTGGAGGCCGAGCGCCTGACGCAGCACCGACAGCACGATGATGATGCGCGTGAAGCTGGTCATCATCAGCAGGATGCCGGGCAGCACCGTGAGCAGGCCCATGATGATGAGGACCTGGAGCGACAGGCTGAGCGGCGCATCGCCGCCGCCGAGATCGCCCAATGCGCGATCGACTGCGTCCCCACGCCGGGCGTGGCGACGGGTGCCGGCGCCGGCACGCCCTGGGCGAACGCCGGCGCGGCGAAGAGAATGAAGAATGCGAGCAGCCCGACGAACAGCGCCGCGCGCCCGCCCACTGAGCGGGGAGCCGAAAGCCGTGCGAGCATCAGCTTGCTGCCTTGTCCACGAGCGTGACGCCGGTGCGGCTGACCGAGACGAGCAGTTTCCGCCCCTCGAACTCGACCACCGCGAGGCGCAGGCCGGGCGAGAGCATCATCGTCTCCTTGACCTGCACCATCCGCGTGCCCTGGTTCTTGGGCAGCCGCGCCTCGAGCTTGCGCCACGCATAGAGGCAGCCGATCAGCAGGCCGCAGACGAGCGGCAGCAGGATCACCAGCTTGAGGATGTACGACCACATCATGCGCGGGCGGTCCGCTTCTCGGGGCTGACCAATTCGGTCATCCGCACGCCGAACTTCTCGCCGACGGTGACGACTTCGCCGCGGCCGATCAGCGTGCCGTTGACGAAGATGTCGAGCAGTTCGTTGGCGTCGCGGTCGAGTTCGATCACGCTCTCCTCGCCGAGCGCGAGCAGTTCGCGCAGGGACAGGGATGTCGAACCGATCTCCACGGTCAGCTTGACGTCGACGTCCTGGAGCAGCCGGAAATTGGTCGCGAGCGCGGTATCGACCGCTAATCCGCCGGTCATGTCGTTCATCGGAAGTCCTCTTCGCTGAGCGGTTCGAATTGGGTGAGCCGGACCGCGGCGCGGCCATTGGCGGTGCCGACGAGACCGGTGCCGAGGCGGCGCGACGCCACCATCACCGGGACCTCGGCGCCGAAATCGATCGGGATCACGTCGCCGGCCTGCAGCTCGAGCAGGCGGCCGAGCGAGACCACCGGCTCGGCGAGCACCGAGCGGATCGGGAATTTGACGCCCATGACGGCTCGGGTGAGCCCGCTGCGCCACTCGGGCTCGACCTCGGCGGGCACGCCGTGGACCTTGACCGCGAGCGCGGCGCCGTGCGGTTTCAATGCCGCGACGGGGTAGAGGATGTCGACGAAGACGGGCTTGCGCTCGCCCAGCGCCATGCCGAAGCGCGTGACGATGACCGGATCGTCGCCGGCGAATTCGGGGAGCGCGGCAAGGCTGCCGCCCTCGACCGCGCGGAAGGCGACGCGAGTCAGCGGCTCCCAGGCGGCTTCGAGCGGCGCGGCGACCGCAGCGGCGAGGCGCTCCGCCAGCGTCTCGGCGGCCGGAGTGAATTCGACGGGCAAGGGATTGGGCGCTTCGCCGTCACCGCCGAAGAACGCGTCGAGCATCTCGAGCAATTGTTTCGCGTCGAGCACCAGCTGGACCCGCGCCTTGGCATTGCCCATCGCCAGCGGCTGCCACGCGGTGAGGCCGTGGCCGCGCTCGGTGCGATAGTCCGTCCAGCGCTGAACCACGAGCGGCTCGGCCCAGACGCGCATCTCGGCACGGCACATCCCGTCGAACACCGGCTTCAGCGACTTGGCGAGCCGCGCGCACAGATGCTGCAGCGTGACGAGATCGCCGAACGGATTGAGGTTCGACGATCCCAGGACCGACGCGTGTTCCGCGCTGGCCCGGGGCGTTCCCGCCGTTCGGCAGTGCCGATATCTGAAGGGGCGTTAACCATGCTCGTTCACTGAACGATGAAATTGGTAAAGTAGACGTTACTTACGCCGCCGAAACCTTCCTTTTCCTTCAGCACGCCGTTGATCGCCTTCGCCAGCCGGTCCTGGATCTGGCGCTTGCCCTGCGCAGTGAAGACTTCTTCCTCGGTGGTCTCGCCCAGCGCCATCAGCACCTGCGAGCGGATCGCGATCTCGTGCGTCTTGATGTTCTCGACGACGCGCTCGTCATAGGGCGTCGAGACGGCGATGCCGACCTGGACGAAATGGACGCTGTCCTGGAGGTTCGACGTGAATTCCTTTTCGAGCGGATAGTAGGTCGAGGCATATTTGTCGCCGCCTTCGCCCTTGGGCGTCGGCTTGCCGTGGCCGGCGGACGCGCCTTCATTGCTCTCGCCATGGCCGCCCTCGCCGCCGCCGGCACCCGCGCGTTTCTCCTCGCTCTTGGGAACGAGCCTGGGCTCGTCATCATGCGCGTCGGCGGGCTTCACGCTGAACCAGCCGGACTGCATGCCATAGACCGCGGCACCGCCGCCGGTGCCGAGCAGTGCGATGGGAACCCCCACGAGGAGGAGCAGCTTGCCGCCCCTTTTCTTCCTGGGCGCCGGATTTGCGTCGTTGGTATCGGCCATGATGGTCTCCGTTGATCTCAGGCGATGCGTTCATGGGTGGAATCGGTGGCTTCCGCGGCCTCCGCCGCGCGGGGGCGGGCGATTGCGGCATCGGGACTTGCTGGGCGTGGCGGGCCGAGCCCTGTCCTGCCCCGCCGCCGTCGACACTGGTCTGGCCGAGCTTGACGCCGCGGGCCTCAGCCAGTTCGGAGAGGCGCGGCTGGGCCTCGGTGAGGAGCTGGCGCGCGGCCGGCGTCTCGGTGGCGAAATGGACATGGATGCGATCGCCGTCCTGACGGATCGAGACGTCGACCTTGCCCAGCGCCTCGGGCGACAGGCTGAGGCGCGTTTCGCGCGACGGCGAGGCATCGCGCATCGCCTCGAGCCGGTCGACCATCTGCCCCATCCATTCCTGGCGGCGCATGTCGAGCACGCCCTGCTGGATGTCGGCGGCAGCGGCGATCGCGTGCGGGCGGACGATATCGGCGAGCGCGACCGGACCGCCGGCAGGCAGCAGATCCTGGATCAGCGTGCGGCGCGTCTCGGCCGGCGTGGCGCCGGTAGCAGCGGCGGCGAAGAGCGCGGCCGCGAGCTGGGGTGCTGAAGTCAGAGCGGGTGCTTCCACCTGCGCCGGCTGCGCGACCGGAACGGCGACGCGGAGCTTGATGGCGGGCTCGGCGGTGTCGGGCTGGGCGCGTTCGGGCTGAAGCTCGGGGGCCCGGGCTGCATCGAGCTCGGACTTGGCGGTTTCGGTGCCGGTGCCGTCTCCGGGGATGCGCAGCGATGGCGTCGGAAGCGCTTCGCCCTGCTCGCTTGCTCCGTCGAGGCTGATGGCAGCCGGACGTGGAGCGATACCGAGCGGGGGTACCGGCGTCGCTGGCGGCGCGATCGGAAGCGCGAACCAGGCGAAGGCGATATCCTCGGCGTCGGGCGCCGCTTCCTCGCCTTCGGTCTCGGTTTCGAGATCGCGCTCCGGCGAGGTCTTGCCGGGGGCGGCAAGGATTTGCCGGCCGGGCGCCAGGATCTCACCGGCTTCAGCGGCAGCCGCATCTCCGCCGGGCAGCGCGAAGCTGCCGGCCGCGCCTTGTGCCGGCGCAGCCGCGCGCACGGGCCCGTGCGGGATCGCGGCGGGAAGCGACGAAAGCTGGATCAACTGCAAAAACCCCCGGTGAAACGTTCACCGGACACTTCAGCAAATATCGTGCCGTTTTCTGGAGTTGGCCGGCAGCGCCTCGAGATCACGCAGCACCTTGAGCGCGGCCTTGGCATCTTCGCGCTCGATCAATTTCTCGATCGCATTCTGGTCGCGATGCGCCTCGCGAGTCGCGGCGCGGGCATTGTCGAGACCCTGCTGGGCGACGACGATGCGACGCTCGGCGGCATGCGCCGACTGGTGGAGCCGGTCGCGATAATGCGCGGCGGCGATCAGCGAGGTGGCGAAGGTGGGCGCCGGCGTCGCAGTGGGCGCGACATTGGCCGCGAGTGCGGCGATGCGCTCGCGCAAAGTTTCCTCCTGATCGACCTTGCTGCGCGCATGCACTTCGGCCGCGCGGACCTGATCGAGCTGGAGCGTGCGGACGCGGAGCAGCCGTTCGAGCTTCTTCGCCGTCCTAGGCATGTCTGCTGTCCCGCACCGACCCGCTCCCCACCCGGCCACCCATATGATACTGCCGTTGGGTGGCCGAGTGGGGAGCGGGCTGGCACCGTCGTCAAATCACGCATCGCCGAACACCCCGGTCAGCTCGGCGACGGCGTCGGGCAGGGTCACGACTTCGTCCGCGCCCTGGCGGATATATTCCATCACCGCCGGGTGACAGGCGATCGCGGCGTCGATCTCGGGATCCGCGCCGGGGCGATAGGCGCCCATCAGCACGAGGTCGCGATTTTCCTCATAGGTGGCGAGATGCCGGCGCAGCACGCGCGCGGCATGGATATGATCTTTGTCCGCGATGTCGGTCATCACGCGGCTGACCGAGGGGCCGAGATCGATCGCCGGATAGACGCCGCGTTCCGCCAATGCGCGGCTGAGCACGATATGCCCGTCGAGGATCGAGCGCGCGCTGTCGACCACCGGATCGTTGCCGTCGTCGCCATCGGCGAGCACGGTGTAGATCGCCGTGATCGAGCCGCCCGACGAGACGCAGGTGCCCGCGCGTTCGATCAGGCTGGGCAGCATCGCGATGGCGCTCGGCGGATAGCCCCGCGCGCTGGCGGGCTCGCCGAGCGCAAGGCCGATCTCGCGGCCGGCATGCGCGACACGCGTGAGCGAATCCATGATCAGCAGAACCTTCTTGCCCTCGGCACGGAAGCTTTCGGCGATCGCGGTGGCGCGGAGCGCGCCGCGGATGCGCAGCACCGGCGAGTGATTGGCGGGGACCGCCACCACCACCGAACGCGCGCGGGCGGCGCCGAACACCTTGGTCTCGAGGAAATCGGCGACTTCGCGCGAGCGCTCGCCGATCAGCCCGACGACGACGACATCGGCTTGCGCCGCGCGGACGATCATGCCGAGCAACACCGATTTGCCGACGCCCGATCCCGCCATGATGCCGACGCGCTGGCCCTGGCCGATGGTGAGCAGCCCGTTGATCGCGCGAACGCCGACGTCCATCGGCTCGAGAACCCTGCCGCGATCGAGCGGCGACTGGAGCTTGCCCGCCAGCGGCCATTTGCCTGCGCCGCGAACGGGTCCGAGCCCGTCGATCGGCTTGCCCGCACCGTCCACGACCCGCCCGAGCAGGGCGGCACCGACTTCGGCCTCACCCGGAGGGCCGATCGGACGCACGGGTGCATTGGGAAGCAAGGCGGCGGGACCGCCCAAATTCATCATCAGCGTCCGGCCGGCCCGGAAGCCGATCACTTCGGCTTCGATCCGGGTGGCGCCGTCGCCGACCGCGCAGACCGTGCCGACGGGCAGCGCGAGGCCGACCGCCTCCATCAGCAGCCCGTCAAAGGAAGAAAGGCGCCCCGAGACCTTGGCCCGCGGCGCGAAGTCGCGGCAGCCCAGCCCGTCGAGATAATCGTCGCTGAACTGGTTCAGCATGCGGGCGGGATCGGAACGCGGTCGATGGCCTGAGCGAGCTGCTCGAGCCAGATGTCGGGACCGTCCTCGACGATCGTCGATGCGCTCTCGATCACGAAGCTGCCGCGCGTCACATGCGGATCGCCGACCGGGAAGATCGTCGCCGGAAGCTTGCCCTGAACGAGGGGCACATCGTCGGGGTGGAGCCGCAGCAGCGCCGATTCGGCACCGTCGGCCAGCAAGTCGACTGCGGCGGTGATCCGCGCGGCGAGGATATCGGGCGCGATGCCGGCATCGCCGATCATCCGCTGGACGAGATGGAGCACGGTCTGGCGGAGATGCCCCGCCATGCGCTCACGATCGAAATGCGCGCCGGCGGCAAGCGCGGTCGAGACCTGATCGAGCAAGGCGGCCTCGCGGGCGCGGACTTCCTCGACTTCGGCGAGCGCGGCGGCACGGCCCTCGGCGAAGCCCGCCTCGTGCGCGGCGGCGATCGGATCGATGAAAGCGGTGGGCGCGGGCGGCACTTCGGCAGTGAACGGATCCCAGCCCTCGGTGGGGTTCACGCCCGGATCTGCGGGCGAGAAATGGCGCGGCGAGACCGGTGCCGGCTCCTCGAACCCGCGGCGGCCGATGCTGCCGACATCGGCGGCGGCGAACGCCGTGCCTTCGCCGAACGCGCGCTGGAGCACATGCGCGGCGGCCTGGATGCGGCCTGCAAAGCCGGGGGCGAAATCAGACATAATCGTCGTCGCCGCCCTTGCCCGGCATCTGCAGCGTGCCGTCCTTCACGAGGCCGCGGGCGATGGCGATCATCACCTTCTGCGCGTCGAGCACGTCGGCAAGCTTCATCGGCCCGCGCGCTTCCATCTCGTCGCGGATGCCGTCGGCGGCGCGGCTCGACATGCAGCCGAGGAAGCGATTGCGGACATCCTCCTCGACGCCCTTGAGCGATTTGACCAGCACGTCGGCATCGATGCTGCGGATGAGGGTCGAGAGATTCTTGTCGTCGAGCTCGAGCAGGTTGTCGAAGACGAACATCGCCTCCTCGATCGCCTTGGCGACTTCGCGGTCGATCTTGGCGAGCTTGGGCATGACGCGCTGCTCGGTGATCTTCCGCGCGCCCGACAGGATCTTCGCCGCCTCGCGCGTGCCGCCGAGCTGGAGCCCGATCGATTTGCGCGCGCCGCTGGCGCGATTGGCGAGCATTGCCTTCAGGGTCTCGATCGCCTCGGGGGGAATGGGGCCTAATTTGGCGATACGGCGCAGGATCTGCGGCTGCGCGTCCTGCGGCAGATGCTCGAAGACTTGGGCCGCGACTTCGGGATCGAGCTGCGCGAGCAATACCGCGGCGATCTGCGGATGCTCCTCGGCGATCATCGACGCGATCTCCTCGGGCTCGAACCATTGGAGCTGTTCGAGCCGGGCGGCAGCCTCGACGGGCACGATCCGGGCGAGCACGCCTTCGGCGCGATCGGCGCCGAGCGCACGCGTCATCATCCCCTCGACCTGCGGCCGGGGATCGAAGACGATCGAAGAGCGACCGCGCGCCTTGAACACGAAATCGTCGAGGACCTGCTCGACCTCGGCTTCGCTGACATCGGCGACGGTGAACATCGCCCGGCCGAGATCGCGGACCTCGTCGGGATCGAGCTTCTGGAGGATGGCCGCGGCCTCCTCTTCGCCGACCAGCATCATCAGGACCGCGGCGCGCTCGACGCCGTTGAAGCTGCGCAGCGCGTTCATCGGGCGTCCGCCTTGATCATGTCGCGGACCGCTAGCGCGGCACGTGCGGGATTTTCCCGCGTGAAGCCGCGGACCAGCCCGACGCGATCGTCATAGCTGTTGCCGCGATCCTCGAGCATGTCGATCGACACGCTCGGGACGGGGACGGCGTCCTCGGGATTGTGGCCGCCGATCGGCAGCGCCGGGCGCTGCGTGGCATCGTCGCGCTTCTTGAGCAGAGCCTTGGCGAGCGGGCGCACGCCGAGGAAGAGGACGAGCAAGGCGATCGCCAGAGCCGTCGCGTTGCGCGCGGCCATCGGGACCCATTCGGCCTCGTACCAGGCCGGACCGGTCTTGCCGGCATCGGCCGCGACGCTGAACTTGCGGCTGACGACGGTGACCTGGTCCTGACGTTGGGCGTTGTAGCCGACGGTGGCGCGGACCAGCTCGTTGATCTGGTTGATCTCGGCGATGCCGCGCGGCTTGCCCGGCTCCTCGCGGAGCAGCACCGCGACCGAGAGGCGGCGGACATTGCCGGGCACCGCGCGGGTGACCGAGATTTCCTTGCCGGTCTCATAGGTGCGGGTGAAGCTGTCGCTCTGCTTGGTCTGGGGCGTCGCGGCGGCGGCGGGCGCGGTGGCGCCGGCCGGAGTCGGCACCGAGGCACCGCCTGCATTGGGCGCGACCAAAGTGCTGACCGGCGGCGGCGTGTTCGAGAGGGCGCCGGGGATGCCGCCGGGGTCTGGCCGTCCTTCGACGTGCCGGTCCATGCGCCCTGCTCGGCGCGCATCACCTGGCCCTGCTTGTCATAGCTTTCGCGCGTGGCCTGGCTTTCGTCGAGATCGACATCGGCCTGGACCTCGGCAGTGAAATTGCCCGCGCCGACCATCGGAGTCAGCAATTGCGCCAGCTGCTCGCGATATTTGTCTTCGATGCGGCGCTGGAAATCGATGCGGGTGTCGCCGGCGGTGCCATCCTTGCCCCCGATTTGGAGAGCAATGCGCCCATCTGGTCGACGATCGTCACGGCATCGGGCTGCATGCCCGGCACCGACGAGGCGACGAGATTGACGATCGCGCGGATCTGCGGCTCGCCGAGCGCGCGGCCCGGCTGGAGCTTGACGATGACGCTGGCCGAAGGCGCGGCGCGATCGCGGACGAAGGCGGAGGCCTCGGGCGTGGCGAGATGGACGCGCGCCTCGGCGATCGCGTCGATTTCCTGGATCGAGCGGGCGAGCTCGGTCTCGCGCGCCTGGCGCATGCGCTCGCCTTCGACTGCGCGGCTGACGCCCATCGGCAGATTGTCGAGGAGCGCGTAGCCGCCGGGCGCGGCCTTGGGCAGGCCTTGGCTGGCGAGCAGCATCCGCGCCTTGTGATAATCATCCTCGGCAACGGTGATCGATCCCGACCCGTCGATGCTGTTGGCGATGCTCGCGCCTTCGAGCGCAGACGAGATCGCCGCCTTGTCGGCATCGCTGACATTGGCGAACAGGATGCGCTGCGGCGAGGTCGCGACCATCGACCAGGCGAGGAAGCCGGCGAGGACGAGCCCGACGAGGAAGACGAACGGCAGGCTGCGCTTGACCGCAGGCTGGCCGAGCAGGCCGGTGAGCTGCTGGAGCGGGGCGCGGGCCGGGATGCCGGCGGCGTCGGTGGGTGTGAGTGCGTTGCTCATCGGATCAGACCGGCATGCTCATAATGTCCTTGTATGCGGACAGGAGTTTGTTGCGGACTTGCAGCGTCGCCTCGAAGCCGACCGAGGCCTGCTGGCGCGCGAGCATCACCTTGGCGATGTCGATCGTCTCGCCGCGTTCGTACGATTCGGAGAGCGCGCCGGCCTGGGCCTGCGCCTGATTGACCGACTTGAACGCATCCTGGAACGTATCGACGAAGCTCGTCGGCTTGCTCTCGGCGGTCGCGGTCGGCGCCGGCGCCTGCTGGGCGCGCGTGAGCGCCGCGTTGCGCTCGAGGATCTGCGAACGGAGCGCGAGGACGCGATCGACGCTCATCGGGCCGGTCACGCCGCTCATGCCGAGATAGCCTGGGCGATATCGTCACCCTGTTCCCGCGCCTTGGCGAGGCGATAGCGGAGCGTCCGCTCGGAGATGCCGAGGCGCTTCGCGGTCTCGATCCGGCTGCCGTTGCACTCGGCGAGCGTTTCGCGGATCGCCTGGAACTCGTGCATCTGGACGATATTGCTGAGCGTATCGGGACGCTCCTGCCGCATCTCGGGCCGACGATCGAAGATCAGATGCTCGGCATCGATGACATCGCCCGGCGCGAGCAGCAAAGCGCGCTGGAGGACGTTTTCGAGCTCGCGGACATTGCCCGGCCAATCGTGATCGGTGAGGATCTCGAGCGCCTCGCAAGTGATCCAGGGCAAGATCGAGCGCGTGCCCGCATGCCGCAGCACCATCGCTGCGGTGAGCGCGGCGATGTCGCCCGGACGCTCGGTAAGCGCCTTGGTGGCGAGCGGGAAAACCGCGAGACGGTAGTAGAGATCGGCGCGGAAGCGGCCGGCGGTGACTTCGCCCTGCAAGTCGCGATTGGCGCAGGCGATGACGCGAACGTCGATTTTCTCCGGTACCGTGCCGCCGATCGGAACGACTTCGCGTTCCTGCAACACGCGGAGGATTTTGGCCTGGAGCCCGAGCGGCATCTCGGCGATTTCGTCGAGCAGCAGGGTGCCGCCATTGGCGGCGCGGAAGAAGCCCTGCCCGCCCGACGACGCGCCGGTGAACGAGCCCTTCTGGTGGCCGAACAGCATCGCCTCGAGCATCGTCTCGGGAAGCGCGGCGCAATTGATCGCGACGAACGGGCCGTCGCGGCGCGTGGAGCCCATGTGGATCGCCTTGGCGAGGACTTCCTTGCCGGTGCCGGTGGGGCCGTTGATCAGCACGGTGATGTCGGAAGCGGCGACCCGCTCGGCGAGCGCCAGCAGAGCGAGGCTTTCGGGATCGGCGGCGACGGGCTCCCACGGACCGCGTGCCATGGCGCTGGCGAAACCGGCGCCGATCGCGGCGTCTTCGCTGCCATAGGACAAGCGGGCGGGATTGCCGTCGCGAAACGGGATCGCGGTGCGGTCGCCCTCGCCCAGGATCAAGGTGCGGGCCGCCGCGGGGGACTTCGCCGTCGGCGATCAGGAACAAGTCCTGCGCGCCGGGCTTGCCGTCCTCGCACGAAGCGATCGCGAAACCCTGCGCACGAAGCGCCGAGACCGTCGCGTATTTCTGCCGAAGAACCGCCGCCGAAGGAACGATGGACCGCATGATTGACCCCCTGATTAAATCCTATGTGGCGGCAAGTTGGTTAATGCGGCGTAAAACTACACAAGGACGCACTTCTGCGGTCCCGGCGCGTCTACGCGCGCGCGTGATGGACGATTTTTTCTTAAGCGGGGAAAGTCGCTGTCGTTCCTTGGCTTGGCGGCTCCGGGCTCCCGTTCAGGGGGACGCGGGAAGGCCGGCAAGCATGGAGATTGATCATGACTGTTATCGGAACCAACACCGCGGCCCTTCGCGCAGGCAATGCCTCGAACGCCGCCAGCAAGCTGCTCAGCAGCGCAATGGAGCGTCTGTCGACCGGCAAGCGCATCAACAGCGCGAAGGACGATGCCGCAGGCCTCGCCATCGCATCGACCATGACCGCATCGATCCGCGGCATGAACCAGGCGATCCGCAACGCCAATGACGGCATCTCGCTGGCGCAGACCGCCGACGGCGCGCTCGAGGAAGTCTCGAACATGCTGCAGCGTGTCCGCGAGCTGGCCGTCCAGTCGGCTTCGGGCACCTATAGCGATACGGACCGCACCAACATGCAGACCGAAGTCACCGAACTCGGCGCGCAGATCGACAGCATCATCGCCGACACCAAGTTCAACGGCGTGACGTTGTTCGGCGCGGCGGACGTGACGCTCGACATCCAGACCGGTTCGGGCTCGGCCGACAAGGTGACCCTGACGATCACCGCTCTCGACGTTTCGGCTGCCAGCGCTTCGGACATTTCCACCGCCGGTGGCGCGGACACCGCGATGGACGATGTCGACACCGCACTGGGAGCGGTCGCCACGACCCGCGCCTCGCTCGGTGCCGGCCAGAGCCGTCTCGAGTCGGTGGTCAACAACCTGACTGCCAACGTCACCAATCTGAGCGACGCCCGCAGCCGCATCCAGGACGCCGATTTCTCGGCCGAGACTGCGGCGCTCGCCAAGGCGCAGATCCTGAGCCAGGCATCGACCGCGATGCTCGCTCAGGCGAACCAGAGCCAGCAGACGGTTCTTTCGCTGCTCCGCTAACCGCGTGCCGGTCGGGGTGTCACCCCCTGACAGGCACCGCGGCCGGTCACCTCTCCTTTAGGGAAGAGGGCGCAAGGGGAACCTCGGTGGTCCATGTGGCCACCGGGGTTTTCCTTTGTCCGGCGCAGCGGCTGGTAGCGCTACCAGAAATGCGCTAGCCTCTTCTCCAAACAGAATGGAGAGGTTGTGTGACGAGGAAACTTTCGATCGCGCTCGCTCTGCTTGCATCGAGCGCATGGGCGCCGCTGGCAAGCGCACAGACCGCCGCACCCGGGCTGCTCGGCGATCCCTCGGCCACTCCCGAGCAGCGCGCCCGCGCCGCGATCGAGCGGATGACGCTGGAGGAGAAGGCACACCAGCTCGGCCATACCGCCCCGGCGATCCCGCGGCTCGGCATCCCGCAATATAATTGGTGGAACGAGGGGCTGCACGGCGTCGCGCGCGCGGGCATCGCCACGGTCTTCCCGCAGGCGATCGGCATGGCGGCATCGTGGGACGTGCCGCTGCTCCGGCGCGTCGGCGACACGGTCTCCACCGAGTTCCGCGCCAAGTTCGTCGAGCGCCGCCACCCCGACGGCGGCAGCGACTTCTATCGCGGGCTCACCGTCTGGTCGCCCAACATCAACATCTTCCGCGATCCGCGCTGGGGCCGCGGCCAGGAAACCTATGGCGAGGACCCGTATCTCACCGGCCAGCTGGGCATCGCCTATATCGCCGGGCTGCAGGGCGATGACCCCAAATTCCTCAAGACGGTGGCCACCTCGAAGCATTTCGCCGTCCATAGCGGCCCCGAGAGCAACCGGCACCGCGAGGACGTCCATCCGACGCTGCACGACCTCGAGGACACCTATCTCCCCGCGTTCCGGGCGACGGTGACCCAGGGCAAGGTCGAATCGGTCATGTGCGTGTACAACGCGATCGACGGAATCCCCGGCTGCGCGAACAGCCGACTGATGGAGGATTATCTCCGCAGGAGCTGGGGCTTCAAAGGCTATGTCGTCTCCGACTGCGGCGCCGCGGCCAATATCTACCGGCCCGACTCGCTCCACTACACCAGGACCGCGGCAGAGGGCGTCGCGCTCGGCTTCCGCGCCGGCATGGACCTGATCTGCGGCGATTATCGCAACAACCTGACCACCGAGCCCGAGAACATCGTCGCGGCAGTGAAGTCGGGACAGTTGCCCGAAGCCGTGATCGACCGGTCGCTCCAGCGGTTGATGGAAGCCCGTATCCGCCTCGGCCTGTTCGATCCGCAGCTTCCTTTCGCGAACATCACCGCCAAGGATTACGACACTCCCGAGCACCATGCGCTGTCCCGGAAGATGGCCGAGGCATCGATGGTGCTGCTCAAGAACCAGGGCGACTTGCTGCCGATCAAAGGCGAGCCGCGGACGATCGCCGTGATCGGGCCGAACGCCGACAGCTTCGACGCTTTGGTCGGCAATTATTACGGCACGCCCTCGAAACCCGTCACCGTGCTCGACGGCATCCGCGCCCGCTACCCCAAGGCGAAGATCCTGTATGTCCAGGGTACCGGGTTGATCGGCCCGGCCGAGCTGCCGGTTCCCGACACTGTGCTCTGCGTCGATGCGGCGTGCCAGGCGGCGGGGCTCAAGGTCGACTTCTTCAAGGGCGCGAATCTCGAAGGCGCGCCGATCGAAACCAGCGTGCAGCCCAATGCCCGCTTCGAATGGCGTGGTGATCGCGAGACCTCGGCGCGCTGGACCGGCACGCTCGTCGCGCCCGAGAGCGGCGAATTCGGCTTCCGCTTCGCCAGCGAGAATGGCTATCGCATCTGGATCGGCGACAAGCTGGTCGTCGACGAATGGGGAGTCGGCGATTCGCCTTCGGTCCTTTCGGGCACGATCCCCTGGAAAAGGGGCGCAAATATCCGCTCCGCGTCGAGGCCTTCCAGCGCGGGCAGCGCAGCAGCCAGCAGCTCGTCTGGAGCGTGCCGAGCGGCGATGGCGACCATGCCGTGGCGGCGGCAAAACAGGCCGATCTGGTGCTGTTCGTCGGCGGCCTTTCGGCACGGATCGAAGGCGAGGAGATGAAAGTGACGGCCCCGGGTTTCGCCGGGGGCGACCGCACCAGCCTCGACCTGCCCGCCCCACAGCAGAAATTGCTCGAGCGCGTCCACGCGGCCGGAAAGCCGGTGGTGCTGGTGCTGATGAACGGCAGTGCATTGAGCGTGAACTGGGCGGACGCGCATATCCCCGCGATCGTCGAAGCCTGGTATCCGGGCGGCGAAGGCGGGCATGCTGTAGCGGGGCTGATCGCGGGCGATTTCAGCCCCGCCGGACGGCTGCCGGTGACCTTCTACAAATCGGCCGACCAGCTTCCGCCCTTTCCCGATTATCACATGGCGGGGCGGACCTATCGCTACCTCACCGGCGATCCGCTTTACCCCTTCGGCCATGGGCTCAGCTACACGCGCTTCCATTATGGCGCAGCGCGGCTGAGCACGCCCACCGTGAAGGCGGACGGCACCGTCGAGATATCGGTCGACGTCACCAATCAGGGGCCTCGCGACGGCGACGAGGTCGTCCAGCTCTATGTCTCGCATGCCGGTGTGCCCGGCGCGCCGCTTCGCGCGCTGCAACGCTTCGAGCGCGTGCACCTCAAGCGCGGAGAGACGCGCAAGACGGTCTTCACGCTGGATGCACGGGCACTGAGCGTGGTGGGCGAAGACGGCGTGCGACGGGTGTCGCCAGGACGCGTGCAATTGTGGATCGGCGGCGGCCAGCCGGAGGGGCGGCCGGGCCTGCCGGCGGCCCCGGGCGTTGCGGCGCAGCTGGAGGTTTCGGGGAGCGCCGTGCTCCCCAAATAACAAAGCCGGGCGCCTGAACCGCTAGACGCGCTGCGGCGCGGTGTGTGTTGTAGAGATACAACACAACCGACTTTTTGTTACGTCCACATTTACAATGTGTTTCCGACGAGGCAGTTGCGGAAACATTGGCACGCGGGCGGGGGCTGACCGTACGTGCCCAGCCGACCCTTCCGAGAGACGGGCGTTCAGGGAGATTTTTTCAATGCTGTTCCACAATCGATCGACCGCGGCATCGCTGCGGCGCGGAGCGGCGCCGTTCGCGCTGGCGCTCGGGCTGCTCGCCAGCCCCGCCTTCGCGCAGGACGCGCAGACCGCCACACCGCAGACCGCAGATTCGCAGGCTGCGGCTCCGGAAGCAGAAGGTCAGGAGGACAGCATCGTCGTCACCGGCTCGCTGTTCCGCCGCACCGACACCGAGACTCCGTCGCCCGTCACGGTGCTGACGTCCGATTCGCTGGCGAAGGCCGGTATCACTACCGTGGCCGAAGCGGTGCGTTCGATCTCGGCGGACGGTGCCGGCTCGATCGGCGTCGGCTTCCAGAGCGGCTTCTCGGCCGGTGGTTCGGCAGTATCGTTGCGCGGCCTCGGCGTTTCGTCGACGCTGGTGCTGGTCGACGGCCTGCGCTCGACCAACTTCCCGATCAGCGATGACGGCCACAACGCCTATGTCGACCTGAACTCGATCCCGTTCAGCCTGATCGACCGCGTCGAAGTCCTGAAGGACGGCGCCTCGTCCACCTACGGCGCCGACGCGATCGGCGGCGTGGTCAATCTGATCCTCAAGAAGCAGTTCAACGGCATCGCCGGCACCGTCGAAGGCGGCGTATCGGAAAAGGGCGACGCCGGCCGCCAGCGCGTCAACCTGACCGCCGGCTTCGGCGACTATGATACGCAGGGCTGGAACGTCTATCTCAACGGCGAATATCAGCAGGACGGTCGCGTCAGCAACCACAGCCGCGGCTTCCCGTACAACAATCGCGATCTCACTTCGATCGGCGGCAACGACAACAACCTGACGGACAACTCGTTGACCACCGCGACGCCGAATGCGGTCGTGGTGCGCGTCAACCAGACGAATCTCAACAACCCGCTGGCCGGTTCGGCCACGGCGTTGAGCACGCAATTCCAGTCGCTCAACCTGAACTGCAGCTTTGGCACCTACACGCAGACCAGCTCGGCCGTGAACGGCACCGGCTGCCGGCACAATCTGGAAGACGAATATTTCCAGCTAGCGCCGCTGCAGCGCAAATGGTCCGTCAACGGCCGCGTGAGCGTCCGCCTGTCGGACGATATCGAGGCCTATATCACCGGCAGCTACTCGAACAGCTATGTCAGCATCCTGAACGCGCCGCGCGCGCTGCGTAACACGCAGCCTTATGGCGGCGCGCCGGCTCTCGCCTCCAGCAACCCTGGCATCGTGCTTCCGGTGTGGATCTGCCCGTCGGGCGTCAATTGCGCGACCGTCGGCACGGCCGGGCGTACGCTCAACCCGAACAATCCCTATGCGGCCGCCAACGCCCTGACTCCGAATATCGGCGCGGCGCGCATCTATTATCTGTTCGGCGACATCAAGGCCGGCAGCGATCGCACCAACGAAGTGTACCGCGTCGCCGGCGGCCTGCACGGCTCGTTCGGAGGCGACTGGAACTGGAAGGTCGACGCCGTCTATGCCCGCGACAACCTCGAGATCGTCCAGCACGGCTATCTGAACATCGCCAACACGCTGAACGCGATCAACACGGGCGCGTACAACTTCGTCAACCCGTCGCTCAACAGCGCGGCGGTGCGCAACTTCATCGCGCCGGACAAGATCACGCCCTCTTTCTCCGAAATGTACTCGCTCGACGCGTCCGTCACCAAGCAGCTGTTCGACCTGCCCGGCGGCCCACTCATGGTCGCGGTCGGCGGCCAGGTGCGTCATGAGGAGCTGGAGAACAACAATCAGAACGCCGCACTCGACACGTACAGCCTGACCACTTCGTCGGCGTTCGGCAAGCACACCGTCTCGGCCGGATATTTCGAAATCCAGGCGCCGATCCTCGACGTTCTCGAAGTCAACGCGTCGGGCCGTTACGACCATTATTCGGAAGGCTTCGGCCGCTTCTCGCCGAAGATCGGCGCGAAGTTCACGCCGATCCAGCAATTCGCGGTCCGCGGCACCTATTCGCAGGGCTTCCGCGCACCGACCTTCGCCGAATCGGGCCCGCGGTCGCAATATGCCGGCTTCGTGACCACCACCCCTTCGACCCTCTTCTGTGCACAGCATTCGCCTAACCCGCCGGGCACTTGTGCGGCCGGCAACCCGTATAATGCCCAATATTCGGTCGGCCGCGGCTTCGTCGGCAACCCGGACCTGAAGCCGGAAACGTCGCGCAGCTTCACCGCCGGCGCGATCTTCGAGCCTTTCAAGTGGCTGAGCATGACGGTCGACTATTACAACGTGAAGAAGTCGAACCTGATTGCAAATGGTCCGCGTGCGGGTGACGCGATCGCCGCTTATTATGGCCAGACCACGCTGGCTGCAGCGACCGCCGCGGTTGCTGCGGTTGGCCCGGGCTACTCGGTCAACACCATCGACGCCGTCGATCCGCTGTTCCCGAATGCGCTGCCGCGTCTGCTGATCATCAATGCTCCGTTCGTGAACGTGAACAATGATCTGACGACCGGTCTCGACTTCTCGGCCACAGTCCGTGCGCCGCTGAGCGACGGTCTGCGCCTAACCAGCCGTGTCGAAGCGACCCATGTCATGCTGTACAACCGCCATACTGCGAACGGTGTTCAGCGTTTTGCGGGTACGCTTGGGCCGTATGATCTGTCGTCCGGCAACGGCACGCCCAGCTGGCGCGGTAACTGGCAGACCACGCTCGAAACGGATGACTTCTCGCTGAGCGCGACCGCCTATTACGTCGGCAAGATCAAGGCCGTTGCTACCGACCAGGGCAATATCTCGACCGATTGCTCGGCATCGCTCTACAAGGTGCCAACCGACGGTCCGGGGTTCACCAAGTTCTGCTACGTGAAGAGCTTCATCACGGTCGATTTGAACGGCTCGATCAAGGTCAACGACAGCTTCACGTTCTTCGCGAACGTGGGCAATTTGTTGAACGCGCGGGCACCGATCGCACCGGCGTCCTATGCCAGCTCGCCGAACTTCCTGACGACCTGGCACTATGCCGGGCTCATCGGACGGATGTTCAAGGCCGGTGCTTCGTTCAAGTTCTAAAAGCTGGGCGCTCCCTCGCGCGTCAGGACGGCGGTCTCCCTCGGGAGGCCGCCGTTTTGCTATGCGGTCAGCCCAGCCGGCGCTGGAGCGCGCGCTTCAGCCGGGCGTGCGCCGAGGCCTTGATCTGGCAGATCTCGCGCGGCGCCGACGCCGAGCACCTGGCCGATCTCTTCGAGATTGAGTTCCTCGACATAATATAGCTGGATCACCTGCGCCTCGCGCTCCGGCAATTCGCCGATCGCCGCGATCAGCGCCTCGCGCTGGTCGCCTTCGGCGAGCTGGTCGAACGCGTTCGGCTCGTCGGACATGAACCATGGCGATTCGTCCGAATAGAGATCGTCGATCGAATCGAAGCGCACGGCCTCCGCGCCGGCATATTCGATGCGAAGCTTCTCCGGGCTCACACCGAGCTTCTCCGCGACCTGCGCGTCGTTCGGCGCGTGCCCCAATTCGGTGGCGAGCATGGATATCGTCTCCTGATAGGCTTTGCGCCGGCGCATCGCGCCGCGGGTGAGCGTCGCCTGGCGGCGCAGTTCGTCGATCATCGCCCCGCGCAGCCGCGTCATCAGATATTGCTCGAACGTCACTTGCCCGCGATCCTCGAAGCCGCTCACGGCCTCGATCAAAGCGACCATGCCGATCTGGATGAGGTCCTCGATTTCGACGATCGAGCTCATCGAGCCGTGCACGTGCCACGCGATTTTCCGGACCAGCGGCAGATGCTTGCGGACCATCGCCTCGGCATCGCGTTGCGGCGAGGGCGTGCGCTCATAGGTGAGCGGCGCGGATGCGAGAGAAGCCATGTCTTTCAGGTTCCCCGGGGTGAAAGCGTTCATGCGGCGAGCGCCTCCGGCGCACCGATTACGGCGACGACTTCGACGGCCTTGTCCTCTGGCACTTCGAAGAAGCTCATCACCGGCGTATCGGGAAGGATGGTCTTGACCAGTTTGCGGATCGCGACGCGGATCGCCGGCTGAACGACCAATGCGAAGGGCTTGGCCTCGGCGATCAGCGGACTGGCGGCGCGCTGGAGCGCCTCGGCGATGCGGCGGCCGAGATCCGGCTCGATCGTGTGGCGGCGCGACGGATCCGAGCGGACCGCCTGCCCCAGCAGCGCCTCGAGCTGGCCTTCGAGCGTCATCACCCGCAGCGGCTCGCGCACTCCGCACAGCCGCTGGATGATCAGCGGGCCGAGGTCGGGGCGGATCAGCTCGAGGATCTCCTCGGCGTCGAGCGTCTTCTGCGCTGCGACGGCGATCGCCGCGGCGATGCGGCGGAATTCCTTGAGTGGCACATTCTCCTGGAGCAACCCGCGCAGCACCGTGGTGAGCGTGGTGAGCGGCACCGGCTGCGGACTGAGCGAGGCGACCAGCGAGGCGGCGCGTTCCTTGAGCCCGTCGAGCAGGGCCTGGACTTCGTCGGGTCCGAGCAGGTCGGCGGCGTTCTGGATCAGGACGTGGTTGAGGTGGGTCGCGATCACGGTGCCGGGGTCGACGACGAGATAGCCTGCGCCGGTGGCGGCATCGGCATCGCCGTTTGCCACCCACACCGCGTCGAGCCCGAAAGTGGGGTCGCGAACGGGCTTGCCCTGGAGCTTGCCGACGGCTTGTCCCGTATCGAGCGCGAGCATCTCGTCGGGCGAGACATTGTCCTCTCCGATCACGACGCCGCCGACGATGATCCGGTAGGTGAAAGGCGCGAGGTTGATATCGTCGCGGACGCGGACCTGCGGGACGACGAAGCCGAGATCCTTGGAGAGCTGGCGGCGCACTCCGGTGATCCGGCCCATCAGCGGCCCGCCCCGGCGCTCGTCGACCAAGGGCACGAGTCCGTAGCCGATGTCGAGCATCACCTGCATGTTGTCGGTGACTTCCTCCCAGCCGATCTTCGAAAGATCGATCGGCTCGGCTGCCGGAGCGGGTGGCGGCGGTCGATTGGCGATCTTGCGAAGCTTCCACGCCGCAAACCCCGCGACGGCGGCGGCGGGCAGGATCACGAAATGCGGCATGCCGGGCATCACCCCGAGCAGGCCGAGGATCACCGCGACCGGCGTCCAGGTCTTGTGGCTGCCGAACTGGCTGCCGATCTGTCCGGCGAGATCGTGCGTGGAATTGACCCGGGTGACGATCGCGGCGGCGGCGATCGACAGCATCAGCGCGGGCAGCTGCGCCACCAATGCGTCGCCGATCGCGAGCATGATATAGCTCTGCGCCGCATCGCCGACCGTCATCTGGTGGCTGACGACGCCGAGGATCAGGCCGCCGACGATATTGATCGCGAGGATCAACAGCCCGGCGATCGCATCGCCCTTCACGAACTTGGACGAACCGTCCATCGCGCCGTAGAAATCGGCCTCGGTCGAGACTTCGACCCGGCGCGCGCGCGCCTCGTCGGGGGTGATCAGGCCGGCGTTGAGATCCGCATCGATCGCCATTTGCTTGCCGGGCAAGGCATCGAGGGTGAAGCGCGCGGCGACTTCGGAGACGCGGCCCGCACCCTTGGTGACGACGATCATGTTGATGATCAGCAACACCGCGAAGACGACGATGCCGACGACATAGTCGCCGCCGATCAGGAAGGTGCCGAATGCTTCGATGACATGGCCCGCCGCGGCGCCGCCCTCATGCCCGTTGACCAGGACGACGCGCGTCGAGGCGACGTTGAGGCCGAGGCGGAAAAGCGTCGCGAACAACAAAACGGTGGGGAAAGCGGAGAAATCGAGCGGCTTCTGCGCATTGAGCGCCACCATCAGCACCGCGAGGCTGATCATGATGTTCATGATGAAGAAGGCGTCGAGCAGGACAGCCGGGATCGGCACGACCAGCAAGGCGACGAGCAGCAGGATCGCGCCGGGAAGCGAGAAGCTCCGGAGCGCCGGCAGCAAGCCGGCGGGCAGGGCAAGTCCGTTCACGAGGATCAGGCCCCCAGTTTCGCGAGCATGAGATATGCGAGCCTGGCCGTCTCCGGCGTCGGCCGGAACGGATTGACGGTCACCGGTGCGAACGGATCAGAGGCAGCGAGCTGATTGGCGCCGGAACGCGAGGTCTTGAGTTGCGCGAGGGTGGTCTCGATCCAGTGCCGGTCGCTGTCGACCGCATTGTTGCCGAGCACCACCTCGCCATCGCCCATGCCGGCGCCCAGAGCGTCGATGCCTTTCGAGAGATCGTCGAACGCATCCGACGCGAGCCCGGTCGCGCCAACCGCGGCAGCGCCCTGGTCGAGCTTGCCGGCGAAGCGGGCATAGATTTCACTCAGCGTGCGCGGCTGGCCATTCGAGGCATAGAAGATGCTGCGATTGGCGCGCGCGGCGGCAGGAAACATCGCCGCGCCCGTACGATCGGGACTGCTCTCCATCGCCCCGAGAAACTTGGCGGCACCGCCCTGCCCCAGGAAATGCGCCATGTAGAGATCGGTGCCGGTGGCCGGCCGGCCGAGCCTGTCCTCGAGCACGGCCTTGTTGTCCGAGGCATGCTCGGCCGCCATCAGCGCCGCGGTGCCCGGATCGCTGCGCATGTCGAGAATCGCGCGGCGCGCGGCGGGATCGCTCACCACATAGCGCCCGCTGGCGGTCTGGCGGATCGAATCCGCCGCCCAGCCGAGACCGTGTTCGGCACCGTGATCCTTGATCACGCCGAGCCAGCTCTGCTCGATGAACTGATAGAGGCCGGTCGCGCTCGACGTCGCGGCGCGCGCATTGGCGCGCATGCCGCTCTCGACCTGCGCCTGCCCCAGCAGATAGTTGAAGTCGATTCCGGTCTTGCGGCTGGCCGCGGCGATCGCCGTCTGGATGCCAGCCCTGGAGTTGACCGATACGATGCTCATCGATCCCTGATCCGATTACCCTTGGTAGGATTTGGATCAGCAAGGACCGTGCCATTTGCGGAGTTCAGGCGATGGAAGTCGGGCTACGCAGTGCTCCGGCGCACGTTTACGCCAGCGCGTACCCGCCCGGGCGATAGGCCGTTGCCGTCTCGCCGGAAAGAAGTTGCAGGCGGCGGCGAACATTTGCCGCCATCAGATTGACGTAGATCCGGCAGGTCTCGTTGAGGCGATGCGCTTCCGCGGCGAGCTCCTTGACCTCGGGCGAAGGTGCCTCGCCATCGTAGAGCGCGACGCTATCGATGCCCGACAGCTTCGCGCGCGTCGCGGCCTCCAGTGCCCCAACGTCGTTCGCCTTCAGCGCCGCGATCTCGGCGTGAAGCGATTCGATCACGTCTATGAGCGCGTCACGCCGCGTCATTGGGGCTCCAGTCGAGCTTCAGCGCGAGCAGGCGATCGGCGATCGTGGTGGGATAGATCGGGAATTTGCCGTCCTCGACGGCCTTGCGGATCCGCGCAACCCGCTCGGAATCGACCGGAGGCTTGGCCGCCATCGCGCTCGACAGCTCGGCGGCGGTCGATTCGACCGTCTTCACTTCGTTCGAGACGGGCTTCGCCGCTGCCACCGGAGCGGCGGGAGCGACCGGCGCAATGCGGCGGTCAGCGACCGCGCCTGCCTTGTTGCCGATTGAGTCCACCATTGCTGCTTCCTCGGGAAACTGTTCCTGCAGCGATAGGAACGGCCGCTTTAGGGCCGGCTTTAGGAAAAATCATTCGGTCCATCCGGGCAGCCGCGCGCGGCCGGATTCGAGCGCCACTGCCTGGATCGGCGGCTTCTTGTCGTCGACCTTGACCATCAGCCGTGCGCCCGGCGCGGCATCGCCCATCGCAATGCCGTCGCGCGTGATCGAGAAGCCGGGCGAACCGGCTTCGACGGTGATCGGATCGCCGCGGCGGATCACCGGGGCGGCCTTGATCGGAGCGACCAGCGCCTGCGCGGTGGCGACGGGCGCCGCCCTGAGCTGGGGCACGGCATTGACCGGGACATAGATGCGCCAGGCCGGCGCCATGCAGCGCACGACCACTGCGTCCTTCGCTTCGCTGCGCCATTCGAGCTGCGGGGCGGGACACGCCTGCAGCTTCAGCCTTTTGTCGACCGGCGCACGGGCGCCGCCGAGCTCGCTTATGCCCATGCCGGTGAACTGGGCGACGATCGTGTCGAGCACCGGCGTCGACTGGAAGTCCTGCGCGGCGGCCGGGGTGGCGACGGCAAGGGCGAGGGACAGCAGCATGATAGTCTCCTTGAGCGGGCGGCAAGGCCGCGTTGCCGGGCGGCAGATCATTGCCGGCCTCCGTCATAACCGAGTGAGAGGACTGCGCGGCGCTGGCCGCGGGCAGTGACGATGGCGATGCGCCCGGGCGCGACCGCGTGTGCCCGGACCAGCATCGCCGCGACGGCGCGGGCGCGATCGGCGGCGAGGATCGGGCCGCTGCCGGTGACCGGATCGACGTCGGCGGGGCTGCCGTCGACTTCGCCGATGATCCGTAGGCGCGTGCGTGGGTCGGCGGCGGCGGTGCGGGCCCAGGCGAGCGCCGCGGCGCCGTCCAGAAGCTGCGCCGAGCCGGGCGTGAAGCCGTTCACCGCGGCGAGATCGACCGGCATCGCCGGCGCCTGTTCCTTGATGCCGAAGCCGGCGCGAAAGCCGGCGGCGAGCGTGTTGGGATCAACCTGGTTGGCCTGGAGCAGCACGAAGAAGCCGACCAGCAGCAAGGCGAGGTCGGCGAGCGTGGTCAGCCAGATCGGCCGCGCGGGAAGATCGTCGTCGAACGTCATGCCGCGAGGTCTTTCGCGTGGCGAGGCTCGATCGTGGCGAGCGCCGCGAGCAGGGCGGCGAGCCGGGCGCGTTCCTGCGCCTCGTGCCGGGCCTGGCGCCGGAGCCGCGACGCCACGGGAGTGGCGAGCAGGCAGGCGATGACCGCGCCGTAGAGCGTCGTGAGCAACGCCACTGCCATTGCCGTACCGATCGTCGCCGGATCGCGCATCGCAGTGAACATCTGGACCAGCCCGATCAGCGTGCCGATCATCCCCATCGCCGGCGCGATATCGGCGGCACCGCTCCACATTTCGGCGGCGGCGCGGTGGCGTTCGAAGCGGGCCAAACGGCGCTGCTCGAGCAATTGGGCAACCTGCTCCGGCGAAGCGCCGTCGACGATCGCGGCGACCGCGGCGGCGGTATCTGGATCGGCGATCACGTTGCGATCCAGCGCGATCACGCCATGGCGACGAACGATGCGGGCGAAGGCGGCGACCTGCGCGAGCAGCGGCTCGGCATCGAAACGGCGGCGCGCCAGCGTGCGGAGCGCCACGATGCCGCGGCCCAGATCGCCGAGCGGCGTGCGCAATATGACGGCGAGAACCGTACCGCCGAGGACGATGGCCAGCGCGAGCGGATCGAGGAAGGGGCCGAAGTTCATGCGCTCACGACTGCAAGGGCCGGGCCAGTTTGGCGTGGTCGCCTGACGGTGGTCGTTTCCTTGATCGTCATCCCGGCGAAAGCCGGGATCCAGAGCCGCGAGCGGATCGCCTGGGACTCTGGGCCCCGGCCTTCGCCGGGGTGACGACGAATGCAAGGCCGCGATCCGGGCGCTTCACCAAGGTTCCGGCAGTCGGTTGCCGCCCGACCGGCAAAAGCTTGCCGGCCGGCCCGCGCGTAGAGGGAAATCGAACACCCGGCACGCTTTGCAAGAAAATTGGCACGGCCATTGCAGCGACACGCCCGAACTTTTGTGCGGGAGACGTGCAATGCCCAACGACAGCCTTTTCGGCGTACACGGCGCGGCGCTGACCGTGCGCTCGCAGCGCATGGGCGTGCTCGCGTCGAACATCGCCAATGCCTCGACCCCCGGGTACAAGGCGAAGGACATCGACTTCCAGGCCGCGCTGGCTTCGATCGAAGCCCCCGGCGGGTCGAGCGATGCCGCGATGGACGCCGCGACGCTCTATCGCGTGCCGCTCCAGCCGAGCCAGGACGGCAACACCGTCGAGCTCGCCACCGAACAGACCGCCTTCGCCGAGAATGCCGTCGCCTATCAGACGACCCTGTCGTTCCTGAACGGCCGCATCTCGACGATCACGCGCGCGCTGCGGGGAGAATAAGCATGGGCAACCAGCCGCTCTCGATCTTCCAGGTCTCCGGCCGCGCGATGAGCGCGCAGCTGGTGCGGATGAACACGACCGCATCGAACCTCGCCAATGCCGGCACCGTCGCGTCGAGCGCCGAGGCCGCATACCGCACGATCAAGCCGGTGTTCCGCACCGCCTTCGACGAGGCGAGCGGCATGTCCACCGTCGATGTCGAGCAGGTCGTCACCGCCGGATCCGAGCCGACCAAGCGCTACGACCCCGGCAATCCGCTCGCCGACAAGGACGGCAATGTCTGGGAGAGCGCGGTCGACGAGACCCGCGAGCTCGTCGACATGCTCGAATCGTCGCGCACCTACCAGAACAATGTCGAGGTCATGCAGACTGCCAAGCAGCTGATCGTCGACACCCTCAAGCTGGGCCGCTGATCATGGATTTCGATAGCACGCTGCAGACCCTGGGCATCAAGCGCTACGGCGCTTCGTCCTCGTCGGGCACCAAGGACACGTCGAACCTCGGCAAGACCGAGATGGATCAGGGCGACTTCCTGACGCTGATGACGGCGCAGCTGAAGAACCAGGATCCGTTCGAGCCGGTCGACAACACCCAGATGGTCGCGCAGATGGCGCAATTCTCGTCGCTCTCGGGCATCACCGAGATGAACACGACACTGAAGGCGATCTCGGACAAATTGGCGGGGACGTCGCTCGGCGACGCGCTCGGCTATGTCGGCAAGACCGTGCTGACCGAAGGCTCGACTGCCTATCCGCGCACCACGGGCGGCATCGCCGGCGCCGTCGCGCTGGCGGACAACGCCACCGACGTGAGCGTCACGATCAGCGATCCCAACGGCAAGACGCTCAAGACCATGGTGCTCGGCGCGCAGGACAAGGGCGCCGTCGCCTTCGACTGGGACGGCGTCACCGAGAGCGGCGATCCCGCCGGCGAGGGCCCGTTCACGGTGAAGATCACCGCGCGCAATGCCGATGGCGCGGTCACTGCCGCCCCGCTCGTCTGGGCACCGGTATCGACGGTGTCGATGGGCGCCGACGGCCAGCCCCGGCTCACGCTTCCCGGCCTCGGCCAGATTACGCTCTCCGACGTCTGGCAAGTCGGCTGATCCAGGATTCCAAGGAGTAATCGCATGTCCTTCTTCACTTCACTCAGCGGGCTCCAGGCTGCCCAGACCGAAATGTCGACGATCTCGCACAACCTCGCGAACGTCTCGACCAACGGCTTCAAGCGTTCGACGACGCAGTTCGCCGACGTGATCGCGTCGACCGCCAATTCGAACCCGACCAATGTGATCGGTTCGGGCACGGTGGTTAAATCGGTGCGCCAGCAGTTCAGCCAGGGCGGCTTCACCCAATCGACTTCGGCGCTCGACGTCGCGGTCTCGGGCGAGGGCTTCTTCGTGGTGAAGAGTCCCGATGCGAGCGGCAACGGCGTCGCCTACACCCGCAACGGCAGCTTCCTCGTCAATTCCGACCGCTATGTCGTCGATGCGCAAGGCAACAAGCTGCAGGTCTATCCGGTCGACGGCTCGGGCGCGGTGGTCGCGACCGGGCTCGGCTCGACCGTCCCGATCCAGCTGCCGCAGACCAGCGGCATTCCGGTGGCGACCACGAACGTGAACCTGTCGCTCAACCTCAACGCCAATTCGACCGTGCCGACCGCGGCGTTCGATCGCTTCGATCCGTCGACCTACAACCATTCGAACCAGACCACGATCTTCGACTCGAGCGGCAACGCAATGACGCTGACGACCTATTTCGTCCGCGACAGCGCGCCGAGCACCGGCGATCCGACCAGCAGCTGGAGCGCCTATTCGTTCGTCGGCGACAAGCAGCTGAGCGCGGATTCCGATCCGAACGCCGGCACGCCGATCTCGATGACCTTCGACGCCACGGGAGCGAAGACCGCGCCGACGGGCACGACCACTTTCGCGGGCTTCCTCCCGCCGGGTTCGACCGTCGATCAGGTGCTCACCGTCGATTTCGGCAACGCGACGACCCAGGTCTACAAGCCGTTCAACGTCGCCGCGGCGACGCAGGACGGCGCGCCGGTCGGCCAGCTGGAAGGCGTGACGATCGGCGAGGACGGCACGGTGCGCGCGAGCTTCTCGAACGGCGACACCCAGTCGCTCGGCAAGGTCGTGCTCGCCAGCTTCTCGAATCCTACCGGTTTGCGCCAGCTGGGCAGCAGCACCTGGTCGGCTTCGGGCCTGTCGGGCGATCCGCGCCTCGGCGAGCCGGGGACGCAGGGTTTCGGCGGGCTGATGACCGGTGCGATCGAGCGATCGAACGTCGACATCACCGAAGAGCTGGTCGGGCTGATCGCCGCGCAGCGCGCCTTCCAGGCCAACGCCAAGGCGCTCGATACTGCGAGCCAGATCTCGCAGACCATTTTCAACATCCGCAGCTGACGAAAGGCTGAGGGGAAACCGCATGGATCGGCTGGTCTACACCGCGCTCACCGGACTGCGCAGCCAGATGGCGGCGCAGTCGACGATCGCGAACAACATCGCGAACGCGTCGACCACCGGCTATCGCGCCGACCGGGTCAGCTTCGACCGGCTGGTGCTGCAGGGCTCCGGGTTCGAATCGCGCCAGCTCGCAGCGGAGGAAGTCGAGGACTTCGACCGCCGCGCCGGCACGATCGTCCAGACCGCTCGGCCGCTCGACGTGGCGGTGACGTCCGATTCGTGGATCGCGGTCCAGGCGACCGACGGCAGCGAAGCCTATACGAGGCGCGGCGACCTTTCGGTCGCGGCCTCGGGCGTGCTGGAAACCGGAGACGGTTTCCCGGTGATGGGGTCGGGGGCCCCATCACCGTGCCGCCCTATCAATCGATCGCTATCGCCGAGGACGGCACCGTATCGATCGTGCCTGCGGGCGGCGATCCGACGCAGCCGCAGGTGATCGACAAGATCAAGCTGGCGAGCCCCGAAGGCAGCCAGACCGCCAAGGGCCTCGACAACCTGCTGCACGTGAAGGGCGGCGGGGTTTTGCCGGAGGATCTCGACGGCAAGGTCGCGTCGGGCGCGCTCGAGCAATCGAACGTCAATCTCACTCAGGCGCTGGTCGACATGATCGAGAACCAGCGCAGCTACGAAGTACAGGCCGGCCTCCTCAAGGAAGCCCGGAACATGGACGAGAGCGCCGCATCGCTGATGCGGATGCCCGCGTAACGAAAGGATTTAGACGATGGGTTCCTCGGCAATGCACATCGCGCGCACCGGGCTCGACGCTCAGGACATGCGCATGCGGGTGATCTCGAACAACCTCGCCAACGTCAACACGACGGCGTTCAAGCGCGATCGCGCCTCGTTCCAGACGCTTGCCTATCAGGTGGTGACGGCGCCGGGCGCGGCGAGCACCGCGGAGACGAAGTACGCCACGGGCCTCAACCTCGGCACCGGCGTCCGCATCCAGGGCACTGCCCGGGTGGAGACGCAAGGCAGCTTCCAGAACACCGGCGGGTCGCTCGATCTGGCGCTGGAAGGCGAAGGCTATTTCCAGGTACAGATGCCGGGCGGCCAGCTGGGCTATACCCGCGCCGGCAACTTCTCGCGCTCGGCCGAAGGGCTGATGGTGACGAGCGACGGCTATCAGGTGCAGCCGGGAATCACGATCCCCGAGGGCACCACCGGCATCACGATCGGCGCCGACGGCACCGTATCGGCGACGATCGCGGGGCAGACCGAAGCGAGCCAGATCGGCCAGATCCAGGTCGCGACCTTCCCCAATCCCGGCGGGCTGCAGGCGACCGGCGACAATTTCCTGATCGAGACCACGGCGAGCGGTGCGGCCAGCCTCGGCGCGGCCGGCGACACGGGTCGCGCGAAAATCCGTCAGGGTGCGCTGGAGGCTTCGAACGTCAATGTCGTCGAGGAGCTGGTCGACATGATCGAGACGCAACGCGCGTACGAGGTCAATTCGAAGATGATCTCGGCGACCGACGAGATGCTCAAATATGTCAATCAGAACATCTGAGGCCGCTGCCATGAAATTTCTCACCGGCCTCGCCACCGGCGCGCTCGTCGTCGCCGCATTGGCGTTCACCAGCGCTCCGGCCAAGGCGCAGTTCCTCGGGCTGGGCAAGAAGAAGGCGAAGGAGGATTTCTCCGCCACGCTTCCGGCTGCCGAGCCCGTGGCGGCGCCCGCAAATGGCGGCATCTTCCAGGCGAATGACGGCTATGCCGCACTCTACGAAGGCGCGCGTGCGCGCCGGGTGGGCGATCCGCTGACGATCGTCCTGGTCGAGCGCACCAGCGCGTCCAAGTCGGCGAGCTCGAAGCTCGACAGCGGCGGCGGCTTCTCGCTGACTCCGCCGAGCACGGGCGCGCTCAACCTGTTCAACAAGAGCGATGCCTCGATGAGCGGCAACCGCAATTTCAACGGCACCGGCACCGCGGACCAGGCCAATGCACTGTCGGGCGAGATCAGCGTCACCGTAGCGGAAGTCTATCGCAACGGCACGATGCTGGTGCAGGGCCAGAAGCGCGTGACGCTCAACCGCGGCGACGAGTTCGTCCAGATCAAGGAATCGTCCGCACCGCCGACATCGACGCGTACAACCGCGTCGCCAGCACGCGCGTCGCCGATGCCCGCATCGCCTATACCGGCAAGGGCGACGTCGCCCGCGCCAGCCGCCAGGGCTGGCTGAGCCGGTTCTTCCAGATCCTCAGCCCCTTCTGAGCGGAGCCAATTTCATGATCCGATACGTGATCGCCTTTCTCGCCGCCGCGCTGGCCTTTCGCCCGCGCACGCGCAGCGCGTGAAGGACCTGGGCGGCTTCCAGGGCATCCGCACCAACCAGCTGACCGGATATGGCGTTGTCGTGGGCCTTCCCGGCACCGGCGACGACAATCTGGAATATACCGTGCAATCGATGCGCGGCGTCGCCTCGCGTTTCGGGCTGCAATTGCCGCCCGGCGTGAGCCCGAGCCTGAAGAACGCCGCAGTGGTGATGATCACCGCCGAACTGCCGCCCTTCGCCAAGCCGGGCCAGAAGCTCGACATCACCGTATCGTCGATGGGCAAGGCCAAGTCGCTTCGCGGCGGCACGCTGATCCTCACGCCGCTGCAGGGCGCGGACGGGCAGATCTATGCGATGGCACAGGGCAATCTCGCGGTCGGCGGGCTCGGTGCGGACGGCGCCGACGGCTCGAAGATCGTCGTCAACACGCCGTCCAGCGGCCGTATCCCCGAGGGCGCAACCGTCGAGCGCATCGTCGATACCGGCTTCGATCGTTCGCCGTTCCTCACCTTCAACCTCGCCCGCGCCGACTTCACCACCGCGCAGCGCGTGCAGGATGCGATCAACAGCCGCTTCGGCGGTGCGCGCGCCCGCGCGATCGACGGCGTGTCGATCGCGGTGCAGGCCCCGCCGGAGCGGATGTCCGCGCCGAATTGATGTCCGAGATCGAGAATCTCACCGTCGAGGCGGCCGAGGCCTCGGCCAAGGTCATCGTCAACGCGCGCACCGGAACCGTGGTGATCAACTCGGCGGTCCGGGTCAGCCCCGCGGCGGTGACGCATGGTAAACTCACCGTTCGTATCGATGAGGCCCAGAATGTCAGCCAGCCCCTGCCGTTTAGTAAGGGCGAGACCGTCATGGAGCAGCACAGCGTCGTGAACGTCGAGGAGGAGAAGAAGCCGATGTTCCTGATGCAGCCCGGACCCAAGCTCGCCGACGTGGTCAAGGCGGTCAACGCCATCGGCGCCTCGCCGGCCGACCTCGTCGCGATCCTCGAGGCGCTGAAGGAAGCCGGCGCGCTCAAGGCCGAGCTGATCATTCTGTGACCCAGGTCAACGTGCCCGCAACGAGCAATGGCGGCGGCGTGTCGATGGACACGTCGCGGCTGGCCTCGAAGGAGAATCTCGATGCCGCGGGCAAGCGCTTCGAGGCGATCTTCGTCGGCATGATGCTCAAGTCGATGCGCACCGCGAGCCTCGGCGAGGGGCTGTTCGACAGCAAGGCGGGCCAGCAATTCCGCGACATGCAGGACCAGCAGCTCGCGCAGAGCATGGCCGCGCACGCGCCGATCGGGATCGGCAAGGCGATGACCGACTTCCTCGCCAAGGCCGCGCCGGTGGAAGCCGCCGCCGCGCCAACGACTGACGGGAGCACGCCATGAGCGACATGCTGTCGATCGGCGCGTCGAGCCTGCGGGCCTATCAGGCCGCGCTGACAACGACCTCCGAGAATATCGCCAATGCCGGCAGCGCCGGTTATTCGCGCCGCACCGCGCCGGTGCGCGAAGTTGTGGCGCCCGGCGGGCTGACCACCGGCAACGCGCAGGGCATGGGCGTGGTCGTCACCGGGATCGCCCGCGCCACCGACATCTACAAGACCGCCGAAGTGCGCACCGCCACCGCCGATCTCGCCAAGACCGAGACCGGCGCGACCTGGCTCCAGCGAATCGAGGGTTCGCTGAGCGGCCAGCAACTGGGCGACCGGCTGACCGCCTTCTTCAACGCAGCCAAGGCCGTCGCGGCCGATCCCGGCTCGCTGGCACCGCGCGCGACGATGCTCGAGGCGGCGTCGAGCGTTGCTTCGTCCTTCGCCGCCACCGGCGCCGCGCTCGACAGCGCGGCCGAAGATCTCGACGCGAGCGCGGGTGCCGCGACGACGCAGCTCGCCGGGCTCGCCCAGGCGCTGGCCAAGGTCAATTCAGGGCTCGGGCGCTCGTCGGTCGGAACCAGCGGCCATGCGGCGTTGCTCGATCAGCGCGATCAATTGCTCGAAGAGATGAGCGCGATCACCGATGTCTCGGTGACCACCGATTCGTTCGGCAAAGCATCGGTGCGGATCGGCGGAGTCGCCGGGCCGGTGCTTGTGGAAGGCGAGAATTCGGGCGCGGTGACCTATGCCCGCAGCGATGCGGGGCTCGTCGCTTATGCCGTGCATTTTCAGGGACAGAGCAGCGCGGTGTTCCCGAGCGGAGGCGCGCTGGCAGGCTTCGCCGAGGGCGCGCAGCGGATCGCCGATGCGCATGCCGAGATCAACCGGCTGGCGACGGCCTTCGCCAATGGCGTCAATGCGGTGCAGGCCGCGGGCGACGACCTGACCGGCACTGCCGGCGCGGCGATGTTCACGGTGGGCGATCCCGCTTCGAACCTCACGCTGGTGCTCGACGACCCTCGCGGCATCGCCGCCGCGGCGACCGGCGCTGGCGTGCGCGACAACAGCAACCTTGCCGGGTTCGAGACGCTGCGCAGCTCGGGCCGGTTCGAGGACGGCGTCGCCACGCTGACCACCGCCAACGCCGCCGCGCTTTCGGCGCGTACCACCGTGGCGCAGGCGCAGTCGGCGATGCGCGATTCGGCGATCGCCGAGCGAACCGCCGCCGTGGGCGTCAATATCGACGAGGAGGCGGTCGACCTGATCCGCTTCCAGCAGGCCTATCAGGCATCGACCCGCGTGATCCAGGTCGCGCGCGAGACGCTGCAATCCATCCTCGACATCCGGTGAGCCAGACCATGCGCATAGCCACCTCGCAAATCTACAACCGCCCCGCCTCGCTGATGACCCAGCTGAGCGCCGAGGCCGACCGGATCCAGACCCAGATTGCCACCGGCAAGCGGATCCAGACCGCGTCGGAGGATCCGGCGGCATATCTGCGCCTGCAGGGCATTCGGCAGCAGACCGCCGACGACGGCGCCTGGGCCGCCAACATCACCATGGCGCAGGGCCTGCTCGCGCAGACCGACACCACGCTGGAGAGCGTCGAATCACAGCTCCAGCGCGCACTCGAACTCGCCACGCAGGCGAGCACGGGGACGATGTCGGACACCGACCGCAAGGCAGTTGCCGAGGAATTGACGTCGATCCGCGACGCGCTGTTCGGGCTGGCGAATACCAAGGACGTGCGCGGCCAACCGATGTTCGGTGGCGCCACGGGCGACACGGCTTATGTCAAAGCGGCCGACGGCACGATCAGCTTCGCCGGCAGCGGCGAACCTTCGCCCATTCCGATCGGCGAAGGTGTCAGCGTCCAGAGCAGCGTGACCGGCACCCGCGCCTTCGGGAACGGCGCCAGCGATATGTTCGCCATACTGGGCGACTTCGCCGCGGCATTGGAGGCGGGTGGTGACGTCAAGGCGGCAGGCAATGCCGCGCTGGACGGGATCAACGCCTCGCTGGGAAGCGTATCGCTCGCCCGGACTTCGGCCGGCGCGCGCGCGGCACGGCTCGAGCTCGACGCCGATCGCATCGTCGATGCCGGCGAGGCTCGCGAATCCGCGCGCAAGGACCTGGAGGATACCGACATCACCACTGCGGTGACCGAGCTCCAGAAGACGTTGACGATCCTGCAGGCGACACAGGCGAGCTTCACCAAGCTCACCAGCCTGTCGCTGTTCGACTATCTGCGCTGATACCGTGCGGCGGCGCGCATTTTTCGCGCTTTTCCGCTGAAGGACACGGCGAAGCGGTCGTTTACCAATATGAGTGCCGGTGCACGGACACGGGGGAAGTTTAGTCGCATGTTTGTGTTGATCGGCTTTGTCGTCCTCATCGCGATGGTCTTCGGCGGGTTCGTCATCACCGGCGGCGCACTCGGCCCCGTGATGCACGCGATCCCGCACGAGATGCTGATCATCGGCGGCGCGGCCCTGGGCGCGCTCATCATCGGCAATTCGATGAAGGAGCTGAAGGCGCTGGGCGGCGGCTTCATGAAGGTCATCAAGGGCCCGAAATACAAGAAGCAGGACTATCTCGACACGATCTTCCTCGTCTCCAAGCTGATGAAGATGCTGCGGACCGAAGGCCCGATCGCACTCGAGCCGCATGTCGAGGATCCCAAATCCTCGGCGATCTTCGCCGAATATCCCCGGCTGCTGGCCGATCACACGCTGATCAACCTGATCACCGATACGCTGCGCCTCGTCGTCGTCTCGTCGGGCACGCTCGACGTGCACGCCGTGGAAGAAGTGATGGATAATGCGATCAAGACGCATCACCACGAAGTGCAGGGGCCACAGACAACGCTGCAGAGCCTCGCCGACGCGCTGCCCGCGCTCGGCATCGTCGCGGCGGTGCTCGGCGTGGTGAAGACGATGGGCTCGATCGACAAGCCGCCGACGATCCTCGGCGCGATGATCGGCTCGGCGCTGGTCGGCACCTTTCTCGGCGTGCTGCTCGCCTACGGCATCGTCGGGCCGCTCGCGACCCGGCTCCAGCAAGTGATCGATGCCGACGGGGCGATCTATCACACGGTCAAGCAGATCATCATCGCCTCGCTCCACGGACACCCGCAGCCCTTGGTGATCGAAGCCGCGCGCTCGGGCATCGCTTATTCGAACCAGCCGGGCTTCGGCGAGGTCTTCGACGGCCTAAGGGGCCGGTAAGTGGCGGCGCGCGCTCCGCATGGGAGCAACCAGCCGCCGAAGATCATCGTCAAGAAGATCTTCGTCGAGGGCCATGGCGGGCATCACGGCGGCGCCTGGAAGGTGGCCTATGCCGACTTCGTGACCGCGATGATGGCGTTCTTCCTATTGCTCTGGCTGCTCGGCGCGACCACCGAGAAGCAGCGCAAGGCGCTGGCCGATTATTTCGCGCCGACATTGATCGACTTCAAGCAGAACAGTGCCGGTTCGAACGGGCTGCTGGGCGGCGATTCGATCAATTCGCGCGACAATTATCCCAGCAAGGCCGCGCAGACCGGTACCCGTTCGATGACGATCCCGGCCGGCGCGATCGGCGGCAATGACGTCGGCACCGGAGAGAAGGGCACGCTCAAGGAGCAGCGCGCCCTGACCCAGCAGGATCAGAAGAACTTCAGCGAGACCGCGAAGAAGATCCAGGCCAAGATGCGCTCGCGCCCGGGGCTGGCCAAGCTCGCCAACCATATCCGCTTCGTCGCGACGCGCGACGGCATGCGCATCGACCTGCTCGACGACGCCAATTATTCGATGTTCGATCTGGGCACGACAGCTCTGGTGCCCGATGCCAGCGCGCTGATCGGCACGATCGCCGAGACGATCGCTGACATGGAGAACCCGATCATGATCCGCGGCCATACCGACAGCCTCGGCTATGGCGACCCGCGCAACATGAACAACTGGATGCTGTCGAGCGGCCGCGCCGAAGCGACGCGGCGGCGCCTGTCCGGCGGCGGCGTGCCCGAGATGCGCTTCGAGCGGATCGAAGGCGTCGCCGACCGCGAGCCGCTGATCGTCGACACCCCCACCGACCCGCGCAACCGCCGCGTCTCGATCACCCTGCTGTTCCGCCGGATCATGGACCAGGACAAGAACGAGCGCTTCGGCCGGGGCCCGCGGCCGCAGGCGATCGCCGCACGCTAAGGCGGCCGGTTAGAAGAACTGCTTGCGGATGCTGAGCCGAACGATGCGTCCGGTAGGATCGAGCAGGTTTGGCTCATAAGCAGGCGGCGTATCGCCATTCTCGTCGGTCACGCGCTGTCGCGCATCAAACAGATTGTCGACGCGGAAGCTGATGCGCGTACCGCGCAACCACGGATGCCTGAGCAGCAGATTCAGTTGCTGGTTCAGGTCGACCTGCGCGGTCAGGCCAACCTTGGCGAGGCTGCCGAAGTTCAACCGGTCGCTACTGCCGAGCACGCCCGTGGTGACCTCGCTGCCGCTCTGCCAGCTCCCGTCGAGGCGGAAGCGCAGGCCGTCGCGCTGGATGCCGCTCTGGATTTCGATCTTGTGCGCCGGCGTGCCGCCGTTGCTGCCTTTGGCCGCGCCGTTCAGATAATCCATGACGGGCAGTCCGGCGCGGATGAGGCGCTCATCCTTGAACACCCAGGTGTGATAGGCGCTGAACTGGATCAGATTGCCGCCGAACCCGCCACGACCGCCGCCGCCGCCAAAACCGCGACCACCGCCGCCGGAGCCGCCCGGGCCAAAGCGCCGGGGACCCTGGTTCTGACCATCGCCCGGTGTGGCGCCCTGCCCCTGCGACGGCGCCTGATCGGCACCCTGGCCCTGCGGCTGCGGCTGACCCTGTCCTTGCTGACTTTGACCCTGTCCTTGGCCCTGGCCCTGACGGCGCTGGTTGCCGCCGAACAGGCTCTGTTGCTGGCCAAGGCGGCGGAACTGCTCGAGTTGCGCTGTCATCTCGGGCGGCAGCGGCTGGCCGGTGCGGCGCGATTCGGCCATCGCCGCCTGGAAGGCGGTGCGGCGCTCCTGCATCCGCTTCTGCGCCGGCGACGAGATCGGCAGGAACAGGTTGAAGCCCCATTTCAATTGCGATTGTTCGGCGCGGGCGAAATTGACCGGGCGATAGTCGATGCTCAACAATTGGCCGTCGGCATCGCGCACGAAGCGATCGGGGAAGGCCGCTTCGATCTCCGCGGTCGCGCCGGGGAAATTCTCGTCCGAATTGCGCGTGCGCTGGCTGGTATAGTCCGCGCTGAGGGTGAGATTGGTCTCGGTGAACGGCCGGATGTTCAGCCCCGCCTTGAACACGTGCCGGCTGTCGGCACGCAATGCCGGATTGCCGCCGGTGATCGTCGTGATGTCGACGCTTTCGCCGCGGACATAATCGAACACGCGGACATTGGGGGTGATCACCAGCGGGTTGCCCAGCGCTTGCGCCGTCGGCGGATTGCTGTCCTGCGTCCAGCTCACCACTGCGCGGATCGGAGCGATCGGCGACCAGTTGAAACCATAACCGGTGGTGACGAGGCGGCCGAAATCGGAGAACTGCTCGACTTCGAAATTGGCGTTGACCGAAAGATCGCCGATCGCGTCGAGCACGGCGAGGCGGCGGCTCGCGATCGGCAGGTTGATATTGCCCCGCACGGCGGCGCTGTCGCGCGAGATGTCGGCCCGGCTGACGATCCCGCGGCGGAAGCTGTCGCTGGAAAAGTCGCTGGTCGTTCCCGAGACGCGGACGGTGACGTTCGCATCGCCGGCAGGAAGCTTGAACAGCGCGCCATTGGTCATCAGGTCGATCTTGCCGATGCCGTTGCGCGAATTGGCGGTGTCGAACGGACGGCTGCGGATCAGGCTGGCCGGAATCGCGGCAAAGGGATTGAAAGTTGCGTCATTGGCAGTGAGCAGCGCCTGCATTGCCACCGGATCGACGCCGCCGTCGGTGAACGACTGAGTCGTATTGAGATTATAGCTGCCCTGGAACGACCAGTTCCAATTCGCCGCCCAGGGCGTGCCGTCGCCATTGAGGTTCAGCCCGAGATTGGCGCCTCGTGCGCTGTTGGAGCGGGTCAGCGGCGATTGATCGCCGACATAACGAAGCACCTGCGTATCGCGCGCGAAGGGCGAGAAGGGGTTGCCCGTGGGCAGCCGCAAGGTGACGCCCGGAAGCCCGAGCAGCGACTGGCTCTCGCTTCCCGACAGCTCCATCGTGGCGGATGCCTTGATCTTGTCCGACAGCGGCCGCACGTAAACGGCGTTGACCTGCAGATTCTTCTGGGGACTCACCAGCGTGCGATAAGGCGTGACGTTGGTGACGTTGGGCTGGTTGGCGGTGCCCACGAAGGCGCCCAGGCCTTGGGCTCCGCCGGCCGCGGCAGCAGGAACGCCCGCCTCCGTGACCATGCCTCCGGCGGCCGCGCTCAGCGCCGGATCGATTTCGTTGCTGATCAGGCCGGTGATGGGATCGATATGCGCGATACCGGCGATATTGCCGCGGGTGTCGAACAGCGAACTGCCTGCGCGCGAGACGCCGCGCTCGCTCTCGAGGATGCCCGACGACTGATCATATGTGACGTCGAGCGACAGGCGATCGTTGCGCCGGATCTTGTCGAGCTTGGCGTCCGCCTTGACCCCGGCATTGCCGCCTGCGGTGGGCATACGTCCTTCCAACTGGTTAGTGAGCGCCATGAAGCGGTTCCGCAGGACGAAGTTGATCACCTTCTGCGTGGCGCTGTAGCCGTAGCGGAGCGCGACTTCCTCGGGCAGGATATCGATGCGCTCGATCGCCTCGGTCGGCAGCCCGCGAACCTCGGCCATGGTGGCGCGGCGGCCGCTGAGCAGGACCACCGGCTGTTCGTCGCCGCGGCCCGAACCGCTGCCGAGCTGCGCCGCAAGCTGGCCGAGCAGTTCGGAGACGTCGGAGGCACCGAACGCACGGATGTCGGCGGGATTGAGCTGGACCTCGGGCTTGATGTCTCCGGGTACCGCGCCGCGCAGCTCGCCGGTGACGACGATTTCGTCGCCCGTGGCATCGGGCTCTTCCTGTGCGGGCGGCTGGGTGGGACCACCCTGCGCCGGAGCCGCCTGCCCCGGAGCGGAGGAATCAGCCTGGGGCAGAGCCGGCGCCGGAGGGACCGCAGGCGTCGTCTGACCCTGCGCCTGTGCCATCGGCGCCGCGCCGACCATCAACGCGGCAGCCGCGCAACCCCATTTCAACATTACCGTCTCACTCCCTCGACCGGCGCGCTCCCGCATTGCGGATGCGCATCCCGTCGTTCGCTACAGGCGACTTGTCGCAGAATTGTGCCAGGGATCGGGGAAAGTGTGGCGCCGCCGAAGCGGCGCCTCTCAGGTTTCTGGTGCGGTCGAGAAGACTCGAACTTCCACGGCCTTTCGGCCACAACGACCTCAACGTTGCGCGTCTACCAGTTCCGCCACGACCGCACGTGAAACTCGCCGGGAGGTCCCCGGCGTCTGGTAAGGCGCGGCCCCTAGCAAAGCGTTCGGGGGCATGCAAGCCACCCGCGCACGCTTTCGCGTAATCCGTTTCCGCTTTGCCGAAACAACAGTAAGGCGGCGGCCCGCCATGTTGCTCTCCCCGCCCTAACCGCCGAGATGCGCCGCATCCTCGCCCTTGCGTGGCCGGTGGTGCTGACCAGCCTCAACTGGACGATCCTGCACGTGACCGATGTCGCGGTGGTCGGACTGGTGAGCACGAGCGAGGCGGCGGCATTGGGCGCGAGCCGATCGCTCACCTTTCCCGGCATCGTCGTGGGGCTCGGCTGGCTGACCGGGATCCTCGTCTATGTCTCGCGCGCCGACGGCGCCGGCGATCTGCGCGAGACCGGACGCGTATTCCATCAGGGCATGCTGCTTGCGCTGATGCTGGGGCTGGCTAGCGGCCTGGCGCTGTTCCTGTGGCCCGAGCCGATGCTGCTCGGTCTCGGCGTCGCGCGGGGCACCGCGCCCGCGGCGGCGGACGTGGTGCAGGTGATGGCGCTCGCTTATCCGTTTCAGCTGATCATCGTCGCGGCGAGCTTCTTTCTCGAGGGTGTTAGCCGGCCGCGGCGGGTGACCGTGGTCAATTTGTCGATCCTGCCGCTCAATGCCGTGCTGGCCTGGGTGCTCGCTACCGGCCAGCTGGGACTGCCGGTGATGGGCGCGGTCGGCGCGGCGCTGGCGACTGCAATCGCATCGGCGATCGGCGCAGTCGGGATGGTCGTCGCCGCCTGGACGCTGCCGCGCGCCGGCCAGCGCGGCGTGCACGATCTGAGCGAGCTGGGAAGCCGCGAATCCTGGGCGGGCGCGCTGCGGCTCGCGCATTTCGGGCTGGTGCCGGCGATCGCCTCCGGGCTCGAGCTGATCGGCTTCGCGATCCTGATCGCGCTCTCGACCCAGCTCGGGACCACGACCGCGCATGCTTTCCAGATCGTCTTCTCGATCCACAACGTCACCTTCGCGGTGGCGCTGGGATTGGGATCGGCGGCCGGCGTGCGCGTCGGCAACGCAGTGGGCGAAGGCGTGCCCGAACAGGGAGGAAGGCGGACGGCGATCGCGGCGATGCTGGCGGCGCTGGCAACGGGCATATTGTCGCTGCTGCTGATTGCCTTGGCCTTGCCCGTAGTCGCGATATTCCCCGCGACCGAGCCGGTGCATCGCCTCGCCGCGGCGATGCTGGTTCTATGGGCGCCGTTCATCCTGTTCGACGGCGTGCAGGTGGTCTTCGTCTATGCGCTGCGCTCGCTGGGCGATCAGGTGGTGGCGGGCGTCAACGGGATTATCGCCTTCTTCGTCATCACCGGCGGTGTCGGCGTGCTGCTGGTGCACGGCGGCTATGGGCCGAACGGCCTCGTCCTCGCATCGGGACTGGGAATGGTCGCGGCCGCGCTGTTGCACGGCCTGCGGCTCGGCTGGGTCAGCCGCCGATCTCGCTCGCGAAGCTGAGCTTGACCGCCTTGGCGTTGGGCGGAATGTCGAGCTTGGCGCCGGTAAAATCGAGCGCCGCTTTGGGGCCGAGCGCGCGGTTTTCCGGGGTGATCCGCCAGCTATAAACGATCTGGTCGCCATCGATCAGCTCGACGCGGATATCGGGGATGCGCTGCGCGGTAGCGGTGGGATTGTTCACCTTGCCCGAGACGACGAACGCCTCGCTGCCATTGGGCATCGGGCGAAGCTCGACGCTCTTGTCGGTGAAGAGCAAGGGCGTTTCAACCTCGCTGCCAATGCCCAGCCCCAGTTGCGCCGCAATGCCCGGCGCGCCCGAATAAAGGATGGCGCCGGCGCCGAGCAGCATCGAGATGCCGGTGATCACTGCGGCGGCGGTCCAACGCTTCGCCGGATTGCGGCGCGGCCTGGCGCGCTGTTGCGGCGCGAAGGGATCATATTCCGGGGTCGCCTCGACGACCGGATCCTCATAGACGCGCGGCGCGGGCGCTTCGACGCGCGGTTCGGGTGCGGGCTGCGCGGCGACGGGCGCAGGCGCCTCCGCCGCAGCCGGAGCGCGCGCAGGGCCGATCTTGACGTTGAACCCGGGGGGCAAGGACCGCTCCGTGCTCGCAGCGGCGGGCGCGGGCGAGGGCGTCGCGGCCGGCCGGCTTTCCACCGGCGCGGTGCGCGTCGTAAGATCCAGGATAGCGGGCGCCTGATACCAGCTGTGCTTGCAGCTCGCGCACCGGACGGTACGGCCCTCGGCTCCGATCGCGCTGTCGGGAACGAGGTACCGTGTCCGGCACTGACTGCATTCGAGGATCATCTAAGCGTCTCACCCGTCCGGCTGCCCACTGGCCGGATAGGGTGATTCTAGCTGTAACGAATCGGCCCCACAAGAGTCTCGGTTGCGCGCGCCGTGCCGCCATCGCTTGAGCCCGCGAGCGGGCTGTGCGATGCCGTCCGTCATCTGGGAAGCAAGGAGCGGCCGGCGCCGGCGAATGGCCAATATCGTCCAATTCGAGAATGTCGGCTTGCGCTATGGCACGGGAACCGAGACGCTCTCGGACGTCAGCTTCACGCTCAAGAGCGGATCCTTCTATTTCCTGACCGGGCCTTCCGGCGCGGGCAAGACTTCGTTGCTCAAATTGCTCTATCTCGCCCAGCGTCCCACGCGCGGCGTGATCCGGCTGTTCGGCGAGGACGCCGGATCCTTGCCGCGCCAGAGGCTCCCCGGCTTCCGCCGCCGCATCGGCGTGGTGTTCCAGGATTTCCGGCTGGTCCCGCACCTGTCCGCCTATGACAATATCGCGCTGCCGCTCCGCGTCGCGGGGGTGCAGGAAAACGACGTCGAGGCGCCGGTACGCGAGATGCTCGCCTGGGTCGGCCTCACCGATCGCGGTCGGGCCAAGCCGCCGACCTTGTCGGGCGGCGAGCAGCAGCGCATCGCCATCGCCCGCGCCGTGATCGCGCGCCCCGAATTGCTCGTCGCCGACGAGCCGACCGGCAACGTCGACCCTCAAATGGCCGAACGGCTGCTCTATCTGTTCGAATCGCTCAACCGGCTGGGCACCACCGTGGTGGTCGCGACGCACGATTTCCATCTGCTCCACCGCATCCCGAGCGCGCAGATGATGCGGATCGAACAGGGCAAGCTGAACGACCCCACCGGCGTGCTGCGCAACCCGCCGGGTGCGGAATGATCCTCAGCCTCAATCCCAACGCAGCCGATCGGCGACTGCTCGACGAGGGCAGACGGACGCGCGCGATGACGTGGATCATGGCGATCATGCTGTTCCTGACCGTGCTCGCGGGCGCGCTGGGCCTCGGCATGTTCGCGGCGACGAGCCAGCTCGACCGCGAGCTTTCGGGCCGCCTCACGGTGCAGATCGTCGAGCCGGTGGCGAGCCTGCGCGACGCCCAGGCGGCGGCGATGGTGCGCGAGCTCGGTCGATTGCCGTCGGTCGCGCGCGTCCGCGAAGTCGATCGCGCGCATCTGGCCGAATTGCTCCGGCCGTGGCTCGGCGATGCCGGGCTCGACCCCGATCTGCCGATGCCGGCGATGATCGACGTCGAGGTGCGCGGCGACGCCGGGCCGGTCGAGCAGGCGGCGCGGCGGATCGCACCGGGCGCGCGGGTCGATCGCCATGCGCAATGGCTGTCGCCGGTGCGCGGTTTCCTGTCGTCGATGAGCTGGCTGGCGGTGAGCCTGATGCTGCTGATCGCGGGCGCTACCGCGGCGGTGGTGCTGCTCGCGGCGCGCGCGGGGCTGGACACGCACCGCGACACGATCGAAGTGCTCCATATGCTGGGCTCCACCGACATCCAGATCGCCCGCCTGTTCCAGCGGCGCATCGCTTTCGACACGCTGCTGGGCGGGCTCGCCGGCACGGCGGGCGCATTGGTGCTGGTGTGGTTCCTGCAGGCGCGGCTGAGCGCGATCGGATCGGAGATGCTGGGCGGGGTCGCGCTCCAGCGGCACGACTGGTTCCTGCTGTTGCTCCTGCCGATAGGTTTCGCGCTGCTCGCCACCGTGGCAGCGCGCGTCGCGGTGCTGCGCGCCTTGGGCAAAAGGCTGTGATCTGGCGCGTCGCCCTGCTGGTGCTGGTCGCCTGGGCGCTGGGCTTCGCCTTCTTCCTGCTGTCGCTCGGCAAGCCGCTCGACAATCGCAAGACCGATGCGATCGTGGTGCTCACCGGCGGCTCGGGCCGGATCGATCGCGGGCTGGCGGTGCTGCGCGCGGGCGATGCCAGGAGGATGCTGGTGAGCGGCGTCGACCCCGATGTTCGCCCGGTCGAACTCGCGGTGCAGTTCAAGATCGACCGCAAGCTGATGGCATGCTGCATCGATCTGGGCTGGCAGGCGGTCGACACCCGCTCGAACGCCGACGAGACTGCGAAGTGGGTGCAGCACCACGGCTATAAATCGGTGCGGCTGGTGACCACCGACTGGCACATGCCGCGCGCTCGCATGGAACTGGCCAACGCGATCGGCGGCGATGTCGAAGTGATCGGCGACGGCGTGCGCAGCGGCCCCAACAGCCCGGGCTGGGGCGTGCTGTTCCGCGAATATCACAAATATCTGGTGCGCCGCGTCGCGTTGTGGGTGGGCGCGGGCTGATGGACGGGGGCGCACGGTCCTGTTCAAGACCGCTTTTTACGGGCTGTCGGTCCCGATCGTGCTGCTCGCGCCGGTGATGGCGCTGTTCGGCCAGCGCGCGTTTCGCCGCTGGGTGCTGTTGTGGACGCAATACCATGCGTGGTGCGCGCGCAACCTGATGGGGATCCGCACCCGTGTGGAGGGCGCCCCGCTGGCCACGGCCGCGCTCTACGCGGCGAAGCACCAGTCGTTCTTCGAGACCTTCGAACTGGTGCGAATGCTCAGTGCACCGACGGTGGTGATGCGGGAGGAATTCGCACGCATCCCGGTCTGGGGCTGGGCGGCGCGCCGCTATGGCGTGATCATCATCGACCGCAGCGGTTCGGCGACGGCGCTGCGCCAGATGATGCGCGAAGCCAAAGCGGCGGGCGCCGCGGGACGTTCGGTGATCCTCTTTCCCGAAGGCACGCGCTCGGCGATGGGCGAAGCACCGCCGATGCAGGCGGGGCTGGCAGGCCTGTATCGCGCGGTGGGCCTGCCGGTGGTGCCGGTGGCGCTCGACACCGCGAGGGTCTGGCCCAAGCACGGTCCGATGCACTCCGGCGTGGTGACCTTCCGGTTCGGCGAACCGATCCCGCCTGGGCTTAAGCGCGAGGAGGTTGAGTCGCGGGTTTTCGTGGCGATCAATTTGCTCAACGGCTGACGCCGCTCTGTTGGATTTCGGCGGCTTAACTTCGCACTTTGCCCGCGAATCGTGAACAAAAATTGCCGAAGCGCGACATAATCTTACGAGAGGGGCTGAAGCTTTCTCGACGGTATCAAAGAGCGGGCGTCATACTCGATTGCCTGGCACGCCGGATGCGCCAGTCCAGCAGGCGAAATCCAACATTACAAGCAAATCCCGGCGACTTCGCGCGCGGCTCACTCGTGGCTGCGGCCGAAGTCAGGCCGCGCGTCGTCCTGGCCCTGGTCGATGATCGAGCGGCGGACGGCGCGGGTGCGGCTGAACAGCTCGAACAATTCGTCGCCCTTGCCCCAGCGGATCGCGCGCTGGAGCGCGGTCAAATCCTCCGAGAAGCGCTGGAGCATGTCGAGCACCGCCTCGCGATTGGCGAGGAACACGTCGCGCCACATCGTCGGGTCCGAGGCGGCGATGCGGGTGAAATCGCGGAAGCCGCCGGCGGAATATTTGATGACTTCGGACGCCGTCACTTCCTCGAGATCCGAGGCGGTGCCGACGATCGTATAGGCGATCAAGTGCGGCAAATGACTGGTGACCGCGAGCACGCGATCATGGTGCGCGGGCTCCATCGTCTCGACTTCGGCGCCCAGCCGGCGCCAGAATTCGAGCACGCGCTCGATCGCGAGCGGGGGCGTGCCTTCGGGCGGCGTGACGATGCACCAGCGGTGATGGAACAGCGACGCGAAGCCGGCCTCGGGACCGCTATTCTCGGTTCCCGCCACCGGGTGCGCGGGGACGAAGGTCGCGGCGGGCAGCGCCGCGCGCACCGCCTCGATCACGCTTTCCTTGCACGATCCGACATCGCTCAGGATCGCGTCGGCGGGCAGATCGGCGGCGATCTCCGCCGCGACCGTGCCCATCGCGCCGACGGGGACGCAGAGCACGACCAGATCGGCGTCGATCACCGAAGTCCCGGCGGTGTCGGCCACGTCGTCGCACAGGTCGATCCGCACCGCCGTCTCGCGCACCGCCGGATCCATGTCGTAGCCAGTGACGCGGACGCTGGGCATGTGCTGACGCACCGCGCGCGCGATCGACGAGCCGATCAGGCCCAGACCGATGACGGTGACACGGCTGAACGGCAGCATCAGGCGCCCGCCAACGCCCGGAGCGCCGCGATCACGCCGCGCGTCTCGTCTTCGGTACCGATGGTGATGCGCAGACCGTGCGGAAGCCCCTGCCCCGGCAGCCAGCGGACGATATAGCCCGCCTCCATCAGCCCCTTATACGCGGTCTCGGCGCTGAGCTGGCCCTCGAACAGCACCAGCACGAAGTTCGCCTGGCTCGGCACCGCGCGCAGCCCGGCATTGCCGAGCTTGGCGATCTCCTGCGCGAACCAGCGCCGCCATTCGGCATTGTGCGCCTTGGTATGCGCGACGAATGCCTCGTCGCCCAGCGCCGCGACCGCCGCCGCGGTTCCCGCGATGGTGATCGAGAAGGGCAGACGAATGCGGTGCATCGCCTCGATGATCGGCGCCGCGGCATAGCCCCAGCCGATCCGCTCGGCGGCGAGGCCGTACATCTTCGAGAAGGTGCGCGTCACCAGCACGTTGGGCGCGGATCGGGCCAGCTCCATGCCGCCGTCATCGTCGTCGCCTTCGATATATTCGGCATAGGCATGGTCGAGCACGAGCAGGACGTGGCTCGGCAGCCCGGCATGGAGGCGCAGGATTTCCGCGCGGGGGCGTAGGTACCCGTGGGATTGTTGGGGTTGGCGACGAAGACGATCTTCGTCTTGTCGGTCACCGAGGCGAGGATCGCGTCGACATCGGTCGCATAGTCCCTGTCGGGCGCCACCACCGGAATTGCACCGACGCGACGGGTAGCGATCGGATATACCGTGAAGCCGTAATGGACGTAGATGATCTCGTCGCCCGGCCCGGCAAACGCGCCGGCGGCGAGGTGGAGGACTTCGTCCGAGCCGTTGCCGTAGATGATCCGCGTCGGATCGAGGCCGTATTTCGCCGCGATCGTCTCGCGCAGCTCGACCGCGCTGGCATCGGGATAGCGTTCGAGGCTGGTCGCGGCGGTCAGGAACGCCTCGCGCGCGGCGGGGGAGGTGCCGAGGGGATTCTCGTTGGACGAGAGCTTGGTCACCTTGCGGCCGTCATCGGTGGTCGAGCGCCCCGGCACATAGGGGGCGATCTCCATGATCCATGGCTTGGGAACGGGTGCAGTCATGGCCGCGCGGCTTGGCGGAATGGTCCGCGGATGGCAAGCTCGGTCTGGGCAGTACAGGAGGGGGCGATGCGGGGAAGCAGCACGGTGTGGCGGGCGCTGGCGGCGGCACGCGCACGCAACCTCGCCGAGGCGGGCGAGACGGCGCCGATTCCGGGCGCGCCGGGGGCGACTCGCCGTGCATTGCTCAAGGGAATCGCCGCGGCGGGCATGGCATCCGCACTACCACGTCCGGCGTACGCCTTTGCCGGCGGACGCGTGGCGATCATCGGCGGCGGGATCGCGGGACTGAGCGCGCTGCATCATCTGCGCGAGGCCGGCGTGGATGCGCATGTCTATGAGGGACGCACGCGCACCGGCGGGCGGATGTTCACCCATCGGCCGGCGGGCAGCACGGCGTTCGAGGTCGGCGGACAATTGGTCAACACCGATCACGACGACATGCAGGCGCTGTGCAAGCACTTCGACGTGCCCCTGGTCGACCGCAAGGCCGAGCCGCACCGCACCTTGATCCTCGGCGACGGGCGGCTGCTGGACGATGCCGAGCTCGCCGAAGGGCTGCGCGGAATCGCGGCGCAGATCGACAGGGATTCGGCGCGGCTCGACAAGGATTTCGACCGCGTCGCCGCCGAGCTCGACCGGATGTCGATCGAGGGATATCTCGACAAGCATCGCGCGCTGATGGGTCCGGCCTGGGTGCGGCAGCTGATGGAGGCGACGAGCCGCACCGAATATGGCGTCGAGCCTGCGCATGCATCGGCGGTGGAGCTCGTGTTCAATTTGCCGACGGTCGACGGCCAGCGCGTCGAGGTGCTGGGGAATCCGACGAGCGCTATGTCATCCAGGGCGGCAGCAGCGCGCTGATCGAGGCGATGACGGCGCATTATGCCGACCGCATCACCACCGGCAAAAGGCTGGCGCGGATCTCGCGCTCGCGGGGCGGCACGCGCCTCGACTTCCTGGACGGGACGAGCGCCGAAGCCGAGACCGTGATCGTCGCCGTGCCCGCGCCGTTGCTGCGCCAGATCGACTGGCGCGTGCCCTTGCCGGCGATCTGGCGTCAGTTCATCGCCGAGATGGAGCTCGGCCGTAACGAAAAGATCCAGGCGGGCAGCGCCGGCACGCCGTGGCGCGCTCCGATGGGCGTGGGCGGCGAATTGTGGCAGACCCGCGCCGATGCCGGCTGGGCTCTGGGTTGGGACGGCAGCGTCCACCGCGCCGATGGCGTCAGTCCGGTCTGGACGTGGTTCCTCGGCGGCGACGAAGTGACGCGCGCGGAGGCCGAGGCGCCGTCGGCACTGGCTGCGCGCTTCGCGGGGCTTGCCGCACCGGCGATACCGGGAATGGAGGCGGCGTCGACAGGACCGTTCGCCCGCACCAACTGGCATGCCCAGGCGCTGACGCTCGGCGCCTATGTCAATTTCCGGCCCGGCCAGATCACGCGCTTCGCGCGGCTGCTCTGCGTCGAATCGGACAATCCCTCTGAGCGGCACGTCCCCCGCGCCGGACAGATATTGTTCGCCGGCGAGCACCTCTCCGAAGCCTATCCGGGATATATGAACGGCGGCGCGCAGACCGGGCGCGTGGCGGCGGAGGCGATCACCGGCAGGCGGAGCTTGCGGGCGGCAGCCTGATCGCGAACGCATGGGCCAGCACGGCTAATCGCGCGCGCGGCGCTCCGCATATTCCGCGCGCGCCGCGTCCATGCGCGCCGAATTGACGACCACCCATTCGGCGAGCGTCTGGACCGGCTGCAGGAGATCCCGGCCGAGATCGGTGAGGGCATATTCGACCTGTGGCGGCGTGACGGGTGTCACGGTGCGCGAGACGAAGCCGTTCTCCTCGAGTTCGCGCAGCGTCGATGCGAGCACTTTCTGGCTGATCTCCCCACTTCGCGGCGCAGCGCATTGAAGCGGCGAGGGCCTCGCCCGAGCACGCGCACCACCAGCAGCGTCCACTTGTCGCTGATCCGCGCGAGCATCCGGCTGATATGCTCGCAGCGCGCGGTATCCTCATGGTTATCTGGTATCGCCAAGGTGCCTCCTTGTTGAGCGGCGGAAACTTTCCGAAATCTGGTTACCGCAAGTAACCAGCATTTACGAGGTTCCCCATGACTGCCAAGCCCCGCATCGCGATCGTCGTCGGTTCGACTCGCCCCACCCGATTTGCCGACGCACCGACACGATGGATCCTGAAGCAGGCGCAGGCGCGCGGCGACATGGACGTGGAAGTGGTCGATCTGCGCGATCACCCCTCCCCTTCTTCGACGAAATGGCCTCCAATCTGTGGATGCCGAGCCAGAATCCCGAGGCGGTCCGCTGGCAGCAGACGATCGGCCGGTTCGACGGCTACATCTTCGTGGTCGCCGAATATAACCATTCGATCACCGGCGCGCTCAAGAACGCGCTCGATCAGGCCTACAAGGAGTGGAACCGCAAGCCCTTCACTGCGATCGGCTATGGCGGCACCGGCGCGGTGCGGGCGATCGAGCATCTGCGCCAGATCGGCGTCGAGCTGCAGATGGTCTCGACGCATGCCGCGGTTCATATCGCCGGCGGCGATTTCGTGGCGGTGCACCCGGCGTTCGGCAACAAGCCGATCGAGGAGATCGAGGCGAATCTGCTGCAGTCGACGGCCACCGCACTCGACGAGCTGGTCTGGTGGGCAAAGGCGACGATGGCTGCGAAGGCGGCCGACGCCTGACAGTTTCGGGGCGGGCCGGCATCACCGCCGGCTCGCCCGCCCGACGCATGACGCATGACGCATGACGCAAATCAACGCTGGTAAAATAGGATTTGTTCTGCTTTCGTTCGGGGATGCGCGATTCTGCAGCCATCCCTGTTCGCAGGCCATCGAGGCCGTGGGATCGCGCGCGCAAAACACGCAAACGAGTCAATCGAGTCAACCGCCGCATCTGGGTGAGAATCCCTGAAGCCCGCGGAAATCCGTGCTTTTTCGATCCAACCAAAAGGTTGGTTCTCCGCCGGAGCCAACCTTTTGGTTGGCAGCCGCTTGACTCGATCTTCATGCCGCCGGCGACATTCACCGTCCAGGCGCGCGGTGCATTATTGCCACTCCGCCCCGCACCCCTAACCGGTCCGCATGTCTGACGATCCGCGTTTTGGCTTGAGCCGTACGGCGACGCTGCCGGGGCCCTTACGGCTCGACGGAGGCGTGTTGCTGTCGCCGGTCGACATCGCATACGAGACCTATGGCACGCTGGCACCCGATGCCGGCAATGCGATCCTCGTCTGCCATGCGCTGACCGGCGATCATCATCTCGCCTCGGATCATCCGGTGACCGGCAAGCCGGGCTGGTGGGCACGGATGGTAGGGCCGGGCAAGCCGATCGACACCGAGCGCTATTTCGTGATCTGCGCGAACGTGCTCGGCTCCTGCCTCGGCTCGTCGGGACCGGCGAGCATCAACCCCGCTACCGGCAAGCCCTGGGCGATGGCGTTTCCCGTCATCACCATCCGCGACATGGTGCGCGCGCAGGCGATGCTGCTCGACCATCTCGGCGTCGAGCGGCTGTTCGCCGTGGTCGGCGGATCGATGGGCGGGATGCAGGCGCTGAGCTGGGCTGCGACCTTCCCGGAACGCGTGGCGGCAGCAGTGGTGATCGCCAGCGCGGCGCGGCATTCGGCGCAGAACATCGCGTTCCACGAAGTCGGGCGGCAGGCGATCATGGCCGATCATCGCTGGCGCGGCGGCGATTATTACGAGGACAATGACCCGCCGACCTCGGGGCTCGCGGTGGCGCGGATGGCGGCGCACATCACTTATCTCTCCGAGGCGGGGCTCACCGCCAAGTTCGGGCGGCGGCTGCAGGCGCGAGAAGCCAAGACCTTCGGCTTCGACGCCGATTTCCAGGTCGAGAGCTATCTCCGGCACCAGGGGCTGAGCTTCGTCGACCGGTTCGACGCCAATTCCTATCTCTACATCACGCGGGCGCTCGACTATTTCGACCTTGCCGAAGAACATGGGGGAACGCTGGCCAATGCCTTCACCGGCGACACGCGCTTCTGCCTCGTCAGCTTCGACACCGACTGGCTCTACCCGACCGGCGAATCGCGGACGATCGTCCATGCGCTCAACGCCGCGGGCGCGCCGGTGAGCTTCGTCGAGCTTTCCTCGCCCTTCGGCCACGACGCATTCCTGCTCGAAAGCCCCGAGCTCGACCGCGTGATCTCGGGCTTTCTGGGCGCGGGGAAAAGCGATGAACTACCGGATTTCGTTCGACCCCGAGGACCAGCAGCTCGACGTCATCCACGGCTACCTGGCGCGGTCTTATTGGGCCGAGGGCATCCCGCGCGAGGTGGTCGCGCGCGCAGTTGCGCACTCGCTGTGCGTCGGCGCCTATGACGACGAGGAGCAGGTGGGATTCGCGCGCGTCATCACCGATCGCGCGACCTTCGCCTATCTTGCCGACGTGTTCGTGCTGGAGGGCCATCGCGGGCGCGGGCTCGCCCAGCAGATGCTCGAGGCGCTCGAGGATCATCCCGAGCTGCAGGGCCTCCGGCGATGGGCGCTGTTCACGCGCGACATGCAGCCGCTCTACGCCAAGCTCGGCTGGGAAGCCTATCCGCACCCCGACCGGCTGATGGTGCGCGACGTTCCGGATATCTACACGCGATGACCCCTTATTCTAGTGGTACGCCTTCGGCGTTGCGCCCCGATCTCGCGATCATCGCCGCCAACGTCCAGCCGGTGACGCGCGTGCTCGACGTCGGCTGCGGCGACGGCGCGCTGATGGCGGCCTTGCGCGATCAGCGTGGAGTGGACGCGCGCGGGCTCGAACTCGACTCGGCCGATGTCGCCGCCGCGATGGCGAGGGGACTGTCGGTGGTGCAGGGCGATGCCGACAGCGATCTCGCCGACTATCCCGACGCGAGCTTCGACTATGCCATTCTCAGCCAGACGCTGCAGACCACGCGCCGGCCTGATAGGGTGCTCGACGAATTGCTGCGCATCGGGCGGCGGGCGTTCGTCTCTTTCCCCAATTTCGCGCATTGGCGCGTGCGCGCTTCCTTGCTGTTCGGGGGGCGGATGCCGGTGACGCGGCTGCTGCCGATCGCCTGGTACGCCACGCCCAATATCCACCATGTGACGGTCGATGATTTCCGCGCGCTGGTGAAGGCGCGGGGCATCATCGTCGAGGATTGCTGGTTCCTCTCGGGCGACCAGCGCACCGGATCGGGTTTCGCCAATCTGTTCGCCGAACATGCGGTATTCCTGCTCAGGAAAGACCGGTGAGCGCGCGCGCAATCCTGTCGGTGCATCCGGCCTATCGCGACGATATCGGCGATCTGGTCACGCGGCGGCCGGTGCCCGGGCCGGGCATCGAGCATGTCGGCGCCTTCCTGTTCCTCAACCATCACGGCCCGCAAATCTATCCGCCGGACAATCGCGGCCTGCCCTTCGGCCCGCACCCGCATCGCGGCTTCGAAACGGTGACCTTCATCCTCGAAGGCGAACTCGCGCATACCGATTCCGTGGGACATGAAAGCATCATCCGCGCCGGCGGCGTGCAGTGGATGACCGCAGGGCGCGGGATCGTCCATGCCGAAGTCTCGCCGGCAGACTTCAAGCGCGAGGGCGGGCGGCTCGAGATCCTCCAGCTCTGGCTCAACCTGCCGGCGCGGCTCAAGATGACTGCGCCGCGCTACATCGGGCTGCAGGCCGACGGCATTCCCGCGATCGCGGCCGAGGGCGGTGCGACGCTACACCTGATCTCGGGCGACTGGCAGGGCGTGCGCGGGCCGGTCGAGTCGCTCACCGGCGTGTTCCTGAGCTGGGCCGAGATGCAGCCGGGTGCCAGCCTGACCTTCGACGGGCTAAGCGGCCGGGACGTGTTCCTCTATGCGGCGCGCGGCACCATCGAGGTCGAGGGACGACGGGTCCCGCAATTCCACCTCGCCCAGCTCGGGCCGGGCGAGCGCGTGACGATCGCGGCGTCAGAACCCGCATTGCTTCTGTTCGGCCATGCCGACCCGATCGACGAGCCCATAGTCGCGCACGGGCCATTCGTGATGAACAGCGAGGAGGAGATCCGCGAGGCATTCGCCGATTATCAGGCGGGCAAGTTCGGCGTCGCCGAGATCGTCGAGCGCTAGGAATCGACGCTGCGGCCCCAATTGACGGTGGCGCGCGTGCCGCCGTCCATCGGCTCGACTATCACCATCAGGCTGCGCTTCGATTCCTCGCCCGCCGAATACATCGTTGCACTCGACAATCGCTGGCCGAGCCCCGAGGCATTGGCCTGTGCCCGTGACCAGCCGAGCACCTTGGCGGGCTGTTCCTTGACCAGATAGACGATCGAGCCGCTGACATGGCGCGGCGTGCCGTCGGCGCTGGAGACGCAGGTGGTGATCTGCGCGCCGGCATAGATCGGCACGAAATCGGGCTTGTTCGAGCAATCCGCCGCAGCCGTGACCATCGCAGGCTTGCCCTCGGCGGCGGCCGCCGCGACATTCTGGCCGGTGGGATCGCCGGTGGTCTCGGAGGATACGCCACCGCCACAGGCAGCCAGCAGCAGCGTGGAACCCAGTAGCAGGCTGCGCATCCGGGATCCCCTTTGGTTGATCAGAACGGCACGTCGTCGTCGAGATCGTCGGGGAAGCCGCCGCCGAAGCCCGCGCCGCTCTTCTGGCCGCCGCCGTTGAAATTGCCGCCGCCGCTGCCGGCGCCGCGGCTCGACGACTGGCCCGAGAACTCGTCGCCGCCGCCGGCACCCCAGTCCTCGCCGCCGCCAGCGCCGCTGCGGCCCGCGCCGCCGCCCTGGCCGGGCGCACCGTCGAGCATGGTCAGCACCGAATTGAAGCCCTGGAGCACGATCTCGGTCGAATAGCGGTCGGCACCCGACTGGTCCTGCCACTTACGGGTCTGGAGCGCGCCTTCGATATAGACCTTGCTGCCCTTGCGCAGATATTTCTCGGCGACATTGGCGAGGCCCTCGTTGAAGACCTTGACCGTGTGCCACTCGGTCTTCTCCTTGCGCTCGCCGGTGCCGCGATCCTTCCAGCTCTCCGACGTGGCGATGCGGAGCTCGACCACCTTGCCGCCGTTCTGGAACGAGCGCGATTCGGGATCGCGGCCGAGATTGCCGACCAGGATGACCTTATTGACGCTGCCGGCCATGGAAACTCCGCTTCTTATTCTCTATTCGTGTGGCCAACGATATGGCCGAGTTCATCAATCTGAACAAGGCGCGGAAGGCCAAGGCAAGGGCCGACAAGCCCATCCGTGCACAGGAAAATCGCATTCGTTTCGGGCGAACCCGATCGGAGAAGGCAGCCGATGCGGCCGACAAGGCGCGAATCGCAAAGAAGCTGGACGATTCGAAGCGCGACTAGATGCCGCCCCGCACCGAAACGGCGTTTCCACGGCCGCTAAATTGACTCTGTTGGCGGAAACGCGATTCAACACGTAACATTATTGCGCGTGCGTGAACCCCTATTCTCCTTTCGCGCCCGATACCGGCCGCGCGAGCCAAGCAGGCGAAATCCTACATTGCAAGCGGGTACCCCGTGTCGAACCCGTGGTCGTTCCACTGACCGCCGCAGCCGGCATATGGCTCAACAGGCGACCTGAAATCCCGCGCGCGCCGGATCGGTCATTTCGCGCCGGGCAATTTGATCCCCAGCAGGACCAGCCGGTCGCCGGTGATCCCGAACCAGTGCGGTACGCCCGCGGGAATCAGGATGACATCGCCCGGGCCAAGCAGCCGTGTCGTGCCGCCCTCGATTCGGCTTCCCTCCACCAGATTGGCATTGCTGGCCTTCGAATCGGCCATGGTACCGCCCGAAACAAGCGTGCCTGCGCCTTCCAGCACGATTGCGTATTCCGCCTCGGCGGGGTGAACCGCGGGGCGGCCCGGCTTCTTCCATATTTCGATCGCCGCCACGGTCGCACCGTCGCGAACCAGGGGACGCCACATGAACCCCTGATCGGATTTCATCGCGGCGAGCATCTGGCGCAGCTGCGCCTGGACATCTGCGCCGCTCGCGAAACCAGGCGGCTCGGCTGTCTGGGCAGGGCCCGTCTGCGCGGAAGCGGCGGCAATGCCCGACGAGGCGGCAAGCAGCAACGATGTCGCGCCGATCGTGAGGGCTCTAGCCATTGTCTTCACCGCACCTCTCCCAATTATCCTTGAACCTGTGGTCGCCTAGGCCAGCCGGTCGCCGATGGTGCCATGGGCGCCGCGATCCCGACAGCCCCAAAACTCACCACGCAACGATGTGCGCTTCCTGCTTTCCATCCGGCTGCCGGATCGGAAGCGGTCAGGTTTTCCGAGCACGGCAGCTATGCGCCCCAATAGCGGACTTTCATCCGCGGCTCGATGCCCGTCACCCGGGCTTGCCCCGGGGTCCCGCTTCTTCCCGACTTCAGGGAAGCGGATCGAACTCTCGGGCAGTGCGGCGGATTCGCCTAGCGCTGGCGCACCAGATGTCTGCCGCTTGGTTGCTGTTCGAACAACCAGCGCTGTCCGGTGAACTGATCGATCACATTCGCGGCAGTTCGTGCATGCTGGCTGGGCTTGACCGTGGTGAAGCTTCCACCCCCGCTAATGCGAACGGCAGCAGCAACTGGTCCGCAAGATACGGGCCGGCAAAGGCATCGGAAGCGATAAAACCTCCCATGCGATGCGCCGCAGTCTTTGCCAGCGATTCAGCTGATACGCCCAATTTGCCGAACCCGGTCACGATCTCGGTCACCTGTTCGAACACCGCCTCGAGTAACAGCGCGTTGCCTGGCCCTTGCTCTTCGGGCAGCTGACGTACGGAGAACGCCTCCTCGGGCCAGTCCGGAAGCAGCTTCCGCGCGGTCCTGATCTCCCGATCGGCGATGTCGAACAGGAGGGCCGCGAACAGCGCCGCGCCGGAAACCGATTGCAACGCGCCACGATCGACGCACTCGATTGCCGCAAGCGCGCCGGGCACGATATCGACCTCGATTCGTCCGCCGCCGCGCGGGAAAAGCCGTGCCGGGTCAGACGCGCCGAAATCTGCGGCCCCATGCGATTGATGATCGGCAGAAAGGCGCGCTCGATGAACTCGAACGGCGGCGCCATCATGTTATGCGTGCCGCCCTCCAGCACCAGCCGCGATGGCGCATCGGCAAGGAGCAAGGGCATCAGCACGGTCTGGAGCACAAGGCTGGTGCTGCCGGCGGTGCCCACGGCGAAGCGATAGTCACCGGGCACGACGCGGCCCGGCGTGAAAGTGAGCTCGGAGGACCCGACCGCTACGCCGTCGCATGTTGCTCCGCCGATCGTACACGCCGCCTCGACCGCAGTCAGATGCTGGCGCATCAGCCCCGGCTTCTCGCGGCGCCCGCGGATATTGTTGATGCGGAACGGCGTCCCCGTAACCAGCGACAGCGCGAGCGCATTGCGCACGACCTGCCCGCCGCCTTCGCCTTCCGATCCATCGATGATGATCATTGGTTCACCAGTTCCACAAAGAGTTCGCTCGCCCGCACCGCCGCGTCCTCCCGCATCGGCGTCACCGGCAGTTCGGACACGCGCGCCAGCTCCTCGGCGATCAGCTGTTCGATCTCGGGCGCGCGCGTCCCGTTCGACATTTCGTTGGTTCGGCTCTTCGCCTCTACCAGCTCGGCGATGCGATCGCTCAGCGACGCCGGCAGATCGGTCGCCTCGATCAACGCCTGCAGGTTCATCGGCGGCCGCACCGTCGGCGCCAGCCGCAAGGCCCGCACCGCGAGCGCCGGGCGAAGTGCGTAAAAATACTTCTTCACCGGCACGTCGCCCGGCCGATCGAGCCAGCGGTTCGACGCTGCCCGGCCCAAATTGGCGTAATGATGCGCCAGCGCCCGCGGATCGAGCAGCGCGTCGGCAAGCGCCGCGAGCCTGCCGACGAAGGGATCGTCGGCGCGATAGCGGATCGGCGACAGCATCCATTCGCTGATCACGGCGTTCGACTTGAGCAACAGGCCCAATGCCTTGCGCACATCCCAGCCGTTCAGATCGATCTCGTCGACGATCGAGTGCTCGATCACGTCGCGCCCCGGCACCAGCGACAGATACCAGTCGCGCGGCCGCACATAGACGAAGCGCACGTCATAATCGCTGTCGGGCGACGGGAAGCCCCACGCCCGGGAGCCGGACTCGACGGCCATCAGCAGGCGCACGCCCTCAGTCGCCTCGACGGCATCGAGGCGCTGTTCGATCTCGCGCCGCACGGCGGCGTCGATGGGGTCGTGAACCTGGGCAGTCATGCGAAATTCCAGAGGATGGCGGTGCGCGCCCAAGGCATCAGCCCTTGACGCACACCACCTGCTTCAGTGTGTGGACGATCTCGACCAGGTCGGCCTGCGCCGCCATCACGGCCTCGATCGACTTATAGGCCCGGGGCGTCTCGTCGATCACGTCCGCGTCCTTGCGGCACTCGACGCCCGCCGTATCGGCGATGTGCTCGTCGAGCGTCACCAGCTTCTTGGCCGCGGTGCGCGACATCACGCGTCCCGCGCCGTGGCTGCAGCTGTCGAACGATTCCGGATTGCCCAGCCCGCGCACGATGAACGACTTCGCGCCCATCGAGCCCGGGATGATGCCCATCACGCCCTTGGCGGCGCGCACGGCGCCCTTGCGGGTGACGAGGACATTCTCCCCGAAATGGTTCTCGCGCTGGACGTAGTTATGGTGGCAGTTCACTGCCTCCATCTCCGCATCGAACGGCTTGGCGATCCGGCTCCGCAACGCGCGGATGACGTTGGTCATCATCATCCGCCGGTTCAGCGCGGCGAAGTCCTGTGCCCAGCCGACCGCCTCGACATAATCGTCGAAATGGTCGGTCCCTTCCGGGAAGTAAGCGAGGTCCTCGTCGGGCAGGTTGATGTGCCACTTGCGCATGTCCTTCTTCGCGAGCTCGATGAAGAACGTCCCGATCGCGTTGCCCACGCCGCGCGAACCCGAGTGCAGCATCACCCACACCCGCTGTTCCTCGTCTAGGCACAGCTCGATGAAGTGGTTGCCGGTGCCGAGCGTGCCGAGATGCGTCAGGTTGTTGGTATTCTTCAGCCGCGGATGCTTGTCGGTGAGCCGCTCGAAGCGCTGGGCGAGCGTCGCCCACGCCTCGATGATCGCCGGCGGCGGATCGCCCCACGAACCCGTATCGCGCTTGCCGCGCCCGACGGAGCGGCCATGCGGCACGGCCTGCTCGATCGCCGAACGAATGGCTTCCAGATTGTCCGGAAGATCGCTCGCCACCAGCGAGGTACGCGCCGCCATCATGCCGCAGCCGATATCGACGCCCACCGCCGCGGGAATCACGGCGCCTTTGGTCGGAATCACCGAGCCCACGGTCGCGCCGATGCCGACATGCACGTCCGGCATTGCTGCGACGTGGCGGAACACGAACGGCATCTGCGCAGCGCGCGTCAGCTGCGCCCGCGCGCCGTCCTCGACCGGCACGCCGCGGGTCCACATCTTGATCGGCACGCCGCCTTCGACGTGCTGATAATCATAGGTCGTCTCGGTCATCTCGACCTCCTCATGCAGTTCGTATCAATTCGGCCTCGGCGCGGCGACGACGGAATGACGAGACTTCCGGCCTTTCGACCGTGGAGGGTTCGAACCTCCATTTCCCAATGTAGTCCCATCGGCATTCGCCGCGCTTCGGCCCTCGCCGGCGACGAGCGATGGCGAGACATTTTCCCTGAGCTATCCGATTTCCCGGAGGCGGAGTTGAACCGCCGACCTCCCGCTGAAGAGCGGGTGCTCTGACCTGTAGTCCCGCCGGCATTCGCCAGCATGGTTCATGGTTCACGGCGACGAGTTGGTCGTGAAACAGCCTCATGCTCTAACCGTCTGAGCTACCCGGCCGAAGCCGGGGCGGACTTGAACCGCCGACCCTGAAGTCCGTGTAGTTCCACTGGCATTCGCCGTGATGTCCGTGTCGGGTCGTGGCGACGAGTTCGGTGAGACGCGGCCCTTAAGCTACGTGTCGGCGGCGGGGTTCGAACCCGCATCTCTCCAATCCGTTTCCGGCGCTGGAGCGCTTTACTCGTCGGGCCTCCTGTGGACATGTAGTCCCACCAGCATTCGCCACGACCCTTGTTCCTATACCTCCACTTGCTTGATGATCTCGACCCAGTCGCGCGTCTCGCCAGAGACGAAGCGCGCAAGCGTGTCGAAGACGGCATCGGAGAAGCCCCCGACATTCAGGATGTCCGCGCGGGCCTGGGCCTGCGTGGTGCCGTAAGGCTGGATGTCGATGCAGACGAGCTTCGCGCCCGGGTTGCGGGCCTTCAGCCTGTCCCATTCGCGCATCGTCGCGGTCGCGCCGTACCGGGTGGCATCCACCCACGACTCGTTGTCCGAGACGATGACGACAAGGTCGGCCGGCTCGCGCACCGCGTTGAGCAAGGCGAGCGGCGCCGAGACATTGGTCCCGCCCCCGCCGACCGCCGCCAGCTTCGCCGCATTGACGGCGACGCGGGCGCGCGGATCGAGATTCACCTTCACTACGCCTTGCTCGAATGGCAGCACCCGCGCGTCCCGATTGGTCCGCAGCATCGCCGCCGCGACCAGGGCCGCGACATCGATGCAGCGCACCTTCGACGAGGCGCCCTTGCGGCTACCCGTCACCGGCGAGGACATCGACCCTGAAACGTCAGGGCAAACCACCACGCGACCCGGCACCATCGGCACGCGGACGAGCGATCGCTCGAGCGCATCCTCCAGCGCCGCCTGGACCTTGAGCGGCACGCCTTCGCCGACCTGACTCAGCGCCGTCATCAGCTGATACGGCATGGGCCGGACCTTCTCGAGCGTCTGCGCATCCGAAAGCCGTGCTGCGACCATCTCGGTGACTCCCGCCACGTCGAACGCGCCGTTGCGCGCCAGCGTGTTGAGGTTCATCCGCAGCGCCTGCCATCCGATGCGACCCGCGAGCTCCGCCCAATTTTCCGCGGTCAGGGAAAGGCCGTGAGCCATTCGAACGGGACCGGCGGGAGCGGAAGCCCATTGTCGGCCTTCCACGCCTCGAACGCGGCGATCTCGGCAGGCAGCGCGGCGACATCGTAAGGACGCCCGATCAGCCAGCCATAGAAAGCCTTGCGTGCGGCATCCGCGGGCTTGGGGTGAACCACCCGGACAATGTCCGCGAGGCTCGGATCCTTGCCCGTCGCCGCCGCCATCAGCTGCGGCATCCCTGCCTGCTCCAGCCAGAGCTGGACCAGCCGCTTGGGCCGTGAGCCGAGTGAGGTCCGCCCGACCTGCCCCGAGCGCATGATCTGCACGAAGTTGCGCAGCATCCGCCCGTTGTCGATCACGCGGTTGAATACCGGGATCGCCAGATCGGGATCGGCGACGGTGAGATACGCTGCCAGCAATGCCGGCATGTCCTTCATCGCTCCCGAGCGCCGCGCATAGATCGCGGCCTGCGCCACGAAATATGGATCGACCGCCTTGGCCGCTTCCAGCACGTCGGCGAGCTGCGTTTCGGCAGCGCCGTAGAAAGTGTCGGCAAGCGTTCCCGTCGCCGCAAGCTGGGCGAGCTTCGCCTCGGGTCCATAGGCATAAGCCGGTGCACCCTCGCGGTTCAGCGTGTCCGCACGCGGCAGCAGCCTTGCGACCGCCGAAGCAAAAGTCCCTTGTTGGCCATCGTCCAACCTCCATTTGGTCAGGGCGGCAGGATTTGAACCTGCGACCTCCCGCTCCCAAGGCGGGCGCTCTGCGCAGCCTGAGCTACGCCCTGTGAAATCCTTGGGGGCGACCGGCCTATTCCGGCCGCCCTCCTGCTGCTCGCCGGATGGAGGTTCGACCGCTCCGTCCGACGCCGATCACCTTCGCAGGAGGTGTGCCAGTTTTGCTTTGAGGAGCGCGCAATTCTCATAAACAGCTGATTTAACGTGACTAAGTATGCATGTGGATGACGGAAGCCGCTTAGCCACATCGCAAAGCTACGCAAATTTCTCTATCGCGCAGGATCAGAACTTATCCTATCGTCTAAACATGAGACCGCTAGTCGTCATCGGATTCCTCGGCTCGACGCTGGACGCGGCCAAGTTCGGGCCTTCGCGCTGGAACAAGTGGCGGCCTACGGTCGGACTGGCGATGCACGAGGATCTTCGTGTCGATCGTCTGATCCTGATCCACGGCACTGCCCACCGCCGGCTGGCGGAATTCGTCTCCGAGGACGTCATGTCGGTGTCTCCGGAGACTTCGGTCGAAATGCGTCTGCTAGACTTCCGCGATCCGTGGGACTTCGAGGAAGTCTACGGCAAGCTGCTCGATTTCGCGCGCGCAGAGCCCTTCGACCCTGAAGCCGAGGACTATCTGGTCCACATCACCACCGGCACGCACGTCGCGCAGATCTGCCTCTTCCTGCTGACCGAAGCACGCTATCTACCCGGCCGCCTGCTGCAGACCCAGCCTCAGCGCGGTTCGCTCAATCCCGCCGGCATCTGGAACACGATCGATCTCGACCTTTCCCGCTACGACAGCATCGCGACGCGCTTCGCGGTGGCCAGCGCCGAAAGCACGTCGTTCCTCAAATCCGGCATCGATACCCGCAACGCCGCCTTCAATCGCATGATCGACGAGATCGAGCGGGTGGCGCTGCGCTCCAAGGCGCCGATCCTGCTGATGGGCCCCACCGGCGCGGGCAAGAGCCTGCTCGCCCGGCGCATCTACGAACTGAAGCGCCTCAAGCATCAGGTTGCCGGCCCGTTCGTCGAAGTGAATTGCGCGACGCTGAAGGGCGATGGCGCGATGTCGGCGCTGTTCGGCCATCGCAAGGGCGCCTTCACCGGCGCAGTAGCCGATCGCCCAGGCCTGCTCCGCGCGGCGGACAAGGGGATGCTGTTCCTCGACGAGATCGGCGAACTCGGCCTAGACGAACAGGCGATGATCCTGCGCGCGATCGAGGACAAGCGCTTCCTGCCGGTCGGTTCCGACAAGGAAGCGGCATCCGAGTTCCAGCTGATCGCCGGCACCAATCGCGATCTGGGAGAAGCGGTCGCAGCCGGCGGGTTCCGCGACGACCTCTATGCCCGCCTGAATTTGTGGACCTTCCAGCTTCCCGGGCTCGCCGAGCGCCGCGAGGATATCGAGCCGAATCTCGACTATGAGCTTGATCGCTATGCCGAACGCGAAGGCGAGCGCGCCAGCTTCAACAAGGAAGCGCGTCAGCGCTACCTTGCCTTCGCCACTGCGCCGGACGCACGCTGGCCGGGCAACTTCCGCGACCTCGCCGCAAGTGTCACCCGCATGGCGACGCTCAGCCCCAAGGGCCGCATCGACCTGGAATGCGTTGATGCAGAGATCGCGAGGCTCAGGCGCCTATGGGTGGGGCAGACCTCCGATAGCTTGGGCGTCCTGGGCGAGCTGCTCGATCCCCATGCGGTCGCCGGGATCGACCCATTCGACCAAGTGCAGCTTGCGGAGGTCATCCGAACCTGCCGGAACAGCCGCTCGCTCTCCGAGGCGGGCCGGACACTTTTGCCGCCTCGAGAGCACGTCGCAGCACCGCGAATGACGCCGACCGGCTACGAAAATATTTGAGCCGCTTCGAATTGGATTGGCCGGCCGTTTCTCAAAACTAGGCGCCCACGGCGCTTCCGCTTTCCACCAAACTCGATCCGACACGTTTTCGCAGCCGCTAAATTGACTCAGTTGGCGGAAACACGATTCAACACGTAACATTATTGCGCTTGCGTGAACTCCTGCTTCCTCTCGCGCCCGATGCCGACCGCGCCAGCCAAGCAAATGAAATCCTACATTGCAAGCGGGCGCTAGAGACCCAGCGCCACTGCGCTCCAATAAGTGATCCCCGCCGCCACATAAGCGAGCACGAACAAATAGCCGACCATGAAGGCGGGCCATTTCCAGCCGTTGGTCTCCCTTCGCGTCACTGCGATCGTCGAGATGCATTGCGGCGCGAAGACGAACCACATCAGGAAGGCCAGCGCAGTCGGCAGGGTCCAGTTCTTCTGGAGATTGGCGCGTAGTGCTTCCTGGCCGGAGGCGCCTTCGGGATCGTCGATCGCGTAGACGGTGCCGATCGCGGCGACGGCGACTTCGCGCGCGGCCATTGCGGGGATCAGAGCGAGCGCGATGTCGCGGTTGAAGCCGATCGGGGAGACCACGGCCTGGAGCCCGTTGCCGATCCGCCCCGCGATCGAATAATCGACCGGCGAGATGCCCGATCCCTCGGGCGGCTTGGGGAAGCTCAATAGCGCCCAGAGCACGATCGTGGTCAGCAGGATGATCGTGCCGGCGCGCTTCAGGAAAATCTCGGCGCGCTGCAAAAGCCCGAGCAGCACATCGCGCAGTCGCGGCATCTGATATTTGGGCATCTCCATCATGAAGCCCGAAGTCGCGCCCCTGGTCACCGTCCGGCGGAGCACCAACGCCGCGCCGAATGCGCCGGCGATGCCCATCACATAAAGGGCGAACAGCACGAGGCCCTGCAGCCCGATCCCCGGAAGCACGGCCCGATCGGGGATCAGCGCGCCGATGATGATGGTGTAGACGGGCAAGCGCGCCGAACAGGTCATCAGCGGCGCGATCAGGATCGTGGTGAGCCGATCCTTCTCGTCCGAGATGGTCCGCGTCGCCATGATGCCGGGCACGGCGCAGGCGAAGCTCGACAGCAAGGGAATGAAGGCGCGGCCCGACAGGCCGACGCTCGCCATGATCCGATCCATCAGGAAGGCGGCGCGGACCATGTAGCCCGAAGCTTCGAGCACGAGGATGAAGGCGAACAGGATCAGGATCTGCGGCAGGAACACCACCACTGCGCCGACGCCCGCGATCACCCCGTCGGTGAGCAGCGAGCGCAGCAGCCCATCGGCCATATGATCCTTGAGCGCGCCCTGGAGCCACGAAAAGCCCGCGTCGATCGCGTCGGCCGGCGGCGTCGCCCAGGCGAACACCGCCTGGAACATCACGAACAGGATGCCGAGCAGGAGGATCGTCCCCGCCACGGGATGGAGCGCAACCGCGTCGAGCCGGTGCGTCCAGCGGCGTGCCGCGGTTTCGGAGATGGTGACCGCGGTAGCGATCTGGCGCGCGCGGCGCTGGAGGACGACGATGTCGTGCACGACGCCGGCGCCGGGGCGGACCGCATGGACGTTGCGGACGACTTCGCCGAGCCGCTCCTTGAGTGCGTCGAGCCCGCGCTTGCGCACTGCGACGGTGGGCACCACGGGCACGCCAAGCTCGCGTTCGAGCGCTTCGGGATCGAGCTTCAGTCCATCCCGCTCGGCGAGATCGACCATGTTGAGCGCGACGACGATCGGCAGGCCCAATGCGATCAGCTGGAGCGTGAAACGGAGATGGTTGTCGAGATTCGAGGCATCGACCACCGTGATGATCGCATCGGGCAATCGCTCGCCCGCCTGGCGGCCGATCAGCACGTCGCGCGTCACCTGTTCGTCGGGCGAGGAGGGATCGAGGCTGTAGGCGCCGGGCAGGTCGAGCAGTTCGACCGGACGGCCGTCCGGCAGCGCCATGCGGCCGGCGTGACGCTCGACCGTGACGCCGGGATAATTGCCGACCTTCTGGCGCGCGCCGGTCAGCGCGTTGAACAGCGCGCTCTTGCCGGCATTGGGATTGCCGACCAGCGCGACCAAGGGGCCTGGTTCATGGTGCCGGGTTCGGCGAAACGTGGATCGCGGCGGCGACGTGGCGGCGCAGCGCCACGGTCATGCGGCCGATCCGGCAGGCGACGGGCCCGCGCCCGAGAAAGGAGCGATGGAGCAATTCGACTTCGACGCCCTCGTCGAGCCCCAGCTCGCGCAGGCGGCGCCCCTCGGGCTCGGAAAGCAGATGCCAGTCGACCGCCGAGACCATTCCGGGTTCGAGACGAGGCAGTTGGGCAAGCCGGACAGGCTGGGGAATCGCAGCGGCGACGTTCATGCTGCGAGTCATTATCAATAACCTGCCGGGTGCGCTAGTGGGGGATGTGCGGGAAGCTCACACCACCGGGTAGCGCAGGCGGCCGATGAAGCGTGACAGGCTGGGGCGATGCGAGGCGCGGGCGAGGAAGCCGGCCTTGGTCTTCTCGAACTTCATGATGTCCTCGATCCGCCGGCCGAGAAAGGCGCGGGTATCGGCATGGCCTTCGCTGTCGTCCTGGAGGAACACCGCGATCGTCGCGGCATAGATCGAGGCGAGCAAGCTACGCTTGGTGTAATGGTTGTAGTCGGTCGCGATATCGCCGGCGAGGCGCCACATCACGTCCGCCGAACGCCAGCCGAGCTTCGCGGCGCGGACAAGGTTCTGCGGCATGGCGAGAACCGCGGCGGCGCGGCGCAGCGCCTCGCGATTGGCGGCGAGCACTTCGAGCCGCGCCTCGACCAGGGCAGTGATCCGCGTCCGGATCTTCATCGCGGCGAGCGCCTCGGGTGTGAAGCGCGCGGCCATCGCGCGATCGACGCCGGCGAACCACGCGTCGATCATCGCCACCGCACCGTCCGAGAAAGCGAGCCGGGCGACGTCATGATCGACGCCGAGGCTGTCGGCGGCGGCATCGAGCGCGGCCGTGTTCCAGCCGTCGAAGGCGGCATTGGCCGCCACCGCCGGGGCGAGCGCCTCGCGGAGTTCGTCGAGCGTTGCGTCTGCCAAGTCCATCATATGGATTTAGGCTCCCCTGCAGCGGACGCAAGCCGCTCAGACTTGCCGCCACCTCGGACCAGCACCAGCGCCAGCGCGACGAGCACTGCACCGACTGCGTCCGCCGCGGCGAGCCGCTCGTCGAAGACCACCCAGCCGATCGCCGCCCCGACTGCTGGCTGGATCAGCAATGCGATGCCGACGACGAGCGGCGTCAGATGCCCGAGCGCGTAGATCATGCACCCCTGCCCGATCAGCTGGCTGACCACCGCCATTGCGAGCAACGGCCACCAATTGCCCGGCCAGACCTGCTCGCCGAAGGCGAATGCGAGGAACAGCAAGGGCGGGATCGAGGCGAGCGACGACAGCGCCAGCGCCGGCATCGGGGCGAGCCGCTCGCGCACGCCCGCCATCAGGACGAAATAGACCGCATAGAGCACCCCAGCGAGCAGGCAGAGCAAGTCGCCGCCGAGGTTTCGCGGCGACAGGTTCGCCGAACGCGCCATCAGCAACCCAGCGCCGACCGCGGCGAGCGCCAGCGCGAGCGCCTGCATCCGCGACGGCCACATCCGCGCGGCGATGAAGCCGTAGATCGGGAAGATGAACGTCGCCGAATTGCCGAACAAAGTGGCGTTGGCGAGCGTCGTGCGGCCGATGCCGATGTGCCAGCTCGCCAGATCGGCGGCGAAGGCGAGACCTGCCAGCGCGAGCACGCCCCATAGGCCACGCGATGCGCGGACCGGACGCTCGCCCATCAGCATCGAGGCGGCGAGCAGCACCGGCGCCGCCAGTGCGATGCGCCAGAAGCCGGACGCCACCGGCCCGACATCGGCAATGCGCACGAACAGCGGGCCGAAGGCGAGCGCGATATTGGCGATCACCACGGCGGCGAGCGCCGTCGCGGCATGGCTTCTGACGGGAATAGTTTTCCTTGGGGCCCGGGCTTCCTGCATGGTGCCCTGTAACGCCCTATCTGCCCCGGACCACAAGAAAGGGTTTCTTCCCCATGCCCAGCCTGTTCGATCCGATCCAGCTCGGCGCGATCGCCGCGCCCAACCGCATCCTGATGGCGCCGTTGACTCGCGGCCGCGCGACCCGCGCGCACGTGCCGACGCCGATCATGGCCGATTATTACGCCCAGCGGGCCGGTGCCGGGCTGATCATCTCCGAGGCTACGGGCATCAGCCAGCAGGGGCTGGGCTGGGCCTATGCGCCGGGGCTGTGGAACGAGGAGCAGGTCGAGGCGTGGAAGCCGGTGGTCGCGGCAGTACACGAAGCGGGCGGGCGGATCGTCGCGCAGCTCTGGCACATGGGCCGGCTGGTCCATTCGGACTTTCTCGGCGGCGAACCGCCGGTCTCTTCTTCGGCGACCACTGCGCCGGGCGCCGTCCGCACCTATCCGGCGGAAGAGAGCGGGGAGATCAGGCGGCCCTATAGCCAGGCCCGCGCGCTGCGCGCCGACGAGATCCCCGGCATTCTCGACGATTATGCCAATGCCGCCGCCAATGCGATCCGCGCGGGTTTCGACGGTGTGCAGATCCATGCCGCCAATGGCTATCTGATCGACCAGTTCCTGCGCGACAATTCGAACTTCCGCGACGATTCCTATGGCGGCTCGATCCCCCACCGCGTCCGGCTGCTCCGCGAAGTGACGCAGCGCGTGGTTGACACCGTCGGCGGCGACCGCACCGGCGTGCGCCTGTCGCCCAACGGCGAAGTGCAGGGCGTCAACGACAGCAATCCGCATGCGCTGTTCGAAGCGGCGGCCGCGGCGCTCGACCATGTCGGCATCGCGTTCCTCGAGATGCGCGAGCCGCGCCCCGGCGGCACGCGCGGGCTGCCCGATCATCCGCCGGTGCATCCGGTGATTCGCAAGGTGTTCAAGGGCCCGCTCGCACTCAATGCCGATTACCATGCCGACGATGCGCAGGCGGCGCTGGATGCGGGCGAGGCCGATGCGATCGCTTTTGGCCGTCCCTTCCTCGCCAATCCCGATCTGCCGGTCCGGCTGGCGGAGAAGCTGCCGCTCAATCCGCAGCGCGAGGAGCTGTTCTATATCGGCGGGGCCGAGGGCTATATCGATTATCCGCGCTGGGACGCGGCTCAGGCGGCCTGATCGAAGCCGTCGATCCAGCGAGTGATGGCGGTCCGGATCTGCGTGCGTATCTTCGGATTAGCAGTGACCAAGAAAACCAGGATCAGCGCGAAGGGCCAGAACAGGAAGGCCAGCACGACGAGCAATGCCACCGCGACGGCGATGCCGTAGCGCAGATTGGTGAGCCGCGCCCGATTGGAATAGTTCATGCGGATCGTGCGCGGCGCCTTGTCGTCATACCAGCGCCGGGTGACGAAGGTGCCGGAATCCAGTCCCGCGCTGCCCGCTTGCGCTCCCATTCCGCTTGCAGGAGGGGCCGACAGATCGCGCGGGCCGGGTCCGACTTCTCCTCCCCTGGCCCCGGCAAGGGGAAGGGAGGCCGAAGATCGCGAGGCCGGTTCGCCGGTCAGCGTGTCGATCACTTCGAGCCGGCGGCCGCGCTCCACCACTTTGTAGCGGGTGGGCGGCGGCCGCATGGTCAAGCGAACCTGGCCTTGAGCGCCAGCATCGCCAGCGCCGCCTTCGCGGCCTCGCCGCCTTTGTCCTTCTGCGCGGGATCGGCGCGGACCAGGGCCTGCTCCTCATTCTCGACCGTGAGGATGCCGTTGCCGATCGGCGTTCCGTCGAGCGCCAGCGCCATCAGGCCCCGCGCGCTCTCGCCCGCGACGATTTCGAAATGATAGGTCTCGCCGCGGATCACGACGCCCAATGCGACATAGGCGTCGTAATGGCCGGTCTCGAGCGCCATCGCCACTGCGCCGGGCACTTCGAGCGCGCCGGGGACAGTGACGACCTCATAGTCGTGCCCCGCCTCCTGCAGCGCAGTGCGCGCGCCGTCGAGCAGCATGTCGTTGAGATGCGCGTAGAAACGGGCTTCGACGATCAGGACGCGGGCCATCAATTCTCCAGATCGATTGCACGCTCGCCGACGATCGACAGGCCGTAGCCGTCGAGCCCGACAAGCGTATGGTGGGTGTTGGTGAGCAGGATCATGTCCTGCACGCCGAGTTCGGTGAGGATCGTGGCGCCGACGCCGTAGTCGCGCAGCTCGTCCATATCCTTGGGCTCGCGCACGCCGGCCTTGGCCTCGAGCGCGAGGCTGAACTGGTCGGGCCGCGGCTTGTTGATCACGACGACCACGCCCGCGCCCTCTTCGCCGATGATCTCCATCGAGCGGCGGAGCAGGCCGCCGCGACTGCCGCCCTCGCCGAAGATGTCGCTGAACGGCGAGAGCGCGTGCATGCGGACCAGAATGGGCTTCGACGAGTCGATCCGGCCCTTGACCAGAGCCACCTGCTCGCTCTCGGTCGCCTTGTTCCAGAAGGTGTAGGCGGTCCATTCGCCGCCCCAGTCGCTTTCGAACCGGGCCTCGGCGCGCTTCTCGACGAGGTGATCGTGGCGGCGGCGATAGGCGATCAGGTCGCGAGATCGTGCCGATCTTCAAATTGTGGAACTGGGCGAAGGAGACGAGATCGTCGAGCCGCGCCATCGTCCCGTCGTCCTTCATGATCTCGCAGATCACGCCGGAGGGATTGAGCCCCGCGAGCCGGGCCACATCGACCGCGGCCTCGGTATGCCCGGTACGGACGAGCACGCCGCCATCGCGCGCGACCAGCGGGAAGACGTGGCCGGGCGAAACGATCGCCTCCGGGCCCTTGGAAGCGTCGATCGCCACCGAGACGGTCCGCGCGCGATCGGCGGCGGAGATGCCGGTGGTGACGCCCTCCTTTGCCTCGATCGAGATCGTGAACGCCGTCTCGTGGCGGGTGCCGTTGTTGCGCGACATCAGGTCGAGCCCGAGCTGGTCGACGCGCTCCTTGGTGAGCGCGAGGCAGATCAGCCCGCGGCCGAAGCGCGCCATGAAGTTGATCGCGTCGGGCGTCGCCATCTGGGCGGGAATGATGAGGTCGCCTTCATTCTCGCGGTCCTCGTCGTCGACGAGGATGAACATGCGGCCGTTGCGGGCCTCGTCGATCAATTCCTCGGGCGAGGAGAGAAAGCCATGCTTCAAACGGGCCAAGGGACTTGATTGCTCAGGCTTTGCCACGGAGCGCCTCCATGCGCTGGAGATAACGGGCAAGCACGTCGATCTCGAGATTGACCGCCTGCCCGGGTTGCAAGGACCCGAATGTAGTGACGGCGGCGGTGTGGGGAATGATGTTGAGCATAAGATTTACGCCCGATGCAGTGTCTTCGATTGCATTCACGGTGAGCGAGACGCCGTCGACGGTGATCGAGCCCTTGGCGGCGACATAGGGGCGAGATCCTTGCCGGCCGCGATCGTCAGCCGGTGCGACCCGCCCTCTTCGCGCCATTCGGCGACCACGCCGATGCCGTCGACATGGCCGGTGACGATATGCCCGCCGAGCTCGTCGCCGAGTTTCAGGGCGCGCTCGAGATTGAGGCGGCGACCCTGGGTCCACATGTCCGCCGCGGTGCGCGAGACGGTCTCGGCCGAGACGTCGAACGCGACGCGGCCGGGCGCCTTGTCGACCACCGTCAGGCACACGCCCGAACAGGAGATCGACGCGCCGAGGTCGATCGTGCCGACGTCATAGCTGGTGGATATCTCGACGCGCAGGTCGCCCTGGCGGCTGACGGCGACGATAGTGCCGATATCGGTGACGATTCCCGTGAACATCAGGAGTGCGCGTAGACTTCGAGGCGGTCGCTGCCAAGCATCCGCGTATCGGTGAGCCGCCAGCGGCCATGCGCCGAGGCGAGATCGGTGAGGCCGAGATCGCCGAGCGCCGCCTTGCCGGTGCCGATCAGGATCGGTGCGCGGTAAAGGAGCAGGCGATCGACCAGCCCTTCGCGCAGGAACGCGGCCGCGGTCTCGGCGCCGCCTTCGACGAGGAGATGATCGACGCCTTCGAGGCCCGCGATGTCGGACGGACGGGCGAGATCGCCGGCGGAGGAGAGGATCAGTCGGCGGGGCGAGCGGGACTCGAGTCCGGGGAGGCGCACATCGAGTTTCGGCCGGTCGATCTCGGCGGTGCGGCGGCCGACAAGGATCGCCTCGTGCCGAGCGCGTTCGAGATGCGCGTGGGCACGCGCTTCGGGTCCGGTGATCCAGCGGCTCTCGCCCGAGGCGAGCGCGATGCGGCCGTCGAGCGACGTGGCGAGCTTGAGCGTGACGAAAGGCCGGCTTTGGCGCGCCGGGTGAGGAAGCCGGCCATCGCCGCGCGCGCCGGCGCTTCGGCCGCCCCTTCGACGACGTGGATTCCCGCAGCTCGCAACCGCGCCACGCCCTGGCCATTGGTGCGCGGATCGGGATCGCCGAGCGCGATCACCACGCGCGCGACGCCGGCGGCGATCAGGAGGTCGGCGCAAGCAGGTCCGCGCGGCGAGACGTGCGCGCAGGGCTCCAGCGTGACATGGCAAGTCGCGCCGCGCGACTTTCCGGCCGCCTCGGCGAGCGCCATCGCCTCTGCGTGCGGACGGCCACCGGGCTGGGTCCAGCCGCGGCCGACGACATGGCCCTCTGCATCGACGAGAATGCAACCGACATTGGGATTGGGGGCCGTGCGCCCGCGTGCACGCTCGGACAATGCGAGCGCCGCGGCCATCCACCGCGAGTCGTTCAGAAGCCCCACTTTTCGAGCTTGTCGTCGAGCCGCTTGAACTCGGCCTGCTTGGCCTCGCGCCGCTTCTTCAGCTCGGCCAGCTGGATGGCCTTCTTCGCCTGATCGATCTTCTGCTGCGCGCGAATCTGCTCGTCGGTGCGGGTGATCGGCCATTGCTCGACATAGATGATGTTGCGTTCGTACGGCTTCTGGAAGTTCGCATCCTTGAAGAATACGAAGATGATCAGCGTCGTCACGGCGAGCGAAAGCGCCATGAACCACAGTTCGTGCCGCCGGCGCGTCGCGAGGAAGAGGCGCAGATCGCGCCAGGCCGCGAGGGGCGAGAAGAATTTGAGAAAGGTCATGTCGGGCCCCAAGATAAGGGCGCGGGGGCTCCAGGGCAAACCCCGCGCCGCCGGCCGTCGAAACGGCCGGCAAGGGCTCATTGGTCCTTGATCAGGAACCGGACGCTCAGCGTCTTCCAGCTCTCTTCAGGGATGCCGCCGCGGGTCGCCGGCTTGAAGCGCCATTTCGACAATGCCTGGCGCCGAGTGGCCTCGAAGAAGGCGTCGCTGGTCGCGCTGACCGATTGCGCGGCCTTCACGCGTCCGTCCACGCCGATCAGTACCTTGATCTGGACGAAACCGTCGCGCTGGGCGCGAAGTTCGGTGGAAGGGTAAGCGGGCTGGAAATCCCGCGCGAAACGCGAATCCTGCTCGGCGCGGAGAAGTGGCGGCAGCGGTGGAGGCGGTTCGGGGACGAAGATCGGGCCCTCCTCGGCTTTGGGCATCGGGCGCAGCGGCGGATCGCCGATGTCTGTCGTCGTCTTTGTCGTATTTTCCGACTCGCTCTTGATGAACGGATCAGGGGCTTGGGGCGTCGGGTTCTGCGCGGCGCGATTGTCGGGTTTCGGCTTTGGCAGATCGATGGGCGGAGGCTCGAGGGGATCGCGGATCGGAATCACATTGATGCCGTCCTCGGGCCCCTTCGGAATGACGTTAGGCGCCGCGAAGATCAGTCCGGCGATCAGCGCTCCATTGATCAGCAGGGCGCTGCCCAGACTGACGGTGCGCGATTTTGGCGGTGCGTAGCGATGTTCGGCATACATGGCGTTGCTCTCCATCCTTGGCCGGTCTCTTGCCGGCATTAGTGATGATACAACGTATCATTTAACGAGTAAATAGGGCGCCTATCCGACCGCCGCGAGACGCGACAACGCACGATCCTTGCCGATCAGCGGCAGGAGCGCGGCCATGTCGGGGCCATGTTCGCGCCCGGTGAGCGCGAGTCGGAGCGGCAGGAACAGCGGCTTGCCCTTGCGGCCGGTCGCTTCCTTGAGCGCGCCGGTGAGCGCGTGCCAAGGGTCGGCGGACCAGTCGACCGTCGCCGCCGCTTCCGTCGCCAAAGCGAGATAGGCGCGATCTTCAGCCGGCAAATCGGGCAAGTCGATCGGTCCCTCGACCACGCGCCACCAGTCTCCGGCCTCCGCGATCGTGGAGAGATTGGGGCGAATCGCCTCCCAGGCTTGCGACGTCATGCCGTCGGGAAGCCGCGCGGCTACGCTCCCGAAATCGAGCTGGTGGACGATGCGGGCGTTGAGCTGGGCGAGCTCGGCCTCGTCGAAGCGCGCCGGCGCGCGGCCGAAACGGGCGAAGTCGAAGGTGGCGATCAGCGGCGCGGGATCGGCGAAGGGCTCGACGGGATCGCTGGTGCCGATCCGCGCGAGCAAGGCGACCAGAGCCTGCAGCTCGATGCCCGTTTCGCGGAAATGATCGACGCCGAGCGAACCGAGCCGCTTGGAGAGCTTGCCTTCGTTGCCGACCAGCAGCGCCTCGTGCGCGAAGCGGGGCGGCGTACTCCCCAGCGCGTCGAACATCTGGAGCTGGGTGGCGGTGTTCGAGACATGGTCCTCGCCGCGCACGACATGGGTGATGGCCATGTCGACATCGTCCACCACCGAGGGAAGAGATAGAGCCACGAGCCGTCGGCGCGGCGGATCACCGGATCGCTCATCGTGCCGGGATCGAAGCGCTGATGGCCGCGGACCAGATCGTCCCATTCGATCGGGGCGCCATGATCGAGCCGGAAGCGCCAGTGCGGCGTGCGGCCCTCCGCCTCGAAGGCGGCGCGCTCGGCATCGCTCAGCACCAGGGCGGCGCGATCATAGACCGGGGGCAGGCCGCGGCCGAGGAGCACCTTCCGCTTGAGATCGAGCTCCTGCGCGGTCTCGTACGCCGGATAGACGCGGCCGGCGGCGACCAGTTCGGCGAATCGCGCCTCGTAGCGATCGAAGCGCGCCGACTGGCGCTCTTCGCCATCGGGCGCGAGCCCGAACCAGGCGAGATCGGCGCGGATCGAAGCGACGTGCCGCTCCTCCGAACGCTCGCGATCGGTATCGTCGATGCGCAGCAGGAAGCGACCGCCATTTGCCTTCGCGAACATCCAGTTGTGGAGCGCAGTGCGCAGATTGCCGACATGGAGCGTGCCGGTAGGGCTGGGAGCGAAGCGCGTGGTGACCGTCATAGCCGCGGACTAGGCTCCGCGCGCTTTAGCGGCAATGCCCCTTTGCCTCTCCGCCTCCGCGTCCTAAGGGGACGTCAGGGACCAGCGGACGGAGCGCGCATATGAAATTGATGGCCGGCAATTCGAACATGCCGCTTGCCAGCGCGATTGCGGATTATCTCGAGATCCCGCTGACCCAGGCCAATGTCCGCCGCTTCGCCGACGAGGAGATCTTCGTCGAGATATTGGAGAATGTCCGCGGTGAGGACGTGTTCGTGCTCCAGTCGACCAGCTATCCGGCCAACGACAACCTCATGGAGCTGCTGATCATGATCGATGCGCTGCGGCGCGCATCGGCAAAGCGGATCACTGCGGTGCTCCCCTATTTCGGCTATGCCCGGCAGGACCGGAAGCCCGGGCCGCGCACGCCGATCTCGGCCAAATTGGTCGCCAATTTGATCACCACCGCGGGGGCAAACCGGGTGCTCTCGGTCGATCTCCACGCCGGGCAGATCCAGGGCTTTTTCGACATTCCCACCGATAACCTGTTCGGCGCCCCGGTGATGTCGGCCGACATCCAGACGCGCTTCCCCGACAAGCAGTGGATGGTGGTTTCGCCCGACGTGGGCGGCGTGGTCCGCGCGCGGGCGCTCGCCAAAGGCTCGACAACGCACCGCTGGCGATCGTCGACAAGCGCCGCGAGCGCGCCGGCGAATCCGAAGTGATGAACATCATCGGCCAGGTCGAGGGACGCTTCTGCATCCTGATCGACGACATCGTCGATTCGGCGGGTACCCTGTGCAACGCCGCGGCGGCGCTCAAGGCAGCGGGGGCCGAAGATGTCGTGGCCTATTGTACCCACGGCGTGCTCTCGGGCGGCGCGGTGGCCCGAGTCGACGGATCGGCGCTGCGCGAGCTGGTGATCACCGATCTCGATCGGCAATCACAATGTCATCGCCGAGAGCGCGAAGGTCCGCCATCTGACGATCGCGCCGCTGCTCGCCGAGGCGATCAAGCGGATCGCCGACGAAAGCTCGGTGTCCAGCCTGTTCGACTGAAGCGTTCTCCGCCAAAATTGCGGGAGTCGCGGTGCATTCGTCAACTTTGCCTGCCGATGCCATGCCCTGACCGGGGTGGCGGGCTGAGGCGGACGGGCGGGTCATTGCGAGGAGTAGATCACGCCAAATCCTACATTGAAAGCCTCAAGCAAGCGCTTCCCAGATCAGCGCCGCGCCGACGAGGATCATCAGCCAGTAGATCGCGGTGTAGAAGCGCTCGGGCGCGATGCGGCGGACCAACCATACGCCGGCGATCGTCGAGGCCAGCGCGAGCGGGAGCAATGCGGCAGCAGTGAGCAGGTTGGCCCGGGTGAACTGGCCGAGCGCCGCATAAGCCGGCACCTTGATCCAGTTGATCGCGGCGAAGAACAAGGCCGTGGTACCGATCAACACGTCGCGATCGAGCTTTCTCGGCAGCACCCAGAGCTGGAAAGGCGGCTGGCCGGCATGCGCGATCTGGCTGGTGAAGCCCGAGGCAATGCCGAACAACGATCCCACCCATAATGGCCAGCGCGCCGCGTCGCGCGGGGCGGCATGTCGCGCGGCCCAGAGGCGATAGGCCCCGAAAATCATCGAGATAGCCCCCACTGCCGCCATGACGCCAAGCGGCGACACGTTGGCGGCAAAGGCATAGCCGAGCCAGATGCCCAGCACCGCGCCGGGCATCATCCAGCCGAGCAGCTTCCAATCGACGGTGCGGCGGAACGCCCAGACGCCGACCACGTCCTGCGCGATCAGGATCGGCAGCAGGATCGCCGCGGCGCGCACCGGATCGATCGCGAAGGTCAGCATCGGCAGCGACAGCGCGCCCATGCCGGCGAACCCGCCTTTGGCGAGGCCGAGCAGGATTACCGCGGGGATGGCGAGTGCGTAGAAGTGCCAGTCGAGGATCATTGCGTCTCCGATGCAGTGCTCCTGCGAAGGCAGGAGCCTTGGCCGCAAGCACTCCGCCGGTGGCCAAGGCTCCTGCCTTCGCAGGAGCACGAGCAGGTTGGAACCCCTGCTTGCCTCTCCCGCCAAAGTGCCTATCGGACGGGGCAGACAGGAGGCGCGGGCATGGCCGAGGATCGGACGGGGCAGCTGGTGGTGGTGTTCATCTCCGAGCGCACCGGCGACGATCCGGATGGCTATGCCGCCGCCGCCGAGGCGATGGACAGGCTCGCCGCCCGGCAGCCCGGCTATCGCGGAATCGACAGCGTCTCGGCGGGAAGCCTGGGCATCACGCTCAGCTATTGGGCCGACGAAGCGAGCGCCGTGGCGTGGCGCAAGCATCCCGAGCACGCCGCGACGCGCGAGGCGGGGCGCGGGCGCTGGTACAAATGGTATCGACTGCACGTCGCCGACATCAATCGCAGCTATTCGTGGACGCGCGAGTGAGGGTCCGCAGCTTCGATCGCACCTTCGCTCTGCTCTTCACGGTGATGCTGACGATCGCGGCGGGGAACACCGCGCTGCAATCGGTATTGCCGGCACTCGGGCGATCGCTCGGCGCGGCCGACAGCGCCGTGGCGGCGGTCTTCTCGGTGTCGGCGCTATTGTGGGTAGTCGCCGCGCCTTTCTGGGCGAATCGTTCGGATCGGCACGGGCGGCGCGCGATGGTGTTGCTCGGCGTGGCGGGCTTCACCGTGTCGCTGCTGTTGTGCGGAATCTTCCTCGCATTGGGGATCAACGGCGTCCTCGGGCCACTTGCGACCTTCATCGCCTTCATCGTCGGCCGCGTGATCTACGGAACCTTCGGTTCTGCGGCGCCGCCGGCGGTGCAGGCGATCGTCGCGGGGCGGACGACGCGCGAGGAGCGGACGCGGGCGCTGACTCTGCTCGCCTCGGCATTCGGGCTGGGGACGATCCTGGGGCCGGCGATCGCGCCCTATCTGGTGCTCGGGCATCTCTGGAGCGGCGGGCCCGAGATCGGGCTGGCGGGCCCGGCCTTCGTGGCGGCGGCGATCGGGGCGGTGATCTGGATCGCAGTGGTGCGGCTGCTTCCACGCGACGAAGGCTATGCCCACGGCGCGGCGTCGAGCTATCCCTCGATCGGCGGACAGGGCACCGGGGCAACGGTGACCGCGGCGACGGCCGAGACCAGCGAGAAAGTGGGCTATTTCGACCCGCGGGTGCGCGCATGGATCATCAGCGGGCTCGTCATCGGCCATGCCCAGGCGATGACCGGACAGGCGATCGGCTTCCTGATCATCGACCGGTTGGCCGTGTCGCCGATGGAGGCGCTTCATCCCACCGGTCTCGTGCTGATGATGGGCGCGGGATCGGCGCTGCTCGCGCAATGGGGACTGATTCCCTTGCTCGACCTCAAGCCGCGCGTGCTGATCCTCGCGGGCGCGGCCTTGGGAGTGTTCGGCTGTATCGCCGTCGGCAGCGCGACGTCGCTATACGGGATCGCGCTGGGCTATTCGCTGACCTCGCTCGGCATGGGGCTGGCCCGGCCGGGCTTCACCGCGGGATCGTCGCTCGCGGTCGGCGCCGAGGCGCAGGGTTCGGTGGCGGGCAAGGTCACTTCGGTCAACGGCGCGGCGTTCGTGCTCGGGCCGTCGATCGGCGTGGGGCTATACGAGCTGTGGCGGCCGCTGCCTTATCTGACAGCGGCCGCCGCACTCGCGTGCCTGCTCGTTTACGGCTGGCTCAATCTGCGCCCTTCGGACCCCGGCCGCGGAGCGTCCCCGGCGCAATGAAGCCGAGCGGCTGGATCGCCGACGCCTGCTGCTTCAGCCGGCCCGACATGGCCTCGTACTCCTCCTCCATCTCGGGCGTCACCGTGGCGCGCGAATCGGCGAGGGCGTCTTCGAAATCGGCCATGGAAACTTCGCTGGCACCCAGCGATTTCCGCAGCGCGACCAGACCGGCGCGGCGGACCACGTCCTCGAGATCGGCACCGGTATAGCGCTCGGTCTCGTCGGCAATCGCAGCGAGATCGACATCGCTCGCCAGCGGCATCTTCGCGGTCTGGATCTTGAGGATACGCTCGCGCCCGGCCTTGTCGGGCACCCCGACATAGACCAGTTCGTCGAACCGCCCGGGGCGCAGCAGGGCCGGATCGATCAGGTTCGGCCGATTGGTCGCACCGATCACCACCACCGATTGCAGCTCCTCGAGCCCGTCCATCTCCGAAAGGATGGTATTGACCACCCGCTCGGTCGCCTGCGGCTCACCCAGGCCCCCGCCGCGTGCGGGGACGAGGCTGTCGAGCTCATCGATGAAGATCACGCAGGGCGCGACCTGGCGCGCGCGGGCGAAGAGACGCGCGATCTGCTGCTCGCTCTCGCCATACCATTTGCTGAGCAGGTCGCTCGATTTGGTGGCGATGAAGTTCGCCTCCGCCTCGCGCGCGACGGCCTTGGCGAGCAGGGTCTTGCCGGTGCCGGGCGGGCCATAGAGCAGGAAGCCCTTGGCCGGGCGGATGCCGAGCCGGCGGAACGCGTCGGGGTCCTTCAACGGCAGCTCGACGCCTTCCTTGAGCCGCATCTGGGCATCGTCGAGACCGCCGACATCCTCCCAGCGGACGCGCGGCGCCTCGACCATCACTTCGCGCATCGCCGAAGGCTGGACGCGCTTGAGCGCCTCGAGGAAATCCTCGCGCGTGACCGACAGCGTATCGAGCACCTCGGGCGGGATGGTGCGGTCCTCGAGGTTGAGCTGCGGCATCAGCCGCCGCACCGCCTCGATCGCCGCCTCGCGGGTCAGTGCGGCGAGATCGGCGCCGACAAAGCCATAGGTCGTCCGGGCCAGTTCGCCGAGATCGACGCGATCGCCAAGCGGCATGCCGCGCGTGTGGATGCCGAGGATCTCACGGCGGCCGCGCTCGTCTGGCACGCCGACGACGATCTCGCGATCGAAGCGGCCGGGACGGCGCAATGCCTCGTCGATCGCCTCGGGACGGTTGGTCGCGGCGATCACGACGATGTTGGCGCGCGCCTCCAGCCCGTCCATCAAGGTGAGCAGCTGCGCGACGAGGCGCTTCTCGGCCTCGCCCGAGACCTGGCCGCGCTTCGGCGCGATCGAGTCGATCTCGTCGATGAACACGATCGACGGCGCCGACTTGGCCGCTTCCTCGAACACCTGGCGCAGCCGCCCTTCGGACTCGCCATAAGCCGAGCCCATGATCTCGGGGCCATTGATCAGGTGGAAGGTGGCGTCGCTCTCATTGGCAACCGCGCGGGCGAGTCGCGTCTTGCCGGTTCCGGGCGGGCCGTGGAGCAGCACGCCCTTGGGCGGATCGACGCCGAGACGCTGGAACAATTCGGGATAGCGCAAGGCAGCTCGACCATCTCGCGGAGCTGGTCGATCGTCGCGGCCATGCCGCCGATATCGTCATAGGTGACGTCGGCGCGGCGGCTTTCGGATGCTTCCTCGAACTCGGGCCGCAGCTCTACCTCGGTATTCTCGTCGATATGGACGATGCCCTTGGGCGTTGCCGCGACCACGGCGAGGCGGATCTCCTGCAGCGCATAAGCGGGCGCATTGACCCAGCGCTGGACGTTGGGATCGACGACGCGGTGATGCCCGGCGGTCGCGACGATATCGCCTTGCGCGAGCGGCCGGCCATAGAAGGTGCGCTGAAGCGCCTGCGCCGAGCCCTGGAGCCGCAGATTGGCCTGGGCGGGCGCGAACACGACGCGCGTCGCCGGCTTGGATACCGCCGCCCGGACCTCGACGAAATCGCCCGAGCCGACGCCGGCATTGGCGCGCTGAAGCCCGTCGATGCGGAGCAGTTCGAGCCCTTCGTCCTCGGCATAGGGAAGAACCGCACGCGCGGGCGTCGCCCGCTTGCCGACGATCTCGATCACGTCGCCTTCGGTGATGCCGAGCGCCGCCATCTGGCTGCGCGGGATGTGCGCTATGCCACGGCCGCTATCCTCGGGCCGGCTGTTGGCAACCTGTAACTTGCGTCCTCTAGTCTCGTCGTCCGCCACGCTTCATTTCCTTCAGGCAATGAAGCGGGAACATAGGAACGGACTTTCCGTGCCGCGAGGGGCAAAAAGGCGGGCCACAAGGACCCGCCGGGAAAGTTTTAGGAGAGGATGCCTGAAAGGCCTGCTCTATGTGCAGTGCGGCGAATTATTGTGCAAGTGCGAAATGCATCCAGCCGAATTGCAAAGGTTGCAATCGTAATGGGCTCGTACGATAGTGGCGGCACAGGCGCATTGAAGGCTTGCACCGGCGCGAGCTCTCGGCGAAGCTTGTACCGCAGTGCACAAAAGAAAGATCATGCGTAGGCTACCGCCCCTCACCGCCATCGAGGCATTCGTCCAGGTTGCGCGTCTCGGCTCGATCAAGGCCGCCGCGGAGGAACTCGCACTTTCCTCGCCCGCACTGAGCCGCCGGGTGCAATCGCTCGAGCGCTTCATCGGCAAGCCGTTGTTCGAGCGCCGCCATCAGGCGCTGCGGCTCAATGATGATGGCGACCGGTTGCTCGGGCTGATCGCGCCTGCGCTGGATGCGATGACCGATGCGGTCGAGGCGATGACCAGCGGCAGCGAATTGCTGCGGCTGCGGCTCGGCGTGCTGCCGCTCTACGCGACCCAGCAGCTGCTGCCGCGCCTTCCCGAACTCAAGCGCCGCCACCCCGAACTGCATCTCGACGTCGATACCGCAGGCTATGGCGTCGCCCGGCTCGGCGACGGGCTCGATGCGGCGATCGTGATCGCGCGCGACATCGATCCGGGCTTCTATTCGCGACGGCTCGATCGCAACCGCGTCCACGTCATCGGCGCGCGCACCCTCGTCGAAGGTCCCGATCCGATCACGCGGCCCGAGCAGCTTTCGAAGCTCACCGCCTTGGTCCATCGCGACATGCCCGAGACCTTTACTGCGTGGCGCGCGGCGGCGGGCGTCCCGGACCTCGAGCCGCTGGCGATCGATCATTTCGATTCGGGCAATCTGATGCTCGAGGCGGCGGCGCAGGGGCTCGGCGTCGCCTTCATGCTCGAATCGCATTTCGAGGCGGCGCGCGACGAACGGCTCGTCCAGCTCTTCGACCTGACCGTGGAGAGCCATTACAGCTATTGGTTCGTCTGCCGCCCGCGCGCGCTGGGTCAGCGCCCGGTGCGGATCTTCCACGACTGGCTGATCGAGTCGCTCGGCGTCGAGAAGGCGTAGTCGGGCACGACTCTAAGTTGTTGATTTTGAGTCGGATTAAAACATTGAAAAATCACGCTGAATCTCTATATATTGAGTTCGCGTGATCTGAACCTAGGCACAACCTAGTAGTAGGATTGCCCCGGCGGGCGGCTGAAAGGTCGTCCGCCCTTTTTATAGCTCCACTATGCCCAAAGGAGAGCTCCTGCTCGCATTCACATTCAAAACCGGCAAGAGCCGATCATAATAGTAGGCAGCTTTTTGTCGGCGTATGTAGCTATTGGGTTTGTAGCGCTGGTGCAGGAAATAAGAACATACGTCCGCCATCTGTATCGCAAGCGACTCAGCTGAATCCTTCCCATGAGGATCCTCAATCAGCCTCAGTATGGGGAGATTCCTTGGAGGTCCGCCAAATGCGCTCGGAACCGGATTGTACACTGCCATTTTACGAACCATCCGGAGTAGCTTTAAGCCCGCAGTATCATCCGTGAAAACGACACCGTAATCTGACCTGAATGCTCCCGGAAAATTGCCAAACATCAGGGTGTTCTCGAAGCGCTGAAATAGTGTTTTCCACGCAAAATCAAACACATCAAAATCAGCAGGCTTGTTACGCTTGTCGACAATCACCCCGGTGATCGAAATGTCCTGCATCTTGGCCAGCTCATCCAGCGCATTGCGCAGGATCGCTAGGCGCGTGTGACGTTGAAGACCGAAGACCTTGCTTTTGATGAATTCGGAGGCATGTATCTCGGCTCGCATAGGCAGGCCGTGCACAGCGCGCATTGTTTTCTTGAAAGCAATTAGCGCGTTCATGAAGCTGCGCCATTGCCGCTCATGAACCACGATGCCCGTCAAGGCGAAGAAATCGGTTGGAGAGTTGGCCGTGCCCGTGTCTCCACTTTCATCGACATACATCATGTACATCGAGGCAGAATACGGCAGCAAACAACTTTGGCTAGACCCCGGCCGGAGACCTGAAGTGCCGGCCGAGATATGGCTCTAGTTACTCGACGGTCGCCTTGACGATCTTGCCGGGCGTGCGCGGCGGCTCGCCCTTGGGGAGGGCGTCGACATTCTCCATGCCTTCGATCACTTCGCCCCACACCGTGTACTGGCGATCGAGGAAGGTCGCGTCGTCGAGGCAGATGAAGAATTGCGAGTTGGCGCTGTTGGGATCGTTGGTCCGCGCCATCGAGCAGACGCCGCGGACATGCGGCTCGGCGCTGAATTCCTGCGGAAGGTTGGGCTCCTTCGAGCCGCCCATGCCGGTGCCCGAGGGATCGCCGCCCTGCGCCATGAAGCCGTCGATCACGCGGTGGAAGACGACGCCGTCATAGAAGCCGTCCCCGGCCAGCTTGACGATGCGCTCGACATGCTTCGGCGCCAGATCGGGACGAAGCTTGATCCGGACATCACCGGTATCGAGAGTCAGGACGAGCGTGCTTGGGGCGGACATAGATTACTCCGATGGAACTTTGCCTGCGGCCCTAAGCACCTTGCCTGTGGCTTGCAACATGCGCGCTGCATTGGCAGTGGCGACGCGCCGCGCTAGGAGCGGCGCAACCGGGCGCATCAGGGAGGTCGAACGATGAGCGAGACCGAACTTCATCCAGAATCGCGGGCGCCCGAAAGCGAGCTCGACGAGGACGATCGGCTCAAGCCCGAATTCGTCAGTGCCGTGCTCGAGGCAGTCGCCGCGGGCGATGCCGAGACTGCGCGCGCGCGCGTCGCCCCGCTCCATCCCGCCGACATCGCCGATCTCGTCGAGCTGACCCCTGCCGAGCTACGCCCGGCGCTGGCGGCGGCGATCTCGGACTTGATCGACGGCGACGTGCTCGCCGAGATGAACGACTGGGTGCGCGAGGCGCTGGTCGACGCGCTCGAGCCCCACCAGGTGGCGGACATCGCCGCCGAACTCGATACCGACGACGCCGTCGCGATCATCGAGGACATGGACGTCGAGGATCAGCGCGAAGTGCTCCGCGCGCTCGACCCCGACGATCGCGCCGCGATCGAGGAAGCGCTCTCTTATCCCGAGGAGACCGCCGGCCGGCTGATGCAGCGCGAGCTGATCGCGGTGCCCGAGCATTGGACCGTCGGCGACGTGCTCGATTATCTGCGGCGCGAGGAAGAGCTGACCACCGATTTCTGGGAAATCTTCGTGGTCGATCCCGCGCACCATCCGGTGGGCACCTGCCATTTGAGCTGGATCCTGCGGACGCCGCGCGCCGTTTCGATCGCCGACGTGATGAAGCGCGAGCAGACGCTGATCCCGGCCGACATGGACCAGGAGGAAGTGGCGCTCCGCTTCCAGAAATACGCGCTGATCTCGGCCGCGGTGATCGATTCGAACGGCCGGCTGGTCGGCATGATCACCGTCGACGACGTGGTCCACATCATCTCCGAAGAAGCCGGCGAGGATATCCTGCACCTGTCGGGCGCGGGCGAAGGCGACATCAACGAGCCGGTGCTCGACAGCTACAAGGGCCGCGTCCGCTGGCTGCTCACCAATCTGGTGACGGCGCTGGTGCCCGCGACGATCGTGTTCCTCTTCGACGCGACGATCGCGCAAAAGGCCATGCTCGCGGCGCTGATGCCGATCGTCGCCGGGGTCGGCGGCAATGCCGGAACGCAGACGCTGGCAGTGACCGTGCGCGCGCTCGCCACCAACCAGCTGACCCAATCCAACACGCTGCGTGCGATCCGGCGCGAAATCTCGATCGCGGTGCTCAACGGGCTCACCGTCGCGGCGGTGATCGGGCTCGGCATAGGCACGGCTTTCCAGGACGCGGCGCTGGGGATGGTGATCGCGGCGGCGATGCTCGCCAACATATTGATCGCGGGACTGGCCGGCGTGCTGGTGCCGCTGACGCTGGAGCGATTCGAGCAGGATCCGGCGGTGGCTTCGTCGGTATTCGTCACGATGGTGACCGATTCGATGGGCTTCCTCGCGTTTCTCGGCCTCGCCACGGCGAGCGGGCTGGTCGGTTGATCGCCGCCCTCCGCGACCCCAGATTGCAGCCGTGCCGCTACATCTGACCAAGGTCGCCTATGGCTGCGACAGCATCGAATATCTGCAGGAGCGCCTCGCGCTCAAGGCGGCGCACCAGCCCGCCTTCCTGACCACGCGCTATCTGCCCAAGAGGCATGAAGAGATTGCGGGTGGGTCGCTGTTCTGGATCATCAAGCACCAGTTGATCGGCCGCTCGCCGATCCTGGGCTTCGGCGAGGCCGAGGGCGGGCGCGTGGCGATCTATCTCGAACCGAAGCTGGTGCTCGTCCAGGCGCGGCCCAAGCGCGCGCACCAGGGATGGCGCTATCTCGAGGGCAAGGATGCCCCGGTCGACCTGGGCGAGGCCGGTGCGGGCGTTGCCGAGATGCCGGCGGGACTGGTTGGCGAACTCGCGGCGATGGGGCTGATTTGATTTCTATCCTCCCCCGCAAGGGGAGGTGGCATGCGCAGCATGAGGGAGGGGAGGAAGCACTAACCTCGCGGCGTGCTTACTCCTCCGTCGCCTTCGGCGACACCTCCCCTGGCGGGGGAGGATTTTCCGCTCAATTCGCGAGTTGCGGGAACGCATTCCTGAACGCCGCGACCTTGGGCTTGTCCCAGCGCACGATGTAGGGGTGCGTCGGGTTCCGCCAGAAAAAGTCCTGGTGGTACGCCTCGGCCTGGTAGAAGGCGCCGCTCTCGATCCTGGTCACGATCGGCCTGGGCCACGCCTTGGTGCGGCCGAGCTGCGCGATATAGGCGGTGGCGACGCGGCGCTGGGCGGCGTCCTGGGGGAAGATTGCCGAGCGATAGCTGGGGCCGACATCGGGGCCCTGGCGATTGAGCTGGGTCGGATCGTGCGCGACCGAGAAATAGACGCGCAGCAGCGTGCCATAGCTCACCTTCGTCGGATCGTAGACGATACGCACCGCCTCGGCATGGGCAGTGCGTTCGGTCGACACCTGGCCGTAGCTGGCAGTGCCCCTGGTGCCGCCGGCGAAGCCGCTGGTCACCGAATGCACGCCCTTCACCGACTGGAAGACTGCCTCCATCCCCCAGAAGCAGCCGCCGGCAAGCACCGCGACCTGCTCGTTCTTGCCCCCGGGGACATCCTGCGCCGGCGGCGGAATCGGCACCGCGCGCTCGGCGGCGGGGCGGCGATCGCCGGCAGCAGCAATGCCGCTCCGGCGAGGCCAATTGGGAGGGCCCATTCCAGCATGGGCGCAAGATCGTGCGTTCCGTGCCTCAGCGCAAGGCCGCGCAGGCGGTCTGAATCCGCGTGCACGCCTCGGTCAGCAAAGCCTCCGACGTCGCATAGCTGATCCGCATCGCCGGCGAGAGGCCGAAGGCGGCGCCGTGCACTGCCGCGACCTTGGCCTCATCGAGCAGATAGGCGATCATTTCCTCGTCGGTGGTGATCTTCACACCCTTGGGCGTGGTCTTGCCGATCAGCCCGGCGAATTCGGGATAGACGTAGAAGGCGCCTTCGGGACGGGGGCAGGTCATGCCGTTGATCTGGTTGAGCATCGACACGACCAGATCACGCCGGCCCTGGAACGCCGCGACGCGCTCCTTGAGGAAGCTCTGGTCGCCGTTGAGCGCGGCCACGGACGCGGCCTGCGAGATGCTGCACGGGTTCGACGTCGACTGCGACTGGAGCTTGCCCATCGCCTTGATCAGCCAGGCAGGGCCGCCGGCATAGCCGATCCGCCAGCCGGTCATGGCGTACGCCTTGGACACGCCGTTGGCGGTGAGCGTGCGATCGTAGAGCGAGGGGACGACCTGCGCGATCGTCGCGAATTCGAAGCCGTCGTAGAGGATGTGCTCGTACATGTCGTCGGCATAGATCAGCACGTGCGGGTGCCGTTCGAGCACTTCGCCCAGCGCCTTGAGCTCGGCCGCGCTGTATGCCGCGCCCGTCGGGTTGGACGGCGAGTTGAGCACTACCCATTTGGTCTTCGCAGTGATCGCGGCTTCGAGCTGCTCGGGACGGATCTTGTAGTTCTGATCGGCGCCCGCCGCGATGAACACCGGCTTGCCGCCGGCGAACTCGACCACGTCGGGATAGCTCACCCAGTAAGGCGCCGGGACGATGACTTCGTCGCCGGCGTCGATCGTCGCGCAGAAGGCGTTGAACAAGGTGTGCTTGCCGCCCGAGTTCACGCTGATCTGGTTCTCGGCATAGGTCAGGCCGTTGTCGCGCGCGAACTTGGCGACCACCGCCTGCTTCAATTCGGGGGTGCCGTCGACATTGGTGTATTTGGTCTTGCCCGCGCGGATCGCCTCGATCGCCGCTTCCTTGACGAAATCGGGGTGTCGAAATCGGGCTCGCCGGCGCCGAGGCCGATCACGTCGATGCCCTGCCGCTTCAGCTCGAACACGCGGCTCGTCATCGCGAGCGTGGCGGAGGGCTGGATGCGCTGGAGCGCGGCGGAGGTCTGCATGGTCCTGGGCCTTTTCCGGAAGGGAATGGCCGCGCCTATACGTCTGCCTTCGCCGGCTCCGCAACTGTAACGGCAGATACGAGTCCGCGCAGTGCATTGCCGAGCTGGAAACCGCCCGCGAGATCCTCCGGACGCAAATCCCGCTCGACTGCACGGCCGCTCTCGATCAGCTCGGCGCGGAGCACGCCGGGGAGCAGCCCGCGCGCCAGCGGTGGCGTGAGCAGCACGCCGTCGGCGCTTCCCACGAAAATGCTGGTGAAGCTGCCTTCGGTGAGGAAGCCCTGCGCGTCGGTGAATACGACTTCCGGCACGCCCGCCGCTGAACGTGCGCGATCGTAGAAGCCGCGGCGGCTGGTCTTGTGGCACAGTCGAAAGTCGTCCGGCGCGACTTCGAGGGGCGGATCGCCACACCCATCGGTTGGTCGGATATCTCGGGCAACGGGCTGATGCCGATCGAGATCGCCCCCGAGCGCCCGAGCAGCAGCCGCACCTTCGAAGCCGCCCGCAGCCGGAAAGTCGCGGCCTGGAGCTCGTTGCGTACCGAATGGCGGTCGAACGCGAAGCCCAGTGCCGCCGCGCTGCTTTTCATCCGCCCGAGGTGGCGCTCGAGCAGCGGGATGCCCTCCATCGGATCGAAGCGCATCGTCTCGATCAGGTCGAACGGGCGCTCACCCGCCGTCACGAATGCGCCCTTGGCGAGGCATTCCTGCCATTCCTGCTCCGGGTCCGAATCGGCAACCACGCCCGACCCTAAACCCAAAACCGCGCGCGAGTCGCCCCCGGCAACGGTCAGCGTGCGGATCGCGACGTTGAACATCGCATCGCCGTTCGCGTCGAGCCGGCCGATCGCGCCGGTATAGATGCCGCGCGGCGCGTCCTCGGTTTCGGCGATGACTTCCATCGCGCGCAACTTGGGCGCGCCGGTGATCGAGCCGCAGGGGAACAAGGCCGCCAGCGCGTCGATCGCGTCATGGTCCGTGTCGAGATCTGCGGTGATCGTCGACACCATCTGATGGACCGTCGGGTAATGCTCGACATGGAAGAGCTGCGGCACCGCCACGCTGCCGGGGCGCGACACGCGGCTGAGATCGTTGCGCATCAGATCGACGATCATCAGATTCTCGGCGCGCTGCTTGGGATCGGCGCGCAGTTCCGCGGCATTGGCCGCGTCGCGCGCCGGATCCATGTCGCGCACCGCCGTGCCCTTCATCGGCTTCGCAGTGAGCCTGCCGCCTTCGAGGGCGAAGAAGAGCTCGGGCGAGAAGGACAATAGCCACTCCTCGCCGGTGGCGACCAGCGTGCCATAGCCTGCCGCCGCGCGCCCGCGCACCAGGGCGTAGACCGAGGCGGGAGAGCCCGCGGTCGGCACTTCGGCGCGGAAGGTGAGATTGGCCTGGTAGATATCGCCTGCCGAGATCAGTTCGGCGACCCGCGCGAAGCTTTCGGCATAATCGCGGCGCGTGATCCGCGGTTCCGGCGCTCCGGCCCATGCCCCGGCGGGATCGGGCAGGATCGCCGCGGGATCGACTTCCCGATAGCCGTTGAACAGCCCGAACCAGAGCAGGGAGCCTTGCCCGGCGAGATGCGCCAGCTTCGGCTCGAGCCCGGCCGCCGCCTCGTATCGGATATAGCCCGCCGCCTCGAGCCCGCGCGCGCGGGCGGCCCGCAGCGCTTCGAGCGCGGGCCGGACCTGTTCGGGCCGGTCGGCACGCACGATCTCGACCGGATCGGCATAGAGCCGCGCCGCCGCGCCGCCCGGCCGGGCATCGTCGAGTAGCACGAAGGGAGGAGCGGGCAACGCCATCGCGCTGCGCATGCCGCCGCAGCCGCCTTACGGCAAGCCCGTGTTGCCGCCGCACCCTGCGCCACCTATCAGCGGCGCATGTCGAACCCTCCGATGCGCGTGGCGATCGTGCCGGTCACGCCGCTCCAGCAGAATTGCAGCCTGCTCTGGTGCACGCGCACGATGCGCGGCGCCTTTGTCGATCCGGGCGGCGACCTCGATCGCCTCCGCGCGGCGGCCGCGCAGCACAAGGTGACGATCGAAAAGATCCTGATCACCCATGGCCATATCGACCATTGCGGGCTGGCGGGCGAATTCGCCGCCGAACTGGATGTCGGCATCGAAGGCCCGCACGAGGCCGACCGCTTCTGGATCGACCGGCTCGAAGAGGATGGCCGTAAATATGGCGTGCGCGGCGTGCCGTTCGAGCCTGGTCGCTGGCTGGCCGATGGCGACCAGGTGACTGTCGGCGCGCTGGTGCTCGACGTCTATCATTGCCCCGGCCACACGCCGGGCCATGTCGTCTTCCACCATGCGCCGTCGAAGCTGGCGATCGTCGGCGACGTGCTGTTCCAGGGATCGATCGGCCGCACCGACTTCCCCAAGGGCAATCATCAGGATCTGATCGACGCGATCACCGGCAGGCTGTGGCCGCTGGGGAACGACACGGTGTTCGTCCCCGGCCACGGCCAGCCCAGCAACTTCGCGCACGAGCGGCGGACGAATCCGTTCGTGAGCGATGCGGCGCTGGCGCGCGGCTAACCGACCGGGCGGATCTTGAAGACGGTGGTCGGCGGCTGCTTGGGCGCCTGCGCGCCGAGATAGATGGCATAGCCGGCGAGTGCCAGCATCGGCAGGAAGGTGAGCAGCATCCCCGCCTGCCGCATCCACAGCCGCGCGACCATCCCGACCGCATGGAGCGCGCGGCCGAGCAGAAACGCGGCGGCAAATCCCCAGAGCCAGATCGTCGGCCCCGTCGCGAGTTCGATCAGGGCAATGAGAATCAGCGTGATCGGCGCATATTCGGTGAAGTTGAGATGCGCGCGCATCCGCGTGGTCAGCTCGCCATTGGGACCCTCGCCATGGAGGATCCTGTTCGACACGCGGATTCGCGAGATTCGCACGCCGAGCCAAAAGTTGAGCAAAGCTGCGGCGCCGGCAGCGGTCAGCGTGACGGGCAGGAAGAGCGTCATGGAGGTCCCCTTTGAGTTTCCGATCTGCCACGCCCTTGCAACTCGGGCAAGAATCGGTATACGCGCGGCCTCGCTTCGTGACCTGCCCCGTTGGTCCGGCGGGCAGCCGGCCTAACCGTCGCTTGCCCGGACACCTATGCGGGCGTATCGCGACCTGATTCATGTGTTCTTCGAAGTAAAGGTGCCTGAATGGCCGTTCCCAAGAGAAAGACCTCGCCCTCGCGGCGTGGCATGCGCCGGGCGCACGATGCGCTCACGGTCGATGCGTTCCAGGAATGCTCGAACTGCGGCGAACTGAAGCGCCCGCACAATCTGTGCGCGGCGTGCGGCCATTATAACGGCCGCGAAGTCACCTCCGTAGAGGGCTGAGCCACGCACGCGACCCAGGGCCAGCCGGCATGACCACCCCAATGCGAATCGCCGTCGATGCGATGGGCGGCGACGAGGGGATCGCGGTTATGCTCGCGGGCGTTGCGCGTGCGCGCCGTCGTTTCGAGGGGATGGAATTCATCCTCGTCGGCGACGAGGCGCAGATTCGCGCGGGTCTCGAAAGCCACCCGAATTTGACGGCTGCGTCGGAGATCGTCCACGCGGCCGGCGTCGTCGCGGCCGATGAGAAGCCGAGCGCAGCGATTCGCCGCGCCAAGACCACGTCGATGGGAATCGCCATCGATCAGGTGAAGCAGGGCAAGGCCGGCGCCGCCGTATCCTCGGGCAATACCGGCGCGTTGATGGCGATGGCCAAGCTGTCGCTCCGCACCATGCCGGGGATCGACCGGCCCGCGCTCGCGGCGTTGCTGCCGACACTTGGCGAGAACGACACCGTGATGCTCGATCTCGGCGCCAATACCGAAGTGGATGCGCAGAACCTCATCCAGTTCGCGGTGATGGGCGCCGCTTATGCGCGAATCGCGCTCGACCTCGAAAGCCCTCGCGTCGCTTTGCTCAACATCGGCACCGAGGAGATGAAGGGCACCGACAAGATCTCGCGAGGCCGCCGCCGAACTGCGCGCCGCCAAGCATCTGCGGCTCGACTTCAAGGGCTTCATCGAAGGCAACAAGCTGTCGCGCGGCGAAATCGACGTGATCGTCTGCGACGGTTTCGCCGGCAATATCGCGCTCAAGACGATCGAGGGGACCGCGCGATTCGTGGCGGACCTGCTCAAGCGCGCTTTCTCCAGCTCGACGCGCTCGAAGATCGGCTTCCTGATCTCGCGCCCGGCCACCGAGTTGCTGCGTACCCATCTCGATCCCAACAATCACAATGGCGCGATCTTCCTCGGCCTGAACGGCATCGTCGTGAAGAGCCATGGCAGCGCGAACGAACTGGGCGTAGACACGGCAATCGGTTTCGCGGCGAAGATGCTGCGCGACGACCTCAATCGGCGAATCGCCGAGGATCTCGGGAATTTCGAGGCAAAGGCTGCGTGACCATTCGTTCGGTGATTATGGGTACCGGCTCCTTCCTGCCGGAACGACGCGTTTCCAATGCCGAACTGGCGGAGCGCGTCGAGACTTCCGATGAATGGATCGTCGAGCGCACCGGGATCCGCTTCCGCCACATCGCCGGGGACGATGAGACCACCAGCACGCTGGCGACCGCCGCGGCACGCGCCGCGCTCGAATCGGCAGGGATCGCCGCGACCGATATCGACCTGATCGTGCTGGCCACCGCCACGCCCGACCAGACCTTCCCGGCCAGCGCCACCCGCGTCCAGGCTGCATTGGGCATCAACGATTGCGTCGCGTTCGACGTCGCGGCGGTGTGCTCGGGCTTCCTCTACGCAGTGCAGGTCGCCGATTCGATGATCCGCGCGGGCGCGCACCGGCGCGCGCTGGTGATCGGCGCCGAGACCTTCAGCCGCATCCTCGACTGGGAAGACCGCGCGACCTGCGTATTGTTCGGCGACGGCGCCGGCGCGATCGTGCTCGAAGGCCAGGAGAGCGACGCAGCGACCGGCCGCGGCATCCTCGCGACCCGGCTGCACGCCGACGGCCGCCACAACGACCTGCTCTATGTCGACGGCGGTCCCTCGACCACGGGCACCGTCGGCAAGCTGCGGATGAAGGGGCGCGAGGTCTTCCGCCACGCCGTGGTCAATCTCGCCGCGGTGATGGAGGAGACGCTCGGCGCCGCGGGACTGTCCTCGGACCAGGTCGACTGGGTGGTGCCGCACCAGGCCAATGCCCGCATCCTCGATGCCACTGCGCGCAAGCTCGGGCTCGCGCCGGGGAAAGTGGTGGTGACCGTCGACCAGCACGCCAACACCTCGGCGGCATCGGTGCCGCTCGCGCTCGATACCGCAGTCCGCGACGGCCGGATCAAGCAAGGCGACCTCCTGGTTCTCGAAGCCATGGGTGGGGGTTTTACCTGGGGTGCAGCGGTCGTACGTTTCTGATATGTGTCAGGCTGAGTGGTGAGTCGTTACTGAGGCGGAATGTTGAGGTTTGCGGCGTGATCGCAATCTGATAGAGTCAAGACCGGACACTGATTAACATTGGGGGACATGCCGACATGCCGGCTGCGGGCACGCTGACAAGGGCAGATCTGGCCGAATCGCTGCATCGCGAAGTCGGGCTTTCGCGCGCCGATGCCTCGCGTCTCGTCGAGCAGATTCTCGGACATATGTGCGAAGCTCTTTCGAAGGGCGAGAACGTCAAGATCTCCGGTTTCGGCAGCTTCATCCTGCGCGACAAGGGCGAGCGGGTGGGGCGTAATCCCAAGACCGGTGTCGAAGTGCCGATCGCACCCCGCAGGGTGCTCACTTTCAGAGCCAGCCAGATGATGCGCGACCGCATCGTGGCAGGCAACTGAGAAGGGCCGTGCCCCCTCGGAGAAGGCGGCAGGCGCCCTCCGCACCATTGGGGAACTCGCGCAGGAAATCGGCCGACCCCAACATATATTAAGGTATTGGGAAACCCGTTTCCCCCAGCTCCGCCCGCTGACTCGCGCGGGAAACCGGCGTTATTACCGGCCCGACGACGTCGCCCTGGTGCGGCGCATCCACCATCTTCTCGCCGATGAAGGCTATACGATCCGCGGCGTGCAGAAGCTGCTCGCCTCCGAAAAGGCGGCCACCCGGTCGCCCCGGAGCAGCGCCGAGGCGTTCACTGCAATCCGCGACGCGCTGGTCAAGGCGCTCGAAGAGGATGGCGGCTAGCGCGCATCCGGCCCGAGGCTGGGATCGAGATCGCGGGGGCGCACGAAGCGCACCAGCGTGGCGCTGCCGGCCTTCACCTCTTCCCAGCCCGCAATGTCGAAGGTCATCTCGGCCAGGGTCGCCGTGGGAAACTTGATCTCGACTTCGTCGCGCAGCGCGCCGCCGTCGGGCACCAGCAGCAGCACGAGTTCCTCGAGCCCCGGATTATGCCCGACGAGCAGCACGTGATCGGCCCCGTCGGGCAGCCCGTGGACGACATCGAGCAGAGTCGCGGTCGAGGCGAGGTAGATGCGCTGGTCCCAGGCGGGGGCGAGGTCGCTGCCATAGCCCTGGCCGACATGATCGAGCGTCTCGACCACGCGCATCGCGGGCGAGGCGACGACGCGCTCGAAGGCGAGGCCCAGCGCCTTCATGTGGCGGCCGACCATCGCCGCGGCGCGCTGGCCCTTGGGGTTGAGCGGCCGATCGAAATCGCGCGCGACCGGATCGTCCCAACCCGACTTGGCGTGGCGCAGCAGCGTGAGCGTCTTCATCACTTCCCCAAGCTCGTCAGGCGTTCGCGGGCGCCTCATGCCGCAATCGGCTCTCGAGGAAAGCCGAACGCGCGCCACGGCCTCGTCGAGCGTGACGCGCGCCACCGGCGTGCCCGGCGGAAACGCATCGAGCAGCCGCGACGGGCTCGCCGCGGAGAGCAAAACGAAGCTGCCGCGATCGTCGGCGCGGCGAATCAGCCGGCCGAATGCCTGCGCCAGCCGCGCGCGGACGATGCGATCGTCATACGCGGTGCCGCCGCCGGCGAGCCGCCGCGCCGCGTGGAGCACGCTCGGCTTGGGCCAGGGGACGCCCTCCATCACCACCAGCCGCAGCGAATGGCCGGGGACGTCGACACCGTCCCTGAGGGCATCGGTGCCGATCAGCGAGGTCCGCGGATCGTCGCGGAAGATGTCGACCAGGGTGCCGGTGTCGATCGGATCGACATGCTGGGCGAGCAAAGGAAGGCCCTCGCGCGCCAGTCGGTCGGCGATGCGGGCATGGACCGCGCGCAGCCGGCGGATCGCGGTGAACAGCCCCAGCGTGCCGCCTTCCGCCGCAACCACCAGCCGGGCATAGGCATTGGCGAGCGCGGGCAAGTCGCCGCGCTTGACGTCGGTGACGATGAGCACTTCGGCCTGGCCCGGATAATCGAACGGGCTCGCCGCCTCGAACCGCTGGGCGGGGCGCAGCAGGTGCGACGCGCCGGTACGCGCCTCGGCAACGTCCCAGTCGCCGCCCGCGCGCAACGTCGCCGACGTGATCACGGCGCCGTGCGCGGGCTCGAGCACCGTTTTCGCGAAAGGCTTGGACGGATCGAGCCAGTGGCGGTGGAGGCCGACATCATATTCGCGCCCTCGACCCGATCGACTGCCAACCAGTCGACATATTCGGGATCGGCCGGCCCGCCGATCCGGGCGATCAGCGCCAGCCATGCGCCGACGGTCTCGGTCCGCCACCCGAGCGAAGCGATCGCGCCTTCGATTCGCGCGCGCGCCGGGCCGTCCATCCAGTCGGGCGCATCGGCGAGCACCGCTTCGAGCCGGCGCCCGAGCTTGACCAATGGGCGGACGAGCGCGTCGAGCGCCGCGCCGGCAGGTCCCGCCGCCTCGACCAATGCGCCGTCGGGCTCGGCCAGCTCGGTCTCTAGGCCATAGCCCGCATCGCCCGAGCCGTTGACGTCTCGTGCATAGACCAGCCCGCGTACCGCCGCGAGCAGCGCCTCCACGGGTCCGAACGGCTCGCCTTCGTTCAGCCGCTGGAGCCAGCCGTCGCTGGGCAGCGCGCGGGCGGCATCGACTGCCTCGGCGATCGCGAGACCGCCCTCTTCGTCGTAACTCGCGACGTCGGAGAGCCGCGCGGCGAGGCCTCGCCTCCGACCGCGCGATCCCGATTCGGGGCCGGTGATCCAGCGGCGGATCTCGATCGCTTCCTGGCCGGTGAGCGCCGCCGAGAACATCGCGTCGGCGGCGTCGAACAGATGATGCCCCTCGTCGAAGACATAGCGCGTCGGCCGCGTCGCCGACTCTCTTCCTCGTGCCGCGTTGACCATCACCAATGCGTGATTCGCGATCACGATGTCGGCTTCGGCCGAGGCCCGCGCCGCGCGCTCGATGAAGCATTTCCGGTAATGCGGGCAGCCGGCATAGATGCACTCGCCGCGCCGGTCGGTCAGCGCAGTCGAGCCGTTGCGGCGGAACAGAGTGGGCAGCCAGCCGGGCAAGTCGCCGCCGATCATGTCGCCGTCGGCGCTATATGCTGCCCAGCGCGCCACCAATTGCGCGAGGATCGCCGCGCGGCCGGCGAATCCGCCCTGCAGCGCGTCCTCCAGATTGAGCAGGCACAGATAATTCTCGCGGCCCTTCCGGGTGACGATCCGCCGCTTGCGCGTCTCGGGATCGGGAAACAGCCGCTCGCTCTCCTGCGCGAGTTGGCGCTGCAGCGCCTTGGTGAAGGTCGACACCCAGACCGGCCCTTCGGCGCGCTCGGCCCAGAGCGAGGCGGGGGCGAGATAGCCGAGCGTCTTGCCGATCCCCGTTCCCGCTTCGGCGAGGATCAGATTGGGCGAATCGCGCATTGCGCGCGGGGCGAAGGCGCCCGCAGCGGCGGCGGCATAATCGCGTTGGCCCTGGCGTCGCTCGGCACCGCTGCCGGTGAGCCGCGCCAGCCGTTCGGCGATATCCGTATCGGCGAGCGTGATGGTGCGCGGCGCGGGGCGCGGCGGGCGCTCCTCCCATTCGGGAAGTTTCGAGAACAGCCAGCGTTCGGCCTGGCCCGGCTTGGCGATCGCCGGGCTCAACGCCGGCGCCCAGGGCCAGCGCAGCCGGAACAGCGACTGGAGCGAATTCCACCCCTTCGCGCTCGGGCCAGTCACCCGCCGGCACCGCCAGCAGCGCCTCCGCGGCGCGGCGCAGAAACGGCGCGACCTCCGCATCGTTTTCGGGAATTGCGAGGCCGGTGGCGCGGGCAAGGCCCTTGGGCGTGGGAACCATGAAGCGCGCGGGACGGAGGAAGGCGAAGAGTTCGAGCAGATCGAGCCCGTTGATCTCCGGATGGCCGAGCCTTTGGCCGATCAGCGGCGCATTGAGCAGGATCGTCGGCGTGTCGGCGGCGATGCGGATCGCCTCGCCACGGCTGACGGCGCGCGTTTCCTCCGCGGTTGCGATCCAGATGCCGCCATGGCTGGCGTGGAGCGCGGGATAGGGCAGAGGCGGCGTCATCGGCGCGTCAATCTGTACGCTTTTCGTTCCGCATCGCCAGCCGAAATCGCGTGTCGAGCACGGCAAAGTTGCGGGACTCGCGTGTCATTCGTCAACTTTGCCCGTCGGTACGCAGCGCCTCGGCGGCACCGAGAACGCCGCGCGCACCGCGGCCAGCGCCATGCGGGTCTCATAGCGGTGGATCGTCCCGACGAACTTGCCGCGATAGAAACGCGGCCGCGTCGAACCGTGTCTGAACTGGTCGATCACGAAGTCGAGCGCACGCTCGCGTGCTTCATATTCGACGATCGTCCAAGCGAGCGCGAAGCTCTCCGCGCCCGGGCGACGGCGCAGATTATAGGCGGAGGCGCCGCTCATCCCGACCGAACGCGCCGCCCGCGCGACCACGCCGCTTTCGGCCAGCGCCGCGATGAACCCGCGCTGGCGCTCGGGCGTCCAGCCGTCGTGACGATGCCGGGTGAGCGGGACGGGGGTGAAATCGGGGAGTTCGTCCTCGATGTCAGGCGGATCGGGAGGCGACGACTCGTGCATCCACGAGTCTATCCCAGACGAAATCCTACATTGGAAGGGGGAATGGCGGGGTTTGCTGACCGCCCAGTTGCGGACCTCGATCGATCTTCTTGGCAACGACGAAGTCTGGCCGACTGCAGGCAGTCCGCTTTCGAGCAGCGCCGACTGAAAAGCCGACGTCGCCAATGGCGCCTCGAAACCGCTTAGTCTGGTCGTCAGCCCTTGGCTCGATAACTGTCGGGGCGAGGCCCTTTCGAAGCAGGATGTGTTAAGTCAATCGGCCGTGATAGGGACCTGCCCGATCTGTACCGTAGAGCGCCGAACGCCGCATAACCTCATGTCGAACTTGTAGGTCGCTCAACTTCAGCGCATGTCGTGCGAAGGCCGCTCGTATATGTCGAGAGCATATAATTGCTTGACTCGTTCACCCGTTCTGACTATATGCTATAGACATATAAACGAGGAACAGGGTTCATGCGGATCGGAGTGTCAGACAAGCGGATCAAGCTGCTGCTCCGCACACCTCCGGGCGAGGCGGTGCGCGGGCTGCAACCTGCAGTTGCAATGTCGATCCGCATTCGCTTCGGCGTGCTTTCGGCGGCGGATAGCTTGAAGGAGGCCGCAGACGCGCACCCTGAATGGCGAACGCACCGTTATGGCGGTAGCAAAACGCTTTGGAGCATCGACGTTACGGGCAGCACCCGTTTGCTTTTTGATTACAACACCAAGGCTAAGGAGATTACGAATATGACCTACGACGATCCGCATTAGCGAGGAGACGGCTGGCGCGTCCGCACGCGCAGCCAGTTGCAATTATTCGGATGTTTGACATGCCTACCACGGAGAACCAGTTCATCGAACGCAACGAGTTCCTTACGGACCTCTATCCCATCCACCCCGGCGTTATGTTGAAGGTGGAAGTTCTTCCTACCCACAAGGTCACGGGGTCGGCCTTGGCAGACGCGATTAGCGCTACGCAGCCGAGTGTTGCCAAGGTGTTGAATGGCAAGGGGCCCATTACGCCAGCACTTGCGGCGCGCATCGAAGCCGCGACTGGATATTCGGCTGCTTTGCTTTGCAAGATGCAGACCGCATACGATCTGGCAGAAGTAAGAAGGGAAAATCAGGCGCGCCTTGAGAGCATTCCTAGGCTCGCCGCGTTTGCATAGGATAGGATTGGAAACCCTTCAAAGCTGATATCTAAACGGCCATCCCGACGGGTGGCCGTTTTTTATTTTCTATCGCCTTGATCTTCGCCATCTCGCTTTCCTAAGCGCTGCGATGCGGACACTAATCCGCGCTTCGGTGTTGCATCTATCCAGAGACCAATGGCGGCTTTCGGGATTAAGCGCCTGCTCTGAATGACTTGAACTGGGCGCCTAGCGACCACGCTCGCGGAACGCCGTGACGCCTGTAAACCATCCGTTGCGGACCTGGCAGCCGACCGAATAGCGGACCTTCCTCTCTGGCCGGATGCCGAATGACCCGCCCTATTTCGCCGGGAGGTGCGTCGTGTCGCGCTTTCCGGACCAGCTGATGAACATCGTGCACCGATCGCTGAGGCACGAATCGACGTGCGGCTGGTTGGCCGGCTGGAACCAGTAGCTTCCGGGGCCCATGGACGGCGCCGAGGCGTAGGCGCCGGCCTCCGCATGCTTCATCACGCCCTCGATGACGACGAGCCGGTAATCCGAGGAATGCACATGCGGCCCGCCTTCGCCGCGACCGAAGCGCATGAGCATGTCGGAGGGGCCGGTCGCGGGATCGCCACTGAGCACTGCGATCTGCGTGCTGTTCGGGTCGTTCGGATTGGTGGGCACGAAGCGAGCCTCTGTGACGGGCACCGTCACGGCGGCTTGCGACGCCGCCGCCAGCAAGGCGATGATGTAGCTCATCAACGGTCTCTCCTCGTAACCGGTGGGGACGCTCCCACAGCGGAAGCATGTATGCAACGCACGGCGCGTCATGCCCTATGCGCGACGCTGGCTCCCTGCGCCGGTCTTCGCTAGACGCGCCTGATCATGACCGACATCGCACCCGAACTGCGCGCCGCCGCGCTCGACTCCAAGGCCTGGCCCTATGAAGAGGCGCGGAAACTGCTCAAGCGCTATCCGGACGGTGCGCCGGCGAAAGGCCATGTCCTGTTCGAGACCGGCTATGGCCCGTCGGGGCTGCCGCATATCGGCACGTTCAACGAAGTGCTGCGCACGACGATGGTGCGCCGCGCGTTCGAGACCCTGTCGGACATTCCGACCCGCCTGATCGCATTCAGCGACGACATGGACGGGCTACGGAAAGTGCCGGACAACGTGCCCAACAAGGAGATGCTGGCCGAGCATCTCGGCAAGCCGCTGACGCGCATTCCCGATCCGTTCGGCACGCATGAGAGCTTCGCCGCGCACAATAATGCATTGCTCCGCGAGTTCCTCGATCGCTTCGGCTTCGACTATGAGTTCGTCTCGTCGACCGATTATTATGCGGACGGCATTTTCGACGATGCGCTGAAGAATGTGCTGCGCCACTATCAGGGCATCATGGACGTGATGCTGCCGACGCTGCGCAAGGAGCGCCAGGCGACCTATTCGCCGGTGTTGCCGGTGAGCCCGAAGAGCGGCATCGTCCTCCAGGTGCCCATCGAGGTGCTCGATCCCGAGACGGGGATGATCGCGTTCGAGGATGCCAGTGACGGTAGGGGCGAACGGATCGAGCAGTCGATCCTCGGCGGGCAGGCGAAGCTGCAGTGGAAGGTCGACTGGGCGATGCGCTGGGTGGCGCTCGGCGTCGATTACGAGATGTCGGGCAAGGACCTGATCGATTCGGTGATCCAGTCGTCGAAGATCACGCGGGTGCTGGGCGGCAGGCCGCCCGAGGGCTTCAACTACGAGATGTTCCTCGACGAGAAGGGCGAGAAGATCTCCAAATCCAAGGGCAACGGGCTCAGCCTCGAGCAATGGCTGACCTATGGACCCGACGAGAGCCTGGCTTTCTACATCTATCGCGAGCCCAAAAAGGCCAAGGCGCTCCACCTCGGGCTGATCCCGCGCGCAGTGGACGATTACTGGCAGTTCCGCGGCAATTATGCCGCCCAGCCGATCGAGCAGAAGCTCGGCAATCCGGTGCACCATATCCATAACGGCCCGCCGCCGGCGGAGACCTTGCCGGTGACGTTCGGGTTGCTGCTCAACCTGGTCGGGGTGATGGGCGAGGCGAGCAAGGAGCAGGTCTGGGCCTATCTCGCCAATTATGTCCCCGACGCGACGCCCGAGAGCTATCCGGCGCTCGACGGCTTGATCGGCTATGCGCTGGCTTATGCCCGTGACTTCGTGACGCCGACGCTCAAGAAGCGCGCGCCCGAGGGCGTCGAGGTCGAGGCGCTCCGGCGGCTCGACACCGAACTGGCGGCGCTCCCGGCCGACGCATCGGCCGAAGACATTCAGAATATCGTCTACGAGATCGGCAAGACCGGCGGGTTCGAGAGCCTGCGCGACTGGTTCAAGGCGCTGTACGAGACCCTGCTCGGCTCCGAGCAGGGACCGCGCATGGGCAGCTTCATCGCGCTCTACGGGATCGAGAACAGCCGGAAACTGATCACAGAGGCGCTAACCAGGGCATGATCCGCCGCGTCCGCTCGGCTACCCGCGACTTCCTCCATAGCGAGGCGGCGGGCGGGATCGTGCTGATGGCGGCGGCGGCGTGCGCGATGCTCGTCGCCAATCTGCCCGGGCTGTCCGCGGACTATTTCCACTTGCTCCATCTCGAGACCGGCCCGGTGATCAGCCCGAAATACGGGCCGATGAGCGTGCATCTGTGGATCAACGACGCGGCGATGGCCTTGTTCTTCCTGCTCGTCGGGCTGGAGATCAAGCGCGAGTTCGTCGTCGGGCGGCTGGCGAGCTGGGACCGGCGGCGGCTGCCCGTGCTCGCCGCGGCGGCAGGGATGGCAGTGCCGGCGTTGCTCTATCTGCTGGTGGCAGGGCATCAGCCCGCGCTGGTTCGCGGCTGGGCGATCCCCGCGGCGACCGACATCGCCTTCGCGATCGGGATCCTCGCGATCCTCGGCAAGCGCGCGCCGACCGCGTTGAAGCTGTTCCTGACCACCGTCGCGATCGTCGACGATCTCGGCGCGGTGGTGATCATCGCCTTGTTCTACACCGCCAAGCTCGATCTGGTGTCGCTGGGACTGGCGGCGGGGGTGCTGCTGGTGATGTTCGGGCTCAACCGCGCCGGGGTGCGGCGGCTGTCACCCTATCTGCTGCTGGCGGTTTTGCTCTGGGTGTTCGTGTTCCGATCGGGGGTGCATGCGACGATCGCGGGGGTGCTCGCCGCGCTGGCCATCCCGATTTCGCGCGATCCGGCCGAATCGCCGCTCCACCGGCTCGAGCACGCGCTGCATCCGTGGTCGGCGTTCCTCGTGGTACCCTTGTTCGGCTTCGCCAATGCCGGCGTGTCGCTCGCGGGCGTGACCCCGTCGGTGCTGCTCGATCCGCTGCCGCTCGGGATCGCGCTGGGGCTGTTCGTCGGCAAGCAGCTCGGCATCTTCGGCGCGATCGTCGCCGCGCACCGCATCGGTTTCGCGGCGAAGCCGGGCTGGTCGAGCTGGCCGCAAATCTATGGCGTGTCGCTGCTCGCCGGAATCGGCTTCACGATGAGCCTGTTCATCGGCGGGCTGGCTTTCGCGGGCGACGCTGCGCTCGCCGACGAGGTCAAGATCGGGGTGCTGGCCGGATCGGTGCTCTCGGCGGCCGCGGGCTATCTCGTCCTGCGCTTCGCACCGCCGCGCCGCGCGCTCGCGATCAAGCTGATCGCGCGACGGCGGGGGCCCTGAGCGCGCGGCGTTCGGCCAGCACCGCGACGCACCAGACCAGGAAGCCGCCCAGCGCCAGCGCCGCGCCGACATAGCCGGTCGAGGTCCAGCCCCAGCCCGCGGCGATCGCCATCCCGCCGAGCCACGGCCCGAGCGCATTGGCGGTGTTGAACGCCGAATGGTTGAGCGCCGCCGCGAGCATCTGCGCATTGCCGGCGACATCCATCAGCCGCGTCTGGAGGATCGCGCCGAGCGCCCCGGCGAAACCGATCGCGAAGACCGCGAGGCAGATCGACCAGAGATGCGCGGCGGCAATCGGATAGAGCGCCAGCGCCGCGGCGCTGCCGAGCAGCAGCACCGCCGCGGTGGGCATCAGCGCGCGATCGGCGAATTTGGGGACGATGATGTTGCCGATCGTCATCCCGGCGCCGAACACCGCGAGCACGACCGGGATCATGCCGGCGGAGACATGCGTCACTTCGAGCAAAGTCGAGGCGACATAGGTATAGACGCAGAACAATCCGCCGAAGCCGATCGCGCTGATCCCGAGCGTGAGCCACACCTGCCCGTTCGCCAGCGCACCGAGCTCGCGCAAGGGGCTCGCGTCCTGCGCCGGCCGATCCCGCGGCGCGAGCCACCAGACCAGCGCCATGGTGAGCAAGGCGAGCACCGCCACGACGGCGAAACCCCAGCGCCAGCCGATCGCCTGGCCCATCCAATTGGCCAAAGGCACGCCGATCACCGTCGCGATGGTCAGCCCGAGCAGCACGCGCCCCACCGCCTGCGAGCGCTGGTTGTCGGGGACCAGCGACGCGGCGACCAGAGCGGCGATGCCGAAATAGGCGCCGTGCGGCAGCCCGCTGAGGAAGCGGAACACCAGCATCCAGCCATAGGTCGGCGCCAGCGCACTCAGGGCGTTGAACAGGCCGAAGCTCGCCATCAGCGCGATCAGCAGCGTCCGCCGCGCCATCTTCGCGCCCAGCACCGCGAGCAAGGGCGCGCCCACCACCACGCCGAGCGCATAGGCACTGATCACATGCCCCGCGGTCGGCTCGTCGATGCCGAGCCCCTGCGCGAAATAGGGCACGAGGCTCATCGTCGCGAATTCGGTGGTGCCGATCGCGAACCCGCCCATCGCCAGCGCGAAATGGACGAGCGCGACGGGCGTGGTGCGGGCGGCGGGGGCATGCATCGGCCCCAAGTGGTCACGCTGCACTGCAGCGTCAACCGGACGGCGCTGCACATACGAATGCAGACGGCGCAATCACCCTTTAAAGCAATGCTCGCGATGCCAACTCAGAAACAGAGGGTGCGGACTGTCGGCTAGCCGCGACGGCGGCCGCGCGCGCCGCGAGTGGTTGAGGAGCCCGGCAATGCCGTCGCGATCATTCACATGGTGAGAGATCAGAATCGACAAATCGTCCGCGAGCGACAAGAGCCCTCGATCGAACATCCAATGCACCGTGCCGGAAAGCGCGAGGCCATTGGAGACGATATCTGGGCCGTCTGCCTCGACGGATCGAATATGTGCCGCTTCGACTTCGGCGCGCCCACCGCCGTTGATCAACTTCAACCCAGTCAGTGCGCATCGGGAATCATAGGCGTCTAGAACCGTCCGCCGGAATGCGCGATCGCGCAGGGGTCGCGAGACTAGTTGCTGCACCCGTTCTCGCGCTTCGAACTGAAAGGTCGCAACCTCTTCGCGAACGCGATTATCTGGCGCGGGCAAATCTTGCCGCGGAAGCAATTCCGCATCGTCTCGTAAACCAAGATTCACGATCCGCATGAAATCCTGAGTCGAGAGCGGACGAACGGCTGCCTGGGTACGTCCTGAAACCTTCTCATGCTCGTTGAGCAGACCCCGCTCCACCGGCTCTCCTCCGATCGTGAACGGGACGGGCGTGCTGAACTGGAGAAAGCTGCCCGGCTCGATCAGGGCATAGTACATGCCAACTTGATCGGGATCGGGAGCGATCGAGGCCACTCGCGCTACTGCCCGGTAACCGCGGGACTGCTGCACCTTCACTGGCTCGTAATAGAGGATCCAATCTCCACTGCAGGCCCGCGCCCGGCCAAGATATTGTTTCGGAAAGTGGTAGCGAATTGCCGGCGTGTCCCGGTAGATCGAGTCTTCGCGATGGATGAAGACGCCGTTCGCCATTTGCTTCGACTATCGGCCTGACCCATGCGTTGGCAAGCCAAGCAATCGGACCGGCGGCGATCAGATGCCGAGCCAGTCGAGTCCCTGCGGCAACGTCTCCGCCGAATAGTCGACCTGGAGCACGCGGCGGCGCCCGCCAGCCACTGCCGCTGCAGATGCGTGGACGATCGGAGTCGCATAGAGCCACACATTGCCGGCCTCGGCGAGACACGCGGCGGCGCCACAGCGCTCGACTACATCGGCGAGCGCCGATTCGGCGATCTTGCCGAGTCGATGCGAGCCAGGCGCGATCAGCAACGGTGCATTATCGGCGGGGACGGCGTCGAGATGTACACGGATCGTCACCATGTGCTCGATCACCGCGAAGGGCGGCTCGACATGCTGCATTCCTGCCTTGATCGACCAGGGTCCATAGCCGAGCACATCGACGCGTTCCTTGACGGCGATAGTACGGTCCTGATGCCATCCCAGCGCCCAGTTCGCCGCTGGGCTCTTGTCGAACAGCACCGCCCGGACGGGTCGCGTCGCTGATCCGACAAACCGGCCGAACGCATCGGGCACGAGCAGTTCGGCCAGCCCAGTAACGCCGTGCAATCGCACGCCCGCTCTGTCTTGCGGTAGGGTCGATACGAGCGCTTCGAGCGCAGCAAGAAAGGGGCGGCGGCACCGGGAAGGTGCGCCGCCCCATGTTCGTCGAGGTTCAAGCCCGCGCTCAGAGCTTTTCGGTCAGCTCCGGGACGATCTTGAACAGGTCGCCGACGAGGCCGATGTCCGCGACCTGGAAGATCGGGGCGTCTTCGTCCTTGTTGATCGCGATGATCGTCTTCGAGTCCTTCATGCCCGCCAGGTGCTGGATCGCACCCGAGATGCCGATCGCGATATAGACCTCGGGCGCGACGATCTTGCCGGTCTGGCCGACCTGATAGTCGTTCGGCACATAGCCGGCGTCGACCGCGGCGCGCGAGGCGCCGACCGCGGCGCCGAGCTTGTCGGCGAGCGGCTCGATGATCGCATGGAAGTTCTCGCTGTTCTGCAGCGCGCGGCCGCCCGAGACGATCACCTTGGCGGCGGTCAGCTCGGGGCGCGTCGATTCGGCGATCTCGGCGCCGGCGAAGGTAGAGAGTCCCTTGTCGCCCGCACCCGACACGGCTTCGACCGTGCCCGAGCCGCCGCTGGTCGCCGCCTTGGCGAAGGCGGTGCCGCGCACGGTGATCACCAGCTTCTTGTCGCTGGTCTGCACGGTGGCGATCGCATTGCCGGCATAGATCGGCCGCGTGAACGTGTCCGGACCTTCGACCGAGAGGATGTCGGAAATCTGCATCACGTCGAGCATCGCAGCGACGCGCGGCGCGATGTTCTTGCCGGTGGTCGTGGCGGGGAAGACCACGGCATCGTGGCTGTCCATCAGGCCGACGATCAGTGGCGCGACATTCTCCGCCAGCGCATGCTCATAGGCCGCGTCGTCGGCGAGATGCACCTTGCCCACGCCGGCGATCTTCGCGGCTTCATCGGCCACCGCGGCGGCGCCCGAGCCGGCGACGAGGAGATGGACCTCTCCCAGCTGCGAGGCGGCGGTGACGGCGGCAAGCGTCGCGTCCTTGACGTGCTTGTTGTCGTGTTCGACCCAGACGAGCGTTTTCATAGCTTCTTCTCCGTTCGCCCTGAGCTTGTCGAAGGGCGGTGAGACTCACTCGGGCTTCGACAAGCTCAGCCCGAACGGGTGGTTACTTCGCGACGCCGAGACCCTTGAGCTTCTCGACCAGCTCGTCAACGCTGCCCACCTTGATGCCTGCCTGGCGCTTGCCGGGCTCGACCACCTTGAGCGTCTTGAGCCGCGGCGAAACGTCGACGCCGTAATCGGCGACCGTCTTCTTCGCGACCGGCTTGGACTTGGCCTTCATGATGTTGGGCAGCGTGGCGTAGCGCGGCTCGTTGAGGCGCAGATCGGTGGTGACGATCGCGGGCAGCTTGAGATCGACGGTCTCGAGCCCGCCATCGACTTCGCGCGTCACCTTGACGCCGTTGCCGCCGAGCTCGACCTTTGAGGCGAAAGTGCCCTGGCTCCAGCCGAGCAAAGCCGCGAGCATCTGGCCGGTCTGGTTCGAATCGTCGTCGATCGCCTGCTTGCCGAGGATGATCAGCCCGGGCTGTTCCTCTTCGGCGACCTTGGCGAGCAATTTGGCGACGCCGAGCGGCTCGATCTCGTCTTCGGTGGCGATCAGGATCGCGCGGTCCGCGCCCATTGCGCGCGCGGTGAGCAGTATGTCGGTCTCGGCCTTGGGCACGCCGATCGTGACGACGACGACTTCGGTGGCCGCACCCTTCTCCTTCAGCCGGACCGCTTCCTCGATGGCGATCTCGTCGAAGGGGTTCATGCTCATCTTGACGTTCGCCAGATCGACGCCCGTCCCGTCCGCTTTCACGCGGGGCTTCACATTATAGTCAAGCACCCGCTTGACCGGCACCAGCACCTTCATCGAAATCCTCTCCATCGCTGGAAGATCGGCAATGCCAATCGCTAATGCCCGAGAATCGATTCAAGTCCAGCCCCAAAGCGTCTCCAGCATACCCGATCATCGAAAAAGCCGCCCGAACCGCCTTGTTACGGAGGCGACACCAGTTCACCGCAAATTCAGGAGAGAAGCTGCAGCTTCGTGCAGGAAGGGAGAGAATATGGGGAAATATAGTTTGACGCTCTGGGCGATGCTGGCGGTGACTGCCGCTACGGCACCTGCCTTCGCACAGGAAGCGCCGGCAGCCGCCAAGGAGAAGGCCAAGCCCAAGGCAGGTACGATTTCCGGAATGCCGGGGGCCGCGTCAGCCAGCTATGCGCGCTGCGCACCCGGCAATCCGATCGGCGGGATCATCGTGAAGGGTGGGTCCAACCTGCCAACGGGGACCGCCGAGACCGAGGGAATTGCCCGTCCACCGGTGGCACCGAAGCTGCGGAGGGCAAGGGGCGAACCTATACCGGCGGCCGCCGCAACGAGGACGCGCCACCGGCAGCGGTCGAAGCGACACCGGCGGCGAGCGGCGACATGCCCTCGCGCCTGTCGATGACGCCGACCACGATCAAGGCAGTCGCGCCGGCAGCGACTGGATTGCTCAAGAAAAAGGACGACGAGTAATCGACGAGCGGGCTGCCCGTGCGGCCCGCTTGCCGATCAACGTCAGGCCGCGATCTTCTGCACTTCCGCGACGATCTTCTTCGCGGCATCGCCAAGGTCGTTGGCCGCGACGATCGGCAGGCCCGAATTGGCGAGGATGTCCTTGCCCTGCTGGACGTTGGTGCCTTCGAGGCGGACGACCAGGGGAACCGACAGATTCACTTCCTTCGCCGCGGCGACGATGCCCTCGGCGATGATGTCGCAGCGCATGATCCCGCCGAAGATGTTGACGAGGATGCCCTTCACCGCCGGATCGCTCAGGATGATCTTGAACGCCGCGGTGACCTTTTCCTTGTTGGCGCCGCCGCCGACATCGAGGAAGTTGGCGGGGAACATGCCGTTCAGCTTGATGATGTCCATCGTCGCCATGGCGAGGCCGGCGCCGTTGACCATGCAGCCGATATCGCCGTCGAGCTTGATGTAGGCGAGGTCGTATTTCGACGCCTCGAGCTCCATCGGATCCTCTTCGGTCTCGTCGCGCAGCTCGGCGAGGTCCTTGTGGCGGAACATCGCATTGCCGTCGAAGGCGACCTTGGCGTCCAGCACCAGCAACTTGCCATCGTCGGTGACCGCGAGCGGGTTGATCTCGATCTGCTCGGCGTCGGTGCCGAGGAAGGCGTCATAGAGCTTCGAAGCGGTCGAGGCGGCCTGCTTGGCGAGATCGCCGGTCAGTCCGAGCGCGGCAGCGACGGTGCGGCCGTGGTGCGGCATGAAGCCGGTCGCCGGATCGATGTCGATGCTGTGGATCTTCTCGGGCGTGTCGTGCGCGACGGTCTCGATGTCCATGCCGCCCTCGGTCGAGGCGACCATCGAGATGCGGCCGGTGGCGCGATTGACCAGCAAAGCGAGGTAGAATTCCTTCGCGATGTCGACGCCGTCGGTGATGTAGAGGCGATTGACCTGCTTGCCGTGCTCGCCGGTCTGGATCGTCACCAGCGTGTTGCCGAGCATGTCGGTCGCGGCGGCGCGGACCTCATCCTCGGTCTTGGCGAGACGGACGCCACCCTTGGCGTCGGGGCCCAGTTCCTTGAACTTGCCCTTGCCGCGGCCGCCGGCATGGATCTGCGCCTTGACGACATAGAGCGGCCCGGGGAGCTTCTTCGAAGCCTCGACGGCCTCCTCGACGCTGAGCGCGGCGAAACCCGCGGGGACCGGAACGCCGAACTTGGCGAGCAATTCCTTGGCCTGATATTCGTGGATGTTCATGGGCGCGCCCTCGTGTTGCCGGCGAAGTTTGCGAGCGCCTTAAGCACGGCGCTGCGATGAATCCAAACCTTTTCCGCTTAAATGCGATTGCGAGGTAGTTGCAATAATACTCGTATCGCGCGACTAGCCCAATCCCGTCGCGCAGAGGGCCGCCGAGCTCGAGGTCACGCCGAGAATCTCCGCATCGCCGAGCGCGCGGACGCGGTGGAGGAACCGGTCGATCGACTCGGATCCGCGCGCCTTGGGCAGATCGGCGATTCGCATCAGCTGCTTGAGCGAGAGGCGATCGACCATCCGCTCGGCCATGCACGCCGACAGCGGCTCGGGCAGTCCTGCATTGATCAGGCCGGTCCGTAGCCGCGCTTCGGGAACCGCGCATCCGGCCAGCGAGACCAATGCCGCACCCGCAACCAGCAACCTCGCAACCATCGCCTCGCCTCGCTATATCGCCATTATGCATCCCGCTTTGGGCATCCTGCTGTTCTTGGCAACGATCCTGGCGATGGAAGGCTTCGCCTATGTCGCGCATCGCTGGGTGATGCACGGGCCGGGCTGGTTCCTGCACCAGAGCCATCATCGCCCGCGTACCGGCGCGTTCGAGCGCAACGACCTGTATGCCGTGATCTTCGCCGTCCCCTCGATCGTGCTGCTGCTCGGTGGGGTCCAGCTCGGCTGGTGGCCGGGCACGACCTGGATCGGTGCCGGGATCGCCGCTTATGGCGCGATCTATTTCGGTTTCCACGACGTCATCGTCCATCGCCGGCTGTCGCATCGCTATGTCGCCCGCTCGCGCTACATGAAGCGGATCGTCCAGGCGCACCGGCTCCATCACGCCGTGGAAAGCAAGCACGGCGCGGTGAGCTTCGGCTTCCTCTGGGCGCCGCGCGCCGACATACTCAAACGCCGGCTCAAGGCGCGCGGCGACTTGAGCCCGGTTAGTAGGAACCCGGATTGACGGACATCGCCCCTGGGCACACATCGGAGGCCATGGAGCAGCTCAACCTGTCCGAGACCGAGTGGCGCAAACGGCTCACGCCCGAACAATTCCATGTGCTGCGCGAAGCCGGCACCGAACGCGCCTTTTCGGGGCGCTACAACGACAACAAGGCTGACGGCATCTACGCCTGCGCCGCGTGCAAGCTCGAGTTGTTCGACAGCGCCGACAAATATGATTCGGGATCGGGCTGGCCGAGCTTCACGCAGCCGATCGCGCCCGATCATGTCGTCGAGCATGCCGATGTCAGCCACGGCATGCGCCGCGTCGAGGTGCGCTGCGCCCGTTGTGACGGCCATCTCGGCCATGTCTTTCCCGATGGCCCGCCGCCGACGGGGTTGCGCTACTGCATGAATTCGGTGAGCCTCGACTTTCGTTCACGCGGCGGCAACCCGAACGGGGCTAACGAACCTTCCGGCTCCTGATTCTTGTGAGCCGCAGCTTTAGGGCTTAACCACCGCTTCGATGGCTTCCAGAAAACCGAAAACCGCTCGCTCGAAATCCTGGTGGCGCACCGGATCCGGATGGAAGCGTCTCGCCTTGTGGACGCTGATCGCCGGAGTAACGGTCGGCCTCATCGCGGCAGTCGCGCTTGGGATCGCAGTCTATTCGACCCGCAATTCGCTGCCGAGCTATGACGAGCTCAAATCCTCGCCCAACGGCCAGATGATCCGCGTCCACGCCGCCGACGGTACTGTCTTGGTGTCGCTTGGGCCGAGCTATGGCGAGTGGATCAAGTACGACCAGATCCCGCAGGTGATGAAGGACGCGATCGTCGCGGTCGAGGATCGGCGCTTCGAATCGCACTGGGGCGTCGATCCGGTCGGCGTAGCGCGCATGTTCTGGCGCGCAAAGGAGCTTCACGAGCAGGGGCGGCGCTTGCAGGGCGGATCGACGATCACCCAGCAGGTGGCGCGGACGATCTTCCTGTCGAACAAATACGATCTCGGCCGCAAGATGCGCGAAGGTGTCCTCGCGCTCGCGCTCGAACGGAAATTCTCGAAAGAGCAGATCCTCGAACTCTATCTCAACAAGGTGTATTTCGGCGGCGGCGCCTATGGCATCGACGCGGCGAGCCGCAAGTTCTTCGGCCATTCCGCCAGCGAACTGAACCTCGCCGAGGCCGCGGTGATCGCGGGCCTCGTCAAGGCGCCGTCGCATTATTCGCCGACCGCCGATGCCGAGGCTGCGGTGCAGCGCGCGAGCGTGGTGCTCGACCTGATGGCCGAGACCGGCAAGATCAGCCGCGCCACCGCGGCGGCGACCGATCCGCGCAGCGTCAAGCTCGCCCCGAGCCGCGGCAGAACAGCGTGCGCTATTTCACCGACTGGGCGCTGCCCCAGCTCGAAATGCTGATTGACGAGAGCGAGGCGCCGCTGGAGGTGTGGACCACGCTCGACCTCGACATGCAGCGCGCCGCCGACGAGGCGATCCGCAAGAACGCGCCGGGCAACGCCCAGGGCGCCCTGGTCAGCCTCGACCGCGACGGCTCGGTGCGCGCGATGGTCGGCGGCAAGGACTATGTCGCCTCGATCTACAACCGCGCGACCCAGGCGACGCGCCAGCCGGGATCGGCATTCAAGCTGTTCGTCTATCTCGCCGCGCTCGAGGCGGGGCACAAGCTCGACGACACCGTGGTCGACGAGCCGGTGACGATCAACGGCTGGAGCCCGCGCAACAATTCGGGGCGCAATTCGGGCCCGGTCTCGCTGCGCACCGCCTTCGCCTATTCGCTCAACACGATCGCGGCGAAGCTCGGGCAGGAAGTCGGTTTCGCCACGGTGGCGAGCATGGCGCGGCGCTTCGGCATCACCACGCCGATCAATACCCAGCCGGCGATGGTGCTCGGCACCTCGAACGTGCGGCTGATCGACATGACCCGCGCCTTCGCCTCGGTGGGGCAGAAGGGCGTGGCGGTCACGCCTTATGGCATCACCCGCGTCACCGCGAACGGCGCGGTCATCTACCAGCACGAAGTCGATACCAGCCATGTGCTGGTCGCGCCCTATGTCGCCGCGCAGATGACCGACCTGCTCCAGACCGCGGTCGCCGCGGGCAGCGGCCGCGCCGCGCAGATCGGCCGCCCGGTCGCGGGCAAGACCGGCACCACCACTTCCAACAAGGATGGCTGGTTCATCGGCTTTTCGAGCGGGCTCACCACCGGCGTGTGGATGGGCCGCGACGATGCCAAGGTCGTCCCCGGGCTGCAGGGCGGCACCGCGCCTGCGCGCGCCTTTGCCGCGTTCATGACCAAGGCTGTGGCGAAGCGCCCGGTCGAGCAGTTCGAAACGCAGGTCACCTTGCCCGAATGGCAGCTCGAGCCCGAGGACAATGCCTATTACACGCCTGACAACGGCATGTTCGTCGACGAGGACGGCAATCCGCTGCCCGTCGACCAGCAGCCGCGCAGCGACGGCACCGAGGAGCAGACGGCCCCCGACGAACGGCTGGATCAGGACTGGATCGACCGGATGACCGGAGGCGCCCCACCGGCGCCGTCGGGACCGACTCGCACCCAGCCGCCACCCCGCGACGATCGCCGCCAGCCGCAACCGGCCGAACGGGTACCGCCGCGCGACAATCCGGACGGATTCTGAGGTTAAAATCCTCCCTCGCGCAGCGGGGAGGATTTGCTTATCAGCCTGTTTAAGCTGGTAGCCCCTGGCGCCCCACCCAGTGCAAGGACGAGCCGTTGCGGCGGAGCCATTCGCGGGCAGGGCCAGGATCGGCTTCGTAGAGTTCGGCGACCAGCCGGTGGAAGACCGGCGAATGATTCATGTGGATGCGGTGCGCGACTTCGTGCGCGACGGTCGCGCGGCGGACGAAATCGGGCGCGAGAATCAGCCGCCAGCTGTAGCGGATCGCGCCCGACGAGGCGCAGCTTCCCCAGCGGCCGCGCGGATCCCCCACCGACACGCGCGTGACGATAACGCCTGCCCGCGCGGCATATTCGGCGGTCTCGGCGCTGAGCACGCGCAGCGCTTCGGCGCGCAGCCAGCGCTCGACGCGGCGCTCGAGCCCCTCACGCGGACCGCCGCAGATCAACCGGTCGCTCTCCAGCTTCGGAGTGCGCGGCGCAGAGGGTGCGGAGACGATCTCGATCTCGCGGCCGGCCAGCGGAAAATACGCGCCCGGCGCCAGCGGCCGCATTTCGGGAAGCCGCGCCTGCTGAGCGGCGATCCACCCGCTCTGCGCCTCGGCCCAGGCGAGCCCCTTCTTGAGCGACGCCCGCGGCGGCAGCGTCAGCCGGATCCGTCCGTCGCGCGGATCGACCGCCAGCCGCATGCAGCGCGCCCGCGCGTGTCGGACGACTTCGATTCCACCGCTCAAAGCTCGCGGTCCACCAGATGGTGCTCGAAATCCCCGGCATCGTCCTCGGAGATCGTCCAGCCGCGCGTCGACTGGCCGGCCGCGTGCACTGCCTCAGGGTCGCCGCACACCAGATAATGCCATTCGGGCAATTGCTCGCCCGCGGCGCGCAGCCGATAGGCGCAGGTCGAGGGCAGCCATTCGATGCCGGCGACGTTGTTGGCGTTCAGCCGCACGCATTCGCTGACATAAGCGTGGCGGTGGCGATAATCGCTGCACCGCCCCATCCGGCGATCGAGCAGCCGGCAGGCGACATTGGTCGCGTGCAGCTCGCCGGTCTCCTCGTCTTCGAGCTTGTGGACGCAGCATTTGCCGCAACCGTCGCACAAAGCCTCCCACTGGGCGCGATCGAGCTTCGCGAGAGGCACATCTTCCCAGAAGCGCGCGCTCATCGGACCCAGTGCTTCACTTGCCCGGCAATCGCCTGCCCGTCCTTGTCGATCGGCAGCGACGTGATCGGCTCGCCCTTCGGCCCCATCAGGAAGGCGACGGCGAGGTGATCGACCATATAGCCGCCGCCGGGCCCGGGCGGCTGCTTCTTGAAATAGACGGCATAGCTCTTGGCGACCGCCGCGATCGCCTGCGGGCTGCCGGTGAGGCCGACGATCCCTGGGTGGAAGTTCGCTACGAACTGCTTGACCGCAGCCGGCGTGTCGCGCTCGGGATCGACGGTGATGAAGATCGGCACGACCTTGGCAGCGACGCGCGGGGCTTCCTTGTCGAGGATCTTCATTGCCTGGCCGATCTTGGCCATGTCGGTCGGGCAGACGTCGGGGCAATAGGTGTAGCCGAAATAGACGATGCGATATCGGCCGGCGAAATCGCTGTCGCGCACCGTCTTGCCATTCTGGTCGATGAGCGTGAACGGCCCGCCGATCCGCGCGCCGGCGAGCGGCGGCTCCTCGGGCTTGGCGGTACCGCAGCCGGCAAGCGGGATCGCGCAGAGCAAAGCGAGGGCTGGAAACATCCTGTACATGGCGCCGCCAGCCATGATCTGTTAGTCGAGCGCTTGCAAGAACGGGGTTCAGTGAGGGGTTCAGCCGCATCATGGGTTTTCGTGTGTTCCGCGTAGCCGCCGTCGCCGCATTGGCGCTCACTGCGGTCCCTGCCGTCGCGCAGCAGTTTTCGGACGGCTATGAATTCCTCAAGGCCATCCGGGATGCGGATGGGCCCAAGGTCAACAAGTTCCTGCTCGATCGCTCGCTGCGCATCGTCAACACCAAGGAGCGTGGCAGCGGCGAGGGTGCACTGCACATCGTCGCCAAGCGCTCGGATGCGCTCTATCTGCGCGCATTGCTCCAGGCCGACGACGTCAACCCCAATCTCCAAGACGCCCGCGGCAACACTGCATTGATCTTCGCGATCGAGCAGAATTGGAGCGAGGGCGTCGGGATCCTCATCAAGTACCGCGCCAATGTGAACCTCGCCAACAGCGCCGGCGAGACACCGCTGATCCGCGCGGTGCAGATGCACAATGCCGATATCGTCCGCCAGCTGCTCGACGCCAAGGCCGATCCCGATCGCGCCGATTATGGCAGCGGCAAATCGGCACGCGATTATGCACGTGAAAACACGCGCTACCCCAACATCGCCAAGTTGCTCGCCGATGCGCCAAAGGCAGGGGCGAAGGCCGCCGGATCCGGCCCCAAGCTCTAGGCGATCAGAAGACCTGCTCGGCCTCGGGATCGAGCAGGTGGATCACGCGGCGCGCCGAACGGCGCGCGAAGGCCAGCGTGCATTTCTTGCGCGTCGGGCTGGCGAGCGGCACCGTGGCCGCCTCACGCACCACCGCCGCATCATAGCGATCGGCGACGATCAACCCCGCGCGCTGGGGCAGGAACCCCTCCTGCTCGAACGGCCGCAGGTCGAACCCCGTCGGCACCGCCCAGAAGAAGCGATCGCAATGCGCGAGATAGTCGGTCCATTTGCCGTCGCCGAGCAGATCGGCACGCGACACCTTGATCTCGACGATCAGGATGTTGCCGCGCGCATCGAGCGCCATCAGATCGGCGCGGCGGCCGCCGTCGAGCGGGACTTCGGCGATCGCGACGCAATCGTGGCGAAGCAGCATCCGCGTCACGCCGCGGGCGACTTCGCTCGCCACCAGGGGAGCATCGGATGGCAAAACAGCCGGGAGGTCATCCCCGGCTGTTAGAACATTTCACGAACGCGGGAAAGTCCCGCGCCGAAATCAGCGATAGAAAATGTGATTGCCGACCGTGGCGACGCGCGCGCGCGCCCAGCTCGGCTTCACATAGCGCGCGTGAAAATAGAGCGCGTTCTCGGCCGGGCTGTCCCACAGATCCTGCTGCGCGACCTTGGCGACGCCGAGCGCCTTGCGCCACTGGGCGTTCGCCGGCGGAGTCGGCATCTTGCCGCCACGCACGAACGAGAACTGGCCGCGCTGGGTGATCACCGAGCAGATCGACTTAGGGAAGCGGCCCGATTTGGTGCGGTTGATGATGACGTCGGCAACGGCGAGCTGGCCCGCGAGCGGCTCGCTCTTCGCCTCGTAATAGACACCGACCGCAAGGCAGTTGAGCTCGGCATCGGCGCCGGCGCCACCCTCATGCGCGGCAACCGCGGCGGAGAGAGACGCGAAATCCTGATCTTCCTTGAGCGCCGCCTCGGGGAGGGGCTGCACGATCTCGCCGTCCTGCTTCAGAACCGGCTGCGCCACGATCGTCGGCGCGGGAACAACGTGGTGTTCCTGAGTGTTGACTGCCTGAACCGGAGCCTCCTGGCTCACCATGTTCGCGTCAAGCGTGGCTGCATTCGCAAGTGCGCCAGCGCAAAAGTCACAGCCGCGAAAGTCGCGGCGCGTGGCATGAACTTCATTATGCTTCAATATTATGCGGTTGGCGCGCGACAGACCGTCAACAAACCTGGTCTGCCGGGCTTCCCCCGACTGCGTAACCGCCCGGTCTCACACCCCGATCGGCACAACGCTATGGAACGTCTGCCGCCTTTCCCCGCGCGGGCGTGCAATGTCAATCAATGTTAAACGTTTCAGCGGCGAAGCGTTCGGCGTCTGCGATATCCAGTTCGATCACCCATAGATCCGGGTCGGAACCGCGGCGGCGCTGCCAATAGGCCGCGACCTCCTGCTCATCGGTGGATTCACGCGGGCCGGACGCGATCAGCGCCGGGACACCCTTTGGACCAATTCCGCGCTCGAAGAAGCGTGGATTTGTGCCTTTTGGTACGTCAGGACGAGGATACCGCCTGCGGTCGGGTCACCTTTGGCGAGTATCATCGCCGATCCGCCCGCCTGATCCACGCGTCTCCTCAGCGCACTCACCAGCGTCGCGCTGGTCAGCCGCGTCATCACGCGGTCCGATAGCCGGGGAGCGAGGCGAGCGGAATCCGCGAGCGCATGAAGGTGCCGGTGCCACGCGCCGCCTCCTCGCCGCTCGCGTCGATCAGCCGCGCCTCGGCGACGAACACCCGGCGCTGTCCGCTCACCCAGCGCCCCTCGGCGATCACCGGGCCTTCGCCCAAGGGCTTGGTGAAGAGCAGGTTGAATGCAGTGGTGAGCAGGAAGCGATCGGTGACGAGGCTGTTCGCGGCATAGAAAGCGGCATCGTCGAGCATCTTGAAATAGCTCGTGCCGTGCGCGGCGCCGGCGGCGTGGAAATAGCGCGAATCGATATGGAACCGGATCCGGGCGACTCCGCCCTCGGCGATTTCGAGCGCCGATTCGAACAGCCGGTTGATCGGCGCGGCGGCATAGAGCGATTCGAGCGCGCGGAAATGCGCCTCGGCGCCCCGTGGCTGAGGGCGAGGTTCAGGCGGCGTCACGCGTCTCCACGCCGACGAGCAATGCGAACAGCGCGTCATCCGAGCCCGCGCCGCGCAACTTGGCGGCGAAATTGCGGTCGCGAAGTTTCCGCGACACGCAGGCGAGTGCCTTGAGATGCTCGGCACCCGCGCCCGTCGGCGAGAGCAGCATGAACACCAGATCGACCGGCAGATCGTCGATCGCGGCGAAGTCGATCGGCTGGTTGAGCCGCACGAACACGCCCGCGACATGCCTGATCCCGTCCAATTTGCCGTGCGGAATCGCGATTCCACCGCCGAAACCGGTCGAGCCGAGCTTCTCGCGTTCGCCCAGCCGCTCGGTCACCAGCTTGGCGTCGACGCCGTAAGCGCGCGCCGCGGCGGCGCCGAGCTGCTGGAACAATGTCTTCTTGTTTGCAGCGCCCAGGCCGGCAAGCACTGCCTCGGGCGTCAGCAAATCGCTGAGTTCGGTGGTCATCGGTTGTCCAAATGCGTCCGCCCCCGGGCGGGCTCTCCTTTAGGCCTCGTATTCCCTGCCCGCAACGGCCGGGATCGTCCGGAGACGATGGTCAGGCCGCCATGTCCCCGGACATGGCTGAAGCTGCCGGGGGCAGCTTCACCTGACCATCTGGCAAGGAGCTCGCGCAGCGCGGGCTGGTGGGCCCGTGCAAGCGGGCTGACGCAGTCCAGCGTTCGTCTCCGGGCGACCGCGAAGCGGCGGGCGGCTTTCGGCGCACAGCCACGTCATTCGTCGGTCACGATGACACCGCATCGCTCCCTCCTCATTCCTCCCTGTGCGCCGAAATTCGCTCCGTCACGGCCATTGCGGGCAGGGAATACGAGGCCTCAGGCCTGAGTGCGGTTCGGCTCAACCCAGCCGATCGTCCCGTCGCCGCGGCGATAGACCATGTTGTGGGTTCCGGTCGCGGTGTTGCGGAACAGCAATGCGTTGGTGTGCCGCAGGTCGAGCATCATCACTGCGTCGGAAACCGTCGCCTCGGGCACGTCGACGCGCGTCTCGGCGATGATCAGCGGGGCTTCGGAGGGCTCCTCCTCGGGAGCCGGCTCTTCGAACAACGTGTAGCCGGCATTGTCGTAGGCGCCGTTCTCGGCGAACGCATTGACGGTGCCGTTCTGCCGGTCCTTGAGCCGGCGAGTATAGCGGCGGAGCTGCTTGTCGATGCGATCGGCGGCGCCGTCGAACGCGCCATTGGCCTCCATCCCCGAATTCGAGGATTTGAGCACCAGCCCCTGCATTACGTGCATGACGATGTCGCACGTGAAGCCATTGTCGTGCGGCCCCTTGCCGAACGTGGCCTGCGACGAGATGGCGCGAGAGAAATATTTGTCGGCGATACCCTGGAGTCGTTCGGTGACCAGCGTCTTGAGCGCTGCGCCGGTTTCGACCTGATGGCCAGAGACTCGGATATCCATGACATTACCTCCGCTTCAAAATGAGGTCGCTCCGACACGCGTATCGGCCGAACCCGGTCAACCGGATGCCGCCGATACCCAGAGCGGGTCCTCCAACTTCTGGACAAAGGCTGCGTGGCGCTCAAGTTCCACGGCCGATGGCGCAAAATGCCGGGCAGGTCGCACATGGACCCGGTTGGCGGCCTCGGCGGGCGTCTCGCGCATCACCGGCGCGTCGACCGCGAGGCCCAAAGTGATCTGCCGCCCGCCAGTCAGCTCGACATAGACCTGTGCCAGCAGCTGTGCGTCGAGCAATGCGCCGTGGAGCGTGCGCGCGCTGAGGTCGATTCCGTAGCGCGTGCACAGGGCGTCGAGCGTGTGCTTGGCGCCGGGATGCTTGACCCGCGCGATCGCGAGTGTGTCGACCATCCGGCCGTGATCGATCAGCGGACGCCCGCAGCGGCTGAGCTCTCCGTTCAGGAACGAGAAGTCGAACCCCGCATTATGCGCAACCAGTGGGCAATCGCCGAGAAATTCGATGAGGTCCTCGACCACATCATGGAAAAGCGGCTTGTCCGAAAGGAAGCGCGCGCTCAGCCCGTGGACGCGTTCGGCCTCTGGCGGCATGTCGCGCTGGGGGTTGATATAATGGTGCAGATGGCGGCCCGTGGGGACCCGGTTGACCAATTCGATGCAGCCGATCTCGACCAGCCGGTCTCCGCCCGCGAAGCTGAGCCCCGTCGTTTCGGTATCGAACACGATTTCGCGCATTCCGCCTTATCCTCCCCTGGGCGCGGCTAGGCAAGTGAGGACGTGGCGCACCTGCGCACGCGTTTCCTCCAGCGGGCCATCGGTGGAAATCACGAAATCGGCGCGGGCGCGTTTTTCGGAATCGGAGAGCTGGCGGTCGAGAATCGACTCGAAGCGTTCGACGCTCATTCCCGGCCGCGCGAGCACCCGGGCGCGCTGGACTTCGGGCGGTGCCGAGACGACGACGATCTTGTCGACCGCCGCCCAACCGCCCGCCTCGAACAGCAAAGGCACGTCGAGCACCACCATCGGCGCCGAGGCATTGGCGGCGAGAAACGCGTCGCGCGCGCGGGCAACCGCCGGATGGACCAGGGCCTCGAGGCGCGCGAACGCGGCCTCGTTGCCGAACACGGCTTCGCGGAGCGCGGTGCGATCCACGCCCTGCGCGCCGGTCGTGTCCGGAAACGCCGCTTCGATCACCTCGACCAGCGCGCCGCCGGGGCCCTGCAGTTGATGGACGGTCTCGTCGGCGTCGAACACCGGCACACCTTGGTCGGCGAACATCTGCGCGACGGTCGACTTGCCCATGCCGATCGACCCGGTGAGGCCGATCGTGATCATTTCGCCAGCAGGTCCCGCAGCTCGTCGTCGCGTTCGCGCGGCGGCTCGGCCTCGAAGAACAATTCGAACGCCAAAGCGGCCTGGCCGATCAGCATGTCGAGCCCGTCCACCGTGTCGAGCGCGCGCGCCCGCGCCTGTGCGAGCAAGGGCGTCTCGAGCGGCGTATAGACGATGTCATAGACCACTGCGTCCGCCGGCAGCGGCGCAAGATCGAGATCGAGCGGCGGCTGGCCGACCATCCCCAACGCGCTGGCATTGACCAGCAGGTCGGCGGGCGGGAGCGGACTGCCCAGCGGCACTGCGTCGCCCTTGATCCCGAAGCTCGACAACAATGCCGCGGCCTTGAGCACGTTGCGATTGAGGATCGTCACGCGGCCGATTCCGACCTTCGAAAGCGCGAACAGGATCGCGCGCGCGCCGCCGCCCGCCCCGATCACCACGGCGTGCCTGCCTTCGAGATCGAGCCCCGCGATCGGCGCGTAGAATCCGCCGGCATCGGTATTGGTGCCGATCAGCGCCCCGTCGCCGGCGCGCACCACCGTGTTGATCGCACCGATCGAACCGCGGACGTCGCCGCGATCCTCGACATGGTCGAGCGCCGCCTGCTTGTGCGGGATGGTGATGTTGGTCCCGCGCCAGGCGGGATCGGCGCGGCGCGCATCGAAATAGCCGGCGAGCCCCTCGGGCGTGACATGCATGGCGCGATATTCGGCGTGGATGCCCAGCGCCTGCAGCCAGAAGCCGTGAATCAGCGGCGATTTGGAATGCGCGATCGGATCGCCGATCACTTCGGCATAGGGCGTCATGACGTCAAAATTCCCCGGACGCGCAGATAATCGAGCAGTGGCAGCATCGGCATTCCCAGGATGGTGAAGTGGCTACCCTCGGTACGGCTGAACAGCTGTACGCCCGGCCCTTCCATCCGGTAGCAACCGACGCAGCCGCCGATCGCGGGCCATTCCCGGTCGAGATATTCGGCGATGAAGCCTTCCGACAATGTCCGGACGTGCATCCGCGCGCGATCGACATGCCGCCACACGCCGCGACCGCCCTCGGCGATCACCGCGGCGCTGTAGAGATCGTGGTGCCGGCCCGACATCATCCGGAGATGCTCGGCCGCATTCTCGCGGCTGACCGGCTTGTCGAGCAGGGTGCCGTCGTCGAGCGCGACCACCGAATCGCAGCCGAGCACCAAAGCGCCCGGGGCCATCCGCGAAACCTTGAGCGCCTTCAATTCGGCGAGCGCGTCTGACAGGTCGCGCGCGGAAATCCCGCCCGCGATCAGCGAGTCCTTCGCCGAAGCCTCGTCGACCTGCGCCGCGACCGCTTCATGCGGCACGCCGGCCGCATCGAGCATTGCCCGGCGCGACGCGCTTTGCGAGGCGAGGATCAGATTCATGCGTCCTTCTCCCGCAATGTCCGCTCGTTGCAGAGCTGGATGATCGCAGCAGCCGTCTCTTCGATCGAACGCCGCGTCACGTCGATCACCGGCCAGCCATTGTCGGCGAACATGCGGCGGGCATAAGCGATCTCGCGCTGGACCGAATCCTGATCGACATAAGCGGTCTCGGGGCTCTGGTTGAGCGAGAGCAGCCGGTTGCGGCGGATCTGGACGAGCCGGTCGGCACTGGTGGTGAGCCCGACGACCAGAGGATGCTTGAGTCCGAACAGCTCCGGCGGCGGCGGCGATTCGACCACGACCGGAATGTTGGCGGTCTTGTAGCCGCGATTGGCGAGGTAGATCGACGTCGGCGTCTTGGACGAGCGCGACACGCCGGCGAGGACGATGTCGCATTCCTCCCAATCCTCGGCACCGATGCCGTCGTCATGCGCCATGGTGAACTGGATCGCGTCGACGCGCGCGAAATAGGCTGCGTCCAGCGTGTGCTGCCGCCCCGGCCGGGCCTTGGCTTCCTGTCCGAGCAGATTGGAGAGCGCATGGCTCACCGGATCGAGCGGTGCGATCGCCGGCAGCCCCATTGCCCGGCAGCGGGTCTCGAGCGTGCGGCGGACATCGTTGTTGACCAGCGTGAAGATCACCAGGCCCGGATTCTGGGCGATCTCCTCGAGGATGCGCTCGAGATGCGCTTCGCTGCGCACCATCGGCCAGAAATGGCGCAGCGTCTCGACATCGTCGAACTGCGCCAGCGCCGCCTTGGCGATATTCTCCAGCGTCTCGCCGGTGGAGTCCGAGAGAAGGTGGAGATGGAGCCGCATCAGGCCGTGCGTGAATCTGTGGAGAACATAATGGACAGCCGCTAGCGCAACCACGCGCAGCGGCCAAGCGCGCGAAAACCGGGCTCCGGCTCGCGATTCTTCCACAATCCCGTCCCCAGCCCCCGGTTCCGGCCCACAGGCTGTGAAAAGCGGGGACATGGAAGCCGAATCCGAGGGATGCCGTGGGGATGACGGAGTCAATCTGTTGGCAATTTGCGGGTGAGTGCCTAAGCCCCGGCTTCCACGCCCCTACTATCTCCAACAACCCTTAGATTCTTCTCTTATAGAATTAGGATAGAGGCCCTGACTTCCCTGTCCCCCAAGCCCCTGCTCGCGACTTTGAAGGGCGAGAAGCAGTCAATTCCGCCGATCTGGCTGATGCGCCAGGCGGGCCGCTACCTCCCCGAATATCGGGCGTTACGGGAGGAGAAAGGCGGCTTCCTCGCGCTCGCGATGGACAGCGACGCGGCGGCCGAGATCACGCTGCAGCCGATCCGCCGCTTCGGCATGGACGGTGCGATCCTGTTCTCCGACATTCTGATCGTGCCGATGGCGCTGGGGCAGGATCTCTGGTTCGAAACCGGCGAAGGCCCGCGGCTCGCACCCACGATCACCGCCCGCGATGTGCTGGAGGGCCTCCAGACGAACGCAGGAGTACTGGAACCGGTCTACGGCACCGTCCGCAAGGTAGCGGCGCTCTTGCCCCCTGAGACCAGTTTCCTCGGCTTCGCAGGCAGTCCCTGGACCGTCGCGACCTACATGATCGCCGGGCAGGGCAGCCGCGAGCAGGCCGAGGCGCGCCGCCTTGCTTATCGCGATCCCGCATTGATGCAGGCACTGGTCGACCGCATTGCCGATTGCACGATCGACTATCTGCTCGGCCAGATCGCGGCGGGGGTCGAGGCGGTCCAGTTGTTCGACAGCTGGTCGGGCAGCCTTTCGCCTGCGCAATTCGAGCAATGGGTGATCGCCCCCACCGCGCGCATCGTCGCGGCGTTGCACCAGCGCGCGCCAGGTGTGCCGGTGATCGGTTTCCCCAAGGGCGCTGGCGGCAAGCTCCCTGCGTATGCCCGTGAGACGGGCGTCGATGCGATCGGTGTCGACGAGACCGTCGATCCGGTCTGGGCGCATGCCTCGCTGCCCGCGAAACTGCCGGTACAAGGCAATCTCGATCCGCTCGCGCTCATTGCCGGCGGCGCGACGCTCGACACCGCGATCGACCGGATTCTCGCCGCTTTCGCCGAACGCCCACATGTGTTTAATCTCGGTCACGGTATCCTGCCCGACACGCCGATCGCGCATGTCGAGCAGCTGCTGGTGCGGGTGAGGATGGAAAAGTGACCGCCCGCGAGCGGAGGCGAGCATGACTGGATTTCTGGGTGGGGCCTATCTCTGGGTCAAGGCCTTTCACATCATCTTCGTGATCTTCTGGATGGCCGGCCTGTTTCTGCTGCCGCGCTATCTCGTCCATCACCAGGAAACGCTCGGTACCCCGCAGGCCGCCGATTGGGAAAAACGCGAAGCCTTGCTCCGCCGCACGATCCTCGTGCCCTCGATGGCGATCGTCTGGCTACTCGGGCTTGCGCTCGCCGCCAATTTCGGACTGTTCGACGGCGAGCCCGGGCTCGGCTGGCTCCATGCCAAGCTGTTGCTGGTGATCGCGCTCAGCGGATATAATGGCTGGGCGGTCGGCTATTCGAAGAAGCTGGCCAAGGGGCAGGGCAGTCTCTCGCCGCGCCGGCTGCGCATGCTCGGTGAGATTCCCGCGCTGGCCGTCGTGCTCATCGTCGTGCTCGTGGTGGTCAAGCCGTTCTAATTTTGCGGCGGCTCCGCGGTTTCAGCAATATTCCTGCGCGTAAATCGTTGCGATGGCCGTTGACTTGACGAAGGCCCACACCTAATTCGCACATCAGACCGGACGCTCCTCGGGCGACGGTTCCCTCCTTCAGCATCGCCACTCGTGCGCATCCGCCGACCGACGCTCTCCCCATAGCTTCCCAGCATCCGGACTCCCCATGCACCTCAAGGAACTCAAGAAAACCCCGCCCGCAGAATTGGTCAGCATGGCCGAAGAGCTGGGCGTCGAAAGCGCGTCGACATTGCGCAAGCAGGATCTGCTGTTCGCAATCCTCAAGGCCCAGGCCGAGAATGGCGAGCAGATCATGGGCGAAGGCACGATCGAAGTGCTGCCCGACGGGTTCGGCTTCCTGCGCAGCCCGCAGGCCAATTATCTCGCCGGACCCGACGACATCTATGTCTCGCCCAACCAGGTCCGGAAATTCGGCCTGCGGACCGGCGACACGGTCGAAGGCGAGATCCGCGGACCCAAGGACGGCGAGCGCTATTTCGCGCTGACTCGCCTGGTCTCGGTCAATTTCGACGATCCCGATGCGGTTCGTCACCGCGTCAATTTCGACAATCTCACCCCGCTCTATCCCGAGAGCAAGCTGACGCTCGACACGCTCGATCCGACGATCAAGGACAAGTCGGCGCGGGTCATCGACATCGTCGCGCCGCAGGGCAAGGGCCAGCGCGCACTGATCGTCGCGCCGCCGCGCGTCGGCAAGACGGTGCTTCTCCAGAACATTGCCCGCGCGATCACCGAGAACCACCCTGAGGTGTTCCTGATCGTGCTGCTCATCGACGAGCGGCCCGAGGAAGTCACCGACATGCAGCGCAGCGTGAAGGGCGAGGTCATCTCCTCGACCTTCGACGAGCCGGCGCAGCGCCACGTGCAGGTCTCCGAGATGGTGATCGAAAAGGCCAAGCGCCTCGTCGAGCACAAGAAGGACGTGGTGATCCTGCTCGATTCGATCACGCGTCTCGGCCGCGCCTACAACACCGTGGTGCCCAGCTCGGGCAAGGTGCTGACCGGCGGCGTCGACGCCAATGCGCTCCAGCGGCCCAAGCGCTTCTTCGGTGCCGCGCGTAACATCGAGGAGGGCGGTTCGCTCTCGATCATCGCCACGGCGCTGATCGACACCGGCAGCCGCATGGACGAAGTCATCTTCGAAGAGTTCAAGGGCACCGGCAACTCGGAAATCGTCCTCGACCGCAAGGTTGCCGACAAGCGCATCTTCCCGGCGCTCGATGTCGGCAAGTCCGGCACCCGCAAGGAAGAGCTGCTCGTCGACAAGAACAAGCTCTCCAAGATGTGGGTGCTGCGCCGCATCCTCATGCAGATGGGCACGATCGATGCGATGGAGTTCCTGCTCGACAAGATGAAGGACTCGAAGACCAACGAGGACTTCTTCGACAGCATGAACCAGTAATCCGCAGTGCGACCTGCGGCATGCTGTCGCAGGCCTCGCACAAAGACGGTCGGCTCCGTCTCGATCGAGGCTCCTCGCGCGGAGCGCGTGGGCGGACCTATATCTGCTTTGCGTGGTTTGGACCGATATCGCCGCACATCGCGACGGTTTCCGCGTGGCGACGCGTTATCAGGGCTGGCGCAGGCTGCTTCACGGCTTCTATGAGCCGATTCCGGTGGTCGAATATTTCGGGGAGTCGATCGTTTGAGCCTGTTCGCATTGCTGTCCGCCGCCGCCTCCGCAGCAGGCGGAATGGGATCTCCGCTGGATATCTGGCACCACATCGTCGCCGACTTCTCGAACATCACCGAGCCGGCAGCGCTCGCGGCGTTCGGGTCGGTGCTGATGATCGACCTGGTCCTTGCCGGAGACAATGCGATCGTCGTGGGAGCGCTCGCCGCGGGCCTTCCCGCCGAGCAGCGCAAGAAAGTCATCCTGATCGGCATCGGCGCCGCGCTGATCCTGCGCATTTTCTTCGCGCTGATCGTCAGCTGGCTGATGGGCATCGTCGGGTTGATCTTCGCCGGCGGGCTGCTGTTGCTCTGGGTGAGCTGGAAGTTCTGGCGCGAGATCCGGCACATGGGCGAGAGCCCAGGTTCCGAGGAGATCCACGGCGACGAACGCTCGGGCGTCCGTTCCGCGCGCAGCTTCGCCGGTGCGGCCTGGGCAGTCGCCATCGCGGACGTTTCGATGAGCCTGGACAACGTCCTCGCCGTCGCCGGCGCGGCGCGTGAGCATCCCGGCATCCTCGTGGTCGGGCTGCTGCTCTCGGTTGCCTTGATGGGCCTCGCGGCCAATTTCATCGCCAAGCTGATCGATCGCTATCGCTGGATCGCTTATATCGGCCTCGCGGTGATCGTCTTCGTCGCCTTCCGGATGATCTACGAAGGCTGGGTCGGCACGCACGAGACGCCGGGGATCATCACCTTCTTCGGCTGAGGTGTCTCGCGGACGCGGGAATGACGAAGGCGGGCTGTCAGCTCAGATGCTCGGCGAAGAATGCGGCCGTCCGCGCGTCTGCCAGCTGCGCTGCGACCTCTGATCGGCGCTTGCCCATCTCCGCCGCGAAGCCATGATCCTCGCCGGGATAGTCGAACAAAGTCACCTTGGGATGGTCGTCGAGCCCTTCGTGCATCTTCGCCCGGACATCGGCGGTGACGAAATGATCGGCGCCGGCGATGTGGAGCAGCACGGGATTCGCGATCGCGTGTTTCTCGCCGAGCAGATTGTCGATGCCGACGCCGTAATAGCCGACGGTCGCGTCGGAATCGGTTCGCGTCGCGGTCATGAAAGCGAGGCGTCCGCCAAGGCAATAACCCACCGCGCCGACCTTACCCTTGCCGCCCAGTTTCGCCCGGGCAGCCTTTATCGTCGATTCGATGTCTTCGATGCCCTTGGTCTGATCGAACTTGTTCATCCAGCCGAGCGCTTGCTGGAATTGCTCGGGAATATCAGGATCGAGCTCGAGTTCAGGCTGCAGCCGCCAGAACAGATCGGGTGCGAATGCGAGGTATCCTTTCGCCGCCCAATCGTCGCATTTCTTGCGGATCCCCGGGTTCACACCGAAAATCTCCTGGATCACCACGATCGCGGCGCGCGGGGTGCCATCGGGTTCGGCGACATAGGCGCTGAAGCTGCCACTGCCGTCGCTCGCATCGATGCGCACCGTCATAGCAAGGTCCCTCTCGAATGCCGGCGCTCATGCTCGAGCAGCCAGGATTTGGTCTTGGGCCCGTCGCCGCCCGAATAATGACCGAGCGTGCCGCCGCTGCCAATTACGCGGTGGCAGGGGACGACGATCGGGAAGGGGTTGCGTGCGCAAAGCTGGCCGATCGCGCGCGGGCCCGACCCCAGTATTCGCGCCAGCGCCCCATAGCTCAGTGTATCGCCATAGCCGATCGCGATCAGTCCTGCGCGCAGCTCCTCCCCACGCGGCGTGCCGGCGGGGGTGAGCGGCAAGTCGAATATTTCCCGCTCCTTGGCGAACCATTGCTCGAGCTGCTCGACGGTCGCGCGCACGGCCGCAGTATTGCCCGGGGTTGGCGCGCCGTCGCCGCCGATCCGGATTCCGGTCAGCACTGTCTCATCGCCCTCGACCCGGATCGCTCCGATGGGCGTTGCGATCAGGGCGTGGTCGCGCGCATACATGGCGCAAGACTAGCAGCCGCCCGGCGGCCCGCGCAACGGAGACGGCGCCCATGAAGATCAATGTCGAAGTCGATTGCACGCCCGAGGAGGCGCGCCGTGCCATGGGGCTCCCCGATTTATCGCCGGTGCACGACCGCTATGTCCAGATGATGGTGGAAGCCATTGAAAAACAAGGGACTCCTGAAGGGTTTGCCGATATGATCCGCAATTGGGGACCGATGGGCGACGGCGCGATGAGCTTCTGGCGGACGATGTTCGAAAGCGGCAAGCAAAGCGGCTGAGATGGACACGATCTTTGCGGTGTCGAGCGGGTCGCCGCCCGCCGCCATCGCGATATTGCGCCTGAGCGGTTCGCGCGCGTTCGAAGCCGCGGCACTGTTGGCGCGCGATCTTCCCGCCCCGCGTCGGGCCGGGCTGCGGGCGCTGCGCGATCCGGCGACCGGGGAGTTGCTCGACCGTGGGCTCGTCTTGCTTTTCCGGGCCCCCGCAGCGCCAGCGGCGAGGATCTTGTCGAACTTCATCTTCATGGCGGTCGCGCGGTGGTCCGTGCGGTCGAGGCAGCGCTCGGCGCGCTCGAGGGCCTGCGCCCCGCCGAACCGGGCGAGTTCACGCGCCGCGCATTGCTCAACGGCCGGATGGACCTGAGTGAAGCGGAGGGGCTGGGCGATCTGCTGATGGCCGAGACCGAGGCGCAGCGCCGCGTTGCGGTCCGCTCGGCTGAGGGGCTGTCCGCCGCCAGGTCGAGGACTGGTCGCGCCGCCTGCTGATGCTCGCCGCGCAGGTCGAGGCGCAGCTTGATCACAGCGACGAGGATGATGTCGCGGGAGCGGACTCGCTGGCAGGGCTTCAGGAAGCGGCGGCGGCGCTGGCTGCGGAGATCAGGCAGGTCACTTCGCGGCCGCCGGTGGAGCGGCTCCGGGACGGCCTGCGCGTTGTGCTCGCCGGGCCGCCCAATGCCGGCAAGTCGACCTTGCTCAACGCGATGGTCGAACGCGACGCGGCGATTGTATCCCCATCGCCGGCACCACGCGGGATCGAATCGAGGCGCCCGTGGTGCGTGGCGGAACGGCATATCTGCTGATCGACACTGCCGGTCTCGCAGAAACGACCATGGACCCGATCGAGGCGATCGGCATCGATCGTGCGCGCGCCGCGCTGGAAGAGGCAGATATCCTGTTGTGGCTCGGTGATTCGCCGCCGCCCGCTCATCCCATGATGCTCTGGTTACATGCTCGCGCCGATCTTCCCGGGAGAGAGTCCGCAATGGGCCGAGACTTGGCGGTGTCGGCTGCTACCGGAGCGGGCATGGATTCGCTGTGGGAACGGCTCGATGTATTGGCCGCGAAGCTGTTGCCGCCGCCGGATCTGCTCGCGCTTAATCGTCGCCAATCCGATCTCGCCGCCGCTGCGGCCGATGCGCTAAGTCGTGCTGCGGCGCAACATGACACATTACTGGCGGCGGAGGAGTTGCGCACGGCGCGGCGCGCCTTCGATGCGATCACCGGAAGGGCGGGAGTCGAGGCGATGCTCGACTCGCTTTTCGCGCGCTTCTGCATCGGCAAATGAGATGTTCCACGTGGAACGTTTTTGACGTGAGGCGAACGAAGCTCTAGCAAACGCCGCATGCATTTCGATGTCATCGTGATCGGCGGGGGCCATGCCGGCACCGAGGCTGTGGCTGCGTCCGCACGCCGTGGCGCGCGGACAGCATTGCTGAGCTTCGATCTAACGAAGCTCGGTGCGATGTCGTGCAATCCGGCAATTGGCGGGCTTGGCAAGGGGCATCTTGTCCGCGAAGTCGATGCGTTCGACGGGCTGATTGCGCGCGCGGCCGACGCTGCCGGCATCCATTATCGGATGCTCAATCGCAGCAAGGGCACTGCGGTGCAGGGGCCGCGCGTCCAGGCCGATCGCGTACGCTACGCCGCGGCGATCCAGGCGATGCTCAAGGCACAGCCCAATCTGGCATTGATCGAGGGAGAGGCGGACGCGCTCGAACTCGCCGGTGGCCGAATCACCGGCGTGCGCCTTGCCGACGGCACCCTGCTCGCGGGCAACGCAGTGGTGCTCGCAACCGGCACATTTCTTGGCGGGCGAATCTATCGGGGTGAGGAGCGCGAGTTTGGAGGACGCGTAGGGGAGGCGTCGGCCACGCGGCTGGCCGAACAGCTCCGGGCATTGGCGCTTCCCATGGCGCGTCTCAAGACCGGTACGCCGCCGCGCCTAGACGGCCGTACGATCGATTGGGCGCGCGTCGCCGAACAGCCCTCGGACGACGATCCCTGGACGATGTCGCCGATTACCGCGAGCCGCGCACTGCCACAGCTGCATTGCGGCGTGACGCGCACCACCGAGGCGACTCACGACGCGATACGCAGTGGCCTCAGCCGCTCGCCGCTATTCACCGGCGCGATCGATGCGCAGGGGCCGCGTTACTGTCCCTCGATCGAGGATAAGATCCACCGCTTCGGTGATCGCGACGGCCATCAGATCTTCCTCGAACCCGAGGGGCTCGACACACCTCTGATCTATCCCAATGGCATGTCGACTTCGCTGCCGGTTGATGTCCAGGAGGCGATGGTTACATCGATACCAGGACTGGAGCGCACGCGCATCGTCACGCCCGGTTATGCAGTCGAATATGATTATATCGATCCCCGCGCGCTCGACGCGACTCTAGGATTGCCGAATATTCCTGGTCTCTACTTCGCGGGCCAGATCAACGGCACCACTGGATATGAGGAGGCAGCAGGGCAGGGCCTCGTCGCCGGGATAAACGCCGCAGCGCACGCCAGAAAGCTCGAGCCGCTGATCCTCGATCGCGCGACTTCCTATCTCGGGGTGATGGTCGACGACCTCGTCCTGCAAGGCGTCACCGAGCCTTATCGAATGCTCACTGCACGAGCCGAATTCCGTCTTCGCCTGCGCGCTGACAATGCCGAAACCCGGCTAGGGCAAATTGCGCATGATCTCGGGGTATTGGGTAGCGAGCGGACTACGCGTCACATGGCGCGTTGCGAAGCGCGTGAGGCGCTGGAGGAATTGTTCGCCGTACCGCTGACGGCTTCGGCGGTTTATGCCAAGGGCGCGCCCGTTGGTCTCGATGGCGCACGGCGATCGGCAAAGGAATGGCTTCGTTTCCCCGGCGTCGAGGTTGCCCATGTCGCTGAAGACTTGGGTGCCGACGGGCAACTTCTTGACGAGTTTGTCGAGGACGCTCGCTATGCTCCTTATCTTGAGCGGCAGCAGGCAGAGGTGGAGCAGCTTCGCGCCAATGATAATGTCCGCCTGAACGCCGATTTGAATTTCGCCGCCATTCCGGGGCTCTCCAACGAAATGGTCGAGAAGCTGACTTCCGCCCGTCCGGAAACGCTCGGTGCGGCTTCGCGTATTCGCGGCATCACACCGGCGGCGCTATCTGCGATTCTGCTTCACGCCCGGAAATCCGCAGCGTGACGGAAGACGAAGCTGGTGCCTGGATTCGAGAGCGTTTCGGTGTTTCACGTGAAACGCAGCTCGATCACTACGCGGCACTTTTGCGCGCCGAGGCCGCAAATCAGAACCTGATCGCGGCGTCCACACTCGACACACTCTGGGCTCGGCATTTCGTCGATTCGGCGCAGCTGGTTCCTCTCGCGAGCGACGCATCACGTGGAACGTGGCTGGATGTTGGCAGCGGAGCCGGGCTTCCCGGACTCGTCGCTGCCATCTTGCTCGACCGCCCGGTAGTGCTCGTCGAACCCCGCACGCGACGCGTCGAGTTTTTGCGGCACGTAGTTTCGGAACTCAGGTTGCCGCGCGTCACGGTGCAGCAGAGCAAGGTGGAGAGCTATCGTCCAACGAATCGCGCAGCGATCGTCTCTGCTCGTGCGGTGGCAGAACTCTCGCAACTGCTCGCGTCCACAGCACATTGCACAGATTCGTCCACAATCTGGTTGCTGCCCAAGGGCCAAAACGCCCAATCAGAGGTGGTAGCCGCGCAGACGAAATGGCAAGGTGTGTTCCACGTGGAACCAAGCATCACACAGCCGGATTCCGGTATCGTGGTGGCCCGAGGGGTGCGGCCCAGATGATCTGCATAGCGATCGCCAATCAGAAAGGCGGGGTGGGCAAGACCACTACCGCGATCAATGTCGGCACCGCGCTCGCCGCGACCGGCAAACGCGTCCTGCTGATCGATCTCGATCCGCAGGGTAATGCTTCGACGGGACTTGGCATCGGCCGCGCCGATCGCGCGCAGTCGAGCTACGACTTGCTCGTAAGTGCGCTCGACCTTGAGCAGGTCGCCATCGCCACCAAGGTGCCGCGGCTCGATATCGTGCCCGCCACGCAGGACCTGTCCGGGGCAGAGATCGAGCTGATCGAGTTCGAGGCGCGCACGCATCGCCTCGATGCAGCGATCAGCCGCCATGCCGCGCAGCGCTGGGACGTGGTGCTGATCGATTGCCCGCCTTCGCTCGGGCTGCTGACGATCAACGCGATGGTCGCCGCGCACGCGCTCCTCGTGCCGCTGCAATGCGAGTTCTTCGCGCTCGAGGGGCTGAGCCAGTTGCTCAGCACGATCGATCGCATCCGCAGCCGCTTCAATCCCGGCCTGTCGATCCTCGGCGTCGCGCTCACCATGTACGATCGTCGCAACCGGCTGACCGACCAGGTGGCCGATGATGTCCGCGCGGTGCTCGGCAAGGTGGTGTTCGAGACGGTGATCCCGCGCAACGTCCGCCTGTCCGAAGCGCCGAGTCACGGTATGCCGGCATTGATCTACGACTATCGCTGCGCCGGCTCCGAGGCGTATATCGCGCTAGCCCGCGAAGTGATCGAGCGTCTGCCCAAGCTCAGGAAGGCCGCATGACCGAACCCGCTCCCCGCAAACACGGCCTAGGTCGCGGCCTCAGCGCCTTGTTGGGTGATTCAGTCCCCGAGGCGCCGATCTCCGGCGCGGCGGAGACGAGCAGCACCCCCGGGCTGCGCACACTGCCGGTCAGCGCGATGGCGCCGCATCCCGGGCAGCCGCGCCGTCATTTCGACGAGGCCGCACTCGACGATCTCGCCGAATCGATCGCGGCGCGCGGGCTGATCCAGCCGATCGTCGTCCGCCCGCACGGCCACAGCTATCAGATCGTCGCTGGCGAGCGTCGCTGGCGCGCCGCACAGCGCGCCCGGCTCCACGAAGTCCCTGTCATCGTCCGCGAGCTCACCGATGCCGAGACGATGGAAATCGCGCTGGTCGAAAATATCCAGCGCGAGGATCTCAATGCGATCGAAGAGGCCGAGGCTTATGCCAGGCTGATCGGCGAGTTCGGCCATACGCAGGAAGCGCTCGGCCGGCTTGTGCACAAATCGCGCAGTCATGTCGCCAACCTGTTGAGATTGCTGGACCTTCCCCAGCCGGTCCGTCAGATGGTGGTCGAAGGCCTGATCGAGATGGGCCATGCCCGTGCCCTGATCGGCGCTCCCGATGCCGAGCGCCTCGCGCGCATCGTCGCCGAAAAGGGCCTGTCGGTCCGCGAGACCGAGAAGCTCGCGCGCGATGCCAAGCCGCCGTCGAAGCGCAGGAGTGGGGAGGGGCGTTCCGGGATGCGGATATCCAGGCGCTCGAACGCCAGCTCGGCGACGTCCTCGGCCTCAACGTCAAGATCGCGCATGGTGCGAGGGGCGGCAGCCTCACACTCGCTTATTCGACGCTCGATCAGCTCGACATGGTCTGCCAGCGGCTCACCGGCGAGCGTATCTAGCCCCGCGCCCGTGCCGCGGCGCGGGCAATAGCAGCGCATTCGGCCTCGGCGAGTACTTCCCCGGCGCTTCCCGAATGCATCAATGCGCGTTCGGCCTGGCGGACGCGGTCGATCGCGCGGGCGATCTGGCCCGCGTTCCAGCGCCGCAGTGCCCGCCCCGTCGCTGCCTTCTCGCGGAAGAAAACGCGATGTTTCTCAAGCACTTCATCAACGCTCGCGCCCTTGTCCATATCGCCGCGCAGCTCGGCCAGCGTCATCAACCGCCGCGCGAGCTGGCGCAGCAGCGGAATTGCAGTGCCGTCGCCCAGTTGCGCGAGCTCGGTGCCGACTTCGGCGACGCGCCCGTCGAGCACTGCCTCGATCGCGTGAAACAGTTCGGTATCCCCCAAATCGGCACCGATCGCGTCGAGCGCCGCCCCGTCGGCGTCGCGCGGCCGATCGGGCGCGGCGTCGAGGAACAGCGCCAGCTTCTCGATCTCGCGTGACAGGATCGCGCGGTCGCCCCCGGTTGCCGCTGCCATCCGCTGCGGCACGTCGCCGGTGAGACGCAGGCCGTGCTCGCGTGCGACGGTCGTCGCCAGCCGCGCCGCGTCGATCCCCTCGGGCACATAGCAGGCGAAGGTGAGCGCAGTGGGCGCCGCGATCGCGGTCTTGACCAATTTGCCGCTGGCCTTGAGCCCCGGTCCGATCGCAATCACCGGATTGCCGGCTTGCTCGGCGCCCAGCAGCAGCGCGACTGCCTCGCCGGCGCCTTCTTCCACGCCGGTGATCCGCACATAGCGCACGCCTCCGAACAGCGACATCGACGCTGCCTCGTCGGCGAGCCGCCCAGGCTGTTCGCGCAGAGCCTTCATGTCGAGATCGACGCGCTCGACTTCCGGCCCCAGCGCGCGTGCCAGCCGTTCGGCGAGCTCGGCCGCGCCCGATTCGTCGGGCCCGTGGAACAGATAGAGACGCGTCGCCGGATTGGGCTTGTCGACGGCGGCGCGGATCTGCGCCGCGCTGGCCTTCATTGCCCCGAAGCGCCTGCGCTGGCGGGCGCCGTCGCCGGCTTGCCGCCCGATTGCGCGAAGCGTGCCACGCGCGCGACGATCTGATCGGCGACGATCCCCGAGAGCCGCTCGAGTGCGGTCTTCTCGGCCGCGATCGTCGCATATTCGGATCCGACCACGTCGATGCCCGCGTCCGACCCCGCCGTCGCGTCGAGCACGACGCCGCCGGTGGAGAGATCGACCAGCTGATAGCGCGCGCGCAGCGTCCGCCGCTCGCGCGCGACGCTGTCGTCGCTGCGTACGCCGAGTCCAGCGATCGAATCGTCGAGCTGCACTTCGAGCCGATAACGTGGCGTCGTCTCACCCGCCTGCAGCCGGTCGCGCAGTGCGTTGGAGACCAGCCAGCCTGATTGGCCCTCGATCGGCGCAACCTGTACCGCTGCCAGCATGGTCTGCACCGGCCCGCCGGCCCCGCCGCTGTACAGCGGCTTGAGCCCGCAGCCCGAGAGCGCCAGCGCGCCTGCGCAGAGGAGCGCCGCGGCCCTCATGCGACGATGTTCACCAGTCGATCGGGAACGATGATCACTTTCCTCGGAGCCTTTCCTTCGAGCGACCGAACGATCTTCTCGGCGGCAAGTGCCGCCGCCTCGACGCTTTCCTTCGGCGCGCCCTTCGGCATTACCAGTGTATCGCGCAGCTTGCCATTCACCTGCACTGCGATCGTGACTTCGTCGTCGACGAGCAGCGCGGGATCCACGTCGGGCCACGGCGCGTCGGCGATCAGCCCGGCATTGCCCATCGCGGCCCAGGCCTCTTCGGCGAGGTGCGGTACCATCGGTGCGACGATCCGGACGATCGTGCGGATCGTATTGGTCCGCGAGGCCGACGGCTGCGCCTTCTCGACTGCGTTGACCAGTTCGTAGAGCCGCGCGACTGCCTTGTTGAAGGTCAGCGCCTCGATATCGCCGGCAACCCCCGCGATCGTGCGGTGCAGCCGCCGGTCGAGATCCTTGTCCTCGCCAGTTGCATCTTCCAGCCCGTCGAACAGCCGCCAGAGCCGCTGGACGAAGCGCCACGCGCCTTCGATGCCGTTCTCGCTCCATTCGAGATCGCGCTCGGGCGGACTGTCCGAAAGCATGAACCAGCGCACTGCGTCCGCACCGTATTGGTCAACGATCGGCTCGGGATCGACGGTGTTCTTCTTCGACTTGGACATCTTCTCGATGCGGCCGATTTCGGCGACATCGCCCGACGCGATCTCGACTACGCCGGCGCTGTCCTTGCGAATCTCCTCGGGCGAGAGCCAGCGCCCGTCCTGTGCCCTGTAGGTCTCGTGCGTCACCATGCCTTGGGTGAAGAGCCCTGCGAAGGGCTCGGCGATGTCGAGCTTGCCGATATGCTGGAGCGCACGCGTAAAGAAGCGCGCGTAGAGCAAGTGCAGGATCGCATGCTCGACTCCGCCGATATACTGGCCGACCGGCAGCCATTGCTCGGCCACTGCCTTGTCGAACGGCTTGTCGCTGGGCTGACTGGCGAAGCGGATGAAATACCACGACGAATCGACGAAAGTATCGAGCGTGTCGGTCTCACGGCTGGCAGGAGAGTCACATTTCGGGCAATCGACCTGCTTCCATGTCGGATGCCGGTCGAGCGGATTGCCGGGGACATCGAACGACACGTCCTCGGGCAGCACCACCGGAAGCTGCTCGCGCGGCACGCCCACCGGCCCGCACGATTCTGCAATGGATGATCGGGATCGGCGTGCCCCAGTAACGCTGGCGGCTGACGCCCCAGTCGCGCAAGCGCCATACGGTCGTCCCGGTACCCCAGCCACCTTCTTCCGCGCGCTGGATTACCGCGCGTTTGGCGTCGGCCACGTCCATGCCGTCGAGGAAGTGCGAATTCACCAGCGTGCCGGGGCCCGAATAGGCCTCGGCATCGTGGAATTCGGGCGCGGTTTTGTCTCCGTCGGAGACGACGCGGCGGATTCCCAAGCCATATTTGGTTGCGAACTCGAAATCGCGTTGGTCGTGTGCGGGCACGCCGAATACCGCGCCGGTGCCATAGTCCATCAGCACGAAGTTGGCGATATAGACCGGCAATTCCCAAGTAGTATCAAAGGGGTGTGCCGCACGCAGCCCGGTATCGAGGCCCAGTTTCTCCTGTGTCTCGAGTTCGGCTGCGGTCGTGCCGCCCTGCTTGCAGCGCTCGATGAACGCCTGAACTTGCGGATTGCCGGCGGCGAGCGCCTGCGCGATCGGATGGTCCGCCGCGATCGCGACGAAGCTCGATCCGAAGATCGTGTCGGGACGCGTCGTGAACACTTCGACGTCGCCGCCATCGCTAAGCGCGAACCGGAACCGCAGCCCCTCGCTCTTGCCGATCCAGTTCTCCTGCATCAGCTTGACCTTGTCCGGCCAATGCTCGAGCCCCTGGACACCGCTCAGCAACTCGTCGGCGAACTGCGTGATCTTCAGGAACCACTGGCTGAGCTTCTTGCGCTCGACCAATGCGCCCGAGCGCCAGCCGCGTCCGTCGATCACCTGTTCGTTGGCGAGCACGGTCATGTCGACCGGATCCCAGTTCACCGCCGATTCCTTGCGGTAAACCAGTCCGTTCTCGAAGAAATCAAGGAAGATCGCCTGCTCGTGCCCGTAATAATCGGGCTCGCAGGTTGCCAGCTCGCGCGTCCAGTCGAGCGCGAAGCCGAGCCGCTTGAGCTGCGCCTTCATCGTCGCGATGTTCTGGCGGGTCCAGCTGCCGGGATGGACCTTCTTTTCCATCGCGGCATTTTCCGCGGGCATGCCGAACGCGTCCCAGCCCATCGGATGGAGCACTTCCATGCCCTTCATCCGGCGGAAGCGCGCGAGCACGTCGCCCATCGTGTAGTTGCGCACATGTCCCATATGGATGCGCCCCGAAGGATAGGGGAACATCTCGAGGACGAACGACTTTGGTTTGGGCGAATCGTCGCGGGCGGCGAAGGTGCGGCGTTCTTCCCACGCCTTCTGCCACGCCGCGTCCGCCTTCAGGGGTTGAAGCGCGACAAGTTACAAACTTCCTCTGGCGGGAGCGGCTACAAGCGCCGCGCCTTATTAATTCGCGATGGCGGCCCGGCGCAGATCGCGGGCACGAGTGAGGATGATGTCCTCGAGCTTCTGCACCGTCGCGGCCTGCACGGGGGCTGCGACCCACTGGCCGGTGCGATTCACTTCGCGCAGCGCTGCGACGCGGAGCGCATCGGCGCGCAGGTCCTGATCGAGCACGGTGACGGTCACCTTCATCCGCTCGGTCGGCGTGTTCGGGTTCACATACCAGTCGGTGACGATCACGCCGCCGTTCGAATCGGTCTGGAGCAGCGGCATGAAGCTCAGCGTGTCGAGGGTGGCGCGCCACAGATAGGAATTGACGCCGATCGTCGTCACCTTCGAAGCGGCAAGATCCGCCACGGGGCGCTTGCTGCCGCCGCACGCGGTGATCGAAAGAGCGAGCGACCCCAGGATCGCGGTGCGCAACAGGCGGTTCATCGACACATTCCTAAAGGCGAAAGGGAAAAGCGAAAGCATCTATAGGGGCTCGTGTGGCGGGAGCAAGGCGGCAGCGAACGGGCGAATCACCGGCAAAAGGGGTGATTCGCTGCCGAATCTGTGGGCATCGGGCAACACTGGCACGAAATTTGAGCGGAAGGTGGAACCAAGCTTCCGAATCATGGTACGCACCTCCATATAAAAGGGGATGAAAATGCGTTTGGCACGTTGGACGACGTTGATGGGGCTGGGGGCGATCTGCGCCACCGGCGCTCTCGTCGCGCCGGCGCTCCAGGCAGAGGAAGGCCGCGGCGAGCGCGCTTATGTCAAACGGCCCACCACCGCGGTGCGCGGTGGCATCGGCACTTTCACGCCGGCCGCCGCCGATCCCAAGCTTGCCGCGATCCTCGCGCGCAGCGGCCTGCCCGAGAACAGCTTCCGCTTCACGCCGTCCGAATCGCGCCGCAGCAACCGCGCCGTCACCGTGGCGGTGCGCGCGCGTTCGACTCGTACGGCGATCGCCGATCGCAGCCTGGTCGCTGCGGCCGCGCCGGTCAGCCTCGCGCCGATCGCCTATAATCTCGGCGTCTCGGTCGGCTGGAAGCGTTTCGCGGTCGCGGGCGACGTGACTCGCATCGAACTCGCCGCCCAGCCGGGCAGCACCGAACGCGCCAATCTCGGCGTCAGCTATACCGGCAGCCGTCTCACTGGCCGCGTCCAGGCCGCCGCCGAGCGTCCGCTGGCCGACACGCCGGTGCTGATCGGCGACAAGCCCAGCTATTCGATCGACGTCGGCGGCAGCTATTCGCTGACCCGCAATCTCGATGTGACTGCGGGCGTGCGCTACAAGAGCGAGCAGGATCGCCTGCCGAAGATGACCGACAACCGCCGGGACAGCCAGGCGGTCTATGTGGGCACCGCCTTCCGCTTCTAAGCGCTCGACGTATTATAACCTCCCTGTGCTCCGGCGAAGGCCGGAGCGCTGGCCGTTAGCGAGCAACGCTCCGGCCTTCGCCGGAGAACAGAAGATTCAGGGCCTAATCTGCCCACGCATCAATCGCCGCCCAGCCGTAAATCCCCAAAGGCTGCAGGCTGGCGGCGCGCCGCGCATTGATCCCGCCAAGCGCAATGATCGGCACTGGCAACCCGCGAAGCATAAGTCCCAATCGGGACCGCCCCAGCGCCCGCGCCCCGGGATGCGATCGCGTCGCGAACACCGGCGACACGAATACAGCATCAGCTCCCGCCCGAATCGCCGTCACTGCCTCGCGCCGATCATGTGCCGGCCAGGTGCGCAGTCCATATCCGCGCTGGCCATGCACGCCATCCTCGCCGCGCCCGAGCCGCTCGGCACCGGCACGAATCAACACCAGCCCGCGCCGTCGTGCGGTCCTCGCTACCCTCGCGAACAGCGCCCGCCGATCGGCCAGTTCCAGCCCGTAATGCCGGAACACCACGCCGCCGCCCCGCGGCAATCGTTCGAGCGCCATCCATAAAGATTCACCCATCCGCTCGTCGGTCATCAGCCACAGGTGCGGGAGAGGGTGGCGGGGTCGCATCCGCCCGCCTATAGCGCGCCGCATGCCCCTGGACGACGCCTCAATCCGCCTCGCTGAAGTCCGCGAGAAGATCGCGCGCGCGGCGCACGTCGCCGGTCGCGAACCCGCCGATGTCGAGCTGATCGCCATCTCCAAGAAGCACGATGCCGCCACGATTCGTCCGTTGCTCGATGCCGGGCAGCGCGTGTTCGGCGAGAACCGTGTCCAGGAGGCCATGGCCAAATGGCCGGAGTTGCGCGAGACGACTTTGGGAGTCGCGCTCCACCTCGTCGGCCAGCTCCAGTCGAACAAGGCCGAGGAAGCGGTTGCATTGTTCGACGCGATCCATTCGGTCGATCGCCTCTCGCTGGTCGATGCGCTCGCCCGGGCGATGGACAAGATCGGCAGGCGGCCGGCTTGTTTCGTCCAGGTCAACATCGGCGACGAGCCGCAAAGGGCGGCTGTGCCGTCGCCGACCTTCCTGCCCTGATCGCCGGGGCGCGCACCGCTGATCTGCCCGTCGCCGGTCTGATGTGCGTGCCGCCGCTGGAAGTCGAGGCCGCACCCTATTTCGCCTTGCTGGCGAAGCTCGCTCGGGACCATGGCGTCACCGGCCTCAGCATGGGCATGTCGTCCGATTACGAGACCGCGGTGACGATCGGCGCCACCCATGTTCGCGTCGGGACCGCCCTGTTCGGAGCGCGGGCATGAGGTTCGACGCGATCATCTTCGATTTCGACGGGGTGCTGCTCGAAAGCGAATATGCGGGGAACCGCCAGATCGCCGAATATCTCACCAGCATCGGCCATCCGACCACGCCCGAGGATTCGATGGCGAACTTCATGGGGCTGGCCGGTGCGGATTTCCTCGGGGCGATCGAGAGCTGGATCGGCCGGACGATCCCCGACGACTTTCACGCAATGCGCGCCGAGGAGGACAGCCGCGTTCTGGAGGAAGGGCTTCCCGCAGTCGCCGGCGCGATCCGCTTCATCGAGAATCTTCCCGAAACGCTTCCCCGCGCGATTGCATCGTCGAGCAGCACCGAGTGGATCACGCGCCATCTCGATCATCTCGGCGTCCGCGCCGCGTTCGGCGACAAGATCTTCAGCGGCCGCGAACATGTCGAGCGCGGCAAGCCCGAACCCGACGTCTATCTCCACGCCGCCAGGGCGCTCGGCGTCGATGTCCGCCGCTGCGTGATCCTCGAGGATTCGCCGGTCGGCGTCACCGGCGCAGTCGCCTCGGGCGCCTGGGTCATCGGCTTGTGCGCCGGCAACCACTGCGCGCCCGATCACGCCGACCGCCTCCGCGCGCTCGGCGTCCACGCCATCGCCACCGATTTTGACGAAGTCGCCCGGCTGATCGCCTAGCGATTCTCGCGCGCGAGCAAGTGCGTGCGCAGCGCTACCGCGTCGTGATAGGCATTGTGCGGCACCGCGCTGAGCAGGTTCGAATCGAACCCGAACGCGTCGCACAACTCGAAGCGTATCCGGTCGATATTGTGGCGGCGACCGGGGCCGGCGATCAGCGCCATGGATGCGTGCGCAATGTCTTCCGGCCAGTCGGCGACCAGCAATGGGTCAGGATCGTCGCCCAAATAGTGCGCCAGGCCACGGCCGAGTTCCTCGCGCGAGACCGGATCCGTGCCGAGCACCGGCAACACATGCGTCGCCACCCATTCCGTCGGCTGCGTACACTCCAGCGCTTCGTAAAGGGCGCCGCGCCCTCCAGTTCGGGCACGAGTGCAAGCGAGATCAGCGGCCCGCCAAAGCCATTGAACTCGGTGTCGAGGAAATAACGCATCAGAGCTGGTGCCCGGTGCGGTCGCGCTTGGTGGCGAGGTAGCGTTCGTTGTGCGGGTTGGGCGGCAGCTTGTGCGCCACCCGCTCGGCGACCGTGATCCCCGAAGCCTGCAGCGCCACTACCTTGTCGGGATTGTTGGTCAGCAGCCGCACCGTCTTCTGACCGAGCAGCGTCAGCATCCGTCCCGCCACTGCGAAATTGCGGGCATCCACGGCGAAACCCAGCCGGGTGTTGGCGTCGACCGTGTCGAAACCCTGGTCCTGCAGCGCATAGGCCCTGAGCTTGTTGATCAGCCCGATGCCGCGGCCTTCCTGGCGCAGATAGAGCAGGATTCCCCAGCCGCTCGCCTCGATCGCGGCGATGGCGGCCTTGAGCTGTGGCCCGCAATCGCATTTGAGGCTGCCGAGCACGTCTCCGGTCAGGCATTCGCTGTGCAGACGGACCAGGGGGATTGCCATTTGGTTGCCCGATCAGCAGCGCGACATGCTCGCCGGGCATCTCATCGGTGCGGAAAGCGACGATCTCGGTGTCTTCGGCACCCGCGACCGGCAGCCGCGCCCGGCCGACGATGCGCAGCCGGTCAGCATCTTCGTGCGCGTCGATATCGGCGGGCGTGATCGCTTCTGACGCATCGCCGGTGATCGCGAAGAACGCCGGCAGCAGGCCTGCTACACGCGCCAGCCGCAGCGCGGCAGCCGCCGCATCGGGCGCGTCTATGCAGATCGCCCTGAATGGCCCCTTGAGCGGCGTCGCCAGATCGAGCTGAGGATCGGCGAGCGCTGTCGCGGTATCGAAATCGAGCCAGGGCACGCGCTCGACCAGCACCGGCCCGTCGGGCGCCGCCGCCTCGCGCTGGTTGGCGAGCTTGAGCGTCGCCGCGCGTCCCGCCGAGAGCAAAACCGGCGCGGCGCCTTCGGGATCGAACGCCCTCAATCGCTCCGCATCGGCGGTCTCGATCGCGAGCAGCTTCAGCGTGCCTACTGTCCCGCGGATCGCGATCGGCCAGCCGCGGCGCAGCGCGTCCACCGCTCGGGCGACGGCGCGCGGATCGGTCAAAAGTCGAACTCGGTGATGATCGGCACATGGTCCGACGGCTTGAGCCAGGAACGGCACGGCTCGCAAACCTTGTGGCTGGTCGCCTTGTCGGCGACTTCGCGGCTCGCCCACATATGATCGAGCCGGCGTCCGCGATCATTCGCGGTCCAGTCCTTCGAACGATAGCTCCACCAGGTGAAGCAGCGCTCGGGCGCGGGAACGAACCGGCGGCCGAGATCCACCCAGTCATGCGCCGCCTGCAGCCTTCCCAGCGCCTCGACTTCGATCGGCGTATGGCTGACCACATCGAGCAGCTGCTTGTGGCTCCACACGTCGCACTCCAGCGGCGCGATGTTGAAGTCGCCGGTCAGGATCGACGGCACTTCGAGCGTCTCTGACCAGCGCGTCATCCGTTCGACGAAATCGAGCTTCTGGCCGAACTTGGGATTGACCTCGCGATTGGGCACGTCGCCGCCGGCGGGGACATAGACGTTCTCGAGCCGCACGCCGTTGGGCAGCCGCACGCCGACATGCCGCGCTTCCTGGTTGGCCTGCCAGTCGAAGCGATCGTCCTCGGCCACCGGCACGCGGCTGATGATCGCCACGCCGTGGTGCATCCGCTGGCCGTGCTTGATGACATGCTCATAGCCGAGGGCGCGGAACGGCGCCTCGGGGAAGTCGCCGTCGATCACCTTGGTTTCCTGCAGGCAGAGGATGTGGGGCATCTCCTCGCGCAGGAACTGCTCGACGATCTCGATGCGGAAGCGGACGGAATTGATGTTCCAGGAGGCGATCTTCATCGGTGGCGATGTAGAGTCTCCTGTCGTCCGGCACCAGCGGTGGCCCAGCGCAGCGCGCAAAGGAAAGGCCCCCGCTCCGGGGGCAATGGAGCGAGGGCCGACCTAGCGTTCGTCACGCAGGCGGGAAATGGTTCGATCCCGAGCAACAGGGGAAAATCTCGGGTACCGCCCCACATCCGCAATTTGGTTTCTAATGGCCTCAACCTGTCGCCAGCATGAACGATGTTCAGAAAACTCAGCGATTCCGCGGGCCTTGGCTCCGTGGGTCGTTCCAGCGGAACACTCCGTCGGACACGTTGCCGTTGATCTGCTGATTGGTCAGCCGGATCGTCGTGCGGTTGTTCTGCGAGTCGAGCGCCACCCAGCCCTGGAGGATCAGCCCCGCCGGACCGGACGCATTCTTCTGAAAGATCATCGTGATCCGGCCATATTCGGGATGCGCGCTGTCATGTACTTCGATCGAGACCACCCGCGGGTCGCTCGTCGGGTTGAGCTTGGCGAATTTGGTGATGTCGCGCTTGGGATTGAGCAAAACCGCGAGCGGCGAATTGCCGATCGGCCAGCGATCGACCTGCCGCACCTGATAGTCGATGAAATAGAGGCTGCGCCCGTCGGCGACGATCAGCTGAGGCACGCCCTTCTGATACTGGAAGCGGATCTTGCCGGGGCGCTTGAGCGTCATCGTGCCGGTCAGTACCCGACCGTTGCGATCGGTCTGGCTGAAGTTCGCGGTCATGCTCGAAACGCCGGCGAGGTGCTGCTGCACCTGGGCGAGCTCGCCCGCGACGGGCGCGGCGATCAGCGCCGGGGCGGCGAACAGGGTCAGGGCTAAGGGCCGTGCAAACACGTCTATCTTCTCCGAATGCTTTGGCTGGACCGCTACGGGGCGCGGTTTGAATGCCCCTGAACCCCCATGCTCCCGAAACGATCCTCAGAGCGGTCGCCCGTCGGTATCCATCAGCACTTCGCGGCGGCCGACATGGTCGGGCCGCGAGACCAGGCCGTCCTTCTCCATCCGCTCGACCAGCCGTGCGGCCGAATTGTAGCCGACGCGGAGCTGGCGCTGAAGCCATGACGTCGACGCCTTCTGGCTCTCGGCGACCAGCTGGGTGGCACGCCGATAGAGCTGATCCTCGGGAGAATCGTCGCCATCGGGGCTGCCTTCCAGCGCGAAGCCGCCGTCTTCGGGCTCCTCGGTGACCGCGGTGATGTAATCGGGGCGCCCTGCGCGCGCCAGAAATCGGCGACTGCCTGAACTTCCTCGTCGCTGACGAACGGCCCGTGGACACGGACGATCTGCTTGCCGCCGGGCATGTAGAGCATATCGCCCTTGCCGAGCAGCTGCTCGGCGCCCTGTTCGCCGAGGATCGTACGCGAATCGATCTTCGACGTGACATGGAAGCTGATCCGGGTCGGCAGGTTCGCCTTGATCACGCCGGTGATGACGTCGACCGACGGACGCTGCGTCGCCATGATCAGGTGGATGCCCGCCGCACGCGCCTTTTGCGCCAATCGCTGGATCAGGAATTCGACTTCCTTGCCTGCGGTCATCATCAGATCGGCAAGTTCGTCGACGATCACCACGATCTGCGGCAGCGGCTGGAGATCGAGCGTCTCCTCTTCGTAGATCGGCCGCCCGGTATCGGGATCATAGCCAACCTGGACTTTCCGCCCGAGCTTCTGCCCCTTGGCCTTGGCTTGCCTCACCTTGTCGTTGAAGCTGGCGAGGCTGCGGACATTGACCGACGCCATCATCCGGTAGCGGTCCTCCATCTGCTCGACCGCCCATTTGAGCGCGCGGATCGCCTTGGGCGGATCGGTCACCACGTCGGCGAGCAGATGTGGGATGTCCTTGTAGATGCTCAGTTCGAGCATCTTGGGATCGATCATGATCATCCGGCACTGGTCCGGGGTCAGCTTGTAGAGCAGCGACAGGATCATCGCGTTGAGGCCGACCGACTTGCCCGAACCGGTGGTGCCGGCGACGAGCAGATGCGGCATCGGCGCGAGATCGCCGATCACCGGATCGCCGGCGATGTTCTTGCCGAGCACCAAAGGCAGGGTCGCGCCCTGCGCCTCGAATGCCTCGCTGCCGATCAGCTCATGCAGATTGACCGATTCGCGCTTCACGTTGGGCAATTCGATGCCGATCACGCTGCGGCCGGGGATCGTCGCGACGCGTGCGGATATCGCGCTCATGTTGCGCGCGATGTCGTCGGCGAGTTGGATCACGCGGCTCGCCTTGATCCCCGCCGCGGGCTCGAGCTCGTACATCGTCACCACCGGGCCGGGGCGGACCTCGACGATCTGTCCTTTTACATTGAAATCGTCGAGCACGCTCTCGAGCAGACGCGCGTTGCGCTCGAGCGCGAGCTTGTCGATTCCCGGATTCTGGTTCGGCGGCGCGGCCTTGAGCAGGTCGAGCGGCGGCAGCTTGTAGCTGTCCTTGAAGTCGAGACTGCTCTGCACCGGCGGCTTGGGTTTGGCTGGTGAAGGCGAGAGGCTGGGCTCGGAGATCACCGGTCCGGGGCGATTGTCTGGCACCACCAGTTTCCGCGGCTCGCGGGCTTCGCGCGATTCCCGTGCCTCGCGCAGCTCCTGCGGATCCGGCCCGCGCAGCAGCGGCGTCTTGGGAGGCCCGAACAGCCGCGGCATACCGATTCCGCCACGCTCTGGCAGCGTGAAATCGAGGCTGCGCCACCAGATCCACAGACCCGCGAGCCCGAAGACGAGCCCGAGCCCGCGCCCGATCCAGAAGATCAGCACCGGATCGCCGATGAAGCCGATCATCCAGTTGAACAGCCCGGCGATCGACAGCCCGACCACGCCGCCCCAGCCGCCGACCAGCCACAATACCGAATCGCTCGAGAAAAAGGTGAGCGACGTCGCCATCAGCACCACGCCGATCGCGACGCCGCGGAGCATCTTCTTCCAGTCGCCCAACGGGCGATCGAGCCACAACCGGTTGGTGATGATCAGCCCCGCCGGCGCGATCAGCGCCACCGGCAGGCCGAGCGTGGCGAGCAGCAGATCGGCGATCCAGGCGCCGGGCAAGCCCAGCAGGTTGCGTGCGGGCCCACCCGACGCCGTGTTCAGCGACGGATCCTGCGAATTATAGGTGAGCAGCGCCAGCACGACGCCGACCGTCACGAGGAACAACAGGGTTCCGACGATCAGCGCGCTGCTGCGGCGCACGCCTGCCTTCATCGTGTCGCGCAACAGCGACGGTTGTGCCCGGGACGCCATGGCCCGTTCTCCAAAATTTCAGGGGTGCAAACCGAATCATCGCCGTTGACGAGTCCGCCGTCAAGCCGCGTGCACCAGACCCTTAAATTGACTCACTTGGCGGAAACGCGATCAATCACGCAACTTTATTACCCGTAAAGCGAAAGGCAGCAGGGCGAGCGACTCCATATTCGCGGAACAATAGCAGAACAAGAGCGTGTAGGAAAGCGTTGTCGTGCGAACGGCGCAGCGTTAGGGCAGGCGCATGGATAGCGCGGACGTACTCATCCTCGGCGGCGGACTCGTCGGCAGTGCGCTGGCAACGGCGCTCGATGCGCATGGCCTCACTTCGATCGTCGTCGATCCTGCCGATCCCGCGACGATCCTCGCCGCCGGCCATGACGGGCGCGCTTCGGCGATCGCCAGCGCGCCGATGCGGATGTTCGAGGCGATCGGCGTGGCGCCTCGGCTGGCGGGCAAGGGGTGTCCGATCGAAGGCATCCGCGTCAGCGACGGGCTCGCGCCGGGCAAGCTCGACTTCGCGCCCGATCCGGACGGCGGCGCGCTCGGCCATATGTTCGAGAACCGCATCCTGCGGACGGCACTGTTCGAGGCTGCGCAGGCGGCGGCGGGCGTGGACCTGCGGATGCAGACTCGCGCGGTTTCGGTCGAGCGCGGCGAGTTCGGCGTCACCGCGACGCTCGATTCGGGCGCCGTCGTTCGCGCACCGCTGCTGGTCGCCGCCGAGGGGCGCAACTCGCCTACTCGCGAGGCGGCCGGGCTCAAGACCGCGCGGTGGAGCTACGATCACGCCGCGATGGTCGCGACGCTCGGTCACGAGCGCAGTCACGAGAACATCGCCTTCGAGATATTCTACCCAGAAGGCCCATTCGCGATCCTGCCGTTGCTCGACGACGCCAACGGCCATCGCTCGGCGATCGTGTGGACGGTCAATGCGCGCGACGCGGCGGGGATGAACAAGATCTCCGACCGCGCCTATCTTGCCGAGGCGGAGAAGCGCATGGGCGGGTTCCTCGGGCGCCTGGGCCCGCTCTCGTCGCGCTTCAGCCACCCGCTCGGCTTCCACCACGCCGCGTGGATCACGTCGAACCGCCTCGCGCTGGTCGGCGACGCCGCGCACGGTATCCATCCGATCGCGGGGCAGGGCGTCAATGTCGGCTTCCGCGACGTCGCGACTCTGGTGGAGGTGCTGGTCGAGGGCAAAAGGCTCGGCTTGGATCTCGGCGATCCGCAGCTGCTCGCGCGCTATCAGCGCTGGCGCGGGCTCGACACCTTCATGGTCGCCGCCGCCACCGACGGGCTGACCCGCCTCTTCGGCATCCCGGGCAGGACGGCAGCCGCGGTCCGTCGTTTCGGGCTCTCGGCGGTCGACAAGCTGCCGCCGCTCAAGGACTGGTTCATGGCCGAGGCGCGCGGCGAAAGCGGCGATGTTCCGAAATTGCTCCAGGGGCTGACGGTTTGATGCTCGCGCTGGCGGTAGCGTTGCTGGTGCCGCAAACCGCGGCCGATCCGCTTGCCGATGCGTGGCTCGTGCAGGTGCGGCCTGGGGCCAAACGCCCTTTCTTCGACGATATCGAAGGCGCGAAGCCCCGACCTAGCCGGGCCTATGTCGTTGCGGGAGACATGCTCGTCGCCAGCGAGGTTCGCGGGAATTTCACCTCGGTCACGTTCGTCACGCCGAGCGGGCGGACCCGCAGCGGCTGGCTGGAGAGCACGGGCCTGATCCGCATTGCCGAGGCAAAGATCTGGCAGGGCGTGTGGAAGGCGTGGGAGTCCGAGATCAAGCTGGCGCCGGGCCGGATCCGCGGGACGCTGCACGTCGAGGGCTCCGCGACCTGGGGTGGACATGATCCCGAGCGAATCGCGCGCGGAGGCGTTCATGTCGGCGAGTTTGGCGTCGATGTGCGGGCAAATGGAGACCGCATCGCCTTCTCGGTGGATGAGGGTGCCGGAGCCGGCGCGCTGGCGCCTCTCTTCGGCGATGCACCCGAAGAGACGTATCGCTGCCGCGTGCAATTGCGCGTGCTCGGCCCGTATCTGCTGGCGCATGACAACAATGCCTGCGGCGGCGCGAACGTGTCCTTCACGGGCACCTATCGGCTGAACGCCAAACGCTAGCGTACGCCCCTACGATCACGCGGCGACCTGGAGGGTGCCGCCGCTCAAGAACGGATTCGTGGCTGAGGCGAGCGAATCGGGCGATGTACCCAAGCTGCTGCGGGGGCTGACGGTCCAGGTGTCGACAAACGGATAAACGAAGGGAGTGGGGCTTTGCTGTTGATCGCAATCGCATTGGCTATCAGCCAACAGGCTACGGCTATCAGCCAACACGCCACCGACCAGGTCGCGGCGATTCGCGAAGGGAAGCTGTAGTGCGTGCAGCCGAACCCTAAAGCGAAGACCTGTGTAGCGCTTTCACACTTTGAATTGCAGAGCGATGACCTCTCCCGCCAACTTCGAGGGTGGCGCAGTTTGCGGAGTCTACGACGAGACGCTCGTCCGCTCCGGAACGGTCCGCGTGAAGGATGAGGCTGCCCCGGCCGATCTCTCGAAGGCGTTGCTCGATTCGATGGTCGAATCTTCGCGTGCGCATTTTGGACGGAAAATCTGCACGAAGGTCGTTCGAAGGGACGGCGTTCTGGTAAGCGTGGCGACTGTGAATGGCGTTTCCGATCCGACGCTCGATTTGCCAATGCTTTGGGTCGCGCCGTCCGAGGGATATAGATTGGGACTCTAGCGCCGAAGTTGTCGCGCCTCTTCGATCAGCAATACCGGCACGCCGTCGCGAATCGGATAGGCTACGCCCGCCGCATCGGACACCAGCTCCTGCCGCGCCTCGTCATAGCGCAGCGGGGTACGGGTCGCGGGGCAGACCAGCTTTTCGAGCAGCCATGGATCGATATCCGTCATCGTTGAAGGGCGAGAGCCGCATGCGACGAATTTGCCGGAAGCCGCCCTTCGACAGGCTCAGGGCGAACGGGAGGGGCATGAAATATCACTGCAACGTCACTCCACCCTCTTCGCCGTGTCGGCCGAAGAACTGCATCAGCTGGACGACCAGCTCGGCGCGCGCGGAGAGCCCATCGGCTTCGAGCAATGCCTGTTTCGAAGCGACGTCGAACGGCGCGATCTGGGCGATGCCGTTGACCAGCGATTCGTCGTCGAGCCGAGTCACCGCTTCCCAGTCGACCGCATAGCCGAGGCCGTCGGCGAATCGCCGCGATTCCATCTCGAGCGAGGCGCGCTCGGCCATTGCGAGCACTTCTCCGGTTCCTGCCTCTTCCAGCTCGGCCTCGACCTGGCGGAACGGCGTCGTGACCTGGAGCTCGCGCAGCACGGTGAAGCGTGCCAGCCCCTCGAGCACGATGTCGTACCGGCCGTCGGGCAACGCCTCGACCTCGGCGATACGGCCGACACAGCCGATATCGAACAGGGTGGGGGATCGCTGGCGTCACGCGGCTGGATCATGCCGATTCGCCGATCCCGCGCGAGCGCATCGGAGATCATCGCCCGATAGCGCGGCTCGAAGATGTGGAGCGGCAAGTGCATCCGCGGAAAGAGCAGGGCGCCCGCCAGCGGAAACACCGAGAGCCGCGTTGCCGTCATCCGAACAGGATCGCCGAGAGCTTCCGCCGCTGCGCCGAGACCCAGGGATCCTCGAGCCCCACCGCCTCGAACAGCTTGAGCAGCCGCGCGCGGGCGGCGCCTTCGTTCCATTCGCGGTCCTCGGCGATCATCGCGAGCAGCGTCTGCGCGGCGGCGTCGCGGTCGCCCGCGGCCATCTGTCCGCCGGCGAGCTCGTAGCGCGCGTCCATGTCGCCGGTCGCGGCTTTGGCGGCGAGCCCTGACAGGTCCTCGACGGGAGTGGCCTCGCGGGCGAGCGCCAGCGCGGCGCGCGCCTGTTCGATCTCGGGGCCCTTGGCCGCGTCCTCGGGAAGCGCCGCGAGCGCGGCCTCGGCTTCGTCGGCGCGCCCGAGCGCGAGCAATGCGCGGGCGCGCCCGGCGGCGATCTGCGGATGCTCGGGCGCCATTTCGACGATCTGCTCGAAGACCGAGAGCGCGCGCTCGGCATCGCCATCGGCCAATACCTGCTCGCCCATCGCGATCAGCGGTTCGAGCTCTGCCTCGGCCGCCGCCTCTTCGCTCTCCACCGGGAGCTGGCGGAGTATCTGGTCGAGCATCGTGCGCAGCTGGCTCTCCGTCCGCGCGGTCGACAGATCGGCGACGAGCTGGCCCTGGAACATCGCATAGACCGTCGGGATCGACCGCACCTGGAATTGCGCGGCGATGAACTGGTTCGCGTCGACATCGACCTTGGCGAGGGTGACGCCCTTGGCGGCATAGTCCGCGGTCACCTTTTCGAGGAGTGGAGTCAGCGCCTTGCACGGCCCGCACCATTCGGCCCAGAAATCGATGACGACGAGGCTGGTCATCGACGGCTCGACGACGTCGCGGCGGAAGGCGTCGACCGCTTCCTTCTCGGCGGGGGACAATCCTAGCGTGGCCAATGGGATGCTCCTGGCAATCGATCGGGGTTCGGGCGCTATGTGGGCGTTCGTGCTGCGCCCGCCAAGCCTTTTCCCGAATCGGTACTAGGGGCTTGCGCTGTCCGAAACCCGCTGCTAGTGGCCGCGCCTCACCCGCCCCCAGCGACACGTCGCAACGGGGGCAGACGCCAGAGCGGGCGTAGCTCAGGGGTAGAGCACGACCTTGCCAAGGTCGGGGTCGAGGGTTCGAATCCCTTCGCCCGCTCCAGCGCTGCCGCGTGGGATTTAGCCGTCTAAATCCCGCTTTTAATCGGCAGCGCGGCCGGCACGGCACTTCGCCGTGTCCGACGGCGCAGCTTTGCCGCGGCGCGCTTCCCAACCTTCCGTTTCCAAATCCGCTCCTTATACGGCACATCTGCGATTTCCAGATTCGATCCCGTTCACCGGGGAGCCATCCCGGGTGTTTCAGAAAGCGCCCGTGATGAAGTCCATCGTTTCCAACTCGCTGGCGCTCGCGCTTGCCTTGCTGCCCGTCGCCGTTCCCGCATTCGCCGACGAGGCGCCGGCCCCGCCGCTGGCGACCGAATGGCGCAATCCGTCCAACAGCGTCCATGTCCGCATCGACGAATGTGGCGGCCAGCTCTGCGGCACCGTCACCTGGGCGAGCGCCAAGGCCCAGGCCGATGCGCGCAAGGGCGGCACCGAAAATCTGGTTGGCACGCGGCTGTTCCGCGATCTCAAACCCGCCGGTGCCGGCAAGTGGAGCGGCAAGGTCTTCGTGCCCGATATCCGCAAGACCTTCTCGGGCACGATCACCTTTGCCGATTCGAACACGATGGTCGGCAAGGGCTGCGTGCTGTTCGGGGTGATCTGCAAATCGCAGACATGGAAGCGGCTCCCCTGAATTCGGACGCAGCTTCCGGACTGACCGCGCGCGCTTTCTCGGCTAGAAGCGCAGCATGGCACAAGCACCCATCAGAATCGGCATCGGCGGCTGGACCTTCGAGCCATGGCGCGGGACCTTCTATCCGGAGGGCCTGAGCCAGAAGAAGGAGCTCGAATTCGCCAGCCGCGCGCTGGGCGCGATCGAGATCAACGGCACTTATTACTCCACCTTCAAGCCGGCGACCTTCGAAGGCTGGGCGAAGACCGCGCCCGACGGCTTCGTCTTCACGGTCAAGGCGTCGCGCTTCTGCACCAATCGAAAGATACTCGCCGAGGGCGGTGAATCGATCCGGCGCTTCGTCTCGCAGGGGCTCGTCGAGCTCGGCGACAAGCTCGGCCCGATCTTCTGGCAGTTCATGGCGACCAAGAAGTTCGACGTGGAGGATTTCCGCGCCTTCCTCGCCCTGCTCCCGCGCGACGAGGCCGGCGTGAAGCTCCGCCACGCGGTCCAGGTGCGCCACGACAGCTTCCATGTGCCCGAGTTCGTGGCGCTGTGCCGCGATGCCGGCGTCGCGATCGTCTATGCCGATTCACCGCAATATCCCGCGATCGCCGACATCACCGGCGACTTCGTCTATGCCCGGCTCGAGGCCGGCGAGGACGACAATCCGCTCTGCTATCCCGAATCGGATTTCCCGCGCTGGACCGAGGCCGCGAAGACCTGGGCGAGCGGCGGCCGTCCCGAAGGGCTGCCCTATGTCACTGCGGAGGCTCCGCCGGCGACGCCGCGCGAGACCTTCATCTTCTTCATCCATGGCGGCAAGGTCCGCGCGCCGGCGGCGGCGCAGGAATTGACTCGCAGGCTGGCCTAGGGCCGCTTCGGGCTCGGCTTGTCCGAAACCATCCGCTCGCCGTCGATCACGATCGGGCTGGCCAGTCCCGGCAGACCCTCGCGCTCGATCTGCATTCCGCGCGCGATCACCTGCGGATCGGCGAACACTTCGTCGACCGTGTTGATCGGTCCGGCCGGCACGCCCGCCGCCTCGAGCGCCTCGTAGAGATCGGCCTTGGCCCAGCGCTGAATGGCGGCTGTGACGAGCGGGATCAGCACCGCCCGATGGGTCACCCGCGCCGGATTAGTTGCGAAACGCGGATCGCCGGCGAGATCGAGTCCCACCACGTCGCACAATTTCCGGAACTGCGAATCATTGCCCACTGCGACGATCAGCGCGCCGTCTTTGGTCTCGAAGGCCTGGTACGGGACCAGATTGGCGTGGCCGTTGCCCATCCGGTGGGGAACCCTGGCCGGGTTCGCCATCCAGTTGAGCGCCTGATTGGCGAGCACACCCACCTGGGTATCGAGCAGCGCCATGTCGATATGCGCGCCCTCGCCGGTGACGTCACGACGTCGCAGTGCCGCGAGGATCGCGACTGCCGAATAGACCCCGGTGAAGATGTCGGCATAAGCGACGCCGGCTTTCTGCGGCGCGCCGTCGGGCTCGCCGGTCAGCGACATCGCTCCGCCCATGCCCTGGATGATGAAATCATAGCCGGCGCGGTGGGCGTAGGGCCCGTCCTGCCCGAAGCCGGTGATCGAGCAGACCACAAGCCGCGGATCGGCGGCGCGCAAGGCAGCGGGATCGAGCCCGTATTTGGCGAGCCCACCGACCTTGTAATTCTCGATCACCACATCGGCGTCCGCGATCAGCGCGCGAGCCTCGGCCTGTCCCTCGGGCGTGGCGATGTCGATGCCGCGGCTCTCCTTGCCGCGATTGCAGGCATGGAAATAGGCCGCGTTGAGATTCTCGCCGTTCGGACCGTGGAGGAAGGGCGGCCCCCAGTGCCGCGTGTCGTCGCCCGCGCCCGGCCGCTCGACCTTGATCACCTCGGCCCCCAGATCGGCGAGCAACTGGCCGCACCATGGCCCGGCGAGGATCCGTGCCAGCTCGACGACCCGAAGCCCCTCGAGCGGCTTCACGGCCTGCGGATCTCGTAGATCACGTGGGGTTTCATCTCGCCCGCCATCAGCCGTAATTCGGGAGGTCCGGCCCGCAGCACGCCGCCGATCTTCTCCATCGCCTTGCGCGAGCGGACATTGCCCTCGCCGACGGTGAAGACGACGGTGCCGACCTGGGCGTGGATATGATCGAGCATCAGCCGCTTGATTTCGCGATTATAGCTGCCGCCCCAATAGTCGCGCGCAAGATAGGTCCAGCCGATCTCGATCTCGTCGGCCTCGGGCTTCCAATTGTCGTAACGCGACGATCCGATCACCTTGCCGGTGGTGCGATCGAGGATCGTCAGCGCGCCGCCGCTCGCCATTCCAGCGTCGAAATAGGCGCGGAACACGTCTTCCTTCCAGCGGTCGTGCGCCGGATGGACTTCCCAGATCAGCGGATCGGACGCGACGGCGAACAACGCCTCCCAATCGTCCGGCGTGCTCGGGCGCAGCGTCACGCGTTCGCCGGTGAGTGTCGGCTGGCGGTCGGGCGCCATCAGAAGGCCGCGATGCCGGTGATCGCGCGGCCGAGGATCAGGCCGTGCACGTCGTGTGTGCCTTCATAGGTGTTGACCGTCTCGAGGTTGATCGCGTGGCGCATCACGTGGAATTCGGCCGAGATGCCGTTGCCGCCGTGCATGTCGCGCGCGACCCGGGCGATATCGAGCGCCTTGCCGCAATTGTTGCGCTTGATGATGCTGATCGCCTCGGGGCTCAGCGCGCCTTCGTCGAACATACGCCCGCAGCGCAGGGCGGCCTGCAGCCCAAGCGCGATCTCGGTCTGCATGTTGGCGAGCTTGAGCTGGACGAGCTGCGTCGAGGCCAGCGGCTTGCCGAATTGGGCACGATCGAGCGTATATTGCCGTGCCGCGTGCATGCACGCTTCCGCGGCACCCATGGTGCCCCAGGCGATGCCGTAGCGCGCGCGGTTGAGGCAGCCGAACGGCCCCTTCAGACCCTGCACCTCAGGGAGCAGCGCGTCCTCGCTCACTTCCACGCCGTCCATCACGATCTCGCCGGTCACCGAGGCGCGGAGCGAAAGCTTGCCTTCGATCTTGGGCGTCGAGAGCCCCGCCATGCCGCGTTCGAGCACGAAGCCCTTGATCCCGCCGCCATGCGCATCGGACTTGGCCCAGACGACCATGACGTCGGCGATCGGCGAATTTGTGATCCACATCTTGGTGCCGGTCAGCCGATAGCCGCCGTCGACCTTCTCGGCGCGGGTGCGCATGCCGCCGGGATCGGAGCCGGCATCGGGCTCGGTCAAGCCGAAGCAGCCGATCCATTCGCCGGTGGCGAGCTTCGGCAAATATTTCCGCTTCTGTGCCTCGGTGCCATAGGCATAGATCGGGTGCATCACGAGGCTGCTCTGCACGCTCATCGCCGAGCGATAGCCCGAATCGACGCGTTCGACTTCGCGCGCGACCAGCCCGTAGGCGACATAGCCGAGCCCGGCGCCGCCATAGCTTTCGGGGATCGTCGGGCCGAGCAGCCCCAGTGCGCCCATCTCGGACATGATCTCGCGGTCGAACCGCTCCTCGAGGAAGGCGCTGGTCACGCGCGGCAGCAATTCGCCTTGCGCGTAATCGCGCGCGGCGGCTTGCACCATCCGTTCCTCGTCGGTCAGCTGCGCGTCGAGCGCGAACGGATCCTGCCAGTCGAACCGGCCCATCTCTGCCATTGGTCTTCCTTCAGCTGCTCGCCGGGCGTGCGACGGATGCCGCGGCCGGCGGCGTTGCGGCGGGCGCTGCGAGTGCCGCCCGTTCGATCTCGAGCAGCCCTTCTCGCGCCGCGATATAGCGTTTGGCGGCGGCCACCCAGCTCTCGGCGCTCGCCACGCCGGGCATGTGTACCACTTCGGCGAGCGCGGTCTCGACATCGCCGTGCTCGAGCGCGAGCCGGGCGCGCCGCATCCGGTCCGACGTGCGCGGGCTCGGCGATTCGGCCTGGCGCAGCACGACGAGGTCGCTCAGCAGCCGCCGCGCGCTCATCCACATGCTGTCATCGGCGCCGCTCGCGAGTCGCGGCCGGATCGCCTCCAGCGCCAGCCGCAAGTCGCCCAACGTCACCGGTTCGGCCGAGGCGTGCAGGATCCGGCTCACCGCTTCGCCATGATCTTCGCCGAAGCGCTGGCGGAGCTGGGCTTCGAGCGGCCCCAGCGGCTGGCCGCGTTCCAAAGCACGGCGCACGCCTGCGGCGATCATCAATTGTTCCGCGCGGCTCGCATAATTCGACGCGTTGCGGGCGCTGCCGCTGATATCGCGCAGCCGCAGCTCGAGCTGGTCGAGCCTGCCGGCAAGCTCCTGCTCGCGTGCGCTCAGCGTCGCGACATCGGTGCCGGCGGGCAAGGCGGCGGCGCGATTCGGCTCGGTCTGGACGGTCTCGACCGGAACGAGGCTCGGCACCGGGCGCGGTGGGCCGCCGGCACCGCCGAGCTGGAACGCTGCCGCGGTCACGGCGACGCCGCCGACAAAGGCAAGACCGCCGATCAGATAGGGGTCCGCGTCTCGGGGCCGCGGGCCGGCTCCGGCGGCGCGAGGGGCTCGTCGCTCATGCCCCCTTATTCGCTGCGTCGCCCGCGCGGTCAATCGGCGAGCGCGATTGCCGCGTCGATCAGGGCCTCGCTATCGACGTCGTCAGGGACGACGCGCTGTTCCCAGCCTCCGCCGGCGGCCTCCGTCGCGCGCGCGCTGACTGCGACCAAAGCGATGCCGCTCCGCGCCAATCCCGCGGCATCGACAATCTCGGCCAGCCGCGCGCCCGCACGCGCCGACTGGACCAAAGCGACGCTGCCGGCGAGGTGCGCCGGGTCGCGAGGCGCAATGGGTTCGCTGGCATAGACCGTGATCACCTGGGCGACGATTCCGCCTTCCTCCAGCATGCGTTCCCGACCCGCCAGATGCAGCGCACTGCGAATCCTCGCCGCGCCGGCCCTTGCGACAAGCGCTTCGGCGCCGTCGGTCCCCACGCAGGCGACATCGAACCCCGCCTGCCGCGCCGCCTCGGCGGTCGGCGCGCCCACTGCATAGACCGGCAAGCGACGGAAAGCCGCGAGCCCAGGCCCGCCATGACGGATGGCGTTCGCGCTGGTCAGTATCAGCGCGTCGAACTTCTCCGTGTGCCCGAGGATCCACGGTTCGGGATGCACTTCGAACAGCGGCATCCGGATCGCAATGCCCCCGCGCGCCTCGATCGCTGCCGCAGTGACGCAATTGCCCGGCTCGGGCCGCAGCACTGCGATTCCGCGGCTCATCCGGCGAACAGCCGGCGGATCTCGTCGGGTGCGCCCAGCAGCAGATCCCGTGCCACTGCGATCGGCAGGACGCTGTCGGTCGGCGCGCCCGCTTCCTGCGCAGTGACGTGAACGCTGCCGTCCTCGGACAACAGCTCGGCCCTCAACGTCATGATCGCGCCTTCGATCGTTGCCAGCGCCGCCACCGGCGAATGGCAATCGGCCTTGAGCGCGGCGAGCAATGCGCGCTCGGCGATGACACAGGCATGCGTGATCGGATCGTCGATCTTCGCCAGCATCGCCCTGGTGTGCGTATCGTCGGCACGGCATTCGATCCCCACCGCGCCCTGCGCGGGGCGGGCAGCATCAGGTTGATCGGTATCGGAATTCCGACGTCATGACGCCCAAGCCGATCGAGCCCCGCTGCGGCGAGCAAGGTCGCGTCAACTTCCCCGGCGGCGAGCTTGGCCAGCCGCGTGTCGACATTGCCGCGGAACAGAGTGATGCGGACATCGGGCCGGAGCTTGCGGATCTGCGCCGCACGCCGCGGCGAGCTCGTCCCCACCACTGCCCCCTGCGGAAGCGCATCGATCGAGTCGGCGCCGACCAGCCGGTCCTGCACGTCAGCGCGCGGCAGCATCGCCGCGATCGCGATCTCGGCGGGGCGGATCGTCTCGACATCCTTCATCGAATGCACTGCGGCGTCGATCTCGCCGTCCAGCAATGCGCGGTCGAGTTCCTTGGTCCACAATGCCTTGCCGCCGATCTCGGCGAGCGCACGGTCCTGCACCTTGTCGCCGGTGGTGCGGATCGCGACGATCTCGATGGCGTCGGGCGTGAGCGCGTGCGCGGCGATCAGCGCATCGCGCACCATATTGGCCTGAGTGAGGGCAAGCGGCGAGCCGCGGCTGCCGAGACGGAAGAGACTCATTTCGCGCCCATATCCGTTCGGGCTGAGCTTGTCGAAGCGCCGCCCCTTCGACGCCGCCTGCGGCGTCGCTCAGGACAGGCTTCGACAAGCTCAGGGCGAACGGTTAGGGGACATGCATGGCGCTGATTCTGGGACTTGAATCGAGCTGCGACGAGACTGCCGCCGCTCTGGTGACGAGCGATCGCCGGATTCTCGCGCACAAGCTTGCGGGGCAGGAAGCGGCGCACCGGCCTTATGGCGGAGTCGTTCCCGAAATCGCCGCGCGCGCGCATGTCGAAGTGATGGCCCCGCTGGTCGAGGCCGCGCTCGCCGAGGCCGGGATCACACTCGCGCAAGTCGACGCCGTCGCCGCAACCGCCGGGCCCGGGCTGATCGGCGGCGTCATGGTCGGGCTGGTCACCGGCAAGGCGCTCGCGCTCGCCAGCGGCAAGCCGCTGATCGCAGTAAACCATCTCGAAGGCCACGGCCTGTCGCCGCGACTCGCTGACCCCGATCTCGCTTTCCCCTATCTGCTGCTGCTCGTCTCGGGCGGGCATTGCCAGTTGCTGCTGGTCGAGGGGTGGGCCGCTATCGCCGGCTCGCCACGACGATCGACGATGCCGCGGGCGAGGCGTTCGACAAGACCGCCAAATTGCTCGGGCTCGGCTTTCCCGGCGGTCCCGCGGTCGAGAAAGCCGCAGCGCTGGGCAATCCCCGCGCCGTGCCGCTGCCGCGCCCGCTGGTCGGCTCTTCGGAACCGCATTTCTCCTTCGCCGGATTGAAGAGCGCCGTCGCGCGCGTCGTCGATCAGTACAAAGCCGAGGATATCGCCGCTTCCTTCCAGCAGGCGGTGATCGATTGCCTGCTCGATCGCACGCGCCGTGCGCTGCAGTCGGTCGACGCCACTGCGCTGGTCGTCGCGGGCGGAGTCGCCGCGAATGCCGGCGTTCGCAATGCGCTGGAGAGGCTTGCCGGCGAACACGGCATGCGTTTCGTCGCGCCGCCGCTGTGGCTATGCACCGACAATGCCGCGATGATCGCCTGGGCCGGCGCCGAGCGATTCGCAGCCGGGCTCACCGATCCGCTCGATTTCCCGGCCCGTCCGCGCTGGCCGCTCGATCCGGGGGCGGAGAAAGTGCGCGGCGCGGGCGTGAAGGCATGAGGATCGCCAAATGAGAATAGGGGTCATCGGCGGCGGCGCCTGGGGCACTGCACTGGCGCAGGTAGCGGCGCGCGGCGGGCAACCCGTCACGCTCTGGGCGCGCGAGCCCGAAGTGGTCGAGAGCGTCAACGAATCGCATGAGAATCGCCACTTCCTCGCCGGCGTCGCGCTCTCCGATACGATCCGCGCCACCGGCGACCTCGCCGATCTCGCCGGCCATGATGCGCTGCTCGTCGTCGCCCCGGCCCAGCATGTCCGCGCCGTCCTTGCCGCCGCGCCGGTCGGGGCCACGCCGCTCGTGCTCTGCGCCAAGGGGATCGAGGCGGGCAGCCGCCTGCTCGTCGGCGAAGTCGCGCACCAGGCCGCGCCCGATGCGCCGATCGCCGTGCTCTCCGGCCCCACGTTCGCGCACGAAGTCGCCGCCGGAAAGCCCACCGCAGTCACGCTCGCCTGCGAGGACGAGGCCCTGCGCACCCGCCTTGCCGAGCGGCTGGCCGGCCCTGCTTTCCGCACCTATGGCTCGGCCGACGTGATCGGGGCGGAGATCGGCGGCGCGGTCAAGAATGTCCTCGCGATCGCCTGCGGCGTGGTTGAAGGCGCCGGCCTTGGACTAAACGCCCGCGCCGCGCTGATCGCGCGCGGCTTTGCCGAGATGACGCGTTTCGGCCTCGCCCGTGGCGGCCAGGCCGAAACGCTCACCGGCCTTTCCGGCCTCGGGGATCTCGTGCTGACTTGCTCCTCGACCAATTCGCGCAATTTCTCGCTCGGCGTCGGGCTCGGTCAGGGCAAGAGCGCCGCCGAGCTGATGGCCGACCGCAAGACCGTGGCCGAAGGGGCCTTCACTGCCCCCGTGCTCCGCGAGGCCGCCGCCGAAGCCGGAGTCGACATGCCGGTGACCCAGGCAGTCAACGCGCTGCTCGAAGGCGCCGCGGTGCGTGACGTGATCGAGGCGCTGCTCAGCCGCCCCTTGCGGGAGGAAGTCCAATGAAGTGGGCGGCGATGCTGCGCGGGATCAACCTCGGCAAGCGGCAGCTCAAATCGGCCGAATTGAAGGCGGTGGTCGAGGGAATGGGTTTCACCGAGGTCAAGACGATCCTCGCCTCCGGCAATGTCGTGTTCGAGGCGGGCGATACGGAGCCCGAGGCACTCGAGCGCGATCTCCACGCCGCGTTGGAGAAAGCGACCGGGCTCAAGTCCCAGGTCTTCGTCCGCAACCGCGCCGAGCTTGCCAAGCTGGTCGAAGCCAATCCCTTCCCCGACGAGGCGCGCGAGCGCCGAGCTTCCTCGTCGTCAGCTTCCACCGCGATCCCGTCGACAAGGCGGCGATCGATCGGCTGGCCCAGAGCTATGACGGCCCCGAACGCATGGTGGTGGTCGGTCGCGAGCTGTTCACCGATTTCCCCGACGGTCAGGGTCGCTCGAACCTGATTCCGGTGCTGCAGAAGGCGAAGCTCTCGCAGGCCAATACCGGCCGCAACTGGAACACGGTGCAGAAGCTGCTCGCCGCGCTCGACTCCTAGAAGTCGACGGCGACCCCGTTGCGTTCCCAATCGCCATAGCGCGTCGGGTCGAGCGGGTCGGTTGCCGGCGCGGCGGGTGCGGGCTTGGGCACCGACGGGCTCTTCGAGAGATGCTGCGGGGGCTTCACATGGCTCGGGCGCTGGCCCATGGCACTGGCTCCAATGAGTAAAGCCCCCAATCGCCCCCGCCGCCCGAGCGGTCAAGAGCCCGACGGCCCCGGCGTCCCCGCGCGCCGGGCGGCGCTCAAGCTGCTCGATGCCGTGCTCCGCCGCGGCCTCGCGCTCGAGCAGGCGCTCGATTCGGCCGCCTCCGGCCTCGCGCCCAACGATCGCGGGCTCGCCCATGCGATCGCCGCCGAAACGCTCCGCCGGCTTCCCGATCTCGATGCGCTGATCGATTCGGCCACTCAGCGCGACTTGCCCGACGACGCCAAGGCACGCTTCGCATTGCGCATCGCCTTGGTCCAGGCGCTGGTGCTCGGCACGCCCGGCCATGCCGCCATTTCCACCGTCCTCCCCTGGTCGACGGCGGGCCTCGGAAACTCGTCCACGGCGTGTTCGGCACGCTCGTCCGGCAGGGAGCGAGCTTGCCGGAGCCTCCCACGCTTCCCGACCCGGTGGCATTGCGCTGGCACGCTGCCTGGGGCGACCAGATGATCGAGGATGCAGAGCGCGCCATCGCGGTCCCGCCGCCGCTCGACCTGACGCTGCGCGATCCGGCGCGCGCGCCCGATCTGCCGGGCAAGAGCCTGCTTCCCGGCCATCTTCGCCTCGACGAAAAGGCCGCGGTCACCGGCATCGAAGGCTATGTCGAAGGCGATTGGTGGGTGCAGGACCTTGCTGCCTCGATCCCCGCGCGGCTGATCGGCAAGGGTGCGGGCACGGCGCTCGATCTTTGCGCCGCGCCCGGCGGCAAGACGCTCCAGCTCGCTGCGGCCGGCTGGGCCGTGACCGCCGTCGACGTCTCGGAAAGTCGTCTCGCGCGACTTCACGAAAATCTCGAACGCACGGGGCTCGCCGCGACGGTAATTGCCGCCGATCTCCTCAAATGGGCGCCGGCCGCCCCGCCGACGCCGTGCTGCTCGACGCGCCGTGCAGCGCCACCGGCATCTTTCGCCGCCACCCCGACGTGCTCCACCGCGTTCGCCCCTCACTGATCGCCGAAATGGCGGCGCTTCAGTCAGGCCTGCTGGCTCGCGCCGCTTCATGGGTGAAGCCCGGCGGCACGCTGGTCTTCTCCACGTGCTCGCTCGAGCCGCAGGAAGGCGAGGCGCAGCTCGCCCGCTTCCTCGCCGAGCATCCCGAATTTGCGATCCTGCCGATATCGCCCGATGAGCTCCCGCTTGGTATTGCGCCGCGCGACGACGGCAGCCTTCGCCTTCTCCCCGGAGTGCTCGCCGATGTCGGCGGTCTCGACGGCTTCTTCATCGTCCGTCTGCGGCGGAGCTAGTTGTCAATAATAGCGCGAAAACCTACATTCGCGCGATGGCACAGATGAACGTCTCAATCCCCGATGGACTCAAGAGCTGGGCCGAAGCACGCGTCGCCGAAGGCCGCTATGCCAGCACCAGCGACTATGTTCGCGATCTGGTGCGTCGCGACCAGGAGGCGGAACAGGCCCGCCGCAGGCTCCAGACCGCGATCGATGTCGGCAGGGCCTCGGGTATCAGTGATCGTAGTATTGACGATATCATCGGCGACATGCTGGCCGTATCGCGCGACGCCGGCTGAATCGACATTCAAATTCCCTCCCTTTTTGGGAGGGGTTAGGGGTGGGTGAATGTCGATACGTTCTAGATATTGAGCGATCCCCACGGTTGCGCGCGAATCATGCCATGCTAGAGCAATCGACATGCCCGCCGTCCGCATCGCCCCCTCGATCCTTTCCGCCGACTTCGCCCGCCTGGGCGAGGAGATCCGCGCCATCGACGCCGCCGGGGCCGACTGGATCCATGTCGACGTCATGGACGGCCATTTCGTGCCCAACATCACGATCGGCCCTGCAGTGATCAAGGCGCTGCGGCCGCACACCGCCAAGCCGTTCGACGTCCATCTGATGATCACGCCGGTCGATCCGCTGCTCGCCGCCTTCGCCGATGCCGGCGCCGATACCATTTCGGTGCATCCCGAATCGGGCCCGCACCTCCATCGCACGCTCCAGACGATCAAGGCGCTGGGCAAGCGCGCCGGCGTGGTGCTGAACCCGGCAACGCCCGTCGATGTTGTCGACCATGTCATGGACATGATCGACTTGATCCTCGTGATGAGCGTCAACCCGGGCTTCGGCGGCCAGAAGTTCATCGAGAGCCAGCTTCCCAAGATCACCGAGCTCCGCCGGCGGATCACCGCATCGGGCCGCGCGATCGACCTCGAAGTCGATGGCGGCGTCGATCGGGATACCGCGCCGCGCGTGATCGCCGCGGGCGCCGATGCGCTGGTCGCCGGCACCGCCACGTTCACCGGCGGCCCTGATCGCTACGCCGACAATATTGCCGCGCTACGAGGCGGATGAACGATTCACCGCCCGGGTCCGGCGCCGACGGAGTCGAGGAAGGCAAGCGGCTCATCCGCACCGGCGGCGATCGCGGCCTGAGCCTTGCGGAGCGCATTTCCGAACGCTTCCAGCGCCTGACCTGGGGCACGCCGCTCCATGCGATGCGGCTGCGCGGGCGCTATCCGCTCAAGCTCATCGCAGTGCCCGACGATCCCTTTTTCGGCGACGTCCATCGCGGCAACGGCCTGCTCGATGGCGTGGTCCATTTCCGCGGCGAAGAGCGGCCGATCGCCGATCTCGATTTCGCCAGGCCCGGCTGGTCGACGCCCTTCGCCGAATATCTGCAGAGCTTTGCCTGGCTCCGCGACCTCTCCAGCGTCACGACGCGCGCGCAAGGTGCGCCGATCGCCGAGGAGATCATGCGGCGTTGGCTGGAGGCCCATGGCGAGAAGGTCTCCGATCCGGCGTGGCGCGCCGATCAATGGGGCCGCCGCATCCTGTTCTGGACTGCGCACGCCCCGTTGATCCTCTCGTCCAGCAATCTGATCTACCGGTCGAGCGTGCTCCATGCGCTCGCCCGCGGCGCGCGGCATCTCGATCGCAGCGCCGATCGCGTCCAGCCCGGCGTCGCGCGCATCGCCGCCTGGGCGGGCGTCCTGGTGGCGGGCCTGTCGATGCCCGGCGGCGATCCGCGCCGAGTCTTCGGCGAGAATGGCCTCAGGCGCACGCTGGAAAATTCGGTGTTCGACGACGGCGGTAGTGTCACGCGGTCGCCCGACGCGCAGCTCGAATCGATTCAGCTCCTGACGATTCTGAGCGAAGCCTATGCCGCACGCCGCCTCGGAACGCCCGACTTCATCGAAGCGGCGCGCGCGCGCATGGTCACGGCGCTGCTCGGGCTGTGCCATGGCGACAGGGGCCTTTCGAGCTGGCAGGGCTCGGGCCCGATATCGGGCGACGTCATCGAGCAGGTGATCGAAGCGACCGGCGTGCGTACCCGCCCGCTCAAGCAGGCGCGCGAATGGGGCTATCAGCGGCTCTCCGCGGGGCAGAGCGTGCTGATCATGGACGCCGCGCCGCCGCCGCTGGCGCGGCTGGTCGAGGGCGGCTGCGCCTCGACCTTGGCGTTCGAATTCTCCGACGGCATGGATCGCATCGTCGTCAATTGCGGCGGCGCGCGCTCGGCGAATGCCCAGGTCCCCGCGGCGCTCACCGAAGGCCTGCGCACCACCGCCGCGCATTCCACCCTCGTGCTGAGCAACAGCAATTCGACGGCGATCCATTCGGACGGCACGCTCGGCCGCGGGGTGGTCGAAGTCGAACTCGCGCGGCACGAGACCGACAGCGCCAGCCGGATCGAGGCGAGCCATGATGGCTATGTCCGCAGGCTCGGCTATCTCCACCGCCGCATCGTGGCGATGTCGCCCGATGGCCGCGACATTCGCGGCGAGGATATGCTGCTCCCCGCGGATCGGCGCAAGCACAAGGCCCCGCCGCCGTTCACCGCGCGTTTCCATCTCCACCCCAAGTCGAGGTGACGCCCACCGCGGACGGTTTCGCCGCGATCCTGCGCACCGCATCGGGGCATCTCTGGCAATTCCGCTGCAAGGGCGGCGACCTCGCGATCGAGGACAGCCTCTGGGTCGATCCGCGCGGTCGCCCGCTGCCCAGCCAGCAGCTCGTCGTCACCGGCGTCAGCCCCGCGGGCGGCACCAACATAAGCTGGCTGTTCCACCGGGCGAAATAGGGGTTGCGACGCGGGGCTCGATCCTTAGGAGGGCGGGCCATGGACCAGGTCACGATCAAGCGCGCACTCCTTTCGGTTTCCGACAAGGCTGGAATCATCGAACTCGGGCGGGCGCTAGCGGCGCAGGGCGTCGAGCTCGTCTCCACCGGCGGCACCGCCAAGGCATTGCGCGATGCCGGCCTCGAGGTCCGCGACATCTCCGATCTCACCGGCTTCCCCGAGATGATGGACGGCCGGGTCAAGACGCTCCACCCCAAGGTGCATGGCGGCCTGCTCGCGGTGCGCGGCAATGCCGAGCACCTCGCCTCGATGGACGAACACGATATCGGCGCGATCGATCTGGTGGTGGTGAACCTCTATCCCTTCGCACAGACCGTGGCGCGCGGCGCCGCGCGCGAAGAGATCATCGAGAATATCGATATCGGCGGCCCCTCGATGGTGCGTTCGGCGGCGAAGAACCACGAATCGGTCGCGATCCTCACCGATCCCGCGGATTATGCGCTCGTTCATGGCGGCAGCACCACGCTGGAGCAGCGCCGGAAGTTCGCCGCCAAGGCCTATGCCGCCACCGCCGCTTATGACGCAGCGATTGCGAGCTGGTTCGCCTTCGCCGATCAGGGTGAGACCTTCCCCGCCACGCTGCCGGTGGCCCTCACCAAAGGGCCCGAATTGCGCTACGGCGAGAACCCGCACCAGTCGGCGGCGCTCTACCTCCCCAGACCGGCACGCGCGGTATCGCGCAGGCCGAGCAGCTCCAGGGCAAGGCGCTCAGCTACAACAACTACAACGATGCCGATGCCGCGCTCGAATTGGTCTCCGAGTTCAAGGACGGTCCGCCGACGGTGGTCATCGTCAAGCACGCCAACCCGTGCGGCGTCGCCACTGCCGATACGCTGAAGGCAGCCTATCTCGAGGCGCTCGCCTGCGATTCGGTATCCGCATTCGGCGGCATCATCGCGGTCAACCGCAAGCTCGACCGTGAGACCGCCGAGGCGATGGCCGGCATCTTCACCGAAGTCGTCGTCGCCCCCGATGCCGATGCGGATGCCCGCGCGGTCTTCGCCGCGAAGAAGAACCTTCGCCTGCTGATCACTGGCGACTTGCCCGATCCCGCCCGCCCGGGGCTGATGCTCAAGTCGATCGCGGGCGGAATGCTCGTCCAGTCGCGCGACAATGGTCGACTTGGGGAGCTCAAGGTCGTCACGAAGCGCGCGCCCACCGAACAGGAACTCGCCGATTGCCGCTTCGCCTGGACCGTGGCGAAGCACGTCAAGTCGAACGCGATCGTCTATGCCAAGGGCGGCAGCACGGCCGGCATCGGCGCGGGCCAGATGAACCGTCTCGAATCGGCGCGTATCGCCGCGTGGAAGGCGAAGGACGCTGCCGACAAGGCAGGCTGGGCCCAGCCGCGCACAATCGATTCGGCAGTCGCCTCGGACGCCTTCTTCCCCTTCGCCGACGGCCTGCTCGCCGCGGTCGAAGCCGGCGCCACCGCCGTGATCCAGCCCGGCGGCTCGATCCGTGACGACGAAGTCATCGCCGCCGCCGACGAAGCCGGGCTCGCGATGGTGTTCACCGGAATGCGGCATTTCCGCCACTGACCGGCGCTGTCATCAGGTCAGTCTTGCTGACCTACTCGACAAGGCTTTTGAAATTTTATAACAAGCGTCCGGAAACCGGGCCCGTGCGTTCTCGAAGCGACACGGCCTGCAATTCGGAGAGACCATGGACGCCCCGCGCGCCAATTTGCCGCCGCTATCGCTGCATGTGCCGGAACCGCGGTTCCGCCCTGGCGACGAAGCCGATTTCAGCGACGTCGAGGTTCCGCCAGCGGGTTCGGCCCGCCGCCCGGACACCGCCGAACCTGCCGCCAACTTTCATGAACTCGCGTACACGCTCGTCCGCGTGCTCGACGAATCGGGCCAGGCGGTCGGCCCGTGGAACCCGCGGCTCGATCCGGACGCGCTCCGGAAGATGCTCCGTTCGATGGCGATGGTCCGCGCCTTCGACGAGCGCATGTTCCGCGCCCAGCGGCAGGGCAAGACCAGCTTCTATATGAAGTCGACCGGCGAGGAGGCCGTCTCGGTCGCCGCGACGATGGCGCTCGCCAGCGACGACATGTGCTTTCCTCCTATCGCCAGCAGGGAATCCTGATCACGCGCGGCTATCCGCTGGTCACGATGATGAACCAGATCTACTCGAACAAGGGCGATCCGCTGCAGGGCCGGCAGCTGCCGATCATGTATTCGGCCAAGGATCACGGCTTCTTCTCGATCTCGGGCAACCTCGCCACGCAATATCCGCAGGCGGTCGGCTGGGCGATGGCGAGCGCGGCCAAGGGCGATACCCGAATCGCTGCGACCTGGTGCGGCGAGGGTTCGACCGCGGAAGGCGACTTCCACTCGGCGATGACCTTCGCGACCGTCTACAAGGCACCGGTCATCCTCAACGTCGTCAACAACCAATGGGCGATCAGCAGCTTCTCGGGCTTTGCCGGTGCTGAAGCGACGACCTTCGCGGCGCGCGCGGTGGGCTATGGCATTGCCGGATTGCGCGTCGACGGCAACGATGCGCTTGCGGTCTATGCCGCGACTTTATGGGCGGCGGAGCGCGCGCGGACCAATCAGGGGCCGACGCTGATCGAGCATTTCACCTATCGTGCCGAGGGCCACTCCACGTCCGATGACCCGACCGCCTATCGCTCGGCGGGTGAGCCCAATGCATGGCCGCTCGGCGATCCGATCCGCCGGCTGAAGGACCACCTCATCGCGCTCGGCGAATGGGATGAGGAACGCCACGCCGCGCAGGATCTCGAGCTCGCCGAAGAAGTGAAGCGTGCCCAGAAGGAAGCCGAGAAGAACGGCATCCTCGGCCATGGCATGCACCAGCCCTTCGAGACGATGTTCGAAGGCGTGTTCGAGGAGATGCCGTGGCACCTCAAGGAACAGTCCGAACAGATGATCGCCGAGCGCAAGGCGGCGGGGATATGAGCGCCGCGGACGAAGCGGGCGCGACGATCCGCATGAACATGATCCAGGCGATCAACTCGGCCATGGACGTGATGATGGCGCGCGATCCGGACGTCGTCGTGATGGGCGAGGATGTCGGCTATTTCGGCGGCGTGTTCCGTGCGACCGCTGGGCTGCAGGCGAAATACGGCAAGACCCGGGCGTTCGACACGCCGATCACCGAGATCGGCATCATCGGCGTCGCGATCGGCATGGGCGCGTACGGGCTGCGGCCGGTGCCCGAGATCCAGTTCGCCGATTATATCTATCCGGCGCTCGACCAGCTCGTCTCCGAAGCCGCGCGGTTGCGCTATCGCTCGGCGGCGGACTTCACGGCGCCGATCACGGTGCGCTCGCCTTATGGCGGCGGCATTTTCGGCGGACAGACGCACTCGCAGTCGCCGGAGGGAATCTTCACCCACGTCTCGGGCATCAAGACGGTGATCCCGTCGACGCCCTATGATGCCAAGGGGCTGCTGATCGCTGCGATCGAGGACAATGATCCCGTCCTCTTCCTAGAGCCCAAGCGCATCTACAACGGCCCGTTCGACGGCCACTACGACCGGCCTTCGAAGAACTGGTCGGCGCATCCCGCGGGCGAAGTGCCCGAGGGCCATTACCGAGTCGAGCTCGGCAAGGCGGCGACGGTCCGCGCCGGCGAGGCAGTGACGATCCTGTGCTACGGCACGATGGTCCATGTCGTCGCAAACACGATCGAGGAATTGGGCGTGGACGCCGAGATCATCGATCTGCGCACGCTCGTCCCCCTCGACATCGCGGCGATCGAGCAATCGGTGAAGAAGACCGGCCGCTGCATGATCGTCCATGAGGCGACGCGCACCGGCGGCTTCGGCGCCGAACTCTCGGCATTGGTGCAGGAGCGCTGCTTCTACCATCTCGAAGCGCCGATCGAACGCGTCACCGGCTTCGATACGCCCTATCCCCACAGCCTCGAATGGGCCTATTTCCCGGGCCCGGTCCGCATTGCCGAGGCGCTCAAGAAACTCCTGAAGGACTGATGATGTCCAATCCCTTCCGTTCGTTTCGAGCGAAGTCGAGAAACGGAAGCCTGGCCGTGCGCCAAAGTGTCTCGACTTCGCTCGACACGAACGGAGTGCATTGATGGCCCGCTTCACTTTCCGCCTGCCGGATATCGGCGAAGGCATCGCCGAGGCCGAGATCGTCGCATGGCACGTGCGTGTCGGCGAGCGTGTCGAGGAGGACCAGCAGGTCGCCGACATGATGACCGACAAGGCGACCGTCGAGATGGAATCACCGGTGTCGGGCGTGGTGGTCGAGCTCGCGGGCGAAGTCGGCGATCAGGTCGCGATCGGTTCGGCGCTGATGGTGGTCGAGACCGACGGGGACGAAGCGGCGGTTTCCGAGGAAGTCGAGGAACAGGTCGAGGCGGAGAATCCCGGCGTCGAAGTGGCCGAGCCCGCCCCCGAGCCCATCCGTGCTCCGGCGAAGGCCGGAGCTTTGGGGGAGAGGAGCCTGTCGACAACGCAGCGCTCCGGCCTTCGCCGGAGCACAAGAAAGAAGCGCAGAACGACCGCCACGTCCTCGCCTCTCCCGCCGTCCGGGCCCGTGCGCGCGACCTCGGCATCGATCTCGCCGCCGTGAAGGCAGAAGGCGATCGGCTGCGCCATTCCGATCTCGACGCCTATCTCCGCTACGGCCAGGGCCAGGGCTATCACGCCCCGCACGCAAGCCGCGCCCGCGAGGACGAGGCCGTCAAGGTCATCGGTATGCGCCGCCGCATCGCGGAGAACATGGCCGCGTCGAAGCGCGCGATCCCGCATTTCACCTATGTTGAAGAGATCGACGTCACTGCGCTCGAAGCCATGCGCGGCGACTTGAACGCCAATCGCGGCAATCGCCCCAAGCTGACGATGCTGCCGTTCCTGATCGTCGCGATCTGCCGGACGATCCCCGATTTTCCGATGATCAATGCGCGCTATGACGACGAGGCCGGCGTCGTCACGCGCCACGGCCGCGTCCATCTCGGCATGGCGACGCAGACCGATGCGGGTCTGATGGTGCCGGTGATCCGCGATGCGCAGGACAGGAATGTCTGGCAGCTCGCGTCCGAGATCGGGCGTCTCGCCGATGCCGCGCGCACCGGCAAGGCGAAGAGCGAAGAACTGAGCGGCTCGACGCTCACCGTCACATCGCTGGGTCCGCTCGGTGGCATCGCCACGACCCCCGTCATCAATCGGCCCGAAGTCGCGATCATCGGCCCCAACAAGATCGTCGAGCGTCCGATCTTCCAGGGTGACGAGATCGTTCGCGCCAAGCTGATGAACCTCTCGATCAGCTGCGATCACCGTGTCGTCGATGGCTGGGATGCGGCGAGCTATGTTCAGGCAGTCAAGAAACTGCTCGAGACGCCGGTTCTGCTGTTCGCCGACTGAGATGGCGCATTTCCTGCTCCGCTACGATCTCGCGCCCGATTATATCGAGCGTCGCGGGGCATTTCGCGAGCAGCATCTCGCGCTCGCATGGGTGGCGGCCGGGCGCGGTGCACTGCTGCTTGGCGGCGCGGTCGGCGATCCGGTCGAATCGGCGCTGCTGCTGTTCACCGACGCCGATGCCGCCCGCGCCTTTGCGGAGGCCGATCCCTATGTGGCGAACGGGCTGGTCACGCGCTGGCATGTCCAGCCGTGGAACACCGTCGTCGGTGCCGACGCCGCCAATCCGGTGCGGCCGGCCTAGCCCGGCAGGAAGATCGATCGGCTCAGCACGTCGCGCACCATTTCGCGGCCCGAACTCATCCGCTCCTGCGCCGCGCGCTCGATCCGCGCCGTCTCTCCGGCCAGTTCCATCCGGCGCTTCGACAAGGCGCGGAACCGCGCTTCGTCGGCGCCGCTCCGGAAGCCGAAATAGCCGCCATTGTTGAACCAGCCGCGCTTCGCCAGCAGTTCGCATAGCTCGGAGGTCGCGCCGACCATTGCAATCTGGTTCGCGAGCAGCGGATCGCTAGCGGATGCCGTCGGCCCTGACATCACTGCGATGCCTTGCTTCGCCTTTGCAGGCAGATTGGCCGCAGCCAGCGCCTGCGCCATCGCCGTGGCGCGGCGGTGGCGGTCAGCCGCTTGCGACTGCGCCAGTGTCCGGAGATCGGCAATCGCCACACATTGCGACAGCGCGCGCGGATCCTGTTCGAGCAGATAGGGGCTGGTCAAATTGGCAACGCCGAGTCGGCCGAACGCAGTGCCGAAATCGCGTTGCGCCTGCGCATCGGCAGTCACGCTCTCGACGAACAGCCGCGAAAGCGGTCCGCGCGATGCGGCGCCTGCCGGCACCTTGGGTGCGCCGCCCGGCCCGAATTCGACTTCGGCGAAGCTGCTCGCATCGGCACGCGCCAGCGTCTCATATTGCGCGTGCGCGATCATCGCCACACCGGCGCCCGCCGCCAGCAGCAAGACGAGCGAACCGAGCTTCCATGCCAAGGTTGAATAGCGCGTCGTCACGACGAAACCGACTGCCCAGAGCAGCAGTGCGAAGACGGCGCCAGCACCGATCAACGACCCGAGCGGCTGTTGCGGCACGAGGCGTGGCGCCAGCAATGCGGCCAGCACGAGGATGGCCACGCCGGCAAGCGTCGCGATGACAGGATGGTCGTATGGGGTCTCGCGACCCGCTTCTTCGATGTGGTTCATGCGTTCCCCCTGAGCGCAGGAAGTAACCGAGTCGCGCCGGCACGCAAGAGGGCCCGCGCGGCGCCGGCGTAGCGGGGCTTTGCCGGGGCGAAGCCATCTGCGGCTTGCCGATTCGCGCTTGTCGGGCAAGGGGGATGCATGCGTACTTCGTCCACCGCCGATACCGGCGGGCTCGCTCTCGGCGTCGGCGCCTATACGCTCTGGGGCGTCCTCCCGCTCTACATCCATCTGCTCAAGGGCGTGCCGGCGCTGCAGGTGCTCGCGCATCGCGTCCTCTGGTCGCTGGTGCTGCTCGCGGTGATCATCGTGATCTTCCGGCGCGCCCGGCCGATCTTCGCCGCCGCGCGCGGGCGAACATTGTTGCTGCTCCTCGGCAGCGCCCTGCTGATCGCGATAAACTGGATCGTCTATATCTGGGCGGTCCAGAACGATCATGTGCTCGAGGCCAGCCTCGGCTATTTCATCAATCCGCTGATCAATGTCGGGTTGGGCTTCGCCTTTCTCGGCGAGCGGCTGCGGCGGATCCAGGGCGTGGCGATCGCGATCGCCGCGGCGGGCGTTTTGGTTCTGGCGGTCAGCGGCGGCGGAGCGCTGTGGATCTCGCTCGCGCTCGCGATCAGCTTCGGGCTCTACGGGCTGCTGCGCAAGGTTGCCGCGATCGACGCGCTCGGCGGCCTCACTGTCGAGACGTTGCTGCTCGCGCCGTTCAGCCTCGCTTTGCTGGTCCATGCGAGCCAGGCGGGCACCGGCGCATTCGGCCAGACGACGCATCTCGATCTGTTGCTGATCCTTGCCGGCGCAGTCACAGCCGCGCCGCTGCTGATGTTCGCCGCCGCCGCCCGCCGCATGCCGCTCGCGACGCTGGGGCTGCTCCAATATATCGCGCCCTCGCTCCAGTTTGCCGAGGCAGTGCTGCTGTTCGGCGAGCCGGTGCGCACCGTCCACATCGCCACCTTCGCGCTGATCTGGACGGGCTGCGCGCTCTACGCGTTCGACAGCATCCGGGCATCGCGGGCCTCTGCGATGCAAACCGCGCCGGAATAATATTCAACCAATTGGTTGACTAAATTCCTGCCGGCCCTATGCTCAACTATATGGTTGAACAACGACTCGATACGACGTTCCACGCTTTGGCCGATCCCACGCGGCGCGGCATGCTCGCCACTCTCGCGCTCGGCGAGAAGTCGATCGGCGAACTGGCCGAGCCCTTTTCGATGAGCTTCGCCGGTGCCGCCAAGCACGTGAAGGTGCTCGAAGGCGCCGGGCTCGTCGCGCGCCGCAAGGTCGGCCGCAACCAGCTCTGCCGCCTCAATGCCGGGCCCCTGGCCGAGGCGGACAAATGGCTCCGCCAATGGGAGCAGTTCTGGACGCTCCGCCTCGATCGGCTCGAGGCGCTGATCGCCGAAGACCAGAAGAAGGATGTCGGAGGACGCGAATGACCACGGCAACTCCCTTCCTCATGTTCCAGCATGGCAAGGCGCAGGCGGCGCTCGATTTCTATGTCGAAATCGTTCCCGGCAGCCGCATTGTCTCGATCGAGCGCTTCGGAGCCGAAGGTCCGGGCCCCGAAGGCACGGTGCTGCGGGCGCATGTCGAGATCGCCGGCCAGCCGGTGATGGTGCATGACAGCTTCATCACCCACGGCTTCGATTTCACGCCGTCCTGGTCTTTCTTCCTGGATTGCGCCGACGAGGCCGAGGCCGATCGGCTGTTCGCCGCGCTCAGTGCCGGCGGCGGGGTGCTGATGCCGCTCGACAATTACGGCTGGAGCCGCCGCTTCGGCTGGGTGTCCGACAAGTTCGGCGTGTCATGGCAGATCAACCTGCAATGAGCGAACCGATTGTCCTCACCGTGACGCGTGATTTCGCCGCGCCGGCGGAGCGCGTGTTCGATGCCTGGCTCGATCCCGCCGATGCCGTGCGCTTCCTGTTCGCCACGCCGGACGGCGAGATGATCCGCTGCGAGATCGATCCCCGTGTCGGCGGCGGCTTCACGCTTACCGAGCGTCGTCCCGGCGGCGATGCCGAGCATCGCGGCCGCTATCTCGAAATCGATCGCCCGCGCCGCCTCGTCTTCCTGTTCGCCGCCGACCCCGCGGAGGAAGGCGAATGGACCCGCGTCTCGATTGACATCGCCGACGTGAGCGATGGCTGCACGCTCACCCTAACCCACGAAATGGACCCGCAATGGGCGGCCTATGAGGCGCAGACCCGCAAGGGCTGGACGATGATCCTCGAAAGCCTGACCCGCATATTGGAGAGCTGAAATGGCTGACACGATTACTGCAGAAACGCTGCGCTTCGAGCGCGATCTCGCCGCGCCGATCGAGACGGTATGGCAATATCTGGTCGATCCCGAACTGCGCGCGCGCTGGTTCATGGGCGGGCCGACCGAGCTGCACGAAGGCGGCGCAATCGGCATGACGATGCGGCACGGCAACCTTGCCGACGAGCCTGATCCGATGCCCGAACGCTATGCGCCCTATGACGGCAAGGCGTGGAGCGAGACGATCACCAAGCTCGAACCACCCCGGCTGATCGCCTTCACCTGGTCGGGCGGCGAGGCGGGCGAAGTGACGATCGAGCTGGATCGCATCGGCAATGACCGCACCCGCCTGACGCTCACCCATGCCGGTCTGCGCGGCGCCGACGATGCGCGCAATTTCGGCGGCGGCTGGGGCTCGCATCTCGCCGTGCTCGAACGTCGGCTGGAGGGCAAGCACATCGCCAGTTTCTGGGCATTGCACGCCCAGGCGGAGGCTGCGGCGGCGCGCGCGCTGGGGCTATAACCGTCACCCCGGCGAAAGCCGGGGCCCAGAGCTTCAGGCGATGGATGTGGGGCTCGGGTCCCGGCTTTCGCCGGGATGACGAGCTATCAGATGATCTCGAACAGGCCGGCGGCGCCCATGCCGCCGGCCGTGCACATCGATACGACGACATAGCGCACGCCGCGCTTGTGGCCCTCGATCAGTGCGTGGCCCACCAGCCGGCTCCCGGTCATCCCGAACGGATGGCCGACTGCGATCGCGCCGCCATTGACGTTGAGCTTGTCGGGATCGATCCCCAAAGTGTCGCGGCAATAAAGGCATTGGCTCGCGAACGCTTCGTTGATCTCCCACAGCCCGATATCCTCGATCGCTAGCCCCGTACGCGCGAGCAGCTTGGGCACTGCGAAGACCGGGCCGATTCCCATTTCGTCGGGCTCGCATCCCGCCACCTGAAAGCCGCGATAGATGCCGAGGATCTCGCGGCCTTCGGATTCGGCGGTTTTGCGGTCCATCAGGATCTGCGCGGCGGCGCCGTCGGAGAGCTGGCTGGCATTGCCGGCGGTGACGTTGCGACCCTCCTTCACGAACTCACCGTCTTTCCAAACCGTCTTGAGCCCCGCCAGGGCTTCGGCTGTGGTGCCCGGGCGGATGCCCTCGTCCTGCGTCACCGTGACGGTCTCACTGCCGGTGTGGTTGCCTTCCTTGTCGTAGAGCGCTTTCTGGACGGTGATCGGCACGATCTCCTCGGCGAACGCACCCTTCTCGAGACCCGCCGCGGCGCGCTGCTGGCTCATCGCGGCGAATTCGTCCTGCGCCGCGCGACTGATTCCGTAACGCTCGGCGACGATCTCGGCGGTCTCGATCATCGGGATGTACGCCGCGGGCACTTGCTCGATCACCGAGGGGTTCACGACGCGCGGCGCGTTCTTCATCGTCAGGCTGATCGATTCCATCCCGCCCGCGAGCGCGACGTCGATCTCGTCGGTCATGATCGAGCGTGCGGCGAGTGCGATCGCAGTCAGCCCCGAGCCGCATTTCCGATCGAGGCTGAACGCCGGGACGCTGTGCGGAATCCCCGCCGCGAACAGAGCGAGCCGCGCCATGTTGCCGCCCTGCGTCCCCCATTGATTGCCCATGCCGTAGAAGACGTCGTCGATCCGCGCTGGGTCGATCCCGGCGCGCGCCACTGCCGCGTTCATCACATGCGCGGCGAGAACCGGCGCTTCGGTATCGTTGAAATAGCCGCGCCCGGCCCTGCCGACGCCGGTGCGCGCAGTGGAAACAATGGCGGCCTCTCGCATGCTCGGGACTCGCTTTTCGAGTTTCGGGTATGTTCCCGGTCTAAAGCCGCGGCGTCCGATTGCAAGACTCAGTCGGTAAAGGTCGGCGGGCGCTTCTGCATGTTGGCCATTACGGCCTCGATCTGGTTCGGCGAGCGCAGCAAAGCGGCTTGCTCGCGGCTTTCGGCGAGCAGCACGGCGCCGGCATCGCCTTCGAGGTTCGCCAGACGCTTCGCCGCGCGCTCCGCATCGGGGTTGCGCCCGGCAATCGCATGCGCGAGCGCCATCGCTTCGGCATGCGGATCGGCGGCGATGCGCGTCACGAAGCCCAGCGCCAGCGCCTCCTTGGCGTCGAACTCGCGCGCGGTGTAGATCAGTTCGCGCAGCGCATCGTCGCGAACATTGCCGCGCCACAATGCATAGCCCGCCATGTCGGGGACGATCCCCCATTTCATCTCCATCGCGGAGAGCCGGGCATCGGGCGTTGCGATGCGGATGTCCGCGCCGCTGGCGATTTGCAGGCCGCCGCCGAACGCGACGCCGTGGATCGCGGCGATCACGGGCACGGGCAATGTCCGCCATCCCCAGGCGACTTGCTGGAAGTCATTGGCGAGGCCGTGCGTCCGTGCCGCGAGGTCCACGCCCGATCCGGCGCCCGCCATGCTCGCCATGTCGAGCCCCGCGCAGAAGCCGCGCCCTTCGCCCGACAGCACCACTGCGCGCAGCCCGGATGTGGCTTCGAGCTGCGCGATCGCGTCGATCAGGGCGGCGAACATCGCCGGATCGAGCGCATTGAGCTTGTCCGGCCGTGTCAGCCGGACATCGGCAACATGATCCTCGATTGCGATGCTGACGCGCTGCTCGGTCATTCCGTGTCCTCTCTTCCGCCGGCACGCTACGCCAATCGGGGGTGCGGGTCAGCCCGCCGTGAGCCGATATCCGCGCCCCTTGTCGGTCCGCAACATCGGCACCGCGAAGCCGCGATCGAGCTTGGCGCGCAGCCGCGAGACATGGACCTCGACGACGTTGGTCCCCGGATCGAATCGCAGCCCCCAGACCGAAGCGAGCAACTCCTCGCGTCCCACGCAGCGGTCCGCCCATCGGGCAAGGTGCAGCAACAGCGCATATTCGCGCGGCAGCAAGGCGATCGTCCGGCCGTCGCGCTCCACGCGGCGCTCGACCGGATCGATCCGCAAGCCGCCGAGCGCGATCCGCGGCGGCTGGCAACGCAGCCGCGCCGCGAGCCGCGCGGCGATCTCGCCGGCGCAGGCCGGGAGCGCCACGGCATCGTCCGCTCCCGCATCCAGCGCGCCCTCGACGCTCGTGCCGCACCCGCGGGCGAGCACCAGCATCAAAGGGCCGCGCCAGCCGTGCGCGCGCACCATCGAGACGCAGGCGGCGGGATCGCGGCCGTCGAACCCGATGATCGCCGCCTGTGCGCCGCTATCGCCCAAGGCCGCCGGCGCAATCGGCACCAGATCGAATCCGCGCGCGCCTGCCGCCCGATGGAGCTCGGGTATGTCGAGCGCGCAGGCGACGATTCCGGCCATGGCCGCAGCCTAGCGCGCATTCCCACCATCTCGGACTAAAACATCTCCGTTACGGACCATCTCGCGCCGCCAGCCGCAGCCGCGCATGGCCGGCGACATAGCGGCTGGCGGCGGATGCCGCCGCCTCGAGGAGCGCGTCCGCCTGGCTCGATTTCACCGAGGCCAAAGCGTCGAGCGCGGTCACGCGCATACGGTCGCACGGATGATGCCGGGCGAATTCCGCCGCCAGATCCTCGCCGTTGCCGAGGTGCACCGCAACGGCCAGCAATGCCTCGGCGCTGGTGCAGGTCAGCCCTTCCGCGATCACGCCGCGGCTGATGTCGAAGCGATATTGGTCGAGCCAGGGCTGGGCGGGATCGGCGCCGAGGATGTTGAGCGAGACCGAAAAGCTGTCGGGCGGCAACTGGACGTGGATGTCGCGCCGCATCCGATAGAGCATCAATTTGCCCGGTTCGAGCCGCGAGCGCTCGACGAAGCGCAGGCGCGCATCCTCGCCGGGCACGCCCGCCAGCGCCGCCACGTCATATTCGAAATAGTCGCTCCAATAGCCCGGGCCCAGATAGCCATAGGTCAGGAACGGGAAATTATGGTCATGCGGCAGATCGTAGAAGAAGGCGCCCGGGCCGCTCGCGCGCACCACCGGGTCGGCGCGCGCCGGCCAGAAATTGGCGCGCAGCACAGTGCGGCCATTGGGCGGACGCAGCAGGAAGACCTGCGCGCCATAGCCATTGCCGCGATGCTGCGCCTCGCACCGTCCCTTGAGCTCGTCGATCGCCAGCTCGGCGAGGAACCCGGCGTTGCGGCCTAGCCGTGCGAGCAGCGGACCGAGCGTGGCGAATTCCTCTTCGTCGCGCGAATCGAACGGCGTGGAATCGAGCGCCTCGACCAGATCGTCGAGCCCGATCGCCGCCCCTGCACCCGGTTCGATCAGGCGGGGCATCGCGCTGCCAGCCGCTGCTCGACGATCGGCAGCATGCACGACGCCGCGGCCCGCACCTCGGCATGCGGATCGGCGCATGCCATCTCCGCCAGTCGGGGCGCCGCCGCCGCCGCGTCCAGCGCCAGCCATTCGCGCATCGCCGCCCAGCGCAGATGAAATCCGGGCGCATGTGTCGCGTCCTCGAAGCACGCGCTGGCATCCCCGCGCCCGGCGACGCGAAGGAAGCGCAACAGCATCTCGGTGCGCGAGGGCCGATCGTCGGCATCGGCGATGCGAAGCAACGCGCCGCTAGCGATGTCATATTCGCGCATCAGCGGCGCCGCGCCGGCGCGGATCGTCGCGACCAGCGTCACGACATCGCTTTCGGCATCGCAGATCAGCTGTGCCCGGCTGCGGCCGTCCGTGCGGTGGACCATGCCGTCCCGCAGCTGCACGGGCGCCATCGGTGTGCAGGGCGCCGCATCGGCCGCCGCGAATTGCGGCCCCATCGGCTCGACACGCCAACGCCGCAGCCGCGCGCCGCCTGCGCGGATCGTACGCGTGACCGCCATCCTTCCGGTGAAGACGATCGTCCGGGGCGGCGGCAGCCTCGCCATCGCCGATGCGCTGGTGATGCTCGCCGCGATCGACGCCGCCGGACAGTCGAACAATATGGCGCCGGTGCGCAGCGCGTCGCGATGCGCCTTGAGCGGTGGTTCGAAAAGCGGATCCGCTGCCAGCGCCTCGGTCAAGGGGCGATCAGCGCCGCTGCCCAGTCGGGATCCTCCAGCAGGCGCTCGGCCCGCTCCGCCGCCCGCTCCGGCGAATCCGTGCAATCGGCGAAGGCAGTCGCCGCAGCCCGAAACGCGGTGCCTTCGCGGCACTTCCGGATCGCGGCACCCGCCTCGGCCCGCGCCGCGACGATCGCCGCGCGAGTCGCCTCGGACACGTGCATGGCGCTCAGCCCGGCGCCATCTCGTAGATCAGCACCGCGATCCCCACGAGCATTTCGAACAGATCGTCGACGCTCGCGATCTCGCCGGCGCGCACCGCGCCGTGCACCGCCACCTGCGTTCCCAGTTCGACGATATCGCCCAGATCGATCTGCACCATCTGCACCTCCCCTTGAGAAACGCCTCAGGCTAGATCGGCAGGACACGACAGCGCACGTTACAAGCGTGTAACGTCGGCACCGTCCATGGTTTGCGCCGGTCGACTCGCCGCGCTAGGGCGGCGGAATGACCGACAGCGAGACGCCCGCGCGCGCTTTCGATCCCAAGCTCTTGTTCGGCGGCCGTTTCGGCGGGCACGGCGGGCGGCTGGGGCTCGTCTATCACGATCATGGCGACGACTGGTCCGAGCTCGCGCTCCCCTACCATGCCGATCTGATCGGCGACGAGGCCTCGGGAGTCATCGCTTCGGGGCCGATCCTCGCGCTGATGGACATGGCGACCAGCATCGGCGTCTGGCTCAAGCTCGATGCATTCAAGGCGCACGCCACGCTCGATCTGCGCATCGATTATCTCCGCCCGGCGCGGCCCGGCCACACGGTGATCGGCCGCGGCGAATGCTATCGGATCACGCGCTCGATCGCGTTCGTCCGCGGCCAGGCGCATGACGGCGACCCGAGCGATCCGCTCGCGCACGTCGCCGGCACCTTCATGGCAGTGGAGAGCTATTGGTGATCCCCTATGCCGAACTTCTGGGGCTGAGCGTCGAGCCCGGCGAAACCGCACCGACCTATGTCATGCCCTTCGTCGTCGATGTGATCGGTCGTCCGGGTTTCCTCCATGGCGGCGCGATCGGCGGTCTGCTCGAAATGGCGGCGGTCGGTGCGCTCAAGCAGGCGCTCGCGGCCGAGGGCGGCGGCCGGATCAAGCCGATCAACCTCACCGTCGATTATATGCGCGGCGGCCGCGACAAGCCGACCCGCGCGCGCGGTACCGTCACCCGGCTCGGCACCCGCGTCGCCAATGTCGAGGCAGTGGCGTGGCAGGACGAACCCGACCGCCCGATCGCCGCGGCGCGGATGAACTATCTGATCGTGCGCTGACCGATCAGTTCGCGGTCAGCTTGAGCAGCCGTCCCTGCGAGCCGTCGCCGCCGTCCTCGAGCAGCCAGATCGCGCCGTCCGGGCCTTGCTCGACTTCGCGGATGCGCGCTCCCATCGGCCATTGATCGCCCTTCTTCGCGTTGGTGCCGTCCACGTCGACGCGCACCAGCGACTGGCTCGACAGCCCGCCGATGAACAAGTCGCCCTTCCACTGCGGGAACATCGCGCCCGAATAGACGATGAGGCCGCCCGGGCTGATCACCGGGTTCCACCAGACCTTGGGTGCCTCGAAACCGTCGCCGGGTGCATGATCGGGGATGTCGCGGCCGTCATAATGGCTGCCGTTCGATACCTTGGGATAGCCGTAATTCCTGCCCGGCAGGATCAGATTGACTTCGTCGCCGCCCTTGGGGCCCATTTCCTGCTCCCAGAGATTGCCCTTCGCGTCGAAGGCGATGCCGAGCAGGTTGCGGTGGCCGTAGGACCAGATTGCCGGATCGAAGCCCTGCGCTGCCAGCGGATTGCCCGGTGCGGGTTTGCCGTCGAGAGTCAGGCGCAAAACCTTGCCGAGCGTCGCCTTGGGGTCTTGTGCGGGATCGAACTTCTGGCGCTCGCCATTGGTGAAGAACAGATATTTGCCGTCGGGCGAGAAGGCGATGCGGCCCGAATAATGGCCATTGCCCTCGACGAACGGCGTCGCGCGGAACAGCTCGGTGATCCCGGTCAGCGCCGGCTTGCCGCCTTCGGTGCCCAGCGTGCCGCGCGCCAGCACGACGCCCTTTCCGCCCTCGCCCGCAGCCGAATAACTCAGATAGACATGCTTGCTCGTAGCGAAATCGGGCGCGAGCACCACGTCCATCAATCCGCCTTGCCCCGCCGAATCGACCGGCAAGGTCGCAATCGCCTGGCGCTGTTTGCCGTCCGCCGAGACATGGAGCAGCGTCCCTGCTTTCTCGGTGATCAGCATCGATCGATCGGGGAGGAACGTCATTGCCCAGGGCGCATCGAAATCGGCGACCGGCGCCACCTTGAACGGAAGCGCCGCCGCCGTGGGCGTGCCGTCCTGCGCGACTGCGCCGGACAGGGAATTGCACGCGGCGAGCAGCGCCGCCGGAAGGAGCATGCGGAGCCTGGGCATGGTTTCACCTTTGCTGTTCGAACACGCAACGCTCATCCCCCGCTTGCACTCCGCCGTCCAGATGCGACGGACGCTCATTTCGCCTGCGTATCAATAAGTTGCGTAGAATACCCACCTTGCGCAATTTTGTTTCCAAAGACATGGTCGCCGGACTGATTCGGGGGTCCATGTTCGGGCGCTATCTTCGCGGGGTCATTGCGTGCGTGCTCCTGCCGGCGACGGTCGCGTCGGCCCAGCCGGCTGCGCCTTCGGCCCGAGCCTATTTCGCGCAACCCGCGATCGAGGATGCGGCGCTCTCGCCCGACGGGCGGCGCGTGGCGGCGCGTACGCTGATCGCCGGGCGGCCGAGGCTAGCAATCTTCGACATGTCGGATGCCGCGCCCTCGGTGCGCCCGATCGCCTTGCCCGAGCGCGAGCGGCTCGAATGGCATCGCTGGCTGAGCCCCGACCGGCTGCTCGTCAGCCTGCTCCTCGAAGGCGGAGCCCCCGCGAAGCGTCTCGTCCGAGTCGACATCGCGACCGGCAGGCTCACCCAGCTCGGCCCGGCGAGAACCGCCGAATCGGGCGATGAGATCCTCCACGTCTCTCCGAATGGCGGTTTCTTGCTGCTCAGCGCGGCGGTTCCGGGGCATCCCACGCCCGGCGTGTACCGCATCGACCTCACCACCGGCGCCGCAACGCTCGCCGTCGCGCCGCAGGATCATGTCTGGGACTGGTACGCCGATTCGGCGGGCGTGATCCGGGCGGGCATGGCGCAGGACGGCAAGCGCTCCTGGATGCTGTATCGCAAAAGTGAGCATGATCGTTTCAGCCGCTCGGCGCGCGGCGCGGGCGCCGCGGGTTCCGGGATCGACCGTTTCGTGCCCATCCGCGGCACCGATCGCGGCTATGCGCTGGCGCAGACGCCCGAGGGGAGAGTCGGCCTCTACAGCTATGATTTCGCCGCGGGGAAGCTGGGCGCATTGCTTTACGAGGACACGCGCGTCGATCTCGACGGTTTCCAGACCGATCCAGACGGGTGCCTGCTCGGCGTCGACACTTCAGCCGATCGCCCGGAGACGCGGTGGTTCGAGCCGTTCATGGCGGCGCGGCAGGCGCAGATCGATGCCGCGCTCCCCGGCCGCGCCAATCGGGTGATTGCGACGACTGCCGACCGCAGCCGCTCCTTGGTCTTCAGCGAATCGGCCGGTGATCCCGGTGCCTTCTATGTCTTTGGCGAGGGCCGGGCGACTCTGGTCGCGGCGGTGAGCCCCGGGCTGGCGGGCAAGCCGGCCAGGATGGAGACGGTGCGCTATCGTGCGCGCGACGGGCTCGAGATCAGCGGATATCTCACGCTTCCTGCCGGGCGTGCCGCGCACGGCCTGCCGCTCATCGTCATGCCGCATGGCGGGCCGTTCGCGCGCGACAGCTGGGGCTATGATCCGTGGGTCCAGTATCTCGCCGATCGCGGCTATGCGGTGTTCCAGCCCAATTATCGCGGCTCGACCGGCTTCGGCCGCGGCTTCGTCGCCAAGGGCGACGGCGAATGGGGCCGGGGGATGCAGGCCGATACGGACGACGGCGTCGACTGGCTGGCGGGCAAGGGTATCGCCGATCCCGGCCGCGTCTGCATCATGGGCGCTTCCTATGGCGGTTATGCGGCGATGTGGGCGGCGGCGCGAAGCGATGCACGCTATCGCTGCGCAGTGAGCTTCGCCGGCATCTCCGATGTCGGTGCCCAGCTCGCTTATGACCGCAAGACCTTCACGGAACGCGACTATCGCAACTGGAAGCGCCGCATCCAGGGCGATGCGCCGTCGCTCGACGCGCTCTCGCCGATCGCGCGCGTCGAGGCATTGCGCATGCCGATCCTGATCGCGCACGGCACCGCGGACGAGACCGTGCCGCCCGACCAGTCGATCCGCCTCCACGACGCACTCACCCGCCTCGGCCGCGCGCATGACTATGTTGCCTATCCGGGCCAGGGGCACACGCTGGAGGGTCCGGCCGACAATGCCGACTTCCTCGAACGGGTCGGCCGCTTCCTCGCCGCGCATAACCCGGCTTAGGGTGGATCGAGATGCGACCTAAAACCCCTCTCCCCTTGATAGGGGAGAGGATAGCGAAGCTTGGCAGCTTGCTGCCTAGCGCAGCTTGGTGAGGGTAGGGCGGAGCGAAGCTCCGCGCGGCCGCTTTGCGGCCGCACCCTCACCCAGCTCCGACTAAGGCTTTGCTTCGCAAAACCTAAGTCTGCGCAACCCTCTCCCCTTGCAGGGGGCGAGGGAAGTATGGGGTGTATCTCGATACCGCCTGGTCCCACTTGCCTGCCGGGCGGCGAGCGCGTATATCGCTCGTGCTTTCTCGACATCGTGACACATGCCGAGGTCGGGGCCCGCAGGGCTCCGGCGCTGAAGCTGCTTATCTGATTGCCCGGAGATCCAATGGCGGACATCGCCGCACTGACCAGCCTGATCGAACCCGAAGCCAAGGCGCTCGGGCTGGAACTCGTGCGCGTGAAGATGTTCGGCGGCCAATCGGATCCGACGCTGCAGGTGATGGCCGAGCGCCCCGAGACGCGCCAGCTGACCATCGAGGATTGCGCCGATCTTTCGCGCCGCATCTCGGATCGGCTGGACGAGCTCGAGGCCGCGGGCCGCGATCCGATCGAGCATGCCTATCGGCTCGAAGTCAGCTCGCCCGGCATCGATCGCCCGTTGACGCGCTTTCAGGATTTCGAGGACTGGAAGGGGCACGAAGCCCGCATCAATCTCGTCGAGCCGACCGAGGACGGCCGCAAGCAGCTGACCGGCGTGCTGCTCGGTGCCAAGGCCGACCAGGTCAGCATCGACGTCCATAAATACAAGCAGGTCACGGTGCCGTTCGCCAAGGTCGCGGACGCCAAATTGCTGATGACCGACGCACTCATCGCCGCAACCGCGCCGCTCTCCTCAGAGGGCGCAGAAGAATTCGAAGCAGAGGAACAAGACTGATGGCCACTGCCGTTACCGCCAACCGGGCCGAGCTGATCGCGATCGCCGATTCGGTGGCCAAGGAAAAGCTGATCGACAAGGCGATCGTCATCGAGGCGATGGAAGACGCGATCCAGCGCGCGGCGAAGAACCGCTACGGCAGCGAGAACGACATCCGCGCCAAGCTCGATCCGGTCACCGGCGATCTGCGCTTGTGGCGCGTCGTCGAAGTGGTCGAGGCAGTCGACGATTATTTCAAGCAGGTCGACCTGAAGGGGGCGCAGAAGCTCCAGAAGGACGCGAGCATCGGCGATTTCATCGTCGATCCTTTGCCTCCGATCGAATTCGGCCGCATCCAGGCGCAGGCTTCGAAGCAGATCATCTTCCAGAAGGTCCGCGACGCCGAGCGCGAGCGCCAGTTCGAGGAATTCAAGGACCGCATGGGTGAGATCATCACCGGCGTGGTCAAGCGCGTCGAGTTCGGCCATGTCGTCGTCGATCTCGGCCGCGCCGAGGGCGTGATCCGCCGCGACGCGCAGATCCCGCGCGAAGTCGTCCGCGTCGGCGATCGCGTCCGCTCGCTGATCCTCAACGTCCGCCGCGAGAATCGCGGGCCGCAGATCTTCCTCAGCCGCGCGCACCCCGACTTCATGAAGAAGCTGTTCGCGCAGGAAGTCCCCGAAATCTACGACGGCATCATCGAGATCAAGGCCGCTGCCCGCGATCCGGGCAGCCGCGCCAAGATCGGCGTCATCTCGCATGACTCGTCGATCGATCCGGTCGGCGCCTGCGTCGGCATGAAGGGCAGCCGCGTCCAGGCGGTGGTGCAGGAGATGCAGGGCGAGAAGATCGACATCATCCCCTGGTCGCCCGACACCGCGACCTTCGTGGTCAACGCGCTCCAGCCGGCGAATGTCAGCCGCGTGGTGATCGACGAAGAGGACGACCGCATCGAAGTGGTGGTCCCCGACGATCAGCTCAGCCTCGCGATCGGCCGCCGCGGCCAGAACGTCCGGCTGGCGTCGCAGCTCACCAACAAGGCGATCGACATCCTCACCGAGGCCGATGCCAGCGAGAAGCGCCAGAAGGAGTTCGTCCAGAACAGCGAACTGTTCCAGAACGAGCTCGACGTCGACGAGACGCTCGCCCAGCTGCTGGTCGCCGAAGGCTTTGGCAGCCTCGAAGAGGTCGCCTATGTCGAGCTCGGCGAAATCGCTTCGATCGAAGGCTTTGACGAGGAGCTCGGCCAGGAGCTGCAGAGCCGCGCCGCCGAAGCGCTCGAGCGCCGCGAGGAAGCCAATCGCCAGTTGCGCCGCGAACTCGGCGTCGAGGACGATCTGGCGACCATGCCGTACATGACCGAAGCGATGCTGGTCACGCTGGGCAGAGCGGGCATCAAGACGCTCGACGACCTCGCCGATCTCGCCACCGACGAGCTGGTCCAGAAGAAGCGCCAGGAGCCCCGCCGCCGCGCCGAGAACGCCAAATCGTCGGAACGCGCCGAGGACAAGGGCGGGATCCTCGCCGAATACGGCCTCAGCGACGAGCAGGGCAACGAGATCATCATGGCAGCCCGCGCGCATTGGTTCGCGGACGAAGAGCCGGCTCCGGCCGGTGCGGAGGACGCTGTTGCGGACTCCGAGCAATGATACCGCTGGCGTAACGGCCAAGCCCGACTCCTCTCTTGCCTCCGGGCAAGGGAGCGAGCCGGTGCGCACTTGCATCCTGTCGCGCGAGGAATCGCCGCGCGAGGGGTTGATCCGTCTCGCGCTCTCGCCGGATGGCGACGTGCTTCCCGATATCCGCGCCAAGGCCCCCGGCCGCGGCGCGTGGATCGGCGTCGCGCGTGCCGAGCTCGAGACCGCATTGGCCAAGGGCAAGCTGCGCGGCGCGTTGTCGCGTGCGTTCAAGACGCAGGACATCCGCATTCCCGACGACCTCGGCGCGCGGATCGAGGCGCAGCTTCAGCGCAATGTGCTCGACCGGCTCGGCCTCGAAGCCAAGGCCGGCCATGTCACGATCGGCGGCGAGCGGCTCGACAAGGCGGCGCGCTCGGGCAAGCTGCATTTGCTCCTCCACGCATCCGATGCGAGCGAGGATGGCGCGGGCAAGCTCGCCCAGGCATGGCGCGTCGGATCGGATATGGAAGGAAGCGGGCGCAAGGGGTTAACATTGCCGATCCCGCGCACCATATTGTCCTTGGCGCTGGGCCGCGAAAATGTGGTACATGCCGGCCTTATCGACGCCAAAGCGGCCAAGCGGGTGAGCGAAGCGCTCGACCGGTGGCTGCATTTTATCGGACCCGACCCCACGCCTCGCCCTTGCGAAACAGGCTCGCAGGGCGCATCGGCGTTCCCGCCGAGCGGGTCGCAGAACACGACGAACTCGACTGAAGGACTTTGAGCAGCCGCATGAGCGATACCGAAAACGAAAAGCCGAAACTGGGCATGCGTCAGCCGCTGGGGCTCAAGCGCACGGTCGAGACGGGCAAGGTGAAGCAGAGCTTCAGCCATGGCCGCTCGAACACCGTGGTGGTCGAGGTCAAGCGCCGCCGCGTCCTCGGCCCGCAGGGCGCGCCGCAGGAAGAGCAGACGCCGGCGCCCGAGCCCGTTGCCGCTGCCCCCGCGCCGCAGGCACCGCCGCCTGCCCCCGCACCGCGTCCGCCGGTTTCGAACGAAACCGCGCAGGAGCGCCAGGCACGCCTGCTGCGCGAGGCCGACGAGCAACGCATGAACGCGCTCGAGGAAGCGCGCCGCCGCGAGGAGCGCGAGCGTGTCGAGGCCGTGGAGGCTGAAGCCCGCCGCGTAGAAGAGCGCGCGCGCGCCGCTGCCGAAGCCGCCGAAGCGCCCAAGGTCGAGGCCAAGCCCGCGCCCGAGCCGGTGGCTGCACCTGAAGCCGCGCCCGAACCGGCGGCGGCTCCCGCCCCCACGCCTACGCCCGCGCCTGCGCCGCAGCCGGTGGGAATCCAGCTCGATCCGAGCCGGCCCGCGCCGCGCCGCTTCACGCCGGTGCAGCGTCCCGAAATCCCCGGCCGCAACCCAAGCCCGAGCCGGCACCGCAGGAGCGTCCCGCAGCAGCGGCTGCTGCTGCTCCCGCCGCCTCGACGGCAGGATCGGCCGCGCCGCGCACCGCGCCTTCGGGCGGCGGTCTCGCGCCGCGGCGTCCCGCCGAGCCGGCGCGTCCGCAACAGCGCGACCGCAAGGCAGACGATCGCCGCCAATCGGGCAAGCTCACCGTCAATCGTGCGCTCGGCGACAATGACGGCGCCCGCGCCCGCTCGCTCGCCGCGCTCAAGCGTGCGCGTGAGAAGGAGCATCGCCGTTCCTATGGCGGTTCGCGCGAGCCGCAGGCCAAGCAGGTCCGCGATGTCGTGGTGCCCGAGGCGATCACCGTCCAGGAACTCGCCAACCGCATGGCCGAAAAGGGCAGCGACCTGGTGAAGGCGCTGTTCAAGATGGGCTCGCCCGTCACGATCACCCAGACGATCGACCAGGACACCGCCGAATTGCTCGTCACCGAGTTCGGCCACAACATCCTGCGCGTCAGCGAGAGCGACATCGACATCGCGCACGACACCAGCGAGGATCCGGAGGACCAGCTCCAGCCGCGTCCGCCCGTGGTCACGATCATGGGTCACGTCGATCACGGCAAGACGTCGCTGCTCGATGCCCTGCGCGGCACCGATGTGGTGAAGGGCGAGGCCGGCGGCATCACCCAGCATATCGGCGCCTATCAGGTCACGCTGAAGGACAAGTCGAAGGTCACCTTCCTCGACACGCCGGGCCACGAAGCGTTCAGCGAGATGCGCGCGCGCGGCGCCAACGTCACCGACATCGTCGTGCTGGTGGTGGCCGCGAATGACGGGCTGATGCCGCAGACGATCGAGGCGATCAATCACACCAAGGCGGCCGGCGTGCCGATGATCGTGGCGATCAACAAGGTCGACCTCGACAGCGCCAACCCGCAGCGCGTGCGCGAGCGCCTGCTCGAGCATGAAGTGATGGTCGAGGAGATGGGCGGCGAAGTCCAGGACGTCGAAGTCTCGGCGCTCAAGAAGACCGGGCTCGACCAGCTGATCGAGAAGATCCAGCTCCAGGCCGAACTGCTCGAGCTGCGCGCCAACCCGAATCGCGAGGCCGAAGGCACCGTGATCGAGGCCAAGCTCGACAAGGGCCGCGGCCCGGTCGCGACGATCCTCGTCAATCGCGGCACGCTCAAGGTCGGCGACGTCTTCGTCGTCGGCGCCGAAAGCGGCAAGATCCGCGCTTTGGTCGACGACAAGGGCCGCCAGATCAAGGAAGCCGGACCGGCGATGCCGGTCGAGATCCTCGGCCTGTCGGGCGTGCCGATGGCGGGCGATCCGCTCCAGGTCGTCGAGAACGAGGCACGTGCCCGCGAAGTCGCGGAATATCGCGCCGGCGTCATCCAGAACAAGCGGACCACCAATGCCCCCGCGAGTCTCGAGAGCATGTTCTCGGCGCTCAAGGAAAAGCAGGCGATGGAATATCCGCTGGTCGTCAAGGCGGATACCCAGGGCACCGTCGAGGCGATCGTCGCCGCGATCAACAAGATCTCGACCGACGACATCAAGGCGCGCGTGCTGCACGCCGGGGTGGGCGGCATCACCGAGAGCGACGTCAATGCCGCCGCGGCATCGGGCGCGCCGATCATCGGCTTCAATGTGCGTCCGAACGCCAAGGCGCGCGAGATCGCCGATCGCCATAAGGTCGCGTTCAAATATTACGACGTGATCTACGAGCTGACCGACGAGATCCGCGCCGGCATGGCGGGCCAGCTCGGGCCGGAAGCGTTCGAGACGGTCGTCGGCCGCGCCGAGATCAAGGAAGTGTTCAGCGCGGGCAAGCACGGCAAGGCGGCGGGTCTGCTCGTCACCGAAGGTGCGATCCGCAAGGCGCTCAAGGCGCGCATCACTCGGGAGGATGTCATCATCTACCAGGGTGAGATCGCGTCGCTGCGTCGCTTCAAGGACGATGTCCCCGAAGTGCGCGCGGGCCTCGAATGCGGTGTCACGTTCACGCAGAACTTCACCGACATCAAGGCAGGCGACTATCTCGAGACCTTCGAAGTCGAGATGCGCGAGCGCACGCTGTAACAACTAGCCCTCTCCCCTCCGGGGAGAGGGTTGGGAGAGGGGCAGGATGGGTGAGTGCGCCGCACTTCCCCTCTCCCGGCCCTCTCCCCGGAGGGGAGAGGAGTTTGAATTCGATCTTCGACGATTTCCCCACCCCGTCCTCGGCAAAACTGCTCGGCTGGGAAGTGCGCGCGGTGGACATCGCGGCGCAGACCATCGAGATCGGCTTCGTCGCCGACGATCGCTTCCTCAATCCGGCGGGTACGGTGCAGGGCGGCTTTCTCGCCGCGATGCTGGACGACACGCAGGGGCCGGCGCTCTACGCCGCCACCGAAGGTGCGGTCTATGCGCCGACGATCGACTTCCACGTCGTTTGCCTGAAGCCCGCCCGTCCGGGGCGCTTCACCGGCAAGGCGCGGGTGGTCAGCCTCGGCAGGACCATCGCGGTCACCGAGGCCGAACTGTTTGACGAAGGCGGCACGCTTGTCGCCCGCGGCACCTTCACGGGCCGTGTCATGGAAGGCGCGATGGCGCGTCGGGACTGAACCATATGAAGCACAACCAGCCTGAAGAACGCTCCGTCCGCCTGCTCCGCGTCGGCGAACAGGTGCGCCATATACTGAGCGAGATCCTCCAGCGCGGCGACGTCCATGACGAGACGCTGGCGCGCCACATGGTCTCGATCACCGAAGTCCGCATGTCCCCCGATTTGCGCCACGCCACCGTCTTCGTGAAGCCGTTGCTCGGCAAGGACGAGGAAGCGGTGCTCAAGGCGCTGCGCACCAACACCGCCTATCTCCAGCGCGAGGTCGCCGCGCGTGTGAAGATGAAATACGCCGCCAAGCTCAAATTCCTCGCCGACGAGAGCTTCGACGAAGGCACGCATATCGATCAGCTGCTGCGCGCTCCCAAGGTGGCGCAGGATCTGGGCGAATCCGAGGACTGACTTCGCCGCTGCGGGTCCCTAAGGCTGCTATATGGCCAAGCTCTATTTCTACTACGCCTCGATGAATGCGGGGAAATCGACCACGCTCCTCCAGGCCGATTTCAATTATCGCGAGCGCGGCATGCGCACCTTGCTGTTCACGGCGGGGGTGCATGATCGCGGCGGCAAGGGCGTGATCGATTCGCGGCTGGGCATCAGCGTCCCGGCAATCCCCTTCGAGGCCGAAACCGATCTCCAGCAGATCGCGCAGGACGCGCATTTCGAGGCGCCGCTCGCCTGCGTATTGGTCGACGAGGCGCAGTTCCTCTCCGCTGCGCAGGTCCGCCAGCTCGCGGCGCTCTGCGACGAGGACGATATTCCCGTGCTCGCTTATGGCCTGCGCACCGATTTCCAGGGAAATTGTTCGAAGGCTCGGCCGAACTGCTCGCGCTCGCCGATGCGCTGGTCGAGATCAAATCGGTCTGCGAATGCGGCCGCAAGGCGACGATGAACCTGCGCGTCGACGCGTTCGGCAAGGCGGTGCGGCAGGGCGAGCAGAAACAGATCGGCGGCAACGAGCGCTATGTCGCCTTGTGCCGGCGGCACTTCATGCAGCGTACCGGCGCGGCGGGCTGATCGGTGCACGGCTGGATCATCCTCGACAAGCCGCTCGGGCTCGGCTCGACGCAGGGCGTGAGCGCAGTGAAGCGCGCGCTGCGCGAAGGCGGCTATGGCCCAAAGAAGAAAGATATGCCCAAGGTCGGGCATGGCGGAACACTCGATCCGCTGGCCACCGGCGTGCTGCCGATCGCGATCGGCGAGGCGACCAAGCTCGCCGGGCGGATGCTCGACAGCGACAAGGTCTATGACTTCACGTGTCGGTTCGGCGTGCAGACCGACACGCTGGATCTGGAAGGGCGCGAGATCGCCGCGTCCGATGTGCGGCCGACGCTGGCGCAGGTCGAGGCCGCGCTGCCGCGCTTCACCGGCCCGATCGATCAGGTGCCGCCGGCTTATTCGGCGCTCAAGGTCGACGGTGCGCGGGCCTATGATCTTGCGCGTGCGGGGAGGACGTGGTGCTGGCGACGCGGGCTGTGACGATCCATGCCCTTACCATTCGTCATCCCGGCGAAAGCCGGGACCCAGAGCCACAAATCCTGTCGCCCGAGGCTCTGGGCCCCGGCTTTCGCCGGGGTGACGGGTTGCAGGAAATCACGCTCACCGCGCACGTCTCCAAGGGCACCTATATCCGCAGCCTCGCCCGCGACATTGCGCTCGCGCTCGGCACGGTCGGGCACGTCACCATGCTCCGCCGGATCAAGGCCGGGCCGTTCTCTCTCGATTCCGCGATTTCGCTGGACAAACTGCACGATGCCGCTAAGGCCCGCACGCTTGAACAACTGATCCTGCCGTTGAGGGCGGGGCTGGACGACATCCCGGCTCTATCCCTCACTCCCGACCAGGCAGGGCTGCTCCGACAGGGGCAGGTTCTGGCCGGGATCGCCGCTGAAGATGGCCAATATTTCGCGCTGCTGGAGGAAACTCCCGTCGCGCTGGTGGAGGCTCAATCCGGACTCGTCCGGGTCGTCCGCGGGTTCAACCTGTAAAGTGATGTCGTAGGATAAAGACACATGACGATTTCGCAGGAGCGCAAGGACGCGCTCGTCAAGGAACATGGCCGCGAAAAGGGCGACACCGGCAGCCCCGAAGTGCAGATTGCGATCCTCACCGAGCGCATCGTCAACCTGACCGAGCACTTCAAGACCCACGCGAAGGACAATCACTCGCGCCGCGGTCTTCTGCTGATGGTCAACAAGCGCCGCAGCCTCCTCGACTATCTGAAGAAGAAGGACGAGGGTCGCTACGGCAGCCTCATCGCGAAGCTCGGGCTTCGCAAGTAACCTGAAAGGGCGCCCTCGCGGCGCCCTTGCGACATTCGAGCCACAGGCAATTCGGCTTGTGGTTCCGGCAGGGATGAAGACCATCCCGAACCGCCCGGGCCGGATAGCCCGGACATAGGCCCCCGCCGCATCTGGCAGCGGGAGTGAAGGAAATCCAATGTTCGACAAGAAGACTGTATCGATCGAGTGGGGCGGCAAGACGCTGACTCTCGAAACGGGCAAGGTTGCCCGCCAGGCCGACGGCGCGGTGATCGCGACGCTCGGCGAAACCGTGGTGCTGTGCGCAGTGACCGCGGCCAAGCATGTGAAGGAAGGCCAGGACTTCTTCCCGCTGACCGTCCACTATCAGGAGAAGTTCTCTGCCGCGGGTCGCATCCCGGGCGGCTTCTTCAAGCGTGAACGCGGCGCGACCGAGAAGGAGACCCTGATCTCCCGCCTCATCGATCGTCCGCTCCGCCCGCTCTTCCCCGAGGGCTTCTACAACGAGATCAACTGCATCGCGCAGGTGCTTTCCTATGACGGCGAGAACGAGCCGGACATCCTCGCGATGGTCGCCGCTTCGGCCGCGATGACGCTGTCGGGCGTGCCCTTCATGGGCCCGATCGGCGCGGCGCGCGTCGGCTATGACGGCACCGACTACATCCTCAACCCGACCGACGAGCAGGTCGACGCCGGGCTGCTCGACCTCGTCGTCGCCGCGACTCAGGACGCAGTGATGATGGTCGAATCCGAAGCCAAGGAGCTTTCGGAAGACGTCATGCTCGGCGCCGTGATGTTCGCGCATCGCGAGAGCCAGAAGGTGATCCAGGCGATCATCAAGCTGGCCGAGCAGGCGGCCAAGGAGCCCTGGGAACTCAAGGTCCAGGACGACAAGGTCGAAGTGAAGGCCAAGCTCAAGAAGCTGATCGGCAAGGATCTCGAGGCGGCCTACAAGCTGACCGACAAGCAGGCCCGCCAGACCGCGATCAACGAGGCGCGCACCAAGGCGCGTGACGGCATGGCCGACCTCAAGGAAAGCGATCCCCAGGCCTATCTCGCCTCGCTGAAGCTGGTGAAGAAGCTCGAGGCCGACATCGTCCGCACCGCGATCCTCAAGGAAGGCCGCCGCATCGACGGCCGCGACACCAAGACGGTCCGTCCGATCGTCGCGGAAGTCCACTTCCTCCCGCGCGCGCACGGCTCGGCTTTGTTCACCCGCGGCGAGACCCAGACGATCGCGACCTGCACGCTCGGTACGCGTGACAGCGAGCAGATGATCGATGGTCTCGGTGGCCTCAGCTACCAGCACTTCATGCTGCACTATAACTTCCCGCCTTACTCGGTCGGTGAAGTCGGCCGCTTCGGCGCGCCGGGCCGTCGCGAAGTCGGCCATGGCAAGCTGGCATGGCGCGCGCTGCACGGCGTGCTGCCCACCAAGGAGGAGTTCCCTACACGATCCGCCTGACCTCGGACATCACCGAGTCGAACGGCTCGTCGTCGATGGCGTCGGTCTGCGGTGGTTCGCTTTCGCTCATGGACGCCGGCGTGCCGATCAAGCGTCCGGTCTCGGGCATCGCGATGGGCCTCATCCTCGAGGGCAAGGAATTCGCGGTTCTCAGCGACATCCTCGGCGACGAGGATCACCTCGGCGACATGGACTTCAAGGTTGCGGGCACGTCCGAGGGCATCACCACGATGCAGATGGACATCAAGATCGCCGGCATCACCGAAGAGATCATGAAGGTCGCACTGGATCAGGCCAAGGACGGTCGCATCCACATCCTGGCGGAAATGGCCAAGGCACTCGATCACACCCGTGAAGAGCTGTCGGCGCACGCACCGCGCATCGAGACCTTCACGATCGACAAGTCGAAGATCCGCGAAGTGATCGGCACCGGCGGCAAGGTAATCCGCGAGATCGTTGCCACCACCGGCGCCAAGGTCGACATCGACGACGAAGGCGTGATCAAGGTCTCGTCCTCGGATCCGGCGCAGATCGAAGCCGCGATCAAGTGGATCAAGGGCCTCGTCGAAGAGGCCGAAGTCGGCAAGGTCTATGCCGGCAAGGTCGTCAACCTCGTCGATTTCGGCGCCTTCGTGAACTTCATGGGCGGCAAGGACGGCCTCGTCCACGTCTCGGAGATCCGCAACGAGCGCGTCGAGAAGGTCTCGGACGTCCTGAGCGAAGGCCAGGAAGTCAAGGTCAAGGTCCTCGAGATCGATCCGCGCGGCAAGGTTCGCCTGTCGATGCGCGTCGTCGATCAGGAGACCGGTGCCGAGCTGGAAGACACGCGTCCGGCCCGCGAGCCCCGCGAAGGCGGCGATCGTGGTCCGCGCAGCGGTGGTGACCGCGGCGATCGTGGTGACCGTCAGCGCGGCGGCGGCGGTGGCCGTGGCGGCGATCGGGATCGTGGTCCGCGTCGCGAAGGCGGCGGTGATCGCGGTCCGCGCGGCGAAGGCCGTGGCGACCGTGGTCCCCGCACTCCGCGCGAAGGCGGCGAGGACAAGGGCGGCGACGATATCGGCCTGCCCGCGTTCCTGACCGGCGACCGCGACTAATATATCCGGCGAAAGTTCGGAGAGGATGAAGGGGCTCGCGGAAACGCGGGCCCTTTTTCGTCGCTTACTGGTTCAGGATCGTCGGCGAAACCACGGGCCTGCAACGATTGCGCCTGGCGCGATGGAAGCCGCGACAATATCTAAGGAAAGTGGGGAGCTTCTGTTGCCCGGTGCTCCCCGTACCGCTGGATTCCGCTTCTGTTGCCCGGTGCGGTCCAACCGCGCATTTTAGTCTAACCTTAGGCCGTTAGGCCGTGGGGTTAGGCCGCAATAGCGAGTGCTTCGTTATCGTTGGCACTTGTGTTTCAGACCGTCACAGTGGCCCACGCTGAGAGATAGTCGGCGCTTTTCAACACACGTCGATCCTGGTTCGGCCCCGTCAGAAACGGTGTCCAGATACACCACCATTTATGGTGGAGCCGCCGGGTACTGCCCCCGGGTCCGCTGCGCCTATTGCACGCCGTCGTTTATCCCCATAGCCGGGCGAACCCGGCAAAACCCATATAGGGGCCTTCGCGCTTAATGAAAAGGTCAGGTGTGAACCCCTAAGGGGTTCACACCGAGGCAATCACTTGGCATGAAGGGTGCATCATGTTGACGCAGCGTTCCCGTTACGCGCTTCGAGCGATGCTTTTCCTCACGCAGCAGCAGTCCGCCACCGGGCCGGTGCCGATGAATCGCATCGCAACCGAAGCCAATGTGCCGAGAAAGTTTCTCGAGCTCATCCTCGCCGATCTGCGCGAGGCGGACTTCCTGCTGTCGACTCGCGGCAAGATGGGCGGCTATCGGCTCGCCCGGCCGCCGCATTTGATCTCGCTGGGCGAGATCATCCGCGTGATCGAAGGCCCGCTCGCCCTGGTCCCCTGCGTCAGCCGTACCGCCTATCGCCCGTGCAACGACTGCAAGGACGAAGCGAGCTGCGCGATCCGCCACGCGATGGCGCGGGTGCGCGACGAGACCGCGCGCATCCTCGACGGCACCAGCCTCGCCGATGCCGTCGCGGAGGAGCTCGCCGCGGCCTAGGCCGTGTTGCGCTTCTTCAATTCGTCGCGGATCTCGCGCAGCAGTTCGACTTCCGCCGGATCGGCTGCAGCCTCCGCGCTGCTGCGAAGCACTTTGTTGGCGAAGCGCACCAGCAGGAAGATCATGAAGGCGAGGATCAGGAAGTTGATCACCACGGTGACGAATGCGCCGAAGCCGAGCAACGGCACGCCCGCGGCCTTCAATGCGGCATAATCGGTCAGCGATCCGGTATAGCCGGCGGGCACCGCGCCCAGCTTGAGGAAATAGCTCGAAAAATCGAGCCCGCCGAAGAGCGCGCCGACCACCGGCATGATGATGTCGTCGGTCAGCGATTTGGTGATGGTGCCGAAGGCGGCGCCGATGATCACGCCCACCGCGAGATCGAGCACGTTGCCGCGTGCGATGAACGTCCGGAATTCCTTCCACATGGGCACAAACCTCCGTCTTTGATCGTTCGATATCGTTACATGTCCGATTTCGCTTTCGGGCTCCAGTGTTGCCGTCGTATAAGACACTTCTCGAACAGATCCGGAGGATCACCAGGTGATGAAGTTTCGTGCCGTTCTCGCCCTCGTCGGCGCCGCCCTGCTCTCGGCCTGCGGGCTCAACAGCGTGCCCACCGCCGAGGAAAACGCCAAGGCGCGCTGGGCAGACGTCCAGACCAACTATCAGCGCCGCGCCGATCTGGTCCCCAATCTCGTCGCGACCGTGAAGGGCGCCGCGGGCTCGGAAGGCAAGATCCTCAACGACGTGGTCAGCGCGCGCGCGCGGGCGACGCAGGTCCAGGTGAGCGGCGACGACCTCACCGATCCGGCCAAGGTCTCGGCGTTCAACCAGGCGCAGAACGGCCTGTCGCTGTCGCTGCAGCGCCTGCAGGAAGCCTATCCGCAGCTCCAGAGCCAGGGCAATTTCAAGACGTTGATGGACCAGCTGGAAGGCACCGAGAACCGCATCGCCATCTCGATCCGCGATTATAATGCCGCGGTGCAGGCCTATAACACGCGCATCCGCACCTTCCCTGACGCGATCGGCGCCAAGATCTTCTACGGCTCGAAGCCGATGACGCCGTTCCAGGCGAAGGCGGGCGCGGAGAATGCGCCGACGGTCGATTTCGGGAACGGCAGCTGATCATCCTGCGGCTCGCTTTCGCGCTTGCGCTGGCGAGCTGCAGTGCAGCGCCGGCGGACCAGCCGGTGGCGTCGAAGACGGCGTTGCCGGCGCTCACAGGGCGGGTGGTGGATGATGCCAATCTGCTCGCCCCCGAGCAGGAAGCGGGCCTCGTCGCGAAGTCGGCGGAGCTGGAAAAGGCGACCGGGCACCAACTGGTCGTGGTCACCATACCCAGCCTGCACGGGCAGGACATCGCCACCTTCGGCGTCGATCTGGGTCGACGCTGGGGCGTGGGGCGCAAGGATATTGACGATGGTGTGCTGCTGATCGTGGCGCCCAACGAACGAAAGGCACGGATCGAAGTGGGATACGGCCTCGAAAAGGCGCTGCGTGACGAGGAGGCGGGCCGCATTCTGCGCGACGCGATCCTTCCGGCATTCCGCGCGGGCGACATGCCCAAGGGCATCGCCGCCGGTGTCGACGGCATCATTCGCGAGATCGGGCCGGGAGCCGGCGCATGAGGTTGCTCGGACCCTGCTCGCCTTGCTTCTGCTGCTGCCGATGGCGGCGCAGGCGCAGCCTAATTTCCCGAAGCGTGATCGCGAGCCGGTGGTCGATGCCGCCAATCTGCTCAACGATGCGCAGAAAGCCGAGATCACCAAGCTCGCCGAGGACATCAACACGGCGACCACGCGCCAGTTCGTCGTCGCCACCATTCCCGATCTGCAGGGCTATGACATCGCCGATTATGGCTATCAGCTCGGTCGCGCCTGGGGGATCGGGCAGAAGGACGCCAATAACGGCATCCTCCTCATCATCGCACCCAAGGAGCGCAAGGTCCGGATCGAAGTCGGCTATGGCCTGGAGCCGATCATGACCGACGCAATGTCGAGCAGCATCATCCAGGAAACGATCCTGCCGCGCTTCAAGGCCGGCGACATGCCCGGCGGCATCGTGGCGGGCGCGCAGGCGATCGGCGAGCAGATGAAGCTGCCGCTGGAGGCCGCCGAGGCCAAGGCCAAGGCGCAGGCCGACAAGGCGAGCACCACGCATCGGCAGAATCGGCGCAGCGGCGGCGGCTTTCCGTTCGGATTGCTCTTCTGGGGAATCATTCTGGTCTTCGTCATCCTGCCGATGTTCGGGTTCAGCCGGTTCGGCAAGCGTCGGCGGCAGGGCCCGTGGGGCGCCCGCCGCTATCGCGGCGGCAATGACGGCGGCGTGCTGCCGATCATCCTGTGGAGCATCGCCAGCGAAATAAGCCGCGGCGGCGGCTCGTCGGGATGGGGCGGTGATGGCGGCGGTGGCGGCTGGGGAGGCGGCGGCGGTGGCGGCGGCTTCTCCGGCGGCGGCGGATCGTTCGGGGGCGGTGGCGCCTCGGGGAGTTGGTGATGCGTCTGACCGAAGCCGATCATGCGCGGGTGAGCGCCGCGGTCACCGAGGCCGAGCTCGCCACCGACGGCGAGATCGTCGCCGTCGTGGCGGGGCGCTCGGATGCCTATCACGATGTCGCGCTGCACTGGACGGTGCTCGCGATGCTGTTGGTATTGGCGCTGCTCGCCTGGCAGCCCGCGCCGGTCGAATGGCTCCACGCGCATCTGATCGACGCCTGGTCGGAAACCCCGCCGCGCTGGTATCTCACCTTCGCGCTGATCCTGATGGCGGTCACCTTCCTCGTCGCCCGCGTCATTCTCGCGCTCGATGCGCTCAGGATCGCGCTCACGCCGGGGGCGACCAAGTCGCGCCGCGTCAATCGCCGCGCGCTGACGCTGTTCCGCGCCGCCGCCGAGAAGCGCACCAAGGCGTCCACCGGCGTGCTGCTCTATCTGTCGCTCGCCGAGCATCGCGCCGAGATCATCGCCGACGAATCGATCCATTCGAAGGTGGCCGCCGAAGTGTGGGGCGAGGCGATGGCCGCGCTGATCCTCGCGGTGAAGGACGATCGCCCGGGCGACGGTCTCGCCGAAGCCGTCGCGCATATCGGCAAGGTGCTTGCGGAACATTTCCCGCGCAGCGAAGGCGACATCAATGAACTTCCGGATCGCCTGATCGTCCTATGAGCATCCCCGAAGAGCCGGTCGAGACCGTCTGGCAAGGCAAGTGGATCGTCGCCAAGCGGCAGGGCAAATGGGAGTTCGTCGCGCGCGCCCGCGGCATCGAAGCGGCGGTGATCCTCGCGATCGACGAAGACGATCATGTCCTGCTCGTCGAGCAATATCGCGTGCCGCTCGGCCGGCGCTGCCTAGAGCTCCCCGCCGGCCTGATCGGCGATTCGCACGACGGCGATACTGCGATGGACGCGGCGCGGCGCGAGCTCGAGGAAGAGACCGGCTATCGCTGCGAGCACGCCGAGGATCTGGGCTTCTTCCACGCCTCACCGGGAATGGTCTCCGAAGGCTTCACGCTCGTCCGCGCGACCGGGCTGACCAAGGTCGGCGAAGGCGGCGGCATCGAAGGCGAGGACATCGTCGTCTACCGCGTCGCGCGGAGCGACGTGCCGGATTTCGTCGCCGCGCGGCGCGCCGAAGGCGTGGCAGTCGACGTCAAGCTGCTGCTGTTGCTCGCTCAGTCGCTGCTGGGCGGGTAGAGCATCTCCGCGCTCAGCCGGTCCCAATAGCCGCGCTGGAACAGGATCCGGCCCTCGACGACATGGAAGAAGCCGCAGCCGCGCAGTCCCTTCGGGTCGCGCCATTCGAGGATCGCCCACGCGCCGTCGGTGAACTTGTTCTCGGCAATGCAGACCATTTCCGCCGCGGCGAATTCGGCCGCGAACATCGCGCGGATCGCATCGCGCCCGGCAACGGGCTCGCGCACGACCTGATGGTTGATGGCATCGGGATGGTACAGGTCTGCGAGAGCGTCCGGATCAGCGGCATTGAATGCCGCGATCCAGCGGTCGAGCACTTGAATCGGAGTCACCGGAAATTGTCGGCGTAGGCCTGCAGCTTGAGTTTCCGGGCCGGCGCGGGGACGACGTGAAAGGCATAGCCTTCGCGCTCGGCATATTCCTTCGCCGCTTCGAGCGTCGGAAAACCGATGCGGACCTGGTTCGAAGTGTCGCCGCCGCCGTTCCACCCGGTCAGCGGATCGGCTTCCTGCGGCTTCTGCGGCTCGAACTCGAGCATCCACAGATCGGTGCGGGCGCGCCCGGACTGCATCGCGTTCTTCGGGCGCTGATAGATACGGGCGGTTTTCACCTGGGCCTCCAATGAATCCTCAGCGCCTTAACGCGGTGCGGCGTTCCGTGCATCAGCATTTTTGGTGCGCAGTGTGGCCGAAGCATTTGCCGGGTCGTCGGGCCAGGGATGCCGAGGATAACGCCCGCGCATTTCCTTGGCCACCGCGGCCCAGCTTCCGCTCCAGAATCCGGGCAGATCGCGCGTGGTCTGGATCGGACGGCCTGCCGGGGAGGTCAGGCTCAGCACCAGCGGCGTCCCGTCGCCGAGCATCGGGTGCGTCGCCAGTCCGAACAGAGCCTGCACCCGAACCTCCACCGTCGGTCCCGCCTCCGCGGCATAGTCGATCGCATGGCTGGATCCGGCGGGCGTATCGAGCCGCGCCGGGGCGAGACGATCCACGGTCTTCTGCCCCTCCCAGCCGAGCAGGTTCTGGAGCGCCTGAGTCAGCGCCTCGGGCGCCACGGCGTCGAGCCGGCGCTTGCCCGCGAGTGCCGCGGGGAGCCAGTCGTCGAGGCTCGCCAGCAACGCCGCGTCGCTCAGGGTCTCGATCCCGGCATAATTTGCCCGGGTCCGAAGCGCCTGCGCGGTTTCGGACCATGGCAACAGCGCGAGACCATGTTCGCGCACGCCTTCCAGCAATGCCGCCTCGATCTCCGCCGGGCTCGCGGCTGAATCGCTCCCGCTCGAAAGCCGGAGGGCGCCGAGTCGGCGCTCACGCAATGCCTCGACTCGGCCGGTCGCCGGATCGAAGCGGACGCTGCGCCGCGTCTCGATCCGCTCGCCGAACAGCGCCTCGACTGTTTCGACCCCGATCTCGGCGGCGGAGAGGATGCGCGCACCCGCGGCCATGCCCTGCGTCTCCGCCACCGCGAGCCACTGCGCGCGGGCGAGTGAGGAACTCGGATCGAGCCGGAATCCGCGCCCGCCGACCGAAGCCCAGGTCTCGCCGGAAGCGTCGCGGCGGCGTGCGATCCGGTCCGGGAAGGCGAGTGCGACGCAGGTGGCCACTTCTTCAGAGCCCTCTCCCCTCCGGGGAGAGGGTTGGGAGAGGGGCAAGGAGGGAGAGTGCGCCGCACTTCCCCTCTCCCCAGCCCTCTCCCCGGAGGGGAGAGGGAGCAGCTTGGCCCATCGTTCCGCCAGCCGCAGCCCATTCTCCGCCCGCATCCCGCGTTCGTTCCGCCAGCGCCGCAGCCGCAGCTCGAGATCGGGATCACTCCCGCCCAATCCCCGCTCGCCAAGCAGCACCGCCACCTGCGCTGCGGTGTGCGCGAACCCCTCTCGCCGGCGCGGACCAGCATGTGCCCGAGCCGCGGCGGCAGCGGCAGTCGCGCGATCGCCTTGCCGTGCGGCGTCGGCCGGCCGTCTTCGTCCAGCGCCTCCAGCACGGTCAGCCGCCTGCGCGCTTCGGAAACCGCGGCTTCGGGCGGCGGATCGAGCCAGGCGAGATCGCGCGGATCGGCGACGCCCCACAAAGCGCAATCGAGCATCAGCGCCGAAAGATCGGCCTCCAGAATCTCCGGCGGATCGAATCGCGGCAGCCCTGCGGTCGCCGCCTCTTCCCACAGCCGGTACGCCACGCCAGGCCCCTGCCGTGCCGCGCGGCCGGCACGTTGGGTGACCGAAGCCTGACTCGCCCGCTCGGTGACCAGCCGCGTCATCCCCGCGGCGCGATCGTAACGCGGCCGCCGGGCGAGGCCCGAATCGACGACCACACGAATCCCGTCGAGCGTCAGCGAAGTCTCGGCGATCGACGTCGCCAGCACTACTTTCCGCCGCCCCTCCGGATCGGGCGTGATCGCCGCGCGCTGGGCGCCGGGATCGAGGCTGCCGTGCAACCGGTGGAGCACCACGCCGCCTAGGTCGCCGAGCCGCTCTGCGGTGCGCTCGATCTCGGCGACACCGGGAAGGAAGGCGAGCACGCCGCCGGCTTCCTCGCGCAGCGCGATGCGGACCGCCGCCGCCACCGAATCCTCGATCCGCGCCTCCCCGGCGCGGCCGAGGTGGCGCAGCACGAGCGGATAGCTGCGTCCCTCGCTCTCGATCACCGGCGCATCTCCCATCAGCGTCGAGAAGCGCGCGCCGTCCAGCGTCGCCGACATCGCGACCAGCCGCAGATCGGGCCGCAGCGCCGCCTGCGCATCGAGCGCCAGCGCCAGCCCGAAATCGCTGTCGAGGCTGCGCTCGTGCACTTCGTCGAACAGCACGGCGGAAACGCCCGCCAGCTCGGGATCGGACTGGATGCGATTGACGAATATGCCTTCGGTGACGACCGTAACGCGCGTCGCCGCCGAACGCTTGCTGTCCATCCGCGTCGCATAGCCGAAGGTCTTGCCGACGCTCTCGCCCGCCAGTGCTGCCATCCGCTCGCCGGCCGCGCGCGCGGCGAGGCGGCGGGGCGAGAGCAGCAGGATTTCGCCGGTGCACCAGGGCTCGGCGAGCAGGGCCGGCGCGACCGCCGTGGTCTTGCCCGCGCCCGGCGGTGCCACCAGCACGGCGTTGCTCGCGCTCCGCAATGCGGCGAGCAATCGGGGCAATATGGCGTGGATCGGCATTGTCTCGCTCATCGCGCGCAACCATTTCCCCAAAGCCGGGTTTGGCGCAATCGAGGCAAGGAGCACGCAGACATGGCAAGGACCCTGGCACAGTTCACGATCACCCCGTCGGCGACGGCGACTATACGCTGCATCTCGAGGACGACGACGGCGAAACGCTGGAATTCACTGCCGGCTACGAGCAGCTCGACCTGATCGTCGAAGCGATCGAGGAGCAGCTCGAAACCGGGGAGGACGATGTCCTCGGCGTCGATGACGACGAAGACGAGGCCGAAATCGAGGAATAAGCCGGGAAGGGGCCTCAGTAGGCCCGGGCCACCGCGAACTCGACTGCCTCGACCATCGCATCCTTCGCCGCCCCCGGCGCGAAGCCGCCGAGCGCGTCGATCGCGCGCTGGCCGTAATGGCGGGCGCGGGCGAGCGTGTCGTCGACCGAGCGGCTGGCGCGGACCAGGGCGATCGCCTCGGCGAAATCCTCGTCCGACGTGCGGCGCCCGCCGATCGCGTCCTTCCAGAAGGTACGCGCGGCCTCGTCGCCGCGTGCGTAAGCGAGGATGACCGGAAGCGTCATCTTGCCCTCGCGGAAATCGTCGCCGGCGTCCTTGCCCATGGTCGAGGCGTCGGAGATGTAATCGATCGCGTCGTCGACCAGCTGGAAGGCGATGCCGAGATTGCGCCCATACGTGTCGAGCGCGGCTTCCTCGCCTTCGTTGCGCTCGGCAACCACCGCCGCGATCCGGCAGGCGGCGGCGAACAGGGCCGCGGTCTTGGCGCCGATGATGTCGAGATAGCGTTCCTCGGAAATGTCGAGCCGGCGCACCGCGGTGAGCTGGTTGACTTCGCCCTCGGCGATCACGGCGCTGGCGTTCGACAGGATCTTGAGCACCTTGAGGCTGCCGTCCTCGACCATCAGCTCGAAGCTGCGGCTGAACAGGAAGTCGCCGACCAGCACGCTGGCGGGATTGCCCCAGATGATGTTGGCGGTGCGGCGCCCGCGGCGCAGGTCCGACGAATCGACTACATCGTCGTGGAGCAGGGTCGCGGTGTGGATGAACTCGACTGCGGCGGCGAGCCGATGGTGGCGCGCGCCCGAATAGCCGAGCAATTGCGCGCTCGCGAGCGTCAGCATCGGCCGCATCCTTTTGCCGCCCCCGGCGATCAGATGGCCGGCGAGCTCGGGGATCAGCGGGATGTTCGATTGCATCCGGTCGAGGATGACTGCGTTCACCAGGTTGAGATCGTGCGCCACCAGTTGCAGCATCGGTTCCAGCGAAGGCTCTGGGCGCGAGCCCAGGCGATGGATGGTGGCGCTCATGCGGCGGCTCTGGCGCGAGACAGCCGCAAAGGCAAGGGTTGCGTAGCGTCGTGGCACGGGCAAAGGGGCACATGCCCGACGAGACGCTCAACCGCTATCGCCAGAGCATCGACAATATCGATGCCGCGCTGATCCACATGCTCGCCGAGCGCTTCAAGGTCACCCAGGCGGTGGGCGCCTATAAGGCGACGCATGGCCTGCCCCCGGCGGATCCCTCGCGAGAGGAGGCCCAGATCGCGCGGCTTCGCGGTCTGGCCAAGCAGGCCGATCTCGACCCCGAATTTTCGGAGAAGTTCCTGCGCTTCATCATCGACGAAGTGATCCGCCACCACGAACGGCTGCGCGACGGGGTTTGACGGGAACCCATTCCCCTTCCCCCGTTCGGGCTGAGCTTGTCGAAGCCCTTGCTTCTTCGTGCGCAGCGAGAGGGAACGCCCTTCGACAGGCTCAGGGCGAACGGAGGGGCTGGGTGAGCACTGACGATTATCTGATCTTCCGCCCCGACGATGTCGATCTCAGCCGGTCGCCGCTCCGAAAGTCGATCCATGAGCCGACTTTTGTGCTCGGCGCGTTCAATCCCGGCTTCACCCGGCTGCCGAACGGCAATCTCCTGCTGATGGTCCGCGTCGCCGAGGCGCTCGCGGAGCCGGTCTCCGGCGATTGCGCACGCGCGATTCGCTGGACGCCGGACGGCTATGTCCTCGATCGCCATCCGCTCCACGGCATCCATATGGACGATCCGCGCCAGTTCGCGCTTCGGGACCGCAACCCGCGCCTGCTCGGCCTGACCTCGCTTTCCTGGCTGCTCCCGGTCGAGCTGACCGGCGACGCCCGGCGCATCGTGAACGTACATTACGACAAGGCGATCGAGCCCTCGGCGAGCTTCCTCGAATATGGCGTCGAGGATGCGCGGATCAGCCTGGTCGGCGGCAGCTGGTGGATGACCGTGTGCGGCGTCTCCGCCGAGCGCCACTGCACCGCGATGTACCATTCGGTGAACGGCCTCGACTACAGATTGCTCGGGGTGGTGCTCGATCACCAGAACAAGGACATGCTGCTGTTCGAGGGCAGGATCGGCGGCAAGTACATGGCGCTCACCCGGCCGCTGGGCGAAGTCTATTTCGCCTATCCCGAGGACAGCGAATGGCTCGGCGGCCCCGCGATCAACATGGCGCAATCGCCCGACGGGCTCCACTGGAAGCCGCTCGACACCCCCGGCATCCGCGCGCGCAAGGGCACGACCTCGACTCAGCGGATCGGCGGCGGCAGCCAGCCGGTGCTGACGCCCGAAGGCTGGATGCTGATCTATCACGGCGTCGAGAAGCAGGGCGCGGTGGGGATCTATCGCAGCTTCTGGGCGCTGCTCGACAAGGACGACCCTTCGAACATCCTGCGGCAGGAAGATCAGGTCCCCTTGCTCGAAGCCAATCCCGCGCTCACCGCCGACATCGCGCACCAGATGTACCTGCCGACGCCGGTCGTCTTCACCACCGGCGTGGCCGATGCCGGCGATCGTTACATCGTCGCGAACGGCGAGGCCGACCTCGCCTGCCGGATCACCCACATCCCGAAGGAGCGGTTTCGGTGAATCTTCTAGCCGTCACCCCGGCGAAGGCCGGGGCCCAGAGTCGCGAAAGACTGCACTGTGTGGCTCTGGATCCCGGCCTTCGCCGGGATGACGAGAGGCGCATGGAACTATGAATGAACCCATTTGGTGGCAAAGCGGCACGATCTACCAGATCTATCCCCGCTCGTTCCAGGACTCCAACAGCGACGGCATCGGCGATCTCCGCGGCATCGAGTCTCGCCTCGACGACTTGCAGGCACTCGGCATCGAGGCGATCTGGATTTCGCCGATCTATCCCTCGCCGATGGCCGATTTCGGCTATGACGTCGCCGATTACACCGGAATCGACCCGCGCTTCGGCACGCTCGACGACTTCGATTCGCTGCTGAAGGCCGCGCACGATCGCGGGCTCAAATTGCTGCTCGATTTCGTCCCCAATCACAGCTCCAGCGAACATCCCTGGTTCGTCGAGAGCCGCGCGTCGCGCGACAGTCCGAAGCGCGACTGGTATATCTGGCGCGATCCCGCTCCGGGCGGCGGCCCGCCCAACAACTGGATCAGCGATTTTGGCGGTCCGGCCTGGGAATATGACGAGGCCACCGGGCAATATTATTACCACGCGTTCCTGAAGGAGCAGCCCGACCTCAACTGGCGCAACCCCGAGCTGCGCCGGGCCATGCTCGACGTGCTGCGTTTCTGGTTCGATCGCGGCGTCGACGGCTTCCGGATCGACGTGCTGTGGCACATGATCAAGCACCGGGATTTCCCCGACAATCCGGCCAACCCGGCATACACGCCAGCAATGGGTGAGATGCACCAGGTGCTCCAGCTCCACTCAACCGATCAGCCCGAGGTACACGGCATCGCCGCCGATATGCGGCGCGTCGCGGATCGCTATCCCGAACGCGTACTGGTCGGCGAGATTTACCTGCCGGTCGATCGGCTGATGCACTATTATGGCCGGGGCGAGCCTGGCGTGCATTTGCCCTTCAACTTCCAGCTGATCGAGGCGCCGTGGGAGGCGCGCAGCCTCGCCCGGCTGATCGCCGAGTACGAAGCCGCGCTACCGGCCGACGGCTGGCCGAACTGGGTGCTGGGCAACCACGATCGCCCCCGCGCCGCCACGCGCTTCGGTGTGGCGCAGGCGCGCGTCGCGGCGATGCTGCTGCTCACGCTCAGGGGCACGCCGACGATCTATTATGGCGACGAGATCGGCATGGCGGACGTCGCGATTCCCCGGATCAGGTGCAGGATCCCCGCGAGCTGCGCGAGCCCGGCATCGGGCTCGGCCGCGATCCGGTGCGCACGCCAATGGCATGGGATGCGAGCGCCCATGCCGGCTTTTCGACCGCTGCGCCGTGGCTGCCGCTCCATCCTGACTGGCAGGCGCGCAATGTCGCCGCCCAGCGTCAGGATCCGCACTCGATGTGGCGGCTCTATCACGATCTGCTGGCGCTGCGACGGGCGAGTCCCGCTCTGTCGGTGGGCGATTGGCTGCCGATCGAATGCGCGGGCAGCCTGCTCGCCTACGAACGCTGCGCCGGCGACGAACGGCTGCTTGTCGTGCTCAATCTCGGCGACGCCGCCGAAAGCTTTGCGATACCCGAATGGGCCGAGGGATTGTCGGTTCTGCTCACCACCGGGACCGGCGACGATCCTGCGGTATTGGGCCCGAACGAAGGCTATATTCTCGGATGAAGATCGCGATGCTGGCGCCGATCGCATGGCGCACGCCGCCCCGGCATTACGGCCCATGGGAATTGGTGACGAGCCTGCTCACCGAGGCGCTGGTCGCACGCGGAGTTGATGTCACCCTGTTCGCGACGCAGGACTCGATCACCGCCGGCACACTCGCCGGGGTGGTGCCGCGCGGCTATGAGGAAGACCCTGCGATCGACGCCAAGGTCTGGGAATATGCCCATCAGTCGCATCTGTTCGCCCGCGCGAACGAATTCGACCTGATCCACAACCAGGCCGATTTCCCGGCGCACGCTTATGCGCCGCTGATCGATACGCCGATGGTGACGACGATCCACGGCTTCTCCTCGGATCGCATCCTGCCGATGTACAAGCCGTTCGAGGATCGGGTGCATTTTGTCGCGATCAGCGAGGCCGATCGGCATCCGTCGCTCAACTATGCCGCGACGATCCATCACGGCATCCGCCTCGACGAATTCCCGTTCGATCCGGAGGGAGTGACGACCTGCTTTTCTTCGGCCGCATGCATCCCGACAAGGGCGCCGCCGAGGCGATCCACGTCGCGCTGGCGACCGGCCGCCGCCTCGATCTCTACGGCATCGTCCAGGACCAGGGCTATTTCGATCGCGAAGTGCTGCCGCACGTCGATGGCGAGCGCATCCGCTATCTCGGCCCGGTCGGCGGCGAGCAGCGCCTGCGTGCGCTCGGCAAGGCCAGGGCGCTGCTCCATTTGATCAATTTCGACGAGCCCTTCGGCCTGTCGGTGATCGAAGCGATGGCCTGCGGCACTCCGGTGATCGCGATTGGTCGCGGGAGCATGCCCGAGCTGATCACGCCCGAGACCGGCATCCTCGTGAAATCGGCCGGCGAGGCGATCACCGCGCTGGGTGAGATCGACGGCATCGCCCGTGCCGCCTGCCGCCACCACGTCGAAGCGCATTTCTCGGTCGAAGCGATGGCGGACAAGTACATCGCTTTATACGAGCGTGTTCTGTCCTAACTTCCCTCTCCCCTTGTGGGAGAGGGAAGGGGCCCGCTCGCGAAGCGAGTGGGAAGGGTGAGGGGAGTGAGTCTCACTCCCCTCACCCTTCCGCCGACTTCGTCGGCTCCCTCCCTCTCCCACAGGGGAGAGGGAGACAGGCGACCTTGCAATGTAGGATTTCGCCTGCTGCAATAGGCCAGCGCTCCTGCCTCCACAGGAGCACGGAACGCTCTTTGAACGCGTGAAAAATACTCGGCAGCAAACGCAACAACCTGTCGCCACCCGGCAATTTTCTTTCACAAACCGCGGGCAAAGTGCGAAGTTAAGCCCGCGAAATCCTATTCCGCGGCCAGCAAAGTCTCCGCGCCGCCCAGGTCCACCGACACCAGCCGGCTCACCCCGCGCTCGACCATCGTCACGCCGAACAGCCGGTGCATGCGGCTCATCGTCGCGGCGTTGTGGGTGACGATCAGGTAGCGCGTCGCGGTCTCGCGGGTCATCGCTTCGAGCAAGTCGCAGAAGCGCTCGATATTGGCATCATCCAGGGGCGCATCGACTTCGTCGAGCACGCAGATCGGTGCCGGGTTGGTGAGGAACAGCGCAAAGATCAGCGCCACCGCAGTCAGCGCCTGTTCGCCGCCCGAGAGCAGGGTCAGCGACTGGAGCTTCTTGCCCGGCGGCTGCGCCATGATCTCGAGCCCGGCCTCGAGCGGATCGTCCGAGATCGACCAATTCGAGGTGCGCCTGCCCACCGTTGAACAAGGTGCTGAACAGTCGCCGGAAATGCACATCGACTGCCTCGAACGCGGCGAGCAGCCGCTGCCGTCCCTCGCGGTTGAGCGTCCCGATCGATCCGCGCAGCCGATTGACGGCCTGGGCCAGCTCATCGCGCTCGGCGGCGTTGCTGGTGAAGGCGGCCTCCAGCTCGGCGAGCTCGGTCTCGGCGACGAGATTGACCGGCCCGATCCGTTCACGCTCGGCGCTCAATTTTTCGTGCGCCGCGGATTCGTCCTGCGGGCTGCGCACGCTCTCCGCCTCGAACCCCGCCTTCTGCGGCAGCAAGGGCGGCGGGCATTCGAAGCGCTCGCCCGAAAGGCGCCCCATCTCGATCCGCCGGGCTTCCTGATTTTCTGCCCGCGCAGTCGCGCCGGCACGCGCCTCGCGCGCCTCGGCCAGGCCCTCATTGGCGGCGCGGACATCGCCTTCGGTGGCACGCAGCGCGGTCTCGGCCTCACGCTCCGCCGCCTGCGCGGCCGCCGATTCGGCGCGGGCAGTCTCGGTCGCCGCCTCGGCTTCGACGACGGCTGCGTCGAGCGCGGCGGGACGGGTGGCGATCGCTTCGCTCTCCTCGGCCAGTTCGGCGGCGCGCTTGTCCATTTCCGTCGCTCGCCGCGCCGCTTCGCCCGCGCGCGATTTCCAGCTGCGGCTCTCGGCGCCCGCGGCGGCAAGCCGCTCGCGCGCCTGGCCGATCTCGCGCTCCAGCGTCCCGCGCTCGCTGCGCGCATTGGCGGCGGCGGCGCGGCGTATCTCGGCTTCGGACGACAGCGCCGCGACTCGGGCGCGCGTCGCCGAACCGTCGGGAAGCGCGGCCTTGGCTGCTTCGGCCCGGGCAAGTTCGCCCGCCGCCTCCTCCTGCTCCGCGGCGATGCGGGCGCGACGCGATTCGAGGTCGGCACGCTGCGATTCGAGCCGTTCGAGCTGCGCGGTGGCGCGGTCCTCGGCGCGGCCGGCCTCGCGGCCGGCATTCTCGGCATGGTCGAGGATGCGGCGGCAATCGGCGGCGGCGCGGCGCGCCTCGGCGATCGTCTCATCGATCCGCGCCAGCTCGATATCGGCGGCATCGACTGCGCGCACCGCTGCGGGACGCGCCTTCTCCAGCGCCGCGAGCCGGTTGACGCGTTCCAGCCTTTCGGCCGCTGCCGCCCCGCCCGATCGGGCGACATAACCGTCCCAGCGGCGCAGCACGCCGCCGAGCGTCACCAGCCGCTGCCCCACTGCGAGCAGCTGTCCGGTATCGTTCTCCGCCACCAGCACTTGCGCTAGGCGGCGGGCGAGCCCCGCAGGTGCCTCGACATGGCGTGACAGCGGCGTGGTGCCGGCCGGTGCGGCCGGATCTCCCGGTACCGGCGCCGCCCCCGCCCAATAGCGTTCGGCGCCGGTATCGAGCCCCGCTTCGAGGTCGTCGCCCAGCGCCGCGGCAAGCGCGCGTTCATAGCCGGCGTCGACCTTGAGCCGGTCGAGCAGCCGGTCCTTGCCAGAGGGCCGCGTCGCCTTGGCGAGCGCGGCGGATTCGCTGTCGAGCTGCGCCAGTTCGGCATGCGCGGCGGCGCGCGCGGACTGCGCCCGGTCGCGCGAGATCGATCGCGCTGCGCTCGCTCGCATCGGCGCGAGTCAGCCCCGCGCGTGCCGTTTCCGCCTGCCGCAGCGCCTGCGCCCGCGCCTCGGCGGCGCGTGCCTTCTCGGCTTTGAGCGGCTCGGCATCGCCCAGCGCGTGGAACTCGGCATCGACGCGGGCCTGATCGCGCGCCGAGCGCTCGGCCCGGGTACGTGCCGCGATCAATGCAGCTTCGGCGACGCGCGCGTCTGCCGCTTCGCTTGCCTGCGCCGCGAGCGCCTGGGCAAGCGCCACCTCGGCATCGCGCGCGGCACGCTCGGCCTCGGCCAGCGCCGCGTCGAGCGTGGGCATCCGCGCGCCGGCCTCGGCGATGCGCGCCTCCAGCGTGCGTGCCTCTTCGGCGAGCCGCGCCAGCGCCTCGGCGGCATCGTGCGCGAGTGCGCCTTCGCGGCTGCGGTCCTCGGCGAGCCGGATCGTGGCGTCGCGCAACTCCACGATCCGCCGCTCGACCGTCGCGCGCTCGCTGCGCAGCGTCGCCAGCCGGTGCATCGCCTCGGTCGCCCGGTCGCGGACAGTGAGCGCATCGGCGCGCACTCCGGCGAGCGTTTCGGCCGCCGCCTGTTGCCGCGCAGCGGCGGCATCGTGCGCCTTGGCACGTTCAGCGACGAGAGCCTCGGCCGCGACTGCCTCTTTCTTTGCCGCATCGGCAGCCTCGGCGGCATCGCGCCAGCGCGCGAAGATCATCCGCGCCTCGGCGACGCGGATACGGTCGGAGAGCTCGCGATAGCGTTCGGCCTGCCGCGCCTGGCGCTTGAGTGCGGCGGCGCGCGTTTCCTGATCGCCGATGACTTCGTCGAGCCGGGTGAGGTTCGCCTCGGTCGCGCGCAGCTTCTGCTCGGCATCGCGGCGCCGGACATGCAGGCCCGCGATCCCGGCCGCCTCTTCCAGCATCGCCCGGCGCTCGGCGGGCTTGGCCGAGATGATCGACCCGATCCGTCCCTGGCTCACCAAGGCCGGAGAATGCGCACCTGTGGCCGAATCGGCGAAGACCAAAGCCACGTCCTTGGCGCGGACGTCGCGGCCGTTGAGCCGGTATGCCGATCCCGCGCCGCGTTCGATCCGGCGGACCACTTCGAGCTCGTCGTCCTCGCCCACCTGTTCGGCGAGGATCGATACTTCGGCGAAGTCGCGCGCGGGCCGGGTCGCGGTGCCGGCGAAGATCACGTCTTCCATGCCTGCGCCGCGCATCGACTTGGCGCTGTTCTCGCCCATTGCCCAGCGGAGCGCCTCGAGCAGGTTCGATTTGCCACAGCCGTTGGGGCCGACGATTCCCGTGAGGCCGGGTTCGATGCGCAGATCGGCCGGATCGACGAAGCTCTTGAAGCCCGTCAGTCGCAGCCTTTTGATCTGCATCGGCGCCGCCCCCGCGGTTTGTCGTCAGCGGGCCCCGGCCGCCTGCAACGCGGTCTCGACCTGCGACCACATCGCCGCGTCGACTGCCTTGCCGTTGATGAAGAAGCTCGGCGTGCCCTGGACGCCGCGATTGTTGGACGCATCGGCCATCACGTCGGCGATGCTCTTGATCGTCGCCTGATCGGCGAGGCACTGGCGCGCCTTTGCCTCGGGAATGCCGCGCTGTTTGACGAATTCGATCGCGCCCATTCCTTCGGCCATCGCCGCGGCAGCTTGGGGCGGCGCCATCGCCTGGAGCTGCTGCATGAAGGATTCCGGCAGCGCAGTCATCTTCTCGCCGAAGCCCGACTGGTTGGCGAACATCTGGTCGAGCATCGGGAAGAACGCCTCGGTGCCGACGCACTGGTTGAGCAAAGCGAGCGCCAGATCGGGCGCGCCGTGCAGCGGGAAATCGCGAAATTCGTAGCTCACCTTGCCGGTTGAGACATATTTCTGGCGGAGCGGCTCGACGCCCTCGGCGGCGAAGCGTCCGCAAGTCGGGCAGGTGCGCGAGCCATATTCGACGAGCTGGATCGGCGCATTGGGATTGCCCTGGCGGAAGCCGGCCTCGGGCGTCTTGCTGACGATATCGACCCATTGCTTGCCGGCGGGCGGCGCGGCCTGCGCGACTGGGGTGCTCGACGTCACCGGAGCGGACGCATTCTCGGTGCCGCCGCCGCAGGCCGCGAGTGCGAGAAGGGGAGCAAGGCGAGGGCAAAACGCATATTCGTGTCTCTCCGAAGAAAATATCGATCAGCTGTCCGCGGCGCGGAGTTCGGGCTGAAGTTGATCCCAGCTATAGGCGCGCACGCGGCGGCCGTTGACGAAGAAGCTCGGCGTCCCCTCGACGCCTGCCTTGGCGCCGGCGGCGAACGTGTCGGCGACGCCTTTGATCAGCGCGGGGTTGGCCAGGCAGCGCCGCGCCTGCGCCTCGGGCAGTCCGCGCGCCTTCATGAAAGTGATCATGCCCAGCGCCTCGGCGAATTTGGTCGCCGCTTGTGCCGGCGGAAGCTGCTGCCATGCCTCGATCTGCTTGGGCTGGCTATCGATCAGCTTGTGCAGCGGCGCGTCGAAGGCCTGCTGGTTGGCGAACATCGCGTCGAGCGTCCGGAAGAAGGCTGGCGTGGGCACGCACTGGTTGAGCAAAGCCAGCGAGAGATCGGGCACGCCATGGATCAGATAGTCGCGGAATTCGTAGCTGAGCTTTCCGCTGGCGATCCATTCGCGGCGGAGCGGCTCGACGCCCTCGGCGGCGAAGCGGCCGCAGGTCGGGCAGGTGCGCGAGCCATATTCGACCAGCTTGATCGGCGCATTGGGGTTGCCTTGGCGAAAGCCGCCTTCGGGAGTTTTCGCGACCACGTTCACCCAGTTCGCGGCGGGCGCACGGCGCGTCTGTTGCGCGGGCGCGGTGGCGGCGCCGAGCGTCAGCAGCAAAGCGGCGGCAAGCAAGCGCAATGGCATCAATCGATCCTGCCGAGCTTGAGCGTCTCGTCCGCCGCCGCGACGCCTGCGGCAAGCGATTCGAGCACTGCCTTCAATTCCGGATCGGCGATGCCCCGCAAACTGTCGCCCATCGCTTCGGACAGCGGCTTCAGGCTCGGCGGCGGTGCGGCCTTGGCGGCGCGCTTGATCTCGCCCTGGCGGATCGCGACGCGGACCACCGCGGGATAGCCGAAGAAGCGATTGACCCGGTCGACGATCTCCGGGGCGATATGCTGCATCATCGGGGCATGCGCGCCCGCGACGACGAGGCTCAGCACGCCCTCGGCGCGCTTGCCCTGTGGAAAGCGGATCGATTCGGGCGCCGAGACCCGGGCATAGCGCTCGCCGACGATCTCGCTCCAGCGGCTGACGATCGCATGCTGGACGAAGCCGAACTTGCGGAACGCGGCCCGGCCGACATCGGGCAGCAGCTCGGAAACCGGCCGCGCACGGTTCGATCGCTGCGGTTCGAGCCGGGGCTGGCGCGTGGTGGCGCGTTTCGGTTTGTCGGGGGCCTTCGTCATTTCGGCCTACCCATGCCATAGGCGAGGCGTGCCCGACAACGTCCCTCGCGCAATCGCCGCTCCGCTGCTCAAATGGTACGACGCTTATGCCCGCGACCTGCCGTGGCGCGCACCGCCCGGCGCCAACGCACCCGATCCGTACCGGGTGTGGCTGAGCGAGGTCATGCTCCAGCAGACCCAGGTCGCCAGCGTGATCCCCTATTTCGAGAAATTCACTGCGCGCTGGCCGAGCTTCGAGGCGCTGGCGGCGGCGGAGGATGCCGATCTGATGGCTGCCTGGGCGGGGCTCGGTTATTATGCCCGGGCGCGCAATTTGCTCGCCTGTGCCCGTGAGGTCGCGCGGCGCGGGGCGCTTCCCGAAACCGAAGCCGAACTGCTCGGCCTGCCCGGGATCGGCGGCTACACCGCCGCGGCGATCGCCGCGATCGCCTTCGGCCGGCGCGCAGTGGTGGTCGACGCCAATGTCGAGCGCGTGGTGACGCGCTTGTTCGCGCTGGCCGATCCGCTTCCCGGCGTCCGGCCCAGAATCCGCACGCTCACCGATTCGATCACTCCCGACGCGCGCGCTGGCGATTTCGCGCAGGCGATGATGGATCTCGGCTCGGGCATCTGCACCGCCCGCGCGCCGCGCTGCCTTCTATGCCCTTTGCGCGGGCAATGCGACGGTTTTGCCGGCGGCGCACCCGAGCGCTTCCCGGTCAAGGCCGCCAAGGTGCCGAAGCCGCAGCGCTACGGCACGATGTTCTGGCTCGAGCGGGACGACCAGGTGCTGCTGGTGCGGCGTCCGGCCAAGGGATTGCTCGGCGGCATGCGCGCACTCCCCACCGGGCCCTGGACCGATTCACCACCCGGATTGGCGGACGCGCCGATCGCCGCTGGATGGCGCGTGCTCGACGCTCAGGTCCGCCACGGGTTCACGCATTTCAACCTCGACGTGGCGCTTGCGGCTGCAACAATCCCGGCGCACACAGGCGCGCCGGAGGGCGAATGGTGGCCGATCGCCGGGATCGAGGCGGCGGGGCTGCCTACCGTTTTCGCGAAGGCGGCAAGGATGTTCGGGAGGATGCATGCGTAGTTGGCGGATATTCGGATCGATCGCGGCGCTGGCGATCGCCGGCCCGGCCTGGCCCCAAACCGCTACCGCTCCAATGCCCTTTCCCGACTCGCGCAGCCTCACTGCGCAGGGCGAACTGGCCCGGCGGGTCGTCGCCGAGGGCAAGGTGCCGGGCATCGTCATCCTCAGCGCGGTGGGCAACAGCATGCCCCATCTGGTCGCCGAGGGGCGCATCGCGATCGAGCCGGATGCCCCGGCCGTGAATGCCGACAGCCTGTGGCGCGTCTATTCGATGACCAAGCCGATTACCGGTATCGCCGCGATGATCTTGATCGAGGAGGGCAAGCTCCGGCTCGACCAGCCGATCAGCGATTTCATCCCCGCGTTCAAGGACATGAAGGTCCTTGTCGATCCGGCCAAGGACCTGACCAGCCGTCCCGCCACGCGCCCGATCACGGTGCGCAACCTGCTCACCCACACAGCGGGCCTCGGCTACACCATCATCACCAAGGGGCCGCTGCTCGACGAATATAACCGGCTCGGGATCAATCCCGCGCAGGTCAACGCACTGCTCGAGCCCGGCATGCGCGCCGCACGGCCGGCGAGCCTCGAGGAATTCGCCAATCGCACCGCGACATTGCCGCTGATCGCGGATCCGGGCACCAAATGGAGCTATTCGATCGGCCTCGATGTGCTCGGGCGAGTGATCGAAGTCGCCGGCGGCATGCCGTTCGATCAGTTCGTCAACACGCGTATCTTCGCGCCGCTCAAGATGCAGTCGAGCTTCTGGACCGTGCCGCAGGCGAAGGCCGGCATCCTCGCCACCAATTACATGGCGCCCAAGGTCGCGATCGATCAGGGCGCCACGTCGGTATGGCTGCAGCCGCCCAGCTTCCCTTATGGCGGCGCCGGCCTCGTCATGTCGGCGCGCGACTATGACCGTTTCCTCCACATGCTGCTGAACGGCGGCGAGCTAGACGGTGCCCGCATCCTTAAGCCCGAGACGGTGCGGCTGGCGATGTCGGACCTGCTTCCGCCCAGCGTCGATCGCTCGACCCTCGCGCAGATGACTGCCGATACCGGCGCGCCGATGGGCTTTGGCGCGGGCGGCTCGGTCTATTTGGCCGATGTTCCCGGCGGCCCGGGCAAGGGCACTTATGGCTGGGCCGGCGCGGCGGGATCGATCGGCTGGGTCGATCCGGCGCACCGGCTGCGCGCGACGATGATGATCAATTCGTTCAGCGAGCAGGCGCTCAAGCGCGAAACATCGAAGGCGATCTACGCCGATCTCGCCCGGTGAGGGCGCCCGGCTTTACCGGCGGCACACTCGATCGTGCCGACCGGGTCCGCCACGAACCGGCGCTGCTCGCGGCCGCGGAAGCCGATCCGCGTGCCCGGCTGCTCGTGCTCCACGGACTGGATCCTGAGCTTGACGAGGCCGATCGGCTCGTCTGGACGTCGCTCGGTGCCGCGCCGGGCGAGCGGCTGTTCCTCGGCTTCGACGAAGGCGTTCCGCTCTTCGCCGCCGCGCCGCCGCATGGCCAGGTCTTCCCCGGCATTCGCTCGCCGGCCCTGTTCGCGATGCTCGATCGCTTCCATGCGCAGGATGCCGCGCTGTATGCCGCGGCGCGCAGCCTTGTCGACTGGCACAGCCGCCACGGCTATTGCGCGGTCTGCGCCACGCCCACCGCGATCTTCCGCGCCGGCTGGGGGCGGTCCTGCCCCAATTGCCATGCCGAGCATTTCCCGCGGGTCGATCCCGTGGTGATCATGCTCGCCGAGCGGGGCGACAAGGTGCTGCTCGGCCGGCAGCCGCCATGGCCGCAGGGGCGCTACTCGGCGCTGGCCGGCTTCCTCGAAGTCGGCGAATCGATCGAGGAAGCGGTCCGCCGCGAGATTTTCGAGGAAGCGGGCGTCCGGGTCGGCGCGGTGCGCTATGTCGCCAGCCAGCCCTGGCCCTTTCCTCCTCGCTGATGATCGCGTGTATCGGCGAGGCCGAGGGCGATGCGATCACGATCGATGTCCACGAACTCGAGGACGCCCGCTGGTTCAGCCGCGACGATGTCCGTCGCGCGCTGGCCCGCGATCCCGACGCTCCGTTCGGTGCGCCGCCGCCTTATGCGATCGCGCACACGCTGCTGACCGCCTGGTTCGAGGGCTAGTCGTCCTCGGCTACCGGCTGGGTCGCCCAGCTCGCATGCAGCGTCGGCACCGCCAGATGGAGCGTCATCAAATAGAAGCCGAGCGAGCGCAGCTGATCGAGGATCGTGAAGCGCGGCCAGTCGCCGATCAGCGCTAGGCCGATCACCAGCCAGATGCCGACGAATGCCGCCATGCTGACTGCGGCGAACCCGGCGAGCATCGCTCGGCCCCGCAGTGCGCGATCGAACTCGTCGATGCGTTCGGGCGATCCCCAGGGTTTCAGCGGGCCGAAGATCGGCAGCATCACTGCGATCGCGAAGCCCAGCATGATCAGCGCATAGCCGGCATTGACCAGATCGATGCGGATCAATCCCGTCAGCATGCCCGCCGATGCCATTGCCAGCGCGACGATCGGCACCCAGCGCAGATGCCGGCGCCGCATTTGGCCTCTGGCGATGGCGGGGACGCCGGTACGTTCGGCGGCAGCGTCGAGCCTGGCGAAAAAGCGTTGATTGAACTTGGTCATGGACCGGCTCCTATTCGGCGGCGCGCCGCAGCGCCGTCGCCACGGATTCGAAGGGATCGAAGGAGAAGAGCAATTCGATCGGCACGTCGAACACCCGGGCGATCTTCATCGCGAGCTCCAGGCTCGGGCTGTAATCGCCGCGCTCGAGATAGCCGATCGTCTGTGGGTTGACGCCCGCCGCGTCCGCCAGCGCGCGCCGGCTCATCCCGCGCTCGGCGCGGAACAAGGCAATGCGATTGTGGATTTGCAACATTGCAGCAACTCAGGCGATGACTTGTTGTGTATAGACAACATATCGTCGCGTGAGTCAAGCAAGCGAGATCAGCCGCTCTGCGCAATCATCGCTACTTTCGGTCAGGGCCGCTCGCGCGCCTGCGGATAGGTGCCGAGCACGCGCATCCACTTCGAATGGAACTTGAGTTCCTCGAGCGCGCGGTCGACCGCGGGATCGCCCGGGCCGCCGACGATATCGGCATAGAATTCGGTCGCCGCGAAGCTGCCGCCGCGCTGATAGCTCTCCAGCTTGGTCATGTTGACGCCGTTGGTCGCGAAACCGCCGAGCGCCTTGTAGAGCGCCGCCGAGACGTTCTTCACTTCGAAGATGAAGGTCGTCATCACCGGCCCCGCGACCGGCAGCGCCAGCGGCTCGTGTGCCAGCACGACGAAGCGCGTCATGTTGTGCTCGGCATCCGCCAGGTTCGATTCGAGCAAATTGAGTCCATAAAGCTCGGCGGCTCCCGGCGGCGCGAGCGCGGCAATCGCGGGATCGGCCATCTCGGCGATCACTGCGGCGGCGCCGGCGGTGTCGGGATAGGCGACCGGGGCGATCCCGCGTGCCTTGAGCCAGTGGCGGCATTGGCCGAGCGCCTGCGGGTGGCTCATCGCCTGGCGGACCTGGGCGAGGGTGCCGGTGCCCATCAGGCCGTAGCGGATCGGCAGGAAATGCTCGCCGGTGATCGCCAGGCCCGATTCGGGCAGCAGGAAATGGATGTCGGCGACGCGGCCGTGGAGCGAATTCTCGATCGGGATCATCGCGCGATCGGCGCGGCCTTCCTTCACGGCATCGATCGCGTCCTCGAACGAAAAGCACGGCAAGGGCAGCCCGTCGGCAAAGGCTTCGCGCACCGCGATGTGCGAATTGGCGCCCGGCGCGCCCTGGAACGCCACGGTGCGCTCCGGCTCGGCCGAAGCGTGAGCGATCATGTCCGCGACGATCGGTCGGGCGGGTGCTGCGAAATTCTCCATGGGATCGCGCGCTAGCGGTGCGCGTTTCCCGCGGCAACCCCGGCTTGCGATAGCAAAAACCGCGGCCTAAAGGGCGGACGACTTTCCTTTAGGGGCGTGTGATGGACGATCGGTTCAATACGATTGCGGGTTGGGCACTGGCGGGCGGCATTGCGGCGTTGGGCCTTTCGATCGTGAGCGGCATGGTCTTCCACTCCGAGCGGCCCGAGAAGATGGGCTACGCGATCGAAGGCGTCGAGGATACGAGTGAAGGCGGTGGCGCCGCCGTCGCGCCGATCGCGACTCGTCTCGCTGCCGCCGATGTCGCCAAGGGCGCCGACATATTCAAGCAGTGCACTGCCTGCCATACGATCAATCAGGGCGGCGCATCGGGCATCGGTCCGAACCTTTATGCCGCAGTCGGCAAGCCGCATGGCCATGTCCCGGGCTTCGCTTATTCGGACGCGCTCAAGGCGGTTCCCGGCACCTGGACCTTCGAAGCGCTCGATTCGTGGCTGACCAGCCCGCGTAAGTACGCGCCGGGTACCAAGATGACCTTCGCCGGCCTGTCGAACCCGCAGGACCGCGCGAACGTGATCGCCTATCTCAACAGCCAGGGCTCGAACCTGCCGCTGCCGGCCGCGCCAGCCGCAGGCGAGGAACCCGCCGCGGACAACGCAGCCGAGGCGAACGTCGCCGAAGGCGCCGGCACCGCCAACGTCTCCAACGAGGCGACGCCGGCAGAAGGCACTCCGGCCAAGGATCCGCAGGCTGCGATCCAGGCCGAGAAGAAGGGCCACTGAGCCGAGACTAGAGGTCGGGCAGCGCCTGGCCGGTCTCGCCCCAGCCTTGCAGCGCGCGGCTCGTCGCGCGTTCGAGCAAGATTTCAGCGTCGCGGATCGTGTAGAGCTTGGCGGATTCGAGATCCCGCAACTCGGTCCAGCTGATCGGTGCGGCGACCGGCGCGTTCTCGCGAGCGCGGGCGACATAGGGCAGCACCGCAGTCGCGCCGCGCTGGTTACGCAAATAGTCGATGAAGATCTTGCCCTTGCGGGTGACCTTTTTGAGATTGGCCGTGAAACGGTCGGGCTCGGCCTGCGCCAGTGCCCGTGCAAAGCGTTCGGCGAAGCTGCGCACCGCAGGCCAATCGGCTTCAGGGATCAGCGGCACCACGACATGGACGCCCTTGCCGCCTGACAGCAACGGCCAGCTCGTCAGGCCGATATCGGCGAGATGGCCCTTCAGGTCCTCGGCGGCCCTTCGGACCTGCGCGAAATCGAGCCCCTCGTCGGGGTCGAGATCGAAGACGAGCCGGTCGGGCTTCTCGATATCGGCGACGAGGCTGCCCCAGCCATGGAACTCGATCGTGCCCATCTGGACGCAGGCCATGATCCCGTCGAGATCGTCGACATAGAGATAGGGTTCGACCGAGCCGTCCTTCTCGCGGACGTCGATATGATGGACATGCTCGCCGAAGCTGCCGGCGTCGTGTTTCTGGAAGAAACAATGTTTCGCGCGTCCCTGCGGGCAGCGGACGAGGCTGATCGGGCGGTTCGCCAGCCAGCGCAGCGCCACCGGGGCGATCGCGGTGTAATAGTCGGCGAGCTGGCCCTTGGTGAGGCCGGCCTCGGGGTAGATGACCCGATCGCGGCTGCTGATCTTGATGCTCGATGGAGCGGCGGCAGGGGTTTCGGGCAGCGGCGTGGGCTTTTCGGCCACGACGTCTCTGGGCTTCTTGTCCTCGCGCAGCCCGATAAAGCTGCCGTGGCGCACGACATTCTCGGCGGTGAATTCGGTGAAGGCGATTTCGGCGACCAGTCTGGGCTGAAGCCATTGCGCGCCGCGCGCCTCGGCGCGGGGAACCTTCACCGGTGCTTCCTTTGCCGGGATCCTATCGAAGCGTTCGCGAAGATCGTGGAGCGTCGCCTGGTTGAAGCCCGTACCCACCTTGCCGGCATAAACGAGGCCATCGGGGCCGTTGAGCGCGAGCAGGAGCGAGCGGAACCCGCGGCCCTTGGCGCTGCTCGGGGTCCAGCCGATGATCACGAATTCCTGGCGGTGGATGCATTTGACCTTGAGCCAGGCCTTGGTGCGCGCGCCGCGATAGGGTGCATCGGCGCGCTTCGAAACGATCCCCTCATAGCCTTCACGGCACATCGTCTCGAACAGCTTCTCGCCCGCGCCGACGATGTGCTCGGAGAAGAGGATGCGCTCATCGGCGCCGTCCAGCAATGCGCGCAGCCGCTCTTTCCGGGCCAGCTGGGGTAGTTTGGTCGTATTCTCGCGATCGGCGAGCAGGTCGAAGGCGAAGAAGGTCAGGTCTTCGCCTCCGTTCGCGATCGCTTCCTGCAGCGTCGAGAAATCGGGCTTGCCTTCCTTATAGGCGACGATCTCGCCGTCGATGAGCGCAGGCGCGGGCAGGCTCTTCGCGGCTTCGGCGATGCCCGGAAACTTGTCGGTCCAGTCGAGACCCGTGCGGGTGTAGATTTTCGGGCCCTTGGCGCCGGTGGCGATCAGCGCGCGATAGCCGTCATATTTGACTTCGTGGAGCCATTGGTTGCCGGCGGGCACGCTGTCCACGAGGGTGGCGAGCTGGGGAGACTGGAAAGCGGGGAGTTTCGCGTCCCCTCTCTTTCCGTCATTCCCGCGAAGGCGGGAATCCAGAGTCGCGGGCGATTCGCTCTGGGCTCTGGATTCCCGCCTTCGCGGGGATGACGACGAAGAGGAGGATGACGAGGGGCCCTTTTTGCCCTCGGCGATTTCCTGCATCGTCCGCCCGGTCTTGATGCTGGTGAGACCGGTCTCGACCAGATAATCCGTGGCGCCGGCATATGCGTCGTCGATCTTCCGCAGCAGCCAGTTCTCGTTCTTCTCCTTGCCGCGCGGCTTGAGGCGGATGAGCAGCCATTCGCCCTTCATCCGTTCGCCTTCGAGGCGGAAATGGAGATGCCCCTTCTCCAGGTCCTTCGCGCTCTTGCCCTCGACCGGCTCCCAGACGCCGTCGTCCCACAGCATCACCGTGCCGCCGCCATATTGGCCCTTGGGGATCGTGCCTTCGAAATCGGCGTAGGACAGCGGATGGTCCTCGGTTCGGACGGCGAGGCGCTTCTCATTGGGGTCGAGGCTGGGGCCGCGCGTCACTGCCCAGCTCTTGAGCACGCCGTCGACTTCGAGGCGGAAGTCCCAATGGAGGCGCGTTGCGTCGTGCTTCTGTACCATGAAGCGATTGCCGCCGGTGCGTGCGATCTTCCCCGCCGGCTCGGCGGTCCGGGTGAAATCACGCTTGGCGTTGTATTTGGCGAGGGGATCGCGACCGGCCACGGATCAGGCCCGCTTCCGCGCCGATGCCTTCTTCGCAGGCGTCTTGGCCGGTTTGGTCTTCACCGCGCCGCTCGACTTGGCCTCGGGCCGCTCGAGCGACTTCTTGAGCGCGGCCATCAGGTCGACGACATTCGAGCCGCGGCTCGGAGCGCCTTCGTCGGCCTCCTCGATGATCTTCTTGCCCTTGGCCTTCTTCTTGCGCTCGATCAGGTCCTTGAGCGCATCGACATAGCGGTCGTGGAATTCCTTGGGGTCGAACTTCGCCACCTTCTTGTCGATCAGCGTTTCGGCGAGGCCGAGCAGTTCGGGGTCGGGCGCGGTGTCGGGGATGTCGCGGAAATAGCCCTGCGCCTTGTTGACTTCGTCGGCGTAGCGCAACGTCTCGAGCACCATGCCGCGCCCGCACGGCTTCAGGCTGACGACATATTCGCGGCCCCTGAGCGCAAGCTGGCCGAGCCCGACCTTGCGCGTGCGCTTCAACGCCTCGCGCAGCACGATGAACGCCTCCTCGGCGAGATCGTCGGCCGGGACGACGAAATAGGGCTTCTCGTAATAGAGCACGTCGATCTCGTCGGCGTCGACGAACTGGGTGAGCTCGAGCGTCTTCTTCGATTCGAGCTTCACCGCATCGATCTCGTCCTGCTCGAGCAGGACGTAACTCCCTTCTCATATTCGAAGCCCTTGACGATCTCCTCCACATCGACCGGGCCGACGCCGGGAGCGACCTTCTCATATTTGATCCGCTTGCCGGTCGGCTCGTGGATCTGGTGGAAGCTGATCTGCGCGCCCGATTTGGTCGCGGAATAAATCTCGACCGGGATCGACACCAGCGCCAGCCTTATCTGTCCTTGCCAATAGGCGCGCGCGGCCATGTCGAACTCCCTCGTTGCGAAACCGATTCAATTCGCCAGACGGGAGTCCGTTCCTCGACACCAAAATGGTGTCGGCGTAGAGGGCAGGCACGATGACGACCGATCCCTTCCAGCTGTTCGACGCGTGGTTCGTCGAAGCGCGGGCGAGCGAGCCCAATGATTCCAACGCGATGGCATTGGCAACGGTCGACGCCGCCGGCCAGCCTTCGGTGCGGATGGTGCTGCTCAAGGGCCATGGGCCCGACGGTTTCGTGTTCTTCACCAACCGGGAGAGTCGCAAAGGCGGCGAGCTGGCGGAAGGGTCCAAGGTAGCGTTGCTCTTCCACTGGAAGTCCTTGCGCCGTCAGATCCGCATCGAAGGGATGACCTCGATAGACGACGAGATGGACAGCGACGCCTATTTCGCCACCCGCGCGCGCGATTCGCAGCTCGGGGCCTGGGCTTCCGACCAGTCACGCCCGCTCGATTCGCGCGCGACGTTCGAGGCGCGCTTCGAAGCGGCGAAGGCGCGCTTCGAAGGGGGACGTCCCCGTCCGCCCTATTGGGGTGGCTATCGCATTGTCGCCGATCGCATCGAGTTCTGGCAGGACCGCGAACACCGGCTGCATGAGCGACGGCTGTTCGTGCGCGCGCCCGGCGGCTGGGACGAAGGGCTGCTCTACCCATGAACCTCGCGCGGCGGGCTGCGCTGGCGAGCGTCGCGTGTGCGGTGCTGCTCGGCACGCTCAAGGCGTGGGCGGCGTGGCGGACCGGTTCGGTGGCGGTGCTCGCCAGCCTGGCTGACAGCGTGCTCGATCTCGTCGCGTCGCTGGTGACCCTGGCCGGCGTCCATTGGGCGTCGCAGCCCGCGGACCATGACCATCGCTTCGGGCATGGCAAGGCCGAGGCGCTGGCCGCTTTGTTCCAGGTCGGGGTGATCGCAGTCTCGGCCTTCGCGATTCTGCTGCGCGCGTCGCAGCGGCTGATGGAGCACCAGCCCAGCGTCGAGGCCGAATATGGCATCGCAGTCTCGCTTGTTGCGATCGTCGTGACGCTGGCGCTGACGCGCTACCAGCGTTCGGTGGTTGGCCGCACCGGCTCGATCGCGATCGGGGCCGACCGGATCCATTATGAATCGGATATGTTCCTCAACAGCGCGGTGATCGTCGCGCTGGCGCTGGAAGGCTATGCCGGGATCGCCGGCGCCGATGCGGTGTTCGGCATCGCGATCGGGCTGTGGCTGCTGTTCGGCGCGTGGCGTGCCTCGGTCGCGGCGATCGATCAATTGATGGACAAGGAATGGCCGGAGGAGAAGCGCCAGCGCTTCGTCGAGGTGGCTGCGCGGCACCCCGAATTGATCGGGCTGCACGATCTGCGCACGCGGACCAGTGGGTCGAAGGACTTCGTCCAGTTCCACATCTGGATGGATCCGCACATGACCGTCCTCGAATCGCACGATGTGGTCGAGCGGCTCGAAAAGGAACTCGCGGAAGAATTCCCGGGCACCGAGGTGCTGATCCATGTCGACCCCGAAGGCCAAATAGACGAGCCGGGCAATCCGCTCGCCGAGACCGATTTGCTCAAGGACACGCGATGAAACTGTCTTTCGCCCAGATCGACGCATTCGCGGACCGGCCGTTCAGCGGCAATCCGGCCGCGGTGATCCCGCTCGATGCCTGGCTCGACGATGCGATGCTGCAGGCGATCGCTGAGGAGAACAACCTGTCCGAGACCGCCTTCCTCGTTCCCGACGCGAGCGGCGAGGCGGATTACGAACTGCGCTGGTTCACCCCTGCGGTGGAAGTGGCGTTGTGCGGCCATGCCACGCTGGCGAGCGGACATTATGTGCTCGGCCGCGAGCAGGACCGCGACCTCGTCCGTTTCCGCACGCGCAAGTCCGGGGTGCTCGAAGTGGCCCGGCACGGCGACGGCTATCTGATGGCGCTGCCCGCTTTCCCGCCCGCGGTGCTGGAAGTGCCGGGCCTTCTGGAGGCGCTCGGTGTCGCGCAGGCCGAGACGCTGCGCCACCCGCGTGGCTATGATCTGATCGTGCTCGAAAGCGCCGAGGCGGTGCTGGCGCTGACCCCGGATTTCCACGCCCTCGCGGCGATCGGCGACACGCTCAACATCGTCACGGCGCCCGGCACCGACACCGACGTGATCAGCCGCGTCTTCGCGCCGGCGGCGGGGATCGACGAGGATCCGGTCACCGGATCGGCGCATTCGGTGCTGGTGCCCTATTGGGCCGCGCGGCTGGGACGGAATGCCTTCACCGCATTCCAGGCGAGCCGCCGCGGCGGCTATGTCGGTTGCGAGCTCGACGGCGAGAAGGTGATCCTCGGCGGCAAATGCGTCACGGTGATCGAAGGCGAATTCAGGCTGCGATGAGCTCGGCGCGCTCGGTTTCCGCGATCCAGCCGCCGCCGAGGACGCGGTCGCCGGCATAGAGCACCGCGGCCTGGCCGGGCGCGACGCCATATTCGGGGGTCTCGAAGACCACGCGATCGGCCTCCAGCCGCGCCGGGACCGGCTTGGCCAGCGAACGGACCTTGACGGTCATCTCCCCGGCATGATCGCCGCCGAGCCAATTGATATTCTCGATCCGCGCGGCGCGGACGGCGAGAGCGCGCTTCGGGCCGACGACGACTTCGCGCGTCGCGGGATCGAGACGCAGCACATAATAGGGTTCGGGCGCCCCGCCGATCTCGAGCCCGCGGCGCTGGCCGACGGTGAAGTGGATCAGGCCCCTGTGCGCGCCGAGCTTGCGACCGCTCTCGTCGACGATGTCGCCGCCGGCCTCCGCGTCGGGCCGCAGCTTCTTGACCAATGAGGCGTAATCGCCGTCGGGGACGAAGCAGATGTCCTGGCTGTCCGGCTTGCCCGCGACGCCGAGACCGAGTTCCGCAGCGAGTTCGCGGACCTGCGGCTTGGGCATGCCGCCGAGCGGGAAGCGCAGAAACTCGAGCTGCGCCTGGGTAGTGGCGAACAGGAAATAGCTCTGGTCGCGCGCGGGATCGGCAGCGCGGTGGAGTTCGGGGCCCTCAGCGCCTTCGACGCGGCGGACATAATGGCCGGTGGCGAGGCAGTCGGCTCCCAGATCGCGCGCGAGCGCGAACAGATCGGTGAACTTGGGCCCCATGTTGCACTTCACGCACGGGATCGGGGTGCGCCCGGCGAGATATTCGTCGGCGAAATCGTCGATCACCGTCTCGCGGAAGCTCGAGGCGTGATCGAAGACATAATGCGCGATGCCGAGCTTGTCGCAGACGGCGCGGGCGTCTCGGATGTCGCGGCCTGCGCAGCACGAGCCCGCGCGGCCGACCGCTTCGCCATGATCGTAGAGCTGCAGCGTCACGCCGATCGTCTCGGCGCCGCTGCGCGCGGCGAGCGCGGCGACGACCGAAGAATCGACGCCGCCCGACATGGCGACGACGATCCGCCGCTTCGAAAGCGGCCCTGAGAGCTGGAAATCCACGGGAATCACAGAGGCGCACATAGGCGCATGTGCAGTCCCGATCCAGCCCGGAGCCTTGGAAACGGATCAGCAACGCAGGTTAAGCGAGCGTTCCCATCGGCTTTACGGCCCCTTCATCCTGCTTCGCTAAAGCTGGTCGACCAAGAGAATTGAGGCTGGATTCGTATCCGTGGACTTGAGCTTTGCTAGATTGGATCGCGACGTGGCGGTCACCGCCATGCCCACCGAGCTGGCAGTGCTGCTGGTGGGCGTCGCCGCCCGCCAGGCGGCGAGCCCCACGGCATGCATCCAGACGCGGCTGGCGCTGGCGGTTCCCGCCGATGCGCTGCTCGCACCTGCACACGGTGCCTTTCACCGTGCCGCGGCGGCGGCGCTAACGCGGTGGCAAGAGGAATGAAGCCGGCGTTTACCGTGGCGTTTCAGTCGTTGTTCAAACGCCGGGGATATTGGTCGTTGAAGTTGAGTAACGGGGGCCCCCGCCCCGATGAGGCAAGTAGATGATTGAAAACCAGAAGATCCGTCCTGCGAAAGTGATCGGGCCGCTCGGCGAGCCGCTGACGCTCGATACACTGCCGCCGCCGAGCACCACCCGCTGGGTCGTGCGGCGCAAGGCCGAAGTGGTCGCCGCGGTCAATGGCGGGCTGCTGAGCGTGGACGAGGTTTGCGAGCGCTACAGCCTTACCGTCGAAGAATTTGCCGGCTGGCAGCGGGCGATCGACCGTTCGGGCATGCCAGGGCTGCGCGTTACGCGCATCCAGCATTATCGTTCGCTGTACGAGCGCCAGCAGAAATACTGATTTAGCCCTCTCATCGGGCCAAGGCGGCTCGCTCCCAGGACCCGGGAGCGGGCCGTTTTCTTTGCGGCACTGTCCGGGCGCCGGAAAGTTCCGCTCGCGCCGCGAAAAATCGATACGGAACCAATATGAGTGCTTGCGGATTTTCTCTCTGTCGCCCGGGCCCGCCGGGCTAACAACGGAGGGACTATCTATGGTGGGTCTTCTTGTTTGGCTCGTCATCGGCGGCGTCGTCGGCTGGCTGGCGAGCATCGTAATGCGTACCGATGCCCAACAGGGCATCTTCCTCAACGTCATCGTCGGCATCGTCGGCGCATTTATCGGCGGCCTGCTTTTCGGCGGCTCGATCAATAACGGCGCCATCACGCCGATGACGTTCCTGGTATCGCTGCTGGGTGCGGTCATCCTGCTGGCGATCGTCAACCTCGTCCGTCGCGGCGCTGTGCGCTAAAGACGCGAGACGAGCATCAAAAGGGCCGCCTGCGAAGGCGGCCCTTTTTCATGTCTTCCTACTTGAGCAGGAAGCGGACGGAGAGCGACACGCGCAGCTCGCTTTCACCCGCGACGACCTGAGTCGCATCGGCTGCGGCCTCCGCACGCATCATCATCATCGGCCGCGGCGGTACCGGCATCGCGCCGCTTTCGGAAATCGACAGGATGCGATCGACCCGAAGCCCGGCCGCCTTGGCATAGAGCTCTGCCCGCGCGCGCGCCGTGGCAACGGCGGCGGTGCGGGCCTCGTCGAGCGCTGCTTCGGGCTTGTCGACCATCAGATTGGGCCCGGAGATATTGTTGGCACCCTCTTTCACCAGTGCATCGAGGATCGCGCCGCTCTTCGCGATGTCGCGGAAGCGCACGGTGACCTGGTTCGATGCCTGATAGCCGGTGATCACGGGCGGCTGGTTCTGTGCGTAGCGATATTGCGGGCTGAGGGCGATGCTCGAGGTCTGGATATCGCGTTCGGCGACGCCCGCACGCTGGAGTGCCGCGAGCACCGTCGCCATGCGCGTGCTGTTCTGCCGCATCGCAGTGCCCGCGGTCACCGCCTGGGTCACCACGCCCGCCTGGATCATCGCGAGATCGGGCGCGCGCGTGCTGGTGCCGTCGGCTGAAATCTCGAGCATGGTGCCGTCGATCGGCATCATCATCGGCCGCGCTTCCTGCGCGGATGCGGAAACGGTGGCCAGTGTGAGGCCGGCGGCGGTTGCATACAGGGCCAAGCGAGATCATCGATACTCTCCCGGAACAATGAACGTCCTGCCTCGCGCCCTGCCGGATGCAGGGCACACCGAAGCTGAACGAACCCGAAGGCCGGCGTTCAGATACGCCGGGCGATCACCATCCGATAGAGCGCGAGCAGGATCACCGCGCCTGCGGTTGCGGCGGCATAGGCCTGCCAGGTGCTGTCGCGCACCTCGAGCCCCAGCAGCGGCGTGAGATAGAAAGCGAGCAGCGCGCCGGCGATGCCGATGAGGATCGTGACGATCACGCCGCCGGGATCCTTGCCGGGCATGATCAGCTTGCCGAGTGCTCCGGCCACGAGACCGATGAGGAGCCATCCGAGGATACCGTGAGGCATGCTATCCCTCCTGTTGCCGCCCGATGCAGGGCGTTGAAAAACAAGGTCGCCCCAAGACGCTTTGATTGCAACCGTTTCTTGAATGGAACGATCGCGATCTTGCGGGAGGGGCTTAAAACAGGCATTGCGCGGCACACGAGGCGAAACGGCTCTTGTGGCCGGTGCTTTATTCATCTAATACAGTGCGATCAAGAGGGGCATCGGCCATGGCGGCCGGACAGGAAGCTCGCACATGAACTATGAGGCAGGGATGTTCGGACGACAGGAGCGGCTGGAGTTCACCGGCGAGGAAACCACGCGCAAGAGCAGGCGGTGGATCTGGATCGTCGGCGTGGCGATCGTCGTGGTGGGGGCCCTTGCCTTCTTCATGATGAGCGGCTCGAAGACCGCGGCGCCCAAGGGCGCAGCGGGCAAGGGCGGCCCGGCGGACGCCAGCCAGTCGCAGATCCCGACCGTGACCGTCGCGATGCCCGGCCGCAAGACCGTGCAGACGATCATCACCGGCACCGGCAGCCTCGCGGCGCGGCGCGAGATGCCCGTCGGCGTGGCCGGCGAAGGCGGTGTGGTGACTCGCGTGCTCGTCGAGCCCGGCAGCTGGGTGGGCAAGGGTCAGGTACTCGCGACGGTCGATCGCAGCGTGCAGGTGCAGACCGCCGAATCGCTCGCCGCTTCGGTGCGCGTGGCGCAGGCCGATGCGCGGCTCGCCCAGGCCGAGCTCGATCGTGCGCAGCGGCTCGTCGCGAACGGCTTCATTTCCAAGGCCGATATCGACCGCAAGACCGCGACGCGCGACCAGGCGCAGGCGCGCGTCCGCGTGGCCCAGGCGCAGCTTTCCGAGACGCAGGCGCGCAATCACCGGCTCGATATCCGCGCGCCCGAGGCGGGGCTGGTGCTGACGCGCCAGGTCGAGCCGGGCCAGATCGTCAGCGCCGGGTCGGGCGTGCTGTTCCGCATGGCGATGGCCGGGCAGATGGAGCTGCGCACCCAGCTTTCCGAAGTCGACCTCCAGAAGCTTCATCCCGGCGCGGTCGCCGAAGTGACCCCCACGGGCACCACCCAGGTTTTCAAGGGCGAAGTCTGGCAGGTCTCGCCGGTGATCGATCCGCAGACGCGCCAGGGCATCGCCCGCGTCTCGCTCAATTATGATCCGGCGCTCCGCCCCGGCGGCTTCGCCAGCGCGCGCATCATCTCCGGCGGGATCACCGCAGTGATGCTGCCGCAGTCGGCGGTGCAGAGCGACAATGAGGGCAATTTCGTCTACATCATCGACAACAAGAACCAGGCGGTGCGCCGCGGCGTGACCACCGGCGATGTGACGGAGGCGGGCGTGGCGATCACCAGCGGTCTGAACGGTACCGAGCGCGTGGTGCTCACGGCGGGCGCGTTCCTCAACCCCGGCCAGAAAATTATCCCCAACCTTCAGAAGTCGAAGTAAGCGAGGCGATCTGCCATGAGCTTCCGGAACATCTCGGCCTGGGCGATCCGCAATCCGGTTCCGCCGATCGTCCTCTTCATCGCGCTGACCATCGCCGGGCTGGTCAGCTTCGCCCGCATGGACGTCAACAACGATCCGGACATCGACTTCCCGATCGTGTGGATCTCGATCAGCCAGCCCGGCGCCGCGCCGAGCGAGCTCGAGAACCAGATCACCCAGAAGGTCGAATCGGCGGTCCGCAGCCTGCAGGGGATCGACGAGATCAACTCGACGGTTTCCGAAGGCAACAGCCAGACGGTCGTCCAGCTCGACATCGGCATGCCGATCGATCGCGCGGTCGAGGACGTGCGCAGCGCGATCCAGCAGATCCGCAGCGACTTGCCCGACGGCATCCTCGAGCCGCAGATCGGCCGCGTCGATACGGCTAGCGACAACGACATTGCGAGCTTCACTGCCGTCGCCACCGACATGACGGTGGCGGACCTCAGCTGGTACATCGACAACAGCGTCGCCAAGGAACTGCTCGCGGTTTCGGGCATGTCGGCAGTCGAGCGCAACGGCGGCGTCGATCGCGAGATCCGCGTGGTTCTCGATCCCGCCAAGCTCCAGTCGATCGGGCTCACCGCGAGCCAGGTCAACCAGCAGCTGCGCCAGGTCAATATGAACGCCGCGGGCGGCCGGGCCGAGATCTCGGGCTTCGAGCAGTCGGTGCGCGTGATCGGCAATGCCGACAACGCCTATCGCCTCGGCCAGACCCAGATCTCGACCGGTGGCGGACGGACGGTGCGGCTCGCCGACATCGCCGAGGTCAAGGACGGCTATGCCGAACAACGCAGCCTGGCGAAGTATAACGGCCAGCAAGTGATCTCGTTCGACATCAAGCGCGCCAAGGGCGCGTCGGACGTCGAGGTGTTCCACGACGCCGAAAAGGCGCTCAAGAAGCTCGAGGAGCATAACCCCAAGGTCAAGTTCCAGCTGCTCAACAACAATTCGAAATATGCCGAGCAGCAATATGAAACCGCAATGGAAGCGATGCTGGAGGGCGCCGCCCTCGCAGTGGTCGTCGTGTTGATCTTCCTGCGCGATTGGCGGGCGACGGCGATCTCGGCGCTGGCGATCCCGCTCTCGGCGATTCCCAGCTTCTGGTTCATGGACATGCTGGGCTTCACGCTCAACCAGATGACCCTGCTGGCGCTTTCGCTGGTCGCGGGCGTGCTGGTCGACGACGCGATCGTCGAGATCGAGAACATCGTCCGGCACATGCGCATGGGCAAATCGGCCTATCAGGCGTCGATCGACGCCGCCGACGAGATCGGCGTCGCAGTGCTCGCCACGACGATGGCGATCGTCGCGGTGTTCCTTCCCGTCGGCCTGATGCCGGGCATTTCGGGCCAGTTCTTCAAGAATTTCGGCCTGACCGTCGTCGCCGCGGTGCTGATGAGCCTTGCGGTGGCACGCCTACTGACGCCGATGATCGCGGCCTATTTCCTCAAGGCCAAGGGCCATGCCAATCACGGCGAAGGCCGGATCATGGATGCCTATACCGGGCTGCTGCGCTGGACGCTGCGGCATCGCTGGTCGGCGGTGCTCGGCTATGTGCTCTCGCTCGCGGCAACGGTGCTCATGTTCGCCACCTCGCCGATGACCTTCCAGCCGGCGCAGGATCAGGATAGCGTCACCGCGACGATCGAGATGGTCCCCGGTACGCCGCTCGCCGATACCGAGCGCGTCGTCGCGCAGGTCGCCGGCATCCTGCGTCAGGAAGGAATCGTCACCGACATCTATAGCCGCAGCTTCGTCGGCAACGGCCGTGTGACTGCGCAGCTCAAGGAAAAGCGGGACGAGACCAGCACGGCGTTCGAGAAGCGGCTCGCGCCCAAGCTGATCGCGATCCCCGATGCCCGCGTGAACTTCCGTTCGCAGTTCGGCTGGGGCTCGTCCGGCCGCGACCTGACCGTCACGCTGGGCGGTGAGGATCCGGCGCTGCTCAACGAGACCGCGAACAAGCTCGTCAAGCAGATGGAAGGGATGAAGGAAGTCGTGGCGCCGCGCGTCGCGGGCGATCTCAACCGTCCCGAGATCGTCATCCGTCCGCGGCTCGATCTCGCCGCCAATCTGGGCGTGACCACGGCCGCGCTCTCCAGCGCGATCCGTATCGCTACGCTCGGCGACATCGACCAGAACAGCGCGAAATTCTCGCTCTCGGACCGTCAGATCCCGATCCGGGTGGCGCTCGACGAGGACGCTCGCGCCAAGCTGTCGACGATCCAGAACATGCCGGTGCAGACCCAGATGGGCGGATCGGTGCCGCTTTCGGTAGTCGCCGATATCGGTTTCGGTGCGGGCCCGACGCGCATCCAGCGGCTCAACCTCCAGCGCCGCCTCGTCGTCGGCGCCGACCTCGCCATGGATCCGGCGACCGGCAAGCCCTTCGTCAACAACGAAGTGATGAAGAAGATCAACGAGCTCCCGATCATGAAGAGTCTGCCCCAGGGCGTCGGTCAGATGACCGTCGGCCAGGCCAAATGGCAGGCGGAGATGCTCAACAACTTCTTCATCGCGCTGGCTTCGGGCATCTTCCTCGTCTTCGCGGTGCTGGTGCTGCTCTATCGCCGCTTCGTCTCGCCGCTGGTCAACATGGGGTCGCTGCTCAACGCGCCGCTCGGCGGGCTGATCGCGCTCAAGCTGTTCGGCATGCCGCTGTCGCTGCCGGTGTTCATCGGCATCCTGATGCTGTTCGGCATCGTCGCGAAGAATTCGATCCTGCTGGTCGATTTCGCGCTCGAGGAGATGGCGAAGGGCGTCGACAAGTTCACTGCGATCGTCGACGCAGGCCATAAGCGTGCCCAGCCGATCGTGATGACCACGATCGCGATGGTCGCGGGCATGATCCCGACGGCGATGTCGCTGAGCGGCGACTCGTCGTGGCGCGCGCCGATGGGCATGGTCGTCATCGGCGGTCTTATCCTTTCGACCGTCCTCACGCTCGTGATGGTGCCGGCGCTGTTCAGCCTCGCGGTCGGGCTCGAAGGCTGGCTCGGGCCGCGGCTCTCGCGGCGCCTGCTCACCTTCAAGCCGGGCGACGACGGCGCTCGCGTGCTCGGCCAGGCGCATGGCGCCGGCACGATCGAGCACAAGCCCGGGGACGACACGCCGCAACCTGCGGAGTGAACTTCGGGGCGGTTCGGGTATTGGGGAGCGTGTGACCAGGTCGCCCGCTCCCTTTCGCTCGAGGCAACGCCGCCGGGGCTGCGCCGCATGCGGCTGGTCGCGACCGGGCTGCTCGTGCTGATGGCGGCGGTCTTCCTCGCGGCGCGGCAACTGCAATATCTGCACCCCGCGATCGGCTATGTCCGCGCCTTTTCCGAAGCGGCGATGGTCGGCGGGCTGGCGGACTGGTTCGCAGTGACGGCGTTGTTCCGCCATCCGCTCCGCCTGCCGATCCCGCACACTGCGATCATCCCGCGCAACAAGGATCGTATCGCGGGCACGCTGGCGGCGTTCCTGCGCGACAATTTCCTGATCCCCAGCGTGGTGGCGCGGCGGATGCAGCGCGTCGATGTCGCGCGTGCGGCTGGGCGCTGGCTCGCCGATCCGGGAGCGGGGCGCGGGCGGTTGCGCGCGGGCATCGGCCGGCTTGCTGCCGACATGCTCGAGGCGCTCGATCAGGAGCGGCTGGGCGGCATGGCCAAGCGTGCGCTGGCCGAGCGGCTGCGCGGGCTCGAGGTCGCCCCGCTGCTCGGCCGCGCGCTGGCGACGGCGATGCAGGAGGATCGCCACCGGCCGCTGCTCGACGGTATCGTCCATTGGGCCGCCAAGGTGCTCGATGCCAATGAGCATATGATCCGCCAGATGGTGCACGAACGCTCGGGCTCGGTGATGCGCTGGACCGGGCTCGACGAGACGCTTGCCAACAAGATCATCGCGGGGCTCGCCAAGCTGATCAACGACATGGCCGAGGATCCGGGGCACCCGCTGCGCGCCAAGGCCGAGGAGGGCCTGGCGAAGCTGGCGCAGGATCTCCAGCACGATGCCGAGAGGCGCGCGCAGGTCGAGGCGTTCAAGAACGAACTGCTCGATAATCCGGCGCTGGGCGATTGGTGGATGGGCGTGTGGGAATCGGGCCGGGCGGCGCTGCTGCGGCTGGCGCGCGATCCCGATCGCGTGCTGGCGGGCGACCTCGGCGGCGCGCTGCGCCAGCTCGGCGAGACGCTGCAGGGCGATGCGCGGCTCGCCGATACGATCAACCGCTTCGTGCGTCGCACTGCGGTCGGCGCGGCATCGGACTATGGCGACGGGATCGTCCGGTTGGTCTCGGACACGATCCGCGGCTGGGATGCGCGCACCGTGACCGGCCGGCTGGAGAACGCCGTGGGGCGCGACCTCCAATATATCCGGATCAACGGAACTCTGGTGGGGGAATGGTGGGCGTCGCGATCCACGCAGTGGATGCGGTGCTGCGCTAAGTTGAGGACTCATATTCTTTCCGCGTCGCCCCGGCTCAAGGCCGCCACGGGTTCGGCATCGGGCGCAGGATTGCAATGTAGGATTTCGTCTGCTTGGCTGGCGCGATCGGCATCGGCGCGAAAGGAGAATAGGGGTTCACGCAGGCGCAATAATGTTGCGTGTTGAATCGCGTTTCCGCCAACAGAGTCAATTTAGCGGCCGCGGGAACGCCGTTTCGGTACCGGACGGCATCTAATCACGCCTTGGATCGTCCAGTTTCTTTGTGATTCGCGCAGCGCCGACAACTCCATCGCCGCCACCGTCTCCTCCTGATGCTGATTGAGTCGTGACCCTAATGCGACGGCCCGATTAAGGGTCGACGCCGGCGATCCTGCCTGCCACCTTTCGCGGCAATCACTTCAGCTGGAGAGAGCCCGTCGCGATGATCCTTGCAGCCCTTCTCGCTCTTGCCGTCGCCGCGCCGGCCGACGATGCCGGCATTCTCGCCTTCGCCGACGCCTTCGACCGCGCACAGCTGGCGCAGGACGCTGCGGCGCTGAACGAGATGGTCGCCGACGAATTGGTGTTCATCGACGGATCTGGCAAGCGGCAGGGGAAGAAGGAGTTCATCGCCGGCTGGACCAGCCCGGGCGACCGCTTCGATCCGGTGGTGCTGCTCGATCGCAAGGTGGTTCCGCTCGGAGGCGATGCCGCGATCGTCAATGCCGAGACCACTCTCGGCGGCACATCGGGCGGGCAACGCTTCGCCAGCCATATCCGTTTCGCGGATACTTTCCGCCGCGTGGGCGGAAAGTGGCGCGCAGTGCATATTCAGGTGACGCCGATCCGCTAATATCTCCAGTCGAGCAGCGGCCAGCCGCGCTCGGCGGAGAGCCTGCGGAGCGGGCCATGGGCATTCACTGCGAACGGCTCGTCGGCCCATTCGAGCAGCGGCGCATCGGAGACATGATCCGAGTAGGCCCGGACATGGACATCGCCCCGCGCGATCCCCGCGTCTTGCATCCACGCCTCGATCATGTGGAGCTTTGCGGGCCCGTAACAGTTGTCCCCCTCGATCAGGGAGAGAATACGGCCTTGCCCATCGCCCCTCGCCCGTGTGGCGACCACATCGTCGAAACCGAGGAGCCGGGCGATGGCCGCGGCGTAATAGCCGTGCGACGCGGTCGCCATCACCAGCCGATAGCCCGCAGCCCGGTCCGCGGCGATCCGTTCGCGCGCGCCGTGGAGAATCCCCGTCGCGATCTCCTGCGCGGCGAAGCTTTCGGCGACGGCTTCAAGGTCGGGAAGGGTGATCGCCCTGCCGATCAGCAGCCGTTGCGAGACCTGCTTGAGCCTGGCGCGGCCGACCAGCTTGAGCAGATAGCCGAGCCCCGCGAAGCCGATGACCGGCATCAGCGCCAGCCGCCACGGCGCCCTCCTTCGCGCCGCATGCACGAGGAAGCGGGTCCAGGTGGGCGTCGCCGTGATCGTCTTGTCCATGTCGTAGATTGCAAGGTGCCGCATTGGCGCATCTAGGCCGCGTCGGCATGCCTGAGCAAATCCTTGCCGTTCCACCGCGAATCGCCGAAAGGTGGCGGTGATGAGGGAAGCGCGGATTTCGAGCAGATCGATGCGGGCGGCGGCACGACGCTGCGCTTCACCGGCAATTTGTCGCTCGCCTGCCTGCGCGATCTGCCCGAGCGGCTCAATGCGATCGAAGGCGAGGTCGCCAGGGTCGATTTGAGCCAGGTCGAGCGAATCGACACGGTCGGCGCCTGGCTGATCCATCGTTTCGCGCGCGACCATGGCTCGACGGTGGACGGCCTCGAGGAAGACGAGCAGCATCTGTTCGATCAGGTCGCTGCCGCCGAACATCCGATCGAGCTGCCGCGCAAGCCCGCCGACCCGTTCACGCGCGTGCTGGGGAGGTTGGCGACGCCATCTACGTCGCGGGTCACACGCTATACGGCTTGCTCGGCTTCATGGGCGCGACGACGATCGCATTCTGGAACGTGTTCACCCATCCCAGGCGCTTCCGCTTCAACGCGACGGTGCACCGCTTCGAAGTCGTCGGTGTCTCGGCGCTGGGCATCATCGGGCTGATGAGCTTCCTGATCGGCATCGTCATCGCGCAGCAGGGCGCTGTGCAGCTCCGCCAGTTCGGCGCCGAGGTCTATACGATCAACCTGGTGGGTCGCATCACGCTGCGCGAACTCGGCGTGCTGATGACTGCGATCATGGTCGCCGGCCGTTCGGGATCGGCGTTCGCCGCGCAGATCGGCACGATGAAGCTCACCGAAGAGATCGACGCAATGCGCACGATCGGCGTCTCGCCGATGGAAGCTCTGGTGGTCCCGCGCACCTTGGCGGTGGTGCTGATGATGCCGTTGCTCGGCTTCTATGCCTCGCTGGTCGCGATCTTCGGGGGCATGCTGCTTTGCTGGGTCAGCCTCGGCATCCCGCCGGTCACCTTCATCCAGCGCATCCGCGAGGTCGTGCCGCTCACCGATCTGTGGGTCGGGCTGGTCAAGGCGCCGGTGTTCGGCGCGATCATCGCGATTTCGGGATGCTTCCAGGGCATGCAGGTCGAGGGCGATGCCGAGCAGGTGGGCAATCGCACGACGATCGCGGTGGTGCAGGCGATCTTCCTCGTCATCGTGCTCGACGCGTTCTTCGCGGTGTTCTTTAGCGGCGTGGGCTGGATATGATGGTCCGCCGCGAACAGGAGGACGTGATCATCCGCGTCCAGGGCCTCAGGAACGGCTTTGGCGAGCAGATCGTCCATGACGGGCTCGACCTCGAAGTGCGCCGTGGCGAAATCCTCGGCGTGGTCGGTGGATCGGGGACCGGCAAATCGGTGCTGATGCGCTCGATCATCGGGCTGCAGACTCCGCTCGAAGGCAGCATCGAAGTGTTCGGCGAGAATACGATCGGTCGTGAGGAGACCGAGGCGACCAGCATCCGCAAGCGCTGGGGCGTGCTGTTCCAGGGCGGCGCATTGTTCTCGACGCTGACCGTGTCCGAGAACGTCCAGGTCCCGATCAAGGAATTCTACCCCGGGCTCGACCAGGCGCTGCTCGAGGAGATCGCGGCGTACAAGGTGGTGATGACCGGGCTTCCGCCCGATGCCGGCCCCAAATTCCCCGCCGAGCTTTCGGGCGGCATGAGGAAGCGTGCCGGCCTTGCGCGGGCGCTGGCGCTCGATCCCGAATTGCTGTTCCTCGACGAACCCACTGCCGGCCTCGACCCGATCGGCGCGGCTGCGTTCGACGAGCTCACTGCCTCGCTCCAAAAGACCCTGGGACTGACGGTGTTCCTGATCACCCATGATCTCGATACGCTCTATGCGATCTGCGACCGCGTTGCGGTGCTCGCCGACAAGCGCGTGATCGCGGTCGGAACCATCGACGAACTGCTCGCCCTGGAGCATCCTTGGATCGAGGAATATTTCAAGGGACCGCGCGGGCGCGCCGCGGTCGCCAGCGCCGAACGGGCGCAAGCGAGGACATGAGGCTCTGATGGAAACGCGATCGAACCATGTACTCGTCGGCGCCGTGGTGCTGATCCTGCTCGCGGTGCTGGCACTGTTCATCGTCTGGCTGGCGCGGCTCGGCGGCGGCAATGAGCGCCAGTACGACATCTTCTTCAAGCAGGCGGTCGACGGGCTCAATCCCGGTTCGGCGGTCAGCTTCTCGGGCGTGCCTTCGGGGCAGGTCAAGGAGATCAGCTTCTGGAAGCCCGATCCCAGCCTCGTCCGCGTCCGCATCAGCGTCAATGAAGACGTGCCGATCCTCGAAGGCACCACGGCGTCGATCCAGGGCAGCTTCACCGGGCCGAGCACCGTGCAGCTCGACGGCGCAGTCAAAGGTGCGCCATCGATCCGCTGCCCCGAGCAGAACCCGCGCGCAGCCTGCCCGCTGGGCGTGCCGGTGATCCCGACCAAGCAAGGCGGCCTCGGCGCCCTGCTCAGTTCGGCGCCGCAATTGCTGGAACGCATTTCGACGCTGACCGAGCGCCTCTCCGACCTGCTCGGCGACAAGAACCAGAATTCGATCGCCGGCATCCTGGCCAACACCAATCGACTGACCGATGCGCTCGCCGATCGCGGGCCGGAGATCGCCGCGACACTCGCCGAGACGCGGATCGCCATCCAGAAGTTCGGGCTGGCGACCGAGGAACTCGGCAAGCTCGCCACCACCACCAACGGCGTGCTCGCGGACGATGTCCGCCCGACGATCGCCAATCTCAACCGCACGATCGGCTCGGCGCGCAAATCGATGGAGACGCTCGACGCGACGATCGGCGATGCACGGCCTGGCCTGCAGGCGCTGTCGAAGAAGACGATCCCCGAGATCGGACAGCTCGTCCAGGATCTGCGCGTGATGTCGACGTCACTGGCATCGGTGGCCGAGAAGCTCGATCAGGGCGGCGCGTCGAGCCTGGTCGGCTCGCCCAAGCTGCCCGACTACAAACCCAAGTGAGGCCCATGATGAACAAGCGCGCCCTGCTCCTTGTCCTGCCGCTGCTCACGGCCTCGCTGAGCGGCTGTATCTCGTTCGGCGGCAAGCCCCCAAGTCGCTGCTGACGCTGACCTCGGCGGCCACTTTGCCGGTCGGTGAATCGCAACGGTCGAACGTCGCGGCGACGATCACGATCGCAGTGCCGTCGCTGCCGCAGGAACTCGCTTCCTCGCGGGTTCCGGTGCATTCGGGCGGGACGGCGATCGCCTTCGTCAAGGATGCGCAATGGGTCGAGCGCCCGTCGCAACTGTTCCAGCGGCTGCTCGGCGACACGATCACCGCCACCAGCGGGCGGCTGGTACTCAGTTCGCGCCAGTCGATGCTCGATCCCGGCGCCTATCTGATGGGCGATCTGCGCCGCTTCGGCGTGGAGGAAGAGACTAAGGAGGCCGTCGTCACGTATGACGCTGCGCTGATCCGCGGCCCCGAGACCATCGTCGAGAAGCGCCGCTTCGAGGCCCGCGTGCCGGTGACCGAGATCGAGGCCGCTCCGGTCGGCGCCGCGCTGAACCAGGCGGCGAACCAGGTTGCGGCGCAAGTCGCCGAATGGGTGGGCAAATAGCGTTCAGGGCGCGCGGCGAGATCGGCGCCTGGGCGTTGCAGATGTCGGCGCCGCCGGCGGGCACCGTGAAGAAGGGCGGCTTGCGGTTTTCGCGCTCGTTCAACCAGGCGGCGAACCGCGCATTGTCGGTCGCGCGATATTGGAAGCGCGGGCGCTCGTCCTCGGGCAGCTGGCTGGCTAGCCGCACCGACAGGATCGGCAGACGCTCGGCCTCGTTCTCGTAGACACCGAGGCCGCCGCCGCCGCGCGGCAGGCTGGACAGCCATTGCATGCCTTCGACGACACGGCCGACCAATGCGATGTTGCGGTCGAGATGGCGCGGCGCATGGCCGATCACGGTATAGAGTTCCGAGCCGCTGCCGGTGCTCGGCGCGAGATCGCGTGCGACGCCGACCATGCCGTAGCAATGGGTGAGCCAGCTTGCCTTGCCGTCGGTCGCAAGCGGCCAGCCGTCGGCGCTGTGGCTCGTCTTCGTCGCATAGGGATCGGTCCGCGCGAGGCTGGTCACGCCGTCGAAGCGCGCCCATTCATATTCGGCCGGCGGGTTCGCGATCACGCTGGGCGGCAGCGGCTTCTTCTCGGTCGCGTCGCCCCATTGGGTGACGTAATTGTCCTGGACGCGATAGACGCTGGCGCCGTCCCACCAACGCGCCTCGGCCAGCTTGCGGATATTGGTGACGTGCGCCGGCGCATAACGTGGCGCGAGCCGGATATAGACCTGGTGCCCGCCCTGCAGCGTCATGACGAGCATCTCGTTGTCGGGAATCGGCTGCCAGTCGACGGCGATCGCGTCGGCGGCGGAGGGCGCGGTCTGGGCGAGGGCCGGGACGGCGGCGGCGAGCGCGGAAAGCGCGAGCAAGGGCTTGAGCATGGCTTCAGACTGGCACGCGCGCCTGCGCTTGCCTAGCCTCGCCGCACGGGCTAGGGCCGCGCCTTCCGGGTATGCGGAGCGGTGGCCGAGTGGTCGAAGGCGCTCGCCTGGAAAGTGAGTATACGCCAAAAGCGTATCGAGGGTTCGAATCCCTCCCGCTCCGCCATTTCGCCTAGATCATCGGACTATTCCCAGGATTTACGGCGTGTCCGCGCTGCCGCCTCAGCTTGAGGCCGGCCGCCGCGCCGGAAAGCATCTGGTTGGAACTCAAAGTACAGCGTGAGAGATCTCACGCGTAACATCCCTGAAACATGTAAAAGATTGTCACACCTCTTTCCGCTGCGGGGGTGTCGTGGCATGTTGTGCCAGCCGGGGACACTCGGCCAGTGCAGGGGGCGCCATGTTGGGCTCGACTTTTGTGTGCGGCGTAAACGCCCCGTTCGAGCGCACCCTGATTCGGTGCAGCGCCGAAGCGCCCTTCCATTTTCTCGGCCGAGCAGCCCATCAGGATCGACCTCGTTTCGCGCGCACCGCGCGGAGGGCGCCGATCCGTCGGCCGCGCCGATAACGAAATCACGAACCGACAAAAGGAGATAATGACCTTGGCAGACTGAACAGACTACCGCCGCGAGCCTCTGGACGAGAGGCATCGATCAGAAGCAGCGGTGTTTCCCGTAGATCGCGAACCCTTTCGGCGTACCCTCTCAAAGAAGAGATTCCGGAGAAGCGCGATGAGTAACAGTATAATCTAGGTCAAAATCTTTCCCGGTTTTGGCTAGTGCATGCGTTATACTATATTGTACTCCCTATTAGTCGGAGAAATATGGGAATAGTCCGATAAATTGCTTCGCGTTAACCTTTCGTTAACTTCTTTCTATTAGCCCTCATCCTGTCGATGCCGACTCAGCTGCTGCCTGTTCAGGCGCAAACGAGGTGGCTTAACAGGGAGATCGACGCGTGATTAAAAGGGAAAAGAATGCGGCTCTCGCGAGCCAGGCAACGGCGGCGCGCCCGAAGCGCCGCCTGACCGCGCTTGCGGCAGTGATCGGAGTCGCGTTCGCCGGCGGTGCGGGAGTTTCCGCGCTGGCGCAGCAGGCGGCGGCACCCAAGGCCGCCAATCTCTTCCAGGAGCAGGCCGGCAAGCTCGGCGCGCGCAAATGCGCCAGCCTCTACGCGGCGCTCGGCCAGGGCATGACCCAGGGCGCGGCCTATACGCTCAAGACCGAGACCAGCAAGGAAGCGCCCGACACCCATATGGTGCAGGGCGTGGTCGGGATGACCTATAATCTGCCCGAACTGAAGGGGTCGGCGGGCGGTGTCCTGCTCGCGACGCCGATGGGCCAGGGATGCGAAGGCTATATGGTCCGCGTCGCGCCCTTCCAGAAGCCCTGCGCCGACGTCCTGCGGATGCTGCCCGCGGGAAGCGTGGAAGAGCAGCGCCTCTCCGGCGTCCCGCAATACCGGCTCGGCGGAAACCAGGGCCAGGCGCTGGTGATCCCGAGCGGCGCCACCTGCGTGGTGGTCACCGTGACCGGGATGGCCCGAACCTAGATTGAGTGCGCGCGGGCCGGGGCTTCTCCGCAAGCCCGGCGCCCGTTTTGAAAAACTACGTGTCCGATGGCCCATCCGCACATGGTTTTGCGGCGGACGGCTCGTGTCTGCGCTTTCGCCGACGCTTCGATGCGCCGGCGAGCAAAAAGGGAATAGTCATGGTCAGCATTGCGTCCGCGTCGAATGGCGATCGTCACACCGGTTTCGCCCGGAACTGGATCGGCGGCACGAGTAAGGAAGCTGGACCCAGCGGCGCCGGCTGATGGCCGTGCTGCGCCGGGCGCACCGGGTGCTGGGGGTCAACCGCAGGGAACTGGGCGTCGGTTCGCTGGGCTTCGGCGGCGGCGTCCGCTCGGCACTGCTGTCCTCCGCAGGCCCCGCGGGCATGATCGGCGGTCTCGCCGCGATCGTCGCGCTGGGGCTGCCGACGGCGGCGCAAGCCCAGACCGCCGTCGGAAACGGCACCGCGTCAGGTACCCGGAGCATTGCGATCGGAACCACCGCCACCACTGCGACTGCGAGTGGGGCAGATAGCGTCGCGATCGGCAATACAGCAACGGCAAGTGGACAGGATGCCGTTGCGCAAGGTCACAATTCCAACGCTGCTGCCCAGAACGCTGTCGCAATCGGTTTCCAGGCGGCCGCGACTCAGATCAACACCGTCTATCTCGGCGCGCGCACCTTGGCCGGATCGGGAGCGCTCTCACCGGGCGCCATTGCCATCGGCACGGATGTGACGGCGTCTCTCAATAATGCCATCGCGATGGGAACGCAGAGCGTTTCATCGGCACAATATGCGGTGGCTATCGGCCTGAATGCGCGGGCCACAGGCGCCGGCGGCGCGGTGGCGATTGGTCAGGGCACAGTCTCGAGCAGTGTCAATTCGGTCGCGATCGGCGTGCAATCCAGTGCCACCAGCGGGGGTGCCAGCGCGTTAGGCACCTTCGCCCAAGCTACGGGAGGGAACTCCACTGCGGTCGGCGTTGGCTCCACGGCCAGCAACAGCTATGCGTGGGCCGGCGGATATCAGTCCGTCGCCAGCGGCGTCAACAGCATAGCGGTCGGCCGCCTTGCCAATGCCGCCGGCGGGGATTCGGCCACCGTCGGCTTCAATTCCAGCGCGGCGGGAATCAGCGCATCGGCGTTCGGCACCGTCGCAAATGCCTCGGGAGACTATTCGCTGGCTCTGGGTAACCAATCCGTGTCGACCGGATTCGGCTCGGTCGCGGCGGGTTCCGGAGCCCAAGGCACGGCATTGGGGGCCGTCGCAGTCGGCAACAACGCGCTCGCCACCCTCGACCGCGCGACCGCGCTGGGCGTTAGCGCGTCGGCGGGTGCAGCGAGCGCGCTGGCCGTAGGCGACACCGCGAACGCGAGCGCTGCCGATGCCTTGGCAGTCGGCCGTGTGTCACAGGCATCAGGCCTTGCTGCTACTGCCGTCGGAAATGCAGCTCGGTCGCTGGGGGACAGTTCGCTTGCCCTCGGGACGCAAGCGGCGGCGATTGGCGCCAGCACGGTTGCGGTCGGACAGGGTGCCGGTGCCGGTTCGACCGTTGCCAATTCCGGCTCGGTTGCGGTGGGCATTGCCAGCGGCACGCTCGTGAGCGGTGCCCAGAATACCGCGATGGGCGGGGGTATCCCCAGCGCGATGCGAGGCGCGGGATCCGGCGTCTCGGGAACGCGCAACATCGCCTTTGGAACCGGCGACGGCACGGTCGCCTACGACGCTACGCTGGATGCCGCCGCGGGTAGCCTGGTGACGGGCAACGACAATGTCGCCATCGGCACCAATGCGGGCATCGGCGTCGCCAGCAACGCGACGACCTCGATCGGCTATAATGCGAAAGCGAGCGCGAACAACGCGATCGCGATGGGCAATACGGCAGTCGCCAATGCCGCCGACTCCGTCGCCATCGGCACTAACACCACGGCCACCGGCGGCAAGGCGGTGGCGATCGGCGCCGGCAACGTCGCCAATGGCGACGGCGCGGTCGCGATCGGCGATCCCAGCACCGCGACCGGCGACGGCGCAGTGGCGCAGGGCAAGGACAATACCGCCACCGGCAACGGTTCGGTGGCGATGGGCAACACCAACATGGTCGGCGGCGGCGGACAGGCGATCAGCACGCCCGGCACGGCGGCGCAGGGCGCGGTCGGCATCGGCTATCAGAACACGGTGGTCGGCCAGGGCTCGGTGGCGCTCGGCAGCACCAGCAGCGCGCTGGCGGCGGGCGCAGTGGCGTTCGGCGACACGGCGGTCGCCAACAATGCCGGCGACGTGGCGCTCGGCTCCGGCAGCACGACCGCGGCAGCGGTGGGGACGGCCGGGGCGACGATCAATGGCACCAATTATGCCTTCGCCGGCACCACGCCCACCAGCACGGTCAGCGTGGGATCAGGCGCTTTGCAGCGGACGATCACCAACGTCGCGGCCGGCCGCATCGACGGCAGCTCGACCGACGCAGTCAACGGCTCGCAGCTCTTCGCGACCAATCAGGCGGTGGACAGCCTCGGCACGCAGGTGAACCAGAACACCACCGACATCACCAATCTCGATGGCCGCGTGACGACGGTCGAAGGCGCCGTCACCAACATCACCACCGGCGGCGGCATCAAATATTTCCACGCCAATTCGGTGCTGGCCGATTCCACGGCGATCGGCACGAACTCGGTCGCCGTCGGTCCGGTCGCGGCGGCGGACAATGCCGGCGGCGTGGCGATCGGCCTCAACAGCCATGCGATCAGCAGCGGCAGCATCGCCATCGGCCAAGGCTCCGTCACCGGCAATGCGGGCGATCTCACGCGAGTCAATCAGGTCGCGATCGGCAATAATGCCGCCGCCACCGCGCAGAATAGCGTCGCACTCGGCGACGGCTCCGTCGCGAGCGGCCCGCAGGCCACGGCTTTGGGCTCGCTCGCCTCCGCGACCGGCTCGAACAGCGTCGCGGTCGGCCGCAACAGCCAGGCCGGGAATTCCGGCACGGCGCTGGGCACCACTGCCCAGGCCAACGGCACGCGCTCGACGGCGCTCGGCCAGAATGTCCAGGCGAACGTCGTCGACGGCACCGCCGTCGGCTATGGAACGCGGGTGACCGCCGCCGGCGGCCTCGCGATCGGCACCAATGCCGCGGCAAACGATGCAAACGCAGTCGCACTCGGCACCAACTCGACCACCGCCGCAGCGGTGGGCACGGCGAGCACGGTGATCGGCGGCACGACCTATAATTTCGCCGGCACCACGCCGCTGAGCACGGTGAGCGTGGGTGCCGTCGGTGCCGAGCGGACGATCACCAACGTGGCGGCGGGGCGTATCAGCGGCAGTTCGACCGATGCGGTCAACGGCTCGCAGCTGTTCGCGACCAACCAGGCGGTCAGCACGCTGACGAACACGGTCAACGCGACCGCCATACACTATCTCAGCGTCAACGACGGCGGCGTCACCGGCGGCAATTACACCAATAACGGCGCGAGCGGGTGAATTCGATCGCCTTGGGCGTGAATGCGGCTTCGGCGGCGTCGAATAGCGTCGCCATCGGCAACGGCGCTGCCAATCAAAATACCACCGGAACCATCGTAGACGCCGTTGCGATCGGCTCGTTGGCGCAAACCACGGGCCAAAGGGCGACGGCTCTCGGTACCGGTGCCCAATCACTCTCTCAAGCGACGATCGCGCTCGGCGCGGCGGCGTCAGCAACCAACGCTTATGCTGTTGCCATAGGATCCGGCGCACCGGCAGGGGGCGCAAGTGCGACCGGCATCGGAGCCATCGCCATCGGTGGCGGTGGCGGAACCGTGCCCACCGGTGCTCCAGCCTCTGCAACCGCATCACGCGCAATCGCCATCGGCCAGAACACGGTCGCCGCGTTCCAGAACTCGGTTGCCATGGGCAACAGGTCCGTGGTCGGCAGCGCCTCCTCGGTGGCTCTGGGCGACACCGCCACCACGGGTGCGACGGGCGTCAACGTCGCCATCGGCAATCTGAGCACGGCCAATGCCAGCACCGCCGCCGGCGGCGCGGTGGCGATCGGACGGTCCAACACCGCCTTCGGCGACGGCGCGGTATCGATCGGCGATCCGAGCTTTGCCAGCGGCACCGGCGCGTTCACCGGCGGCGCCAACAACATCGCCAACAGCGACGGCACCGCCACTGCAACGGTCGCGAACCAGGCCAATGGCGCAGTGGCGATCGGCAACAACAACCGCGCGATCGGCCAGGGCAGCGTCGCGCTCGGCAACGGCTCGACCGCCGGTGCGGCGGGCATCGCCGGGAATGTCGCGCTCGGCAACGGTGCGACTGCCACGGCAAGCGCGGGCGATGTCGCGCTCGGCTCGGGCAGCAGCACCCTGGCGGCGGTGGGCACGGCCGGCGCCACCGTCAACGGCACCAACTATGCCTTTGCCGGCACCACGCCCACCAGCACGGTGAGCGTCGGCGCGGCGGGTGCGGAGCGGACGGTCACCAATGTCGCGGCCGGCCGGATCAACGGCGGCTCGACCGATGCGATCAACGGCTCACAGCTGTTCGCGACCAACCAGGCAGTGGACAGCCTCGGCACGCAGGTGAACCAGAACACCACCGACATCACCAATCTCGGCAACACGGTCAACAACATCACCACCGGCGGCGGGATCAAATATTTCCATGCCAATTCGTCCCAGCCGGACAGCCAGGCGCTGGGAACCGACTCGGTCGCGATCGGCCCCAACGCAGTGGCCAACAATGCAGGCGACATCGCGCTCGGCTCGGGCTCGAGCACTTTGGCGGCAGTGGGCACGGCGAGCGCGCTGATCGGCGGCAATACCTATAATTTCGCCGGGACGACGCCGCTCAGCACGGTGAGCGTGGGCGCGGTGGGCGCCGAGCGGACGATCACCAATGTCGCGGCAGGCCGTCTCGACGGCAGCTCGACCGACGCAGTCAACGGCTCGCAGCTCTTCGCGACCAACCAGCAGGTGACGATCAACACCAACGATATCGCCAGTCTCGACGGCCGGGTGACGACGGTCGAGGGCAGCCTCACCAATCTCGGCGGCGCGATCACCAACATCGCCGGCGACACTTCGACCGCCTACACCGACGCGAATGGCCTCGGCATCCGTTATGTCCGCACCAACGAGACGGGCCTCGCGCAAACCGATGCCTTTGCCCAAGGAGTGGGATCGAGCGCGATCGGCTATCAGGCGACGGCTACCGCCAGGAACGCAGTGGCGCTCGGGCGCGACGCGCTGGCCAGCGTCGACGGTTCGCTGGCGCTGGGCGCGGGTTCGATCGCCGATCGTGCGATCGCGCCGGTCAGCGGCACGATCGCGGCGGGCATCGGCTTCGTTCCGTACAATACGACGGACGCGACGATGCTCGGTGCCGTTTCGGTCGGCAATGCGGCGACGAGCGAATATCGCCAGATCATCAATGTCGCCGACGGCACCAGCGCGCAGGATGCCGTGACGCTGCGCCAGCTTCAGGGCGCCATCGCTTCGGTCTCGGTCACTCCGGTGCTGTACTTCCACGCCAATTCGTCGGCGCCGGACTCGCTGGCGGTCGGTGCGGAATCGATCGCGGTCGGCCCGACCACGGTGGTCAACGGCGACAATGGCATCGGCATGGGCAACGGCGCGATCGTCGATCAGACTGCGCCGGGCGGCACTGCGATCGGGCAGAACGCCCATGTCTCGCAGGCCGACGGCATCGCGCTCGGCACCAATTCGGTCGCCAACGGAATTCAGTCGATCGCGATCGGTCCGGGCGCCAATGCCAGCTTCTCGGGCAGCGTCGCGCTCGGCGCCGGGGCGACGACGGCGGTCGGCTCGCGGACGGGCTATGCCGGCTATGGGCTCGCCGCGCCGCAGAACTCGGCAGGCGAGGTGTCGGTGGGCAGCGCGGGCGCCGAGCGGCAGCTCACCAATGTCGCCGCGGGCTCGGCGCCGACCGACGCAGTGAACGTCAGCCAGCTCAATCAGGTCGCGCAGAACACCGCCACGTCGCTCGGCGGCGGCGCGTCCTATGACTCGACGACGGGCAATTATACCGCGCCGAGCTACAGCGTGGGCGGCAACACCTACAACAATGTCGGCGACGCGCTGGGAGCCCAGAACACCCAGATCAACAATATCGACAACCGGGTGACCACGATCGAGAACGGCGTCACCAATGTCGACGCGCGCGTCACCGACCTGACCAACAACGTCACCAATCTCGGCAACAGCACCGCTGCCGGCCTCGGTGGCAATTCGAGCTACGATCCGACCACCGGCACCGTCACGACCAACCTGAATGTCGGCGGCAACACCTATAACAGCGTCAACGATGCCCTGACGGCGATCAACACGACCGCCGGCGCCGGCTGGAACATCCAGGCCAATGGCGGCCCGACGACGAACGTTCCGTCGAACGGCACGCTCAACGTGACCGCCGGCTCCAACACGGTGGTGACGCTGAACGGCAACCAGCTCCAGGTCGCGATGGCGGACAATCCGACATTCAGCGGCGTGGTCAATGCCAATGGCGGGCTTGCTGTGGGGGCTAATACGGGTGTCAACATGGGGGGCAACGTGGTGCAGAATGTCGGCGCGGGGGCGGTGAACGCCACGTCGACCGATGCGGTCAACGGGTCGCAGCTCCACCAGGTGCAGCAGGTCGCCAACAATTCGGTGCAGTACGATGCCACCGGCAACTCGGTGACCTTCAACCCGGGCGGGGCGGCGACCACGCTGCACAACGTCGCGGCCGGCGTCGCGCCCACCGACGCGGTCAACGTCAAGCAACTCGGCGACGGCCTCGCCAGCACGCTCGCCTCGGCCAACGCCTATACCGACACGCGGCTGGCCGGCGTCGAGTTCGACCTGTCGCAGGTCCGAAGGGATGCCAATGCCGGAACCGCGGGCGCACTGGCGGCGGCGGGGCTTCCCCAGGCGTTCGAGCCCGGCCGCGGGATGCTGGCCTTCGGTGCCGGCACCTATCAGGGGCAGTCCGCCTTCGCCCTCGGCGTCTCGCGGGTGATGGATGACGGAAAGACCGTCATCAAAGCGGGCGCGACCTACGACACGCAAAAGCGGGTCGGCGCCAATGCCGGTGTCGGCTTCCAGTTCTGACCTCCCATCTCCCATCTGATCTTCCAAGGAGGACGCAATGAAAACCAGGTTCCTCGCGCTCACGATCCTTACGGGCCTCATGAGTCCAGCCGCGGCCGTCGCTCAGAAGGCCCCACCGGCGCCCGCGGCCACGACCTATGTGGCATCGGTCGATCCCTCGGCCTTTCACAAGGCACCGCTCGAGCACAAGAAACTGGGCGTGACGGTGAGCCCCGCCTCGGTGCGGCTGATCACGCCGGGGGTCGACAAGTTCAGCATCTATCCGCTGCTCGGCCCGCCGCATTTCGGCGAGGGCATCACCCGGCGATGGAATTACGTGCTGTTCTTCCCGGTCGCGCCGGGAAGCGTGGAGCGGGTACGCTGCCGGATGCAGATCCGCTTCGAGCGGCAGCGCGGACGGTATAGCGTCACGGTTTCCGAAGTGATCTGGCAGGAGCAATCCTGCGCGGACCGGGTTGCAGCGGCGAGCTGATTGGGTGAGAGGTGGCGGCATGCGATTGATCGGCTTGTTCGTCACCTCTCTGGCGTTTGCCAGCCCTGCATTTGCACAGACCTTCGGGCCGCCGATCCCGGGCTATTGCATGCTCTCGCGCACAGGCGCGATCAGCGCCTCGCGCGCGGGCCAGTCGCTGCAGGCGCAGCTCAAGCAGATGCAGGTGTCTTTGAACGGCGAGCTGGCGCAGCGGCGCGCGGCCCTCGATCAGCAGCGCCGGGCGCTGGAAGCGCGGCAAAGCGCAATCGCGCCCATCGAATTCCAGCGGCAATTGGCCGTTCTCAACCAGCAGGCACAGGCGCTCGAGCAGCAGCAGAATGCGCGATTCATCGCCGCCCAGACGCGCGGCCAGCAGCAGATCGATCGTGCGCTCAACGACGCGCTCAGCCGCGTCATCACGCGCAGCGCATGCAGCGTCGTGATGGAGCGCGACCACGCTTATGGCTGGAACAATGCCATGGACATCACCGCGGCTGCCGCCCGTGAGATGGACGGCGTGCTGCAAAACGTCATTCTCCAATGAGGTGATGCCTCGCTGCGCTCCCGGCGCAGCGAGGCAAAGCAGGTCAGAATGTCGCGCGGACGCCGAAATTGTACCGCGCGCCGCTATCCTGAAGCATCAGGAAGCGATCCTGGATGGCCGACCATTCGTCGACCCGCGCCTTGGTGACGTTGACGCCCTGGACATAGAGCTGGAAGTTCGGCGTCACATCATAGCCCAGGTTGAAATCGAGCTGGCCATAAGCCGACCGGTTTCGCGGGCGCGCCTGGTCCGAGCGGCAGGCCCGCAGATAGTCCGAACGCCAATTGTACGAAACGCGCGCCGCCAGGCCGAATTTCTCGTAGAACACGCTGCCGTTCGCCGAATGGGGCGAAAGGCCGTTATAGCCGCAATCATAATCCGACAGCGTCGTGTCGCGATTGGCCTTGCTGTCGACATAGGTATAGTTGCCGGCCACGCCGAAGCCCGAGGCGAAACCGCCCAGGAAATCGAACGAATATTGGCCGCCGACCTCGATCCCGCGGATATAGCCCGTCTGGCCGTTGCGCGTGCGCGTATCCTGGAACACCCGCCCGAACCGCTCGACCGGCAGCGTCTGGAGCTCGAGGAAGTCGCTCAGAGTCTTGTAGAAGCCGCCGATGCTCAGATAACTGACCGGTGACAGATACCATTCCAGCGACAGATCGTAATTGGTCGACTTGAACGGTTGCAGCGCGGGATTGCCGCCGCTCGACAAGGGCACCGACACGCGCCCGCCAAAGGAATTGTCGACACCCAGATCGGTAAGCGTCGGGCGAGTCACCGTCTGCGAAAAGGCCGCGCGTGCGATCAGTTTGTCGGTCAGGTTCACCTTGAGATTCGCCGAGGGCAACGCATTGACATAGCTGTTGCGGACCGAGACCGGCGTGGAATCGCCATATTGATATTGCAGCGTGTCGTCGCCGGGCGTGTTGGTGATGTTCACTACCGGCAGCGCGAATCCGCGCGAGATCGTCTGCGTGCGGACGACGCGGATGCCGGCATTGCCCGACCAGTTCGTTCCGCCGAACTGCATGGCGATATAGCCGGCCAACAGCTCTTCCTGGACATCCAGCCGGCTGCCCAGATTCTCGCGCACGCCATAGGGACCGCCCGGCAATGCCAGCAGGCGCGCCGCTTCGGCGGCCTGCTCGGCCGCGGTTCGTCCTTGCCGGGGCCGGGCCAGGTTCGCCGGATCGGAGAGGAAGGCGATCACCGCGCGCGGGTCATAAGTGAAGAATTGCGCGGGCACATTCTCGCTGCCCGACACGCCCGACAGGAAATTGTCGAGCTTGAAGGGCTCGAGCAGCGACGTGTCCATCGGGATCTCGTACCCGCAATAGGCGCAGTTCCCGTCCTGGTTGTTCTGCGTGCGGCGAAGCTTGCTGCGATCGGAATAGGAAAAGCCGATCCGGACCGCCTGCAACGGGCTGTCATGCACCTTGAATTCGGTGTCGAGATGATATTCGGAGCCCTGGTCCTGCACGCGATTGTCGTCGGCGGCAGTGAAATGCGCCCGCATCAGCGACGGATCGGTGATGTTGCCCGAATTGGACACGATCGGCAGGTCACTGCCCTTGTTCAAGTCGAAGCGCGGGCTGGTCTGCGCCAGCGAGCCGACCACGACGAACATTCCCGGCGCGCGCTGCTTCGCGCGGGTGTTCGAGGCATCGAGCCGTACCTCGACATCCTCGCTCGGCCGCCATCTGAGATTGCCGCCGATCTGATAGGTCGTGGTCAGCCGGTCGCTGGGATTGACGATATTGTCGTTCTGGGAAAGCGACACTGCGTCGGCCAGCGCCGGATTGGCGGCGAGGAATTGCTGCCCGGGGCGATTGAAGCCGGTGACGGTGCCCTGCTCGTCCACCTCCATGCCGATATAGGGCGCGGAGAAGAAGTTGGCGAAGATGTTGCGGTCGCTGAACACGTCGAACTTCGAATAGATGCCGTCGACGGTCAGCAGCAGATTGTCGGCCAGCTCCGCCTGGAAGGTGCCGGAGACGTTGATACGCCGCCGGCGGTCCAGCTGCCGGGCGAACTGGACATTTTGCGGCGTGTGCACGTCGCCGGGCGTGGTGACGATCGCACCGGGCGTCAGTCCGGTCGAATCCGCCGTCCCGTCCACTGTCCGCTGCGGCCCGAACAGCCAGCCTTCGGTGCGCACATAATCGAGCTGGCTGTAGCGATCGGTGTAGGACCCCGCCAGCACGATGCCGATCGTCTTTTCCGCGTTGGTGAAGGAGGCGACCGCTGACAGATCGGGACTCACCTTCTCGCGCAGCGTGTCATAGATGCCGCCGGCCGATGCGGCGATGTGGAAGCCGCTGCGTCCCTCGAGCGGGCGGGCGGTGACGATGTTCACGGTGGCGCCGATGCCGCCTTCCTGCAGCTCGGGCACGCTGGATTTATAGACATCGGTGCGCTGGATCATGTTCGAGGACAGCACGTCGAACGAGAATTCCCGGCCCGGATTGTCCGTCGCCATCACGCGGCCGTTGACCAGCACCGTATTGAATTCCGGCCCCAGCCCGCGGACCGTGATGAACTGGCCCTCGCCGCCCGAACGATCGATGGCGACGCCGGTGATGCGCTGGAGCGATTCGGCGATGTTCGCATCGGGGAACTTGCCGACATCCTCGGCCGAAATGGTGTCGACGATCTGCTGGGCCTCGCGCTTGATCCGGGCGGAGGAAGCAAGGCTGCTGCGGATCCCGGTCACTACGATATCTTCGCCTTGGGGCGCTGCCTGCGCCGCTTCGGTTGCGGCGGCGGAAGGTTCCTGAGACGTGGTTTCCGCGCCTTCGGGCGACCCGGAAGGGGTGGTGGATTTTGCTGCGCCAGTGTCGGTGTGGAGATCGTCAACGCACTTACAAGCAAGCATGCCTTGAGCGACATCTTCATCATTCTCTCCCTTTGCATCGCCCCCTGGTGCCGGCCGCGATCGCGAGATCGCCTTCCGCTCACGTCTCATTTATATGATTTAGGCTAGAGGCAGGCGCCGCCTTGTAAAGGCGACGAGGGGCAACTGCGCCGCCCGTTTCCGGCAGCTTGTCGCAAAAGCGGCGGGTAGACGCATTTGTGCAGAGTCCGGCGTAAAGGTCGGCAAACGAAAGACGTTCCGGATAGTCTTGCGTCCTATCCTTCGCCCGCCCTTCTCCTTGGCTGCGCCGCGTCGGCGCGGATTCAGAACCAGATGCGCAATCCCGCGACGAAGCTCGTAGTGGTGGGATCCTCGCCGTCGGCGCGCGCGAAATCGGCGGTCCGGCCGGTCTTCGCCTCCCAGGCGACGCCGACATAGGGCGCGAATTGGCGCGTGATCTCGTAGCGTAATCTGAGGCCCAGTTCGGCATCGGTGAGGCCGGCGCCGATCCGGTTCTCCGGAACATCCTGCGGCGCGAGGTTGAGCTCGACGCGCGGCTGCAGGATCAGCCGCTGGGTGATCCGCTGGTCGTAATAGCCCTCGAGGCGGCCGAGCAGATCTCCCTTGGTCGAGAGGAACAGCGCGCCCTCGACCTCGAACATGTAGGGGGCGAGGCCCTCGAATCCGACCGTCGCATAGGTGCGGTCCGGTCCGCGCCCGAAATCCTGGCGGACACCGGCCTGGAGGTTGAAATAGGGGCCGATCGCATGGCTGTAGAGCGCCTGCACCTCGGCGCTTTCGAGCCGCTCGCCGAACGCGCCTTCGCCCTCCGACTTGAGCCAGAGGCGATCGATGTCGCCACCGACGAACGCCTCGCCATCCCAATGATAGCCGTCGCGGCCCTGCCGCGCGCGATATTCGGCAAGGTTGAACATGATTTGATGGAAGATCTGGCCGCCCTGCTCGCGCATCATCCGCTCCCGCGCGCGCGCCATTTCGTCCTGTGGAAACTGCCGGTCGGCAAAATGGTCCATCGGCGGTGGGGGTGCGGCCGCATCGCCGGCGGGCAGTGCCGTCCCGGTCATCTCCATCCCGCCGTGCTCGGCCTGCGGAGCCGCGCCGTGCCGGCTATGATCCTGCATGTCCATGCCGGGCATCGGCTCGGCCGGATCGGACGCGGGCGGCATCTGGCTCATGTCGTGCCCCGAATGATCCATGCCCTCCATGCCGCCGCTCTGCGGCGCCGCAGGCTTGGCGGGCTTCGCTGCCCGTTTCTTGGGCGCAGGCTTTTTAGGCGCTGGCTTCTTCGCCGGGGCGGGCGTCTGCATGCCCGGCATGTTCATGCCCTGATGCTGCGAATGCTCCTGCGCGAGCACCGGCTGGGCAAAGGCGAGCGCCGTGGATGCCGCGAGCGCAGTGAGGGCCCGGCTCATGCCGCCTCTCCCTTCGGCCGCACGCTGACGATGCGCATCATGCCCGCTTCCATGTGATAGAGCAGGTGGCAGTGGAACGCCCAGTCGCCGACCGCGTCGGCGGTGAAGTCCCACGTCACCTTGCCGCCCGGCTGGACGAGCACGGTGTGCTTGCGGGGGCGTGATCGCCATGCCCGGTGACCAGCTCGAAGAAATGGCCGTGGATGTGGATCGGATGGCTCATCATCGTGTCGTTGATGAGGTTCACCCGCACCCGCTCGCCCTCGGTGAACGGGATCGGCTCGTGCTTGTCCGACATCTTCTCGCCGTCGAACGACCACATGAACCGTTCCATGTTACCGGTCAGGTGGATGTCGATGCTGCGCGAAGGCGCGCGCACGTCCGGATTGCGATCGAGCGCCATCAGATCCTTGTAGACCAGCACCTTGTGCCCGGCGTCCTCGAGCCCCTGGCCGGGCTCGCCGGTGCGGTCCATCGGCATCGGCGAGATCGTCTGCACGCCGGGGCCCTTCCTGACCTGGGGGCGTTGGAAAAGTCGCGCATCTGCATCGAGCCGTGGTCCATTCCGGGCATGCTCGACATGTCCATGCCCATGTCCTTCATCGTCGCGATCGGACGTTTTCTCAGCGGCGGCACTTCGCCGGCCATGCCGGGACGCGGCGCCAGCGTCGCGCGCGCCATCCCCGAACGGTCGACCGCCTCGGCGACGATCGTATAGGCCTTGTCCTCGCCCGGCGTGACGATTGCGTCATAGGTCTCGGCGACACCGATCTGGAATTCCTCGACCTCGACCGGATGGACGTTCTGGCCGTCGGCCTGGACGATCGTCAGCGGGAGCCCCGGCATGCGCACATTGAAGTTGGTCATCGCCGAGGCATTGATCACGCGCAGCCGCACGCGCTCGCCGGGCCTGAACAGTCCGGTCCAATTGTCGCGCGGGCCGTGGCCGTTGACGATATAGGTGTAGGCGGCGCCGGTGACGTCGAGCACGTCGGTCGGGTCCATGCGCATCCGGCCCCAGTCGAGCCGGTCCTTCAGCTTCTGGTCACGGCCCGAAAGCAGGCCGGCGAGCGTCTGGCGCTGGAAGTTGAAATGCCCCGGATCGACCTTCATCCGGCGGAAGATCTCCTGCGGGGAAATCCGGCTGTGATCGGCAAGCACGAGCACATGCTCGCGATCGTATCGGGCCGGATCGGGGCCGGCGGGATCGATCACGATCGGGCCGTAGTGACCAAGCTGCTCCTGGAGCCCCGAATGGCTGTGGTACCAATAGGTGCCGTTCTGCCGAAGCGGGAACTCGTAGAGGAAGCTCGAATGGGGCTTGATGCCGGGAAAGGACACGCCCGGAACGCCGTCGAACTGCGGCGGCACGAGCAGGCCGTGCCAATGGATCGAGCTATCCTCGTCGAGATCGTTGACGACGTTGAGCCGCACCGTCTGGCCCTCGCGCAGGCGCAGCAGTGGCGCGGGCACGGTGCCGTTGATGCCGATCGCATTGGACTTGCGGCCGTCGAGGACCATCGTCATCCGCGCGATCCTGAGCGTGATGTCGTTGCCCGAGAGCGTCGGCAGCGGCCGGACGATCCCGGGCGAGACGGTCTGCGCCCAGGCCGGCAGCCAATTCGCGGCGGCGAGCCCACCCGCGGTGAAGTCGCGCCGCGCAGCAATTGTCGGCGGTTGATCTTCTTTGTCATGTCTGTCCCTGTGGCGGGCCTGAGCCGTTGATTGCCGATACGCACGGGCGCGGCGATGCCCTCGCCGCCGGTCCTTTTTGCCGCGGCTCAGATAGGGTTTGACACGATGTCAGGGTCAAGAGGCGTTCAGGAATGCCGCAATTGCTCGCTGAGCTTCGCCCGGGCGCGCCGCACCCGGGTCTCGACCGCCTTTTCGGTGATGCCGAGGATCGCCGCAGTCTCGGCCTGGCTCATATCCTCCACTGTTCGCAACACCAGCGGCTCGCGGAGTTGCGCCGGAAGTTCCGCGATCGCGCGCCCGACGCGCTGCACTTCCTCGCGAGCCGCGGCTTCGGCATCCGGCAGCGCCCGGTCCTCCCGAACTTCGGTACTGCTCGCATCGAGGGGCAGCGCGAAGACGAACAGCCGGCGCACGGCGCGGCGCCGGCGCCAGTCGCGGCATTTGTTGAGCGCGATGGTCACCAGCCACCGCCGCATCGGGCGCAGCCCATCGTAGCGGCCGAGCGCGCGATGCGCCGCGACGAAGGTTTCCTGGACGAGATCGAGCGCTTCCTCGGGATCGCCGATATTGCCGGCGACGATGCGAAAGATCGCATCGCGGTGCCGGCGCATGATCTCGGCAAAAGCGGCGTCCCTGCCGGCGAGGCTCAGGATCGCGAGATCGCCGTCGCTCAGCGCGGATGGATCGAGGCTCACCGTGCGTCGGCGGTCAGCGCCTTCACCACTGCCCGATCGAATTGGTCCGCCTGATCGGGATGCAGGATCTGCCGCATCGCGAAGATGTGCGCGAGGGTCGCCTTTGAAGCTCGCCCATGGCGACGTGCGACGAATCGACCGCCGCCGCGACCTTCGGTCCATTGCCGTGCTCGGCCTGGATCGCATCGGCGAGCCGCGCATTGGCGGCACGCAGCTCGAGCTCGAGCGCGCGGCGACGCACGGCGAACTGCCGTTCGATCACCTCGATCCGCGCCTCCTGACCGGCATCGAGCTTGAGCTGATGATGCAGGACGTCGTGCAGCTCGGACGATTGAGTCCGCGCCGGGATCAGCGCACGTCCGACGAGGGCGCCCGCGATGCCCGCGAGGAAGGCGATGACCGCAATGCCGACCGTCCAGCGCCAGGGCTTCATCAACCGGCTGCCAGCAATGTGGAAGGGGCGAGCGGGCTCGATGGGCTGAAGGGCGATAGCGCGTTCGGCGAAGCCGTCGCCGTTACCGGGCTTCCGGCGGCGACGCCCAGGCCAAGCGCCACGACCACAGCGACCGCGCCAATCCGCAACCGGTTCGTCGTCTGCGCAGCGAACGCCGCTTCCTCGCGCACCCGTGCGAATACCCTGTCCTCGATCTCCGCCAGGCCAGGGGCGTCGGCGCCGCCGAGAGCCGGCCGAGCGCCTCGTCCAAATCCATAGTCATGCCGTCTCTCCGCTCGCCCCTTTTCTGCATCTACGCAGATGAGCGGGCAATCCCTCGCGCAAGATGGTTCAGGACGCATTGAACGCACGTTGATGAGGGCTGCGCTTCGGCGATGCGTATTCTCCGGAAGACCGGCATGCCGCCGCCGTCCCGGAGTGAATCCCGAATGCGTTTTGCCCCCGTTCTCGCCATCGCGGCGCTCGTCGCGCCGCTTCCTGCCTTTGCCCATCCCAAGCTCGTCTCGGCAACGCCGGCCCCCGACGCGGCGACCGCACCGACCGCGCGCCTCCAGCTCGTCTTCTCGGAGCGGCTGGTCGCGCAGTTCTCGGGCGCGGAACTCGTCATGACCGAAATGCCGGGCATGAAGATGCATGGGCCGATGCGGATGCCCGTCAAAGCGAGCGTTGCCGAGGATGGCAAGACGCTGGTGCTGACACTGGCGAAGCCGCTTCCCAAGGGCGGTTACCGCGTCGACTGGCATGTGGTGTCGGCCGACACCCACCGAGTGCAGGGGAATTACAGCTTCAAAGTCCAGTAGCATGGACGCAATCGCAATTGCCCTCCGGTTCGCGCTCTATCTCGATCTGATGGCGCTGTTCGGCGTCGCCGCGTTCGGCCTCTATGGTCTTCGCGGAGACGAGCGCCTGTCTGGCGCCGCGATTGCGTTCCGCCCGCTGCTTGGCGGTACCGCGCTGCTCGGCCTGCTGCTGTCGGCGGCGGGGCTGGCCGCGCTCGCTGCCGCGATGGCCGGCGTGCCGCTGAGGGCGGTCGATTCTGCCTCGATCGCGATGGTCGTCCCCGAGACCACCGTCGGCACCGCCTGGATCGCGCGCGTGGCGGCACTCGCCCTCGTGCTGGTCGCGGTCCTGACCTGCGGCAGGCGGCCGGTCCTCATGCTGTCGAGCGCCGGACTCGGCGGCGGAATGGCACTGGCGAGCCTCGCATGGGGCGGCCATGCGGCCATGCGCGAGGGCGCGGTCGGCACAGTTCACCTCGGCGCCGACATTCTTCACCTGCTCGCGGCCGGGATCTGGATCGGCGCGCTGGCCGCGCTCCTCCTGCTCGTCTTCCGGCGGAGCGACAGGATGCCCGCAGACCATCTCAGGCTGACGCTTCGGGCGCTGGCCGGTTTCGCGACGATCGGGACGGTCGTCGTCGCTACGCTGATCGTCACGGGCACGGCGAACCTGCTGCTCGTGGTGCATTTCGATCAACTCAGCGCGCTGCCGGGGTCACCCTATGGCCGGCTCCTGCTCCTCAAGCTCCTGGCGTTCGCCGTGATGCTCGGCCTTGCCGCATCGCATCGCTTCCGGCTCGTACCGGCGTTCGAGCGGGCGCTCGCGGCCGAGGATCACCGGGCGGCGCTTCGGGTGCTGCGGACAAGCCTGATGGTCGAAACCCTCTGCGCGGCGCTGATCCTCGCACTGGTGGCGTGGCTCGGCACGCTCGATCCGTTGCCGACCTGAGGCCGAGCCTTTCGGGTTTCTGCTTGACCCTGACATCATGTCAGACCTTATCTGATGCTGCGTTGGAGGAATCGACGCATGAATCATGACCATCACGCGCATCACGGCCACGGCAAGGGCTGTTGCTCGAATCACGGCGAACCGGCGACCAACGTCGCCGCACAGGTCGAGGATCCGGTCTGCGGGATGACCGTCGATCCGGCTAAGACCCCGCATCACGCCTGGCATGACGGCGAGGACTATCCTTTCTGCAGCGCCGGATGCCGGACGAAGTTCCTGGCGGATCCCGAACGCTATCTGAGCGATTCGCCGCATCCTGAGCCCGAAGCCACGCCCGGCGCGATGTGGACCTGTCCCATGCATCCGCAGATCCGCCAGGAAGGCCCCGGTACCTGCCCGATCTGCGGCATGGCGCTCGAGCCGGAGGAGCCGACGCTCGACGATCGGCCCAACCCCGAACTGGTCGATTTCACCCGCCAGCTATGGGTGTCGGCGATCCTCGCTGTGCCGCTGCTCGCCGTGTCGATGGGCGCGGAGATGCTCGGGCTCGAGCTGGTGCGCCCCGCCGCCTCGCCCTGGGTGCAGCTCGCGCTCACGGCGCCGATCGTGCTGTGGGGCGGCCTGCCCTTTTCGAGCGCGGCTGGGCATCGCTCAAGTCGCGCCATTACAACATGTTCACGCTGATCGCGATCGGCGTGGGCGCGGCGTTCCTCTATAGCCTGGTCGCAACGCTCGCGCCGCAGCTGTTCCCGCCGAGCTTCCGCCAACACGGCATGATGGTGCCGGTCTATTACGAGGCAGCGGGCGTGGTGGTCACGCTGGTGCTGCTTGGGCAGGTGCTCGAGCTCAGGGCCCGCGCCGTCACCGGCCGTGCCATCCGTGCGCTGATGGACCTCGCGCCCAAGCTTGCGCGCCGGATTGCCGCGGACGGCAGCGAAGCCGAGGTAACTCTCGCCGACGTGGTGGCCGGCGACCGGTTGCGCGTGCGCCCAGGCGAGGCGGTGCCGGTCGACGGGATCGTTGTCGATGGGCGCTCGTCGGTCGATGAATCGATGCTCACCGGCGAGCCCGCGCCGGTGCGCAAGGAGGCGGGTGCGCAGGTCACCGGCGGCACGGTCAACGGCACCGGCAGCCTGGTGATGGAGGCGCGCGCAGTCGGATCGGACACCATGCTCGCGCGCATCGTCAGGATGGTCGCCGAGGCGCAGCGCAGCCGCGCGCCGATCCAGGCAGTGGCCGACCGCATCTCGGGCTGGTTCGTGCCGTTGGTCGTGCTGATCGCGGTTCTGACCTTCGTCGTCTGGAATCTGGTCGGCCCCGAGCCCGCGTTCGGGCATGCGCTGCTCAATGCGATCGCCGTGCTGATCATCGCCTGTCCCTGTGCACTCGGCCTCGCCACGCCGATGTCGGTGATGGTCGGCACCGGACGCGGTGCGCATGCCGGCGTGCTGATCAAGAATGCCGAGGCGCTCCAGGCGCTGGAGAAGGTCGATACGCTGGTGATCGACAAGACCGGCACGCTCACCGAAGGACGGCCGAAGCTGATCGCAGTCGAGCCGGTCGCGGGTCTCGCCGACGACGAGCTGCTTGCCGCGGCAGCCGCCGTCGAGAGCCGCTCGGAACACCCGCTCGCCCACGCCATCGTTCAGGCGGCCGAGGAACGCGGCCTCAAGCTCGGCTCCGTCGAGGCATTCGATTCGCAGACCGGTCTCGGCATCGGCGGGCACGTCGATGGGCGGACGGTCGCGGTCGGCAACGCTGCGCAGATGCACCGGATCGGCGCCGACCCCGCGCCGCTCGAAGCCGCCGCCGAACGGCATCGCAGTGCCGGTGCGGGCGTGATGCTGGTCGCGATCGACGGCAAGATCGCGGGGCTGCTTGCCGTCGCCGATCCGATCAGGGCTTCGGCGCGCGAGGCGATCGCGGCGCTCCGTGCCGAGGGGCTGCGCATCGTCATGCTGACCGGCGACAGCCGCGGTACTGCCGAGGCGATCGCCCGCACCATCGGGGGCGTGGACGAGGTCCATGCCGACCTTCGCCCCGAGGACAAGGCGCGGATCGTCGGCGCGCTCAAGGCCAAGGGCGCGCGGGTCGCGATGGCGGGTGACGGCATCAACGACGCCCCCGCGCTCGCCGTCGCCGATGTCGGCGTGGCGATGGGGACCGGCACCGACGTCGCGATCGAGAGCGCTGGCATGACGCTGACCAAAGGCGATCTTTCGGCGATGGTCCGCGCCCGCCGGCTGGCAAAGGCGACGATGGCGAACATCCGCCAGAATTTGTTCTTCTCGTTCCTGTTCAACGGCATCGGCGTTCCCGTCGCGGCGGGGGTGCTCTATCCGGTGGCCGGCATTCTCATGTCGCCGATGTTCGCCGGCGCCGCGATGGCGCTGTCGAGCTTCACGGTCGTATTGAATGCGCTGCGATTGAATGCGGTGAGGCTATGAATATCGGGCAAGCGTCGAAAGCGAGCGGGGTCTCGCAGCGGATGATCCGCCATTATGAGAAGCTCGGGCTGATCCCGCCGCCGCCGCGCCGCGACAGCGGCTATCGCGACTATTCGGAAGCCGACGTCCACCGCCTGCGGTTCATCGCCAACGCCCGCGATCTCGGCTTCCCGATCGCCGAGATCGAGACCCTGCTTGCCCTCTGGTCCGATCGCAACCGGTCGAGCAGCGAGGTCAAGCAGCTGGCCGAGGCGCGTGCGGCCGAGCTCGGGCAGAAGGCCAGGGCGCTCGAGGCGATGCGGGCGACGTTGCTCGACCTCGCGCGCCGCTGCCACGGCGATGCCCGGCCCGACTGCCCGATCCTCGAACAACTCGGGAGCTGACGCGGCGATTCCGGTGGTCACGCTTGACCCGAAATACGGGTTTGCGCCCGAGACGCTCAGGCCGTGACCGGCCCGCCGATCGACCAATGGTGGCCGAACGGATCGACGACCTGGCCGTAGCGATCGCCCCAGAACTGGTTGTCGAGCGGCATGCGCACGGTCGCGCCCGCGGCGACGGCGCGTTCCCACCATTTGTCGGCATCGTCGGTCTGGAGGTGCAATGTGACGCCGGCGGGAACCGAAATGCCGCCGGTATATTCGGGAAAGTCGTCGTTCAGCATCACCGAACCGCCGTTGATCTTCAGGTGCGAATGCATGATCCGCTTGCCGTCGTCGGCGAGGTGGCGGAGCTGCTCCTCGGCGCCGAACGCCGCCTTGTAGAATTCGACGGCTTCGCTGCCCTTGCCCTCGCGGATCGTCAGATGCGCAGTGACGCCGTCCATCGGGCCCTGATTCTCGGCCATGCTCGCTCTCCTTCGAGTCGGATGCGGCGATTGTAGCGGTTCAGAAGATGCCGAGGAACTTCTTGCGCTGTTCCTTGCGCTCTCCCTTCGACGCCTTGCCGCTTTCGGACTTGGCGGTGGTGCCCTTGCCGACATCGTCGCGGGGCTTGCCCTTGTCGGTGCGCTGGGCGCGGGCCGAGGCGCCGGCGAGCACCGGGCCGCAATCCGCTGCCTTGGCATCGCCGACATCGACGAACGCGATCACTGCTGCGAACGGGCTGGCGAGCACCCCGAGGCCGAGGCCGGCGCCGGCGCGGCCGACCAGCTCGGGACTGATCACGTCGATCCGCGGCCGGGCGAAATAGCCGCCGATCCCCACCGGCGACTGGCCCGAGAACAGGCTGAACTTCTTGCTGTCGGCACGGAAGGCGAGATCGAGCGTCTCGTTCCTGAAGCTGAATCCGCCGCGGCCGAGCATGACGTTCTTCTCGGTATCGATCAGGATCGGATCCGCCGCCGCGATCCCGTTTCGCACGCTGAAGCCGATCAGCCCGCAATTGATCTGCACCGGCTCCTTCAGTTTCTTCTCGAACATCTTCTGGATGAACACGCCGATATCGAGCTCGGAGAGCTGGACGTTGCGCGTCCAGAAATTGCCCTTGGGCAGGATCACGGCGATGCGGCCGTTCGAATTGGCCAGCGAATCGCGCACGCTGTTGCCCGATCCGGTCATCTGCACGCGCGCCTTCAAGGTGCCGCTGGTACCCGATTGCTCGACCCCGAACCCGGCGAGCAGCGTGCCCATTGGCGTAGGCGAGAGGCGGATGTCGTACTCGGTGAAGACGGGGTCGCGGCGCGCATTGATCGTGATGTCCGAATTGACGGTGCCGCGGGCCATCGAGAAGTTGAGCGGGCTGAGCTTGAGCAGCCGGTCGTCCAGATCGAGGCCGAGCGTGATGTTCGAGACCGGCAGGCTCTCGGCGCGGACGGTGCGCACGCGCCAGTCGACCTTGGCGTCGAAATTCCTGAGCGCCTCGACCCGGAGCGGCGCGTCCGGGAGGATGCGCGGCGTGCCGGCCGCCTGCGTCACCACTGCACCCGCCGCCGAGGCCTGGGGGCTGTAGCCGATGAACGGACCGGCATCGACGATGTCGAGCACGCGCGTAGAGAGATCGGCGGTGAGCAGCAGCCGCGGCTCCCGAACCGCCACCGTGAACTTGCCGGCGAGGTCGCTGGCGCCGAAGCGTCCGGTCAGTCGCGTGAAGCGCCATTCGTCACCGTATTTGGTGAGATCCGAGCGTAGCCGGTAGTTGCGGGTATCGGGCACGGCGATACCCGCGACCGCGAAGACGTCGGCGAGGTTCTGCCCGCGCGCGTCCATGTGGAGATCGGCGCCTTCGATCTCGGTCGCGCCGGGGAGGGTGCCCGCGACGTGGATGCTGGTGCGAACGCCCTCGACATGCAGCTTGAGCTGGTTCTGTCCGCCCGCGACAGTGGCATTGGGGGTGAGCAACTCGCCCGCCAGAGTGAATCGCGTGCCCCGCGCGGTGCCGTTGCCGTCGAAGCGGATCGTCGAAGCGAATTTGGTGTCGAGGGCCTCGACGGTGTGGATGCGGATGCCCGCGGCGATCCGCATGCGCGGATCGACGTAGCGGATCATCGTGCCCTGCACGATCGCGCGGCGGATGATCGGCAGGTCGAGCGGCTCGCCTTTCTCCTCGCTGAAGGTCCAGGTGTTGCGCCGGCCCTCTTTGTCCCACTGCAGATCGACATGGCCGTCCTCGAGACCGAGCCAGTTGATCCGCCGATTTCCGGTGATCAGGCTCCAGGTCGAGATGCGCGAATCGATCTTCCTCGCCGAGAAGAAATTGCCGCGCCCCGCCCATTCGGGATTGGAGATGGTCAGCCCCTCGGCGAGGAACCTGACGTTGAACGGCGCGAAATAGAGCTGAAAGTCGCCGGCGACCCTCACGTCGCGGTGCGTCTGCGCCGCAACGACTTTCTCGAAGGTGGATTTGAGGAAGCGGCCCTTGGTGACGAACAGGATCGTCCAGGCGAGGACGAGCAGCCCGAGGATCGTGGCGACGACGGCGATGACGCTGGCCAGCGGCGTGCCGAGCGCACGGGCGGGCCTTGCCGGAGCATCGCCGCTGGCCGGGGGCGGTGGTTCCTCTGCCATAAAGGCTGAAAAGCGCAGCAACCTCCGGGGGTTCCCGACTCAGGTTGCATTGCAGCGGGGCTTCGGTTATGCGCCCCGCTTTCCTCGAACGTCAGGAACACGCCCGGCCATCAAGGGCTGCCGCGGCTGTTCGCACGTTCGAGTTTGCAAGGAGACCAAAATGCCCAAGCTCAAGACCAAGAGCGGTGTGAAGAAGCGCTTCAAATTCACCGCCACCGGCAAGATCAAGCACGGCTTCGCCGGCAAGCGTCACCGTCTGATCAGCCACAATGCCAAGTATATCCGCCAGAATCGCGGCACGTCCGTGCTCGCCCATGCTGATACCGCGCGCGTCGTTGCGTGGGCTCCGTACGGTCTGAAGTAAGGAGCCCGGAACCATGGCACGCGTCAAACGGGGTGTTACCACCCGCGCCAAGCACAAGAATATCCTGGAACAGGCGAAGGGCTATCGCGGCCGTCGCAAGAACACGATCCGCATCGCGCGGCAGGCCGTCGAAAAGGCCGGCCAGTACGCGTATCGCGACCGCAAGGTTAAGAAGCGGACTTTCCGTGGTCTCTGGATCCAGCGCATCAACGCCGGCGTTCGCGCCGAAGGCCTGACCTATTCGCAGTTCATGCACGGGCTCAAGCTCGCGGGCATCGAACTCGACCGGAAGGTCCTGGCCGACATCGCGATGCACGAAGGCGAGGCGTTCACCGCCATCGTCGCGCAGGCGAAGGCGGCTCTGCCCCAGGCCGCCTGAGGCGACTGGTAGCGAGAAGATTTGGGGCGTCGGTGGTTACCACCGGCGCCCTTTTTCGTTTTACTCCGCCCAATTCCGTCATCCCGGCGAAAGCCGGGATCCAGAGCCAAGCAGGACGTCGCTTGAGACTCTGGGCCCCGGCTTTCGCCGGGGTGACGAGGAGGAATGAGGAAGAAAGGGCAAGACGAAATGGCGATGCAGACTTGGTGGCTCTATGTCACTGCCGTGTTCCTGATCGCGGGGACGCCCGGGCCGAACATGCTCCATGTGATGGTGCAGAGCATCCATCACGGGCCGCGCCGCGCGCTTTTCTCGATGGCGGGGCTGATGAGCGCGGTTCTGCTCTGTCTGCTCGCCTCCGCAGCGGGGCTTGGTGCTTTGCTCAAGGCGGCGCCGGGGCTGTACGATGTGCTGCGCTATGCCGGCGTCGCCTATCTGGTGTGGCTGGGGATCAAGGCGTGGCGCGCGCCGGTGGGCGCGGCAGCGAGCGATCCGCACACGCGGCGCTCGGCAGGCGCGCTCTATGCGACGGGGCTCGCCACGGGACTTTCCAATCCCAAGCTGATCATCTTCGCCGCGGCGCTGTTTCCGCAATTCCTCGACACGAATCGGCCCTTCTGGATCCAGCTTGGCGTGCTGGTGACGAGCTTCGTGGTGATCGAGGGCTTCTGGTACGGCGTCTATGCACTGGGCGGGCGCTCGCTGGCCGGCTGGCTCGCCCCGGCCAGCCGGCAGAAGCTGTTCAACCGCGCCACGGGGGTGATGTTCATCGGCTTCGGCGGGGCGCTGCTCGGCAGCCGGGTCTAGCCCCGATCAGGAATCCAGATACGCGCGGTAGAACACCGTCCGGAACTTGCGTGTCCAGGGAGGACCAGCTTCGGCCTGCTCTTGAGCGCGCTCTTCACGATCTGCTTGGCGGCCCAGAGCGGGTGATCGGTGCGGCGGCTGAAATGCTCGATCCGCCCGAAGCCCAGGCGCCCGAGCGTCTGCTTCATCTGCTCGATGCCCGAGAAGGTGAGATGGTCGGGAAGCAGCAATTCGCCGGGATAATCGGCGCGCGAGGGCAAGTCGCCGCCATTGCCGGTTTCGACGAACAGCGAGCCGCCGGGCTTGAGCCGGGCGCGGATCAGACCGCCGAAATGCTGGAAGTCGGGGACGTGCGAGAAGACGTTGATGATCGAGATCACGTCGTGGCTGCCGGTCACTTCCTCCAGCGTCTGCGCGGTGATCGGCACGCCGCGCTGCTGTGCGCGCGCGACCTTCACTTCCATCGGATCGATGCCGCTGGCCTTCGCATCGGGCAGCGCGCGCTGCACCGCCTCGACGAACTCGCCATTGCCGGCGCCGACGTCGAGCCAGCTGAGGCCCTTCTCGCCTTCGAAGAAGCGGCGGACGATGCCGGCATAGAAAGGCACCTTCCAGCCCTGGCGGCGCAGCCGCTGATCGAGCGTGCCGTCTTCGGTGGGATGGACGCCGTCGCGCGCGGCGGCGGAGATGTCCTCGGCGCGCGGGCGCTCGCGGATATAGACGGTGCCGCAGCCGGTGCATTTGACGGCATCATAGCCGTTTTCGGATGCCCAATGCCGATGCCCGTCGCTCTCGCAGCAGGGACAATCGACGGTTTCGAGCCTTGCCTGCATCAACATCGGTCGCCTCCGCGCATACGAGTCGGCGGCAATGGCGTCTCATGATCGCGGATCGGCGAGAAGGGGCTGCGTCATCCTGCCCCGCCCCCGCGACGGGCCGTGCGCGGAGGCGAATCTTGCGCCGGAGGGTTGACCTCGTGCGCACTCTGGGGTTCGGGCCTTTCATGACCACCGATCTCGAACAATTGCGCAGCGACCTGCTCGCCTCGATCGACGCCGCGACCGGGCTCGACGCCGTCGAGGCGCTGCGCGTCCATGCGCTGGGCAAACAAGGCGCGATCACCGGGCTGCTCAAGACGCTGGGCGCGATGAGCCCCGAGGAGCGCCAGGAACAGGGTCCGCGCATCCATGGCCTGCGCGAGGCAGTGACCGCGGCGCTGGCCGACCGCAAGACGACGCTCGAGCGGCTGGCGCTCGACGCGCGGCTGGCGAGCGAGACGCTCGACATGACATTGCCGGTCGACGGGGTGCCGGCGGGCTCGGTGCACCCGGTGAGCCAGGTGATGGACGAGCTGGCGGAGATCTTCGCCGATCTCGGCTTCGCCGTCGCGACGGGTCCCGAGATCGAGGACGACTGGCACAATTTCACGGCGCTCAACATCCCCGAGAGCCATCCGGCGCGGGCGATGCACGACACTTTCTATTTCCCGCCCGAGGCCGATGGCAGCCAGAAGCACCTGCTGCGCACCCATACCTCGCCGGTGCAGATCCGCACGATGCTGGCCAACAAGCCGCCGATCCGGATCATCGCGCCGGGCCGGGTCTATCGCTCGGATTCGGACGCGACGCACACGCCGATGTTCCACCAGATCGAAGGCCTGGTGATCGACAAGGGGATCACGCTCGGTCACCTGAAGTGGACGCTCGAGACCTTCCTGAAGGCCTTTTTCGAGCGCGACGACATCGTGCTCCGTCTGCGCCCGAGCTACTTCCCCTTCACCGAACCCAGCGCCGAGGTCGATGTCGGCTATTCGGTGGTCAACGGAAAGCGCGTGATCGGCGGGTCCGAGGGCTGGATGGAAGTGCTCGGCTCCGGGATGGTGCACCCCAAGGTGATCGCCGCCTGCGGGCTCGATCCCGATGAATGGCAGGGCTTCGCCTTCGGCACCGGCGTCGACCGGCTGGCGATGCTCAAATACGGGATGGACGACTTGCGCGCCTTTTTCGACGGCGATCTGCGCTGGCTGCGCCACTATGGTTTCTCGGCGCTCGACGTGCCCACGCTGAGCGGGGAGTGGGCGCATGAAGTTCACGCTGAACTGGCTCAAGGAGCATCTGGAGACGACCGCTTCGCTCGACGACGTGGTCGAGGCGCTGACGCGCGTCGGCCTCGAAGTCGAAGGCGTCGAGAATCCGGGCGAGAAGCTCGCGGCGTTCCGCGTCGCCAGGGTGCTCACCGCCGAGCGCCATCCGCAGGCCGACAAATTGCAGGTGCTGACCGTCGATACCGGCGAAGGCGCGCCGCTGCAGGTGGTCTGCGGTGCGCCCAATGCGCGTGCGGGGCTGGTCGGCGTGCTCGGGCTTCCGGGCGCGGTGGTGCCGGCCAACGGCATGCAGCTCAAGGTCGCCGCGGTGCGCGGCGTCGAATCGAACGGCATGATGTGCTCCACGCGCGAGCTTGAGCTCGGCGACGATCATGAGGGCATCATCGAGTTGCCCGCCGATGCGCCGATCGGCGTGTCCTATCCCGATTATGCGGGGCTGAACGACGCCGTGATCGACGTTTCGATCACGCCCAACCGGCAGGATTGCATGGGCGTGCGCGGCATCGCGCGCGATCTCGCGGCGGCGGGACTGGGGACGCTCAAGCCGCTCAAGGTCGATCCGGTGCCGACCAGCGGCGCCGGCCCCGAAGTGCGGATCGAGGCGCCCGAGGGATGCCCCGCTTATTTCGGCCAGACCGTCAGCGGCGTCACCAACACTGCCTCGCCCGAATGGATGCAGCAGCGCCTGAAGGCGATCGGCCAGCGTCCGATCTCGGCTTTGGTCGACATCACCAATTATGTGATGATCGATCTCGGCCGCCCGCTACACGTCTATGACAAGGCGAAGCTGAGCGGCGCGCTGGTGGTGCGCAAGGCGAAGGCCGGCGAGCAGGTGCTCGCGCTCAACGAGAAGACCTATACGCTCGACGAGAGCGTGACGGTGATCGCCGACGCGAACGGCGTGCACGATATCGGCGGGATCATGGGCGGCGAGGACACCGGCGTGTCCGAGGCCACCACCGACGTGGTGATCGAATGCGCCTTCTTCGATCCCGATCACATCGCGCGCACCGGCCAGAAGCTCAACCTGACCAGCGACGCGCGCTCGCGCTTCGAGCGCGGCGTGGACCCGGCGTTCCTCGACGACGGCATCGCGATCGCGGCGCGCTATGTGGTCGATCTGTGCGGCGGCACCGCCAGCGAAGTGATGCGCGCCGGGCAGGCGCCGACCACGCCACGCAGCTACCGGTATGATCCGGCCTTGGCCGAGACGCTGGGCGGCCTCGCCGTGCCGGCCGATCGCCAGAAGGCGATCCTCGAAAGCCTCGGCTTCAGGGTCGACGCCGACTGGGATGTCACCGTGCCGAGCTGGCGCCGCGACGTGGACGGCCCGGCCGATCTGGTCGAGGAAGTCATCCGCATCGAAGGCATCGACAAGGTGCCCTCGACGCCGCTGGAGCGCGTTCCCGGTGTCGCCCGCCCGACCGCCACGCCCGAGCAGAAGCTGGAGCGCAAGCTGCGCCGCACGGCCGCGGCGCGCGGACTCAACGAAGCGGTGACGTGGAGCTTCATCTCCGAGGCCGAGGCCGCGCCGTTCGGCGGCGGGGCATGGAGCCTCGCCAATCCGATCAGCGAGGACATGAAGGTCATGCGGCCGTCGCTGCTCCCCGGCCTGCTCGCCGCGGCCGAGCGCAATGTGAAGCGCGGCGCGAGCGGCGTCCGGCTGTTCGAGATCGGCCGGCGCTACCTCGCCGACAAGGAGCGGCTGACATTGGGCGTGGTGCTCGCGGGCGACCGCGCGGCGCGCGGCTGGCAGGGCGGCAAGGCCCAGCGCTTCGGCGCGTTCGACGCCAAGGCCGAGGCGCTGGCATTGCTCGAAGCCGCGGGTGCGCCGGTGGCGAACCTGCAGGTGATGGGCCCGGATTCCCTTTGGGCGGGGGATGTCTATCATCCCGGCCAGTCGGCGACCTTACGGCTCGGGCCGAAGACGGTGCTCGCCGCATTCGGCATGGTGCATCCGGGCGTGCTGAGGGCGTTCGACCTCGACGGCGATGTCGCTGCGGTCGAGATCTATCTCGATGCGCTGCCCGCGAAGCGCGGCACCGGCTTCATGCGTCCCGCCTACACGCCACCGGCGCTGCAGGCAGTCACCCGCGACTTCGCCTTCCTGGTGCCGGCGGAGCTGGCGGCGGGCGATCTCGTCCGCACGGTGAAGGGCGCCGACAAGGCGGTGATCGTCGATGCGCGGCTGTTCGACATCTTCACCGGCACCGGCGTGCCCGAGGGGCAGAAGAGCCTCGCGGTGGAAGTCACGCTCCAGCCGGGCGAGAAGAGCTTCACCGATGCCGAGCTGAAGGCGGTGGCGGACAAGGTGGTTGCCGCCGCGGCGAAGCTCGGCGCGATGTTGCGGGGATGAGCTGATTCCCGTCACCCCGGCCTTGTGCCGGGGTCCACCGGGAGGCAAGGGCGGAGCCAGAGCTCTCGCCTGATGCGTGAGGCTTAGTGGATCCCGGAACAAGTCCGGGATGACGGATACGGAGAATCGCATGCCCACCGCTCTCATCACCGGCGCCACCGCCGGCATCGGCGAAGCTGCCGCGCGGGCGTTCGTCGCGGCGGGGTGGAAGGTGATCGGCACCGGGCGGCGCGCTGATCGGCTGGCGGCGCTGCAGGCGGAGCTGGGCGATGCGCTCCACATGCTCGAATTCGACATCCGTGACACGGGCGCGCGCGACGCTGCGCTCGACGGGCTGCCCGAGGCGTTTCGCGGCATCGACCTGCTGATCAACAATGCCGGGCTCGCGCTGGGGCTGGAACCGGCCCAGCAGGCGGCGCTGTCCAACTGGACGACGATGATCGACACCAACATCACCGCGCTCGTGTCGATCACGCACAAGCTGTTGCCGCAGCTGATCGAGCGGAAAGGCGCGATCATCAACCTTGCCTCGGTGGCGGCCAGCTATCCCTATCCCGGCGGCAATGTGTACGGCGCGACCAAGGCGTTCGTCCGCCAGTTCAGCCTCAATCTGCGCTCGGACCTGATCGGCACGGGCGTACGCGTCTGCTCGATCGAGCCCGGCATGGTCGAGACCGAATTCACGCTGGTGCGCACCGGCAGCCAGGAGACTTCGGACAAGGTCTATGCCGGGGTCAATCCGATGACCGCCGAGGACATCGCCGCGACGATGCTGTGGGTCGCCGGGCAGCCGCCGCACCTCAACGTCAACACGATCGAGCTGATGCCGGTCAACCAGGCCTGGTCGCCCTTCCTCGTCCACCGCGAGGCGCAGGGCTAGCGCAGCTTGCGCCATACCGACCAGGCGACGGTGCCGTTGCCGGAGGCGCTGGCGGGGACCGCATAAGTGAGCACGCCGTCGCGGAAACTGTATTCGCGCACCTGCTGCTTGCCTTCCCAATTGGGCCAGGACGCGCTCTCGACGCTGAAGACGAGCGTCTTGCCGTCGGGAAGCGCGCGGACCCGGCCGAAATGCGTGCTCGAGCCGAGCACCACGGCGCGATATTCCTCCGGCGTGCCGCGAGTCTTGTCGCCGCTCGCGAAGAGCGGCCGATCGGGCCGGAATATCTGGATCGTGTAGCGCCCGTCGGCGTCGACCATCATCAGCCCGCGCGGATGCTCGCCATAAGCCGTGGCGCGCGAACCGTCGGCAAGGATTTCATAGGCCGAGGTCATTTCCCAGCTGCCTTCGAGCACCAGCGGCGGCTGTTGCGGGACTGCGGCGAGCATTGCGAGCGGGATCAGGGGTGGAATGGGCATTGGAGGCTCTCCGTAACCAGATAAATAGGTTACGATTGAGTGTGCGCTTAAGCATAACTTGTCAAGCCGGTTACCAAGGCCTAACTTGCGGCCATGCCCGATCCATCCCCTTCAGCAGAGCAGCGCGACGGCTTTCGCTTCCGGGGCGGGCATCGCGCGCTGGATCTCGTCGCCACGCTTGCGGCCCGGCTCAAGCCGGCGCCGCGCGACCTGTTCGCCACGCCTGGCGATGTCGAACGCTGGCTGCGCGCGGCGGGGTTCGACTCCGGTGCGCCCGCGACCGAGGCGGACCTCCTCACGGCGAGGCGATTGCGCGAAGCGATCCATGATCTGGCTGTCGCGCGTATCGCCGGGAAGCCCGATCCGGCCGAAGCGCGCGCCGATCTCAATGCAGTCGCGGCAGGGCTGGCGGCGGCGCCGCAGCTCGATCCGGCCGGGACCTTGGCGTGGCACGGAAATGCCGCGGGGCTGCTGGGCGAAGTGGCGCGCGAGGCGGTGCTGTTGTTCGGCGGGACACAGGCGCGCCACATCCGGCAATGCGAAGCGGAGGGTTGCGCGATCCTGTTCCTCGATACGTCGCGCTCGCACGACCGCCGCTGGTGCTCGATGGCGGCGTGCGGCAACAAGGCCAAGGTCGCCGAATTCCGGCGCCGTAAACGCTCGGCCGAATGAAGGATTTGGGATGATCGAGATCGCCAGCGACGTGCTCGACGCGCGGATCAACCCGCTCGGTGCCGAGCTTTCGAGCCTGCGCGACATCGACGGGCGCGAGCTGATGACCGATGCCGATCCCGCCTTCTGGGCCGGGCGCGCACCTTTGCTGTTCCCGATCGTCGGTCGGTTGATGGGCGACAAATATCGCCTCGACGGCGCGGAATATCCGCTGCCGCAGCATGGTTTCGCGCGGCGGCAGCGGTTCGCGCTGACCGAGCAGACGGCGAGATCGCGCGGTGTTCCGGCTGTCCGACAATGACGAGACCCGCGCGGTCTATCCCTTCGCCTTCACGCTCGACGCGGCGTTCACGCTGGCCGGCGCGACGCTGGCGATAGACATCACCGTGACCAATACCGGCGATCGCGACATGCCTGCCAGCTTCGGCTTCCATCCCGCCTTCGCCTGGCCGCTGCCGTTCGGCCGTCCGCGCGCGGATCACCGCATCGTCTTCGAGAAGCAGGAGCCGGCCGCGCTCTCGGCGATCGCGCGCGGCGGCTGGATCGCGCCCGAGAGCCGGCCGAGCCCACTCGACGGGCGCGAACTGAGGCTCGACGATGAAATGTTCGAGCGTGACGCTTTGGTATGGGACGGCCTCGAAAGCCGGTCGCTGCGCTATGACGGCGGTGCAGGGCCGGGGCTCGAGATCGGCTTTGCCGGCATGCCGAAGCTCGGCATCTGGACCAAGCCCGGTGCCCGCTTCGTCTGTATCGAGCCGTGGCACGGCATCGCAGACCCCGTCGGGTTCGACGGCGAGATCTGGGACAAGCCCGGCATCCTCCGCTTCGCGCCGGGCGAATCGCGCGCATTCAGCATGCAGGTGACGCTGGACGCGTAAACCTCCGTTCGCCCTGAGCTTGTCGAAGGGCGGTCCTTCTTCTACCGCCCCTGCAACAGAACCGTGCTTCGACAAGCTCAGCACGAACGGACAAATATTGCATGCCTTCCGACCGCATCAACGACCGCCGTACCTTCGCGATCATCTCGCACCCCGACGCCGGCAAGACCACGCTCACCGAAAAGCTGCTGCTGTTCGGCGGCGCGATCCATCTCGCCGGCGAGGTCAAGGCGCGCGGGCAGGCGCGGCGCGCGCGATCGGACTGGATGAAGATCGAGCAGCAGCGCGGCATCTCGGTCACCTCGTCGGTGATGACCTTCGAGCGTGAGGGGATCACCTTCAACCTGCTCGACACGCCGGGCCACGAGGATTTTTCTGAGGACACCTATCGCACGCTGACGGCAGTCGACTCCGCCGTAATGGTGATCGACGTTGCCAAGGGCATCGAGAGCCAGACGCGGAAATTGTTCGAGGTTTGCCGCCTCAGGAACGTGCCGATCATCACCTTCGTCAACAAGGTCGACCGCGAAGGGCGCGAGGTGTTCGACATCCTCGACGAGGTGGCGAATCTGCTCGCGCTCGACGTGACGCCGATGACCTGGCCGGTGGGGATGGGCGGCAATTTCGAAGGGATCTACGATCTCGCGACGAACCGCCTGCTGCTCCCCGAGGGCAATAGCCGCGAATTCCAGGGCAAGGTGATCCAGACCAACGGGCTCGACGATCCGCAGCTCGACGCCATCATCTCCGCCGAAAACCTCGCCAAGCTGCGCGAGGAAGTCGAGCTGGCTGGGGTCGGCTATCCCGAATTCGATGCCGAGGCCTATCGCCACGGCGACCTGACGCCGGTCTATTTCGGCTCCGCACTCAAGGAGTTCGGCGTCGATTCGCTGATCGAGGCGCTGGCCAGTTTCGCGCCGCCGCCGCGTGCCCAGCCGGCGGAGCCCGCCCCGGTCGAGCCTACCCGCGACGAAGTCACTGGCTTCGTGTTCAAGGTCCAGGCCAATATGGATCCCAACCACCGCGACCGTATCGCGTTCATGCGGCTGTGCTCGGGCACCTTCAAGCGCGGGATGAAGCTGACACCCAGCGGGCACGGCAAGCCGATCGCGATCCATTCGCCGATCCTGTTCTTCGCACGCGAGCGCGAGCTGGCGGACGAGGCGTATCCGGGCGACATCATCGGCATCCCCAACCACGGCACGCTCCGGGTGGGCGATACGCTGTCCGAGCGCGCCGATGTGCGCTTCACCGGCCTGCCCAATTTCGCCCCTGAGATCCTGCGCCGCGTCCAGCTCAAGGACCCGACCAAGACAAAGCAGTTGCGCAAGGCGCTGGACGACATGGCCGAGGAGGGCGTGACGCAGGTCTTCTATCCCGACATCGGCTCCAACTGGATCATCGGCGTGGTCGGCCAGCTCCAGCTCGACGTGCTGCTGTCGCGGCTCGATGCGGAGTACAAGGTCGCGGCCGGGCTCGAACCCGCGCCGTTCGAGACGGCCCGCTGGGTGTCGAGCGAGGACCCGAAGGCACTCGAGGAGTTCATGGGCCTCAACCGCGGCGCCATGGCGAAGGACCGCGACGGCAACCCGGTGTTCCTCGCCAAATCGGCTTGGGAAGTCGGCTATATCGCCGACCGCTATTCGAACGTGAAGTTCGCGGCGACGCGGGAGCGCTAGGCGATGCGAAAGCTGCTCGTGGCATCCTTGTTAGCTATTGCCGCGGTGGTCGCGACCGAAGCTTGCGCCATGCAGCGTAGCGAGGCGTCGATGAATTTCGACAAAGAGAACGTACGGCCGTTCCTGACGGAGCTGGAGCGCCGCCTGCATCTCGGGATTGAGATCGACGCGCTCGCGCAGTTCCTTCTCGATACGCCGATTGACGAAGAGCACGCCGTGACGATTCCGATACGATATCGGGGCAAGCCGATGGCGCTTCTGGTTCGGGCATATATGGACGACGTCGATGCGCCTGACCTGTATTTTGAGACCGATTCCAAGACACTTCGTAACGCCATAGACGCCGAAATGGCGCGCTTCGCAAAGGCGCGCGGCCTGTAACTCCGTTCAATCCACCCAGTCCCGCTGGAGGAACCGGCTCGCCAGCGCCATCAGCGCGCCGGCGACCAAATACAGGCACAGCCCCGCGGCGATCGCATAGCGCAGCGCCTCGTCGCCATAGGCCGGCGTCAGCGCTTTCGAGAGCGATCCGATCGCCCAGCTGCCGAGCCCCAGCCCGATCAGATTGTTGATCAGCAGGAAGCTCGCCGAGGCAGTCGCGCGCATATGGGCGGGTACCAGATGCTGGACCGCGGTGAGCACCGGGCCGAGCCAGACATAGACCAGCGCCTGCGGCAGCAGGAACAATGCGAAGGCGATCGGCCAGCTGCTCGACAGCACGCCCGCGATGAACAACGGCGCCCCCGCGGCGTAGCAGATCGCCGGCGCCAGCGCGTACCAGCGGCGGTTGCGTGGCCCCAGCCGGTCTCCCAGCCAGCCGCCGAGCAATATGCCGGCAACCCCGCCGGTGAGCAGCAACGCCCCGAAGAACTGGCCGGTCTGGACAAGGCTGAGCCCGAAGCTGCGCTGCATCAGGCTCGGCAGCCAGAAGGCGACGCCGTATCCGCACATCGATCCGGCCGCGGCGCCGAACGCCATCAGCCAGAAGCCGGGCTTGGCGGCGAGGATGCCGAAAACGCGCGCGACCGGCACCTGGTTCTCCGTGGTGGCGGCGGGGCGGGGCGGTCCCTGACCACCAGCCGGAAGATCGGCGCGATCGCCACGCCGGCGAGGCCGACGACGATGAACGCGGTGCGCCACTCTACATTCTGCGCGATATATCCGCCGAGCAGCACGCCGCCCGCCGCACCCAACGGGATGCCGAGCGAATAGATCGACAGCGCCCGGGCGCGCTTCTCGGGCGGGAAATAGTCCGAGATCAGCGCGTAGCTCGGCGCGACCCCGCCCGCCTCGCCGACGCCGACGCCGAGCCGGAACAGGAACATCTGGGTGAAGTTCTGCGCGAAGCCGCACAAGGCAGTGAAGCCGCTCCACACGCCGAGCGAGACGGTGATCACCCAGGTCCGGCTGGTGCGGTCGGCGAGCAAAGCCAGCGGGATCGCCAGCGTCGAATAGAGCGCCGCAAAGGCAAGCCCGCCGAGCATGCCGAGCTGCGCATCGTCGAGCCCCAGATCCTTCTTCACCGGCTGGGCGAGGATCGACAGGATCTGCCGGTCGAGGAAGTTGAAGGTGTAGACGAGCAGCAGCATCGCCAGCACCACGGCGGGATAGGCTGGGCGCCGAGCGGAATGGGTGTGGTTCATCGCTGGCCCTTAAGAGCCCTCTCCCGCAAGCGGGAGAGGGAGATTGCGTCAGAACTTCACGGTGCCGGTCACGAACACCTGACGCGGATTGCCGTAATAGGCTGTGAGCACGCCTTCGGTGCCGAGCGTCGGGACATAGGCGCCTGCCGGCGTGCGCAGGAAATCGCCGGTGTCCGGGTTCTGCGCGAGGAAATTATAGCCCGCGACGATGTAGCGCTCGTTGGTCAGATTGCGGCCGTGGATGCCGAGCGAGAAGGTCTGGTTGATGTCCCAGACGAGATTGGCGTCGAGCAAGGTATAAGCGGGTTGGTCGAGCATCGGCGTGCGCAGTTCGAATTGCTGCGAATCGCTGCGATAAGACACCGTCGTGCTCGCGCTGATCGCGCCGTCGCCGACGGGCACCTTATAGGCCAGAGTGCCGCTTGCGGTCAGGTCCGGCGTGTTCTGGATCTTCCGGCGATTCGCCACGTCAATGCCGCGCGCATCGATGAAGTGCAGATATTTCGCGTCGAGATAGCCCAGCGTCCAGCTCAGGTTGAGCGTACCGCCGGGGGCGCCGAGATCGCGCGAGGCGATCACATTGCCTTCGAATTCCACGCCCTTGATCCGCGCCTTGCCGGCATTGGTGGTGACGCCGACGAAGGTTTGCTGGCCATTGATCGTGGTGCCGATCGAGCCCGGCACCTGCACGTCGGTATAGTCCGACTGGAAGGCGGCGAGCGCGAGATTGACGCGGCGATCGAACAGGCTGGCTTTGTAGCCGATCTCGTACGTGGTGACCTTCTCGGGATCGAAAGCGAGGAAGTCATAGACCTGCTGCGGGGAGCAGGCGCCGCCGGCGGGCGTGCGGCACGCGGTCGACTGGCCACGCGGATCGAAGCCGCCGCCCTTGAAGCCCTTGGCCCAGCTTGCGTAGAGATTGTGGTCGGCGCTCGGCTTGAAGCTGATCGAGGCGCGCGGGGTGAACTGCGCGAAATCGGCCTCGCCCCGGAAATTCGAAGTGGTCGCGAACAGCGTGCCGGCGCCGCCGAAGAAGGGCGAGCCGCCGCCGAGGAAGGTCTGGCGCAGGATCGTCGACTGGCGCTGATCCCAGGTGTAGCGCCCGCCCGCCGAGACGCTGAACATCTCGCCAAGATCGTAGGTGAAGTCACCGAACACTGCGACGGTATCGGTGAACACATTGCCATAGGTCAGCGCAGTCACGCCGCCCGGCAGCCGCACGTCGAACACGGTGCGCGCCTCGGCATCGAGATAATAGACACCGAGCAGGCCGGAGAAGGACCCGGTGTCGATCAGGAACTGCGCTTCCTGGCTGAACTGCTTGTTGTTGTAGAAGGCCGGCACGTCGACCTGGACCGCGGGAAGCGAATCGAAGTCGATCGGCGTGGCGCTGTCGTCCTTGCGGTAGCTGGTGATCGAGCGGAAGGTCAGCCAGTCGGCGGGCTTCAATTCGATCAGCCCGGTGATGCCCCAGGCTTCGACTTCCTGCGCCGGGCTGGTGAGGCCCGCGCGGGTGTCATAGACGTCGTCGAGCACCGGTGCGCCGGTGGCGATGCCGGGGATCAGGCGGTGGCCGCCGCGCGGCTGGCTGGTGTCCTTGGTGTAATCGCCCGAAATGCGGAAAAAGGCCTCCGCGCTCGGCTCGAACTCGATCGTGCCGCGCGCGGCCCACAGATCCTTGTCGTAATTCTCCGCGCCGGTGGTGAGATTCTCACCGAAGCCGTCGCGGGTGAGCCGCGCATAGGCTGCGCCGACGCGCAATCCGGTGTTGCCGAGTGGTGCGCTGGCGCTGACTACGCCGTCGATCTGATTGTACGAGCCATAGGTGCCGCGCAGCTTGAAGCTGGGCGTGTCGCCGAGCCGGCGGGTGACATATTTGATCGCGCCGCCGATCGTGTTGCGGCCATAGAGCGTGCCCTGCGGCCCGCGCAGCACTTCGATCCGTTCGACGTCGTAGATGTCGAGCACCGCGGCCTGCGGACGGTTGAGATAGACGTCGTCGAGATAGATGCCGACGCCCGCCTCGAACCCGGCGACCGGATCCTGCTGGCCGACGCCGCGGATGAAGGCCGACAGCGTCGAATTGGTGCCGCGCGACACTTCGAGCGTCACGTTGGGAGTGGTGTTGGCGATGTCGGTGATGTCGAGCGCGCCCGATGCCTCGAGCTGCTCGCCGGTAAACGCAGTGATCGCGATCGGCACGTCGCGCAGCGTCTCCTCGCGGCGGCGCGCAGTGACGACGATCTCGCCGTCATAGCCCTGCGTTTCTTCCGCTTGCGTCTCGGCCGGCGTAGCGGTGTCCTGTGCGAAGGCGGGCATCGCCGAGAGCGCGGCGAAGGCGGCGCCTGCCTGTAGAATCATACGGGCAGACGGAATCAAGCGTGACATGGTCATTTTCCTCCCCAGAATTCGACCCGTCTCGTGCGCGGGTTGTAAGCTGTTGCGGGAAGCTATACTGAAACCTGAACCGGGTTTCAACTTGGATAAACAGGGGAGAGGGTGAAATGCCAGGCGGCAGTGGCGCGGACGCCACACCCCAGAGGGTGGACGGCAGCGAGGCGGCGAGCGCGGGCAAGGAGCCGCGCACCGCGCGCGGGCGGAAAACGCTGCGCGCGATCCTCGACGCGGCGGCCGAGGAGTTCGGCGAAAAGGGGTTCCACGAAGGCTCGATCAGCGGGATCACCCGCCGCGCCGGCGTCGCGCTCGGCAGCTTCTACACCTATTTCGATTCGAAGGACGCGGTGTTCCGGGCGCTGGTCCGCGACATGTCCGAGCAGGTCCGCGAACATGTCGCCCCCGCGCTCAAGGATGCGCCCGGCCAGATCGCGGCGGAGCAGGCGGCGTTACTGGCGTTCATCAAGTTCGCGCGGACCCACAAGGAGATCTACCGGATCATCGACGAGGCCGAGTTCGTCGATCCCGAGAGCTTCCGCATGCACTATGCCACCACCGCCGAGCGTATCGCCAGGCGCTTGCGTGCTGCGGCCGAGCGCGGCGAAGTGCGCGACGATGTGAGCGAGGTCCATGCCTGGGCAATCATGGGAATGAACGTGTTCCTCGGCCTGCGCTACAGCGTGTGGGAAGAGGACGTCGCGCCCGAGGCGATCGCGGAGACCGTCGCGGCGATGCTGGCGCGGGGTATTGCTACGGAGGGCTAGCGGATTGCTTGCCCCGGTTGCGGGCGTTCCTCTTTCCCTCTCCCCTTGTGGGAGAGGGAGGGAGCCGACGAAGTCGGCGGAAGGGTGAGGGGAATCGTAGCGGGACTCAGCCCCTCACCCTTCCCACTCGCTGCGCGAGCGGGCCCCTTCCCTCTCCCACAAGGGGAGAGGGAGTTTAGTCCACTTCCCACCTATGCGGATATCTCATGCGTCGGGACTAGCCGAAGCTGGTTGCCCGGCGGCTAAAGTCGATGCGCTATTTCCCCAGCTTGTCCTTGAGCGCTGCGAGCGCGCCAAACGGTCCCGCTTCCTCTTCGCTGATCACGCCCGCCTGCTTGAGCACTTCCGCGGCATTGGGGCTGCGCGGGAAGGGGTCGAGTGCCAGCGCCAGCGTCTCCGCAGCCGCCTCGCCGAGATCGAGCGCGCTGCCGGTGTAGAAGACGGTGTCGAGATCCTCCTCGGCAAGCTCGATTTCGTCGTGCGATTCGTCCTCGGTCGGCTCGGGGAGGAAGCGGATCGCGAAATCCTCCTCGATCTTCGCGGGGAGCGGCTCGCCGGTGACGCCGCAGGACTGGGTCACCGCCGCCGACAAATGGCCGCTCGCGCGCACGCCGGCCGCGTCGCGATGTAGCGCGAAGCTTGCGGCGAGATGATCGAGCGCGACGAGATCGAAGCGCCGGGCGAGCGCGGCGCGCTCGGTCTCGTCGGCCTCGATCGCGACATTGCTTTCGCCGGTGCCGATCTGGTCGAGTCGGTGCGGGCGCGGGAATTCGGGGGTCATTGCGGGAGCTCTCCGGCGATGATCGTTGCGGTGGGCGTGGCGGCAAGGCTGTCGCGGAGCGCGAGCAGCTCCGTCTCGACATGGGCGAGCGCGGCATCCGCCGGTGCCTGGCCGCGATAGAGGTTGCGGACCAGAGCGGCGCGCAGCCCCTCGCCGGCGAGACCTGCGCGATAGGCGCCGAGCCGACCGCCGACCATGCCCATCATCCGGCCCATATGCTTGCCGACGACGACGTCGCCGATGCCGATCTCGCGCAACTGGCCGTCCATGTCGTCGATGAAGCATTCGGCCAGCGCGGTGCTCGGCGCCTTTGCCTCGGCTTCGCCTTCGAGCCGCAGCAGGACGAGCGAGAGGACCGCGGCGATCATGTCGAATCGGCCGTCGATCGTGTCGGGGACGCCGCCTTCGGTGTACCAATGCGGAGCGCGGCCCCTGGCGACTATGCCCGCGTAGAGCTGCGGCGCGGTGCCGCGATCGGAGGCGCCGAACAGGCGCTTGAGCAGTCCCATGGTTGGTCTTCGTCCGTACAACTTGTGGCGCGACCTTGTTTGGCCGCATTTTGCCGCATATTGAGGCGAATGGCGCGCGATGCAATGCGTGCGCCGGTGCTCGCGTTGCCCTGGAGATTTCGATGCCCTTCCCCGTTCGCCTGGCCGGTTGCGCCGCGCTCCTCGTCGCCATGGGCGGCACTGCCTGCGCGCCGATCAAGTCGCACCAGGGCTATGTCATCGACAAGGAGCTCGTCGATTCGGTCCAGCCCGGTGTCGATACCCGCGAATCGGTGATGCAGACGCTCGGCCGCCCGACGCTGACCAGCCAGTTCAACCAGGGCGAATGGTATTATGTGTCCCGCGACAGCCGGAACTTCGGCTATAGCGATCCCAAAGTGCGCGACCAGACCACGATCCGCGTGCGCTTCGATGCGAACGGCAACGTCGCCTCGGTCGAGAAGATGGGCAAGGAGCTGATCGCCTCGGTCGACCCCTATGGCAAGAAGACCCCGACCCTGGGCCGCAAGCGCAGCTTCTTCAGCGATCTGTTCGGCAATATCGGCACGGTCGGCGCTCCGGGCACCGGCGGCGGTGGCCCTCCGGGCGGTTCGGGCCAGTAGCCAAGGTTGCTGATTGCTGACCGCCGCATTCCCGCGCGGTTCAGCCGGACTCCTCCAGATTGCAGCGGTGCCGGAAGAACCGGCCTGTGAGCTTGGAGGAATCCACATGAAGAAGATCATCACCGCAGCCCTGCTTGCCGCCGTGGCGATGCCGGCGGTGGCTGTGCCCACCGCCGCCAGCGCGCAATCGAATCGCGAGCTGCGCCGCGACCGCCAGGACATCCGCGAGGAACAGCGCGAGCTGCGCGACGCGCGGCGCCGGGGCGATCGCAGCGACATTCGCGACGAGCGCCGCGACGTCCGCGAGGCACGCCAGGAATATCGCGAGGATCGGCGCGACCGCGATCGCCGCTGGGGCGACAATGACTGGCGCGATTATCGCGCGCGCAACCGCGGCGTCTATTCCCGCGGCAATTGGCGGGCGCCGTTCGGCTATACCCGCTTCCGCAGCGGCGTGCGGATCGCGCCGAGCTATTGGGGGTCACGCTATGTGATCGGTGATCCGTGGCGCTATCGCCTGCCCCCGGTCGGGCGCTACCAGCGCTGGGTGCGCCATTATAACGACGTGTTGCTCATCGATACGCGCCGCGGCGTCGTGGTGCGGGTGATCCCGGGCTTCTACTGGTAAATGGACCGGACCCGGGCCGCGCGAGCGGTCCGGGGTTCGGCCGCGCCGGTTGCGGCGGCGCGGCCGGTGCCCTTGAGCACGGTCCGAAAGGGAAGGACCGCGCGATTGAACGCGCGGAAAAGCATTTCGCTCCCGTAGCGAAATGCGAGATCTTCAGCGCACCGTGAAGAGGATCTGATCGACCACGCGCCCGCCGAGGTCGACCAGCCGCAACCGGTGCTGCCCGCGCGTCGGCAGCAGCAGCGGGTGCGAGTCGGCAGTACCCAGATCCTCGCGGTCGAGCAGCAGGCGATGGCCGGCAACCTGGCCTGCCACCGAGATCGCCAGCCGCTGGCGATCGATCGGAATATCGGGATCGAGCGCATAGACGCTGCCCGCCACCGGATTGACGATCCGCGGCCGCCGCGCCGTCTCGGGCGCCGCCGCGACCTGGTCGAGCGCAGTGCCCTTCACGAAAAATTCGCGGCGCGGCTGCTCAATGCCCTCGGCAAAGCGGATTTGCCGCGTCTCGACGCCGGCCGGCGGGGGTGGCGGCCTGGAGGGTGTCGCGGCGTGCAATGCCGTCATGACGTCGCGCCACACCGGCGCCGCGCCGCTCGTTCCCGAGACGGCGCGCATCGGATCGCCTTCGAGATTGCCGACCCACACGCCGACGGTGAACCGGTCGCTGAAGCCGATGCACCAATTGTCGCGCATCGCCTTCGACGTGCCGGTCTTGGCCGCGGCCCAGAAGGGCAGGCGCAGCGCCGAATCGACGCCGAAGGTGCCGGCGCGGGCGTTCGGATCGGCGAGGATGTCGGCGACGATCCACGCCGCCTGCGGCGAAACGATCGGCCGGAGCGGCACGCTTGGAGAAGTCTTGGTCAACCGCAGCGGCGACCAGCGCCCGCCGAGCGCGAGGCTGCGATAGGCGGCGACCTGTTCGAGCAGGGTCACTTCGGCCGAGCCGAGCGCCAGCGAATAGCCATAATATTGGCCGTCCTCGACGAGCCCGCGATAGCCGGTGTCCCACAGCCGGTCGCGAAACGCATCCACCCCGGTCAGCAACAGCGTGCGCACCGCGGGGACGTTGAGCGATCCCGCCAACGCGATGCGTGCGGAGACCGGCCCCTTGAATGCCCGATCGTAATTCTGGGGAACGTAGAGCCCCGAGGCAGTGTCGAGCTGGACCGGCGAGATCGTCGAGGATCGAGGCTGCGGTGAGATAGCCTTTCTCGATCGCCTGCGCATAGAGGAACGGCTTCAGCGTCGATCCGGCCTGGCGATATGCCGAGGCGCCGTCGACCGCGGACGCAGTCGATTCGCCGCCGATCCCGCCGACATAAGCGAGCACGTCGCCGCTGGCATTGTCGACCACCACCACTGCGCCGTCCCGGGCGCGGGTGCCGCCCAGTCCCTGCAGCTGGCGGCGCAACGCCGCGATCGCGACCGACTGGATGCGCGCGTCGAGCGTGGTGGTCACGCGCGCGCCAGGCTTGTCGAGCAATCGCGCGGCGAGGTGCGGCGCGAGCCCCGGATCGAGCGCGAGGCTGCGTGCCGGCCCTAGCATTGATGCTGCGGCGCCGGCGAAGCGGCTGCAATCCTTGTCGCGGCTGAGTGCACAGGCGCGCCGCGCGACTTCGGTCGATCCTGCCCCCGGATTGGGAAGCAGGGCCGCGAGCAGCAATGCATCGTCGCGAGTGAGTGTCGCGGGCGTCTTGCCGAACAGCCCCAAAGCCGCGGCGCCGATCTCTGTGCCTCGCCGCGAAAGCCGGCGAGGTTTAAATACGCCTCGAGGATCTGGTCCTTGGTCCAGCCCCTCTCGAGCGCGGCGCCCGCGCGCATCTGGCGCACCTTGTCCCAAATACTGCGATGGCCCGGTGTCGCGAGATCGGGGGCGAGATAGGCAGCGACCTGCATCGACAGCGTCGAGGCGCCGCGCGCGCGCTTGCCCTCGACCCGGTCGCGCAGCGCGCCGCCGAGCGCCCACCAGTCGATTCCATTGTGATCGCGGAAGCGGCGGTCCTCGGCGGCGACGAGGGTGTCGCGTGCCACCGGTGATATATCGGCGAGGCGGACCCAGCCGAGCCGGCGCGCTTGGAGGTCGACACGCGTGCTGTCGATCAGCCGGCCGCCCCGATCGTAGAGCCAGGCCTCGGAGGGGTGCCAGTTGGCGGTTACCGCGGCGTAGCCGGGGAGCGGCGGCGGGCGCGTGACCCAGGAGAGCGATACGAAGCTGCCGGTGAGCAGGACCGCGGCGGTGAACACGATTCGCGAAGGCGTGAAGATGCCGCGCCAGCCGCGCTCGCGATACGCCGCGCGCTGGCGGCCGCCCCACGCGGCGAGCGCTTCGGGAAAGCGATCGATGCGGTGGATCAGACGCGAAAGGCGTTGCTTCACTACAATTCGTCATCCCGGCGAAAGCCGGGATCCAGTGTTTCTATGCCGTCTCGCTCATAGCTCTGGATCCCGGCTTTCGCCGGGATGACGGGGAGAGGTCACCGCTCCGTCACCACCATCACTGCATTGGGCAGCTGGGCGCGGATCTCCGGCGAGTACATCGCCTCGACGCGCGTCGCCGGCAGGCTGAACCGGCCCGAGGCGTTGAGCCGCATCACGTACGAGATCGTGAAGCTGCCCCGCGGCACCCAGCCATAATAAGCCCGCCACGATCCCTGTCCGCGCTCGATCCAGTTGGGCGAGACGCCTTCGGCCGTGCCGGCCTGCGCGTTGAGCATCTCGGATTGGCCGCCGAGGCTGCCGATCACCGTCGCGCCGCTCGGCACCGGATCGTTGATCACCACCCAGTTGCGCTCGGCCGATGCCTCGACGCTGATCGTCACCTTGATGACGTCGCCCCGCGTATACCGCCCGGGCACCAGCCCTTGCACCACGCTGACCTGCTTGGTCATCTTGTACCCGGCCATCAACGGCTGGGTGAGCGGCACCGCCGCCTTGACCCGGACGAACGCCCATGGCCCCGCGCCGCCCGCCTGGCGCATCACCAGCGGCGTGGTCGCCGCCGGCAGCGGCAGGCTGAAGCTGCGCTGCGGCTCGAGCAGCGGCCAGGGCCGGCTGATGCTCGCGCTGCCCAGGCTGGCGGTGGTTACCCCCGCGATCGCCTCCGCCGGATAGGCCGCCATGAATTTCCGGACGGCGATCGTGCCCCAGGCATTGCCGGTGGTGGTGCCCCAATGGCCGCGCTGCTGGCGCATCGCCACACCGACCATCATCTTCGGCGTCTCCGCCTGCCAGCCGGGGCGGCCCAAAGTCACCATCACGGCCTTGATCGCCGCTTCGTCGTCCGACGACATCAGCCACCAAGGCATGTTGCCCTTGTCGCTGAGGTCGATCCGGGTGCCTTCATAGACCAGCCGCTGGCGCAGCACCTGCTCGGCATCGGCGCGAAGCTGCGTGCCGTTGGCGAGACCGGGCACCTTGGCCAGAGCAGCGAGATAGTCGGCGAGCGACGAAGTCGGCATTTCCGCCGGCGCGATGCCGAGCTGGCCGAGCATCGCGCTGGTCGCCGCGCCCTGCCGGGCGAGCGCCGAGAAGGCGGCGATCCGCTGAAGCCGGACATCGCCATAATCCTCGCGGCGCAGGCGGCCGTCGAGCACTGCCTTCATCGCGTCGATCGCCTTGGCCCGCGGCCCATCGGGCAGCGGCAGACCCGCTTCGGCGGTGATCGACAGGATATAGGCGGTCAGCGCTTCAGATCCCGCCCATTCGCCGGGGAAGTAGCGCAGCAGCCCGTCGCTGTCCTGATAGGCGGGCAGCTCGCCGGCGATGCCGTTCCACATCCCCGTATCGCCAAGCGCGATCGCGCGCGACGTGCGCTGCTCGAGGCAGCCATAAGGATATGTCCCCATGTAATCACGCACGCCCTGGAGCGGCGGGGCGAGCGTATCGGCAAGGCTGATGTCGACCATCCCGAAACCGGGCAGCGCGCCCGCGGGCGGGGCGATCGAGAAGCTGGTGCCTTCGCCGACCCGGGCGAGCGTCGCCGCCCAGACTTCGACGGGCACCGCCGGGATCACGTCCTGCGCGACTGTCACCTTGTCGACTGCCTTGCCGTCGGCGGACTTGGCCGAGACGGTCCAGCTGAGCTTGCCCGCGGCGTTGGGCGCCGTGAGGTTCCAGCTGACCGGCGCGGCGCCGCCCGCCGGGATATCAACGGTCAGCGGCTTGCCGGTGGCGACCGCCGGGCTGAGCACGACATTCGCCGTCACGCGCATCGGCTTGTCCGATCCGTTGCGCAGCGTGAACATCGCCCCGAACGTGTCGCCGGAACGCACCACCTGCGGCACGCCCGGATAGATGCTGAGATCCTGATGGGTGCGGACGCTTGCCTCGCCGGTGCCGAAGAGTTGCGCGCCGTTGGTGGCGATCGCGACCAGCTTGAACGAGGTGAGCGCGTCGGACAGCGGCACCTGCACGCGGGCGCGGCCATTGCCGTCGAGCGGCACCTTGCCCTTCCACAGCAGAACCGGCTGGAAATTCTCGCGGTTGAGCCCGGAGAGATCGCCGCCGCCACCGCCGCCGGCCTCGACGGCTTTCTTGCCGTAATGCCTCTTGCCGACGACCTGCGTCTGCGCGGTGGAGGTGAGCACCGAGATCGGCCGATCGCCCATCATCGCCGTGAGCACGTCCCAGCTCTCATTGGGCGCGAGTTGGAGCAGGGCCTCGTCGACCGCGGCGAAGGCGACATCGGCCTCGCGCGCCGGCGAGCCGTCGGGATTCTTCACCTGCACGTCGACATTGGCAATGTCGCGCGCGGCGTAGGTCGCCTTTTCGGCCTTGACCGCGACGCCGAGGCGATGGCCTTCCCAGCCGACCTTCACCTTGGCGATGCCGAGGCGATAGGCAGGCTTGGCGAGGTCGACCGTGGCGGTCGGCTTGCCGCCATCCTGCGAGAAGGGCAGCCCCCAGTCGCGTGCGAGGCTCGATCGCCAATTGGCGAAACCCGAGACGCGGCCGCGGACGGCCATCACCGAGACATAGACGTCGGGCGCATAAGCGGCCGGCATCGGCACTTCGATCACCGGATCCTTGCCGCTCAAGCCGACGACGAAGCTCGAGAGCACGCCTTCGCGCTCGACCGTAACCAGCGCGGTGGCTTCGCGGAACGGCATGCGGACCTGGAATTTGGCGGTTTCGCCGGCCTTGTATTCGAGCTGCTCGGGGATGACGTCCATGCGGTCGCCATTGTCGCCGCCGAACCACCAATCGTCGTCGCCGACCAGCCAGGTCGAACGCGTCGCGCGTGCGACATTGCCGTTGGCATCCTTGGTGGTCGCCACGGCATAGACTTCGCCCGACACGCCCGGATCGAGCTGGCACGTCGCCAGCCCCTGCGCATCGGTGGTCGCCGAGCAGGTGGCGCCCAGCTTCGTCGTCTTCATCTGGTTGTCATAGGCGTAGAAGCCGCCGATCAGCCGGCGCCGCGCGGTCAGGATCTCGCGGCTGTAGAGCTCGACCGATATAGACTGGTTGGCGAGCGGCTTGCCCGAAGTGTCGAGCGCGACGAAGCGCAGCCGCAGATCGTCCTGCTTCATCAGCCAGCCGTCGGTCTTGATGCCGAGCTGGACCGCGGAGGTGTAGATCGGGATGCGGCGCGAGGCGGTCAGGATCTCGCCATTGGCGTCCTGATAATCCATCTCGATCTGCATGTTGGTCGGCTGGTCGAGGCTTTGGGGAACCTCGATCGAAGTGCGTGCGGTGCCGTCGCCGCCGAGCGTGACGGGCAAGGTCTGGGTGGGCGGCAGCGGTGTCGATTCCTCGTCGGTCTCGCTGTCGCCGTTCAATGGTTTGACGCCCTCGGTCAGCGCGCGGCCGCCGAAGCTGTAGCTGTCATAGCCGTCGGGCGCGGTCACGCCTTCGAACCAGCCGACGCGCAATTCGACGGGCAGATTGCCCGCGCCGCCACCCGAGAGATAGCCGACGAAAAGGTCGAGCGGCAGCGTCGAGGGGCGCACCGCCGCCTCCTTGGGTCCCGTGACCGACGCCTTCATCGTCGGCAGCTTGTATTCGTCGATCTTAAACGACTGGCCGGTATAGGCGATCTTCTCGTTCTCGCCCTCGGTCGTCACGACCTGGATGTCGTAATCGCCCATCTTGGCGCCCTGCGGCGCAGTCCATTCGGTCTCGCCGATGCCGTTGGCATCGATCGTCAGCGGCAGGTCGTATTTGGTGTCCGATCCGCGATGCGAGAGGCGCAACGTGCCTGTGAACGCCGGTGAAGTGCCGAAGCCGGTCGCGATCGGCTGGCGGACGATATGCTTCATGTGGATCGTCTCGCCCTGGCGGACGAGTGCGCGATCGAACACGGTGTGGAAGATCTGATCCTGCGTCTGCCAGCCATAAGGCAGATCGAAGTCGTAGGGGCGGATGCCGTCGCCCCATTGCGTGAGCGTGAAGCTGAAATCATCGGCCTTGCGTGCCGACACCATCAGCGGCGAGGCAGTGCCGCCTTCGCAGCTCGAATAGGTTTCGGGCTCGGGCAGCCCGGCGGGGACGCCGAGCCGGCCCGAGGCATCGGTGGTGCCCTTTGCGAGGATCTGGCCGGTGCAGCTGTCGGTGATGCGGACTTCGGCGCTGCCGACGCCCTTGCCGCTGTCGAGCGCAGTGACCCAGACCAGCGACTGGTCGCGGCCCCATTTGAAGTGCACGCTCATATTGGTGACGAGCGCGCCTGCCGCGACATAGCGCGGGCTGTCGCGGCCGAGCAGGGCACTGCCGAGCCGCGGGCTGGCGAGCTCGACGACATAGAATCCGGGCTTGGTCAGCGGGATGCCGACGACTTCGAACTCCTTGCCCTTGCCGGGCAACGAGACCTGGAACGGCTTGCCCGTGGCGGGCGTGAGCAACGGCTCGCTGCCGGTGAGATTGACCCGGATCGTCTCGTCGCCGTGCTGCGTCGTCGAGCTCTTGGTTTCCGCGGCGTCGTCGATCGCCCGCAACCACTTGGCGATCTCCCCGTCGCCCCCTCGACCCTGAGGCTCTGTCCGCCGACCGCCATCTGCTTGCCGACGAGCTGCGGCTCGACATTGCGCACTGTGACCGGGAGGACGCCGCCCTCGGCCGCTTCGAGGATGCCGAAGTCCGCGGCGAACTTCACCAGCGGCGGCGCTTCGTCGAAGCGCACATCGAGCGGGAAGCGTTCGGCGTTGGAGAGCTTGCGCCCGCTTTCGTCTGCGACATTGGCGGGGAGTGTCAACTTGGCGGTGACCGCGGCCGGCAGTGGCGCCTTGAACTTTACGTCCGCGATCACTGCCTTGCGCTTCTCTTCGTCGGAGAAGATCGGCGTCAGCGCCTTGCCGTCGGGCAAAGTGATGCGGATCGCCTCGGCCTGCGCACGCGGGATCGGCGCCGAGAAGCGCACCCATGCGTCCTGCACCGGGCTGCATCCGGCTTGCGCGTTGACCCGCGAGCATTCGAAGCGCGCCGCGAACGGTTTCCGGACCGTGAAATCGAAGCGCTGGTCGGTGCCCGCGATGCGGCCGCCGCTGGCGATATCCTTGCCCCAGACGAGCGCGACGTCGCGGCCGGGGGAAGGGGCCGGCGGCATTTGAGCGCGACCACGCTGGCAGTGGCTTTCACCCGATCGGCTTCCGCGGCGGGAAGCGCCTTGGGCAAGCCCGCTTCCTCGAGGAAGCTCTGTACCGACCATTGATCGGTGCCCAGCCCCGCGAGCAGCTTGCCCGGCACGTCGGCGGGCAGCACATCGACGGGAATCCGCTCACCGATCCCGTCGACCGCGCAATAGGCATTGGCGCCGACCGAGGCGCGATCGGGCGCGATATTGGCGGCGACGAGGAAGGTCTGATCCTCCTCGATCTCGCCGCCGTAACGGCTCGGCAGCACTGCGCGCGCGATCGGGCCGCCGCTGTCGACGGTGAATTTGCTCTGGCCGGTCAGTGCGTAACCCGCGAGGCTCTTCAGCTTGTCCTTCAAGGTGAAGGTGCAGGTCACGCCGCCGGGGAGCGGGCTGGCGAATTCATGGACATAGGTCTGCTGGTCGACCCAGCGCCCTTCGCCGCCGACCGGGCATTCGACCGTGAACGGCCCCGCCGCGCGCGGATCGCCGAGAGGGACCATCGCCTGATTGAAGCGCGCAGTGAACCGCTCGATCGCGCCGTCGCCGACGCCGGGCGTGGCCATTTCGACCTGCGGGCTGTTGTCGCCCATCGCGAGCGTGGCGCCCAGCGGCGCAGCGATCAGCGCCAGGATACCGAGCCGGGCAACAAGCTTCATGGCACAAATCCCCCAAAGGCCGACGCACCCTAGCCGGGCAGGGGAAACAGGCCAACGGTGAAATGACCGCCTCCGAAACGGACGGAAATCTGGAGAGTCCCGGCCAAGTCAACTTGATCATTTAATAAACAATGCGGAAGATGAGTGCATCCGAATCGGAGATTTCGCGGTGTTGGGACGGTCGTGCTGATCACCGCGATAGATGCGATTGCGCGTGAGGCGACATTGTTCGCCGCGATCTGGTTCCTCGTCGGCGGCCTGGATGATCTGCTGGTCGATCTGATCTATGCGGCGAGACGCGTTCGATTGCGGCTGCGCAGTCTGCCGCAGCGCCCTCTCTTTGTCCGGACTCTGCAGGGTCGATTCCGCCGGGGCGGATCGTGGTGTTCGTGGCAGCGTGGGATGAGTCGCAAGTGATCGGCAGGATGCTGCGCACCGCGCTGCGCCGGTTCGATCATGCCGATTATGCGATCTATGTCGGGACCTATCCCAACGATCCGGCGACGATCGCCGCGGTCGCGGACGTTGCGGAGAGGGATGCTCGCATACGCCTGGTGATCGGCGGCGCGCCGGGCCCGACCACCAAGGCCGATTGCCTCAATGCATTATGGCGTGCGTTGCTCCGCGACGAGCTGGCGGAAGGTTCACCGGTGCTGGGGATCGTCCTCCACGATGCCGAGGACATCGTTCATCCGCTCGAACTCAAGGTCTTCGCGCATCGGCTCCAGCATTGCTCGGCGGTGCAACTGCCGGTGCTGCCTTTGCCGCATCCGCGATCGCGCTTCGTCGCCGGCCATTATTGCGACGAGTTTGCGGAGGCGCATGCGAAAACGCTCGTCGTGCGCCAGGCGCTGGGCGCGGGGCTGCCGCTGGCGGGAGTCGGCTGCGCGATCCGGCGCGACATGCTCGGCGCGATTGCCGACGCGCGCGGCGGTGCGCCGTTCGATGCGACCAGCCTTACCGAGGATTACGAACTCGGGCTGACGATCCATGCGATGGGCGGAAAGACGGTGCTGGCGCGCGTGCCCGAGCGCATCGGTGGACCGCCGGTCGCCGTGCGCGCCTATTTCCCCGATACGCTCAGGGCGGCGGTCCGGCAGAAGGCACGCTGGCTGACGGGTATCGCGCTCGCCGGATGGGACCGCACCGGATGGCACGCGTCGGCGCATCTCGGCGACAATTGGATGCGGATGCGCGATCGGCGCGCGACGCTGGCACTGCCGGTGCTCGCGATCGCTTATTGCACGCTGCTGCTGTGGAGCGTGTCGACGCTCGTCCATCTCGTCGCCGGATCGACGGCACCGGTGCTCGATCCGTCGGTCCAGGCGCTGCTCTGGGCGAATTTCGCGCTCGTCGGCTGGCGTCTGCTGGTGCGCGCCGCGTTCGTGCACCGCGCTTATGGCTGGCGCGAGGCATTGTGGTCGGCGCCGCGGGTGCTGGTCGGCAATTACATCGCATTGTTCGCCGCGCGCCGGGCGATCGGGCTCTATACGCGGATGCTGTTCGGCGCCGCGCCGCGCTGGGACAAGACCGACCACCAGTTTCCCGATCTCCCCGAACAGGCGGCCGGATGACCGGACAGGGGCGCCCGATCCGCTTCCTCGCGCTGGTGGCGCTCGGCTGGGTCGGTGTCCGTATCGCGTTGCTCTGGTCGCAGACCGGCTCGCTTCCCGAAGCGATCCGGCGCGTGGTGCCGCTAGCATCGCCGGCCATCCCGGGCGCGGTCGCCGCACCGGTGCAGGTGCGTCCCGTTCCGGCCGTTCGAGCGGCCTATATTCCCGTCCTCGTTCGCCTGCCTCAGCCGTCTCCGCCCCAACCGTCCCCATATGCGACGTCTGCACAAGTCGTCGCAGACCCGGAGCGCGTCCAGATGGCGCTGCTCGCGCTCGTCCAATATGGCGCGCCCGCCTTTGCCGGCGTCGCGCCCGTGCCGCTGCCGCCCGCCGCGCAACCCGACCATCTGCCGCCGTCGCCCTCGCGCTGGTCGGCGAGCGCGTGGCTGGTGGCGCGTCCTGGCGCGGGGCTCGGCGCCGCACCGGGCGCGAGCCAGCTCGGCGGTAGCCAGGCCGGACTGCGCATTGCCTATATGCTCCTCCCGGAACAGCGGCTGGCGGCCGTTGCGCGGTTGGTGACTCCGCTTCGAGGCAAAGGCGCCGAAGCCTCGCTGGGTCTCGAATGGCAGCCGACCCAGGCGCCGGTCCGCCTCGCCGTCGAACAGCGTTTCGGCCTCGACGGCACCAAAGGTGGGCCCGGTGTCGGCGTCATCGCGGGGTTCGACGGACCGGTTGCGTCCGGTTTCCGGCTCGAATCCTATGGTCAGGCGGGAGCGATTCGCCGTGACCGCAGCGAACCCTATGCCGACGGCGCCGTCCGCGCGACGCACACCCTCGCCGAAGGCGGCGGCGTGCGGCTCGCGCTCGGCGGCGGTGCCTGGGGCGCGGCGCAGCGCGACGCCGCGCGCCTGGATATTGGTCCCTCCGCAACGCTCGCGCTCCCGCTTGGGCAGCAGAATGTCCGCCTCGCGCTCGACTGGCGCCAGCGCGTGGCGGGCAATGCCCGTCCCGGCTCGGGCCTCGCACTCACGCTCGGAAGCGATTTCTAGCTCGGAGGCTTTTGCACTGCCGCGCAAACGCGGTATCGCCTCCCCGCAATGGATCTCTATCTCCCCATCGCCAATCTCTCGGTCAATGCGCTGGTGATCGTGGCGCTCGGGCTCGGCGTGGGGCTGCTCTCGGGGATGTTCGGGGTCGGCGGCGGATTCCTGACCACGCCTTTGCTGATCTTCTACGGCATCCCGCCCACCGTCGCCGCGGCATCCGCGGCGAGCCAGGTGACCGGCGCCAGCGTCTCGGGCGTGTTCGCGCATTTCCGGCGCGGCGGAGTCGACGTGCACATGGGGCTGGTGCTCGTCGCCGGCGGCGTGATCGGCAGCATCGCCGGCGCAGTGCTGTTCCGAATGCTCCAGGCGACCGGCGTGATCGATACCGTGATCGCCATCCTCTATGTGCTGATGCTCGGGTCGATCGGCGGGCTGATGCTCCACGAATCGGTGACCGCGGTCCGCGTCGAGCGCGGCGCTCGCCCGCCGAAACCCCGCAAGCGCCGCCACCATCCGCTCGTCGCGATGCTCCCCTTGCGCTGGCGCTTCTATCGCTCGGGGCTCTACATCTCGCCGCTCGCCCCTTTGCTGCTCGGCTTCTTCACCGGCATCTTGACCGTGCTGCTCGGGGTAGGCGGCGGCTTCATCCTCATTCCCGCCATGCTCTATCTGCTCGGCATGGGCACGTCGGTCGTGGTTGGGACCTCGCTGTTCCAGATCCTGTTCGTCACTGCCGCGGCGACGATGGTCCACGCTACGACCACCAAGGCAGTCGATATCGTCCTCGCCGTTTTGCTGCTGCTCGGTTCGGTGACCGGCGCGCAGCTCGGCGCCCGTCTCGCCCAGAAAGCGAAGCCAGAATATCTGCGCCTCGCACTGGCGCTGATCGTGATCGCCGTGGCGCTGCGCATGCTGCTCGGGCTCGCCTGGCGCCCCGACGAGATCTTCTCGGTGGAGCTGTTGTGAAACGGCTCGGCGCCATCCTGATGGTGCTCGGCGCGCCGCTGCTGATGGGGCAGGCCAAGCCCGTGCTCGTCCCCGACGTCTCGCAGCGCGATATCGAGATCGCTTATTCGTTCACCGGCGCGGAGCTCCTGCTGTTCGGCGCGATCCTCTATCCGCGCGGCCGCGCCCCGATCCCGAGGACGGGCCCGTGGACATCGTCGTGGTGGTCAAGGGGCCGACCCAGTCGATCCTCGTGCGCGAGAAGGCGCAGCGGGCAGGCATCTGGCTCAATGCCGAATCGATGCGCTATCGCTCGGCACCGAGCTTCTATGCGATCGCCTCGCCGCGGCCGATCCGGAAGATCGTCGATGAGCGTACCCGCGCCATCTTCGAGCTCGGCGTCGACAGCCTCCAGCTTTCGCCGGCCTCCGGTGCGGTTCCGGAAGTGCAGCAGCGCTTCGATCGGGGCCTCGTCGATCTGCGCACGCGCAGCGGCCTTTATTACGAAGCTCCCGGCGCCGTGGAGATCACCGGCGGCGTTCTCTATCGCGCGCGCCTCGCCATACCGGCGCGCGTGCCCGTGGGGCGCTTCACTGCCGAGACCTTCCTGATCCAGAATGGCCGTGTGCTCGCCGCGGCGGTGCGGCCGATCGACATCCGCAAATCGGGCTTCGAACGCTTCATCGCCAGCAGCGCGGAGCATTACTCGATTTCCTACGGATTGATCGCAGTGGCGCTGTCGGTATTGTTCGGCTGGGGAGCGGGCGCGATCTGGCGGCGCTTCTGAATTATCAGACAACCTAAAATTTACGCTCCCATGCGCATGATGCTCCGCACAACCCCGGGGAGTATCCGATGGAAGGTCAGTTCGGCGCGCGCGCCCTGGATAACGCCGTGCCCGTTTCGTCGGGAGACGCGGCCTCGCCGCGCGTCCAGGCCCGTCCGATCGGCGCCGTGCTCGAGATCGCCGGATCGTCGAGCCAGGTGATGTTCGACCCCGCCGAGATCGAGGCGCTCGCCACCAGCAGCGACGTCGCGGTCGCCAATGCCGGGCAGGTGGGCAGCCAGGTCAAATTGCGCGTCGGCAGCATTTGGCTGATCGCCAATGTCCGTTCGCTGCGGCTCGATGCCGGCGGTGACCGGATCCTCGCGCAGGTCGATTTCCTCGGCGAAGGCGACGAGGAGAAGCTCACCGGCAAGCTCTACAAGTTCCGCCGCGGCGTCACGCGTTATCCGACGCCGGGCTGCGCGGTGTTCCCGATCTCGACCGCCGATCTCAAGCAGATCTACGCCGCCGACGATCGCGCCCATATCGAGATCGGCAATGTCTATCCGACCAAGGATATCCGCGCCGCGCTTTATATCGATTCGATGCTCGGCAAGCATTTCGCATTGCTTGGGTCGACCGGCACCGGCAAGTCGACCGCCGCGGCCCTGATCCTCCACCGGATCTGCGAGCTTTCGCCGCAGGGTCATATCGTGATGATCGATCCGCACGGCGAATATGCCAGTGCGTTCAAGACCACCGGCGCGCTCTACGACGTCTCGAACCTGCAGATGCCGTATTGGCTGATGAATTTCGAGGAGCATTGCGAGGTGTTCCTCACCACGCAGGGCTCGGACCGCCAGGTCGATGCCGACATCCTCGCCAAATGCATCCTGCTCGCCAAGGGCAAGAACCGGCTCGCCCAGGAATTCGGCAAGCTGACCGTCGATGCGCCGATCCCCTATCTGCTCTCGGACCTCACCCAGATCCTCCAGACGGAAATGGGCAAGATGGACAAGGCGACCGATACGGGCCCCTATCTCCGGCTGCGCAGCAAGGTCGACGAGATCAAGGGCGATCCGCGTTACGCCTTCATGTTCTCCGGCATGCTGGTCGCCGATACGATGGCGAACTTCCTCGCCCGCGTCTTCCGTTTGCCGGGTGACGGCAAGCCGATCTCGATCGTCGACGTCTCCGGCGTGCCGAGCGAGATCACGTCCGTGGTCGTGGCCGTTCTCTCGCGCATGGTGTTCGATTTCGCGATCTGGTCGCGCGGCGAGGCCAAGCGGCCGGTGCTGCTGGTCTGCGAAGAGGCGCACCGCTACGTTCCCAACGAGCGCAACGCCGATGGTTCGTCCGTCGGCCGCATCCTCAGCCGGATCGCCAAGGAAGGCCGTAAATACGGCGTCTCGCTGGGGCTGATCACGCAGCGTCCGTCGGACCTCGCCGAAGGCGTGCTCTCGCAATGCGGCACGATCCTGTCGATGCGGCTCAACAACGAACGCGATCAGGCCTTCGTCAAGGCGGCGATGCCCGAAGGTGCGCGCGGCTTCCTCGATTCGATCCCGGCTCTGCGGAATCGCGAGTGCATCGCCGTGGGCGAAGGTGTCGCCACGCCGATCCGCCTGCTGTTCGACGCGCTCGAGGACGGCAAGCGTCCGGCGTCCGATGATCCTCTGTTTTCCGAATTGTGGCGCGAGACCGGCGGCGAGGAACTGATGCTCGAACGCACGATCAAGCGCTGGCGTTCGCAGGGAAGTAATCCCGACGCGCCGGCCGGGCCGCGCGATTCCCGGCGTCAATTGCCGCTTGGATCTGCCAGATCGGGGAAGAGCTGTTCGATAGCGCCTCGCAGGTCGTCGTTGCCGGGAAGCAGGCCATGATGATCGAGCAATCGCTTCACTAACGCTGCCTTGTGCGGACCGACGCCCGGCATTGCCTCGAGGCCGGGAAGGTTCGGGTCGCGAAGCCGTTCCGCCACATCTCCGAGCGTCCGGTAGCCCGCCGATGTCAGCTGCCGGCGTAATCCCCATGGCAATATGGACTGGTTCACCGGGAAATCACGAGCGGTAGCGTTCGGCGTCGTGCGCAGCAGCCGCGTGCCGCCCGCTTTCTCTCGCGAGAGGGTTCGACGAACATGGCCAAGTTGGGCGGAGCTAAGCCCGAGCTGGCGTGCGATCTGTCGGTACGTACAGCCGGATGCGCGCAGCGCGCGGGCTTCTTCCACATTGAGCGTGGCTTGCTGCGACGGGCTCAACATTGGTCCCGATTCGTCCCTTTGAAGGTGCCGGCGGCTTGTTGTGGAGTTCGTCGAGCTTGCGATAGTCGGCGCACGCTCAGGCGGACCTCAGTCCTCGTCCTTCTCCGCCCCGCGCCCCACCGGCACCGACAGGAGCTGGCCCAGCTTCGAGCGGAACTCGCCGAGATCGCTGCCGGTCAGCTGGCGCATCGACGTGAACGCCACCGAGCGCGGGTTTACCGCGACGCCGTTCTTGTAGAGCTCGTAATGGAGGTGCGGGCCGGTCGAGAGACCGGTATTGCCCACCGCGCCGATCACCTGACCCTTGCGCACGCTCTGTCCGCTGCGCACTACGATCCGACTGAGATGGCCATAGCCGGTGCCGAACGCGCCGCCGTGATCGAGCTTGATGAAATTGCCGTAGCCCGAGCTGCGTCCCGCGAACTGCACGACGCCGTCGGTGGCGGCATAGACCGGTGCGCCCCAGGGTGCGGCGATGTCGACGCCCCGGTGCATCCGCGTATAGCCGAGGATCGGATGGCGGCGCATGCCGAACGCCGAAGAGAAGCGGCCGTTGGTCGGCATCGCCATCATGCCGGTCTTGTTGCCCTTGCCGGCACCGTCGAACCATTCGATCTTGCCGTTCGATTCCCACGGCATCATCTGGACCCTACTGTCGCAGCCGCTGACGCCGGCATAGAGCAGATTGCCGAGCTGGACCTCGCCGGTGGCGGCGCGCGCCTGCTTGACGATGATGTCGAACTTGCAGTTCGAGCCGAGCCGCGCGACGGGCACGCGGGTGGCCAGCGTGCGGATATAGGATTCGACGGCCTTGGCCGGCGCGCCGGCGGCGCGCGCCGAGCGATACAGGCTCGATCCGACCGCGCCCTGCACGCGCAGCGGCGTATGGTCGATCGCGATCGGGATGACCTTCAGGTTGAGCGAGGCACCGACCCGAGTGATCTCCATCCTCTTGTCGAATGCCGCGCGCAGCTCGAGCCGCTCCAGCGGCCGCGGCTGCGATTTCTCGGGACGCCTGCCGAGCTGATAGTCGAGCAAGGTGCTCTGGATCTCGCCCAGCGGCATCGCGCTCGAAACGAGCTGGCCGACCTGGGTGGCGTCCGTCTTGCCGACGCCGGTGCGCTGGAGGACCGAGACCAGCGCCGCGCCGAATGCGAGCTTGGCGGTTCCCTCGATAATCGGGCGTTCGGGCGTATCGGTCAGCGGCGAGACGAGCTTGGTCGCGGCGACGCGGTAGCCGCTGGTCGCGCCCTGGGCGAGCGGTGTGATCGCCTGCGCGCGGGCAGCGTCCCATTCGGCGCCGCTAAGCGCGGGCGCGACGGTGCCGTAGATCGGGGTTTCGAAGCCGGGTGCCATCAGCACGGTCAGCGCACACAGGCCGATGCAGGTGGCGACGCCGCGATACCAGGTGAGCGAGCCGATCCGCGCGCCGAGATCGGGCGCCAGATCGAGATCGGCGAAGAAGCGGCGCTTGAGCTGAGTGCTGAGGGCGGTGCCGGGCACAGCGGCGAGCGCAGGCGTGGCGATGCCGCCGCCGCCGAGCTCCAGGCCATGATCGTTACGCAGGAACAAGGCGCGATGCCCCCGAAAACTCCGTCGTCGAATGTGCCGCCACCCCCGGCGAACACCGGATCACTGTGGAAGAGAGCGATTAAAGTCAAATTAAGCAGCCCATTCCGTTCCCCTGACTCCGGCGATCTGTGCACATGCCGGGACCAAGGGAATCCTCATGTTTGAATGTCCTAATAAATCAACATGGTTAAGGGACCTTTGCAATCAGGGGTGTTGCTTAAGGGCTGACTCGGAACGATGTTGGTTGGCGACATGAGCCAGTTCGCGCGTTCGCCGGTCACTGCGGTGCTCGGCCCCACCAATACCGGCAAGACCCACCTCGCGGTCGAGCGGATGTGCGGCCATGCCAGCGGCATGATCGGCTTCCCGCTGCGGCTGCTCGCGCGCGAAGTCTATGACCGTGTCGTCCGGATGAAGGGCGTGGAATCGGTCGGGCTGATCACCGGCGAGGAGAAGATACTCCTCCCAAAGCGAAATGGCTGCTGTGCACCGCCGAGAGCATGCCGCTGGAGAGGAAGTCGCGTTCGTCGGCCTCGACGAGGCGCAACTGGGTGCCGACCCCGAGCGCGGGCATGTCTTCACCGATCGGCTCCTGCGCGCGCGGGGATATGCCGAAACGATGATATTGGGGTCGGATTCGATGAAGCCGATGCTCAAGGCACTGGTCCCCGACGCCGAGGTCATCGGCCGCCCGCGCTTTTCGACGCTCAGTTATGCCGGCGCGAAGAAACTTTCGCGCCTCCCCGCCGCTCGGCGATTGTCGCCTTCTCCGCCGAGGAAGTTTACGCGGTTGCGGAGGCACTCAGGCGCCTGCGCGGTGGTGCTGCGGTGGTGATGGGAGCGCTCTCCCCGCGCACCCGCAACGCCCAGGTGGCGATGTTCCAGGCGGGCGAGGTCGACTATCTCGTCGCCACCGACGCGATCGGCATGGGGCTGAACATGGATGTCAGCCATGTCGCCTTCGCCTCGCTTTCCAAGTTCGACGGCCGCCGCCAGCGCCGCCTCACCGTGGCCGAAATGGCGCAGATCGCGGGTCGTGCGGGCCGTCACCAGAAGGACGGAACGTTCGGCGCGCTCCACGATGAGGGCCCCAGCGCCTTCACGCCCGAGGAAGTGCTGGCGTTGGAGGCGCACAAGGTGCCGCGGCTCGAGCATCTCTACTGGCGCGAAGGCGAACCCGATTTCGCCAGCATCGATGCGCTGGTCGGCAGTCTGGAGGCCCGGCCGCATGAGGAGGTGCTGCGCGCGGCGCCTGAGGCAGTCGATCTCGCCGTGCTCAAGCGGCTGGCGGAGGAGGATTGGGTGCGCGCGCGGGTGCGCTCGTCCGGAATGGTGATGCGGCTCTGGGCAGCGTGCGGGCTCCCCGATTTCCGCAAGCTCGGCGTCGATCCCCATGCGCGCTTCGTCGGGCGCCTTTTCGGACATCTTTCCGAAGCCAATGGCCATGTCCCGCACCAATGGTTCGCCGACGAGATCCAGCGGCTCGACAACATGGCCGGCGATGTCGAGACGCTCGCCGGGCGCATCGCCGCGGCGCGGAGCTGGGCCTATATCGCGCACCGCGCCGACTGGCTGCAGGACCCGATCCACTGGGCCGAACGCACCCGGGCGATCGAGGAGAAATTGTCGGACGCGCTCCACGCCAGCCTGACCCAGCGTTTCGTCGACAAACGCACCACCGTGCTGCTCCGCCAGATCGGCGCGGACGCCTCGAACCTGCCGGTGACGATCGGGCCCGAGGGCGAAGTGAGCGTCGAGGAGCATCCGCTCGGCACGATCGAGGGCTTCCGCTTTACCGTCCAGCCCGACGCGCGCGCCGCCGACAAGCGCATGCTGCTGGCGGCGGCGGAGAAGCGGCTCGCCGGCGAGTTCCGCAGGCGCGGCGAGGCGCTGATCAACGCGGAGGATTCGGAGCTCACACTCTCCGTTCGCCCTGAGCTTGTCGAAGGGCAGCCCTTTCTTCGACCGAGGTGCAGAGGAAGAACGGCCCTTCGACAAGCTCAGGGCGAACGGTGTTGTGGGGTGGCGTTCCTGTGGCAGGGCTCAAGCCCGGCACAAATCTCGTCCGCCCCAGGATCGTGCTCGATCGCGCGCTCGACATACTCGATCCGCTGGTGCGCAACGCAGTGCAGGCGCGACTGGAAGCCTGGTTCGCCGCGCAGGTCGCGCGACACCTGCCGACATTGTCGAAGCTCGACGCCGCGAGCCGCGATCCCGAAGCCGGCGGGCCGCTGCGCGCGCTCGCCAATGCGCTGCTCGATACCGGGGGCTGCTACCCCGACGGGCGGCGGCGGCTTTGGTCGAGGGCTCGACGCCGATGCGCGCAAGCGTTTGCGCGCGATCGGGATCACCATCGGAACGCTCGACCTGTTCGCGCCGGGCCTGCTCAAGCCTGCAGCGGCACGGTGGCGCCGCGAATTGATGGCGCTGGCCGAGGCGCCGCCCGAGGGATCGACGGTATTGCCCCGCAATGCGCCGGGCGCGGATCTCGCGCATGGCTTCCGTCCGCTGGGCGCGCAGGCGGTGCGTATCGATCTTGTCGAGCGGATCGCGCGGGCGGCGCATGACGCGCGGCAGGGGCGGAAACCCTTTGTGCCCGATCCCGCGCTGGCTACTTCGATCGGCCTCACGCCCGAGACGCTGGCGCGGCTGATGGCGCAGCTCGGCTTCAAGACTGCAAGGGCGCGCGAAAGCGAGCCGCAACGCTGGATCTGGCAGGGGCTGACTCCCGTCGCCACGCCCAGGGCCGCGCCGACCGACAACGCTTTTGCGGTGCTCGCCGGATTGCGCGGTGGCTGACGGCGCGAGCATCCGGCTCGACCGCTTCCTGTGGTTCGCCCGGCTCGCGAAGACGCGCAGCGCTGCGCAGGCGATCGCCGAGAAAGGCACGCTCAGGCTCGACGGGCGGCGGATCGAGCGCTCGGCGGCGCCGGTGCGGATCGGATCGATCATCGTCTTCCCGCTCTTTGGCAAGGTGCTGGCCTTGCGCGTCGAGGCATTGCCGAAGCGGCGCGGCCCCCGGCCGAGGCAGCCGAGCTTTACACGCGTCTGGAAATCCAGGCGCCCAGAAACGTTGACGCCGCAGAATCCGGGGCATAGCAGGGGCGCGCGTTACAGACCTTTTGCCGCTCAGGGAGCCGACCTGCCATGACCTATGTCGTCACCGACGCCTGCATCCGGTGCAAGTACATGGACTGTGTCGAGGTGTGTCCGGTCGATTGCTTCTACGAGGGCGAGAATATGCTCGTCATCAATCCCAGCGAGTGCATCGACTGCGGCGTCTGCGAGCCGGAATGCCCCGCCGAGGCGATCCTGCCCGATACCGAGAACGGCCTGGAGAAGTGGCTCGAGCTCAACAAGACCTATTCGGAGGAATGGCCCAACATCACCCAGAAGGGCGACGTTCCCGCCGATGCCGACGCGATGAAGGGCCAGGAAGGCAAGTTCGACAAGTATTTCTCGACGGAGCCCGGCACCGGGAGCTGATCGGGCCGCCCTCCGGGGACCTCGAAATCCAGCCGCGCCGCGCTTGCGCGACGCGACTGACCGCAAATCTTCGCCGCAGTGCACATAAATGTGCACCGGTGGTGACGTGCGGCTGGTAATTTTATTGCAACCGTGTTAAACAGGCTGCGACGGAAGCGTTTACGCGCTTTCCGCCCGGAGAGCATACGAGTTAGTCCCGAAGCCGCTTGCCCGACGGCCTGGCGCCGCCGGGCCAATGCCGCACTGTTCGGGGCGGGTTTATTCACGGAAAGGTTCCTCGCACATGGCTGCCAAGGCGCTGTCCTTCGATGTCGGCGATTATGTCGTTTACCCCAAGCACGGCGTGGGCCGTGTGATCGAGCTGCAGAAGCAGGAAATTGCGGGCATGCAGCTCGAACTCTACGTCCTGCGTTTCGAAAAGAGAAGATGACGCTCCGCGTTCCGACCAACAAGGCCGAGAGCGTCGGCATGCGCAAGCTTTCCAGCGACAAGACGCTCAAGGAAGCGCTCGAGACGCTGAAGGGCAAGCCCAAGGTCAAGCGGACCATGTGGTCGCGCCGCGCGCAGGAATATGAGGCCAAGATCAATTCGGGCGACCTCGTGTCGATCGCCGAAGTGGTCCGCGATCTGTTCCGCGCCGACGACCAGCCCGAGCAGAGCTATTCGGAGCGCCAGATCTTCGAAGCGGCCGCGTCGCGCCTCGCGCGCGAGCTGGCTGCGATGGAAGAAGTGGACGAGCCGACCGCGCTCGAGAAAATCCTCGACATCCTGCGCAAGTCCGCTGCGATCTGGAACAAGGACAAGGTCCCGGCCTGACGCGCGCGCAGATGTCGCGATTTTGTGACTTTTGGACAGGGGCGGACCGGCAACGGCCGCCCTTTTCCTTTGCCGATAGATGGTGTATTGCATAACCAACACACGAGTTCGGGAGAAGGAAATGCGTATGTTGCTGATGATCGCATCGTTGCCGCTGGCCGCGTGCCAGTCGAACTGGGAGAAAAAGGGCGAGGCCGCTCAGGCGAGCGGCAGCGGCGCCTCGCGCAGCTTCGCCGCGAGCGGCTTCGCCGGCGTCGAACTGCGCGGGCCGGACGATGTCGACGTCAAGGCCGGCCAGAACTTCTCGGTGACCGCCGAGGGCGATCCCAAGGTACTCGACAAACTCGACATCCGCGTCGTCGACGGCACGCTGCGGGTCGGGCGCAAGGATATGAAGGAGCAATGGTTCAACAACGACCATGGCGCGCGCATCCATGTCGTGATGCCCAGGCTCACTTCCGCGACGGTCAGCGGTTCGGGCGATTTGACCGCGCAGCGGGGCGAAGGCGATTTCGACGGCGCGATTGCCGGCTCGGGCAATCTCAGCGTGGCGGATCTCCGCGCCAATGCGGCCGACCTGTCGATCGCGGGCTCGGGCAACCTCAGCGTCGCCGGCAGCGCGTCGAAGCTCTCCGCTTCGATTGCCGGTTCGGGCGACATCGACGCCAAGCGCCTGACCGCCACAAGCGCCGAGGTCTCGATCGCGGGATCGGGCAACGTTCTCGGGACAGTGAAGGGCCCCGCCTCGGTCTCGATCGTCGGTTCGGGCGATGCCGAACTGGGCGGCGGCGCCAAATGCTCGGTGAATGCGGTCGGCTCGGGCGAGGCGCATTGCAGCTAAGGCTTGCCTGAAGGGGCGCGGGGGCGACTGTCGCGGCATGCGATCGCTGCTCCTCGCTCCGCTCCTGTTGCTCACCGCCGCCGCGCCGGCGGACGAGCGCAGCTTCATGGTCGGCAGCTTCGAGCGGTTGCGTGTCGACGGTCCGTTCGAAGTCGAGGTGGTAACCGGCTCGCCGCGCGCTACCGCCAGCGGCGCGCGCGGAACGCTCGATCAGGTCGCGGTTCAGGTCAATGGCGACACGATGGTCGTGAGCGCCGGGCCGCTGTCCTGGGCCAGCGCGAAGAGCGCGGCCGCACCATTGCCCAAAGTCCGTGTGTCGGTATTGGCGCTGCGCGGCGTGATGCTCAGCGGCGGCGCGCGGGTGCGAGTGGCGCAGATGCGTGGCGGGCGCATCGATCTGGTGCTGACCGGGTCGGGGAGTCTCGACGTCGCGGCGATCAAGGCCGACGATCTCAATGCGAGCCTGACCGGCACCGGCGCGATGACGCTGGCGGGTACCACGGCGCGCGTGATGCTGCGCAATTCCGGCGCGGGCTCGATAGATGCCGCCGGATTGACCGCCGGGGACGCGCGACTGACGTCGGACAGCAGCGGCCCTGTCCGCGTCAACGTCCGCTATACTGCGCAGGCCATGGCGATGGGCAGCGGCGAAATCGCCATATCCGGCAAGCCCGAATGCACGCTGCGTGGGTCCGGGCCGATGACGTGTTCGGGGACGATCCGGAAAAATTAGGCGGCGAGAGGAAGCGCAGCAGGCGATCGTCGAGCGCGACGAGCGCTTGCGCGCCGCGCCCCACTGCGCGGACGATCTCGGGATGATGCGCGTCGAGCCCGCCGGTGAGCGCGCCGAATGCGGGCAGGATCAGCTTGGTGGCAGTGGCCACGAAGCAGCGCCGCGAAACCTGCCGGCCGCGGATGCTGATCCGCAATTTGGGATGGAAATGGCCGGATAGCTCGGGGCGGATCTCGCCCGGCGCGGCCTCGTGGCGGAGGACGAGCCCGTCGACCTCGGCTTCTTCGAGGATCGTCCCTCCGCAATGATCGATCAGCAGTGAATCATGGTTGCCGGTGATCCAGCGCCAGTCGAGCCGCGCAGTAAGCCCGGTGAGAAGCGCGCGGGCATCGGCGGGAAGCCGTTCGCAGCCCGCCGAATCGTGGAAGCTGTCGCCCAGGCACCAGAGCTCGACTGCGCCGGTGCGTGTCACCAATGCCGACAGATCGGTGAGCGTCGCCAGCGAATCATAGGGCGGCAGCATCTGCCCCTTGCTGGCGAACCAGCTTCCCTTTTCGAAATGGAGATCGGCGACGAGTAGCGCGCGCCGCGCGGGCCAGTAGAGCGCCCCTTGCGCGAGCGCCTGAAACGCATGACCGCCGAACGAAAGGGGAACCATGCTCTGCCTATCCGGCTTCGCACCGGGCATTGTCAACCGTAGCCGCTTCAGGCGGTCTCGGTCTGCCTTGCCGGCTCCATCGCTCCCAGTCGCCCGAGGATCCGCACCCACGATCGAATGCCCTTGTGGAAGCTGTTGAGGTCGTACTTCTCGTTGGGCGAGTGGATATTGTCGTCGTTGAGCGCGAAGCCGACCATCACGCTGTCCATGCCCAGGATCGAGCGGATCGAATTGACCACCGGGATCGAGCCGCCGCTGGCGAGCAGTGCCGATTTGCCCCATTCGGCGTCGAGCGCGGCGCGGGTGGCGGCGAGCGGCGGGCTGTCGCTGGCGAGGCTGATCGCGCGTGATCCGCCTCGGACGTTGAACTCGGCGCAGCAGTCGGCAGGGAGGCGCGAGCGGACATGCGCCTCGAACGCCGCCCAGATTTGGTCGGGATCCTGATCGCCGACGAGGCGGAAGCTCACCTTGGCATGGGCTTCGGCCGGAATCACCGTCTTGAAGCCTTCGCCGGTATAGCCGCCCCAGATGCCGTTGATCTCCGCGGTCGGGCGCGCCCAGCTCTGCTCGAGCACGCCGACGCCCTTCTCGCCCGCGGGGACGCTGAGGCCGACATCGCCGAGGAACTCGCCGGCGTCGAAGCCGAGCGCGTCCCAGCTTTTCTGGACCTCGTCGCTCAAGGGGTGAACGCCGTCGTAGAAGCCGGGCAGCGTGACATGGCCGTCGGCGTCCTTGAGATCGGCGAGGATGTTGGTCAGCACCTGGATCGGGTTGCGCGCCGGGCCGCCGTACAGCCCTGAGTGGAGGTCGCGCGAGGGCCCGCGCACGGTCACCTGCCCGCCGGCCATTCCGCGCAGGCCGATGGTGAGGCCGGGCGTGGCAGTGTCCCACATCGAAGTGTCGCAGATCAGCGCGAAATCGGCCTTGAGCTCTTCCGCATTGGCCCGAAGGAACGGCTCTAGGCTCTCGGAGCCCGATTCCTCCTCGCCTTCGAACAGGATCGTGACGCGCACGGGTAGGCGGCCCTCGGTCTCCTTCCACGCGCGGCACGCCTCGATGAAGGTGCGCAGCTGGCCCTTGTCGTCCGATGCGCCGCGGCCGACGATCGCCTTGGTGCCGTCGGCGCGCGTCTCGAGCACGGGGTCGAACGGATCGCGCTTCCACAGCGCGAGCGGATCGACCGGCTGGACGTCGTAATGGCCATAGAACAGCACGTGCGGGCCGTCGCCTTCCTGATGCGCGACCACCATCGGATGGCCCTCGGTCGGCGCGACGCGCGCCTCGAAGCCGAGGCCGGTCAGCTCATCGGCGAGCAGTTGCGCGGCGACGCGGCACTGTTCGGCATACGCCGGATCGGTGGAGATCGATTGCACGCGCATCAGCGCGAACAGGCGATCGAGGCTGTCGTCGATATGGGTCTCGACATAGTCGAGTGCGGGCGTCGAGTCGGTCATGGCGGAGGGCTACGCCGGGAGCGCGGGCGTAGCAAGCGACCACCCATGGCGGATTTGCCGATGGCTCGAAGCGGCGGCGCATAGTCCAGATCACTCGTGAATCTTGGGACGCCAGTAATTAACGAAAAATTAACTATAATATGTGTACACAGTCGCAGTTATTAAAGAATTAATTATATATTATTGCGACAATAAGAGACATCGATGGTTGCGCTTGCGCAAAGATTGGTTGAATGTCTTGGACGACGGGATGCTACACTGCATCTTATCGCACCGACGCACCTTAACGTATAGTGGCTTCATTTATGCTTTGCGTAACTGTGACAACGTCCGCCCACTCCGCGACCCCGATCGCCGCCACTGCATTTGCGGCAGTCGACTGCATCCGTGCATCCGGATCGCGGCATGGGTGCTGAGGGCAACTCGCTCGCCAGGCTATTGCGCGACGCGGAAGCGCGACTCATCGAAAGCCGCCGCTCGGTGGACGACGCGCTGGATCTGGTTCGGCGGGCGTCGGAGCTGAGCCAGGACGCACCCGCAGCGGGCGAGGCGCCCGCGCTCGAGGCCGTGCTCGATTCGCATCGCGAGGAACTGGTCGGTCTCGTCCTCTCCGCGCTGGAGAAGGGCGCGAAGCCGCGCGAGCTGCGCAACGACTATTTCAATTCGCTGGTCTATCGGCCGGAGGAGAACCAATACCGCGTCGGCCGGCGGCAGGTGGGGCTGACCGAATCGGAGAAGCATGTGCTCGATCTGCTCTGGCAGGCGATGCCGCAGCCGGTTTCCCGCGGAAACATCCATCAGGCGCTGTATGCCGATGCGGCCGAACAGGCGTCGATGGGGACGATCGACGTGTTCGTGTCCAACCTACGCCAGAAGCTCAAACTCGCCAGCGGCGGCCGCGATTTCATCCATTCGGTGCGGGGACAGGGCTGGGCGCTCAAGCCCGAATTCTGCCGCCACCGGGCCAATTCCGCCGATTCTGCCGAGCCGGAAGCCGACCGGCACCGCGCCTGACGCTCAGCGCTTGCCGCCGTTCACCACACGAAGCCGAACCTGCGGCCGGTCGCCGCTGCGATGCGCCCGCTCGAAGCCGTCGGCATAATCGCGCAGGCGGTCGCCCAGCGCGGCGGCGACTTCCGGATGGCGGTGGTGGGGAGTGGTGGTGAGATTGCCGAGTGATTGCAGCCGGCGAGCGGCGGCATCGGTTTCGAGCAGCCCGAAATTCACCAGATCGACATAGATCGACGAAACAAGCAGTGCCTGCGTCTCGATCATCGTCTCGATGATGTCGCCGAAATCTTCCGGACTGACGGGCTTCTTCATGCGCCCAGACTAGGAGCCGTTCCGGAACGCGCGCAAACGCTTTCCGGAACGCGGCAGCGTCAATCCGGGACACAATGTCCCGATTCAGCGCAAAGGCTTGCCGCTGTCCTTCCACTTGTCGAGGATCTGCGAATCCGGGAGCGCAGCCGCGGCATAATCGGCAGTGGGCATGCCGCTTTCGGCATGCGCCGGCTGGATCGTTTCGCTGATCGGCCGCGAGGCAGCCGCAACGGGCTGCGGCACCGGCTGCACGGCGGCGATCGTCGCAGCCGCGCTCGCATGCGGCGCCGGCAAGGGCTCGCCGCCCTGATAGGATTGGCGGAATGCGGCGGCCATGCCCCACCAGCCCTTCCAGCGATGGAAGAAATGCGCGCCGAACACGCCGGTCATCACCAGGCTGCGGTTCCACGACGGCGTGACGGCATAGGTGTGGTAATGCGTCGCCATGCCGACCGGCGCGAACACGCTGCCGGCGAGCGCCGCCCCGGCCACCCGCGCCGCGCGGTCCCACGCGGTGCGCGACGGGATGCGCGCCATGGCACCGTCACAGGCGAAGCTGAACTGGCAGCCGCTTCTCTCCGAACCCTGGAAAACGACGCCGCACACCGTGGCGGGAAATGCCGGATGCCGCACGCGGTTGAGCACGACCTGTGCGACGGCGCGCTGGCCGTCGTCGGGCTCGCTCGCCGCTTCATAATAGATAGCCGTAGTGAGGCACTGGAGCGCGCGCGCGTTATCGACGGGCGTTCCGGCGAGGCGGAACGGCGCGGCCGGCTGGATCGACGAATCGATCACTGCATTTTCGGGCACCGGCATATCGGGGAGCGCGATCGTCCCGGTCATGCCGCTCGCCGCCGCTTCGTCGGAAACGGCGGTATAATAAGCGGCGCCGGGGAAATGATCGTCGGCCTCATAGCCGCTGACGGCAGGCTTGCCGGAGGTGGTACGCGGCTCGGGGCTGAGTGCCTGCGCCGAGAATCCTGCGCCGACCAGCGAGACCAAAGCCCCCGCCGTCAGCCCTCGTGCCTGTACTCGGGTGAACCGCCGCCAGAACAAATGCGCTGCCTCATGGAAGCCCAAAGGGCCCGGAAGCCAGCGCATATATCGCGAAAAGTTGAACGAAACGCCCTTCGATTTCGACCCGTCCCGCGACGGAACAGAAGATGGTTAAGTCAAGGCTTCGGGGGTTCGGCCGTGCGATAGCGCGCGCGGAAGTCGTCGGCGAACGCCGCCAGCCGCCCTTCGCCGATCGCCGCGCGCAGATCGGCCATGAGCTGCTGGTAGAACCAGAGATTATGCTCGGTCATCAGCATCGCGCCGAGAATCTCGCCGGCACGGACGAGGTGATGGATATAGGCGCGGCTCCAGCCGGTGCAGGTCGGGCAGGCGCAGGTGGGATCGAGCGGCCCTTCGTCCTCGCCGAACTTCGCATTGCGGATGTTGATGGGGCCGGTCCGCGTGAAGGCCTGCCCGGTGCGGCCCGAGCGGGTGGGGAGGACGCAATCGAACATGTCGACTCCGCGCTCGACCGCGCCGACGATGTCGTCGGGCTTGCCCACGCCCATCAGGTAGCGGGGCTTGGCGGCATCGAGCTGGCCCGGAGCATAATCGAGCACGCCGAACATCGCTTCCTGTCCCTCGCCGACGGCCAGGCCGCCGATCGCATACCCGTCGAAGCCGATGTCGAGCAATGCGTCGGCAGAGACTTTGCGGAAGCTTTCGTCCAGCGCCCCCTGCTGGATGCCGAACAGCGCGTTGTTCTCGGCATGCTCGCCGCCGGCATCGAACCCCGCGCGCGAGCGCCTGGCCCAGCGCATCGAGCGTTCCATCGCCGCGGCCTGCACGTCGCGAGTCGAAGTGGTGGGCACGAGCTCGTCGAACGCCATGACGATGTTCGAGCCGAGCAGGCGCTGGATCTCCATCGAGCGTTCGGGGCTGAGCATGTGGCGCGAGCCGTCGAGGTGCGACTTGAAGACGATGCCTTCCTCGCTGCGCTTGGTCAGCTCCGACAGGCTCATCACCTGATAGCCGCCCGAATCGGTGAGGATCGGCCGGTCCCAGCCCATGAACTTGTGCAATCCGCCGAGCTTGTGGACGCGCTCGGCGGTGGGGCGCAGCATCAGATGATAGGTATTGCCGAGCAGGATGTCGGCCCCCGATGCGCGAACATCCTGCGGCTTGACTGCCTTGACCGTAGCGGCGGTGCCGACCGGCATGAAGGCGGGCGTGCGGATCTCGCCGCGCTGCATCGCGATGGTGCCGAGCCGCGCCTTGCCGTCGGTGGCGTGGATAGTGAACTGGAAACGGGGAGCCGAGGATGACATGGGGCGTTGCCTTTGCCGGTTCGCAGGCGTGGCGCAAGCCTATCCTCCCCCGCAAGGGGAGGTGGCAGCCAAAGGCTGACGGAGGGGAGGACTCCCAACAAGCGCTTGGGCTTCCTCCCCTCCGACACGCTGCGCGCGCCACCTCCCCTGGCGGGGGAGGATAAGGAGGATCATGCCGAACGAGACGACGGAGAAGCTGCGCGAGATGGCGGCGCATCGCGGATTGAAGCTGGTCAGCTCGCGGCGGCGCAAGCCGGGCGGCGACTTCGGCAAATATGGATTGCACGACGCGAAAGGGGCGCCGGTGTTCGGCGTCGAGAAAGATCGCCTCACTGCCGGCGCCGAGGAGATAGAGGGCTATCTTCGCGGCGCGGCGAGCAATGCGTGGAGCAAGTCGGCCGGTTCGGTGAAGGCGCGGCGAAAGGCCGGGCCCGAAGTGAAAGCGGCTCCGGCGCCGAAACCCAAGCCAAAGCCGCGCTTCAAGGTGAAGGTGGCGAATCTGCTGACGAAGCTACCCGCGGCGAAGCGCGCCGAGGCATTCACCGAATTGCTGGCGCGCCCAGGCATTCGTGTCGAGCGGATCGTCTCGCGCGGACAGGCGACGCCCGAGGACGAACCGATGGTGCAGGCGCAGGACGAATGGGTGCTGCTGCTCGAGGGCGCCGCGGGCCTGCGCATCGAGGATTCGGCCGAGGTGACGCTCGGCCCGGGCGATCATGTCTGGATCGCGGGCGGACAGAAGCATTGGGTGACATGGACCGCAAAGGACCGCCCGAGTGTCTGGCTGGCGGTGCATCTGGATTAGGGCGTACCGACTTTCACTTCCCTCTCCCGTCGGGAGAGGGTTGCGCAGACTTGGGTCCGCTTCTTCAGCGGGTCCTAGTCGGAGCTGGGTGAGGGATCACCCTATCGATAGCAGGACACCCTCACCTAGCTGCGCTAGGCAGCAAGCTGCCAAGCTTCGCTACCTCTCCCACAGGGACAGGAGAAGAGCCGTCGAATATCGATACGGCCTCAGGCTCAGCGATGCGCGGCGACGTAGTCGATGATATCCTGCGGCTTGCGGAACAAAGCGTCGGGTCGAAGCGCGGTCAGCACCGCCTCGCTGGCATAGCCCCACAATACCGAGCCCGCGCGCATCCCGACTTCGCGCGCGGCATCGACGTCACGGGTTTCGTCGCCGATCGCCAGCGCCTGTGCAGCGGGAATGCCCATCTTCTTGAGCACGCGGCGGAACTTGGGCGCCTTGCCGAACAAGGACGAGCCACAGGCATAGAAGTCGATCCGGGCGGCATGCTCCTCGCCCAGGATTTTCCGCGCATTGGCTTCGGAGTTCGAGGTGACCAATGCGATCTTGACGCCGGTGTCCGCCAGCCGCTCGAGCAGATCGGGGGTGCCCGGGAAAAGCTCGATCTCGTGCGCGTTGCGGCCCACGAGCTTGCGCAGATGGCGCGCGATCAGCGGCATCTTCCAGCGCGAAATGCCGAGAAAGTCGATCACTTCGCGCGAGCTCTTGTGGCGCAGCATCTCGACCTGATCGGGCGCGACGGTGCGGAAGCGGAAGCGCCGCGCCAGCTGGTCGATCACCGACAGGAACCAGTCGCCGCTGTCGGAAAGCGTGCCGTCGAAATCGAAGATCACCAGCCGGATCAGCGGCGGCGGCGGCACATCGGCTGGGCGGACTGCCTCAACCATGCGCGTCCCCATGCATCCGGCATTCGGCGCCTTCGCCCAGCTCGATCTGGACCGTGGTGTGATCGATCCGGAAATCGTGCGCGAGGCGGTGCTGGAGATCGATCAGGAATGCATCACCGGGATGTCCATCGGGCATCACCAGATGCGCGGTCAGCGCCGCCTCGGTCGTGCTCATCGGCCAGATGTGGAGATCGTGGACGCGCGCGACGCCGGGCAGATTGGCTAGGGTGTTTCGGACCGCGTCCGCATCGATCCCCTCGGGCACCGCCTGGAGGACCATCGTCAGCGATTCGCGCGCCAGCCCCCAGGTGCTCCACAATATGACCGCAACGATCACGAGGCTCACCGCAGGATCGACCCATTCCGAGCCGGTCAGCAGGATCAGCCCGCCGCCGATCACCACGCCGGCAGAGACCGCGGCGTCGGCTGCCATGTGGAGATAGGCGCCGCGGATGTTGATGTCGCTCTTGCGCCCGCGTGCGAACAGCAGCGCCGTGGAGAGATTCACGACGATGCCGAGGCCGGCGACGATCATCACCGTCCCGCCTGCGATCGCCGGCGGATCCGAGAAACGCCCGATCGCTTCCCACGCAATGGCGCCGACGGCGACGAGCAGCAGTACCGAATTGGTCAGTGCGGCGAGAATCGAGCTGCCGCGCAGGCCGTAGGTGAAACGCTTCGAGGCCGGCCGCTTGGCGAGTTCCACGCCCGCCCAGGCGACGAGCAGCCCGAGCACGTCGGAGAGGTTGTGGCCGGCATCGGCGAGCAAGGCGACCGAATCGGTGAGGAAGCCCGCAGTGCCTTCGAGAAGCACGAAGCCGAGGTTGAGCGCCGTGCCGATAGCGAAGGCGCGGCCGAAACCGGCCGGACCATGGGCATGGTGATGATCGTGCTCGTGATGTCCCGCCATTATCGCCGTTTAGCCACGCAAACGCATGAGATGCTAGGACCTCAATTGCGCGGAGGCTGGGCGGGCGCGCTCATGGTGCGTCCGCGCCGGTCGCGATCGAACATTTGCGGGCGCAGCGTCAGCAGTTCGCTGCGCGCGAGCGACCCGTCCTTGTTGGTGTCGAATCGCGTGAACAGCAGCGCGAAACGCGCGGCGAATTCGTCCCAGGTGATGCGGTTGTCGCCGTCGCGATCGGTCTCGAACGGGCTGGGCAGTGTGTTGCGGTCACCGAGCCAGCGTTCGGACCAGTCGGAAAAGGCGATATAGCCGAGCGAGCCGGTCTTGCGGGTGTCGACGCTGTCGAAGCTGTGGCGGAGCCCGGCGTCGAACTCGGCGCGGCTGACCAGGGCATCGCCGTCGCGATCGAACGCCGCGATCATCATCGCCACCGGCTCGGCCATCACCGTGGCGGCGGGCTGGGCCTGCGGGCCGGGCACGACCGGCGTCACCTGCGCCGGCCGCGCCTGCTGGGCGGAAACGGGGCCGGCGACGAACGCGGCGAGCAGCAGGAACAGGCGCATCGATGTCCTTCCGTCAGGGCAGCAACAGGCTGGCATCGCCATAGCTATAGAAACGATAGTCCTTGTCGATGGCATGGGCATAGGCCGCCTGCATCCGATCGAGCCCCATCAGCGCCGATACCAGCATGAACAAGGTCGAGCGCGGCAAATGGAAGTTGGTGACGAGGCCGTCCACGCCCCTGAAGCGATAGCCGGGCGTGATGAAGATCGCCGTGTCGCCTTCGAACGGATGGATCACGCCGTCCGCGCTCGCGGCGCTCTCGATCAGGCGCAGGCTGGTGGTGCCGACCGCGATCACCCGGCCTCCCGCGGCGCGGACCGCATTGAGCCGGTCGGCGGTCGCGGCGTCGATCCGGCCCCATTCGGCGTGCATCCTGTGCGCGTCGGTATCCTCCGCCTTGACCGGCAGGAAGGTACCCGCGCCGACATGGAGCGTCAGGGTCGCGTGGCCGATCCCGGCCGCCTCGAGCGCGGCGAGCAGCCCGGGCGTGAAATGCAGCGCGGCGGTGGGCGCGGCGACGGCGCCGGGCTCACTCGCGAACATCGTCTGATAGTCGTCGGCGTCGCGCGCGTCGGTGGGGCGCTTCGAGGCGATGTACGGCGGCAGCGGCATCCGGCCGCAGCGTGTCAGCAGCAGTTCGACCGGCTCGTCGCCGGCGAAATCGAGCGCGAAGCTGCCATCCTCGGCGCGGTCCGACGCGAGCGCCGTTACATTATGGCCGAAATCCACGCTGTCGCCTTCGCGCAGCCTTTTGGCGTTGCGGATGAACGCCCGCCAGCGTCGCGGGCCCTCGCGCTTGTGCAGGGTCGCGCCGATGCGGGCGCCCGGCGCGCTTTGCGCGCCATCATTACGTTCGCCGCGCAGCCCCTCGAGCTGGGCGGGGATGACGCGGGTGTCGTTGAACACGAGCAGGTCGCCGCGACGGAGGAAAGACGGCAGCTCGCGCACGGTCGCGTCGCGTGTATCCGCGCCCTCCAGCACGAGCAGGCGCGCGGAATCGCGCGGGCTTGCCGGGCGGAGCGCGATCCGCTCGGTCGGCAGCTCGAAATCGAACAGGTCGACGTTCACTTACTGGGGCAGCGTGACCTTGGTCTCGCCCTCCGGCAACGCCGCCGGCGCAGCGACTACCGGGGCTTGATAGGGCGGCGGGTTGTCCGCGGCGATATAGGCGTGGAGGATGCGGGTCGGGTTTGCCGGCGGCTCGCCGCGCTCGATCTTGTCGACCCACTGCATGCCTTCGACCACGCGGCCGAACACGGTATAATCGTGGTCGAAGCCCAGGCGCGGGCCGAACATGATGAAGAACTGGCTGTTGGCGCTGTTCGGGTCCTTGGTGCGCGCGGCCGAGATCGCACCACGGACATGGGGTAGATTGTTGAACTCGGCGGGCACGTCCGGAAGATCGGATTCGCCGGTGCCGGTGCCGGTCGGATCGCCGCCCTGCGCCATGTTCTCTTCGCCGTCGATCACGCGGTGGAACACGACGTTGTCATAGAATTTGCGGCGGGTGAGCGTCTTGACCTGCGTGACCATCTTGGGCGCGACATCGGGGCGCAGTCGGATCGTGACGCGGCCGCCGGTCGAGAGATCGAGGATCCAGGTGTTTTCCGGGTCGGCAGCGACGGTGGTCGCGACGGTCGCCTTGGGATCGGCGGCGACCCCCTTGAACGTCTCGATCTCGGGCTTGGCGGCGGGGCCCTTCTGGGCGGCGGCGGGCACGGCAATCAACATGGCGGCAGCAGCGGCCAAGGCGGCAACGAAACGCATCAACATCCCCAGGATTCTCTTGTCGGCGAAGGGTCTAGAGCAAAGGTGTGGCGGCGGAAAGGCAGTGTCTCAACTGCCCTTGCGGCCGATCTCCGAGACCCGGCGCGCGACGTCGGCCTCGACCGCGGGGCTGACGAACTTGCGGATCGCACCGCCGTACAAAGCGATTTCCTTGACCAGCCGCGAAGCGATCGGCTGGAGCGAGACGTCGGCCATCAGGAAGACCGTCTCGACGCGGTCGTTCAGCTGCTGGTTCATCCCCGCCATCTGATATTCATACTCGAAATCGGCGACGGCGCGCAGGCCGCGGATGATCATGCTGGCGCCTTCGCGCTCGGCGAAGTCCATGAGCAGCGAATCGAAGCTGACGACGTGGATCTCGCCTTCGATCCCCGCGGTCTCGCGCTTCACCATCGCCAGGCGCTCGTCGATGGTGAACATCGGCGACTTGGAGGGATTCGTGGTCACGCCGATCACCAGCCGGTCGACCAGCTTGGCGCCGCGGCGGATGATATCCATGTGCCCGCGCGTGATCGGGTCGAAGGTGCCGGGATAGACTCCGGTGCGGATAGTCATCGATCCCTCTCCAGCGTGTAGCGCGCAATATCGCGCAGCAGATCGGCCTCGGGGCCGTAAGGCTTCAGATGCGCGACTGCCTGGTCGACCAGCAGTCGCGCCTGCTCGCGGGCGCGATCGAGGCCGAGCAGGGTGAGGAAGGTCTCCTTCCCCGCCGCTCCGTCCTTGCGGAGCTTCTTGCCGGCGAGCGCTTCGTCGCCCTCGGCATCGAGGATGTCGTCGGCGATCTGGAAGGCGAGGCCGAGATCGCGGGCATAGCCGCGCAAACCCGTGCGGCCTTCGGGCGGCAGGCGGCCGAGGATCGCGCCGCTCTCGACCGCGCAGGAGATCAGCGCGCCGGTCTTCATCGCCTGCAGCCGCGTGACGGTAGGCAAGTCGAAGCTCGCCTTCGCGGCCTCCAGGTCCATCATCTGCCCGCCCGCCATGCCCGAGGGCCCAGAGGCATGGGCGAGCGCACCGACCAGTTCGACGCGCACGAAGGGATCGGCATGCGTCGCGTCGCCGGCGAGGATCTCGAAGGCGAGCGCGTGGAGGCAGTCGCCGGCGAGAATCGCGGTCGCCTCGTCGAACGCCTTGTGCACCGTCGGCTTGCCGCGGCGCATGTCGTCATCGTCCATCGCCGGCAGATCGTCATGGATCAGCGAATAGACATGGATGCATTCGAGCGCGGTCGCGACGCGGGCGATGGCGGTGCGATTGACTCCGAACAGGCCCGCAGTGCCGAATACGAGCAAGGGCCGGAGCCTCTTGCCCCCGCCGATCGCGGCGTGGCGCATCGCGCGGTACAGGCCTTCGCGGGGATCGTCGGGGATCGCCAGCAGCACGTCGAACTGGCGGTCGATCTCGGTGGAGACCTGCCTGAGCGCCGACTGGAGCGCGAGAGACGCGTCGGCCACGCTCGCCACCCGGTCAGCCGGCGGCGAAGGGAGCGGTGCCGGTGGCGCGGCCCTGCGCGTCGGTGCGGATCGCCTCGATGCGCGCCTGCGCGGCGTCGAGCCGGGCGGCGCACTGGCGGCGGAGCTGGTCGCCGCGTTCGTAGAGGTCGATCGCCTCCTGGAGCTGCGCGTCGCCGCTTTCGAGCCGCATCACGATTCGCTCGAGTTCCTTGAGTGCCTCCTCGAACGAGAGCTCCGAGATTTGCGCTTCGTCTGCCATCGGCACGCTATGCGGCAGGGCGGGCGGGGATTGCAACCGCCGAACCACGCCACATGTTGAGCACGGAGTTTCGAGGAGACGTGTGCCATGTTCACGAGCATCAACCCCGCGACCGGCGAGGCCGGCGAAAGCTTCCGCGAGCTGGACGCCGACGCCGTGGAACTGGCGCTGAGCCGCGCACAGACCTGCTTCCAGTCCTGGCGCAATTCCCCGCTCGACCAGCGGACCGCATTGCTCGGGCGAATCGCGGACCAATGGGAAGCGAACAAGCAGCACCTTGCCGAGACCGCGGTGAAGGAGATGGGCAAGCCGATCACCGGCGCGATCGCCGAGGTCGAGAAATGCATTTCGGGCTTCCGGCATTATGCCGAGCATGGCCCGAGCTATCTGGAGCCGACCGAAGTGACGACGGCGACCGGCCGCGCGGTGGCGCGCTGGCTGCCGATGGGTCCGGTGCTCGCGGTGATGCCGTGGAACTTCCCGTACTGGCAGGTGGTCCGTTTCCTCGCGCCGACGATCATGGCGGGCAATGTCGCACTGTTGAAGCACGCGTCGAGCGTGCAGGGCTGCGGCGCGCTGATGCAGCAATTGGCGAGCGCGGCGGGGGCGCCCGACGGGCTGTTCCAGAACCTCGCGATCAAGTCCGACAAGGTCTCGGACATCATCGCCGACAAGCGGGTGGTGGCGGTGACGCTGACCGGCAGCGAGGGCGCGGGCGCCAAGGTCGCGCAGGCGGCGGGCAAGGCGCTCAAGAAAGTGGTGCTCGAGCTGGGCGGATCGGATCCGCTGATCGTGATGCCCTCGGCCGATCTCGATCTGGCGGCGAAGACCGCGGTTACCGCGCGCGTCCAGAATGCCGGGCAGAGCTGCATCTGCGCCAAGAGGATGATCGTGCACGCCGATGTCTATGACGCGTTCCTCGACAGATTCTCGGAAGGCATGAAGGCGGTGAGGATCGGCGACCCGATGGATGCTGGCACAGTGATGGGGCCGCTCTCCAGCGAGGCGCAGCGCGATACGGTGCTGGAGCAGGTCGAACGCGCGAAGGCGGCGGGGGCGACCTTGCTGTTCGGCGCGGAGAAGATCGACCGCGAAGGCGCGTGGATGACGCCCGGCGTGCTCGTTGGTCTCGATCCGGAGAGCGATGTTGCGAAGGAGGAGATCTTCGGGCCGGTCGCCGCGGTGTACAAGGCCGAGGACGTGGATGCGGCGATCGCGCTGGCGAATGACGTTCCCTATGGGCTCGGCTCGGCGGTGTGGACCAGGGACGAAGCCGAGATCGAGCGGTTCGCGCGGGACATCCAGTCCGGCATGACCGCAGTGAATTCGCTGCTCGCCTCAACCCCGGAAGCGCCGTTCGGCGGCGTGAAGCTGTCGGGCCATGGCCGCGAGCTCGGGCCCTGGGGAATGCACGAGTTCATGAACTTGAAGGCAGTGATGTACGGCGCGGGGAAGGCGGGGATTGAGGCCTTCGCGCCGGAGGATCGCGTTCAGCGCACGACGAACTTGCCGGTCATGCCGAAGCCGGCGTGGAGGAAATGGGTGCATTTGATCGGATAGACGCCTGCTCCGGGTGCAATGAAACGGATGTCGGCGCTCTCGCCGCCCTCGAGTTCGATCTTGCCGTCCTTGATCCGGGCGCGGTCCGCCGGTGCTATCGTCGCGGCGGCGAAAAAGCCCTGGCGGCGAAGCTGTGGCCGCCCTTGCTCGACAAATGCAGGACATAGGATTGGCCGTGCGTCAGCTGGATGGTCGCGGGCGTGAAGGCGAAGTTGGAGAGCGCGACGTCGACGCGCTGCCCGGCGGGTGCGGCTGCGGTCAGCACGAGGAGTAAAGGCGCTAGACGGAGAAGCGGCATGGCGGCCTCCTGACGGCGGAGAGCCTAGGCCTGGATGGCGAGGGCCGCAACGGCGCCGCGCTAGCTGCGTCCCATCCGGATCGCTGCGCCGGCGACGAACGGGCAGCCCGCGACCAGCAACAGGCTTACCGCCGCAAGCAGCTTGAATGCCCCGGCTGGTCGCCGGTCGCGCCTGCCCCGAAGATCAGCAGGGGCACTGCGAAGGGCAGCATCACCAGCCCCGCCAGCGCGCCAGCGCCGCGGAGGCCCGCTACCAGCGCGGCGGTGGCGATGCCGAGCGCGGCGAGGCCCGGCGTGCCGATCGCGAGGCCCGCGAGCAACGGCAGCAGCGCGCCGGCGGGCAGATGGAGCAGCGCGGCCGCCACCAAGGTTGCGGCGAGCAATGCCGGCGCGAAGCCGAGCCAATGGCCTACCATCTTCGCCGCGGCCACGCCGGCATCGGAGAATCCGCGCACGGCGAACTGATCGAGTACGCCGCTCTCGGCATCGGGGGTGACCAGCCGCTCGACCGGCAGCAGGGCCGCGAGCAGGGCCGCCGCCCAGATCACGCCGCCGCCGACCCGCGCCAGCAACCTGGCATCCGGGCCGATCGCGAAGGGGAACAGGATCGCGACGAGCAGGAAGAAAGCGATCGGCATCAGCAGCCCGCCGGTGCTCCAAGCCCGCCGCAGCTCGCGCCACACGATCGCGGCGAAGATGCTCACGCTTCATCACCCCGTTCGCCCTGAGCTGGTCGAAGGGCTGTTCTTGCTTCCTCGCGAGAAAGGACGGTGCTTCGACAAGCTCAGCACGAACGGGAGAGGGTGCCGTCATAGCCGCAGCTCCCGTGCATCCGGCAATGCGATCGGCAAATGCGTGGCCACCAGCGCGATTCCCCGGTGCTGCGATGCGCGGCTATCAGCGCCTCCAGCGTCCGCACCGACTCCGCATCGAGCCCGTTGGCGGGTTCGTCGAGCAGCCAGACCGGCGCACCGCTCGCCACCACGCGCGCCAATGCCGTTCGCCGCCGCTGCCCGGTCGACAGCAGCCGCACCGGGACCTGCGCGAGATCGCCGAGGCCGACTGCGGCGAGCGCATTGTCGACCGCGGCGGGTCGACCGTCGATCCGCGCCCAGAAGTGCAGCGCCGCCGCGACGCTCAACTCCGGATCGAGCGCGGCCGTCTCCGCCAGCAGCGCACGCGCCCTTCGCCTTCCACGCGCCCGGCAGCGGCCGGAAGCAGCCCCGCCGCGATGCGGATCAAGCTCGATTTGCCGGTGCCGTTGGGGCCGCTCACCAGCGCCGCGCCGCCGGGCGCCAGCGTGAAGCTCAGCCCTTCGAACAGCAGATTGCCGCCGCGGATGCAGGTGACATGGGCGAAGGACAGGCCGGCGTTCACCCGGCGGCGTCTTCCAGCGCGTGCATATCGTCGTCGGACAGGCCGAAATGATGCCCCACCTCGTGCACGACGATGTGCGCCACCAGTACCTGCAGCGGCACGCCGGTATCGCACCATTCGTCGAGGATCGGACGGCGATAAAGGTGGATGCGATCGGGCAAGCCGCCCGAATCGAACGCGGATTTCTCGCCCACGGGGCGCCCGTGATAGAGGCCGGTCAGGTCGAACGGATCCTCGATCCCCATCGCGTCCAAGGTCTCGTCATCGGCGAATTCCTCGACGATCAGCACCACGTCGGCGAGATGCGTCTGGAACGGCTCGGGGATGCGCGCGAGCGCGTCGCGGGCCAGCGTCTCGATCGTTGCCGCGCTCGGCGCGTGGGAAGGCGCTTGCCCGCTCATCCGCGAACCCATAGGCCGAGCGGCAAAGGCTGGGCAAGGAGGCGATCATGGTGGCGCGACTGACCGAGGGACACCGGCGCGAGTCGCTGGCCGCGATTCCCGACTGGACCTACGACGAAGCCCGCGACGCGATCACACGCCGCTTCACCTTCGACGACTTCAACCAGGCGTTCGGTTTCATGACCCGCATCGCGCTGATCGCCGAAAAGGCCGATCATCATCCCGAATGGTCGAACGTGTGGAACCGGGTCGACATATTGCTCACCACGCATGACGCCGACGGACTCTCGCAGCGCGACATCGCGATGGCGCAGGCGATCGACGCGCTCCTCTAGGCGATCGCGCCGCGGCGCATCTGTTTGCGGAGCGCACCCGGCATCCAGCGCGCGGCGAAGGCGAGCCGGCGCGCAGTCTTGCCGATGATGACATGGACCTTGTCGCGCTCGATCCCTGCCCAGATCTCCTCCGCGACCTGCTCGACCGGGGTGAATTCCAGCCCCGCCGCGCGTACCGAATCGCGCGCGGTGCGGTTGGTGCCGGAGACGTTCGAATCGAGCAAAGGCGTGTCGATGAAGCTCGGCATCACCACCCGGACCTTGATCCCGTCCGCCGCCCATTCGGCGTCTAGCGCTTCCGACAGGCCACGCACGCCGAACTTGACTGCGGCATAGAGTGCCAGCCCGCTCGATCCGTAGATCGCCGCGGCCGACGCAGTGTTGACCAGCGCCGATCCCGGCGTCGCCTTGAGGAAGGGATAAGCCGCGCGCGCGCCGTTGATCACGCCGACCAGATTGATGCCAACGATCCGGTCGATCTCGTCGTCGGTGGCATAAGCGAGCGGCCCGCCGACCGCGATGCCGGCATTGTTGAACAGCACGTCGAGCCGCCCGCCGCTTGCCGCCGCGAAGGCGGCCAGCGCCTCGCGCCATTGATCGCGGTCGCGCACGTCCATCACGTGGGCGGTCGCCATGCCGGCGGGCAGCATCGCGCTGGTCGCCTCGAGCCCCGCGGCGTTGACGTCGGCCAGCCCGACGCGCCAGCCGCGGGCGGCGAACAGCTTCGCGACCGCTTGGCCGATTCCCGATCCGCCGCCGGTGATGAAGATCGCCTTCTCGCCCGCCATCCGCCCCCTCCTGTTTTTTGACCTTTGCAACTTCATCCCGCACAACCGCCGGCGATGCCAGAGCAATCGCGCAGCGTTACCTTCAAAAATGTCAGTAAGGTCTATGCTGGCGTGAAGGCCGTGGACCAGGTGTCGCTGGAGATTGCGGGTGGCAGCTTCGTGGCGCTGGTCGGCACCTCGGGCTCGGGCAAGTCTACCTTGCTCAAGACGGTCAACCGGCTGATCGAGCCGAGCGAAGGCGAAGTGCGGATCCATGGTGAGCCGGTGGCTGCCGAGCCCGCGCATCTGCTGCGCCGCCGGATCGGCTATGTCTTCCAGAATATCGGGCTCTTCCCGCACATGAATGTGGGCGAGAATGTCGCGATCGGCCTCAGGCTAGCGGGCCAGAGCGATACGAAGGACCGGGTGGCCGAGCTGCTCGCACTGGTCGAGCTCGCGCCGGAGCTGGCCGGGCGCATGCCCGACGCTTTGTCGGGCGGCCAGCGCCAGCGCGTCGGCGTCGCGCGTGCGCTGGCCTGCGGGCCCGGGCTGCTCCTGATGGACGAGCCGTTCGGCGCGCTCGATCCTGTCACGCGCGACGGACTCGGCAAGGCGATCCGCGCGCTGCACGACAGGATGGAGCTCACCACGATCCTCGTGACCCACGACATGGCTGAGGCATTGCTCCTCGCCGATCGCGTGCTGGTGATGGAGGCCGGCCGGATCGTCGCCGATGCCACGCCGCGCGATCTGCTCGCGGGCAAGGCGGGGGCGGCCGCGGACGCATTGGTCGCGGTGCCGCGCGAACAGGCGCATCGGCTCGCGGAGTTGGAGAAGTGACCGCCGCCTTCGCGCGCGTGCCCGAATTGCTCGCGCAGCATCTGCTGCTCGCCTTCTCGGCGCTGCTGCTCGGGCTGGTCGTCAGCCTGCCGCTCGCCGTGCTGTCGTCGCGTAGCAAAACGGTCGGGCGCATCGCGCTCGGTTTCGCCAGCCTCGTCCAGACGATCCCGAGCCTCGCGCTGCTCGCGCTCTTCTATCCGATCCTGTTGTGGCTCTCGGCGCTGGTCGGCGGCGGTATTCCGGCGCTGGGGTTCCTGCCCTCGCTGCTCGCATTGTCGCTCTACGCGCTGTTGCCGATCCTGCGGAACGGCGTGACCGGCCTCGCCAATCTCGACCCCGCGGTGATCGAGGCGGCCGACGGCATGGGGATGACGCGCGGCCAAAGGCTGTGGCTGGTCGAGGCGCCCCTGGTGGCACCGATGCTGATGGCCGGCATCCGCACCGCCGCGGTGTGGACGATCGGCGCGGCGACGCTGTCGACAACGGTGGGCCAGCCGAGCCTCGGCGACCTGATCTTCGCCGGGCTCCAGACCCAGAACTGGACGCTCGTCCTCGCCGGCTGCGCCGCCGCCGCCGGTCTCGCACTGGCAGTCGACGCCCTGCTCGGGCTCGCCGAAATCGGCATCGCACGGCGCCGGCGCGGGCTGGTCTGGGCGAGCCTCGCAGCATTGCTCGTCGCGGCGGCGATCGCGCTGGCGCCGGCATGGCCGGCAGCGCGCGGCACGGTCACCATCGGTGCCAAGGGTTTCTCCGAGCAATATATCCTCGCCCGGCTGATCGGGCACCGGCTGGAGGCGGCGGGTTACAAGGTGCGCTATCGCGAAGGCCTCGGCTCGGCAGTGGCGTTCGGCGCGCTCGCGAGCGGCGATGTCGATGTCTATGTCGATTATTCGGGGACGATCTGGGCCAACCAGATGAAGCGCACCGACGTGCCGCCGCGCGCGGCGATCGTCGATGGCGTGGCGCAATGGGCGAAGGCGAACCACGGCGTTACGCTGCTCGGGTCGCTCGGCTTCGAGAATGCCTATGCCTTTGCGATGCGCGGCGAGGATGCGAAGCGTCGCGGGATCGCCAGCCTGAGCGACCTCGCGCGCCAAGCCGACGAACTCGATTTTGCCACCGACGTCGAATTTCTCGACCGGCCCGAATGGGCGGCGGTGCGCCGCGCTTATGGCCTGAACTTCAAATCGGCGCACCCGTATCAGCCGACCTTCATGTATCGTGCGCTGGCGAGCGGCGAGGCCGATGTCATCTCCGCTTTCTCGTCCGACGGCCGCATCGCCGCCGACAAGCTCGCGGTCCTCACCGATCCGAAGGGGCGATCCCCGGTTACGACGCGATCCTGCTGCTCGCCCCGCGCCGCGCCGGAGACCTGCGTTTCCAGGCGGCACTGCGCCCGCTGATCGGCGCGATTCCGGTGGAGAAGATGCGCGAGGCCAATTATCTGGTCGATCGGGACACGGACAAGCAGAGCCCCGACGCCGCCGCACGATGGCTGGGGCGTGGACTCGGGCACTGAATACGCGGTATCGCTAACACAAAGAACAAGAGGGAGAGTTGAGATGCGGCCTGGAACGAAGCTGTTGCTTGCGACCACGATTCTGTGGGCCGCGCCGGCTGTTGCGCAGCAAGCGCCGACAGCGCTGTCAGGTGGGCCGACCGTCGCCGACCCCGCAAAATGGCCGAAAGCCGCCAGCGAAGGCCTGGTCGATCCCGCAACCGAGAAGTTCGTCTCGAGCCTGATGGCCAAGATGACGCTCGAGGAAAAAGTCGGGCAGATGATCCAGGGCGATATCGGCAGCGTGAAGCCCGAGGATCTGCGTAAATATCCGCTCGGCTCGATCCTCGCGGGCGGCAATTCGCCGCCGCTCTCGGGCAATGATCGCTCGGGGCAGGCCGACTGGGTGGCGACTGCACGCGCCTTCCGCGTCGTGGCAATGGAGCCGCATCAGGGCCACGCCCCGATCCCGCTGATCTTCGGAGTCGACGCCGTCCACGGCAACAACAACGTCATCGGCGCGACGATCTTCCCGCACAATATCGGGCTCGGCGCGGCCAACGATCCCGCATTGATCCGCCGCATCGGCGCCGCCACCGCCGAGGAAACCGCTGCAACGGGCCCCGACTGGGCATTCGGTCCGACGCTCGCCGTGCCGCAGGACGACCGCTGGGGCCGCAGCTATGAAGGCTATTCGGAGAATCCGGCGATCGTCCGCTCCTATGCCGGCGAGATGGTGCGCGGGCTGCAAGGCGAACCGGGCACCACCAACCGCATCCAGAAGGGCAAGGTCGCGTCCTCGGCCAAGCACTTCCTCGGCGACGGCGGCACCTTCAACGGCATCGACCAGGGCGATACGCGCGTCAGCGAAGACGAACTGATCGCGATCCATGACGCCGGCTACCCCAACGCAGTCGACGCCGGCACGCTCACCGTGATGGCGTCGTACAACAGCTGGAACGGCGCGAAGATGCACGGCAACAAGTCGCTGCTCACCGACGTGCTCAAGGGCCGGATGGGCTTTCAGGGCTTCATCGTCGGCGACTGGAACGGCCATGGCCAGATCCCCGGCTGCACGCCGACCGATTGCGCTGCGACGTTCAACGCCGGGCTCGACATGGCGATGGCGCCGGACAGCTGGAAGGGGCTGTTCGATTCGACGGTCAAGCACGTCAAGGACGGCACGATTCCGATGAGCCGCATCGACGACGCTGTCCGCCGCATCCTGCGCGTCAAGGCGAAGCTCGGCCTGTTCGATCCGGCGCGGCCGATCGAGGGCAAGGCCGGCGTGCTCGGCGCGCCCGAGCACCGCGCGATCGCACGCGAGGCGGCCGCCAAGTCGCTGGTGCTGCTCAAGAACAACGGCGTGCTTCCGGTCAAGGCGAGCGCCAGGGTGCTCGTCACCGGCCCCGGCGCCGATTCGATGGGCATGCAGACCGGCGGCTGGACGCTGAGCTGGCAAGGCGACGGCAATGCCAACGACCTGTTCCCCAATGGCGAGACGATCTTCGCGGGCGTGAAGAAGGCGGTCGAAGCCGCGGGCGGCACGGCGACCTTGTCCGAGGACGGGGCCTTCACCGCGAAGCCCGATGTCGCGATCGTCGTGTTCGGCGAGCAGCCTTATGCCGAGATGCGCGGCGACATCCGCACGCTCGAATTCCAGCCCGGCGACAAGCAGGCACTGGGATTGCTCAAGAAGCTCAAGAGCGCCGGCGTGCCGGTGGTCTCGGTGTTCCTCTCGGGCCGTCCGCTCTGGACCAATCCCGAAATCAACGCCTCGGACGCTTTCGTCGCCGCATGGCTGCCGGGCAGCGAGGGCGGCGGCGTGGCCGATGTGCTGGTCGGCGACGCCGCGGGCAAGCCGCGCACCGACTTCAAGGGGCGCCTGTCGTTCAGCTGGCCCAAGACCGCGGGCCAGTTCGCGAACAACAAGGGCAAGCCGGGCTATGATCCGCTGTTCGCGCTCGGCTACGGCCTGACCTATGCCAAGAGCGGCGCGGTGCCGGCGCTGAGCGAGGAAGCGGGCCTCGATCCGTCGCTCGGCAATACCAGCACCTATTTCGCCAAGGGTGTCACGCCCGCGCCCTTCTCGTTCGCGACCGACAGCCGGATCACCCGGAAGACGGTGGACGGACCGCAGACGCAGGAAGGCGCGCAGCAGCTCGTCTGGCCCAACGGCCCCGCGACCTTGCGGATCGGCGGGAGCGAGCTCGATCTCAGCCGCGAGGCGAATGGCGATCTGTCGCTGCAAATCAGCTACCGCGTCGATCGCGCACCGGCGGGCAAGGTGCAGCTTTCGATGGAAGGCGGCGCCAACAAGGGCGCGATCGACGCGACCAGCCTGTTCTCCGGCCAGGTGGGCACGTGGCGCACCGTCAAGGTGTTCCTCAAATGCTATCAGCAGAACGGCGTCGATCTGACCAAGGTCAATGCGCCGCTGGTGCTGGAGGCATCGGGCCCGTTCGGGCTCAGCATCGCCGATGTGCGGATCGTCTCCGATCCCAACAACTCGATCTGTCCCGGTGCCAAGCCGTGAGCAAGGGCGCGGCGATCGAGACGATCGAGATCGCCCGGAACGGGGTTCGCGCCGAGCTGCTCACGCTCGGCGCGGCCCTGCGCCGGCTCGAAGTGCCCGGGCGCGACGGCAAGGCCGCCAATGTCGTGCTCGGCTATCGCGACCTGGCGGAGTATCGCGCGCATCCGCGCTTCTACGGCGTGGTCGCGGGGCGCTATGCCAATCGGATCGGCGGCGCGCGCTTCACGCTCGACGGCACCGAATATCGGCTGCCCGCCAATAATGGCGCGAACAATTTGCATTCGGGGCCGGGCGGCTTCGACGTGCAGGATTGGCAGGTCGCCGCGCGCGATGCGCATTCGGTGACCTTCGCGCTACTGAGCCCGCATCTCGACAATGGCTTTCCCGGCAATCTGCATGTCGAAATGCGGTACGCGATCGAGGCGGACGGGCTCGCGATCCGCTTCCGCGCCACTACCGATCATGCGACGGTCATCAACCTGACCCACCACGCCTATTTCAATCTCGCGGGCGAAGGCAGCGGGACGACGATCCTCGATCACGTCCTGCAGATCCCCGCGAGCCAGATCACGCCCACCGACGCGGCGCTGATCCCCACCGGCGAATTCAGGCGGGTCGAAGGCACGCCGTTCGATTTCCGCACGCCCAAGCCGGTCGGGCGTGACATCGAGGCGGACGACACGCAGCTCAAGCTCGGCGGCGGCTATGACCATAATTTCGTGCTGGACAGCACTGCCGGCGGGATCCGCCGCATCGCGACCTTGTTCGATCCGAAATCGGGCCGGGTGATGGACGTGCATTCGACCGAGCCGGGCGTGCAATTCTACACCGGCAACCATTTGGCGAACGGGGCTCCGGGCACCGGCGGCGGCGTCTATCCCGCACGCGGCGGCCTCTGCCTCGAACCGCAGAAATTCCCCGACAGCCCCAACAAGCCGAACTTCCCCTCGGCGCGGCTCGACCCGGGGCAGGAATATCGCCACGACATGGCGTTCCGGTTCCGCACCGCGAAGGATGTGGCGGAGGTGTTTGGATAGGTCAGGAACGCATTCGAATGCTCTAGCCCTTGCGATGACGAGCAAAAAGTAGATCATGCGCTTATGAACGCTACAATCAGAACGCTGCTTATTCTGCTATTCCTGCCTTGGTTCGCGCTTGTTACGTCCACAAACCTTGTGCCCGCCTTTTCGCAAAGCAACACACTGTCCGCGCTAGTTATTTTCCTAATCGTGACAGCCGGCCTGTGCGCCGTGGTGACGTCGAATTGGTCAAGCGTTACCCAAATAATCGCTGGGGTAACATATACAATTGTCTCGATCTTCATTCTTTGGGTAGGGTTTGATTGCTCCCAAGGCGCTTGCTTCTGAGCGGCGTCCGCTAACCGCCAATAGCCGACATTCGTGTGATCACTTCGGCCCCTACGGCGTCTTCCGTTCCACATTGAAGATCTTGTTGACGATCCGCCACTCGCCGTCCGCCTTCACCAGCGAGAGATAGTCGGTGAACTTCACGCTCGGATAATCGAGCACGACCTTGGCCATCGCGGCATTGCCGGTGACGTCGAGGCTCTCGATCGAGCGGCGGCGCTGGGCCTCGTCGGGCGCAGGCTTGCCGGGCGCGCCGGCGATATAGTCGGCGCTGGTCCGCTCGGCGAAGGCGCCGTCGCGGTTCCAGTAGAGCATCGCCTTGGGATGGAAGGCGGCGCGGAACTCGTCGGGGCTGCCGGTGGCGTGGCCCGCGAGATAATGGTTCACTGCGGCACGCGCGCCGGCCTCGTCCTTCTCCTGTGCGAAGGCGGGCGCGGCGATCGTCAGTGCCGCGAGCAACAACAGGCTACGCATAAGCTGGATTCCTCCCGATTGAGGCGCCCAGCCTAAGGCGTCTGAAATTCAGCGCAACGCCGGACGGGCTGAACGTCGCGCCGATGGGACGAACGTCAGGTCGGATCGAAAGCGGCGAACGGGGCAATGACCGGCTATCAGAAATCCTCCCCCGCGAAGCGGGGAGGGGACCAGCGAAGCTGGTGGAGGGGCCTAGCCACGAGCGCCGCATTTGCGGAGATGCCCCCTCCATCACGCTGCGCGTGCCACCTCCCCGCTTCGCGAGGGAGGATTTTCACGCCTTACAGCGTCGGCTTGCCGTCGATGCGGCGGGGAATGCCGGCATCGCCGTCGCGCAGCTCGGCCGGGAGCAGGGCTGCAGGAAGGTCCTGATACGCCACCGGGCGCAGGAAGCGATCGATCGCCAGCGTGCCGACCGAAGTGCTGCGCCCGTCCGAAGTCGACGGGAACGGCCCGCCATGGACCTGCGCGTCGGTCACTTCGACGCCGGTCGGCCAGCCATTGGCGAGGATGCGGCCGGCAAGCCGCTCGAGCACCGGCAGCAGCTGCTGCGCGAGCGCGGTGTCCTCGTCGGTCAGGTGCAGCGTCGCGGTGAGCTGGCCCTCGAGCAGCCCGATGACCTGGATCAGCTCGTCGATGCTCGCGCAGCGCACCAGCAGCGAAGCCGCGCCGAACACTTCCTCGGCATGGCTCGGGTCGGCGATGAAATCGGCGCCGGTCATCGTGAACAGCGCGCCGCGGCCCGAAGTGGGGCCGCTCGGCTCCTGGCCCTGTGCGACCAGCTTGAGCGCCGGCGCCGAGGCCCAGCGCGCGACGCCGCTCTCATAGGCCTTGTGGATGCCCGGGGTGAGCATCACCTGCGATGGCGCGCCGCACATCGCGTCGGTCGCCGCGGTGACGAAGCGATCGAGATCCGGACCTTCGAGCGCGAGGACGAGGCCGGGATTGGTGCAGAACTGGCCCGCGCCCATCGTCAGCGAGGCGATGAAGCCGGTGCCCAGCGCCTCGGCCTTGGCCGCCAGCGCGCCGGGCAGCAGGAAGACGGGGTTGATGCTGCTCATCTCGGCATAGACGGGAATCGGCACCGGACGGCTCTGCGCGAGCTTCATCAGCGCCGTGCCGCCGCCACGCGAGCCGGTGAAGCCGACCGCCTTGATCCGCGGATCGGTGACGAGCGCCGAGCCGACCGAATTGCCCGCGCCGTTGATCAGCGAGAACACGCCCTCGGGCATGCCGGTCTTCTGCGCAGCGCGGGTGATCGCGCCGGCGACCAGCTCGGAAGTGCCGGGATGCGCCGAGTGTCCCTTGACGATTACCGGGCAGCCGGCCGCCAGCGCCGCGGCGGTGTCGCCGCCCGCAACCGAGAAAGCGAGCGGGAAGTTGCTCGCGCCGAACACCGTGACCGGGCCCAGCGGAACCATGCGCAGCCGCAGGTCGGGCTTGGGCGCGGGCGCGCGATCGGGGATAGCGTGATCGATGCGCGCGCGCAGATAGTCGCCGAGCCGCAGCTCCTTCGCGAACAGGCGGAGCTGGCCGGCGGTGCGGCCGCGCTCGCCGGTCAGCCGCGCCTGGGGCAGGCCGCTTTCCTGCATCGCGCGCTCGACCAGTTCGTCGTCCAGCGCCTCGATCTCCTCGGCGATCGCTTCGAGGAACTTGGCGCGCTCTTCGCGCGGCAGGCTCGAATAGATCGGGAAGGCGGCCTCGGCGGCGGCGGCGGCGGTCTCGACATCGTCGGTGGTGGCGACGCTGAAGCTCGGCTCGATCTCGCTGCCGGTCGCCGCAGCAACCGCCTTGAAGCCGGGGCCGTCCCGACGCACGCGCTTCGAAGCGACGAACAATTCCCCAGTCAGGGCCATGCAAACTCTCCCGGTATCAAAATGAAGTTAGCGGTAACAATGCTTCGAGGGCGACTTAGGCATGCGCCGCGCCTGGTTCAATCCCGCACGCATCAGCAGCACAGTGCGATCGGCCCGTGGCCGGCGCCGGGATCGCGCGCTTCCATCGTGTCGGAGAAGCCGCGATCGACGAGATGGGCCATCGCGTCGTGTGCGCCCTCGGCGTCCCGCGCCGCGATCGCCTCATACACGGCGAGGTGCACCGGCAGCGCGTCGTGCGGCGCGGGCAGGCGGTGCTGCTTGAAGGCCGTGGTGATCGCGATCGCCGCCGCGACCCCGCTGGTCAGCGAGACGATGAAATCGTTCGCCGAGGCCTCGAGCAATGCCGAATGGAACTCCTCGTCGCAGCGCCGGCCGATCTCGGTGGCGAAGCCGTGCTGCGCGACGCCGTCGAGCCCGGCCTTCATTCGCGCGAGCTGCTCCGGCGTGCGGCGCGTGGCGGCGAGGCGTGCGGCATCGGGCTCGACTATGCGGCGGAGCTCGAACAGGCTGGCGATCAGGCCCTTGTCGGGCTCGCCGACGAAGATCCAGCTCAGCACATCGGGATCGAGCAGATGCCATTCGCGGCGCGGGCTCACTTGGGTGCCGATTTTGGGACGCGAATTGACGAGGCCCTTGGCGGCGAGGATCCGGATCGCCTCGCGATAGGCCGTGCGCGATACGTTGAACTGCACGCTCGCCGCGATCTCGCCCTCGAGTATCTCGCCGGGCTGGAGCACGCCCGAGACGATGCGGATGCCGAGCTCGCGCGCCACCGTGCCGTGCAGCCGCAGCGAGCGCGGCCGCGGCGGACGGCGGCGCACGCGCTTCGGCTTCGCATCGGGCTGGGATAGGGGCTGCGCGGCGGCCATCGGCTCCTGGCTGAGGTGCTGGCCGAGCGGAAACCGTCCGGACCAAAGGAAAGCTGGTCGCGGGTCTTTAACGCCATTCGGCCCCAACCGGAAGGCCGCCGCCGGGCGCGTGCCGCTGGAAAGACGCGCATGACCGCTTCACCCCAGCTTGACGACGACCTTGCCCTTCGACCGTCCGGTTTCGATGTACTCCATGGCTTCGTTGGTCGCCTCGAACGGGAAGACCCGGTCCAGGACCGGGCGGATGGTCCCGGCTTCGATCAGCGATGTGATCTGGCGCAACTGCTCGCCGCTCGCGCGCATGAACAGGAACGAATAATGGATCCCCCGGCGCCTGGCCTGCCTGCGAATGCCGAAGCTCAACAGGCGCATCACTTGGCGCAGGAACCAGCTCAGGCGCTGCGCCTTCGCGAAATCGGGATCGGGTGGGCCGGAGATCGAGATGAGCTTGCCGCCGGGCTTCAGCACGCTCAGCGATTTCCGAAGCGTGTCGCCGTCGAGGCTGTTCAGGACGACGTCGTAGCCGGACAGGACCTCCTCGAAATCCTGTTTCTTATAATCGATCACGACATCGGCGCCGAGGCTTTCGACCAGCGCGACATTGGCCGTGCTCGTGGTGGTCGCGACCATAGCGCCGAGATGCTTCGCCAACTGGATGGCGAACGTCCCGACGCCGCCGGAGCCGGCATGGATGAGGATTTTCTGCCCCTTCTTCAGCCCGGCCTGTTCGACCAGCACCTGCCACGCAGTCAGGCCGACCAGGGGAATCGAAGCCGCCTCCGCCATGTCGAGATTGCCGGGTTTCGGCGCCACATCGGCCTGGTCGATCGCGATGCTTTCCGCGAATGTCCCGATCCGCCCGTCGCGGGGCCGGGCATAGACCTCGTCTCCCGGCTTGAAACGCCGGACGTTCGATCCGACGCGGACGACCGTGCCGGCCACGTCGTGCCCGAGGATGAAGGGCACGCGATAGCGAAGAAGCGCCTTGAAAGCGCCCGCGCGGATCTTCGAATCCAGCAGATTGAGCCCCGCCGCGCGCACCGCGACCAGAACATCGCCGTCCCGCACCACCGGCTCCGGCATGTCGCCGAAGCGCAAAGCCGCGCTCTTCCCGTATCGATCGACGATGAATGCCTTCATGAGAAACTCTCCAGACGCTTCGATGCGGTTCAGGCGGCGGTCCGGTAACGCGCCGCGGCATGGACCTGCGCAAATCCGGGAGCATGGCTTGTCGCGCAGCCTGATAGGCGTCCCATTGGCCGGCGTCGTGCAGCGGCGGGATCGTCACGGTCTCGCGGCGGTCGAAGCCGGCGAGCGCCGCATCCACCAGTTCGCCGACTTCCATCAGCGCCGGCAGCGTGTCGATATCGGCGCCGGAGCGTTCCCAGATCTCGGTGCGCGTCGCCGCGGGAAGCACGGCCTGAACATATACGCCCTTGGGCGCAAGTTCGAGGCTGAGGCCCTGTGAGAGAAACAAAACGAACGCCTTGGTCGCGCCGTAGACCGTCATGCCGAACTCCGGCGCCAGCCCCACCACGGACCCGATGTTGATGATTGCGCCGTCGCGGGCCTCTGCCAGGCGCGGGGCGACCGCGCTAGCGAGCCGGAGATATGCCGTGGTGTTGAGGGCGACGATCCGCGCGGCGTCGTCGGTCGCCTGCTCGACGAAGCTTCCGCCCAGGCTCGCCCCGGCATTGTTGACCAGAATTCCGATGCGATGGTCGTCCCGCAGGCGCGTCTCCACCGTCGCGAGCTCGTCAGGCTTTGTCAGGTCGGCTTGCAGCACGTCGACGGCCACGCCCGCTTCCTCGCGAAGGCGGGCCGCCAGCAGCTCCATTCGCGCCTTGTCCCGGGCGACGAGCACGAGATCATGGCCGCGGCGCGCGAACCGCTCGGCATAGGTCGCGCCGATGCCCGATGAAGCACCAGTGACGAGGACGGAGGGAAGGGCGCTCATGGCATTGCTCTTTCGCGGGAGGGACTTATATTCATGACGTCCATCATGATTGGCTAAATATGATACTCATCATGTAAATGTCAATCGGACCGCGTGGAGAATTTTCGAAATGAAGGTCAGTCGAGAGCAGATGGCGGAGAATCGTCGCCGGATCCTGGAGGCAGCCGGCCGATTGTTTCGTGAGAAGGGGTTCGATTCGGTCAGCGTCGCCGAAGTGATGAAGGCCGCCGGCCTCACCCATGGCGGTTTCTATGGGCATTTCGCCTCCAAGGACGATCTCGTGGCGCAGACTCTCGCTTATGTCCTTGCTCCGAACACAGGCGGAGGGGGCGATCTTCGCGCCTATCTGGACGCCTATCTATCGCCCAAGCATCGCGACAACGCCGCCGACGGCTGCCCGACGGCCGGCCTGGCGGCGGCCATTCGCCACCAAAGCGCGGCGGCCGGCGCGGCGATGACCGCGGGCCTGCGATCGCAGATCGACCGCGTCAGCGAGGCGCTCCCGCAGATGCGCGAAACCGAGCGGCGTCGCGCGGCGATCGGAAGCTGGGCGGCGATGGTGGGCGCAGTGATCCTCGCCCGCGCGGTCGACGACCCAGCGCTTTCCGACGAGATCCTCGAACAGACGCGCGCCTGGATCGACGGCGGTATCAGCCAGGCGTCGGCCGGTTAGCCCGGACCGGCCTACCGCCAATTTATATCCGGGCATCAAAACGCTTGCCGAATCGATATTTCGGGAATATTCGAATTATCGAAGCGAGGAGCATCAATCATGAAGCGTCTGCACATGCACGTCAGTGTCCCCGACATCGGCCAGGCCGTCGCGTTCTACAGCACGTTGTTCGATGCGCCGCCGTCCGTCGTGAAGGACGATTACGCGAAATGGATGCTTGAAGACCCGCGCGTGAACCTTGCGATTTCGTCGCGCGCGCGCGCCACCGGCGTCGATCATGTCGGCATTCAGGTTGATAGCGCCGACGAACTGGCGACGCTTGCCACGCGCCTGAAGGCGGCGGGCAATACGACGTTCGACCAGGAGGCGACGACGTGTTGCTACGCCAAATCCGACAAGAGCTGGGTCACGGACACGGCGGGCGTTCGTTGGGAAACATTCTACACGATGGGCGACGCCACCTCCTACGGTGAAGACGAAGTAATGCCGGACGCCAAGCCCAAGTCGGCTTGCTGCTGATGTTGCTGCCCACAGCCGTCGAAGCACTCTCCGCGCTCGCCCACGGACACCGCCTGGCCGTCTTTCGGTTGCTGGTCCGCGCGGGCGCGGACGGCCTGCCGGCGGGCGAGATCGCGCGGGAAGTCGGGGTACTGCCCAACACCTTGTCCACGCATTTGACCATCCTTGGTCACGCCGAATTGGTCCATTCGCGCCGCGAAGGCCGTTCCGTCATCTACTCCGCCAATTACGGGGGATGCGCGATCTGCTCGGCTTCCTGGTCGCCGATTGCTGCGCCGGCCGCCCTGAAATCTGCGGGTCGTTGATCGACGAGGCGAAGTGCTGCGACTGACGCTTGGCCGTCGGTTCGCCGCTGAATTCGTCGGCACCGCATTATTGCTGGCGGTCGTCGTCGGGTCCGGCATCATGGGCGAAAGGCTTGCTGGCGGTAATGACGCTATCGCGCTGCTGGGCAACACGATTGCGACCGGTGCCGGGCTGATCGTCCTGATCCACATGTTCGGTCCGGTGTCCGGCGCCCATTTCAACCCGGCGGTGACATTGGCGTTTCTGTTGCGCCGGGAAGTCGAGTGGCGCGTCGCTGCGCTCTACGTCGTCGCGCAATTCGTCGGTGCGGTCCTGGGCGTGTGGGCCGCGCATGCGATGTTCGCCGAACCGCTGTTGCAGGTTTCGACCAGGCTTCGCGACGGCCCGGCGCAGGGCTTTTCCGAATTCGTGGCTACCTTCGGCCTGGTCGGAACGATCCTCGCGACGCAGCGCACTCGGCCCGAATTCACGCCCGTAGCGGTCGGCCTCTACATCACCGCCGCATATTGGTTCACTGCGTCGACGTCGTTCGCCAATCCCGCGGTAACGGTGGCGCGCAGCTTGTCGAACAGCTTCGCAGGCATCGCCCCGGCGTCCGCCCCATTGTTCATCGCTGGCCAGCTGGTCGGCGTCGTCGCGGCGGTCGTCTTCTTCACCTGGCTGTTCAAGGAGGAACGCCCGCAATGACCGACGCATTCCCCATCACGATCTACCACAACCCCGATTGCGGCACGTCGCGCAACACGCTGGCGATGATCGAAGCCGCCGGATACCAGCCCAATGTCGTCGAATATCGGAAGGTCGGCTGGACGCGCCCGCAACTCGAAGGGCTGTTCGCCGCGATGGGCGCCGCGCCGCGGGACGTGATGCGCGAAAGGGAACGCCCGCCGCCGAACTGGGCTTGCTGGGCGAAGGCGTGCCCGGCGCGTCGATCATCGAAGCGATGGTTCAACACCCCATCCTCGTGAACCGCCCGATCGTCGTCACGCCGAAGGGGACGAAGCTATGCCGCCCGTCCGAAGCCGTGCTTGAACTTCTGGACCGGAAGCCCGCCGAATTCATGAAGGAAGACGGCGAAATCGTGCGCCCCTAGCGCAACGGAAGATGCCGCCCGGCCCGCGCTGCGGGTAAGTTGCCTGAGTTCTGGCGGAGACGGAGGGATTCGAACCCTCGGTACGAGTAATCCCCGTACGGCGGTTTAGCAAACCGCTGGTTTCAGCCACTCACCCACGTCTCCGGAAAGGGCCCGAGCGGAGGCCTATAGCGACGGTCCCCTGGTCGATCAACGGCAGAACCGCTCTGGCGCAAAATCGATTCCTGTGGTCGCCCGTTCATTGCAGTGTCAGGCGGGCAGTCGTAGCGTGCGAGGCTGGAATTTGCCGGGGTGGGAAACGAGAATGCGCGTGCGGACCTTGATGCTGTGGGTGGCGACGGCTGCGCTCGGGTTCGGCGCGGCGCCGGCTTCCGCCCAGATCACCACGATCGATCCCAACACGGCGATCGATTCGGACCTGAAGACGCCGCCCCCGCCGCCGGAGCAGGGTGATCCGCAGCCCGTGGACCCGGGTGCCTATCAGGAAGCGCCTCGCAACGATGCGCCGATCGATCCGCAGCCCGTAGAGATACCGCCGGCCGCCGGGACCGGCAGCACCGCCAGCGCACGCACACAGGCCACCAACACCTATCAGCGCGACGATCTGATCGGCGCGGCCGAGGGCGTGTTCGGCAAGGGCGCGTCCGGGCTGGCCGGGATCATCGAGAACATCCTCAAGGACCAGGGCGAGCCCAATGCCTATATCGCCGGGCGCGAGGCGGGCGGCGCGATCGGCGTCGGCCTGCGGTACGGCTCGGGCGAACTGTTCCACAAGGTCGAGGGCCAGCGGAAGGTCTATTGGACCGGTCCGTCGATCGGCTTCGACATCGGCGGCGATGCCAACAAGGTCTTCGTATTGGTCTACAACCTCTACGACAGCCAGGAGCTCTACAAGCGCTTCCCCGCCGGCGAGGGCCGGGTCTATTTCGTCGGCGGCTTCTCGGCGAGCTATATGCGCCGTGGCGACGTGGTGCTGATCCCGGTCCGGCTCGGCGTCGGCTGGCGGCTCGGCGTCAATGCCGGCTATATGAAGTTCAGCGAGAAGCAGCGCTGGCTGCCCTTCTGACCTGCGGGAAGCCGCCACGCTTACCGTGACTTAGGAACAAGCTTTCTAACCCTGCGTTTTGCCCGTTGTGTCGGGCCGTCATCGGGTCCCGTGGGGAGTCCATGACGACGATTGCCGATTCAGGTGAGGTGGGTGTTAATCGGTTCGAGAGGCTCGTCCAGAGCGTCATCGACTATGCGATCTACATGCTCGATCCCACCGGCAAGGTGGTGAGCTGGAACGCCGGCGCGCAGCGCTTCAAGGGCTATCGCGAGGACGAGATCCTCGGCGAGCATTTCTCGCGTTTCTACACCGATGCCGATCGCGCCGCGGGAATACCCGCGCTGGCGCTCCGCACCGCCGAGTTCGACGGCCGGTTCGAGGCCGAGGGCTGGCGTGTGCGCAAGGACGGGACACACTTCTGGGCGAGCGTCGTCATCGATCCGATCCGCGCACCCGACGGCAGCTTGATCGGCTTCGCCAAGGTGACGCGCGACCTCACCGACCGCCGCATCGCCGACGAAGCCCTGCGCCGGAGCGAGGAGCGCTTCCGCCTGCTGGTCCAGAGCGTGACCGACTATGCCATCTACATGCTCGATACCGACGGCCGCGTGGCGAGCTGGAACGCGGGTGCCGAGCGCTTCAAGGGCTATCGCGAGGACGAGATCCTCGGCGAGCATTTCTCCCGCTTCTACACCGAAGAGGACCGCGAGGCCGGCATCCCGCGCCGGGCGCTAGAGACGGCGACGAACCAGGGCCGGTTCGAAGCCGAGGGCTGGCGCGTGCGCAAGGACGGCACGCGCTTCTGGGCGAATGTCGTGATCGATCCGGTCCGCGATTCGAGCGGCACGCTGATCGGTTTCGCCAAGGTCACCCGCGATCTAACCGAACGGCGCCAGTCGCAGCTCGCGCTCGAACAGGCGCAGGAGGCGTTCTTCCAGTCGCAGAAGATGGAGGCGATCGGCCAGCTGACCGGGGGCGTGGCGCATGATTTCAACAATCTGCTCGCCGCCATCGTCGGCAGCCTCGATCTCGCCCGCCGCAAGATGGCCGCCGGCGCCGATATCTCGCGCTTCATCGATAATGCCATGAAAGCCGCCGAGCGCGGCGCCACGCTCACCCAGCGCATGCTCGCCTTCGCGCGCAAGCAGGAGCTCGCGCTCGAGAGGGTCGATCCGGTGGCATTGGTGCGCGGCATGGCCGAACTGCTCCAGCGCACGATCGGCGGCGGCGTGCGGATCGATACCGAATTCCCGCTGGTCGTCCCGCATGTCCACGCCGATCCCGCGCAGCTCGAGCTCGGATTGATCAACCTGGCGGTGAATGCCCGCGACGCGATGCCGGACGGCGGTCGCATCGTCATTGCCGCGCGTGAGGAACGTGTCGCGCCGGGCGGCGGCCTGAAGCCCGGCGACTATGTCTGCCTGTCGGTCATCGACAACGGGCAGGGCATGGACGCCGAGACGCTCGCCCGGGCGACCGAGCCCTTCTACACCACCAAGGGCGTCGGCAAGGGCACCGGCCTCGGCCTGTCGATGGTGCACGGCTTTGCCGAGCAATGTGGCGGCAAGCTGATGTTGCGCAGCCGCGTGGGGAGGGGACGACGGCCGAGCTCTGGCTTCCGGTGTCCGAGGGCGATGCGACCGGGGACCGGCCCGAGGCGGCTTCCGAGCAGCCGGCGGCCGCCATGGATCAGCTGGTGGTGCTGGCGGTCGACGACGACGCGCTGGTGCTCACCAACACCGCGGCGATGCTCGAGGATGCGGGGCACCGCGTACTCCTGGCATCGTCGGGCAAGGCCGCGCTCCAGCTGCTGAGCGAAGCCCGTGTCGACGTGGCGATCACCGACTTCGCCATGCCCGAGATGAACGGCGCCCAGTTCGCCGAAGCGGCGCAGGCGGGCTGGCCCGAACTGCCGGTCCTGCTCGTCTCGGGCTATGCCGAACTGCCCGAAGGCATCGCCGAGGATCTGCCGCGGCTCGCCAAGCCGTTCGGCCAGGACCAGCTCCTCCGCGGCCTCGCGCGAACCATGGCCGCGAACCGCCCGGCCGCCGAAGTGCTCAAATTCCCGGCGCGCAAAGGGCGCTAGACGGCCGTGGACTTCTCGGCCGCGCGCTCCCAGACTTCGGCCATGCTCGTTTACGCAATTCCGGCGCTGCTCGCGGTCAATCTCTGGACGATGCTGCGTTTCTATCAGGACAAGCAGCGCGCGATCGTGGGCCGGCGGCGGATTCCGGAAGCGGACCTGCTCGCACTGGCCTTTATCGGCGGCACGCCCGCTGCCTTTGCCGCGCGCCGCCTCTTCCGCCACAAGACCCGGAAGCAGCCCTTCACGACCTGGCTGTGGCTGATCATGGCGATACAGCTCGGTGTCGCGATCGGGTTCGCGATCTACGCGATCTAGAAGCCGAACCGCCGCCTCGGCCGGGGCGGCGGTTCCTCGGCGGGTTCGTGGTGGATCATCCAGCTATGGTTCTCGACGATCCGCGCGGGAACCGGCCGCCCGCGTTCGTCGCGCGAGGGGCGGAAACGGAAGCGCTGCTCGATCAGCCGGCAGGTCGTGGCGTCGAGTTCGGCGCTGCCGCTCGATCGGGTGATCGTGCATTCGCGGACGCGCCCGTCGGTCCAGACCAGATAGCGCACGCCCACCGTCCCGCCGATGCCCGCTTCCGCGGCGCCCTCGGGATAGTCCGAATCGCGCAATTCGCCGCGCACCAGGCGGGGCGGGGTCTCCGCACCCCATCGCCGCTGCCGTCGCCTTCGCCGCCGCTGCCACGGCCATCGCCTTCGCCGCCGCTCCCGGTGCCGGGGCCGATCACATCGGCATTGCCGGCCGTGGGAGCGGCACCGATCCCCGCTATCGGTGCGGCGATGACCGGCGGCGGAACGGGGAGCGGCACCACCGGCGTCGGCGCCACGATCTCGGTCGGCTCCGATCGCAGATTGGGCGGCGATGCCGCGCCTTCGCGCCGGTGGCTGGGATTGCGGTGCGGCACGATCTTCTCGTGCGGGGAGGCGGCGGCTCAGGGCCGACCTCGAAGAGCGTCAGCGCTTCCCCGGGGACTTGCCGCTGCCGATCGCGAGCCCCGCCACCAGCGCATAGCCGAGCGCAGCGGTCAGCAAGGCCGCGCCCAATGCAGCCCTGCCGCGTTCCGCTCGCGTCGATCGCACAAAGGTCATGATCGCAGACGCCGGCCTCGTCAGGAAATACGCGTCCCCAACAACATAGGCCTCATGAACGTGCGCTGGCGCTCAAAGGATGCACCGGTGCGACGCGTGCGGATCAGCCGAACTCGACGGCCTCGAACCGCACCGGCGCGCCGATCGCGGCGTTGGCGAGCTGGCCTTCCCACATCACGCGATTGCCGCGGATGATCGTGCCCAGCGGCTTGCCGGTCAGCGCCATGCCCGTGAACGGCGACCAGCCGCACCGCGAGGCGAGCCAGCTCTCCTCCACCGTCCAGCGCGCCTTCAGGTCGACGATCGTGAAATCCGCATCATAGCCGACCGCGATGCGCCCCTTGCCGACGATGCCGAAAATCCGCTGCGGCCCGGCGCTGGTCATGTCGATCAGCCGCTGCAGCGTCAGCCGTCCCTCGGCGACATGGTTGAGCATCAGCGGCAGCAAGGTCTGCACGCCCGGCATGCCGCTGGGGCTCGCCGGATATTCCTTCGCTTTCTCTTCGCGCGTGTGCGGGGCATGGTCCGATCCGATCACGTCGGGCACGCCCTGGACGAGCCAGCGCCACAGCCCGTCGCGATGCGCGGCCGATCGGATCGGCGGGTTCATCTGCGCAAAGGTGCCGAGCCGCGGATAGGCGTCCTCGCCCGCCAGGGTCAGGTGCTGCGGCGTGACTTCGCAGGTCGCGACGTCCTTGTTCCTGCCGAGCAATTCGAGCTCGGCGGGCGTGGTCACATGGAGCACATGGATCCGCCGCCGCGCCTCGCGCGCGAGCCGCAGGATGCGCTGCGTCGCGAGCAATGCGCTCTCGTCGTCGCGCCACACCGGATGCGAGGCGGGATCCCCGGCGACGCGCTCGTCCAGCCGCGCGTTCATCCGCGCCTCGTCCTCGGCATGGATCGCGACGCGGCGCTTGCCCGAAGCCAGCACCCGCGCCAGCTCGGCATCCTCGGCGACCAGCAGGTCGCCGGTCGACGCGCCCATGAAGATCTTCACGCCGGCGGTCCCGGGAAGCCGCTCGAGCTCCTTCAGCTGCGGCGCATTGGCGGCGGTGGCGCCGACGTAGAAGGCATGATCGCACCACATGCGATCCTTGGCGCGGGCGAGCTTGTCGGCGATCGCCTCGGCGCTGTCGGTGTTGGGCTTGGTGTTCGGCATCTCGAACACCGCGGTCACGCCGCCGAGCACTGCCGAACGGCTGCCGCTCTCGAGGTCTTCCTTGGCCTCTAACCCCGGCTCGCGGAAATGGACCTGGCTGTCGATCACGCCCGGCAGCACATCGAGCCCGGTGCAGTCCATAGTCTCGCCGGCATCGCCGACATGGCCGATCGCCACGATGCGGCCGCCGGTCACGCCGACATCCACTTCGGCCGGTCCGCCGGGCAGATGCACGCGCCCGCCTTTGAGCTTGAGATCGACGCCAGCCATTTTCGCCCTCTTCCTTAGTGCGTGCCCGGCTCCTACCTGTTCCCCATGAACGAGACCAGCCCCGGAACATGGCTATCCGATCGCGCACTGCTGCGCGTCGGCGGCGAGGACGTGCGCGGCTTCCTGCAGGGGCTGATCACGCAGGACATGGCGGAAGTGCAGCCGGGGGCGCCCAAATGGGCCGGCCTGCTCACGCCGCAGGGCAAGGCGCTGTTCGATTTCATCCTGTGGGACGATGGCGACGCGATAGTGATCGACTGCGAGGCCGATCAGCGCGATGCGCTCACCCGTCGCCTCACGCTCTACCGGCTCCGCCGCCCGATCACGATCGAACCGGCGGAGGGCGGCGTCCATTGGAGCGCCGACGGCACCGACGGCGTCGCTGATCCGCGCCTCCCTGACCTCGGCCGGCGCTGGCTCGGCCCCGCGGCCGGAAGTCCGGCGACCGGCTGGCTGGCGCACCGCCTGCGCCTCGGCGTGACCGAGGGCGCCGCCGAACTCGGCCAGGACAAGACGCTCTGGCTCGAATGCAATGCCGCCGAGTTGGGCGGCGTCAGCTTCACCAAGGGCTGTTATGTCGGGCAGGAGAATACCGCCCGGATGCACTATCGCGCCAAGGTCAACCGCCGGCTGGTGGTCGCACCGATCGCCGAGGCCGGCGATCGCACGCGCGCAGCCTGGCCGGACCTGGGTCTGATGGTCGAGCTTCGGCGGACCGAGGCACTGGGGGATGCGATCGTGCCGGACTGGCTGGCGACGGCGCTGGAGGCGACGCCGGCCACCTGATCATTAGCCTCGCGGACGCGTGCGGCCGGCACGCGCAGGCGCGCGAGCCAGCTTATGATCATTGCCTGGGCCTTCGGCATATAAACGAGATCATGCCCGGCGCCGGGCACGAGCCCCAGTGTCGCCCTTCCACCTGCAGCAGCGAGGGCCATGCTGTGGCGCGCCGGGATCAGGCGGTCGGCGGTGCCGTGGAGCAGCAATATCGGCGCGCGCACCTGCGGGATCTTCGCCCGGTTCTCGAAGCGGTCGCGAAGGAGCATCCGCACCGGAAGCCAAGGATATAACGGCGCGGCGACATCGGCCATGCTCGTATAACCCGAGACGAGCACGAGCCCGGCCACCGGCTTTTGTATCGCGAGCTCGGTCGCGACACCGGAGCCCAGCGAATTTCCCATCAGGACGATACGGCGCGAAGCGATGCCGTGCTGTTCGAGCCAGGCCAGCGCCGCGCGCCCGTCGCGGTACAGCCCTTGTTCGCTCGGGCTGCCGGGATTTCCGCCATAGCCGCGATATTCGACGAGCAGCACGCCATAGCCCGCGGCGACCAGCCCTCGCGTCGCGATTTCGGCGCCCGCGAGGCTATCGCCATTGCCGTGGAAGAAAAGGATTGTCGGCAGGGTTGCCGTTGCCGCCCGATACGCGCTTGCCAGATGGAGACCGTCCTCGGTGTCCAGTCGGATCGCCGAGAAGCCGGCCGGCGGCGCCGCTGTCGCGTCGTGCGGCACCGGGAACAGCATCCAGCGCTGCGCGAAGAACAGGGCAATCAGGAGCCCGATATAGAGCGCCGCGATGCCCCCGCCGGACTTTCAAGGACACAAAGAAAAAGGAGGCCGGTTTCCCGACCTCCCAAATTCTTGCAGTTCCGAAGAACCGGCGTGGCTTACTGACCCGAACCCGGGCCGTACATGATTTCCACGCGGCGGTTCTGCAGTTCGCGGACGCCGTCGGCAGTCTCGACGCGCGGGCGGCTTTCGCCGAACGCTTCGGTCGAGATGACGCCTTCGGAAACGCCGCGGCCGGTGAAGTAGGCCTTAACCGAGTCGGCACGACGCTGCGAGAGACCCACGTTGTACGATGCAGGACCCGAACGGTCGGCGTGGCCGGCCAGCATGACCTGCGAGTTACCGCAGTTCTGATAGTTGCTGAGGGCGTTGTCGAGGATGCTCGCGGCCTCCGGCGTGATGTCCGACTTATCCCAGTCGAAGAACACGATGTACGGTCCGGGGTGCACTGCACGACCGGCGGCGGAGGAGCCGGCTCCGGCGGCGGCGGAGCAACGGGCTCCGGCGGCGGCGGTGCGACGGGCTCGGGTGCGGGCTCGGGAGCGCCGAAGTTGAACACCAGTCCGCCCATGATGCTGTGCGACCGGAAACGGCCATACCACGGACGACCCGCAACATCGACGAGCTCGGCGCCCGGCGCGTTGAAGAAGCGATACTTCAGCGACACGTCGATATTGTCGGAGATCGGTGCACGGACACCCGCGATTGCCTGCCAGGCAACGACCGTATCCGAATCGTCGATGAAGTCGCCGTTGGTGTTCAGCCCAAGGCGGCTCTTGACCCGCGCAACGCCGAGGCCGGGGCCGACAAAGCCCTGCACGCCGTCATCATCACCGAAGTCCCACAGCGCATTGACCATGAAGCTCAGTGCCGAGTCACGGCCGCCCGCATAGTCATAGGTGCCGCCCGGTGCGAAACCCGTGGCGCCTGCAGCGTTGACAACCGGAAGCCTGGTGGTCGAGCGAAGGCCCGTCACGTTGGCTGCGCGATAGCCGACTTCCGCCTCGAGGCGGACCGGGCCCAGGTCGTAACCGACCGTGCCGCCGACGTCGAAACCGGCGCGATGGTCAGTGGTGACGCTGTCGATCGCAGTGCCGACGTCCCAATCAATGTCTTCGACCAGCATGGCGCCGCCCTCGACACCCACGTACCACGCATCGTCGCGTGCAAGTGCGGGCGTGCTGAGCGCGGTCGTCGCTAGTGCCAGAGTTACGGCAAGCTTCCGCATATTAATCCCCTTTCAAAGTTGTCACTTACGGACAGCGACAAACTCACTACCGAAACGAAAGTTTCTGCGCAAGCACACAAAACCGGGACTGTTGCATCAATGACACAGGTTTAAACGCCTTCGATCAAACCATGTGTGCGCAATGCTTCCAGCACCGAGGCTATCGCTGCCCGAGCCTCCGCATCAACCGTCGATCCTCCCGCCGGTTCCGCGATGGCAGCGCCCCTTGGGCCAACCATTTGGTTTCCCTCGACAAATAATTTTCCATGGAGCTCGCCCAGCCGCCACGCACCCCCGTGAACAGCGCAAAGCTACCGGTCGAGCCGATCCAGAGCTGCGTTCCCTCCCGCGGCCGCACGAAAAGCCAGCCCGAATGCGTCCACCCGGCAATTTCATGCGCATGGCCCGCCCAGTCGCCGCCCGGGGCACTTCCGACGATCCAGCAATCGCCCGGATCCGGATTCGCCGGCGGCGCGTCGATCGCGGCGGCGATCACCGCGCCCTGCACTGCGATATCGAGGCGCGCGACGGCCTCGTTGACCGTCATCTCCTTCTGCGCCTGCCCCGGCTGGAGCAGCGGCAGCGCCAGCCGCGGCGTATGCATGTCGCTCATCATTTCTCTCCCTCAAGCCAGTTCGAGCGTTGCCGACGGCGACAGGCCATGCGAGCCGATCTGCCGGACGACCACGCCTGTCGCCGCAACTCGCTCTTCGGCGGTCAGTGCGAATCGCGGCTCGGTCGTTTCCACGATGTGCGGCGGGTCCCCGGCGCGCGCGATCGTCACTTGATAGCGCTCGCTTTCCTCGCCCAGCGGCGCGTCCACCCCGTCGATCCAGTCCCACCCCAACCTGCTGCGCCGGATCCAGCGGACCTCCGCGCTCCCGTCAGGCAGAGCGTCGATGCGCAGATGCACAGGCGCCGGAGGCACGATCGAGATGCCGGTCATGGCCGCTTCGGCCTCGGCCGCATCCTCGTCTCCAACCCCTTGGGCGAGCACGCGCGCGCTGGTGCTAATCGTCTGCATCGACAGGTCGAGCGTCACCAGCGCCTCGGGTTCGAGCAGCACGAATCGATCCCCGGGCATTTGCCCCCAGCCGCGCCTTCGGTTCCGCGACGTCCGCGCCAGAGGCCGCTCAGCCGCCATTGCCTGGCACCGAGCGGCACCGCGTGCGCGAACTGGAGCAGTTCCTCGCCCACCATCGCCAGATTCGCCCCCGCCGCCAGCGCGGCGGCATCGGCGTCGTGCAGCAGCATCGCGCCGTTCGCGAGCTCGACCACGAGCGCGTTCGCGCGATCCTCGATATGGCTCGGGGCCGGTCCGGGCGCAGTCACGACATGCCCCAGCACCGCCGGCATCGCCGTCGCCCCCGCCGGCGACCAGCTCGCGCCGTCCGTGCTGATCAGCAATGCCGCGCTTCGCCATCCGGGGCCGGTCCCCGCCGCGGCGATCGCCAGTCGCGGCGTCGTCGCCAGCGAACCGAGCGGCGGCAGCTCGAAGGCATGGACTCGCGTCTCCCCCGTCGCGAGATCGGGCGCGGGCAGCACCCGCCCGCCGCTCGCTTCGGCACTCGGCGCGCCGGGCGTCACTGCGACGCATTCGAGCAGCACCACCATGTTCTCCAGCCGCCACCGCTCGACGCGCCACGTCCCCGGCGCGCCCGCTATGGTCACGCGCTCCCCCGGCCGTACCTCCAGCGATCCCCAGGGCAGCGCCACGGTGCGCCGCTCGCGTTCCACGTCGAATCGCATCAGCGCCGCCTCGGCGATCGTCTTGGCGCCGGGCGCGTCGATCGCCGCGGCAAGCTCCATCCGCGCCTCGCGCACGCCGGCGCCCGGCCGCATCGCGCGCTGCACCCCGGCCTGATAGTCGCGCCCGGGCTCGTAATAAGCGAGCGTCAGCGTGCGCGGTGCGGAATCGGCTGCGGCGATGTCGCGCCGGTCTCGGCCGTGCTCCTCGCCCGCGCCCATGTCCGCCAGTTCCACCGCGGCGCCGTCGCCGTGCAGCAGCGCCAGCATCCCGGCATCGGCGCGGAACCATCCCCCGCGGCGCCCGCCAATGTCTCGATCACGGCGCGCGCGCTCGCGCCCGAAGCGGCGAAGCCCGCCAGCGCGGTCGTGCCTTCGTCGGCGGCCAGCACGTCGCCGGCCAGCGCCCGCGCGATCGCGCCCGCAGCCTGCGGCCCCGAATCGGCGATCACTTCGAAGCTCAGCGAAGGAATGCGATTGCCGAAATCGCCGAGCTCGAGATCCTCGAACACCGCGTAGGCAATCCCGCGATGCGCGGGCGTCATCCCGCCCTCCGCCGCGGCGATCAGCGGGTCGGGCGCCTGGTCCTCGGAGCCCGGATGCAGGCGGAACCCGGTGCGCGCCTTGAAGTCGCCCGCGGCGCCGCGCAGCAGCTTGCCGTCCGCCCAGATCCGCCCGATGCCCAGGATCGGCCGCGCCGACAGCGCAACTGCGAAGGAAGCGGTATAGCTGTAATTCGTCGTGCTCGGCCGTCCCTTGCCGCCGCTCTGCGTCGATCGATGTTCGACAAGGTCGGTCGCCCAGATCACCGATCCCGCCACGCGCATCGTCCCGAATATCTTCGGGATCTGCGTGCCGTAGGAGGATGTCTGCACGCGCAGTTCGCTCAGCCGCGGCCCTTCGCGGCCCTTGGGCTTGAACAGCACTTCGCGATCGACCACGCCGCCCAGCAGGCCGCCGATCGCCCCGCCCACCGGCCCGCCGATCAGGCTGCCGGCGACCGTCAATACGATTGTCGCCATGTCAGTCTCCTGTCGCCAAGCGCCAGCGGCCGATCACCGGCCAGGGCAATTCGGGCCGCTCCACCACGCGCCGCAGCATCGCGTCGGCATGGATCACGCCCGCCTCCGCCTGGATCGCGAAATGCAGCTGCCCCGGGCCCGCTTTGAAGAGCACCAGGTCCCCAGGCCGCGCCTCGTCCGCGGGCATCAGTCCGAGCGCCTCGATCGCCGCACCCACCCGCACGGCATCGCCGCTGCGCAGCGCATAGCCGCTCGGCACAGGCCCCTCGAACCCCTCCGCCCGCAACGCCAGCGCCGCCAGCCCGATGCAATCGAGTCCTTCGGCGAGCCCCTCGGCGCTTCGCCCGTGCAGCCGGAACCGCACGCCCAAAGCCGCCCGCGCCGCCGCGACGGCGCGCTCGCCGGGCATCATCCGCCCGGATACCGCGTCAGCAGGTCGATCCCCGGCAGCCAGGGCTCGCCGCGGAAATTGACGGCATTGCCGAACCGGCCCGCACAGGTCGCAAGGCTCTTGTCGCACCCCTCGATCAGCTCGACCAATGCGCCCACGCCCGCAAAGCGCGGCGGCCGCCGCAATGTCACCGTCGCGCCGTCCGAGCGCGCGACTGCATCCTCCAGCCCCGAATTGCCGCCGCCGAACCAGCGCAGCCGCCCGCCGCCATAGCCATTGGCCACAGGCTCGCCCGCATCGAGCGTCACCACCGATCCCGCCACCGCAGTCACCCGCGCGAACCGCCGCCGCCCCGCCATCGCCACGCGGCAACGCCGGTCGCCCAGTTCGGCACGGCATTCGGGCGAAGTCTCCTCCACCACCGGCCGCTCGAGCACTTCCGAGAGCCCGCGCAGCTCCGCGGTCAGCATCCCGCCGCGCGTCTCGACCGCACCGATCGTCCCTTCGCCCAGCGCCACCCTCTCGCCCGGCGCCGTCCAGTCGGTCGCGAACAGCATCACCCGCGCTCCGTCCCAGCGCCCGGCGAGCAGATCCGCCTCGCCGATCGCAGCGCTGGTCAACGCGCCGGTCACGTCCATGCTGTCGGCGTCGAGGCTCGCGCTCCGGCTGATCGCGCTCGGCGTCATCCCGGGCGCCGCGCGATAGACGAGACCGTCGATTTCCAGGTCGCGATCATGCGCGGTGATTCCGATCGTCACGCCGTCGCGCCGCTCGATCCGCCAGCACAAGGCGAGCGTGGTGCATTCCCCATCGAGCCAGCTCATTCGCGCACCTCGATCAGCGGCACCGAAGCCGCCGCCCCCGCCAGATAGGTCGCCCGGCTGACATTGAGCCGATCCTCCGCGAACCGCACCGGCACATCGAAGTCGAAGCTCGCCGTCACCACCGCACCCGCGGCCGGCGCCGCATCGAGCGTGACCATCCCGCCGTCGCCGAGCGTGAAGCCCTCCGTAGCCAGCCCGTCCACCGCCACCCGCACGCTGCCACTCACCGGCCGGGTGATCCGCCGCGTCACCTCGCCATAGCGCCGCACCAGCTGGAACCGCGCCTCGGCCCCGTCGCCGACGCCGAGCACTTCCTCCTCGCCCGAGGCATCGAACGGATCGCGCAGCCGGAAACCCCGCGCCGGCCCCATCCGCGCGCGGAAGAACCCGATCAGCGCGGCGATGTCCGCCTCGGATCGCACGCCCGGCCCGACATCGTAGCGCATCCGCGCCTCGGCCCATTCGGCATTGCGGTTCTCGCGCCCGCCCGCGCTGGTCACGATCGCCGTCGAAACCTCGGGCGCCACTTCGGCTTCGCGACCCAGCGCGAGCGGGAACAGCACGTCGTCGAACGCGTCCACATCACTCTCCCCATCGAAATGCACGAAGCCGTCGCGCAGCACCTGCGGCAGCGCCCAGACGAAGGTCGCCGCGACCCCGCGCCGGCGCCCCCGTTCCGCCGCCGCGGCGATCGGTCGCCACTGCGCCTTGTCCTCGGGGTTCAGCACGAACCCCGCGAGATAATGCTGGTCCGCCGCCGCATAACCGAGCCGCGCCTCGGCGAGCATTACGCCTCTGGTGCTCAGCGCCTCATTGCCCGCCGCCGCCCAGTCATAATCCTCGAGCTGGAGTATATCGAACGCCGGCGCCGCCCAGCCGATCGGCAAATTGGCGCGCTGGAGCTCGGGCATCGCTTTATCCAGCACCGTCGGCAGATAGGCGAGCAGCAGCACCTCGGCCCCCGGCGCCCAACGCACCACGTCGCGCAACGCCAACGTCGATGCCGTCAGCAAGGCCCCCGCCGCGTCGAGCACCGCGGTGTCGACCGGCCCCCGCACATTCTGCTCGGCCGGATCGTCCAGTTCGGCCCGCGCCGCATCGTCATGGATGCACAGCCGCCCGTCGGGCATCACCCACCACCACGGCTCGCCGATCTGGAACTTCACCGTCAGCCCCGCGACCTGCGCGATGCCCACGAACGCCAGCGCCACCACCCGCAGATAATACATCGCCCCCGAATGCGCGGGGGAGAGCAGGGCCGAGGGCGGGCTCCACCCGGTCAGCCCCGGCGATCCGTCGGCCGCGCGCTGCTTCCAATTGTTCCAGCAATGCTGGTCGAGCAATTCGTACGACAGCGACCAGATCATTTCATAACCGAGCGCCCTGGCCCGCACCGCGAAGTCGCCATGCCACGCCGCACACGCCACATTCAGCGTGCCGCCGGCCAGGCTCACATAATAGCCGCCCGAATTGGGCTCGAGCCGGAAATAATGGCTCATCCCCACATAATGCAGGATGCTCCCGCGATAGCCGAGCTGCAGCGCGTTGCGCAGCACCCGCGCCGGCGTCAGATGATAGCAATCGTCATAGCCGTTCGCGATCTGCAGCCCATGCTCGGGCACCACCACATCGCCGATCGCGAGCACCGAACCCGGCCCCTTGCATGCGATCCCGCTGATCTCGACCCAGGCCCCGGCCGGCGCCGCCAGCGCCGCATCGGCTGCGGTATATCCCGCCGGCACCAGCGACACGAACATCCGGTCGACATCGCCCGCGAACACGGGGTCCGCCTCGCCGGGCAGCAGATATCCGCCCTCGACGCTGGCAAAGTCGATCGTCACCACCGCATCTTCCGGCGCGCCGCTCGCATAATTCCACAACCGCACATACCAGGCGCGCGGGTTCCCCCGGCATCGCGCCCCTCGATCGTCAGCACCGGGCCGTTGACGGCGTCGAGCGCCAGCACGCCGGCGGACCGCCAGCGAAACCGCAACCGGCACCCGCGAAAGTCGCGATCGGTCTCGTAGCGAAGCAAAGGATGATCGTGCCGGTCCTCGGCCTCCCAGATCAGCCCGGCGAGATCATCCTGGCGATAGAAGACCGCATCGACCCGCAGCGCATCGGGCGTCGTCGTCGTCACCGCAGCCATCATCGGCCGCGGGAAATTGACCGTCCAGTAAGCCGGATCGAAGCGCGAAATCACGCCCTCCGCTTGCCCCCGCCGTTCGGATGCGAGCCAATGCGCCATAAAACTCCCTCTCCCCTCCGGGGAGAGGGCCGGGAGAGGGGAAGTGCCACGCACTCACCCTTCCTGCCCCTCTCCCAACCCTCTCCCCGGAGGGGAGAGGACTAGTGCTCATTCCACCCCAGCCAGCGCCGCCTTCACCGCCCGCGCCACTTGCCGGCTCGACTGCGCCAGCGCCCGCGGCGCTTCGCCCGGCCCGGCATTCACCGTGATCGCCACCCGCACCTCGCGCGGCCCACTCGCCGCCGGCGCCGCCACCTGTCCCGCGCTCGACGGCACGAACAGCTCCGGCCCGCGCTCGCCGACCCAATAAGGCCGCCCGGGGCTCACCGGCCCGCCCGTCGCCCGCCCCGGCGATCCGCCGAACAGCCCCAGGATCGCACCCAGCAATCCGCCGCCACTCGACGCGCCGCCGCCCAGCGACCCCAGTCCCTGGTGCAGCGCCGATGCCGCGATCTCGCCGAGCACGCCCAGCGCCATCACGCGCAGATCCTCGAACCCCAATTTGCCGTTCTTCACCGCTCGCAGCAGCGCGTTTTCGACTGCGCGCCCGGCGCGGTCGGCGCCCGCCTCCAGCGGTCCCTCGATTGCCCCACGCATCTCCGCCACATCGCGCGCAAAGCCCTTCGTGTCGGCGCGCACGCTGACGATCAGCCGTTCGATCTCTTCATCCATCGGGAAAAAGCTCCTTGAGCCGGGCAAGCTCGCCATCGCCGAGCGGCGCCGCTTCTTCGCCAGCCAGCGCCCTTGCCAGCGCGCCCAGTTCGGCCGGCGTCGCGTTCCAAAAGGTGTCAGGCGTCCAGCCGAACGCGAGACCAGACGCCCCCGCAAGCCGAACAGCGCGACCAGAAAACTCCTCCCCGGAACGGGGAGGGGACCAGCCGCAGGCTGGTGGAGGGGTTCTCCACAGAGGATATCGCCCGTGGCGCTCCCTCCACCACCGCCTTCGGCGGCGGTCCCCTCCCCGTGCCGGGGAGGATCTGATCCACCCCCATCACCGCCCCGCCAATATCTGCCCGATCAGCGCCTTGAGCGCTGGCATGTTCGCCGCCAGCCCGCGCGCCGTCACGCCCTCGGCAAAGCTCTCGCGGCTCAGCCCTTCGGGCCGCTCGCGCAGGCAATGCCAGAACAGGGCGACCATCTCGCTTAGCGCCAGCCGCCCCTCGGCGGCACGCTCGACTAAGGCGAACAGCGGCCCCAGCTCCCCTCCGCCGCCACCAGCGCCGAGAAGCTCGGCCGCAGCACCAGCATCTCGCCGGCAATGCGCAGCTCCGCCTCGCCCCGCGCGGGATTCGCCCCGCTCACGCGCTCACCACCGGCCCGGAACTCTCCAGGCTCAGCGTGTAGCTGCGCTCGCCGTTGAAATCCCCGGCATAGTCCAGCCGCGTCACCAGGAACCGCCCGGTCATGCTCTCGCCGCTCTCGAAGCTCAGCCGGTAATCATCGATCACGCCGGAAAGCGCATTGGTCTTCACCCGCGTTTCCGCCGCGGATCCCGTGAACACCCCGGCGCCCGAAACACTCACCGAACGCACCCCCGCGCCCGACAGCAATTCGCGCCACCCGCCCGAATCCTTCGACGTGATCACCACCGCCTCGCCATTGACGCTGAGCTGCGTCGTCCGCAGCCCGGCCACCGTGGTGAAGCCCACCGGCGATCCGCCATTCCCCACCTTGAGCAGGAACGCGCTACCCTTCTCCGCCGCCATGTTCTTTCTCCTAATCGGTTTGAAGCATCCGCACCCGGAACTCGACGACCGCCGCGCACAGCCCCGGCCCCTCGCGAAAGATCCGGCTGCGCAGGAACGCCAGGCTGGCGATCCGCCATCCTTCGCCCAGCTCGCGCGGCAGTCCGGACACCGCCGCGGCGGCATGGTCGGCCAGCGCTCGCAGCCGCGCGCGGTCCTCGCCCGCCTCGAACAGCCCGACGGCCAGCCGGCCCTCGCGCCCGATCATGTCCTTGGTGCTCCAGTCGACGAGCACCGGATCCTCGACCACCGCAAAGGGCCGCACCGCGCGCGCCGGGGCTGCATCGAACACCCCGTTGATCGCGATCCCCAGCCCCGGATGCGCGCCGAGCACTGCCTCGACCGCCTCGGTCAACACTGCATGCGCGCTCATCGCATCAACCCTCCCAGCCAGCGGAGCGCCGGATCGCGCAGCCAGCGCCGCCCGAGCCCGCGTCCCGAAATCACCACGCGCCCGGCCTCGGCCTCGGCCGACACGCCCGGCAGCGTTTCCCGCGCCGTCGCCGCCAGCCGGACCGCGGCACGCTCCGCCGCCGCCGCGCCCAGCGTCTCCGCCCGCGCCTCGAAACCCTCCATCATGCCGATCGCCGCGCATTCTCGAACCGCATCCGCCGCCACGGCCGCCACAGGGCCGCGACTGCCGCCGGCGGCGCGCCACCGCTCGCCCGCGCCTCGAACAGATGCGCCGCCAGCAGCACCACGCCCTGCGTCAGCGGCGCGGGCAGGCCGCTCCACTCCGCGGCGAGACCCGCCGCATAGCCGACCCGCAGCCGTCCCGCCGCGATCGCCGCACTGCCGCGCACCCAGCCTTCGCCCGCGGCATCGATGTCGATCGCATAGGTGTCGGCGGGCAAGGCGAAGCCGTTGTCGGACACGTTCAGTCCCTCGACGCTGTCGATCGTCGTCACCGGCGCGCCGATGAGCCGCTGCCACGCGGCGTGCGCGGGCAGCACCGCCTGCCATGTCCGCACGATCAGGGCTTGGCCGGTAAACGCCTCGCACAGCGCCAGCGCAGTTTCGGCATGCGTATCGAGCAGCGCGTCCTCGGCCGTGCCCGGGATGCGTAAATGAAGCTTGGCGGCATCGCGTGCAGCAACGATCGCCGCCGCCGGAAAGGGCGGAGCAAGCATAAGTGTCTCCTTGCATCTAAAATTCCTCCCTCGGCGCAGCCGGGGAGGGGGACCGCCGCCAAAGGCGGTGGTGGAGGGGCGTAGCCGCAAGCGATGTATTTGCGGCCAAGCCCCTCCGTCACGCTGCGCGTGCCACCTCCCCCGCTAAAGCGAGGGAGGATCTCGACATCACGAAGCCGCGAACTTCAGCAGCTTGATCGCCTCGGAGTCGCTCACCATCCCCCACGCGCTTGGTCGCGTAGAAATGCACGAACGGCTTGTTGCTGTACGGATCGCGCAGCACCTGCGTCTCGCCGCGCTCGGCGATCAGATACCCCGCCTTGAAGTTGCCGAACGCGATCGACAGCGAATTCGCCGCGATGTCCGGCATGTCCTCGGCCTCGACCACCGGATAGCCGAGCAGGGTCGCCGGCTGCCCCACCGCGAGGCTCGGTGCCCACAGGAACGCGCCGTCGACGGTCTTGAACTTGCGGATCCTCGCCAGCGTGGTGCTGTTCATCACCCAGCTCGCGCCCTGCCGATAGGGCGTGCGCAGGCTCTGGACCAGGTCGATGAGCTTGTCCTCCGGATTCGCCGCGAACGCCCCCGCCGCGCCGCTCGCCACATATTGCAGCGTCCCGAACGCCCGTGCCGCATCGCCGGTCGATGCCGTCGCGGTGGCGAGGAAGCCCCTGGGCTTGTTGGTCCCGTTGCCGTTGACGAACGCCGACCCTTCCGCCGCGGCGAACTCGCGCGCGATCTCCTGCGCCAGCCACTCCTCGACGTCGAACGCCGCATCGTCGAGCATCGCCTGGCTCGCCGCCGGATTGGCATAGAGGTCGCCGCTCGGCGGGGCGACTTCGTTGAAGGTCGGCGTCGCCGTCTCGGCCCGCGCCGCCGTCTCCGCGGCCCAGCCCGATGCGATGCCGCCGCTGGCCACCAGCTTGCGGTAACCGCTCGATCCCACCTTCACGACATTGGCGATCGCGCGAATGGGCGAGACCGCCTTCAGCGTCGCGTCGATCCGGGCATCGATCTCCTCGGGCACGGCATAGCCGCCCGCCGCATCGCTCACGCCCGACAGCGCCTTCATCTCCACGCCGCCGCTGCCGGCGCGCAGGAACCCCTCGAACGCTGCGCTGCCCAAAGGCCGCCCGCCCGCCAGCATCGGCCGCACCGGCGGCAACCCCGCATTCTCCACTGCCTCGAAGCTCGCCTCGAGCGCATCCGCTTTCACTTCGATCATGCCTTGTCTCCCATCCACGCGAAAAAGCCCGGACGGGAAACCCGCCGGGCAGCAAATTCTTGAATAATGTCGATGGCGCCGGTGTTAGCCGACGGGCCGTAGCCTTAGTGGGGTGGCGTGCCCCGCGTGCAGGCTTCGATCGCCTCGCGCAGCGCCATTGCGAAGAGGTCGTCCTCCTCGTCTTCGTCGTCCTCGATTTCGTCCGCGATCGCTTCCAGCGCGGGCAGCAACGAAGGATCGGCGATCCACGCCGCAGCCTCCAGCGTCATTGAATCGATCGTTTCCTCGTCGAGCCGCTTCGTCACATGCGCCAGTGCCAGCGTGGGATCGCGCTTCGCCACTCCGATCGTCGCCTCCAGCGAGGCCTCGTGATGTTGGTCGTCCATCCCGCGCACCAGCGCCGCCAATACCTCGGGCGTGTCCAGTTCCGATTGCGAAAGCAACAACAATGCCCAGTCGCGATTGGTGCCGTCGTCATCCTGCGTCAGCGCGATCAGTTCGGCCCGGCGCGCATCCTCGGCCGCGCCGCCGGTCAGCGCGGGCTCGTCTTCGCGGATCAGCGTCTGAAGGAATGCGGAGGGCGGAAGATACTCGGAATTTGTCATGTAGCGCTTGTGCCAGCTTCGCGCCCCGCCGCGCAATCCACCGCATGCACGCGCGCCAGCGGCTGCATCGGGCTCGCCACCAGGCTCACTTCGAGCAATTCGAGCCCCTTGATCTCGCGCCGCGGCCCGTCACGGGCCTCGGTCACCCGATATCCGAACGACAGCCCCGTCACCGCGCCCTTCGCCACTGCCTCGGCGAGCCCCGGCACCGCGACCCGCCCGATCACCCTCAGGCCCCGGCCGTCCTCGCTCAGTTGCTCGATCTCGCCCACCGGCTTGCCCGAATGCTGCCACAAGAGCGGCACCGGCCGCGCCAGCCGGAACGCCCCCGGCGCACGACGTCGCCGCCGCGATCGGGCACGTCGAACACCGCGGCATAGCCCGCGAAGCGCACGCTCATTTCAGCCACCCCGGAAACCCCAGTTTCACTGCGAGCCCGACCAGCACCAAAGCCGCGAGCATCCGCCCCGCCCAGGAGAACGCCGCCTTCAATGCCGAGCGCTTGGCGTCGCGCCATGCCCCCAGCAGCTCGCGCAGCTCCGCCATGTCCTTCGCCGCGCCGACATCCTCCAGCCCCAGCCGCGCCAGCGCCCGCTGCGCGCTCAGCTCGCCCGCCTCCTCGGCGATCGCCCGCAGCGTCGCCGTATCGGCACCGTCTTCCTTCGCCTGCTCGATCAATTGCGCGAGCACCGTCTCGTTACGCATCACATTTCTCCCGATTGCCGCGCCGCCCGCGCGCGCCTAGGCCAGCGACATGCGCCGCCGGCTCTTTCCCCTGCTCGTCCTGTTGCTGGTCGTCCTCGCCGCTTTGCTGCTCTGGGCCTGGTCGACCGACGCCGTGCTCAAGTCCAAATGCGCGCAGGTCGACGGCGTCTGGAATGTCGAAGCGCGCACCTGCACGCTCACCGTCACGACAATCCGACCATAGCCCTTTTCTCCTCGTCGCTGAGGAAGTCGGCCGCGCTCACCTGGCGCCACAGCCGCTCGCGATCCTCGGCCAGCGCCGCCACTCGGTCGAGGTCGATCGTCAGCGCCGCGTCCGGAAACCAGCCCGCCAGCGCCTGTGCCAGCCCGGCGAGGATCGTCTCCGCCACCGGCAGGATCGCCAGCCGCCACAATGCCCGGTTCGCCTCGCGGTAATTGGCGAAGGCGGTGTCGCCCGGCAGCCCCATCAGCATCGGTGGCACCCCGAAGGCCAATGCGATCTCGCGCGCCGCCGCCGCCTTCAGCGCCATGAAATCCATGTCGGCAGGCGTCATGCTCATCGCCTGCCATTTGAGCCCGCCCTCTAGCAGCATCGGCCGTCCCGCGTTCGCAGCGCCGGCGAACGCCGCCTCGAGCTCGCTCTTGATCCGCGCGAACTGGTCGGGGCTCAGCACCCCGCCGTCGCTCACGTCATAGACCAGGGCGCCCGAAGGCCGCGCCGCATTGTCGAGCAATGCCTTGTTCCAGCGCGTCGCGGCATTGTGGATCGCCACCGCGCCCGCCGCTGCGCCGAGGCAGCCGAGCCCATAATGGTCGTCGACCGGATTGAACGCCTTGATATGCGCCACTGCCGGCCGCCCACCGGCATCCTCCGCCGCGAGCCGGCTGACATGCTCGCCTACCCGGTAGCGATACGCCACCGGCCAGCCCCCGGCATCGGCCTCCACCGTCACCCGCTCGGGCCGCAGCGCGAACAATTCGCGCACCTGCCCCGCGCCGTCGCAGAGGATCTGCACATAGGCGTTGCCATGGAGCAGCAATTGGGCCGCCACCGTCTCGATCAGCACCTGTCCGCCCGAACGCGCCGTCGCCAGCGCCGCCAGCGCCGGCTCGCTCGCCTTGAGCGGCGCCGATCCCACGCCTTCGCTCACCAATTTCACCGCGCGCTGCGCCACCGGATTGTTGCAATAGCCTTCGCGCACCTGCGCCTCGTAGCTGCGCGGCCATTCGCCGAGGCTGGTGATGCTCCCGCCACGCGCCAGCGCCGGCCGCACGCCATCGCGCGCGGCCGACTTCCGTCCGAACCATTTCATTTGCCTCTCCCGGGTCAGGGGTTGTGTCGCCGCAGCGATCCGTGTTTGTGGCAGTCGCTTGTCGGCGACTGTTCAGCGGGCCGGGGCCTGGAGGTGACCATGACGCCGGTCGTTCGCGAAACGCTCTCGAAAGTACCCGCCGTCACGCTGGGCTTCTGGATCATCAAGATCCTCGCCACCACCCTCGGCGAAACCGCCGGCGATACGCTCAGCATGACGTTCAACCTCGGCTATCTCGTCAGCACTGCGGTTTTCCTCGCGTTGCTGGTGCTGCTGGCGTGGCGCCAAATCGCGGCGAGCCGTTTCCATCCGCTGCTCTACTGGGCGACGATCATTGCCTCGACCATGGCGGGCACGACGATGGCCGACTTCGCGACCCGTTCGCTGGGCATCGGCTACACCGGCGGGTCCGCGCTCCTGCTCGGATGCGTTTTGGCATCGCTATTCGTCTGGCACCGGGCGCTGGGCTCGATCTCGGTCTCCACCGTCCATGAACCGACTGCCGAACGCTATTACTGGATCACGATCACCTTCTCGCAGACGCTCGGCACGGCGCTCGGCGACTGGACCGCCGACACGAATGGTCTGGGATATGGCGGCGCCGCGCTGATCTTCGGCGCGATGCTCGCTATCCTCCTCCTTCTCTACGCCTTCACGACGATCAATCGCGTCGCATTGTTCTGGGCCGCCTTCATTCTCACTCGCCCGCTGGGTGCGGCGGTTGGCGATTTGCTCGACAAGCCTGTCGATCATGGCGGGCTGGCGTTCAGTCGTCCTTTGGCTTCGGCGGTGCTGGCAGGAGCAATTCTCCTGCTCATAATGGCGTTACCCAAAAGGCGGCCCGGTCGAGCGCCTGAGCGCGCGCGAACTTACCGCTTCGTCCCGAACCAGATCACGTGCCGCGGACCCTTGCCGTTGCTGCGCGCCTTCACGCCGACTTCCTCCACCGCGAAGTCCGCATCGCGCAGCCGCCGCGCGAACACAGCGTCGGGCGCCGCCGACCATATCGCCAGCACCCCGCCGGTCCGCAGCGCGGCCCTGGCCGCCGCCAGCCCGCGCATCGAATAGAGCCCGTCATTCCCCGGCCGGGTAAGCCCGTCCGGCCCGTTGTCGACATCGAGCAGGATCGCATCATAGCCGCCGCGCCCGTGCCGGATCATCGCCCCGACATCGTCGAGCACCACCTCCACCCGCCGATCGTCGAGGCACCCCGCCGCCAGTTCGGCCATCGGCCCGCGCGCCCAGTCGATGATCTTGGGCACCAGCTCGCTCACCGTCACCCGCGCATCGCCGTCCAGCCGCTTCAGCGCCGCCCGCAGCGTGAACCCCATCCCGTATCCGCCGATCAGCAGATGCGGCGCCGGCACGCGCAGCCGATCGATCGTCATCTCGGCGAGCGCCTCTTCCGAACCGCTCATCCGGCTGTTCATCAATTCGTTGCGGTCGAGCACGATCATGAAGTCGCTGCCCCGCCGAAACAGCCGCAGCGGATCCCCGCCGGGCACTTCGGCCGTATCGATCAAGTCACGCGGAACCATCCCGCCGCTATCCGCGCTACCCGGCCGCCGCACAAGCGGTGATTACCTTCTTTCCCTCTCCCCTTGTGGGAGAGGGAGGGAGCGCCGGAGGCGCGGAAGGGTGAGGGGAGGGCTGCGCCCTTGATACGTGTCCCCTCATCCTTCCCGCTGCTTCGCAGCGGGCCCCTTCCTTCTCCCACAAGGGGAGAAGGAAGTTCACCCCTCACATCAGCGTAACCCGCGCCGCGCCGCGTTTCCCCAGCATCAGCTCGGTCATCGCCCAGACCAGGGCGTCCGCCCGATCCGGCGAGCGGCCCGGCCCCTCATAGCCGCCGCCCGCCTGCAGCCCGCACAATTCGTCCTCCAGCTCGGGGAACGCCCCGGCATGCAGCACCTTTCCCGCCTCGTAGAGCAACGCCACCGGCTCGGCCCGCGCGCTCTTGCCGCGCGAGGCATGGACCAAAGTCACCGGCAGCCCGGTATCGGCGCCGCGCAGCACGCTCGCCACCATGTCGCCGCCCTGGTTCTTCTCGGCCACCACCCGGTCGGCGCCGCACCGTGCCGCGCATTTCGCCACTGCCCGCGCCCAGCCTTCGGGAGAGACCCCGGACACCGTGGCATCCTCGATCACATAGCCGCGTCCGTCGCGCCCCAGCCCCACTGCGACGATCCCGCACGCATCGCCCCCGGCGCTCGCCGGCGGATCGACGCCGATCACCACGCGCACCAGCTCGGGCGCCGCCTCGGCGCGCGCCCGCTCGATCAGCCGCCGCGTCCACAAGGCGCCGGCGACATCCTCGAGCAATTCGCCGTCCAGCTCCTGCCGTCCCAGCCGCGTGCCGGCATAGGTCGCCAGCATCGCCTCGACGAAGCGCTCCGGCAGATGCGGATTGTCGCGCGTCCGCCCACGCACCACGGCCGCCGCCGCGTCCGCCAGCCGCTCCACCCGCCGCATCAGCTCGGTCGACTGCGGCGTGGTGGTCACCAGCACGCGCGGCGCGCTCCCCAGCCGCAGCCCGAACATCATATTGTCCCAGGCGTCGTCCCCGCGCCGTCCCCATTTGCCGATTTCGTCGCACCACGCGGCATGGTGCTCGGGGCCGCGCAGCGCCTCCGCCGCCTCGGCCGAATAGACCGTGGCCATCGCCCCCGAAGCGAAGGTCACTTCGCCGCGCGCGCGGCTCCATTCGATCCTTTCGCCGTCGCGCGCCACCGCCAGCAGTCCGCTGGGACCCTCCACCATCACGCGGCGCACATCGTCCTTCGTCGCGCCGATCAATGCGAAGCGCGCGCCGGGCGTACGCCGCGCCAGCCCGCTCAGCCATTCCGCCCCCGCCCGGGTCTTGCCGAAGCCGCGCCCCGCCATGATCAGCCACACCAAAGGGTCGCCGCCCGGATCGAGCTGCCCGTCATGCGCCCAGATCGGAAAGCGCTCCAGCCATTCCACGCACTGCGCATCGCTCAGCCGCGCCAGCACCTGCGCCTGCACCTTCTCCGGCAAGTCGATCAGCGCGCGCAGCAGCTTGAGGTCGTCCGGATCGGCGGCCTCAGGCGTCATGGGACTTGCGCAGCCGCTTGCTTGCGGCTGCGATCGCCTTGGCCAGCGCCGCATTGGTCTCCTCGCGCGTCGCCATCCGGCGTTGTTTGCCTCGCGCTGCCTTATGGCCGTGGCGCGACGCGCGATGATGGCGCAGCAATTCCATTGCCTTCGCGAAGTCGAACGGCGGCAATTCCTCGCCCATCTCGGCTTCGGCGCGTTCCGGATCGGCAGGCTCCAGCGCACGCCCGCGCCGCCATGTTCGAGCGCCAGCATCTCCAGCCGGTCATATCCCGCCTCCAGCGCTTCACGCCATTGCGCGACGAACTGCGGATCCCGCCCCCGATGCTTGTAGACCGTGCATTGGGAGACCCCGGCAAAGGCAGCCGCCCTCTTGACGTTGCAGGTCAGCGCCAGCGCGTCGAGAAACCGCTGCCGCCGCTGCACCGTAAAGCCACGCGGATGGGGCTTGCGCCGCTGCCGCTGTCCGTCACGATTGGCCATGATCAAATCGTCCATCCTGTTTCTCCCGAAACGCAAAGGGCCGGCGCACCTCCCGGTGCCCGGCCCTTCCAGAGGCCCGAAGGCCCCGACTCGCAATTCTTCATCGTTCCCTAGTTGTGCCACATCAACGTGACGATGTCAAGCGAAAATAACCGATCTGGTTAGATGAACTTCCCCCAGGCTGAGAGCGATGCGCCGGGCTTTCGCGCCGGCTGCTCCGGGCGTAAGGACAAGCCCGCATGGTGAAGCTCAACAAGATCTACACGCGCACCGGCGACGACGGCACCACCGGGCTGGTCGACGGATCGCGCGTTTCCAAGGCCGATCCGCGCATGGCGGCGATCGGCGATGTCGACGAGGCCAATAGCGCGATCGGCGTGGCGCGGGCCGCGCTGGGTCCCGGCAGCGTCAGCGAGATGCTCGCGCGCATCCAGAACGATCTGTTCGATCTGGGCGCCGATCTCGCCACCCCGATCGGGATCGAAGGCGCGCTGCGCATCGTGCCGGGGCAGGTCGAATGGCTCGAGGAGCGCATCGATCATTTGAACGGCGCGCTCGATCCGCTGACCAGCTTCATCCTCCCCGCCGGCGAGCCTGCCGCCGCCGCTCTCCACCTCGCCCGCGCAATCGCCCGCCGTGCCGAGCGGACCACGGTCGCCGCGGCGGCGCAGGTGGCATTGCGGCCGGAAGTGGTGAAATATCTCAATCGGCTGTCCGACCTGCTGTTCGTCGCCGCGCGCGCAATGAACCGGAACGGGGCCGGAGACGTTCTATGGGTGCCCGGCGCCTCGCGCTGACCAGTTCGTTTCGGGTTGACGCTACGGCGACCCCGGCGTAGGGGAACATTATGAGAACGGAGCGCGATGTAAACCCGGCTTCCTCCGCACTCGCGTCGCGTTTCGCCGCGGTTCGGGCGCTGACCGCCGATCTCGTCGCGCCGCTCTCCGATGCCGATGCGACGATCCAGTCGATGGACGATGCGTCGCCGGCCAAATGGCATCTCGCCCACACGACCTGGTTCTTCGAGACCTTCGTTCTGCGCGATCATGTTCCCGGCTACCGGCTGTTCGACGAACGCTGGCCGTTCCTGTTCAACAGCTATTACGAGGCGGAGGGGCAGCGCCATGCCCGCCCGCGCCGGGGGATGCTGTCGCGTCCCTCGCTCGACGAGATCCGCGCCTATCGCGAGGCGGTGAATACGGCGCTGCTGGCGGCTTTGCCCGATCTGCCGGCGGGCGTGCAGAACCTCGTCGCGCTCGGCTGCCATCACGAGGAGCAGCATCAGGAGCTGCTGCTCACCGATATCCTCCATCATTTCTCGGTGAACCCGCTCGCGCCCGCGGTCTGGCCCGGCGCGCCCAAGGTGCCCGTCGCAATGCCCGGCCCGGTCGGATGGATCGCGGGGCGCAGCGGCATGGTCGAGATCGGAATCGACATGGATGCTGGCGATTTCGCCTTCGATTGCGAAGGCCCGCGGCACGCCGAATTGCTCCATCCGCACGCGCTGGCGGACCGCACCGTGACCAACGGTGAATGGGCCGCTTTCATCGCCGACGGCGGTTACCGGGATCCGCGGCACTGGCTGTCGGACGGCTGGGCCTGGGTGCAGGCGGAGCGCATCGCGGCACCGCTATATTGGGAACAGGGCGACGGCGCCTGGACCCGCTTCGGGTTCGACGGCCGCCGTCCGGTCGATCCGGCCGCGCCGGTCACCCATGTCAGTTTCTTCGAGGCCGATGCCTATGCCAGCTGGGCCGGCGCGCGATTGCCGACCGAATTCGAATGGGAAGCCGCGGCGCGCGGGCACGACCCGAACGGCGGCAATCAGCTCGACGCAGCGGGCGCGGTCGAGCCGCGTCCGTCCGCGGGCGGCCCGGCCTTCTTCGGCGATGTCTGGGAATGGACCGGCAGCGCCTATCGCCCCTATCCCGGCTTCCGCGCCGCCGAGGGCGCGGTCGGCGAATATAACGGCAAGTTCATGAACGGGCAGTTCGTGCTGCGCGGCGGCAGCTGCGCGACACCGCGCGGGCATGTCCGGGCGAGCTACCGCAACTTCTTCTATCCGCACCAGCGCTGGCAGTTCACCGGCGTACGCCTGGCCAAGGATCTCTGAGATGCTCAAGCAGGAGCCACAGGACGGCGAGCAGAGTCTTGCCGATCCCAATTTCCGCGCCGATGTGCTGAGCGGCCTCGGCGGACAGCCACGGGCGATCCCGGCGCGGTGGTTCTACGATCGCCGCGGCTCGGAATTGTTCGAGGCGATCACCGATCTGCCCGAATATTATCCCACCCGCACCGAGACGGCTTTGCTGATGCAGATCGGCCCGCAGCTCGGCGCGCTCGCCGCGTCCAACGCGGCGGTGGTCGAGTTCGGATCGGGCTCGTCCGCCAAGACGCCGATCCTGCTGCGCGCGATCGATCCCGCGGCCTATGTGCCGATCGACATTTCGGGCGAGTTCCTGCGCCACTCGGCGCGCGAATTGTCGGCGGGTTTTCCGGGGCTTCCGGTGTTGCCGGTCGAGGCCGATTTCCTGCGCCCGGTGCCGCTGCCCCCGAAGTGAGCGGCCTGCCGAAGCTCGGCTTCTTCCCCGGTTCGACGATCGGCAACATGAACGCCTTTCACGCCGTCGATCTGCTCCGGGCGATGCGCGAATGGCTGGGCGAGGGCGCCCGGCTGCTGATCGGGATGGACCGGATCAAGTCGCCCGACATCCTCGTCCCCGCTTATGACGATGCCCAGGGCGTCACTGCCGCTTTCAACCTAAATCTGCTCGAACGCATCAACCGCGAACTCGCCGGCACGATCCCGGTCCAGGCCTTTCGTCACCGCGCGATCTGGAACGCCGATGCCGCGCGGATCGAGATGCATCTCGAGGCGCAGCGTGATGTGGAATTCACTGTCGACGGCCGCACCTTCGCAATGGATGCGGGCGAGACGATCCACACCGAGAACAGCCACAAATACGGTCCCAATGGCGGCCGCATGCTGCTGCGCGCGGGCGGCTGGACGCCGATCCGCGAGTGGACCGATCCGCAGGACTGGTTCGCATTGATGCTGTGCGAGGCGCAGCCGCTGCGGATGGCGCCCTAACGGGCCGGCACCGCCTCTGCCTTCCAGACGCGCAGCCAGTTGCGCGAACCGCGGCACTCGCTCATCGCCCGCGCCTCCACCAGCCGGAACATCGCGCCGTCCCAGACATAGGTCTCCGAACTTCCGCAATCGCCGATCCCGCGGCCCTGTATATAATTGCCGAGCTCGGCCTTGGCGGGATCCCAATCGGCATTGACCAGAGTCGCGATGCCCTGGATCTCCGACCAGGCCGGCATCCGATCGAAGTGCGCGACCATCGCCTTGCCGTTCTCGATCACGAAAGGGACGCTCGAGTAATTATACGCGCCGCTGCCGCACGGGATCAGTGCGAGCGTCTTGCCGCCGCCGAGTGCCCAGGTCCTGGTCTCGGGCAGTTTGCCCTCTTTGCCCTCGTAAACCGCGTCGCACTCGGATTGCTTGCCCATCGCCGCGCGCAGCGCCGCTGAAAACGCCGCCGGTTTGCCGGTGGGCCGCACGAAAGTCACACGAGGCGCGATCGGCGCGGCCGGTACGGCGCTCGCGGGCTTCGCTCCCTTGGCGACCAGTGCCGTCGTGGTTCCCGCTCGGCCCTGCCCGGCGTCGAAGTAGCGCAAAGTCGCTGAAAGGCCCTTGAGCGAAGCCTGGCTCAACACCTTGCCGCCGCCGCGCAGCACCAGTGTCTGGCCCTTGAGCATGGCATCGGCGAGCTGGCTGGCCTGCACTCCGGTGATGACGACGCTCGGTCCCCGCACGCTGCCGCTGAGCACCGTTTTCCCGTCGACTTCGATCCGCCAGCCTCCGCGATATTCGGTGTCGGGGGATATCTCGATCACCGGCGCCCCTGCCGGCCCGGCCTCGCGCTTGATCGCGATCTGCGGCTCATTGTCGAGATTCTCGTCGGCCATCAGCGATGCCGCTTCGCAGAACCGAAGATTGTCGCAGGTGACCGCCCAGTCGCCGAACGACTTGACCTCGGAGGGGCTGGGGGCTTGTGCCGCGGCGAGGAGCGCGAGGATCGGCATGCCGCCGGTCTAGCCGAAGCGCTCTGGCGGGGGTAGGGGGCGCGAAAGCGACGGAGGCGGACGATGCAGACGATAGGCGTGATCGGTGCGGGGCAGATGGGCGCGGGAATCGCGCAGGTGTCTGCGCAGGCGGGCTATTCCGTGCTCCTCTCCGACATGGACCTCGCCCGTGCCGAAGCCGGCAAGGCGGGAATCGCGAAGCAGCTGGCCCGTCTCGTCGAGAAGGAGAAGATCGCCGCCGCCGATGCCGAGGCCGCGCTGGCCCGCATCCAGCCGCTCACAGACGTCTCGGGGATGGCGCCCTGTACATTGGTCATCGAGGCCGCCACCGAGCGCGAGGGCGTGAAGCGCTCGATCTTCGAGACTGTCGGCAAGGTGCTCGGCCCGGACGCGATCCTCGCCAGCAACACTTCGTCGATCCCGATCACGCGGCTGGCGCAGGCCGCGCCCGATCCGGCGCGCTTCATGGGCGTGCACTTCTTCAATCCCGTCCCGGTGATGGGCCTGATCGAGCTGATCCGCGGCCTCGCGACTTCGGACGCGACGGTCGCCGCGGTCGAGAAGTTCGGCCAGTCGCTCGGCAAGCGCATCGTCCACGCCAACGACGCACCGGGCTTCATCGTCAATCGCGTGCTGATGCCGATGCTCAACGAAGCGTGCTTCGCATTGGGCGAGGGCGTCGCGACGATTCCCGACATCGACGCCGCCTGCCAGCTTGGGCTCAACCACCCGATGGGCCCGTTCGCGCTCGCCGACTTCATTGGCCTCGACACCTGCCTCGAGATCACCCGCGTGTTGTTCGAAGGCACCGGCGATCCCAAATTCCGCCCCGCGCCGCTGCTGGTAAAATATGTCGAAGCAGGCTGGTACGGCCGCAAGACCAAGCGCGGCTTCTACGATTATTCGGGCGCGGAGCCGGTGCCGACGCGCTAGCGCCGGTCTGCGATCAGGCCGGTCCGCTTCATCTCCGCGAGCCATTGCGGGGTGACCCATCGAAGCGGCGCCGGCAATTCGTCGAATGCGATCACGCCCTTCGCGCCCTTGAGGGTGGGCGGCGGCGGTATCATGCCGGGGCAGGGCATTCCCGAATAGAAGCCGTGCGCGGGATAGGCATCGATCACCTGCCCGCGCTTCAACGCGCCCTTGTAGACCTTGAGAATCCTGAAGCGCACCTTGTCGTCGTTGCGCGTCACCACGCCGGCGACGATGTTGCGCGAGGTCGTGGCGATCACCCGCGCCTTCTCCGCCTCGCCCGGCGGCTGCGGCTCCGGCATTCCCGGTGGCGGCGGCAGGCATAAAGCGGCGAGCAGGACGAGCGGGGTCACGGCAGCAGCAGTCCCGCCAGCGCCGCCGACATCAGGTTCGCCAGGCTCCCGGCGATCAGCGCGCGGATGCCGAGCTTCGCGATCATCGGGCGCTGGTTCGGTGCGAGGCTGCCGGTCGCGGCCATCTGGATCGCGATCGAGCTGAAATTGGCGAAGCCGCACAAAGCGAAGGTGATGATCGCCACGGTGCGCGGGGCGAGGTCCTTCATCTCGCCCAGCTGGATGAACGCGACGAATTCGTTGAGTACCACCTTGGTGCCGAACAGCCCGCCCGCCGCGACTGCCTCGTGCCAAGATATGCCGAGCAGGAACATCACCGGCGCGAAGATCGTGCCGATGATCTTCTGGAAGCTGAGATCGGCGAGCGGTTGGGCCCAGGCGGCGTTGCCGCTGGCATAGACGATCCAATTGCCCAGGCCGCCGAGCAGCCCGTTGGCGAGCGCCACCAAAGCCACGAAGGCGAGCACCATCGCGCCCACCGCGACTGCGATCTTGACGCCGGTCGAGGCGCCGGTCGCCGCCGCCATGATCAGGTTGGCGGCGCGTTCCTCCTCCACCTCTTCCTCGACGACCTTGATCACTTCCTCCTCGGGAACGTCGCCTAGCGGCAGCTCGCCGTTCGCCGGGGCGATATCGTCGGGCATGATGATCTTGGCCATCAGCAGCCCGCCCGGTGCCCCCATGAACGAGGCCGCGAGCAGATAGGGAAGCGCCTGCGGCCCGAGCAGGCTGGCATAGGCCGCGAGGATCGTCCCCGCGACGCCGGCCATGCCGACGGTCATCACCGCGAAGAGCTGCGAGGGGTGAGCCGGGCGAGATAGGGCCGGATCACCAGCGGCGATTCGCTCTGGCCGACGAAGATGTTGGCGGCGGCGCACAGCGATTCGACCTTGGTCGTACCCACCACTTTCTCGATCGCGCCGCCGATCCAGCGGATCACGAACTGCATCACGCCGAGATGGTAGAGGATCGACACCAGAGCGGCGAAGAAGATGATCACCGGCAGCGCCGCGATCGCGAAGCTCTGGCCACCCAGCTCGGGCTTGGCCAACGGACCGAACAGGAAGCTGGTGCCCGCACCGGCATAGCCGAGCAGCGCCGAGACGCCGTTCGAGAGCCCGTGCAGCGCCGCCTGTCCCCAGCTGGTACGCAATACGAGCACGGCGATCCCGGCCTGCAGCGCAAACGCCGCGCCGACGACGCGCAGCTGGATCCCGCGCTTGTTGCTCGAAAGCAGCCAGGCGATTGCGAGGATCGCGATTATGCCAAGGATACCGATCGGAAAATGAGTCATTCGCTGGTCTGCGCCCCCGAGCCAGCCCCCGAATTTGGCCAGCGAAAGCGGGAGCATACACGCTGCGCGCCGGTGTGCCAGAGGGCGCGGCGCAGCATCTTTCGCAGCCGCTTCTTTCCCGCTAGCGTCCGCCGATGGAAATCCGGCCCAACATCACGCGCTCGCTCTTCTTCCTCTCGATCTTCTACGGCGGCATGGTCTGCATTGCCGGGGTGCTCGGCAACAAGCAGGTCTCGCTGGGCCCGATCTCGCAGCTCGGCAATCTGGTCGGAGTGGGGCCGCTCGCGGTGGAGGCGGGGATCTTCGCCTTCCTGCTGCTGGTCTCGGTGTCGAGCGCGGTCGCCGAGCTCAACGGCCCGGATACCGCGCGCCGGCTGGTGCTGTGGGGTTTCGTGCCGCTGGTCACGTCGGTGCTGTTGTCGTTGCTTGTGCTCGCTTTGCCGCCTTCGCCGAGCATGGAGCCCGATCGCCTCCACGCCTTCGAGCTGATGATGTCGGGCACCCCGCGCATCTGGCTCGGCGGGATCGTCGCCTACGGCATCTCGCAGATCCTCAACGTCACCATCTTCAGCGCGCTCAAGCAGGGCGGCGGCAAGCTGTTGTGGCTCCGCGCCGCGGTCGCGAGCATGCTCAGCCAGATCGCCGACACGCTGATCTTCATCACCATCGCCTTTTACGGCGTCTTTCCGATCGGCGAGCTGCTGGTGGGCCAGATGCTCACCAAGGTGGTGCTCAGCCTCGTGCTGGTCCCGCCGCTCATCTATTTCTTCGTCGGGCTTGGTCGTTTCCTCGATGGACGGCGGAGCCTCTAAGACGGGCTTGGGCTCGCGCGCGCTTTGTCCTAAGGGCGCGCGATGACCGATCACGCACCCGATCCCGCGATGCTCGCCAAGGCCGAGACGCTCACCGAGGCTTTGCCTTATCTCCAGCGTTATGCCGGCGCGACCTTCGTCGTGAAATATGGCGGCCACGCGATGGGCGATCCCGAGCTGGCGCGCGATTTCGCCGAGGATGTGGTGCTATTGAAGGCAGTCGGGATCAATCCGATCGTCGTCCATGGCGGCGGGCCGCAGATCGGCGCGATGCTCAAGCGGCTCGGCGTCGAGTCGCAATTCGTCGGGGGCTGCGCGTCACCGATGCCGAGACCGCGCGGATCGCCGAGATGGTCCTGGCGGGCTCGATCAACAAGGAAATCGTCGGCTGGATCGGCCAGGCGGGCGGCAGGGCCGTCGGCATCTCGGGCAAGGACGCTGCGCTCGTCACTGCCGAGAAGGTTCAGGGCCGCGAGCCCAATCCGCTGAGCGGGATCGAGCGCCATGTCGATCTCGGCTTCGTCGGCGAGCCGGTCGCGGTCGATCCCTCGATCCTGCGCTCGCTCGCCGCGCAGGGTTTCATTCCGGTGGTCGCGCCGATCGCGCTCGGCGCCGACGGCCATACCTACAATATCAACGCCGACACCATGGCGGGGGCGATCGCCGGGGCGTGCGGCGCCAAGCGCTTCTTCCTGCTCACCGACGTCGCCGGGGTGCTCGACAAGGCGGGCGAACTGATGACCGATCTCGATCCCGCGGGGATCGCCGCGCTCAAGGCGGACGGCACGATCTCGGGCGGGATGATCCCCAAGGTCGAGACCTGCGTGGCGGCGGTCGAGGCGGGAGTCGATGCCGCGGTCATCCTCGACGGGCGCGTGCCGCACGCGATGCTGCTCGAGATATTCACGCGGCGCGGCGCGGGCACGCTCGTCCACGCCTGAGCTAGGCTTGTCCGGGGGCGCGGCTTTCCTGTATCCAATGCACAACTCGACCCTTCGGAGACGCACTTGACCTCGTTCTTGATCATGCTCCTGCAGATCGTGCAGCTCCTGCTGACGGTCTTCACCTTCATCATCGTCGCGCAGGCGATCCTGTCGTGGTTGATCGCGTTCAACGTGATCAACACCCATAACGAATTCGTGCGCGCGCTGTGGAACGGGCTCCAGACGGTCACCGAGCCGGTCTATCGCCCGATCCGCCGCGTCCTCCCCGATTTCGGCGCGCTCGACATCTCGCCTCTGGTCGTGCTGCTGGTTCTCTACATCCTCAACAACTACTTCATCCCCTGGCTGATCGTGCAGATCGCCACTGCGGGCTATGCCGGCTGAGTGCCGGCATGGCGCAGCGTTGCTGAGGGACTGGAGATTGCCGTTCGCGTGACGCCGCGCGCATCGCGCGATGCGTTCATTGCGGGAACCGACGAACATTTCGCCGTGCGGCTCGCGGCACCGCCCGTCGAAGGTGCGGCGAATGCGGCGTTGATCCCGCTGGTCGCCAGGGCGTTCGGGGTTCCCAAACGCGCCGTGACGCTGATTTCGGGCGACACCGCCCGGCACAAGCGGCTCGCGATCGCGGGCGATGCGGACGCGCTGGCGAAGATCGCCGCCAGCCTTTATGGAGCCGAGCCATGAGCGCAGCATTGATCGACGGCAAGGCATTCGCGGCGGGCCTCCGCGCCCGCGTGGCGGAGCGTGTCCCCGCATTCCGGCAGGCGACGGGCCGCGCGCCCGGGCTCGCGGTGGTGCTGGTCGGCGAGGACCCGGCCTCTGCGGTCTATGTCCGCTCCAAGGGCAAGATGACCCGCGAGGCGGGGATGGAGAGCTTCGAGCACAGGCTGCCCGCCGATACCGATCAGGCGACGCTGATCGCGCTGGTCGAGCAGCTCAACGCCGATCCGGCAGTCGACGGCATCCTCGTCCAATTGCCCCTGCCCGCGCATCTCAACGCCGATGAAGTGCTGCTGCGGATCGATCCGGACAAGGATGTCGACGGCTTCCACCCGGTCAATGCCGGCCGGCTCGCCACCGGGCTGCCGGGGTTCGTCCCGTGCACGCCGCTCGGCTGCCTGATGCTGCTCGAGGACCGGCTGGGCGATCTTTCGGGGCTCGACGCGGTGGTGGTCGGCCGTTCGAACATCGTCGGCAAGCCGATGGCGGCCTTGCTGACCGCGAAGAGCTGCACCGTCACCATCGCGCATTCGCGCACGCGCAACCTGCCGCATTATCTCCAGCACGCCGACATCGTCGTCGCCGCAGTAGGCCGCGCGCATTTCGTCAAGGGCGAGTGGCTCAAGCCTGGCGCCACCGTGATCGATGTCGGCATCAACCGCATCGAAGGCGGCCTCACCGGCGACGTGGATTTCGACAGCGCCGCGAGCGTGGCCGGCGCGATCACGCCGGTGCCCGGCGGGGTCGGTCCGATGACGATTGCGGTCCTGCTCCGCAACACCCTGGTGGCGGCGCACCGCCGCGAAGGCGTGACGCTCGACGAGGACGGGATTTGATGCTCGCTTTGCTGCTCCTCCAGGCGGCGATTCCGCAGACGGCGTTGGATGCCGAGCGGGCGTTCAACGCTGCGGCGCAGGCCAAGGGGCAATGGACGGCCTTTCGCGAATTCATGACTGAGGACGCGGTGATTTTCATGCCGCAGCCGGTGCCGGCGAAGGAAGCGTTGCCCGAGAAGAACCCGCCGATCGCCGTGCAATGGTGGGCGGCCAAGAGCTTCGTCTCGTGCGATGGCAGTGTCGCCGTGAATACCGGGTCTTGGATGCGGCCCCGCGCCAACGGCTACTTCACCACCGTCTGGGTCCGCCAACCGGACGGCGCTTATAAATGGATCTATGACGGCGGCGACCAGCTCGCGGCACCGCGTTCGCTTCCCGAGAAGCCACAAGTGGTTCGCGCATCCTGCGGCGGGCATCCGGAAATCGACATGGGTGGCTGCCTGTCCGCCACTGAGATGGGCTGCTACGCGGCGGCCGACCAGTCGCTTCAAGCCCATTGGACCTGGGTCGCCGGCAGACGCTCCTTTTCGGTCGCGATCTGGACCGGCCGCGGCTGGAAAACGGTGCTCGAAGACGTAGTCGAGCGCGCCGGATGATCGAGCTTTTCCTCTCCGCCTTCGTCACTTTCTTCGTGGTGATCGATCCGCCCGGCTGTGCGCCGATCTTCGCCGGGCTCACCACCGGAGCGAGCGCGGTGCATCGCCGCGCGATGGCGATCCGCGCGGTGCTCGTCGCCTCGGCGATCTTGTTCGGCTTCGCATTGTTCGGCGAGGCACTGCTGCGCGCGCTCGGCATCAGCCTCAATGCCTTTCGCATCGCGGGCGGGATCATGCTGTTCCTGATCGCGCTCGAGATGGTGTTCGAACGCCGCACCGAACGCCGCGAGGATCGCGCCGAGAAGGTCAAGGCCACCGAAGTCGCCGATATCTCGATCTTCCCGATGGCGATGCCGATGATCGCGGGCCCCGGCTCGATCGCGTCGGTGATGCTGCTGATGTCGCAGAATGACGGGCTCGCGCGCTCCGCCGTGGTGCTCGCCGCAATGGCGTCGATCCTCGCGCTCACGCTCCTCGCTTTGCTGATCGCCGGGCCGATCATGCGGATCGTCGGCGCCAAGATCGAGGCGGTGGTGTCGCGGCTGCTCGGCGTGCTGCTCGCCGCGCTCGCCGCGCAGTTCGTGATCGACGGGCTCCGCGCCAGCTTCAGCGCCGGGGCGGCGCTTTCGGGGCACTGACCGGCACATCCGGCAGATCGTAGCGAATCCGCCATAGCCGGAACGGCGACTTTGCCGGCAGCGCCACCGGTTCCAGCCAGTTCGGCACCTGCCCGCGATGCAATTGGCCGTAAAAGCCGTTGGGGCTGCGCGAGCGATAGACCGTGGTCTCGGCCATATCGGGGCAGATCAGCAGATACTGTGCCTTGTGCCGCGCCGCGATCGGCCTGAAGCCGCTGGCCGGGCCGGTGAAGGCGTGGTGCACGTCGAGGATCGCATTGCCGTTGCGGTGATACGGGCCGGCGACGCCGTCATGGTGCGTGATCGTGATCAGCCGCGGTCCCATGTCGACATGGCTGAAGAGGATCGCCTTCGGGATCGCATTGAGCTGCCGCAGCGAGGTCATCCGCGCGCAGGCGGCATTGGCCTGCGCCACCCGGTCGGGGCCGCTTTTGCCGCCCTTGTTGTCCGCAGGCAGCCAGGGCAGGACCAAGCCGGCGAACAGCCCCGAGACGATCAGGAACGCCAGCACCGAGCCGAACACGCGGACCAGCATCGACGAGCGGCCGAGGAACCACGGCACCACCAGCCAGGCCAGCGCCGTCGCGCCGGGCACGCTCAGCATCTGCGCGGCGGGGCCGGCGCGGATCTGCCAGAGCAGCATTGCCGCCGCGAACGCCGTGAACAACGCGATCGCCGCCCACGCCACCGCCGCCTCGCTGCGCCGCGCGCGCCATGTCGCGACCAATGCGCCGATGATGCCGATCACCGGCAACGCGGCGATCGGAAAGCCGGTCTTGAACGAATGCTGGTAGATCGGCCGTGCCTCGCGGACATTGTTGAGCCAGGTCCGCGCCAGTTCGTCCGAGACCTGCTCGGGCCGTCCCAGGCATTGTGGGAACAGCAATATGAACCCCGCGACGATCACGCCGCCGGCCGCTGCGGCGAGCGCGAGCCGCAGCCAGCGATTCTCCGGATTGAGCAGCGCCAGCGCGAACAGCAGGGTTCCCGCAGCCACCATCACGCTCAGCCAAACCGGCGTCAGCGCGTCGCAGCGCAGCACCTGATTGGCGTTCGATGCGAACAAGGCGAAGCCCAGCCCGGACCCGCCCGCGAGGCTCAGTCCATAGACCTGCATCCGCCGCGCATCGCCCGAATCCCATACCCAGCGTAAGCCGATGATCGCTCCCGCCATCGCGCAATAAGGCAGCATCTCCAGCCCGATCGTCAGCGACAGCGCGCTCGACAGTCCGACGGTGGCGCCGCCCGCGCGCGGCGCGTATCGGCCAGGCCCGCCACGGTCAGCGCAAGGCAGGCGAGCTGCCAGCCATGATGGTCGATGCGCATCGGCGCATACATCAGGATCGTCGAGGTGCAGCCCATCAGGATGATCAGCGCGAGCAGCCAGGCCTGCGGCGCGACGAGCCGGCGGGCAATGAGGCTGAGCCCGGTCATCGTAATCACCAGCGGGAGCAGCGGTGCCAGCCCGCAAGCCCATTTCTCCGCCGCGGCCACGCCCATGAAGGGCTCGAGCAGCAGGATCAGTCCCGCGATCGGCAGATCGACGATGCGCGACCAGTGGATGTCGAACCCGCCCAGCGCCGGATCGAGGCGATATTGTCGCAGATCGTACCAGCCCTGGCCCGCCAGCCATGCGCGGACCTGCATCAGCCGCATATTGTCGTCGGTGTCGCCGAGCACGAGCCAATGGATGTTGCCCTGCCGCTGCCACAGGAACCAGGCGACCACGCCCAGCCAGAAGACGAGCATCCCCGCCAGCCAGCGCCGGTCCAGTTCCTCTTTCAGGCGCAGCCCGCTTATCTCGCTCAGCTTCAAAATCGCTTCCCTCGCTCCACGCTCCGCATTAGGGCGGCGCCTTGCGCAAGGGCAAGCTAGACTAGTGACGGCATTCCTGCACCGACTGGAATCCATGATGGCGAGCGGGCTGCTCGGCCAGCTGATCCGCTTTGGCATCAGCGGCGGGATCGCCACGGCGGTCTATGCAATCGTCTATTCGCCTCTCGCAAAATACGAGATCACGACGCCGTCGGTCGCGAACCTCGTCGGCTATTTCTTCGCGATGATCACCGGCTATTTCCTCCACAGCCGCTGGAGCTTCCGCGGCCACGGCGAGCGTGGCAATGTCGCCAAGACGGGCGGCCGCTTCTTCGCGGTCAGCCTCGTGAGCCTCGGCCTCAATAGCCTGTTCGTATGGGTGCTCACCGAGGATTCGATGCTCAACGGTGCCTGGTGGTGGCCGCTGATTCCGATCCTGTTCGTCACACCGCTCGTCACTTTCGCGCTCAATCGCATCTGGGTATTCGGCTAGAATGGATCGCATCGTCTACGAACGCATGGCCGCGCACGACACCACGCATTGGTGGTACCGCGCACGCCGCGATATCCTCGCCGATTACCTGATCCGCTGGGGCGGCCTGCCCAAGGATGCGTGCATCCTCGAGATCGGCTGCGGCACCGGACACAATCTGCCGATGCTCGCCCAATTCGGCGAGATCGACGCGATCGAGATCGACGAGACCGCGGGCGCCAAGGCCAGCGAGCGCCTCGGCAAGCCGGTCGGCACCTCGCCGCTTCCCGAACTGGTGGGCGTCGAACCCGGCAGCTACGATCTGGTCGCGGTGCTCGACGTGATCGAGCATGTCGAGGACGATGTCGCCGCGCTGAAAGCGATTGCGGCGGCGCTCAAGCCCGGCGGCAAGATCCTGATCACCGTGCCCGCGCATCAATGGATGTGGAGCGCGCACGACGTGGTCAACCATCACAAGCGCCGCTATTCGAAGGCGGGCTTCGAGGCGCTGCTCGCCAAAGCGGGGCTGCAGGGCCGCAAGCTCGGTTATTTCAATTCGCTGCTCTTCCCGGTCGCGGTCGCGGCGCGCTTCGCCGGCAAGCTGATGGGCAAGGACGACAGCGACGATTCGCCCCCGCCCAAGCCGCTCAACACGTTGTTCGAAGGCATTTTCCGGCTCGAACGCCACATGGTCGGCCGCGTGCCGCTGCCGCCCGGCCTCTCGCTGATCGCGCTGGCTTCGGTGAAAGCGTAATCGTCACCCCGGCGAAAGCCGGGGCCCAGGCTTCGTGACGCAACTGAAACCATTGAACCCGCAAGGCCCGCACCGGTTTCCGCATCGCCGCTGGCCGGCGTTTTTCTTGACAATCCGCAGGGCCATGCCTAAGTGCCGCCCCTCTCCCGGACACCATTATCCAAGGAAAGCGTAGATGGCGCGCGTCACAGTCGAGGATTGCGTCGACAAGGTCTCGAACCGGTTCGATCTGGTTCTGTTTGCGGCGCAGCGCGCCCGGCAGATCTCGGGTGGCGCCGAGCTGACCATCGATCGCGATCGTGACAAGAACCCGGTCGTCGCGCTGCGCGAGATCGCAGAAGAGACGGTTCGCCCGAATCATCTCGAGGAAGCGGTGGTCACCAGCCTTCAGCGCGTCCAGATCGACGACGAGGAAGCGCCCGACGAGGTCGGCTCGCTGGCGCAGTCGGCCGAGGCGCTTCGCCTCACTGCGGCCGCCCCGCCCCGCAACCAGAATCTGGGCAGCGACTACGAAGGCTGATCTTCGTAGCGTGAGAAATTCGAAACGGCCCCGGAGCGATCCGGGGCCGTTTTCTATTCGGGCGCCTCTTCCGCGCGACCCTTGAAGCCCTGCGCGACCACGAACCATTCGACCGAGCCCTTGCGGCTGGCCGGCGGCTTGGCATGCTTCACGGTGGCGAAGTTGCGCTTCATTTCGGCGACCAGCGCCGAATCGGCGCCGCCGGCGAACACCTTGGCGACGAAATCGCCGCCCGGTTCGAGCGTGCGTATCGCGAAGTCGAGCGCGGCCTCGACCAGCCCCAAAGTCCGCAGCGCGTCGGTCTGGGGATGGCCCACGGTATTGGCGGCCATATCCGAGAGGATCAGGTCGGGCGCCCCGCCAAGCTCCTCTATCAGCCGGTCGGGCGCGGCATCGTCCATGAAGTCCATCTGCAGGATCGTCGCGCCGTCGATTGGATCGACGGGCAGCAGATCGATCCCCACCACCGCGGCCTTGGGCAGCCGCTTGCGCACTAGCTGCGTCCAGCCGCCCGGCGCGATGCCGAGGTCGACGACGCGCTTCGATCCTTTCAGGAAGTCGAACTTCTCGTCGAGCTCGAGCAATTTGTAGACCGCGCGGCTGCGATAGCCCTCCGCCTTGGCGCGCTTCACATAAGGATCGTTGAGCTGGCGTTCGAGCCAGCGATTCGATTGCGGGGTGCGGCCCCGGGACGTCTTCACGCGCGTATGGCCGCGCCCGCCGCCGCGGCTCATAACCGGTCTCCGTTCATCAGGCGCCTCAGGATTCCTCGCGGATGCCGCGATCGGCGATGCCTAGGCGCTCGGCAGGCCACAGGTCCATGATCGTCTCGAGGATCGCACAGCCCGCCACCACCAGATCGGCGCGCTCGCCGCCGATGCACGGCACCTGCGAACGCTCGGCCATGCTCATCCCGGCGATCCGCTGGCTGACTTCGCGCATCGCCGCCGAGGGCACGATGAGCCCGTCGACGACCGAGCGGTCATAGGCGGGCAGCCCCAGATGGACGCTCGCCAGTGTGGTCACCGTGCCCGAGGTGCCCAGCAGCCGCGGCGTGCCTTTCGGGGTTCTAAGGCGTGCGACGAAGGGCGCGAAGCTCTCCCGCACCCGGTCGCGCATCTCGGCGTAGAGCGCCGCGCCGCGCTCGGCGCCGTCGATCAGACCCACCGCCTCGGTCAGCGAGACGACACCCCATGGCGCGCTGTGCCAGTCGAGGATACGCGGCACCTCGGCACGCGAATCGACCAGCACCAGCTCGGTCGATCCGCCGCCGATGTCGAATACCAAAGCGGGGCCGTCGCCGGGCTCGAGCAGCGCATGGCAGCCCAATACGGCGAGTCGGGCCTCTTCCTCGGCAGTGATGATGTCGAGCGCGATCCCGGTCTCGTGATAGACGCGTTCGATGAACTCGGACCCGTTCGACGCCTGACGGCACGCTTCGGTCGCCACCGAGCGGGCGAGGGCGACGTTGCGGCGCTTGAGCTTGTCCGCGCAGATCCGCAGCGCCGCGATGGTGCGCTCGATCGCGGCATCGGAAAGCTTGCCCGTGGTCGCAAGCCCTTCGCCCAGCCGGACGATTCGCGAAAAGGCGTCGATCACGGTGAAGCCCGCGCCCTGCGGCCGTGCGATCAGCAGCCGGCAATTGTTGGTGCCCAGGTCCAAAGCTGCGAAATGGCGCGATTCGGGCCAGCGTGCGCGCAGCGGCCGCTCGGGCGGTGCTTTGGGTATCGGTCGGGCGGAACTGCCGCTCCGGCCACGGGGCACTCTGGCTGGGCCATCCCCCATCGGGTTCACTCGCTTATGTTCTGTTCCGTCTCGGCCATGGTAGCCGTCCGGTGCTTGGGAGCGAGGCTAGCGCAGCGGGACCGACGGGGCAAGGCGCGCCGCCAGAGCGGCGTTGACAGCACTGAAACCCCGCCGTATCTGGCCGGCCCTGTTGCCCCGTCGTCTAAAGGTAAGACTACGGACTCTGACTCCGTCAATTGAGGTTCGAATCCTCACGGGGCATCCAGGTTTCTCGTAAATCAGTCAGTTGGAAGATCGCGGTTTCGCCCAGAGGCTGGGATCGGGCGCGAGCTCGCGTCCGGCGGTGGGAGCCTCACTCAACTCCGACACATTCTATGTTTCTTCGGCCAATGGGCTATGACCGGCGCAACCGATGGCGTCCCACATCGCTCTTCTTCACAGCATCACGATCGGCGGGGGCCGTCGGCTCGTCATGGCCGATTGGCGTGCCATGATGGAGACGCTCGGCCTGGAACGACCCCAGACACTGGTCTCGACCGGCAACGCGTTGTTCGAAAGCGAGCCTGCGGCGATCGGGCAACTCGAGCGCAGGCTCGAGACCGCCTTCGAGCAGTGCTTCGGTCGACATGTCGACACCATCGTCAAGACCGCGGCGCATTGGCGAAGGCTGGCGGCCAGCAATCCGTTCCCTGACGAAGCGGAGCGCGACGGCACGCGTGTCGCGGTGCGTGTCATGCGCAAACCGCTCGACGGGGCCGCGATCGAAGCGCTGATGCATTATGCCACGCAAGGCGAGCGGCTGAGGCTCGCCGAAGGCCATCTGTGGGCTCACTTCGAAAAGGACCCGGTTCGCTCGCGATTGGTGCCCCAGCTGACGACCCGGCGCCTCGGCGTGGGCACGGTCCGGAACTGGAATACCGTCCGCCGCCTGGACGACATGATCGCAGGGCGACGCCATCCTGATCGCGCGGCAGGTGCTTGACTGCATGCCGACCTGATGTGATCGTATTAGTCAGACATTTAAAAGCGACAGAAGCCGCTATGGGAGAAGATCGATAAAAAGCCTTGTGAGCCTGTCTTGCGCGCTGGCGCTCCTCGCGCCTCTGGCGGCTGCGGCGCAAACGCCGATCGCTTCCCGCTTCAGCGCCGATCCGTCGCCGCACTTCTTTGCGGGGCAGTTCTATGTCTACGCGACCGACGATGCCTCCAACTCCGGCAAATATTGGGATTCCACGGCGTGGCGGCTCTACGCCTCCACGGACTTGCGGACCTGGGTGGACAAGGGCGCGCCGCTGGACGTCACTGTGTTCAAATGGGCAAAGCCGGACGCCAAAGCCTGGGCGCCCGAAGTCGCTTTTCGTCGCGGCAAATACTTCTTCTATGCGCCGATCGGCGGAGACAAGATCGGCGTCGCTGTCGCCGATCGGCCCGAAGGGCCGTTCCGCGACGCCCGAACCGATGCGCTGATCGACAAGGCGCGCGATCCGAATGCGGGCGACGAACCCATCGATCCTGCCGTGTTCGTCGACAAGGATGGGCAGGCCTATCTGCTGTTCGGCACGCGCGTGCCGAAGATAGCCAAGCTGCGATCCGATATGGTCACGCTGGCGGGGCCGATCCGGAACCTGACCGTCAACGGGTTTCCCCATGACGACCCGAAGAAGACGTATGGCGAGGCACCGTTCCTGCATCAGCATGGCGGCCTCTATTATTTCAGCTTCTCGACGGGCTGGCCCGGCCAGATCGTATATGGCACCGCGGCGACCCCGCTTGGTCCGTACCAGTATCGCGGCGTCATACTGGACTATCTGCCGATTTCGACGAACCATCAGGCCGTGCTGGAGCATGCGGGCAAGTCGTGGCTGTTCTACCATGACAATCTGCTTCCCGGCGGCGGCAGTCACCGGCGATCGATCACCTTCGCGCCGCTGCGCTACAACCGCGACGGCACCATACAGACAGTGAAGCGCCGGTCCGCCGAGGCAGCGCGGGGCGATTAGGAGAGCCATGAACGTGCGGACCGGCGGTTCGGCCCCGCCTATCAGATGAGCCACTTCTATCGGACGGGTGTCGCCGACGTGAAGGAACGACGATCAGTACGTTGCCCGCAGCGATAGCCCGAAGCGGCGGTCGTTGAGCTGATATTGCAGCGGTGCGCCGGGCGTGCCGATGTAGAGCACGTTCATCCGGTTGTTGATGTTGACCGCATCGATCGACACCGCGAGATGCTTGTTGAGGTCGAAGCTCAGCGAGGCATCGAGCGAGGCATAGGGCCGGGCATATTGTGGAATGCCGTTCGCGCCGCTGCCGGTCGTCTGGTCGAGATAGCTCGAGCGCCAGCTCCACGCGACGCGCGCGGTGACCGGCCCCTTCTCGTAGAGGCCGACGATATTGTAGCTGTGCTTCGACAGTTTCTCGAGCGGCACCTGCTGCGGGATGTTCGATCCCGGCGTCGCGAAGGGATTGGAGATGCTGCTGTCGACATAGGTGTAATTGGCCTGGACGCCGAGGCCGCTGAGGAGTCCGGGCAGGAAATCGAAGAACTGCTGATAGCTGATCTCGGCCCCCTTCACTTCGCCGTCGCCCGAATTGACCGTGGTGCTCACGTCATAAGCGGTGCCGTTATAGCTTCCGACGGTAGTGCCGCTGGCGAGGAATCCCTTCACCTTCTTGTAGAACAGGCCGCCCGTGAGCGATCCGGCCGGTGCGAAATACCATTCCGCGGTCAGGTCGAAATTATCCGATTCGATCGGGCGGAGGCGCGGATTGCCCGAGCTCGCGCTCGGCCGTCCGGTGACCGGATTGACCTGGTTGGGATTGTTGAGCGTGAGATTGGTCGAGAGCTGGTCGAAATTGGGCCGCGCCAGGCCCTTTGAGTAAGCGAAGCGCATCTGGAACGCGTCGCTGAAGCGCGCGCGGAGATTGAAGCTCGGCAGCGCGCGCGCGTAATTGTTGTCGATCGCGATCGGGGTCGTGGTGCCGTCCGGGTTGAACTGGGTGCCGCGCGACGTCGTCTTGGTCCGCACCAGGCGGACGCCGGCGCCGCCGTCGACCCGGATGCCGCCGAGATCGAAGGCATAATCGGCGACTGCCCAGGAAGTGAAGGTCTTCTCGGTCTGGCGGTTGAGATCGCCGGGAGCGAAGGCGTCTTTGGTCTGCGCACCGAGCATCGCATAGAGCGCCTTGGTCTGCGCCCAAACGCCGTCGCCCGCCGGGAAGGCCGGGTAGAGCAGGCCGCCCTTCACAGTATTGCCGTCGAACCAATTGTCCGAAGGGCCGGGCATCGAGAGCACGGGATTCTGCGACAGCGGGACGAGCGGCGTTCCCGCCGGCGCCGAACAGCTTGGATCCGCGCCCAGCGAGGTCACGCAGACGCCGTGCCACGTTCCGCGCAGGTCGATGTTGCTGTCGGCATAGCGCAGGCCGCCGCGCAGCTTGGACAGGAAGCCACCGCCCACATCATATTCGAGGTTATAGGCCAGAGCGAGCGTGTCGGCGTCGTTCCGCTGGAGCGAATCCGCGATGTAGGGCGTGGTATAGTTGGCCGGGTTGTTGAGCAAAGCGGGATCGCGCACGTCCCAGCGCGGATATTTGCCGGTAAGATCGAAATCCACGATTGTGCTGTGAGGCGTAGTCAGGCCGTTCTGCCCCGACTGGGTGTAGAGCGACAGCACATGGCCGTTGCGATCGGCATTGTAATAGGATTTCAGATACTGGCCGTCGAAGTTCATCTTGATGCGATCGCTCGCCTGCCAGTCGAGGTTCAGCGTGTAGTTCTGGCTCGCGCTCCACAGCTCCTGATCGTAGCGGCCCGTCTCGAAGGTCTGGTTGCGCAGCGAGCCCTTGGTCGCATAGCCCTCGTCGTTGAACGCAAAGTCGGCGCCCGGCAGCGGATCGGTGCCGTAGCTCGTCACGTTGCCGGCGGCGTCGCGGACGTTGGTGCGGTTGTTATAGTCGTAATAATAAGCGCCGGTGCGGTTGAACCAATATTTGGTGCCCTGATATTGCGCGGTCAGCAGCACGTCGTCGCTCGCCTGCCATTGCAGCGCAGCGGCTACGCCCAGGCGCTTGCGGTCGCCGGTATCGTCATAGATCTCGAAGCCGTACGGAACCTGTGCGTTCGCCGGTGCGCCGGTTATCGATCCGGCCGCGACGGTGTCGAACGGACCGGCCAGCAGGCCGTCCTGGCGATACTGGCTCTTGCTGTACACGGCGTTCAGCAGCACGCCGATCTCGCCGATCCCGGTATCGAAGCGGTTGCTGTAGAGCGCCGAGACCGCGCCGCCGAACTTGTCGACCCGGTCGTAGTAATTGCCGCGTATCGTGGCGCTGATCACCTGGCCCGGTGAATCGAACGGCCTGCGCGTACGCAGGTTCACCGCACCGCCGACGCCGCCCTCGATGATGTTGGCGGGGGCGTTCTTGTAGACGTCGATGCCGGCCAGCAGCTCGGGCGGGATGCCTTCGAGATCGAAGGCGCGGCCGCCCGACGCCGAATAGACCGCGCGCCCGTCGAGGAAGTTCTGCACCTGGGTCAGGCCGCGGACGGTGACCGCAGGCTGGGTGCGATGGTCGAAATCGGTGGCACCTTCGCCATAGCGGCGCTGGATCTGCACGCCGGGGATGCGCTGGAGCGCTTCGGTGGTGTTCGCGTCGGGCAGCTTGCCGATGTCCTGTGCCTGGACCGAATCGACCACCTGATCGGCATCGCGCTTGATCGCCTGCGCCGAGCGGATGCTTTCACGCACGCCGGTGACGACGATTTCGCCGGAAGCCTCGGCAGGTTCCGCCTGGCCGGCGCCTTGCACGGCGCTCGGCTGGGCGACCTCCTGAGCCGCTGCCGTCGCGCCGAATCCCATCGTCGCCAATGCGACGACCGAGCTGCCAACCAGGAACTTGAATGCCCGCATGCTTCCTCCTTTGACGTCCGGCCTTGGTATCCCGGATCGAAATATGTCTGACTATTTCCGATGATTCCGATTAATATGACAAGTGGAGAGCTACTGGCCGTTCCGGCTTTGCGACGAATGGAAATGCGGGACGTTCAAGGGAGCGGCAGGACGACCGCCCGAGATCGGTGGGTGCCGCGCCCCAAGCCCAGCCCGAATGGCTTTTCACGGCGGGGCGGATCGGTTAGCCTCCGCGTCGTGGGGGCAGTCACGGCCATGGCGGAAGGGTCCGCGACGGAATCGGTCGCGGCGGCGCATGCGAAGCTGCGTGCGCGAACCGATATCCAGTTCGAGCTGCCTGCGGCCAAGCCGCCCGAGATACCGCCCTGGCTGCGCTGGCTCGGGCGCAGCCTGGAGCCGATGGGCCCGTATATGGGCTGGGTCTTCTGGACATTGGTCGCGCTGGGTGCTGCGACGATCCTGTGGTTGATCGTGCGGAGCCTGCTGCGCAGGCGCGGCCAGGGCGACGCGAGTGCGGTGTCGGAGAACGAAGTCGCCGCATGGCGGCCGGAGGAGCGGGTGGCACGGGCGCTGCTGGCCGAGGCCGATGCGATGGCGGCGGAGGGGCGCTATGAGGAAGCCGCGCGGCTGCTGCTCCACCGCGGGCTCGAGGATATCGCCCGCAATCGCCCGCGGCTGCTGCGTCCTGCGCTGACCAGCCGCGAGATCGGCGCGCTGGCGGGGCTGCCCGAGCGCGTCCGCGCCGCTTTCGTCGCGCTCGCCACGCCGGTCGAGCGCAGCCTGTTCGGCGGCCGCAGCCTCGCGCGCGGCGACTGGGAGGAAGCACGCGCGGCCTATGGCGCGTTCGCGCTGCCGGGATCGTGGAAATGAGCGGCGCCTCCGCCCCGCCTTCGCGGTACGCACGATGCTCATCCTCGTCGCATTGGCGATCGTGGGCTTCGTCTCGTTCCTGCTGCTGTTCGCTTATGCCGACGAATTGCGGCCGGCGCAGAATGGCGGCACGCACGCGCTGTCGACCTCGGCAATCGGGTTCGCCGGGCTGGCCGACCTGGTCAAGCAGACGCGCGGCGACGTGCGCCTCGTGCGGCGCGAGGCCGATCTGGGGGACGATGTCCTGCTGGTGCTGACGCCGGGCCCGACAACCAGCCCCGCGGCGATCAAGGCCATCCTCGATCGGCGCGATGGGGAAGGGCTGCCGACATTGGTGATCCTGCCCAAATGGATCGCCGTCCCGCTTCCCGGCAAGCCGAACTGGGTGCGGACCACCGGCACCATTCCCGAGAGCATGGCGGCACTGCCGCTCTCGGAAGTGAGAGCGGTCACGGTGGGTTCGTCTCCCGGAGCGGTCTTGCGCACGATCTCGGGCTCCGGCCTCGAAACGATCTACGCCGCGCCGGACGGCGCCGCGCTCGCGGCTACCGTCGAGGACAGCCTGCTGACGATCGTCGCGGATCCCGATCTGTTCGACAATCAGGGCCTCGCCACGCGCGAAGGCGCCGAGCGGGCGATGGACATCCTCGACGAGATCGGCGCGGGCGGCGGCGTCGCCTTCGATCTCACGCTCCACGGCTTCGGCCGCAATCCCAATCTGCTCAAGCTCGCGTTCGAGGCGCCGTTCCTGCCGCTCACCTTGTGCGTGTTGGTCGCGGCGTTGCTCGCCGGCTGGCACGCGATGCTGCGCTTCGGGCCTGCCGCCTTGCCAAAACGCGGCCTGGCGTTCGGCAAGCGCGCATTGGCCGATAACGGCGCGGCCCTGCTCCGCCTCGCGCGGCGGCGCCACCGCACCGGCGAGCGTTATGCCGCTCTGGTGCGCGAGGCGGCGGCAGCCAGCACCGGCGCACCGGCCGGGCTGAGCGGCGACGCGCTCGACCGCTATCTCGATCGGCTCGATCCGGCCGGCGAGCCCTTTTCGCACCTGGCGGCCCGCGCCGCCGATGCCCCCGACACGCGCCGCCTGCTCGATGCAGCGCGCGATCTCTATCAGTGGAAGAGGACCGTGACGCGTGAACATCGATGAAGTGAAGGCGCTCGGCCAGGCGATCCGCAGCGAAGTGGGCAAGGGCGTGGTCGGCCTCGACGACGCCGTCGAGCTGATGCTCGTCGCCTTGTTCGCCTCGGGCCATATCCTGCTCGAAGGCCCGCCGGGCACCGCCAAGACCTTCCTCGCGCAATGTTTCGCGCGCGCGGCCGGGCTCGATTACGGCCGCATCCAGTTCACGCCGGACCTGCTCCCGGGCGACATCCTCGGCTCGAACCTGTTCAACTTCCAGACCTCGTCCTTCACGCTCACCCGGGGACCGATCTTCACCGAGCTGCTGCTCGCCGACGAGATCAATCGCACCCCGCCCAAGACCCAGGCGGCACTGCTCGAAGCCATGCAGGAGCGCACCGTCACGATCGACGGCGTCGACCATCGGCTGAGCGACCGCTTCATGGTCGTCGCCACGCAGAACCCGATCGAGAACCAGGGCGTCTATCCGCTCCCCGAGGCGCAGCTCGATCGCTTCCTGTTCAAATATGTCGTCGGCTATCCTTCGGACGAGGAGGAGCGGCGGATGGTCGCGGCGATGGGCAATCGCTTCGGCACGCCGCATCCCGAGGATTGGGGCGTGACGCGCGTCGCCGATGCCGCGACCATCCGCGCCGCCGCCGACGCCGTCTCGGTCAATCGGCTCGCCGACGAAATCGTCGACTATGTCGTTCGCCTCGTCCGCGCGACGCGCAATACCGGCGATCTCCAGCTCGGCGCGTCGCCGCGCGCCGCCGCGACGCTCGCCGCCGCCGCGCGCGCTTATGCCGCGCTCGACGGCCGCGATTTCGTCCTGCCCGACGATGTGAAGCGCCTCGCCCCGGCGGCGCTGCGGCACCGCGTGCTGCTGTCTCCCGCGGCGGAGATCGACGGGCGTTCGGTCGATGCCGTGGTCGCGGCTTTGGTCGAGCAGGTCGAGGCGCCGCGTTGATACGCCCGACGCGCCGAAGCGTGATGCTGCTGACGGCGGGTGCGCCGGTGGCATTGCTGCTCGGCGTGCTCGTTCCGCATCTCTGGTTCATCGGGCTGGTCTGGGTGCCGCTCGCACTCACGCTCATCGGCCTCGATGCGCTGTTCGCCGCGTCGTCGCCCCATTTTCAGCTCGAATTCCCGGGCGCCGTCGAGATGGGCGCGCCGCTGATCGTCGAGATCACGGCGGACCGCCGCGGGAATGCGCCGCTCGCGCTCGAATTCGCGATCGCCACCGGGCCGCGCCTAGTCCCGCTCGCCGACGATCGCGTCCGCCTGCGCCCCGACGAACGGACCGCGCTGATCGCCTTCACGGCCGTCCGGCGGGGGACGGACGGGCTTCGGCAGATATGGCTGCGCTGGACCGGGCCGCTGGGGCTCATCTGGCGGCAGCGGGTAGAAACGCTCGATCGCAAGGTCGTGATCACGCCCGATATCCGGCCGGTGCGCGCCGCGGCGGCGATGCTGCTGCGCGATGCGCAAGCCGGCGAGATGGTGCGGATCGATCGCGGCGAAGGCAGCGAGTTCGACGCGCTGGCCGAATGGCGCTCGGGCATGGAGCGGCGCACGATCGACTGGAACCAGAGCGCCCGCCACCTCAAGCTGCTCGCCCGCGAGAATCGCATCGAGCGCAACAACCAGGTGGTGTTCGCGATCGATGCGGGCCGGGCGATGTGCGAACCGGTGGCCGGGCTTCCGCGGATCGACCGGGCGATCAGCGCGGCTCTGCTCGCGGCCTATTCGGCGCTCAAGCTCGGCGACCGCGTCGGCCTGTTCGGGTTCGATTCGAAGCCGCGCATCGCATCGGGCACGGTTTCGGGAACGCGGGCCTTCCCGCTGATGCAGCGGCTCGCCGGCGAGCTCGACTATAGCACCGCCGAGACCAATTTCACGCTGGCGCTCGCCACTTTGGCCGGCGATCTGACGCGGCGCTCGCTCGTGATCGTCTTCACCGAATTCACCGATCAGGCCGGCGCCGAGATGATGATCCGCGCCGCCGCCAATCTGATGAAGCGGCATCTCGTGCTGTTCGTGGTCCTCGAAGACGCCGAGCTGGAGGCGATCGCCGCGGCCGAGCCGCATGAGATCGACGACGTATCGCGCGCGGTGGCCGCCGCGGCGATGCTGCGCGAGCGCCGGATCGTCGTCTCGCGGCTGCGCCATCTCGGCATCCATGTGCTCGAGGCGGCGCATGACGGCGTCGGTCCCGCGCTCGTGCGCCAATATCTCGATTTCAAGCGAAGGAACCTGCTGTGAGCGCGTCGGAGCTGAGCAGCGGCCGTTTCCGCGCGACGCGGGAGCAGGATTGGCAGCGGCTCGAAGCCCTGATCGGCCGGGTCGAGCGCGGCCGCGCGCCCTCGCTCAGCGACGAGGATCTGTTCGAGCTGCCGGTGCTTTATCGCGCGACCCTGTCGTCGCTGTCGGTGGCGCGCGAGACGTCGCTCGATGCGGATCTGGTCGCCTATCTCGAATCGCTGGCGACGCGCGCTTATTTCATCCTCTACGGCGTCCAGCCGCCCTTGTGGCACCGGATCAGCGAATTCTTCGCGCATGCCTGGCCCCAGGCGATCCGCTCGATGGGGCGCGAGACGCTGGTGGCGGTATCGCTGATGCTCATCGGCACGCTCGCCGCCTATCTGATGGTGGTCCGCGATCCGACCTGGTTCTACGCGATTGTGCCCGAGGATCTGGCAGGCGGGCGCGGACCCCAGGCTTCGCCGGCGGAATTGCGCGCGGTCCTCTATCATTCCGAAGGGCCGCTCGCCTTGTTCGCGACGATGCTGTTCACGCACAACGCGCAGATATCGCTGATGTGCTTTGCGCTGGGCTTTGCGTTCGGTGTGCCCACGGTGCTGCTGCTGCTCTACAATGGCTGCATCCTCGGCGCCTTTCTGGCGATCCACGTCACCAAGGGCCTCGGGCTGCAGGCCATGGCCTGGCTCTCGATCCACGGCACGACCGAATTGTTCGCGATCGGGCTTGCCGGCGCCGCGGGGCTGCATATCGGGATGGCAGTCGCCTTTCCCGGCCGGGCGTCGCGCGGCGACGCCGCAGTCTCCGCGGGCCGCACCGCGGCGATCGCGATGCTCGGCGTAGTGGTGATGCTGGGGGTCGCCGGAATACTCGAGGGCGTCGGCCGGCAGGTGGTCCAGAACGATGCCGCGCGCGCCGCGATCGGCGCCGTCGCGTTGATCGGCTGGCTCTTCTATTTCTACGTGATGCCGGTGCGCGAGAGTGCCGATGGCTAGGCGCCGCATCCCCGCCGTGAAGAGCGACGTCCGCGAATTCGTGACTCCCGAGGGGTCGATCTCGGCCTGCATCTCGGCAGCGTGGGCGAACGCGCCGGGGCGTTCGTGCTCGACCTGCTGATCATCTGCGGCATGCTGTTCGGGCTCACGCTCGCGGTGATCTTCCTCGTCATCGGCGCGGCGAGCAGCGGATCGGCCGCGGTCCAGGCAGTCGGGGCGATCTGGCTGCTCGGCTTCTTCGTGCTGCGCAATTTCTATTTCACGGCGTTCGAACTCGGCACGCGTTCGGCGACGATCGGCAAGCGCGTCATGAAGCTGCGCGTGGTCTCGCGCGACGGTCGCCGCCTTTCGGGGCATGCGGTGGTGGCGCGCAACGCGATGCGCGAGCTCGAATTCTTCCTGCCTTTGTCCTTCCTCGCTTATGAGGGCAGCCAGGGTCTTGGCGGCTTCGCCATGTCGAGTGCGGGGTTACTCTGGAGCGGCTGCTTCCTGCTCTTTCCTTTGTTCAACCGCGATCACATGCGTGTCGGCGATCTGATCGCCGGCACCTGGGTAGTGCGTCTCCCGCGGCGGAAGCTCGGCACCAGCGTGGTCGGTCACGACGCGTTCGATCGCTATGTGTTCACCGATCAGCAGCTCGCGGCTTACGGCGAGTTCGAGCTCCAGAAGCTCGAGGAAGTGCTGCGCCGGCAGGACGATCTCGCGGTGATCGTCGTCGCCCGCACGATCCGCACGCGGATCGGCTGGACCGGCCCCGACGGCGACGATCTGGCATTCCTGCGCGCTTATTATGCGGCGCTCTGCACGCGGCTCGAGCGCGGCATGCTGTTCGGCAAGCGACGGCGCGACAAGCACCAGGCCGCTTAGGACATGTCGATACTCCCTCCCTGCAAGGGAGGGGCAGAGGTGGGTGCGAGCGCAGCGAGCCCATCGAACGGCTCGGGGAAAAGGAAAAACCGGGCATCGAGCCCGGCTTTCCTTACCCACCCCTAACCCCTCCCTTGCAGGGAGGGGGAATCTGAATGTCGATACAACCCAGGACTCAGCCAGCTTCCCCGATCAGCTTCGCGGCCGCATCGCCGGTCCAGTCGGTATCGCCCTGCCTCCGCCAGACCTCGCGACCGCTCGAATCGTAGAGGATCGTCGTGGGCAGATTGACCCCGAGCTGGAGGCTGAACGCAGTCTCGGGATCGTGCCATGGCTGCAGCTTCCGGAACTTCGCCTTCTCGAAGAAGGGCGCGACCTTGGCCGCCTCGAAATCCTGGCTCACCGTCAGCACCTGCAATTTGTCGCCTTCGCGCACCGCCAGCGCGTCGAGCGTCGGCATTTCCTTCACGCACGGCGCACACCACGTCGCCCAGAGATTGAGCAGCACGGGCTTGCCGTGGAAGTCGGCGAGCGTGACCTTCCTGCCCTTTTGATCGGTGAAGGCGAAGCTCGGCGCGGCCTCACCCTTGTGGCTGCGATCGACCTTGTCGAGTGCCGCCGGCGCGGCTTCGACGGCGGCATTCGTGGCGTTCGCTTGCTGCGGCTGCCCGGATTGCCTATCGCAGCCGCCGGTCAGGCTCGCTGCGAGAAGGAGAAGCGCAATCGTTGGGCGCAAGGACAGCTCCAATGCCATGTGGGGTGGGCGCTTCGCCGAAGGCCCGTCCGCGGTGATGCGTGAGATAAACGCCTCGATTCCCTTCGACAAGCGAATGTGGCGGCAGGATATCCGCGGCTCGCAGGCGCATGCCGCGATGCTGGGCAAGCAGGGCATCGTCTCGGCCGAGGACGCCGCGCGCATCGCCGAGGGACTCGCGCAGGTCGCCGCCGAGTTCGAGGCCGATGGCGTGCCCGACGATCTCGCGCTCGAAGACATCCACATGCTCGCCGAGGCGCGGCTGGCGGACAAGATCGGGCCGTCCGCGGGCAGGCTCCACACCGCCCGCTCGCGCAACGACCAGGTGGCGACCGATTTCCGCCTCTGGGTGCGCGATGCGATCGACCAGGCCGAGGCGGCGCTGGGGGCTTGCAGGACGCATTGCTCGCGCGTGCCGAGGAGCATGCCGAGAGTGTGATGCCTGGCTTCACCCATCTCCAGAGCGCGCAGCCGGTGACGCTCGGCCACCATCTGATGGCCTATTTCGAGATGTTCGCGCGCGATCGCTCGCGACTGAGGGACGCACGGGCCCGGATGAACCTCTGCCCGCTCGGTTCCGCGGCGCTCGCCGGCACCGGCTTCCCGCTCGATCGCGACGCGACCGCCGCGGCGCTCGGCTTCGACGGGCCGACGCGCAATTCGCTCGATTCGGTTTCCGACCGCGACTTCGCGATCGAATATCTCACCGCGGCGGCGCAGTGCAGCCTGCACCTCAGCCGGCTCGCCGAGGAATTCGTGATCTGGGCGAGCCAGCCCTTCGGCTTCGTGCAGCTCTCCGATCAATGGTCGACCGGCAGCTCGATCATGCCGCAGAAGCGCAATCCCGACGCCGCCGAATTGGTGCGTGGGCATAGCGGGCGGATCACCGGCGCGCTGGTCAGCCTCATGATGACGATGAAGGGCCTGCCGCTAGCCTATTCGAAGGACATGCAGGACGACAAGCCGCCGGTGTTCGAGGCGCATGATCTGCTCGGCCTGTGCATCGCGGCGATGACCGGGATGGTCGAGAGCGCGACCTTCCGCACCGATCGCATGCGCGGCTTGGCCGAATCGGGCTTCGCCACTGCCACCGATCTGGCGGACTGGCTGGTCCGCGAAGCCGGCGTGCCGTTCCGCGAGGCGCACCACATCACCGGCCGCGCCGTCGCCGTCGCCGAGCAGGCCGGCACCAGGCTCGATCAGTTATCGATCGATGCGCTCAAGGAAATCGACGCGCGGATCGACGATCGCGTATATGGCGTCCTCAGCGTCGATGCGTCGGTCAACAGCCGCACGAGTTTCGGCGGCACCGCGCCGGCGCGGGTGCGGGCGGCGATCGCCGCCGCCCGCAAGGCGCGCGAGGAGGAAGGTCGATGAAGCGGCTGCTGTTTCTGGGAGGACTTCTTGCGCTGGCCGGCTGCGGCGCGCGCGAAGGTCTCAAACCCGCGCCGGGCCAGGCGCTGCCGCCGGCGCCGTTCGGCGCCACGGCGACGCCGACCCCCGACGATCTGCTCAAGCCGCCGGTGCAGACCCGCCCCGCGCGAAGCGACGACCTGATCGAGAGCACGGACAAGAGGCGCAGCGACAAGTTCGATCTGCCGCCGCCCAACTGACGGAAAATCATGGACCATTTCAATCTGATCGACGGCGAACTGCACGTCGAGAACGTGCCGCTCGCGCGCATTGCCGCTGAAGTCGGCACGCCCGTTTATGTCTATTCCGCCGCGACCTTCCAGCGCCATGCGCGGGTGTTCCGCGACGGCCTTGCCGGGATCGGGCGCAAGCATCTCGCCTTCGCGGTCAAGGCCAATCCCAATCTCGCGGTGCTGCGGCTCCTCGCCAATGAAGGCTTCGGCGCCGATGTCGTCTCGGGCGGCGAGCTCGCCCGCTCGCTCGCGGCCGGCATGGCGGCGAAGGACATCGTCTTCTCGGGCGTCGGCAAGACCCGCATTGAGCTCGATCAGGCGCTCAGCGTCGGCATCGGCCAGTTCAACCTCGAGCTCGAGGAAGAAGGCATGGTGCTGTCGCAGCTCGCCGCCGCGCGCGGGCTGCGGGCCCCCGCCACGTTGCGGGTTAACCCCGATGTTGACGCCGGCACCCACGAAAAATCTCCACCGGCCGCGCCGAGAACAAGTTCGGCCTGCCGATCGACGAGGCGCCGGCGATCTTCGATCGGCTCGCGCCTTTGCCCGGGCTGAACCTGCGCGGCATCGCGGTGCATATCGGCAGCCAGCTCCAGAGCCTCGCGCCGCTCGAGCGCGCGTTCGAGCGCGTCGGCAGGCTCGTCGCCGATCTGCGCGCGGCCGGCCACAATATCACCCATGTCGATCTCGGCGGCGGGCTGGGCGTGCGCTACCGCGAGGGCGACAATCCGCCGTCGCCTGCCGAATTCGGGGCGATGGTCGAGCGCGTCACGCGCGGCTGGGACGTCGAATTGATGTTCGAGCCGGGCCGGGTGATCTCGGCCAATTCGGGGTGCTCCTGACCGAAGTGCTCTGGGTCAAGCCGGGCGCGGTCAACCCCTGGGTCATCGTCGATGCCGCGATGAACGATCTCGCGCGCGTCGCGATGTACGATGCCTGGCACGATTTCGAGGCGGTGCGCCCCACGGGCGAGAAGATGATCGCCAATGTCGCGGGCCCGGTCTGCGAGAGCAGCGACGTCTTCGCCAAGGGGCGCGAGATCGATGTCGTCCGCTCGGGCGACCTCGCGATCTTCCGCAGCGCCGGCGCTTATGGCGCGACCATGGCGAGCACCTATAACAGCCGCCCGCTCGTCCCCGAGGTGCTCGTCTCCGGCGACCGGTTCGAGATCGTCGCGGGCCGCATCTCGGCCGAGGCGATCATGGCCGAAGAGCATGTTCCGGACTGGCTGAAATGACTCTGACCGCCCTGCCGATCTTCGTGAAGCTGGCGGGGCGGCCGGTCATCCTGGTCGGCGAGGGTGAGGCGGCGGACGCCAAGCGCCGCCTGCTCGAACGCGCGGGCGCCGTGATCGTGGGCGAGACCGACGAGGCGACGCTTGCGATCGTTGCTACAGAGGACCCCGAGCCCGTCGTCGCGCGCTTGCGCGCACGCGGCGTGCTGGTGAACACAGTCGACCGCTCCGATCTCTGCGATTTCACTTTGCCCGCGATCGTCGACCGCGATCCGGTGCTCGTGGCGATCGGCACCGGCGGCGTTTCGGCGGGACTCGCGGCAGCATTGCGCCAGCGGCTGGAGGCAGTGCTGCCGGCGAGCCTCGGCGGCCTTGCCCGCGCACTGGAGGCGGCAAAACCGGCGATACGCGGCCGCTGGCCCGGGATCGGCGAACGCCGTCGCGCATTGGGTGCCGCGCTCGCGGGCCCGCTGGATCCTCTCCGTGATCATCCTGCCGACGCCGTCGAGACCTGGCTCAAGGGCTCGGCCTCGGCCGAAGCCGGCCTGTTGCGGTTCACGCTCGCATCGCCGGACCCGGATGATTTGTCGCTGCGCCAGGCGCGCGCGCTGTCGCAGGCCGATCGCGTCTTTCATCGCAGTGAGGTCCCGTCGCTTATCCTCGACCGCGCCCGCGCCGACGCCGCGCGCATCGCCTGTGATGGCCCCCCGGCTGATCCCGGCCCGGGTCTCTCCCTCTATCTGGAGATGGAAGCATGAGCGGCTTCGCTTATGTGGTCGAAGACGGCAAGGTCGAGTCGCCGCCGCTCAAGCAGGCGCTCGGGCGCCGCGCCGGTCTGGTCTGGATCCATCTCACCACCAATGACGAGCGCGCCAAGCTCTGGCTGGGCGGCGAGGCGGGGCTCTCGCCTTATGTCATCGAAGCGCTGACCGCGACCGAGACTCGCCCGCGCTGCGATGCGGTCGGCGCGGGCGTGGTGATCAATTTGCGCGGGCTCTCGTCAGAGGAGCTCGCCACCTCGGATCTCCTCGCCTCGATCCGCATCTATGCGCTTGGCGGTTGCGTCTTCTCGGTCACGCGCAAGGCACTGAACGCGCTGCACCCGGTCCGTGAACTGATCGAGGTTGGCAAGTTGCTCGATCCCGGTGATCTGATCGCGGCATTGTCGCAGGCGATCACCGAGGAGCTCGATCCGGTGGTCGCGGATCTCGGCGATTCGCTCGACGATTGCGAGGAGCAGATCACTTCGGGCCACGCTTTCGAGCTGCGCCGCATGGTCAATCGCGCGCGCAGCCAGGCGATCGGCCTGCGCCGCTTCCTCAATCCCCAGCGTGCCGCGCTGGAAAAGCTCGCCGCGATGCCCAATAACTGGCTCGGCGACGACGACCGGCTCCATCTCTCCGCCGCGGCCGATCGCGCCGCGCGCATGGCGGAGGAGCTGGAGAGCATCCGCGAACGCGCGGCGCTGGTCCACGAGACGCTCACCGATCTTCGCGCCGAGCAGATCGACCAGCGCTCGCTGATCATCGCAGTGGCGGCGATGGTGTTCCTGCCGCTGACCTTCATCACCGGATTGCTCGGCATGAACGTCGCCGGCATCCCCTACGCGCATGAGCCCTGGGCGTTCTGGGGGTGTTCTGGCTGTGCGTGGTGATGGCAGTGGCGATCGCCTTCTACTTCATCCGCCGCCACTGGTTCGAGCGTTAGCGCCTAGGCCGCATTACGCTGCAGGGCGAGCGCGTCGTGCAATCCGCGGATCGAGGCCATCAACCGGGAACGATCGGTGCGCGCGACGGCGAGTTCGGCCTTCGCCTCACCCAGCTCGATCGCCCGCGCCGCGATACGCGCGTCGAGCGCCAAGTTGGAGCGCTTGAGTTCGTCGATCCGCGCTGCACGCGCCAGGATCCGATCGATGCGCGCCGCCAGCACGTCGAAGGCGAACGGCTTGGCCAGCCAGTCGTCGGCACCGGCGCTGAATGCCGCCACCGCGCGATCCGCATGCCCCAGCAGGATCACGGGCAGGTCGGCGGTGTCGCGCGATCCGCGGATTTCGTTGAGCAGGTGGATGGCCGAGATTTCGGGCGTCAGCACGTCGATCAGTGCCAGATCAAAGCCGCGCGCGGAGAGGAGTTCGAGCGCTTGCGGCGCGGATTCGCTCAGCACCACCAGATAGCCGAGATTGCCCAGCCGATGCGCGATTTCGTTCAGGCTCGTGCGGCAGCTCCCGGCCGCCAGGACGGTACGCATCGCCTTGCGGCGCGCGCCCGCGATTCGCTGGGCGGAAGCCTGATCCATTCGCGCTCAAAACCCCCGGTCCCAAAGCGCTACGCTAGCCGCAAAGCCTTCACGAAAACGTTAAGCCTGCGAAATCACCGGCGCAGGAAATCGAAGATCTGGCCCACCATGACATGCATCTGCGGATTGCATTTCGCAATGGCGTCGCCGGGTTCGGCGGTGTTGATCGCCAGTCCCATCGGAGTCGGCCAACCGCGCAGCGAATGGGTGATGGTGCGCAGTGCCTGCAGCGTCGAAACCGCGGCCTGCCATCCGGCCGCAGTCGCGATCAGCCCCACCGGCAGCCCGTCGAAATAGACGCGCTCGTCGGCGCGCAATTGCTCGACATAATCGAGCGCGGTCTTGACCAGCCCGGACAATGTCCCGTGATAGCCGGGCGATCCGACGATGACCGCATCGGCGGTGCGCAGAGCGGCGAGATAGCGGCCGATCGCGGCATGGCTGTCGGCATTGCCGGGCTCGTAATGCGGGAATGCGATGTCGTCGCCGGTCAGCAGGGTGGTGCGCGCGCCGCGCGCTTCGGCGATCTCCAGCGCCGCCGCGAGCAGCCGCCCGGTGGTCGATTCGGCCCGCAAGGTTCCGCCCAGGGCGACGATATGGGGTGCGCTCATGACGATCCCGCTAGCCCAAAGGGACGATCCGCGCCAGCATCGTCACGGCGCGCTATCATTCAGGCGCCGGATAGTTTTGCCGGTCCGGTCGTTCACGCTTCCAATCCGCAGGAGGGCCCGATGCTCGAACATGTTCCGCACTGGCTGGGAAGTGCGCTCAAGGGAGTGCGCGCCGGGGTCGGCAAGCTGGCGATCGCACAGCGCGAGCTCGGCGCGTTCGAGGCGCTGCATCTCGCCAGTCCGGCCTTCGCCAATGGCGCGCGCCTGCCCGAGCGGTTCACCGCGGATGGCGAGGGCGTGTCGCCGCCCTTGTTCTGGACCGGGGTGCCCGAGGGTACCGAGCGCCTCGCACTGATCGTCGAGGACCCCGACGCGCCCGCGCCGCAGCCTCTGGTCCACGCCGTGGTCTGGGACCTGCCGCCCGAGGACGGCGAACTGAAGGAAGGCGCGATCCGCGCCGACGGCGCCGGCGATCGCGGCGGCACCGATGTCGGGCGCAACAGCTTCTTCGGCGAGGGCTGGCTGCCGCCCGATCCGCCCACCGGCCATGGCCCGCACAATTACGCCTTCCAGCTGTTCGCTTTGGGACCCGGCCCCGACGCCGGGGACAGTCCCGGCCGCAGCGCGATCGTCCGCGCGATGGCCGGCCGGGTGCTGGCCGCAGGTGTGCTCACCGGCACTTATTCGCGCGGCGAGGAGGCCCCGGTCGGCCCGGTGGGTGCGGCCGCGGCGACCTGAGGCCCCTGCGCGGCATCCCGCTTGCAATGTAGGATTTCAGCTGATTGAGTGGAACGGCTGGGTGCTGCCCGGCCGCTCTTTGGCATCGTCGTTTGTGGGAAAGAAAATTACGAGATTGCGCGCGTTTCCGCAAAAAGAGTCAATTTAAGCGCTCAGCCGTTGACGATCGTCCCGCCGTTCGGATGGAGCACCTGGCCGGACATGTAGCTGGCATCCTCGCAGGCGAGGAACAGGAAGCAGGGCGCGACTTCGTTGGGCTGGCCGGGGCGGCCCATCGGCGTGTTCTCGCCGAAATTCTTCAGCTTTTCCGGGCTCGCGCCGCCCATCGGGTTGAGCGGGGTCCAGATCGGCCCGGGTGCGACGGCGTTCACGCGGATGCCCTTCTCGATCAGGTTCTCGGAAAGGCTGCGGGTGAAGGCAGTGATCGCGCCCTTGGTGCTCGAATAATCGAGCAGCTCCTTCGAGCCCTGGTACATCGTCACTGAGGTGCAGTTCACGATCGCCGCGCCCTGCTTCAGGTGCGGCATCGCGGCCTGGGTGAGGAAGAACATCCCGAAGATGTTGGTCTGGAAGGTGCGCTTGAGCTGCTCCTCGGTGATGTCGGTGATATGCTTGTCGGGATGCTGCTCGCCGGCATTGTTCACCAGCACGTCGACGCGGCCGAACTTCTCGATCACCTGCGCGACCGCTCGGTCGCAAAACGCCTTGTCGCCGATATCGCCGGCGATGGTCAGCGCCTCGCGGCCTTCCTGGCGGACGATGTCCGCGGTCATCGCGGCATCGTCATGCTCGCAAAGGTACAGGATCGCGACATGCGCGCCTTCGCGGGCATAGAGTGCGGCGACGGCGCGGCCGATGCCGCTGTCGGCGCCGGTGATCACCGCCACCTTGTCCTGCAATCGGCCGGAGCCGGGGTAACGGGGCTCCCAATCGGGTTTGGGCTCGAGCGCGCTCTCGTGTCCGGGCAGCGCGTCCTCGTGGATCATGTCGATCACGGTGTCGCTCATCGGCTGGCTCCAGTGGAGGGGTTGCCGAGAGAACCGGTGCGGAACGCCGGAGGTTCCGCGTCTTGTCGCCGCCCGGGGGCGGCGGGGCAGGGTTCAGGCGATGAGCGCCGAACCCTGCGTCGCGGTGGCGAGGATCATCGTCGCTGTGAGGCCGAACGAGACCAGGCCAAGCATGAGGCTGCGTACCATGGTGATTTTCTCCCTATTCTCTAGCCGGTTCACGCGATCGGAACCACGGGGGTCGAGAAGACGACGAAGGCGACAGTGAACAGTACCGAGCCGAGGATGGCGAGGCTGCGATGGAACGAGTCGAGACGTGCGGTCATGGTTCTTACTCCCTGTGATGATCGGCTCCGGACCATCCGGCTGCCGATGCCGACACTATAGCAGGGGCGTGCCAACTTCTGTAAGCTGTTGAAAATCAACAATTGGTGTTCCACGCGGCGGAAAAGTTGGGAAAATGCACGCCAGAGGTTGGTGAAAATTACCAATCGAAAGCGAACAACCACTGTCCGATATCGGTCACCCGACCTGGAGGCAGTTCCGTCCGGCGGTCTTGGCGGCGTAGAGCAATCGGTCGGCGCGGTGGAACACGGTCGACAGGCCTTCGCCCGCTTTGGCGGGGGCGAGCCCGGCCGAGAAGGTGATCTCGCCGAGCGGCGCGTCGCTCTCGCGCAATCGATAGCGCTTGGTGGCGACGGTGACGCGCGCAGTGTCGAGCGTCGCGCGGGCGGCTTCTAGGTCGACGCCGGTGAACAGCACTGCGAATTCCTCGCCGCCATAGCGCGCGACCAGATGGCCGGTGCAGGTCTGGCTCAGTGCCTCGGCGATCGCTTTGAGCACCCGATCGCCGACCGCATGGCCGAAGCGATCGTTGACCGACTTGAAATGATCGACGTCGCACACGGCCAGGCAGATGCCGGTGCCCGCCGCCGCCTGCGCGGCATAGGCTTCCTCGAGTGCGCGACGGTTGGGGAGGTCGGTCAGCGGGTCGCGGCGGGCATTGTCGCGCGCTTCCTCCAGCTTCTGGCGGAGTTCGCTCGCCTCGCGCGTCGCGCTCTCCAGCCGCGCTTCGGCGCTGTGGACGCGCTCGATCATCGCGGCGGTGATCCGGGCGACCTCGCCGATCGCGATCGCGCCATTGCCGTCGGTGGAGCGCGAAATGGCTTCGGCGCTCGCGGCGAGGTTCCGCCCGAAATCTTCGGTCTCGGCGCGAATGGCCGTGACCATGTCCTGAAAGCCCTCGACCTGCATCTGGGTCTGCGCGACGAGGCCGTCGGCCTTTTCCTTGGCGCCCTTGCCGTTCGGGACCGGCTGGACGTCGCAGCCCAGCGTTTCGATGTCGCGCCGGGTGAGGCGCACGCCGCCGTCGGTCAGCGCATGGACCGCGCGGGCGAGCGGGCCGTCGGGGTCGGCGAGCAGGTGATAGGCGAAGGCATAGTTGGCGGGATCAGCGTCGAGACGCTGATCGACCAGGAAATCGCCGATTCGGTCGTAAAGACGGCGCGACGAATCGCTTTCATTTGCCGTCCGGACGGCCCTTGCGCCGGCCATAGCCATAACCCCCGTGCATCTTCGGTGCGGTATCCCTTGCGGTCCCGCACCGCCTGTCTGTCCGCTTGGGGTCTAGTGGCGAACTGCTAATATCCGGTGAGCAAATGAAGCTGGGGCTCCCGATCAGCCCCGCTTCCCCGCCTTGTATTTCCGGACCGCTTCCAGCGTCAGCTTGATGTGGTCGGCCGGGTTCATGTCGGTATGCGCGAACAGGACCTTGCCGTTCGGCGCGATCACATAGCTGGTGCGGCTGGTGATCGTCGTCGGCGTGCCGTCGGGCTTCTTGAGAAGGACGTCATAACCCTTGATCACGGCGGGGCTTGCCGCCGCTACCGCGAACTTGCCGGCGCAATGCTCGCTCGAGAAGGCGACGAGCTTGTCGACATTGCCCGCGGTCATGCCGATCACGGTCGCGCCGGCCGCAGTGAAATCGGGAAGCGCCGCGGCGAAGGCGGCCGCCTCGACATTGCAGCCGCCGGTGAACGCCGCGGGGAAGAAATAGAGGACGACCGGGCCCTTCTTCAGCGCCGCCTTGAGGTTCACGCTGAGCGGCTTGCCCGCCATCGCGCCCGCGGCGCTGAAGTCGGGCGCCACGGCGCCGGGGCGAGCGCCGCCTCGACCGGCAGCGACAGCGGCAGGAGCAGGGCGGCGAGGAAAATTTGGTCCGCATGGCGTCACTCCTTGGGTTATCGGGTCAACGCGATCCCTATTCGCGCGTGGGTGTCGTTTCGTCGATAGTCGTCGAGCGCCTCACCATAACCGGTAAAGGCCTGGCCGAAGAGATAGAATCCGATGCCGCCGCCGATCGGCGCCAGCGGGTAGGAGGCGAACAATTCGGCGCCGCCGCGCTTGGTTTCGAAATTGCCGCGGCCAGTGAGCGCGATCTTGATGCCGTCCTTCTGCTGGATCGCCGCGGTGAGCGCCGTGTAGCCGAGATAGTCCTTCACGTCGGGCGCCGTGCCGAAGCGGCCGACATAGAACCAGGCCTGGGGCGCGACATCGAGCCGCCAGTCGCCGCCGAGATCGAAGCTCTTCTCGACGCGGCCGAAGATGCGATTGACGTCGATCGAATCGGCCATGCCGCGGCCGTTCGAATCGTGCCGCCAGCCAAGCGCGACTTTGGTGGTCTCGTCTACGGGCACGTCGGCATAGACTTCGGGCGAATAAGTGGTCGAGCGGAACGGCCCCGAGGGTTCGTTCAGTGCCCAGAACATCGTCTGGGTATAAGCGAAACGCAGATTGCCGAGCTTGAGCGGCGCGTCCTCGGCAAAGGGCCGGAAGGCGAAGCTCATCTGGAGCTTGCCGCCTGCATCCCCGGTGCCGAACACGCCGTAAATGGGCTCGTGCGGCTCGAATCGATCGAGGAACCCCGCCGAAGAGCCGGTCGAACTCTGGACCACGGTCTCTTCGGCCGGGATCTTCGCCGGCGGATGCTGGCCGGAAGGCGGTATGGCGACGTTCGCGATGCTCACCGGAACGTAGCGCGCCTTGGCGAAACCGCCGGGCGCGATCGTCGGGGTCGGGCCGGGCGCGCGTTCGAGCACGAGGCGCGTGCCGTCGACCGCTGTGACTTCGATCTGGCGCGGTCCGGCATCGGCGACGGGCGCCGCGGTCTCGTTGACGAGGAAGACCTCGACGCCGCGCAGCGCTTCCTGCTCGGAAGCCGGCTGGGCCGGCACCGCACGCACCTGCGCGGCGGCGGGCATGGCGACGAAAATGCCGATGACGAACGGGACGAGGCGCATAAGCGGAACGACTGGCAGCGCTTTGTGACCTTGGCGAGTCAAAAACGGACGGGTAGGGCAGCGGTCATGCCTGTTTCCGAGACCGATGTCGCACTTGCCCAGCGCCTTGCCGATGCGGCGGGCGCGGCGATCCGTCCGCGCTTCCGCGGCTCGTTCGGGCTCGAGGCCAAGGAGGACCTGTCGCCGGTGACGCTCGCCGACCGCGAGGCGGAGGAGGCGATGCGCCGGCTGATCATCGCCGAACGGCCGATGGACGGGATCATCGGCGAAGAATTCGGCACGCGCGAAGGCAGCAGCGGCCGCCAATGGGTGCTCGATCCGATCGACGGCACCCGCGCCTTCATCGCCGGTCGCCCGATCTTCGGGACGCTGATCGCGCTGATCGAGGATGGCTGGCCTTTGCTCGGGGTGATCGACCAGCCGATCATCGGCGAACGCTGGCTCGGCGTCGCCGGGCGCCCGACGCTGTTCAACGGCAAGCCCGCCGAGGCGCGCGCCTGCCGCGATCTCAAAGGCGCGATCCTCGGCACGACGTCGCCGGCTTTGTTCGACGACGATCAGCTCCACGCCTTCGAACATCTCGATGCCGCCGTGATGAGCACGGTGCTCGGCGGCGACTGTTATAATTACGGCTGCGTCGCCAGCGGGTGGCTCGATATCGTCGTCGAGGCGGGACTCAAGCTCCACGACTTCGCGGCGCTGGTGCCCGTGGTCGAAGGCGCGGGCGGGCGGATGTGCGACTGGCAAGGCGATCCGCTCCACGCCGGCAGCAACGGCGAAGTGATCGCCGCCGGCGATCCCGCACGGATCGAGGAAATCCTCGAAGCTTTAGCCTGCCGGGGGCACTGACGCCCCACGTCGGAAATCAAATGCCGGATTGCGGGCGGTTCTGGCGGTCGCGATCCAGGCGATCGGGATCCCGACGAGCAGGATGTGGATCGCCAGCGGCATCAGCACCGACAGGGGCGTGATCGCTGTGCCCGGGTTCGGCGGCCAACGCAGCGGAATCACGATCCAGTACATGATCAGATAGAGCGCTGCGCCATAGGCCGCGCCGTAGAGCAGCCGCCATTCCCGTACCCGCGGCAGCAGCCGTGCCGCGGCAACGAAGGCGGTCGCCATCACTGCCATGATCGCGAAATGCACGATTAGGCCGGTGGCCGCTCCGATCCAGCCGCTGGTCCGCGGCCAGTCGCCGAACGGCCCCGAGGCGACGGACTGGAGCATGCCGGCAATCGATCGGCCGTGCAGCGCGGTGGTGATCATCGCCGCCGCGATGTCGAGCGTGCCCGCAACCAAGGTTGCGATTGCGATGGTCTTCCCTTGCAAGCCGGTTCTCCCCCAATTTGATGTAGCCGAGCCTTCCGCTCCCTTGCGGCTCTGCGCAACTTCTGGCGGAGTACGATGCGGGCGAACGTCGCAAATCCGTCGCCGAACGTCTGGCGGGGCTCGTCCCTTTTCTATGCGTGTTCGCGCAGCATCTCCCGCAGCCGTCTGGCATAGACTCGGCCGGTCGCGATCCGGGTGCCATCGCGCAGGATCACCTCGCGTCGGCCGGTGGGCGTCTGGCGGACCTGTGCGATCGCGGCGACCCGCACCAATGCGGCGCGGTGCACGCGGACGAACTTGGCCGAATCGATCCGCTCCGACAGCGCCTTGATCGAGAGGCGCAGCAGATGCGATCCCGAAGGCGTGTGCAGCCGGACATAATCGTCCTCGCTGCTGACCCAGTCGACCTGGTCGAGCGCGACGTGAGTCAGGCTGCCGCTGACTCCGCGGATCCACAATTCGGTCTCGTACGGAGCGGGGCCGCCGGAATGGAATTCGGCGCGCAGATCGGCGATGATCCGCCGCATCTCCTCGATCTCGCGCGATGAACCATCGGCCGAAAGACGATTTCGTGCACGCCCGATCGCTTCCTGAAGCCGCCCGGTCTCGATGGGCTTGAGGACATAATCCACTGCCGAGACTTCGAAGGCGCGGATGGCGAAATGGTCGAACGCCGTAGTGAAGATCACCGCCGGCGTTACATCGGGCGGCAATTGCTCGAGTATGTCGAAGCCGGTGCCGTCACGGAGCCGGATGTCGAGCAGAACGATATCGGGCCGAAGCTCGCCAATCGCGTGGACCGCCTCACGGCAGGAAGCAGCCGATCCGACGAGCCGGACCCCGGGCAGGTCCCTGAGCACGATTTCGAGCCGCCGGAGCGCCAGCGGCTCATCGTCGACGATCAGGATGCGGTCGTCGCTCATCGCGCAAAGGCCAGTGGCATTGTCACCCGCGCTTCGAACCAGCCGCGTCCGGGCGTCAGCGTGAGGCTCTGCGCGTCCCCGAAATATTCGGCGAGCCGCTGGCGAACATTGGCGGTGCCGATGCCCTCCGGGCCGGAGGCCTTGCGCTCGATCTCGGGATTGCCGGAATCGATCACGAGGATCGACAGGCTCTCGCCGACGCGCTCCGCGGTAATCGACAGCCGAGTCGGCGGGCGCGACTTCGCGACACCGTGTTTGACGGCATTCTCGACCAGCGGCTGGATGATCAGCGCGGGCACCGTCGCCCGACGCAGTTCCTCGGGCAGCAGGATTTCGACGGCGAGATCGGGATAACGCATCTGCTCGATCGCGAGATAGCGGCGGTGCAGCTCGAATTCCTGCTCGAGCGGAACGTCGATCAGCGGATCGATCGCCAGCGTCGATCGGAAGAAGATCGAAAGCCGCGCGAGCATCCGCTCCGCTTCGGCACCGCGGCCGTCGAGGATCAGCGCCGAGATCGAATTGAGGCTGTTGAACAGGAAGTGCGGATTGATCTGGCTCGACAGTGCCTTGAGCTTGGCGACGTGCGCCATGCCGCGCAGCTCGGCCGAGCGCTGGGCTTCGTGCCGCGCATCGAAATTATATTCGATCGCGAGATACAGCCCGGTCCAGGCGATGAAGAACCAGGTCCACATCGACAGCACGTACATCGCATCATTCCAGTCGACGACGACGAAGCGCGCGGTCCGGCCATAAAGCGCTGCGAAGGCGAAATAATTGGCCCAGGCATAAGTCTCCGCCAGAAACGGCGCGACCGCCGACACCGCGATCGCGCGCGTCCGGAACGAGCGGTGCGAAAGCCGTCGCAGCAGGCGGTGCAGGCCATAGCAGATGGCGATGCCGCATACCGACATGGCGATCCGGAGCAAGGCGGCCTCGAAGGCCATATGGCTGCGCTGCAGGATCATCCCCAGCGTGAACAGCGCACTGCTCGCGCCCCACATGCTGAGCGTGAGCATCAGCTTGGCGCGGGTTTCGGCGCGCGGCTGGGGCCGCGAGTGCGGGCCCGCTTCATCGACGAGGAAGAATTCGCGTCGCGCGGCCGGATCGGGAGCATCCACCCTGCCTTGATCGCAAAAGCCCGCACGCCTGTCGACTGACGCTCAGTCGCTCAAAATCGACGTTCGGCGTGCAGTCAGCCGCGCGAGACCAGCCCAGCGAACACGAGCAGGAGGGCGAGCAATGCGGCGATCCGCGCCCAGCGAATACCGTAGGTCAGGCCGAGCGCCACGATGCCGCCCGCTATCGGCGCCAGCCCGATCCATGCGAGCAGTCGCATCGGCCAGTCCGCGGACCATAAGGCCAGCATCAGCGAGGCGACTACGAGCAGCCATCCTGCGCTCCGCAGCCGATTGCCGTGCTTCGCTGCCCGCCATTGCACCGGCACCAACTGGGCGTGCCGGCTCATGCTCGCCGCCAAGACGAACAGGCCGAGATAGAGCAGCCCGGCGAAGATCATGCTGTCGCCCTTGTGCGCGCCCGGCGCGGCGCCACCGGTGCGCGCAACGCGCGTACTTGCCGGATCACGATTAGCATCAGCGCGGCAGCGGCGGCGAGTAGGACCAGGTCCATGGCCCATTGCGCGAAACCCGAGATGCCGAGACCGAGCAGCGCCGCGCCCGCGCAACCCAATGCCACCAGTCCCAGCAAGGTCGGCCACGCGATCGTTGGACGCAAAGCGAGGCCGGCGAGGACCGCAATCCCTGCACTCCACAATGCGATCGACACTTCGGCGTCGGCGCGCGCCGGCAAGTCGAGCGGAAGCAGGCGATTTGCCCAGAGATAGGCCACGCTGCCCAGGAGTGCGCCGGCGATCGCCCCGGCGTTCAAACGCTCTAGAAGGCGGTTGCCGATCGAGAGCGGCGCGCGCTCGCGGCGCTTGACCACCCACAGCACCAGCCCGGTCGCAATGGTCAGTGTGAGCATCGCGCCGCCGAGGAAATAGAGCCAGCGCAGCAGCCCCGGCGCGAAGCGGGCCATGTGGAGCCCATAGACGGTGTTGTAGGTCTTGAGCGCCGGACGCGTCTCGGTCCAGTCGGAGAGCACCCGGCCCGTCGCGCCGTCGAAGCTGATCTCGCCGGGCGTATAGGCGATCTGGCCGGCATCGCTGCGGAACACCGTCACCACTGCCGCCGTGTCGCCCGGATTGACGACATAGACACGCCCGATAGCGGTTCCGCCGAAGCGGCGGCCGGCCTCGCGCAGCATCGGAGCGATCGGGGCGAGCGGCGCCTTCTTCTCCGCCAAAGGCCGATTCACCGCGCCGGGCGTGAAGGCCTGGTACATCGCCGCGAGATCCTCGCCATAATTGGCAGTGATCGGCCAAGGCATGTTGAGCGACGCCAATGTCACCAGCCCGGTGAAGGTGATCATCAGGTGGAAGGGCAGCGACATGACCCCCAAGGCGTTATGGCCGTCCAGCCACGAGCGCTGGCCCTTGGCCGGGCGGAAGGTGAAGAAATCACGGAAGATGCGGCGATGCGCGATGATTCCGGTGATCAGCGCCACCAGCATCATCAGCGCCGCCAGCGAGGCGAGCAGCCGTCCCCAGGGATAAGGGAGCTGTAGCTCGAAATGGAGGCGATAGAAGAACTCGCCGCCCATCGTCTCGCGTGCCACCGGCGCGCCGCTCACTGGATCCAGGGCGCGATAGAGATAGACGCCGCCGCTGTCATAGCCTGCCTCGACGGTGTTCATCCGGCCGTCCGGCGCAGTGAGATACCAGCCGGTGGAATCAACGGTGTTCTTGCTCAGCCAATCGGTCGCCGCGGCGATCGCATCGACCGGCGCGGCGGTGGCGACGGCCTCGGGGCGCATCCAGCGGCCGATCTCGGGCTTGAAGACGCTCAGCGTGCCGGCGAAGCACATGAGGAAGAGCACGTGGCCGAGCAGCAGTCCCGTCCAGCCGTGGAGCCAGGCCATGACCTGGCGGGCGCCCTCGCGGATCGGGCTCATGCCGGCGGTCCCGCATACCAAACGATCGCGGCGAGCAATGCGGCCAGCCCGATCACGCCAACCACGGCACGCCCCGGCCCGCGCGCCAGATAGGCCCAGACCGTCACCGCCGGCGCGACGAGGAACGCGAGCAGAGTCGCGACGACGGTCGCGTCCAACCGCTCCAGCGGCAGCGTGCGCGCGAGCGCCGCGCCGAACAGCGCCGCGATCGCATAAGCGCCGATAGTGCCGGCGAGCGTGCGCGCGGCGACATTGCCGCGATACCGCCAGCTCCGTCGGTCCGGTCCCCTGCGGGGTGCCGCCTGCGCCGCGCCATGCATCGCGATCAGTAGGCGAAGCTGAGCGAGACGTTCGCGCTGCGGGGCGCGGCATAGAATGCCTGCCCCCACATCAGGCTCGCGAGATACTTCTCGTTGCCGACATTGCGGACATTGAGCTTGGCGCGCACCCGATCGAGCAGGCGGACGCTCGCCATCAGATCGACCACCGCATAGCTCTCCTGCGACACGATCACGTCGCCCGTGACGACGCCTTCATCCTGCACTCCGGCATCGGCATAGCGGATCCTGTTCTGCCAGCGCAGCTGCGCACCGAGCTTGAGATCGTTGAGCTGCGGCACGGCATAAGTGGTGGCGAGCTTGAGCGACTTCGTCGGCAGGAAGGTCCGCGCCTTGTGGCCGGCCTGGTCCTCGATCTCGAGCCCGGTATAGCCGCCGCTCAGCGTCCAGTTCTGGGTGACCTTGCCGGCGAGCTCGAGCTCGAAACCTTTCGAAATTGTATCCACGCCTTCATAATAGCTGTCGCCATTGGGCAATACGCCCAGAAACGAGGCGAGCCCGGTCTGCTTCGCGCGGAACAGCGAAGCGGTGGCGTAGAGTCGGCCGCCGAACCAGTTGCTCTTGATGCCGCCCTCGATGCTGGTGCCCTTGGCCGGATCGAGCTTAATGTGGTTGATGTCGACTTCGCTCTGCGGATTGAAGATCCCGGTATAGCTCGCATAGAGCGAGAGATGCGGCGTCACGTCATAGACCGCGCCGATATAGGGGCTGACGCCGCTTTCCTTGCGCGACTGATCGGTGCCGTAGGAGGTGCCGGTCGACTTGATCCACATCGCGCTCGCGCCGACCACTGCCTTGAGCTGGTCCGTGAAGTTGACGTGCGCGGCGCCATAAGCGCGAGTCAGCCGATCGGTATAATCGGCTTCGAGAACTTCGCCCGGATAGGCCGGCTCGGCGACCTGGACGCGGCCCCAGTCCTGCACCGCCGGGAAATCGATCGCGCCGAGATAGAAATCCTCCCACTCCAGCGCGTCCGAACGCGCAGTGGAGACCCCGAAGGCGAGCTGGTGCTCGCGGCCGAACAACCGGACCGGCCCCGAGGCATAGAAGTCGGCGAGATACTGGTCGTAGGTCGAGGGATAGATGCCCGACATGCCGCCGACGCCGAGCCCCGTCGCCTTGTCCGGATAGCCATAAGCATAGAGCAGCTTCGAAAGCTCCTCGAAGCGCTTGTAGGTGAGCACGCCTTTGGCCGACCAGCCGCCGCCAAATCGATAGTCGAGCTCGGCGAAGACGCTCTGGTCGGTGACGTTCCAGAACGTCCAGTCGGCCGAAGTCGAGGCCGGAACCGGATAATCGATCCGTGTGCCGTCGGTATAGGTGAGCGGCAGCGCGCCCCAGAGCACGCCGTCCGCCCTGTTCTCCTGCCGCGAATAGCCGATTGTCGCGGTGAGGTCGGGCGTCACCTTCCAGCGCAGCAGCGCGCCGTACACATTCCGATCGACATGGTTGTAGTCGAGATACGAATCGCGATCCTCATGCGCGAAGATCAGCCGGGCCGCGACCGTGTCGGTGATCGGGCCGGAGACATCCGCCTCGAAGCGCTTCTGGTCCCACGAGCCGAACTGCGCCGAGGCGCTGGCCCTGAGCGTGTCGGTGGGGCGCTTGCGGACATAGTTGATCGTCGCCGAGGGATTGCCGACTCCGCTCATGATCGCATTGGCGCCGCGGATCGCCTCGACGCTGTCGAACAAGGCGGTGTCGAGATCGCCGAACTGGATGCCCCAGATCAGCGGCAGGCCGATGCCGTCGACCTGGAAGTTGGTGATGTCGAAGCCGCGCGAATTGAAATAGGTCCGGTCGGTCTCGACCTTCTCGACATTGATCCCGACGACCTGCTCGAGCAGATCGTTGACGTTGTTGAGCGCGAAATCCTCGATCCGCTGGCGATCGACGATCGTCACCGATTGCGGCGTCTCGCGGGGGATAATGTGAGCCCGGTGGCCGAACTCGACTGGGTCGCCACCGATCCGGTGACGACGATCTCGGCCTTGTCCTGCGACTGCGTATCCTCGTCCGCGACTGGATCGGGATCCATGGCCGCGAACGCCGGGCCGGTCGGCAGGAGGAGCAAAGCACTCGAGAGCAGTGCATGGCGGAAAGATCGATTCATGTTGTTCCCCAGTGCGTCCGACGCGGCTCCTAGGGAAGAGGATATTGCGAGTCAATAGCATTAGCATCACGCGGGCGGCATGTCCTCGGGGTCGGCCCTAATCGGACTTCTTGCCCGCGCACTTGTTGAGGAAATATTGGCGTTTCAGGTCGACCGCCTCCTGACGCATGGTTTCCAGTCGGCGTTGATCGTCCAACGCGCGCTGCCGATCGTCGAGTGCCAATTGCCGCAGCGAGAGTTCCTGATCGGAAGCGGCCGGCGCGCTTTGTCCGCTTCCGGGTGCTGCACTTCCTCTCGCAACGCACGCCGCTTGCCGGCAGTGGCGATCCGTTCGCCCGCGATCTGCACCTGCTCCTCATAGAAGGCCGTCACCGCCGCGCTTCGCCTATGGGCTTCGGCCGCAAAGACCGGAAGAACGGACGCCCGGTCGCACCGCTCGATGGCCGCATCGAGCGCGGGGAAATCTACCGATTCGACGATTTGCGGCGTGGCCGCGAGGAAGAGGAGGAAGGACATGCCCGGGCGCCTATCCGATATGGCCTCCGGGCGCGAGAGTGGACCATGCCAAGCCCAGCCTCATCGTATCTCTTTCGGTGGCGCGAAATCGGGCAATTCGAATTTCGGCACCGGCAAGCTGACTTCGATCGGCCGGTCGGCCGTCGCACCGTTGCGCAGAAAAGCATAGATCGCCTGCTTTGCCGCTGGGCTTTCCCGCAATTGATAGAAGGCGCCATCATGCCCGCCGCGGTGGACGAGGATGGCGTGGCCGTTGGGGAAATAGGGCAGCAGGCCCAGCGTGTTCTCGATCGGAGTCGACGTGTCCCAGTCTCCGTGGACGAAGACGATGGGGATCGTGCTCGCGCGCGGCCGCCGGACCGCGTCGCCCATGTCCGGCGTCGGCCAGTCGGGCGCGGAGGCGAGGTTCGCCTCGAAGTTCCACGTGCCGAGCAGGTCGGTTGCCGGATCGGTCCGCATCAGCTGCTGGCGCTCCGCACTGGCGCCGAGGCTGCTGTCGGCAAGCGGCCCGATCAGCTTGACCGGGCCTGCCCGCCGGTCCGCCAATGTCTCGCGCGCCCATCGATCGTAATGGCCGTAGTAAAGCGACAGGATGAAGGCGGGCCAGTGCTCGGCTTCATCCGTGTGCGACAATAAGGCGAGTTGAAGATCCTCCGCCCCGAGCATGACCGTCTGGGTGCGGCCGGCATCGTCGCGGACGCGCACCCGGATCGGCCCTGCGGCGAACCGCCGGTGCAAGGCGCGTATCGCCTCCGCCATCCCGCCTTTGGGCAGGAAGGGGCGAGGCCGGGATCGCGGTCCGCATCATATGCGATCCGCTGGAGCGCCGCGAAGACGTGCGAGGGCATGTCGAATCCGTTGTCGAGCGGCTCGACACTCGAGAGCACCGCGCGCGCCACGCTCTCCGGATGGAACCGCATCACGGCCAGCGACCATTGCGAGCCGAAGCTGCCGCCGAACAGGCTGATCTTGTCATAGCCGAGCGCACGCCGCAGATCGTCGACGTCCGCGGCGAATGCCTCGATCGTATAGCCGGATAGGTCCTTGCCGGCGTGATGCGCGACGGCGCGCCGGGCCAGCGCCTGCATCGCAAGGGCGTCGGCATGCACCGAGGCGGGCCTGTCGGACGGGGAGGCCTCGGCCATTTCCTCGAGCATCTCGCCGCGCTTCGTATAGCCGCGCTGCTCGATCACCACGAGATCGCCGACCGCGCCGAAGGTCAGCCACGAGCGCAGACGGCTCTGTGCCGCCGCATCGCTGTCCGTGAAGGAGCCGAGAACGCTCAGCCCGGGGCCGCCGGGAAGCCAGAAGACCGGCGGCGCGCCGGTGGGATGGGGCGCCTTGATCCGCGCGAATCCGACGCCGATGCGGCGGCTCGTCTTCGAGCTCCGGTTCTCGGGCACGTACAAAGTGCCGATTTCATAGGCGACGGTCTCGCCGGTCGAGAGCTTGACGGTTCCTTGCTCGGTCACGATCCGGTCGGCCGGGGCCTGTGCCGAAGCAACCGACGGGATCGCCTGGAGCGCCAGCGATACCAGCGCCCAACCCAGCAATTGCGTGATCGATCGCATTGGAACTCCCAAACAGCTTGCGGCGCACGGGGTCCAGGATATATGACTTCATGTCAAGATACTTGATATGAAGATTACTGGAATGACCGAGGAACCATCGCTGGCTGATTTGAGCGAAGATGTTGTCGACCACTTACTCGACGACTGGGGCCGCGAGCGGCCGGATCTGGACGCTTCGGCGATGGCGGTGGTCGGGCGCCTCCTGCACGTGGGGGCGTTGGTGCAGACCCGGGCGGACCAGCGCCTTCGCGGACACGGGATCAGCTATACCGAGCTCGACGTGCTGGCGACCCTGCGGCGGTCCGGAGCGCCGTATCGGCTGAGCCCCACTGCGCTCAGAAGGTCGGTGCTGCTCACGTCCGGAGCGATGACGGCGTGCCTCAATCGGCTGGAGCAGCGCGGCCTCATCCGCCGCAGCCCGGATGCGGCGGACCGCCGATCGCTCCTGGCGACGCTGACTGCCGAGGGCGTGCGCCTGATCGACGACGCGATCACCGCCCATTTCGCCGAAGCCGATCGGATGATCCTTGGCCTCGCACCGGTGGAGCGCGCCGAACTCGCGCGCTTGCTGCGGAAGGTCCGGCTTCAGCTGGAGGTTTGACCGTGCGCCGTGATAGAGAGCGATGCCTGGTCCCGAGGAGAATAGGATGGCACTCGTCGAGCTCGGCCGGTTCGACCGGCAGGAAGCCTATATCGTCCAGTCGCGGCTGGAGAGCGAAGGCATTATGAGCTTCGTTTTCGATGCAGGAGCGAGCGTCGCCGACGGCAGCTATCTGCTGATCCCGGTGCGCGTGATGGTCGATGACGAGGATGTGGAGCTTGCCCGGAAAATGCTCGACGAGGCTGCCTGATTTTTGAGCAGACCTTCGCATCTGCACAAAAAATTACGCCTAAGTAACATTTAATTGCACGGCGGCACGGCGGAATCGCGCGATTCAGCCTACTGGCACGACCCTTGCTCCATGGTCCCCGGGTTAACCGCCAAGAGGGGGCGAAATGAAGCTCATCATCGCCATCATAAAACCGTTCAAGCTCGACGAGGTGCGCGAGGCGCTCACGCAAGTGGGCGTTACCGGCATGACCGTCACCGAGGTCAAGGGATTCGGCCGGCAAAAGGGCCAGACCGAGATCTACCGCGGCGCCGAGTACAGCACCAACATGGTGCCCAAGATCAAGCTCGAGATCGCCTGCGGCGCCGACATCGTCGACCGTGCGGTCGAAGCGATCCAGGCCGCGGCCAGCACCGGCGCGATCGGCGACGGCAAGATTTTCGTCCTCGATCTCGGCCAGGCGGTGCGCATCCGCACCGGCGAGACCGACGAGACGGCGCTGTGAAGAAGGGGTCCAGATGAAGCTAGCAACCAAATTGGCCGCGGGGGCGGGTCTCGCCCTGTTCGCGGCGCTGCCCGCCTGGGCACAGGATGCCGCGCCCGCCGCGGCGGCGACGGTCGTGCCGACCGACGCGATGGTCAACAAGGGCGACGTCGCCTGGATGCTCGTCTCGGCGGCGTTCGTGCTGATGATGTCGGTCCCCGGCCTCGCGCTCTTCTATGGCGGCCTCGTCCGTACCAAGAACATGCTTTCGGTGCTGATGCAGGTGCTGACGATCGTCTGCGTCGCAGGCCTCGTCTGGTGCGCCTGGGGCTATTCGATGGCGTTCACCAACGGCGGCAGCCTCAACGGTTTCGTCGGCGGCTTCTCGAAGGTGCTGCTCAAGGGCGTCGATGCGAACACCTTCGCGGCGACCTTCTCGAACGGCGTCTATCTGCCCGAGACCGTGTTCGTCGTCTTCCAGATGACCTTCGCGATGATCACCCCGGCGCTGATCGTCGGTGCGTTCGCCGAACGCATCAAGTTCACCCCGCTGATCCTGTTCGTGGTGGCGTGGCTGACCCTGGTCTATTTCCCGATGGCGCACATGGTCTGGTATTGGCCGGGCCCGGACTTCCAGCCCGGCCTGCCCGACGACCACGGCTATCTCTGGGGCCTCGGCGCGCTCGACTTCGCCGGCGGCACCGTCGTCCACATCAATGCGGGTATCGCCGGCCTGGTCGGCTGCCTCGTGATCGGCAAGCGCGTCGGCTACAAGACCGACCCGATGCCGCCGCACTCGTTGACCATGACCATGATCGGCGCGGCCCTGCTGTGGGTGGGCTGGTTCGGCTTCAACGCCGGATCGAACCTCGAAGCCAACAAGTTCGCCGCGCTCGCCTTCGTCAACACCATGGTGGCAACCGCCGCCGCGGGTGCGGTGTGGGCAGTGATCGAGCAGATCATCCACAAGAAGCCGTCGCTCCTAGGCGCGGCCTCGGGTGTCGTCGCCGGTCTGGTGGCGATCACTCCGGCGGCAGGCTTCGCGCATCCGATGACGTCCATCGTGCTCGGCGCGGTCGCTTCGGGCGTGTGCTTCTTCTTCGTCACCACGGTGAAGAACAAGCTGAAATATGACGACACGCTCGACGTGTTCGGCGTCCACTGCATCGGCGGCATCATCGGCGCGATCGGCACTGCGATCGTCGCCAATCCGGCGCTGGGCGGCCAGGGGTTCATGGACTTCAACGTGATCCCGGCCGTCGCGGGCACCTATGACATGGGCGCGCAGCTGCTCACCCAGACCAAGGCAGTCGGCGTGACCTTGCTGCTCTCGGGCGGCGTGTCGGCGGTGCTGTTCCTTGCACTCAAGTACACGATCGGCCTTCGCCCGAGCCGCGAAGTCGAGCTCGAAGGGCTCGACATCAACGAGCATGGCGAACGCGCCTACAACTACTGACGAGATCGGGCGCCGCGCATCTCTCCTGCCAGCGCGGCGCCCAACCGAAGTTCCTCCTGCGGACGACTGGGCCGGTGGTTTTCGAACCGCCGGCCCTCTTTTGCGTGTGATTCATCCAGGTGCGTCATCGCCGCGAAGGCTGGGCGCGCGCGGCCTGATTGCCGCTTGCTATGTAGGATTTCGTTTGCTGAGGTCGATGCGCGGCCGCACGGCGGCCGCTCTTTGACAACGTCGATGCTGGCCGAAACCCAAGGCGCATTCGGGCCGGACCTTTGTGAATTCCGGCATGGCCTGTTCGCCGCCGGACATGCCCGGCAGTGTGACCTTAGTGTGACCTTTCGCTCGCTCGATGCGCGCGCCGCGTGGCTTCCGAGGAGTCTGCTCTAGCGCAGTTCCTCGGCAAGGAACGCCGCGCAGCGCTCGCCGATCATGATGCTGGGGGCGTTGGTGTTGCCGCCGATCAACCGCGGCATCACCGAGGCGTCGGCGATGTAGAGCCCGTCCATGCCGCGCACCTTGAGGCGCGGATCGGCCACGGCGGCTTCGTCCGATCCCATCCGTGCGGTGCCGACGGGGTGATAGACGGTGTCGGCGCGGGCGCGGATCAGGCTTTCCAGCGCGGCATCGTCGGCTAGGTCGATCGGATAGCGATCGCGGCCCTTATAGTCCGCCAGCGGCGGGGTATCGAGGATGCGGTACATCGCGCGCACCCCGGCCTTGAGCACGTCCATGTCGCGCGGGTCGGAGAGGAAGGCGGGGTCGATCAGCGGCGCCGAACCGGCATCGGGCGACTGGAGCCGGACGGTGCCGCGGCTCTCTGGGCGGAGCACGCAGGCGTGGCAGCTATAGCCATGTCCCTTCACCTTCGTGCGGCCATGATCCTCGACGATCGCGATGAGGAAGTGGAGCTGGATGTCGGGCCGGTCGCCGGCGAGCTCGGTGCGCAGGAAGCCGCCGGCCTCGGCAAAGGGCGAGGTCATCCCGCCGCGGCGCGTGAACAACCACTGGGCCATCGCGCCCAGCGACTTGAGCGTGCCCAGCGGCGAACGGCCGAGGAAGAAGCTGCCCTCGGTCTCGAATGCCGCGACATAGTCGATATGGTCCTGAAGGTCGGAACCCACCGCCGGACGGTCGACCCGCACCTCGATCCCCATTTCGGCGAGATGCGCAGCCGGGCCGATTCCCGACAGCATCAGCAATTGCGGAGTCTGGAAGGCGCCGGCGGCGAGGACGACTGCGCGCCGCGCGCGAATCTCGCGGGTTTCACCGGCCTGGCGATAGGCGACGCCCGAGGCGCGGCCGTCGGTGAACAGGATGCGATCGACGAGTGCGTCGCAGACGATCTCCAGATTATCGCGTGCAGCACTGGGCAGATAGGCACGCGCGGCCGTCCAGCGCTCGCCGCCTTTCTGGGTCACCTGATACAGGCCGACGCCGTCCTGCTGCGGGCCGTTGAAGTCGGGATTGACCGGGATCTGCAGCCGCGACGCCGCCTCGATGAATGCCCAGGAGCCGGGATGGGCGAAATCCTGGTCGCTTACCCAGAGCGGGCCGTCACCGCCGTGCAGGGCATCGGCGCCTCGTGTGTTGTGCTCGCTCGTGCGGAACCAGGGCAGGACGTCGTCCCATCCCCAGCCGGTGCAGCCGAGGTCGCGCCATTCGTCGTAGTCCTGCCGGTGGCCGCGGATATAGAGCATCGCGTTGATCGCGCTCGATCCGCCGAGTCCCTTGCCGCGGGGCTGATAGCCGCGCCGGCCATTGAGGCCGGGCTGGGGCACGGTTTCGAACTGCCAATTGGTCTTGTCGGTCTGGAACGGCATCATGCCGGGCATGATCGTCTTGAGGCCGGTATTGCGTCCGCCCGCCTCGAGCACTGCGACCGTGTACTTGCCGCCCTCGCTCAGGCGGCCTGCGACGGCGCTCCCGCCCGATCCGCATCCGATGACGACGATATCGGCTTCTTCCACGCTTCCCCCGCTCCTGGCGCGCGGCTTCCCAGCGTGCCTTTATCGTTTCCGACGTGTCCCGGCTGCCGTCGTGACTCCACCCCGGCGGCCGGATCATGTAGTTGAGCCGGGCACGCCAGTCGGGCGCGTGCCAGACGTCCTTCGCGATCCCGACCCATTCATGGGTTGCCGCCCAGAGGATGCTGAAGCTGCCGAGATTTTTGACGATGCCGTAGCGCGGCCGATCGTCGTCGCGCTCGGGCTCGAACGTGCCGAGCCAGCGGTCCCAGACGATGAACACCCCGGCATAATTGCGATCGAGATAGCGCGGATTGGTCGCATGATGGACGCGGTGGTGCGACGGCGTGTTCATCACCGCCTCGAACCAGCGCGGCATCCGGCCGATAACCTCGGTGTGGATCCAGAACTGGTAGATCAGGTTGAGCCCCGCGACGAAGAAGACCATCGCCGGCGGGAAGCCGATCAGGAACAAAGGCAGGCGGAACAGGAAAGCGAGGCTGAAGAAGCCGGTCCAGGTCTGCCGCAGCGCGGTCGACAGATTATAATGCTGGCTCGAATGGTGGATGACGTGGCTCGCCCAGAACCAGCGGACGCGGTGCGCCGAGCGGTGGAAAACATAATAAGCGAGATCGTCGAGCACGAAGGCGATGACGAACCAGTACCAGGCGTAACCGATCTCGAAGAGCCGGAACTGCCACACCCACATGGCCAGCGCGAAGACCATGCCGCCCGAAAGCACGCCAGCGACGGTGCTGCCGGTGCCGAGTGCCAGCGAGGTCAGCGTATCGCGCGGTTCGTAGCGGCTGCGATCCTTGATCCGCGCGACGACCATCTCCGCCAGCACCAGCAGCACGAAGGCGGGAATGGCCAGCGTCACGGGATCGGCGAGCGTCATGTCGCCGGACTTACATCAATGTCAGTTGCGCTTCCAGCCTGTCGACATCCTCGGGAAGCACCCCGTAGAGCAGCACCGGGCCGAACATCCGCTCGCCGCTTTCGATCGTCACGCCTTCGGGCGAGGGCCGGCGCCATAGCGGGCGGGCCAGCCGGCGCGCGGCGACCTTGGCGCCGTGGCGCTTGAGCAAGGCGATCCCGTCATTGCCGAGCACCAATGCCGCTGCGCCGTTGGTGCCGACCAGCGCGTCGCGCGCGACGAAACCGCTGAGCGCATCTTCCGCCATCCGTTTGGCGATCTCGGGATCGGCGATGCGGCTTTCGCCCAGCTTGAGCAGCCACGAGATCAGGACCAGCACCAGGACGGCGGCGACCGAGCCGCCGAGCTGCATCCAGTTCATGCGCGGCCGGAAAGCGCGTCGAGCAGCGGGCGGATGCCCGATATGTCATAGCCCGCGCCGGCGGCCTTGGCGGTAAGCGTGTCGGGATCGCCGCCGCGGCTCGCCTCGGCCAACGCCCAGAGGTTGCACGAGCGCGTGCCCGAGCGGCAATAAGCCAGCACCGGCCCGCCGGCGCCCTCGAGCGCCTTGGCCATCGCCTCGACCTGCGTCGCCGAGAAGCCGGCATGCGTGACGGGGATCTCCGCATAAGCGAGCCCCGCCGCTTCGGCCGCGGCGCGGACCGCGTCGCCGGTCGGCTGGTCGAGTTCCTCGCCCTCGGGGCGATTGTTGACGATCGCCTTGAACCCGGCATCGGCGAAGCCGGCCACGTCCTCGGGCGCGATCTGCGGGGCCACCGATATCTGCTCGTCGATCTTCCGGATCATGCCGCCTCGCGAATTACTTGCAGGAATACCGATCCATAGGCTTCGAGCTTGCGCGCGCCAACGCCCGAAAGCTGGCCGAGTGCATCCAGCGTCCCGGGCCGGAGCATCGCCATGTCGCGCAGCACCGAATCGTGGAAGATCACATAAGGCGGCAGGCCGGCCTCCATCGCGATCTCGCGGCGCTTGGCGCGCAAGGCCTCGAACAACGGATTGCCGATCGGATTGACGCCGGTGCTCGCCGTGCGTCCGCGCGACCGCCGCTCGCGCTTGGGCGGGAGGACGAGCTTGACCTCGACTTCGCCCTTGAGGATCGGCTTGGCGCCGGGACCGAATTCGAGCCCGCCATGCGCATTGGCGCGCAGCGCGTCGCGCAGCAGCAATGCCCGCGCCACCGGCTTGAGCAATGCCGCTTCCTCGCCGTCGACGATCCCGAACACCGAGAGCTTCTCGTGCCCGTTCATCAGGCTGCGCTCGCTCGACTGGCCGAGGAGCACGCTCTCGATATAGCCGACGCCGAACATCATGCCGGTGCGGAACACGGCGGAGAGGAATTTCTGCGCCGTGACGCTGGCGTCGATCGCCGCGGGCGGGCTCAGGCAATTGTCGCAATTGCCGCAATTCTCCGGCGCGTCCTCGCCGAAATGCCGGAGCAGGATCCGCCGCCGGCAGCCGGCGGTCTCGACCAGCGCGCCGAGAGCCGAGAGCCGCGCGCGCTCGCCCGCCTGCCGTCCGGGCTCGACTTCGCCGATCCGCTGGCGGGCGCGGACGAAATCGTCGGCGCCCCAGAAGAGATGCGCGACCGCCGGATCGCCGTCGCGGCCCGCGCGCCCGGTTTCCTGGTAATAGGCCTCGATCGACTTGGGCAGGCCGGCATGCGCGACGAAGCGGACGTCGGGCTTGTCGATCCCCATGCCGAACGCGACCGTGGCGACGATCACCATGTCCTCGCTCGCCACGAACGCTGCCTGGTTGCGGCGGCGGACCCCAGGATCGAGCCCGGCATGATAAGGCAGCACGCTGCGCCCGGTCTCGGCGAGCTTGCCGGCGAGTTTGTCCACCCCGGCGCGGGTCTGGGCATAGACGATGCCCGGGCCCGGCTGTTCGGCGATCAGGTCGACGATCTGGCGGGTCGTATTCTCGCGCGGGGCGATCGTGTAGCGGATATTGGGCCGGTCGAACCCGGCGATGATCAGCCCGTCCTGGGGGATGCCGAGCTGCTCGAGGATGTCGGCGCGGGTATGCGCGTCGGCGGTGGCGGTCAGCGCCAGCCGCGGGACGTGCCCGAACCGGTCGAGCAGCGGCCGCAACAGCCGATAGTCGGGACGGAAATCATGCCCCCATTCGGAGACGCAATGCGCCTCGTCGATCGCGAACAGCGAGAGCTTCGCCTGTCCCAGCAAATTGCGGAACCCCTCGCCCGAGGCGCGTTCGGGCGCGACATAGAGCAAGTCGAGATCGCCCGCGCGGAACCGCTGGATCGTCTCTTCGCGATTCTCGTCGACCGAGGTCAGCGTCGCCGCGCGGATGCCCACCGCTTCGGCGGCGCGAAGCTGGTCGTGCATCAAGGCGATCAGCGGCGAGACGACCACGCAGGTCCCATCGAGCGCAAGGCTCGGCACCTGATAGCAGAGCGACTTGCCCGCGCCGGTCGGCATCACCGCCAGCGTATTGGCGCCCGCCATCACGCGATCGACCACCTGGCGCTGCACGCCGCGGAAATCGGGAAAGCCGAACGTCTTGTGGAGGATGTCGAGCGGGTCGGTCACGCCGCCCCTATCCCCTGCCGCGCCGCAACGGGCAAGTTCCGTCCACAGCAATGCGCCGAACCGCCCATACGGGGCCTTGCCTGCCGGGGGCGCCATCCGCCAAAGCATGCGGCGAATGACGGTTCGCGTGGAAATGGGGAAGGACACGGGCGGGGCGGCCGTGTCGATGGATCTCGAGGAGCTCCTGGCCACGCGCCTGCTCGTCCAGGGCAATTCGGGGTCGGGCAAGTCGCACTTGCTGCGCCGGCTGCTCGAACAATCCGCCGGGCAGGTCCAGCAGGTTGTGATCGATCCCGAAGGCGATTTCGTCACTTTGGGCGATCGCTACGGCCATATCGCGATCGAGGCTTCGGAGCATAGCGAGCGCGACGTCGCCCGGTTCGCGACGCGCATCCGCGAGCATCGCGCCTCGGTGGTGCTCAGCCTCGAGGGACTCGAGGCCGAGGGCCAGATGAAATGCGCCGCGGCGTTCCTCAACGGACTGTTCGATGCGCCGCGCGAACATTGGTATCCGGCATTGGTGGTGGTCGACGAGGCGCAGCTCTTCGCGCCGGCGGGCGGCGGCGAAGTGGCCGAGGACGTGCGCCGCGCCTCGCTCTCGGCGATGACGAACCTGATGTGCCGCGGCCGCAAGCGCGGACTGGCCGGCGTGATCGCCACCCAGCGGCTCGCCAAGCTTGCCAAGAACGTCGCCGCCGAGGCTTCGAACTTCCTGATGGGACGGACCTTCCTCGACATCGACATGGCGCGCGCCGCCGATCTGCTCGGGATGGAGCGCCGCCAGGCGGAGGCGATCCGCGACCTGCAGCGCGGCCATTTCCTCGCGCTCGGGCCGGCAGTGGCACGGCGGCCGGTGGCGATCCAGATCGGCGCCGTCGAGACCAGCGCGCGCAGCTCGAGCCCCAAGCTGACGCCGCTGCCGCAGGCGCCGGCGGAGGATTTCAGGGACTTGCTGCTCGCCCCCGCGGAGCCGAGCTGGAGCCCGCCCGCACCGGCGGTCCCGGCACAGGTTCCGTCCGAACGACTGATCGAGGCGCTCGCCCGTGCCACGCCGACGCCGGTCGAAGCCGCGCCCGACGTGCCTGCGGAGGAAGCCGCTGAGCGGATCGCCGACGTGCTGCGCGACATCGTCGAGGATGCCGAATCGACCTATCGCTCGCCTTCGGTGCTCTATCAGGACTTTCTCGTGCGCTGCCGGATGGTCGGGTTGGCGCGTCCGCCGCTCGATCTCTCCGGCTTCGTGCGTCGGCTCTCGGCGGCGCGCGCGGGCATCCACGGCGATCCCGACGCGGATTGGGCACAAGCGCTCGATGCGGCGCGCGCACTTCCCGACGACATGCTCGGGCCCTTCCTGCTGGTCGCCCGCGCCGCGCGCGAAGGGCTGCCCTGCCCCAGCGACACCGAACTCGCCGCGACCTATGGCACCAGCTCGCTCGGCCGCGTCCGCCGGCTGCTCACCTATATCGAGAGCAAGGAGCTATTCGTGACTCGCGTCGATCTGGCTGGCAAGCGATCGATCACGATTCCCCGGCTCGGCTGGACCACGCAACCCTCCGAAATGGGTTAAGCGCCGCTTTCAGGCTCTCCGACGCGATGTTAGCCTCCCTGATCAGCAAAGGGGGATGTCCCATGGACAACAGCTTCGGCAGTCCGGACGAGCCGCGCGGGTTCAACTTCGGCCGTAGTTCGCTGGCGGTCGCGGGCATCGGGTTCATCTATGGCGCCGTCGCGCTGTTCGGCTTCGTTTGTTACCTTCTGGTCCAGGACGACATACGGGCCAGCGAGCATCCGACCACGCTCGCCGATTTCGTGCCCGAACTCATCCTGAGCGCCATCGGCCTGGTGGGCGCGCTTCTGGGCACGCAGTTGTTGCGATCGGTGGGACTCTCGAAGAGCCAGCAGCCGAGCCGGGTGATCAACAGCGATGAATGGGCGGCGATCAGCGATCAGGTGAAATCGGGTCAGGAAGAGGCGGTGACGCAATATATCCGCCTGACCAGCCTGAGCGGCTTCACCGGCGCGTTCACGAAACTGGGACTGACCGGGCTGCCGCTCGCGACGATCGGGCTGACCCTGTTCTTCTCGATCCTCGCGATCAGCTATCCCACCTTCCTGGATCTCGCCAAGCTGACGCTCGGCGCGTTCATCGGATCGTTCGTACAGAAGCAAGCCGCAGGCGGATCGGTGAGGCTGCCCGGCGGTCAGACGGTGTCGGTGAGCGCGCCGCCGGTCGCCTGAAGGTCCTGGCGCAGCACCCGCCGCAGCCAGGCTTCGGTTTCTGCCGGGCGCGTCACCGGCAGCATGTGGCCGCCGTCGATCAGTTCGATGGTCGCGCCGGGAATCTCGGCGGCGGTGCGTTGACCGTTGAGTTCGGGATCGAGCACCGCATCGCTGCGGCCATAGAGGATCGCCACCGGCACGCGCACCTCGCCATAACGCGCAGTGAGCGCTGCCATTTCGGCCGGTACGGTACGGAGCTCGAACGATCCCGCCATATAGCTCTTCGGCCGCACCGCCAGCGCGCCGCCGCCCGCGAGAGCGAAGTCGGTGGGAACGGGATCGGGCGCGAAGATCGCGGCGGCGGTGCGGGGACCATTGCGCAGGCCGACCGGCACGGCGACCGTCCAGGCCAGGACGGGACGCAGCACCGGCGGCGCCAGCAGGCCCTTGAACGGCGCGGGTGCCGTCTCGACCACTTGGCTGAGTGGCGCGATCAGCGCGAGCCCGCGGACCAGATCGGGCCGATCGAGCGCGAGCGCGAGGCTCACCGCGCCGCCCAGCGAATGGCCGACCAACAACGGCTTATCCAGTTCGAGTTGCTCGATCAGCGCAGCGATCATCTTCGCCTGCACAACGATGCCGGGCCGCGCGCCATGGATCGACGAATGCCCCCAGCCCGGCCGATCGACGAGGACGACGCGGTGATCGGCGGCGAGCCGGCCGGCGAGCGAATGCGAGAAGTTGCGGAGCTGGCCCATCAAGCCATGGACCATCACGATCGCGGGCCCCCGGCATCGGGGTTGAGATCGACATAATGGAGCCGCGCGCCGGGCACTTCGGCGAACTTGCCCTCGGCGGGCACCATCTCCTCGGCCTTGCGCCCGACATAGGCCGACCAGCCGGCGAGCCCGAGCATGAATAGCCCGAGCACTCCCAAAGCTATCAGCATCGCTTTCCTCTCCTGTCGCGCCGGGTTAGAGCCTAGGCATGTCCGACGTACGCAACAACGAAGAACGCAGCCGCTACGAATTGGTCGAGCAGGGCCATCTCGCCTTCTCGGCTTATGAGACCGACGGCGAGGTGATCACGTTCACCCACACGGTCGTGTCGCCGGCGCTGCAGGGAATGGGTATCGGCAGCCGGCTGATCGTCGGCGCACTCAGCGATGTGCGCAGCCGCGGATTGAAGGTGCGTGCGCAATGCCCGTTCGTCGCGGCATATATCGCGAAGCATCCGGAGTGGCAGGATCTGCTGGTCTAGTTACTCCGCCGCCAGCTCCTCGCCTTCTTCGCGTTCCTGCGCCTGGCGGGTCCACATCTCGGCATAGAGGCCGCCCTGGCGGAGCAGTTCGGCATGCGTGCCCTGCTCGGCGACGCGGCCGGCTTCGAGCACGACGATGCGATCGGCGTGGACCACGGTCGACAGGCGGTGGGCGATGACGATCGTCGTGCGGCCGCGCTCGATCGCCTCCAGCGTCGCCTGGATATCGGCCTCGGTGCGGCTGTCGAGCGCGCTGGTCGCTTCGTCGAGAATCAGGATCGGCGGATTCTTGACCAGAGTCCGCGCGATCGCGACGCGCTGCTTCTCGCCGCCCGACAGCTTCAATCCGCGCTCGCCGACGCGGGTGTCGAACCCTTCGGGGAGCGACTGGATGAAGCCGGCGATCGCAGCGCCGCGCGCCGCATTCGCGATCTCGTCGGGTCCGGCGCCTTCACGGCCGTAAGCGATATTGTAGCCGATCGTGTCGTTGAACAGCACCGTGTCCTGCGGGACGATGCCGATCGCGGCGCGCAGGCTCGTCTGCGTCACGTCGCGGATGTCCTGCCCGTCGATCGTGATCCGGCCGCCGGTGACGTCGTAAAAGCGGTACATCAGCCGCGCGAGCGTCGACTTGCCCGCGCCGGAAGGCCCCACCACCGCCACCGTCGCACCCGCCGGGATATCGAGATCGATGCCCTTCAGGATCTCGCGGTCGGGATCATAGCCGAACTCGACATTCTCGAAGCGGACATGGCCGCGCGCCACGTCGAGCGGCACGGCGTTCGGCGCGTCGGCGATCTCGGTCCGAGTGTCGATCAGGTCGAACATAGCCCCCATGTCGATCACGCCCTGACGGATCGTTCGATAGACCCAGCCGAGCATGTCGAGCGGGCGGAAGAGCTGGCTGAGCAGAGTCGAGACCAGCACCACATCGCCCGCGGTGAACTTGCCCGAGCTCCAGCCAAAGACGATCAGCGCCATGCCCGCGCCGAGCATGGCGTTGGTGATCAGCGCCTGGCCGATATTGAGCCAGGCGAGCGAGTTCTCGGAGGTGACCGCCGCCTTCATGTACGACGCCATCGCGCGATTGTAGCGCGCCGACTCGCGTGCCTCGGCATTGAAATATTTCACGGTCTCGAAATTGAGCAGCGAATCGACTGCGTGCGCCACCGCGCCGGTGTCGAGATCGTTCATTTGCTCGCGCAGCTTCGAGCGCCAGTCGGTCACCCAGCGGGTGAAGGCGATATAGACGACCACCATCACCAGCGTGCCCACCACCAGCCAATGGCCGAAGCGCGTCCAGAAGATGCCGAGCACCAATGCCAGCTCGAGGATCGTCGGCGCGATGTTGAACAGCAGGAAATAGAGCATCGTATCGATGCTCTTGGTGCCGCGCTCGACCACCTTGGTGATCGCGCCGGTCCGGCGCTCGAGGTGGAAGCGCAGCGAGAGGCGGTGAAGATGGGCGAACACATCCGACGCGAGCCGCCGCGTCGCGTCCTGCCCCACCTTCTCGAACACCGCGTTGCGCAGATTGTCGAACAGCACCGCACCCAGCCGGGCGGCGGCATAGCCGACCACCAGAGCGGTCACCAGCCAGACCGCGTTGCGCGATCCGCTCGCCATCCGGTCGATCGCGCCCTGCAGCGCGAACGGCGCGCCATAGACCTGGACGAGCTTGGAGATCACGACGAGGATCATCGAAATCACGATCCGCGCACGAAGCCCGGGCGAATCCTTCGGCCACAGATAGGGCAGAAAGCGCCGCATCGTCGCGAGCAGCGGCCGCTCGGGCGCGGAATCAGAAACTTGCGGAGGCATCACGTCGCGATTTGGGGCGTCGGGCGCCGCGATGCAACGTTTCGCCGGAACGTGCGCTGCGTTGGGCCAGAGATTGATCCAGCCATTTGTGCTCCCGGCGGAGGCCGGGAACAGCTTCAAACGCGCTGGAATCCGACTTTAGCCCTCGCGTTCGATCGGCAGCGCCCAGCGGATCTGGTCGCGCAGCAGCGCTTCGAGATCGTGCGCGCCGGCATTGTATGCAGCCGCCCGCTTGCGCAGCAACGTCACCAGCAGCGCGGCACGGTTCTCCGGCCGCTCCGGTGCGGCTCGCCCCTGTGCCAATGCGCGCGATAGCTGGAACGAAAGCATGGTCATTTACATCACCTGGCGCCCGCCTGCTTAGGATGGGCTTTCGCTTTTGGTTGACGCGGTCTTGACCAAATCTCGGTTGCGAAGTTCGGATCCGCGGCGCGCCTTTTGCGGCTCCACGCCTGCCCGAATGCGCGGACGATCCAGAGGAGCTTGGCGCCGGCCGGCACCGTGACACGCGCGTCCCAGGCGGATTCGCCCAGCGCTTCCACCCGACGGGCGATGTCGCCATAGATACCGGCGGCCGCGAGCACTGCCCAGGCGGAGCGAAACGGCAGGGCTGCGGCACCGAGGCGCGCGCGCGCCTCATACTCGCCCGCCCGCCGGGTGAGGCGCTGCGCAAGACCGGCAAGCGCCGTTCGATCCGCCATCACGACGTCGCGCGCGATCCCGGCATCGGCGAGCCAGTCGGCGGGCAAGTAGCAACGCCCCGCGGCGGCATCCTCGCCAATATCCCGCGCAATGTTGGCGAGCTGGAAGGCGATCCCCAATTCGCAGGCGCGATCGAGGCGTTCCTCGTCGTCCGGTGCGATCCCCATCACCACCGCCATCATGCAGCCGACCGCGCCGGCGACATGATAGCAATAGCGAATCAGGTCAGCCTCGGTCGCCGGTGCCCAGCCGGCGGCATCGAGCGCGAAACCTTCGACGACATCCCGGACCAGTCCGTGCGGCATGGTGGTCTCGGCGGCCACGATGCGGAGCGCGTCGAACGCGGGATCGCCGACCCATCGGCCCTCCAGCGCCGCAGCGGTGCGTTCCCGGATCGCCTCGAGCCGTTCGGCAGGGTCGGCGATCGTCGCCATGGCATGGCCATGGTCCTGGCCGTCCGCGAGGTCGTCGCACGCGCGGCACCAGGCGTAGAGCAGCCAGGCCCGCTCGCGCGTCGCGCGATCGAACAGCCGGCTGGCCGCGGCGAAACTCTTCGAGCCCCGCGCGATCGATTCGCCCGCGGTCGCGACGATCGCGTCGCGGGCGGGTGTCACAGCTCTTCGCGCGCCATGCGGATGATCGGCACGGCCGGCTCGAAGTTCGCCATCTTGTCGAGCAGCCCGGTCAGGTCGCTGTCGACCAGCAACAGCCCCTGATGCTGCGGCCGCACGAAGCCGACCTGGCCCATGTGCCCCCAGAAATCGATCAGCTTGTCGTAATAGCCGGCCACGTTGAGCAATCCGATCGGATCGGCATGGTAGCCGAGCTGGGCCCAGCTGAGTGCCTCCCACAATTCGTCCATCGTGCCGGTGCCGCCGGGCAGATTGACGAAGCCGTCGGCGAGATCGGTGAACAGGGCTTTGCGCTCGTGCATCGTCTGGACGATGTGGAGCTCGGTGAGCCCGCGATGCGCGACCTCGGCATTGACCAATGCCTGCGGGATCACCCCGATCACTTCGCCGCCAGCCTCGAGCGCCGAATCGGCGACCGCGCCCATCAGCCCCAATTTGCCCCCGCCATAGACGACGCCGATGCCGCGCTCGGCAAGGCTGCGCCCGACATGGCGCGCGGATTCGACGTAGACGGGGTCGGCGGGGAGGCGGATCCGCAATAGACCGCGAGGCGCTTCATCGGCCGTCTCCCAGCATCAGCGTGGCGGTCGCCTTGGCACTCCCGACGACGCCGGGGATCCCGGCACCCGGATGCGTGCCCGCGCCGACGAAATAGAGGTTCGAAATCGAGGCGTCGCGATTGTGCGCGCGGAAATACGCGCTCTGGGTGAGGATCGGCTCGAGGCTGAATGCCGAGCCGAGATGCGCCTTGAGGTCGGTCGCGAAATCGGGGGCGCGTAGGAGAATTTGGTCACGATGCGGTCCTTGAGGTCGGGGATCAGCCGTCGGGCGATTTCGGCGAGGATGCGCTCTTCGAGCACCGGGCCGACTTCGCTCCAGTCGGCGGGGAACTTGCCCAGATGCGGCACCGGCGCAAGCGCATAAAAGGTCGAATGACCCTCCGGCGCCATGCCGGGATCGGTCGCGCTCGGATGATGGAGATAGAGCGAGAAATCCTCGCTCAGTACGCCATGATCGTAAATGTCCTCGAGCAGCCCCTGATAGCGCGGGCCGAACAGGATCGAATGGTGCGGGATCTCCGGGAAGCTGCCGCGCAGCCCGAAATGGACGAGGAACAGAGAAGGCGAGAAGCGCTTCTGCTCGAGGCTGGAAGCGGTGCGCTGGGCGCTGCGCGAATCCTTGAGCAAATCGCGATAGCTGTGGACGATGTCGGCGTTGCTCGCGACTGCGTCGACTACGAGCTCGAAGCCGCTTTCGGTGCGTAGGCCGGTCACGCGATCGCCCAGCGTGTGGATCGCCGACACCGCGTCGCCGAGCCGCATCACGCCCCCATCCGCTCGAAATGGCGGACCATGCCGGCGACCAGCCGGTTGGTGCCGCCTTCGGCGAACCACACGCCGCCGTCGCGCTCGAGCTTGTGGATCAGCGCGTAGATCGCGCTCGTCGTCATCGGATTGCCGCCGACCAGCAGGGTGTGGAAGCTCAGCGCCTGGCGCAGTTTCTCGTTCTTCACGTAATGCGACACCATCGAATAGACCGAGCGCCACGCCTGATATTTCATCAGCGCCGGGGCCGCGCGGACCATCGAGCCGAAATCGAGGAACGCGACATGGCCGAGCTTCTCGTAACCCTCGCGGTAGACGCCTTCGGAATATTTGAGGAAACGGCGATAGCCGGCGACGTCCTCGGGACTGAGCCGGGCGATCTCCGCGCCCAATTGGGCATCGTCGCCCGAATAATCGAATGCGACGCCATCGGGCCAGGACAGGCGATAGAAGGGGACACCGGCACCAGCTTCACGTCTTCGGAGATGTCGTGGCCGGAGATGCGCCACAATTCGCGCAGCGCGTCGGGCGCAGTGATCACCGTGGGTCCGGCGTCGAAAGTGAAGCCGTCGCGCTCCCAGAAATAGGCGCGCCCGCCGGGCTTGTCGCGCGCCTCGAGGATCGTGGTGTCCACGCCCGCCGATTGCAGCCGGATCGCGAGCGCGAGCCCGCCGATTCCTGCGCCGATCACTGCCGCTTTCTTCATTCGACCCCCATTATCGCGCGCACCGCCCGGCCGATCGGCACCGGCGGCTTGCCCGTCATCACCCGGATCTTGTCGCCCAGGTTGGATTCGGCTGCATAGAAGCGGCCGATCAGTCCTTCGTCCAGTCGATAGAAGCGTTCGAGGATCCGATAGCGTTCCGCGGGCTCGGCCGCGCGGAACAGCATCGCCGCCAGCATCCGATAGAAGCGGCGGCTTCGCCACAGGCGCCGCGCGTGATTATGGAGAAGGTCGTGCAACGCCTGCCCGTCGAAAATACCGGCATTGGCGACCAGCGCCGCGGTGCGCACTGCATCGGGCAGCGAATAGCTGGTCAGCGGATGAAAGAGGCCGGCACGCATGCCGGCTTTGGCGACATTGCCGCCGCCCGACTGCCAATACGCTTCGAAATCCCCGCCGATCGCGACGGGGAGCGCGCCCGATTCCTCGCGCGCGACCTTGTCGACCTGCCAGCCCTGCGCGGCGGCATAAGCGTGGACCCGGTCGCCGAGCGCCGCGGCGTCGATGTCGGGAGTGTCGCTGTAATAAGTGTCTTCGACGAACACGCGATCGGGGGCGAAGGGCAGGCAATAAGCGAAGCGATAGCCGTCGGTCTGCTCGACGGTCGCGTCCATCACCACCGGTCGTTCGAGATGGTGCGGGGCACGCAGCACGAGCTCGCGGCCGAGGAATTTCTGCCAGCCGAGTTCGAGCGTCGCGAGATCGCCGGCGCCGCGGCAATCGATCACGCCCTTCGCCTCGACGCGGTCGCCATCGGCGAGGACGACCGCATTGTTGGTCATGGCCAGCACATTGCGGCCGAGCATCGCGGTGCGGCCGGGCAATTCGCTCAGCACCACGCGCTCGAAATGGCGGGAGTCGATCGAGTGGTAGGGCGATTTCAGCGTGCGTGCATAAGCGGGGAAGGCGACGTCGTAGCGCGTCCATTGATGGCTGATCAGCGGCGAGACCAACCAGCGATCGGCCGGCGCGATGTCGCTGGCGAAGAACGACCAGAGATGGTTGCCGCCGATATGCGAAGAGGCCTCGATCAGCCGCAGTTCGGCTGCCGGGTGCCGGGCATGCACGGCGCGTGCGATCAGCCCTCCGGCAAGTCCGCCGCCGACGATGGCGAGATCGCAGCTGATCGTGGCCGACATCGCCCCGGCCTAGCGCAGGGGAGGGGCGTTCCAACAAAACCCTCCCCGGCTCGCACCGGAGAGGGCAGGTGTGGCGGGAGCGGAGCGATGCGGCTCGCCCCCGGAGCTTGTCTCAGGCGGCCTTGAGCAACGGCCATTCCTCGGCCATCGCGCGCGCCACCGATGGCCGCGCGCGCAGCCGGGTGCGATAGTCGAGCAGCACCGGCCAGTCGGCGATCGGCACGCCCGAATGCTCGCACCAGTTGAGCACGCTCAGCAGATAGGCGTCGGCGACAGTGAACCGGTCCTCGAGGAACGCCTTTCCTCCAGATGCCGCGACAGCACCCCGAACGGCTTCGCGACGCGCGCCAGCGCGGCGGTGCGCTCCTCCGGGCCGGCGGTCTTGCCGAGCAGCGGAATGAACACGGCCTTGTGCAGTTCGGTGCTGATGAAGTTGAGCCAGGCGAGCATCCGGTAATGCGCGTCGGAAAATCCGATGAAGCTCAGCGACCCTTCGGGCGCCAGTTCGGCGATATAGGTGAGCACCGCTGGACCTTCGGTGAGGACGAAGCCGCCGCGCGTCTCGATCGCGGGGACATAGCCCATCGGGCTGATCTGGCTGAAATGGCGGCCGTCGGGCAGCCGCCCGTCCGCGGGCACGGCGACGAATTCGGCATCCAGCTCGGCTTCCTCGAGCGCGATCCGCGCGGCGAGCGAGCAGGCGAAGGGGCGAAAATAGAGCTTCATGGCCGGTCTCCCTTGATTTCTGTACAATCTCGCATAGAAATAGACGGGTCAAGAGATTATTTGCGGGTTCGCATAAAAATGTCGACCAAGGTCCGCGGCCGCCCGCGCAGCTTCGATCCGGACGAAGCGCTGGGACGCGCTACCGAGCGTTTTCGGACGCATGGGTTCGCCGGCACTTCGCTCGACGATCTGTCCGTAGCCACCGGACTGGCGCGCCCGAGCCTTGCCGCCGCGTTCGGCGACAAGCGCGCGCTGTATGTCGCGGCGATCGAGCGGCTCACCGCCCGTGTCGAGCGCCAGCTGTTGCGTCTCGGCGAAGCGAAGCTGCCGCTGCGCGAACTGGTCGAGCGCATCCTGATCGGAAGTATCGACCTGTACCTCACCGGCAGCGACGGCCCCGAGGGCTGCCTGATCATCAACACCGCGGCGACCCAGGCCGCGTCCGATCCGCAGGTCCGCGAGAAAGTCACTGCCTTCCTCGCGGTCGAGGACAACCGCATCGCCGAGCTGCTCGCCGCCGCCGGCAGCCCCGCGCCCGAGGCGCACGGCCGCCTCGTCGCCTCGGTGGTCCACTCGCTCAGCGTGCGTGCCCGCAGCGGCGCCCTCGCGAGGCGCTCGAGCGCGTGGCGCGGGATTGCATCGATCTGATCGCGGGACCGGCGTCCTGAGCGCGCTGCGTCCGCCGCTGCGGTTTCCGCGCGGCGCAGTGATCGCGGCCCTGCTCGTCGGGCTTGCCGTGGCCGGCATATTGCTGGCGATGGACCGCCCGCCGATCTGCCCATGCGGCACGATCAAGCTGTGGCACGGCAACGTCCAGTCGAGCGAGAACAGCCAGCACATCGCCGACTGGTACAGCTTCAGCCACATCATCCACGGCTTCCTGTTCTACGCCGCGGCGCATTTCCTGCTGCGCGGCGAGGCACGGCGCTGGGCGCTGCCAGCGGCGGTCGCGATCGAGGGGTTCTGGGAAATCCTCGAAAACTCGCCGATCATCATCAACCGCTATCGCGAGGCGACGATCGCGCTCGGCTATTCGGGCGACAGCATCGTCAATTCGTTGTCCGATATCGGCTGGATGGCGTTCGGTTTCTGGCTCGCCTCGCGGCTGCCGGCATGGGCGACGATCGCGCTTGCGATATTGTTCGAGCTGGGCACGCTGGCGCTGATCCGCGACAATCTGACGCTCAATGTGCTGATGCTGGTCTGGCCGATCGATGCCGTCAGGACATGGCAAGGCGGCTAGTGTAGACGGCGGCTTATGGCCCTTGCCATCTTCCTTTCCGCCGCCGCGATGACGCTGATCGTCGGGCTGCGCTACCTCATCGCCTCCGGCGCGTTCGCCTTCGCCACGCGGCTCCGCCATCCGGCGCTCTACGCCGGGCTCGACCGGCAGATTCGCAGGGAGATCGGCTGGAGCCTCGCCTCGGCGGCGATCTATGGCGTGCCCGCCGGCGTGGTCGCATGGGGCTGGCAGAATCGCGGCTGGACGCGGATCTACACCGATGCCGGCGACTGGCCGCTCTGGTATCTGCCGGTGTCGGTATTGCTGTATCTCGTCGCGCACGACGCCTGGTTCTACTGGACCCACCGGCTGATGCACCGCCCGGCGCTGTTCCGCGTCGCCCACGCCGTCCACCATGCCAGCCGCCCGCCCACTGCCTGGGCGGCGATGAGCTTCCACCCCGTGGAGGCGATCACCGGCGCGGTGGTGATCCCGGCACTCGTGTTCCTGATCCCCATCCATGTCGGCGCGCTCGGGCTGGTGCTGGCGATCATGACCGTGATGGGCGTGACCAACCACATGGGCTGGGAGATATTCCCGCGCTTCCTCCACAGCGGGCCGCTCGGCGCATGGCTGATCACCGCCAGCCATCATCAGCGCCATCACCAGCTCTATGGATGCAATTACGGCCTGTATTTCCGTTTCTGGGACCGGCTGTGCGGCACCGACAAGGGGCTGGGCGACTTTGCGCGCGGTGCGGTGGCGCCCGCCCGATCGCGCCGCTAGAGCGAGAGGCATGGCAGAAGAAGAGGACAGCTTCGTCTATGACGAAGCGAGCGGCGAGTGGATCAGCGCGGCCGAGGCCAAGGCCAAGGCCGGCGCCGCGGACGCAGTGGAGGTACGCGATTCGGTGGGCAACCTGCTCGCCGACGGCGACCAGGTGACATTGATCAAGGATCTGACCGTCAAGGGCGCGGGGCAGACGCTCAAGCGCGGCACGCTGATCAAGTCGATCCGCCTCACCGGCGATCCCCAGGAGATCGACTGCAAGTACGAAGGCATCAAGGGCCTCGTCCTGCGCGCGGAGTTCGTGCGGAAGCGCTGAGCGAAAGCGATCGGCGCGCGGGCTTGGGCAAAGCTTAACCGTCGCCGTGTTATCCTTGCCCCCGCGACAAGGGGAGTGTGCGGCATGCTCAGGGGGATTGCGTGGCGGCTGGGGTTCATCCTGTGCCTGGCGGTGACCGCCCGCGTGATCGGCGGTTTCTTCTCGCCGGCGCATCCGCTGCCAAAGCGCGCGATTCCCGATATCACTGCATCCCGGCCCGATGATCCGCTGCCGACCAGCCCCGAGATGCGGGACGCGATCGAGCGGGTGAAGCAAGCCGATCGCTGGGGCCGTGGCGACGAACCGCAGCTCACTTACGGGCGCGGGCCGGAGAGTGTGACCGTCACGCCCAGACAGCTCGCGGCGGCGCGGGCGATGGTGCGGTACGAACGCGAAGCGATCGCGCGGCAGATCGCGCACGTCGAGAAAGAGGAACGCGACGGCGCGGTGTCGTTCGAGCCCGGCGAGCCGATGATCGATCCCAATCCGGGCGATCATTGAGCGGCGTCCTTTCCCCAGTGCGGTTGACACGCTTGACGCGTTTGCAGGGTAAATCGGCGGAAGCGCCTGCGAAGCGGCGGGATCGCGCCGGGGAAGCGCCACCCACGCCGCACTTGCGCGCCACCGACGCGGCAGGTGCGCGGCGGGGCGGGCGGATTGGGGCGCTGCTGCGGTTCCATCCTACAGGATGGAGCAGATCAATTCCTACATTGGAAGGGTTTTGTTCCCGGTATGTCCCGCGCAATCAGTGGCGCTTGAAATACTGGACTTCGCGCTCGTGCTGCTGCGCCGCAGCCTTGGTGTCGAAGGTGCCGAGGTTGCGGCGTTTGCCGGTGTCCGGGTCCTTCTTCCGGGAATAGAGGCGATATTCGCCCGATTTGAGCTTGCGGATCATGGAGAGGAAACGCGCAAGCCCCGGTGAAGGTGCCGAATTGATGCGCGCGTGCGGCGCGGATGGGCCTAGGGTGCGGCGGGGCCTTTCGCTCCCGAAGGACAGGCGATGGCCAAGAGCCAGAAGAAATCGAACCGCGAAGTGCGCAAGCCCAAGGCGGAGAAGGTCAAGACGATCGCCGCCAACGCATCGACCAAGGACAGGCCGGTCGCGATGGTGAACATCAAGGGCTGACGCGCGGGCCGGCGGCGCGGCTCAGGCGCGTTTGGGGCGGTGGACCCCGGCACAAGGCCAGGGTGACAGAACGAGATTTCCGCCCCTAGTCGATCGCCTCGATGCCGGCCGCCTTCAGCCGTTCGAGATGGTCCTTCATGTGCTGGAGCTGTTCGGGCGAATGGCCCTGCCATTCCGGGACTTCGCCGAGGACGCGCAGCGGTGCCTGCGAGCGATAGGATTTGGTCGGGTTGCCGGGGAATTTCTGGTCGGTGAGATTGGGATCGTCGACGAAGGCGCCGGTCGGCTCGATCTCGTAGATGCGCTCGCGCCCTTCCCCTGCGCCAGCTCGGCGCCCCAGATCGCGGCTTCGAGCGTGGCGGAGAAATAGGCCCAGCTCGCCTGCTTGCCGCTGCCATAGTTCGAGCTGTAGCCGGGGCCGATCAGATCGCCGGGGCGAAGATCGGCGCGGGTGCCGTGATAGAAAGGCGGGGTGGCGTCGGCGGCGTAGGTCATGGTTCGCAGTCTAAAGGCTCGCGCGGCGAAATCCACCCGCGCGGGCGCTCTTGACCCTGCATATTCCTGCAGACACGTTCGGCCGGACCGGACAGGGAGCGAAACATGACCAAAAAGCATAGTGGCCGCTGCGCCTGCGGCGCGGTGACGTTCGAGTTCGACACCGATCCCGATTTCATCGCGGTCTGCCACTGCCTCGATTGCAAGAAGGCGAGCGGCGGCGAGGCGGCGACGTGGTTCGGCGTGCCGGCGGACGATTTCACGCTGACCGGCAAGCCGAGCAGTGCCTTTGGCTATGTCGCCGATTCGGGGCAGACGCTGGACCGCAATTTCTGCCCCATATGCTCGGCGCGGCTCTATACGAGCAACCTGGGCAGCTTTCCGGGACTCGTGTTCGTCCAGCTCGGCAGCCTCGACGATCCGGGCGGGATCACGCCGAAGCTGGAGATGTTCGTCAAGCGGCGCCTGCCCTGGGTGACGCCGCTGAACCTGCCGCAGTTCGAAGGCATGCCGAGCTAGGCGGCGAACTGCACCAGATCCCAGAGATTGCCGTAGAGATCGCGGAACACCGCGACCTTGCCGTAGGGCTGGAGCACGGGCGGGCGGGCCCATTCGACGCCGGCCGCGGTGAAGGCGGCATGGTCGCGATCGAAATCATCGGTGGCGAGGAACAGGAAGACGCGGCCGCCCGCCTGATCGCCGACGAAGCGCGCCTGCTCGGGCGTGGCGGCGCGGGCGAGGAGGATCGTGGTGGCGTTTTCAGGCGCGTTCGGCGGGCGGATCGTGACCCAGCGTTTGTCCTGCTCGGGCTGGTAGCTGTCTTCGACCAGCGTGAAGCCGAGCTTGCCGATGTAGAAAGCGAGCGCTTCGTCATAGTCGCGGACGACCAGGGCGATGTGGGCCAGATGGGGCATTATCGTGCTCCTGCGTCCGGGCGCAGCGGCCATCGCCCGTGCTCGATATGGGTGGTCTTGCCGACGATGCTTTCGACCAGCGCGATCGAATCGACCGTCCAGCCGATGGGCGCGATCTTCTGGCTGCCGAGCCGGTCGCCGCGATAGTTGATCGTCACGTGTGGCTCGGGCGTGGTGCCGAGCATCAATGGCGCCTTGTGTTCGAGCAGATGGCGGACGAGCGACGCCTGGAAGCCGCGGGCCTCGGCCAGCGGCGCGCGGGTGCGCAGGGTCACGGCCTTGCGGTTCTCGATCCGGTCGAAGGCGAGCGGGAAGGCCGGGGCGTCGAAACTGTCGAGCGCGGCGATCACCGCCGGGAGCCATTCGGGCGGGGCGTAATGGAGGTCGAACAGCGACATCAGCGTGGCGTGGAGCAGGCCCGCGCCGCGGCCGGGATCGTTGCGTTGTAGCGCGGTGATCTGCGCCTGCACCGGCGGCGGGGGCTTGGCCATGATGTAGAGCGGGTTGCGGGCGCGCATATGGCGAAGCCTAGCAGAGCGGACGTCAGGCGAAAGGTCACACCAGGGTCACACTGGTCAGGTGCCTTGCCGGCGACGGCTGCGCGGGCGGGCGTTGCTCACCGGATCGAGGTGATAGCATTCGTCCGCGAACTCCTCCTCGGTCAGGTCGCCGCCAGCTTCGTGCTTCTTAAGCGCGGCGGCCCCCGCGCATCACGCGCCGCCGCTTGCTCCGCCGCGAGCTCGGCGTCGGACTTCGACCAAGGCTGTTCGCTGAGGAAGTGCGGCAATTTGCCGTCGGCGATATCGGCGAGTTCCAGTTCGTCCGCAAAGGTCTCGGGATCGAGCAGCGCTTCGGGTGGCGCGGGCAGAGCGGGCTCCATCGCGCGGAGACTTTCTTCCAGAACCGGCATGGCCGTCCCCTGGGATCCGGCGCCGGGCGCGCGGGCGCTGCCATAGCGTTCGGACTTCAGGTGGCTGAGCAGCCATTTCAACAGGCCATTATCGTGGACGAGGCGGGTGGCGATGACCTCGCCTTCGCTGTTGAGCACTTCCTGCTCGGTGCCCTCGATCGCGCGTTCGAAGGCGATGTCCTCGATCAGGCCGCCGGCATGATGGCGCGCCGCATCCCAGGCGCGCGCGAATGCGGCGCCATGCGCGGAGCGGCGGAGGCGATAGGCAGTCTCCCGCGACATGCCGACCGCCCTGGCCGCGACATTGACGAGGCCGGTATCGGCGAGCGTCTCGATGAAGCGGCGCTGCTTCTCCTCGGTCCAGCCGTCGAGCCGCTGGCGGCGGCGGACGGGGACCCAGCGATAGTCGGCGGGGTCATAGGGTTCGGGCGGCGGGGATTCGTATTCGCTGATCGCGGGCGGCGGCACCGTTAGCGCATTGGCGCTTTCGGGCGGCGGCGCACGATCGGGCGCGGGCGCCGCATCGGCTGGAGGAAGGGATCGGCGGCACCAGCGGCGCGCGCGAAGGCTGCGGGATCTGATCGCTTGCTCATCTATGAGCTTGGAGCAGACGAAATCCTACATTGGAAGGGATTTTTGGGGAGGCCGAAACGTCGGGGAGAACGGCCACTTTGTACGATTGTAGTAACCGGACCGCCCACTTTTCACGAAAACACCTTTTCGTTGAAAGTGACACGCGAAGTTTGTAGTTCGATGCAATGGACAGAAATGGCTTTGCCCGGAACGCGACGGGTACGTTGATACCGACGATCGGCGGGCGCAAGGCCTTCGTGCCGGACGCGCTGCCGCCGAGAGCGCTCTCGCTGGATCGGTTCCTGCCGGAACTGACGCGGGCGACGCAAGCCGTCGGCGAACTGAAGGGCATAGGGCGGGCAATCCCCAACCCCTTGCTCCTCGTCCGCCCGCTGCAGCGGCGCGAAGCGGTTTCCTCGTCGAGCATGGAGGGCACCTATACGACGCTGACCGACCTGTTCCTGTTCGAAGCAGGCGCGGGCGAGGCCGCCACCCGCGGCGACAATCGCGAAGTGCTCAACTATGTCCGCGCGCTGGAAGGCGCGATCGACGGGCTGGCGGCGTTGCCGATCTCGACGCGGCTGATCCGTGACGCGCACCGCGTGCTGCTGACCGGCGTGGCGCGCAATCGCGGCGCGGCGGTCGACGCGGGCGAACTGAAGCGCGACCAGAACTGGATCGGCGGCGGCGGGCGGATCGACAGCGCGCGCTTCATCCCCGCGCCTCCGGCAGAGACGCCGGGCGCGATGGATACGCTGATGGGGTTCGTCAATCGCGAGGACCGGCCGGCGCCGCTGATCGATGCCGCGCTGGCGCATTACCAGTTCGAGGCGATCCATCCCTTTGCCGACGGCAATGGCCGCGTCGGGCGGATGCTGATCACGCTGATGCTGATCGACAACGGCACCCTGCCCCAGCCGCTGCTGTACATGAGTCCGTATCTGGAGCGGCACAAGGATCGCTATATCGACCTGATGTACGCCGTGTCGCGTGACGGCGCCTGGGAGGAATGGATCGCCTTCTTCCTCGAAGCGGTGGCGGAATCGGCGGCGGAGACGATTGCCGTGGTCGAACGGCTGCAGGATCTGCAGCGCGACTATCGCGAGCGATTCCAGACGGCGCGGCGATCTGCGCTGATGCTGCGGATCATCGACCTGGCATTCGAGCGGCCGGTGCGCTCGATCTCGGATTTCGCGGAGGCGCTGGGGGTGAGCTATCAGGGCGCGGCGAACAACCTCAACGAACTGATCGGGCACGGCGTGGCGGAAGAGGTAGGGGGAACCTATCCGAAGCTGATCCGGTTTCCGGGGTGCTGGAGGCGCTGCAGGTGAATTAGGTACGTGTCCCTGGAATTCTTGCACTTGCCACCGTAACCTCTGAGGGTGGGATTTAGTGTATTTAGTAAACTGGCACCGTAATCCCTCGTAATCCTGAACGTTACAATGCTATGCCAGTTTGCAACTCTACAAATTTATCAAAAGCACTGACAGCTTCGTCCAATTTACCCCGGCGCTCAAGAGAAACAAAATATGCGCATGATCTGGCCTGGCAATTTACGGACTTTTCGGGATTAAATTCGATATCCGTGAAACCGTCTACTTTACTTAGCCTTTTTAGCCAATTCCGTTCCGGGAATATTGAATTAACGTAGAGCCAATCATAAAATACGCTTTTAGGGAATAACGGAAATTTACGTCCTTCGAACTCAAAACCGATTAAATTTCCAGATTCTTTGAGGCGAAAATCGCGCTTTGCGTCACGTGGAGGAGCATCCAAGAGGTCCAGATAAGGACCACCGTGCTCGAAAACTTTGCTTCCTTGGAAGGCGCACTCAAGAGGGACAATCCGGCCATCTCCTAGCCGAACTTTCTGATGAAAGGCGCTCAACCTTCGGCCAATCTCTCGATCAGATTTGCTAGATATTTCAAGAAGATAGGCAATGCCCCGTTCATGTGCCGCCGCGTGCAGTGCGTGTACATTTTTTTGCTTTTGGCTTGGAGCCATGCCGGGATGCCATTTGAATGAAATCGGCACCTCCAACACAAGGCTTTTCCCAGCGAAATTGGGCACAAAGACTGGTCGCTCAGCCATTCGGCATATTCACAATCAATTTGGCCGAAACTTCGTCGGGAATCAGAATCTCGTACTTCTTTGCTATCTTTAGGCGCTCTTGCACAGCTGGGTCCTTCCAGTCGGTCCGCGTGTATATGACCTTCAGATCGAGGTTTGTAATCATCTCCTCGGCGGGACGGGGCTTCGCGTCGGCATGATTTGCTACCATATCAACGATCAAAGCGCCTGGGGTGCGCAATACCTCGGGGGATACCTTTAAGAACAGGCTATCCGCAATTCGCCCCTCTCGCTTGGCGATCCACTCCATGGGGTGGTCACTAAAGAAGCACAGATGGACATAGCCATCCATGCCGCTTCGCCTATCCGCGTCGAAGCTCCACTCGTTGCCGCCTGGCGCTACTGCGATGCGCTTTCGATCCCGCTGAAGGCGCATTGAAAGGAGCCCATCAGCCCTTATCGAGGGCAAATTGCGAGTATCCGTAAAGTGATAGAAGCTAGCGCGCGCCTTTGTGAGAATCTCAATTAGCTTTTCCACGTTGCTCAAGTTGCCCTCCTGCTCGCAGTCAACTTTAAGCTGAAGATATATATTTAGGAAGCGCGTTGCAAATGCTCCCAAGCGCCGATTTTATGGAAGTAGCGTCGGCTACGTACAGTGCGTGGTCAAAGGAGGACTTAAGCGTATCATGGCGGAGAAAGCGTCACTCAATCCCGCTCCCGTCCGCCAGCCCCCATATACAGCTCGCTCCCCGTTTCCTTGAACACCTTGCTCATCTCTTCCATGCCCTTGAGCGCCGCGGCCTTGCTGGCAGCGGCGGTTTCGGCGCCGGTGGGGCCGGTGGCGAGGAAGCCTTCGACGCCCTGGTTCGCCTTGTTGGCGAAGGCGCGGACTTCCTGGCTGATCTGCATCGAGCAGAATTTGGGGCCGCACATCGAGCAGAAATGCGCGGTCTTGGCGCCTTCGGCGGGGAGGGTCTGGTCGTGATATTCCTCGGCGGTGTCGGGATCGAGCGACAGGTTGAACTGGTCGCGCCAGCGGAACTCGAAGCGCGCCTTTGACAGGGCATTGTCGCGGACCTGCGCCGCCGGATGCCCTTGGCGAGATCGGCGGCATGGGCGGCGAGCTTGTAGGTGACGACGCCGACCTTGACGTCGTCGCGGTCGGGGAGCCCCAGATGCTCCTTGGGGGTGACGTAGCAGAGCATCGCCGTGCCGTACCAGCCGATCATCGCGGCGCCGATGCCGCTGGTGATATGGTCATAGCCCGGCGCGATGTCGGTGGTGAGCGGCCCGAGCGTGTAGAAGGGCGCCTCGCCGCAGACCTCGAGCTGCTTGTCCATATTCTCCTTGATCTTGTGCATCGGCACATGGCCGGGGCCCTCGATCATCACCTGGACGTCCTGCTTCCAGGCGCGGTGGGTGAGCTCGCCCAGCGTGTAGAGCTCGCTGAACTGGGCTTCGTCGTTCGCGTCGGCGATGCTGCCGGGGCGCAGGCCGTCGCCGAGCGAATAGGCGATGTCATAGGCCTTCATGATCTCGGTGATCTCGTCGAAGCGCTCGTAGAGGAAGCTCTCCTTGTGGTGCGCGAGGCACCATTTCGCCATGATCGAGCCGCCGCGCGAGACGATGCCGGTGACGCGCTTCGCCGCCATCGGGATATAGCCCAGGCGGACGCCGGCATGGATGGTGAAATAGTCGACGCCCTGCTCGGCCTGCTCGATCAACGTGTCGCGGAAGATCTCCCAAGTGAGGTCCTCGGCGACGCCGCCGACCTTCTCCAGCGCCTGGTAGATCGGGACGGTGCCGATCGGGACGGGGAGTTCCGTAGAATCCATTCGCGGGTGTCGTGGATGTTGCGCCCCGTCGAGAGGTCCATCACCGTGTCCGCGCCCCAGCGGATCGACCAGACCATCTTGTCGACTTCGGCGGCGACGTTCGAGGCGACGGCGCTGTTGCCGATGTTCGCGTTGATCTTGACCAGGAAGTTGCGGCCGATCGCCATCGGCTCGGATTCGGGGTGGTTGATGTTGTTGGGGATGATCGCGCGACCGCGGGCAACCTCATCGCGGACGAATTCCGGCGTGACGTAATCGGGGATCGACGCGCCGAAGCTCTCGCCGTCTCGCGCATATTCGGCGAGGCGTTCGCGGCCGAGATTCTCGCGGACCGCGACGTACTCCATCTCGGGGGTGATGATGCCGCGGCGGGCGTAGTACATCTGGCTGACATTGGCGCCGGGCTTGGCGCGCAAGGGGCGCTTGATCACGTTGGGGAAGGGCTCGACGCCGCCCGAGCGATCGGGGCCGAGCTGGCCGTTATCCTCGGGGCGGACTTGCCGGGCCTGAACCTGCTCGACATCGCCGCGGCCGAGGATCCAGTCGCGGCGAAGCGCGGGCAGGCCGGCCTTGATGTCGATGCGGGCGTCCGGGTCGGTATAGGGGCCCGAGGTGTCGTAGACGCGGACCGGGGGCTCGCCCGAGCTCGGGTCGAGATGGATCTCGCGCATCTTCACGCCGAGCGGCCCGACATGGATTTTGCGCGAGCCGCGAATCGGGCCGGTGGTGACGCCGATTTCGGTCTTGGCGGGGATGTCGGCCATTCGTCTTCTCCAATTGGGGAGAGGACGGTCCGGTGGCGGGGCCGCTCCCTCCCTACGCCGGTGTCAGCCGGATCAGGTTCAGCGGGTCGAGGGCTCCTGCCCTCCTCTCAAGCGCGGCGCGGCGCTCCCCGGGGATGAGGCGTGTCTTAGGCGCAGCGGCGGGGAAGGGGAAGAACGAAAAGAGCGCCCGGTCTTGCGACGGGCGCCCTCTGCCTTGCCGGCGGGATTGCCGCGGGTTCACGGCCCGCCGCTCGACGCGCGGGGCGAAACCGTGCGCGGTTCCGATGCAGGGCCGGGGACGGCCCCGCGACCTTACTTGATCTTGGCTTCCTTGAACTCGACATGCTTGCGCACGACGGGATCGTATTTGCGGAAGGAGAACTTCTCGGTCTGGGTGCGCGGATTCTTCTTCGTGACGTAGAAGAAACCCGTGTCCGCCGTGCTGACGAGCTTGATCTTGACAGTGGTCGGCTTGGCCATGACCCGAAACCCTTGAATCGTTCGAAAAGAAATAGCGGCGCGCGCAGGCGCACCGCTGTCAGGCCGCGGCGGATGCGCGAATCGTGTGGAAAAGTCAAGAAGGCGATGCGGCATCCACCGCACCGGCGCCTCTAATGCTGCTTCTTCGCCTCCGCTTCGAGCGTCTCGACCAGCTTCGCCATGCGCCCCTGCATGCCCGACATCGTCTGGGTCATCATCGCGCGCTGTGCGGCCATGACGTCCGGATCGGACATGATCGTCGGCGCGGTCTCGACATAGAGGCGGCCAGAGGGCGTCCGGAAGAAATTGCCGATGTCGCGCATCTGATCGAGCGTGAAGCGCCGCGCATAGGCCCGCGCCATCGCGTCGAACAACGCCGGCATCGCCGCCTTGGTCGTCGCGATCGAGCGCTCGAATTCCTCGTCCATGAAACCATTCATCGCCGTGGCCAGCTTCGGATTGTCGCGCGCCATGTCGGCGAACATCGGCGCATTCGCCATTGCCTCGCGGGCATTGGCGAGCATTGGCCGTACCATCTGCTCGATCATCGCCTCGCGCCGGTCTGCCGGCATGATCTGTTCGATCAGGGCCTGCGCCGCGGCGAGCCGCGCCGGCTCGGGAGCCGCAGCGACAGGCGCGGTCTGCGCGCCCGCCGGCGCCATGGGGGACAGGACAAGTACGAGTGCGCCTGCAAGCAACCGAAGCATATTCACTCCCATTCGCACCGTGCGACGGGCGAGGTTTACGCGCCTGCCGCCGCGCCCGCCAGCCGCGCCGGTACTTCGGCCGGCATTTCGATTGTCGAGGCCGGGGCGATGCGGCGATAAGGCACGGATGGAAGCGCTCGTTCCCGCCTTTGTGCTGGCACTGCTGGCACAGCCCGGCGACCGGCCGGCGTTGCTCACCGCGATCCTCGCCGACCGGTTTCGCCGACCGTTGCTGGTGGCGCTCGCCGCGGGGCTGGCGCACGGGATCGGTAGCGTGGTCGCCGCACTGGCGGGCGGGGCACTGGCGCCGGGGCTGACCCCCGAGGCGCGGTCGCTGCTGTTCGCGGTCGCTCTGGTGACGGGGGCGTGGCCGCGCTTTGGCGCACCGCGCTGCCCAGCCGGCTCGAGCGTTGGCATTTCGGACCGTTCCTCACCCCGCTGGCGGGCGTGTTCGTGCTCGCATTGGGCGAGCAGACGCAATTCTTCACCTTCGCGCTGGCCGCTTCCGGCATGCCGTGGTTCGCCGCCGCCGGGTCGACGCTGGGGGCATTGGTGGTGGCGGTGGCCGCGGCTTTGCTCGGCGAAGCGCGCTGGACCGCATTGCCGCTGCGCTGGCTCCGTCTTGGTGCGGCGGCGATCTTCCTCGTCGCGGGGGCGGTGATCGCCCTGGGGGCGCTGGACCTGCTCGACTGATCGGCGGCGGCGATCTTTCTCATCGAAAATAGCCGTGGCGGCGCGTGGAGCCGATCCTATATGCCTGTCGTTGGGCTCACGTATCGTTTTCGGAGGACATGATGGCAGATACAAAGGCGGCGCTTCGGACGCCCACGGACCTCAATCGCAACGACACGAAGAGCGTGGCGGACGCATTGAACAGCGCGCTGGCCGATTGCTTCGCGCTCTATTTCAAGACCAAGAATTTCCACTGGCACGTCTCGGGCCCGCATTTCCGCGACTATCACCTGCTGCTCGACGACCAGGCGGCGCAGGTTTACGGCGTGACCGACGCGATCGCCGAGCGCGTGCGCAAGACCGGCAACGTCACGCTCCGTTCGATCGGCGACATCGCGCGCCGCCAGACGATCAAGGACAATGACCAGGAGTTCGTGGCGCCCGGCGACATGCTCGCCGAGCTGCGCGACGACAATCTCAAGCTGGTCGAGAGCTTCCGTGCGGTGAAGCAGGCGGCCGAGGATGCCGGCGACAACGCCACTTCAGGCATCGTCGACGAATGGACCGATCAGGCCGAGGAACGCGCCTGGTTCCTGTTCGAGGCCAGCCGCAAGGGCTGAGCTTCGCGATCCGAGATAGCATAAGGGCCGAGGAGCGATCCCCGGCCCTTTTGTTTGTCACCGTTCGCCCTGAGCCTGTCGAAGGGCGCCGAGCCCACTGGCCGTCGCTTGCGGCGGTGCTTCGACAGGCTCAGCACGAACGAGGAGAGAGCCCCTCTCCGCCGCGTTACTTGATCGCGGCGAGGTCGGTCTCGACCTTCTTGAGCATTTCGTCGGTGAGCTTGCCGTCGGACATCGGCTGCACCGCGCGCAGGCTCATGCCCTTGAACATGTCGTAGGAGGGATGGGTGGTCACGCCGGGCAGATCGGCATCGAGCACTGCCTTGGCCTTGGCATCGGCGACCAGCGCTTCGATCGGCGTGTCGAGGCTGAACTTCGCCGCGGCGGCAGGGGCTGTGGCGGCAGGGGCCACGGCGGGCGCCGGCGCGGTCTGGGCGAAGGCGCCGGGCGCGAGGAATGCGAGCGCGGCGGCGGCCGGAACGATAAGCTTCATAGGTGCGGAACCCTCTTCCCAAGGCCGGGCAAATTGTCCGGCGGAGCGAGCTTAACCGCAACTTCGTGGCAGCGCCATTGCAGCGCCTGAGCGACTCGACATTGCCGCGGCCTGTGGCAGTTTGGCCCCTCGAAGAACCAGCGGAAGGACGTGCGTCATGTATGTCTGCGGCCTCGTCATCCCCGTGCCTGCGGAGCACCTGGAAGCCTATCGCCGATGGGCCGAGAACGGCGCCGCCTTTTTCAAGGAATATGGCTGTATCGAAATCGTCGAAAGCTGGGAGGATTTCGTGCCCGAGGGAAGCAGACCGACTTTCGCCGTGCCGTTGCGGCGCAAGCGGGCGAGAAGATCGTCTTCAGCTGGCAGATCTGGCCGGACAAGGCGTTCTTCGAAGCCGCCGAGGCCAGGATGCACGAAGATCCGCGGATGGACAGTGCCGGCGAGCCGCCCTTCGATGCCCGGCGGCTGATCCTCGGCTGCTTCGAGCCGATTGTCACGATGGGCAGGGGCTGACCGCCGCGCAGCGATCTGCGGCTACCGCCCGGGAGCAGGCCCGAGTGTCAGCAGCCAGAGGTCGGGCGGCGCGTTGAGGCGGAAAGGCCCGCCGCTGGTGCCGAGGCCTGCAGTGACCACGACGGTGCGGCCGCCTTCGCGCCGGATGCCGCAGCGATAGCGGGCGCCGTATCGCGACACCTCCGAGATCGGGCCGAGCAGCGGCAGCAAGACTTGCCCGCAATGCGTGTGGCCAGCGAGGAGCAGCGAGACTTCGGGCGGCATGTTCGGTGCGATATCCGGCGAATGCGTCAGGATCAGCCGCGCGCCGGTCAGGCGACGCATCGTCCGGACGGTCGCCGGGAGGTCTGCGCGGTCGGTGAAGTCGTCGCCGACCACGCCGATGACGAGCGGACCGCGGACGAGCGCGGCGTTGTCCGCAATCGCCACGTTCGCGCGGCGGAGCTGGTCACGCACCGAGGCGGCGCCGGTCCAGTGATCGTGGTTGCCGAGTGCGGCGACCACGCCGAGCCGCGCGCGCAGGCGAGACAGCGGCGCGACCATAGCCGGCCCCAGCTTCGCTGCGCCGTCCGGATCGTGGCCATAGATGAAGTCGCCGGCGATCAGCACGATGTCCGGACGCAGGGCGTTGATCTGATCGACGATTCGATCGAGCCGCTCGGGACCCATCGCTGCAGTGCCAATATGCAGGTCGCTGATGAGGACGGCGCGGATCGGACGCGCAGCCGCAGGCCAGTCGGGAAGCGCGATCGTGGCGGTGCGCACCAATGGATCGCGGCGTGCCTCGGCGAAGCTCCAGCCGATCAGCAGCAGCCCGGCGATGAAGGGCATGCCGAAAAGAAGCCAGCCGGTTCGCCGCCCGATCAACGTCATGCGGTACGACGTGCGCCTGCGACAAGGGATCGCAGCCGCTGGAGCCCCGCGCCTGCCACGATCGCGAGGCCGGCAAAGGCGAGGCTCAGCGTCGCCCCCTGCGTCCAGCCTTCGAACGAATAGACCGGCGTGGCGCTGAGCCACCCGCCAATCGCGCAGAAAGCCGCTATCCCGGAAAAGGCGATCAGCCACGATTTCGGCGCGAGGGCGCGCGTCAGGGCAGCGATCGGAAATCCGACCGCCAAGCCGAATATCGACAGGAACAGCAGGATGCCGATGGTCGCTCCGCCGCCGCCGTCGACATCCAGCGTGCCTTCCAGCCCGTATTGGAAGAACAACCAGATCAGGTTCATAGCAGCGATCGACAGCACCGCGGCTTCAATTCCAATCGCCAGAAAGACAAGCGACAGATTTGCCGGGCTCCGCATCGGGGCAGAAGAGCATTTCGCCGAGGCGCGCGCAATGTCGCGCCCGAATAGACAGGAGCCTGCACGCCGCATCGTGACGGGAGCGCATCGGCGGTTTTATGCGTTGCGCGACCATGCGCGCCTTCGCCGATCTGCTCGATGCCCTGATCTACACGCGCTCGCGCAATGCCAAATTGCGGCTGATCGGCGATTATCTGGCGCGCACGCCCGATCCCGACCGCGGCCGGGCGATGGCGGCGCTGACCGGGAGCCTCGATCTGCCGGCGGTCAAGCCGGCGCTGGTGCGGGCGCTGGTCGAGGAGCGAGTCGATCCGGTGCTGTTCGCGCTGAGCCGCGACTTCGTCGGCGATTCGGCCGAGACGATCGCCTTGCTCTGGCCCGAGCCGGAGGTGCCGCCCAAAGCCGGCGCGCCGCTGACGCTTTCCGAGGTCGTCCATGTGCTCGGCACGATCTCCAAGTCCGATGCGCCCGCGGCGCTGGCATCGATGCTCGACCGGCTCGACGCCGACGAGCGCTTCGCATTGCTCAAGCTCGCCATGGGCGCGCTGCGCGTCGGCGTCTCGGCGCGGCTGGCCAAGACCGCGCTGGCGCAGGCCTTCGGGCTCGATGTGGATGCCGTCGAGGAGGTCTGGCACGGGCTGGTGCCGCCTTACGCCGCATTGTTCGACTGGGCGGAGGGGCGCGGGACCCAGCCGACTCCGGACAATGTGCCGGTGTTCCGGCCGTTCATGCTCGCCCATCCGCTGGAGGAAATACGGGTCAGCCTCGACGAGTATGCCGCCGAGTGGAAATGGGACGGCATCCGCGTCCAGCTCGTCTGCGTCGCGGGCGAGACGCGGCTCTACAGCCGGGCGGGCGACGACATCACCCACAGCTTCCCCGAAGTGGCGCGAGGCTTCGCGACGCCGGGCGTGCTCGACGGCGAATTGCTGGTGAAGGGCAATGCGCAGGGGGCGCCATAGAGAATGGGGGCGGCGCGGGGAGCTTCAACGCGCTCCAGCAACGGCTGGGGCGGAAGGTCGTGCCGGCGAAGACGCTGGCCGAATATCCCGCTTTCGTGCGGCTCTACGACATCCTGTTCGACGGGCCCGAGGATTTGCGCGCTTTGCCCTGGATGGAGCGGCGGGTGCGGCTGGAGGCGTTCGCGGCGCGGCTCGATCCCGAGCGGTTCGACGTCTCGGCGGTGATCGAGGCGAAGGACTTCGCCGCGCTGGAGGAGATCCGCGCCGGCGCGCGCGACGCGGCGATCGAGGGCGTGATGCTCAAGCGGCGCACTTCGCCTTATGTCGGCGGGCGGCGCGCGGGGCTCTGGTACAAATGGAAGCGCGACCCGCTGATCGCCGATTGCGTGCTGATGTATGCGCAGCGCGGGAGCGGCAAGCGCAGCTCCTTTTATTCGGACTATACGTTCGGCGCATGGACGCAGGAGGGCGAGCTGCTCCCGGTCGGCAAGGCCTATTTCGGCTTCACCGACGAAGAGCTCAAATGGCTCGATCACCATGTGCGCAACCATACGGTCAATCGCTTCGGCCCGGTGCGCGAGACCGACAAGTCGCTGGTGCTCGAAGTGGCATTCGATTCGATCCACGAATCGAAGCGCCACAAATCGGGGCTGGCGATGCGCTTTCCGCGGATCAGCCGTATCCGCAACGACAAGCCGGCAAGCGAGGCGGATACGATCGAGGGGTTGCGGCGGCTGGCGACCTGACCGAGGGAAGGGCGATGGAGACCGCCCTGATCGCTCCCGCGATGATGATCGCCTCCGGATCGATCCACGCCGTGGTCAATGCGATCCTGAAGGGCGGCAAGGACAAGATGGCCGGCCGCGCGACGATCGACGGGTCGAGCGCCGTGCTGATGCTTCCCGCGACATTGCTGGTGCCGCTGCCCGACGGCGCATGGGGCTGGCTGTTCGCGACGGCGTTTCTGCACTGCGCCTATCTCTACGCGCTGGTCCGCGCGCTCGAGGCGAGCGACTTTTCCGCGGCCTATCCGATCCTGCGCGGCACCGCGCCGCTGGTGACCGCCGCCGTCGCGATCGGGCTGCTCGGCGAAGCGGCCGGCGCGCGCGAGATCGCGGGAATCGCGCTGATCGGCGCGGCGATGTTCGTGATGGTCAGCGGGCGCCATATCAGCCGACAGGGGCTGGGCTGGGCGCTGTTCACCGGGTTCACGATCGCCGGCTACACGGTGATCGACGCGCAGGGCGTGCGCGCGGCGCCGACTCCGGTGAGCTACATCGTGTGGATGTTCGTGCTGATGGGCACCCTGACCGTGACGATGTTCGCATTGCTGTCACGCGGGCGCATCTTCGCTTCGGCGCGGACGCAGTGGCGGGCGGGCGCCGCGGCGGGGCGCTTTCGATCCTGACCTATGGCCTCGCGCTCAGTGCCTTCGCGCTGGGGCCGACCGCACCGCTCGCGGCGCTGCGCGAGACGGGCATGGTGACCGCGCTGCTGATCGCGACGTTCGTGCTGAAGGAGCGCGTGACTGCGGGGCGGGCCGTGGGCGTGGCGGGGATCCTTGGCGGGGCGGTGCTGATCCTGACGCGGTGATGGCGACTCCATCAAGAGGCAATGAACTTCCAGCCCGCTCGCGTTGTTTTTGATCGATGGCACGGGAGGAAGACGCTTTCCCCGGATTTGAATCCATCTCGGTCGATTCCGGCCGAGGGTCGGTCTTCATTCGCCGGGGTGGTGCCGGACCGCCCGTGCTTCTGCTGCATGGCTTTCCCGAAACCGGTTTGATGTGGCACCGGGTCGCCTCGCTGCTCGCCGACGCGTTCACATTGGTCGTCGCCGACCTGCCGGGATACGGGCGCAGCAGCTGCCCCGGGACAGCGACCATCACGCTTCCATGTCGAAGCGCGAACTGGCTGCGACGCTGACAGATGCGATGCGGATCGCCGGGTACGAACGCTTCGCAGTCGTCGGGCATGACCGCGGTGGCCGCGTCGCGTATCGGGCGGCGCTCGATCACCCCGCACGCATATCGCATGTCGTGGTGCTCGACATGGTCCCGACCTACGACGTGTGGGACCGCGCCGATGCCCGGCTCGCCCTCGCTTTCTGGCCGTTTTCGCTGCTCGCACAGCCGGCGCCGCTTCCGGAGCGCCTCATAGCGGCAGCGCCCGATGCCGTTGTCGACAATGCGATCGCCGAATGGGGATCATCGCCGGACGCATTTCCCGCCTGGCTTCGCGCGGCATATGTCGATGCATTGCGCGATCCCGCCCGCGTCCACGCCATCTGTGAGGAATATCAGGCCGCCGCCGGCATAGACCGGGAAATCGATCGCGCCGATCTCGACGCGAATCGTCGCATCATCTGTCCGCTGCTGGCGCTCTGGAGCGATCGCGGAGGGCTCGCGCGCTGGTACGAAGATGCGGGTGGGCCCCTGGGCTTGTGGCGGCACTGGGCCGACGACGTGCAGGGTCAATCGGTATCGGGGGACACTTCTTCCCCGAAGAAGATCCGGCAACCACTGCCAGGCTCATCCGCGCCTTTCTGGAGAGCGAGAGCCACCGCCAAAGCGCACGGAACCGCGACCCGGTTGAGTTCCCAAAGCAAAAGGGCCGGAGGTTTCCCTCCGGCCCTTTCGTGTGTCTGTCAGCTAAGGCTCAGCTGCCCGGCGTCAGGTTCACTGCCGCGTACTTGCCGCGGCGATCGACTTCGAGCTCGAACTCGAGACGGTCGCCTTCGTTGAGCGTCGGCATGCCGGCGCGCTCGACGGCGCTGATGTGGACGAATGCGTCAGGCTGTCCGTCATCGCGCTGGATGAAGCCGAAGCCCTTCATCGCGTTGAAGAACTTGACCGTTCCGGTCGCCTTCTCGCCGGTCAGCTGGCGCTGCGGGCCACCGGCACCGCCGGCGCCGCCACGCGGCGCTTCGCGATCGCGCGGGGGACCCGAATCGGTCACCGGCATCGGCTCGCCGTCGATCTTGAGATCGGTCGCCGAGATGCGGCCGCCGCGATCGACGAGCGTGAAGCCCATCGGCTGGCCTTCCGCGAGACCGGTCAGGCCGGCCTGCTCGACTGCCGAAATGTGCACGAACACGTCCTCGCCGCCGTCATCGCGAACGACGAAGCCGAAGCCCTTTTGTGCGTTGAAGAATTTTACGACACCCGTCGCCTCGCCGACGACCTGGGGGGCATTCCGCCGCCACCGCCGCCGCCACCGCCGCGGAAACCACCGCCGCCGCCGCCGCTGAAGCCGCCGCCACCACCGCCGCGATAGCCACCGCCACCGCCACCGCCGCTGAAGCCGCCACCACCGCCGCCGAAGCCGCCGCGATCACCACCGAAGCTGCTACCGCCGCCGAAGCCGCCGCGGTCGCCGCCGAAGCTGCTACCGCCGCCGAAACCGCCGCCACCTTCGTCGCCAAAACCGTCGCGCTTGTCTCTGCCGCGCCCGCCGCGATCACCGCGGCGCCCTCGATCAAAACTCATGCCCTGTTCGTCTTCCCGGTTCGCCCTTACTCCAATCAAAACCCAAGCGTCGGACGAAAAACGCAGGTGTCCGGGCACAAAAAACAGCGCCACGGAATCGGCCATAGCCCAAAATCGGACAGAGCGCGAACGAAAATCGTCTTGATTAGGGCAGATTCATGGAGTCGGCGGCGCTTGCGCCACGCCTCGTCGCACGGCACAGCTTGCGGGATATGGAGAACATCCTCGAACTGCTCGCCAGCCCGGCCGCCTGGGCCGCGCTCGTCACGCTGATCGTGATGGAAGTGGTGCTCGGCATCGACAACCTCATCTTCATTTCGATCCTGTCGAACAAATTGCCCGAGGAGCAGCGTCGGAAAGCGCGGCGAATCGGCATCAGCCTGGCGCTGGTGATGCGGCTGGCGCTGCTGACGATGATCGCGTGGATCGTCGGGCTCACCGCGCCGGTGTTCGACCTGGGCATCGTCGGGCCGCTCTCGCACGGCGAACCCGCCTTCGAAACCCAATTCTCGTGGCGCGACCTGATCCTGCTGGCAGGCGGGCTGTTCCTGATGTGGAAGGCGACGACCGAGATCCATCATTCGGTCGATTCGGACGCGCACGATACCGGCGACCTGCTCGACAAGAAGAAGCTGGTGTCGATGACCTTCACGGCCGCGATCGTCCAGATCCTGCTGCTCGACATCGTCTTCTCGATCGATTCGATTCTCACCGCGGTCGGCATGACCGAGCATGTCGAGATCATGTACGTCGCCGTCGTCGTCGCCGTGACGGTGATGCTGTTCGCCGCCGATCCGCTCGCCAATTTCATCAACCGCAATCCGACGGTGGTGATGCTCGCTCTGGGCTTCCTGCTGATGATCGGCATGGTGCTGATCGCCGAGGCGTTCGGCGCGCATGTGCCCAAGGGCTATATCTACACCGCGATGGCCTTCTCGGCGGCGGTCGAAGGGCTCAACATCTGGTCGCGGCGCGCCAAGGACAGGAAGGCGGCGCGAGCCTCGGGGGAAGCGCCTTGATTCCTCTCCCCGTGGGAGAGGTAGCGAAGCTTGGCAGCTTGCTGCCTAGCGGAGCTAGGTGAGGGTGTCCTGCCATCGAGAGGGCGATCCCTCACCCAGCTCCGACTAAGGCTCGGCTACGCCGAACCCAAGTCTGCGCAACCCTCTCCCGACGGGAGAGGGAAGTGAAGGCATTGAGGCGCGCGGCGAACAAGTCTAGGCGGCTGCCATGACCGTGCATTTCCATGAAGAAGACCTGCCCGAAGGCGTGTTCGCCCCCGGCGCGTCGATCGCCGTCGATACCGAGACCATGGGGCTGATCACGCCGCGCGACCGGCTGTGCGTCATCCAGCTCTCCGACGGCAGCGGCGACGAGCATCTCGTCCGATTCGGGCCGCGCTCTTCCTATGAAGCGCCCAATTTGCGGGAACTGCTCGGCGATCCCGACCGATTGAAGCTCTATCATTTCGCGCGGTTCGACCTCGCGGCGATCCGCTTCTATCTCGGCGTCACCGCCGCGCCGGTCTATTGCACCAAGATCGCCTCGCGGCTGGTGCGCACCTATACCGACCGGCATGGCCTCAAGGATCTGGTCCGCGAGCTGCTGGGGCAGGAAATCTCGAAGCAGCAGCAGTCCTCCGACTGGGGCGGCCCCGAGCTTTCGGACGCCCAGAAGGAATATGCCGCGTCGGACGTGCGCTATCTGCATGCGATGAAATTGGAACTCGACAAGCGTCTCGAGCGTGAAGGCCGCATGCCGCTCGCCCAGGCCGCTTTCGACTTCCTCCCTGGCGGGCGGAGCTGGATCTCGCCGGCTGGCCCGAGGTGGACATCTTTGCGCATATTTGATTCCACGATGCCGCACCGGCCCGCTCCCCCACCCGGCCTCCCACAGGATGCTGGCGCTGGGAGGCCGGGTGGGGAGCGGGCTGGCACCGCCGGCCTCAAAGGCGCCTCCATGTCTGAAGTCGCGGCGCGCCTTCGTTCGCAGAAGCGCGGCTGGGCGCATCCCGGCAGCAGCCACGATCGCATCGTGCGGCTGGGGCTGATCATCTTGCCGGTGGGGATCGGCGTGCTCGGCGCGTTCCTCGTGGTCGCGCCCCTGCTGATGGGCGGCGATGTCAGCTTCGTGCTCGACAAGAACAAGGTCGACGTCTCGCCCGAACGGCTGCGCATCGACGCCGCCGAATATCGCGGTGCCGACGACAAGGGGCGCCCTTTTCATCTGCATGCGGGATCCGCGGTGCAGCGCAGCTCGCTGGAGCCGATCGTGCGGCTCAACGACCTTTCCGCCGAGATCCGCCTCGACACCGGTCTCGCCTCGCTGCGGGCCGAGCGCGGGCAATATGACATGACCAGCCAGAAGGTCGCAGTGAACGGCCCGCTCAAGTTCCAGACATCGGACGGCTATGTCCTCAACACGCACGACGCGACCGTCGATCTCAAGACGCGGCGGATGGAAAGCGGCGGCGCGGTGACCGGCAATACCCCCACCGGCGTGTTCAGCGCGAACAAGCTTACCGCCGACCTGGAGAGCCGCACCGTCTCGCTCGAAGGCAATGCGCGCTTGCGGATCGTCCCCAGCCGCGCAAATAGGCGATGATGATCCGTCGTATCGCCCCGCTTCCGATCGGAGTCGCGCTGGCGCTGGCCGCCGCGGCGCCCGCCTTCGCGCAAACGCGCCACAATTCGTCCGCGCCGATCGACTTCGCGTCGGACCGGATCGAGCTGCAGGACCGCGCCAACCGCGTGCTGCTGACCGGCAATGTGAAGATCACCCAGGCGGAGATGACGCTTACCGCGGCCCGCATGACGGTGACCTATACCGGGCAGATCACCAACGGATCGCCGCAGGTCTCGCGACTCGACGCGTCGGGCGGCGTCACGGTGTCGCGGCCCGACCAGACCGCGCGCTCGCAATTCGCAGTCTATGATCTCAACCGCCGGGTGATCACGATGATCGGCGGCGTGACGCTACGCCAGGGCGCGAACAACGTCTCGGGCGGGCGCCTGTCGATCGACCTCGACACCGGCCGCGCGACGATCGACGGTTCGGGCGTGCGCGGCGGCGCTACCCCGGCGAGCCCGGGGTGCAGAGCTCGGGCGGCCGCGTCACCGGGCGGTTCTCGGTGCCGAAGCGCGAAGGGCAATGATGCGCTGAGGCGCGTGCAGATGCGCTGAGGCGCGCGCGCCGGCCCGCTCCCCCACCCGGCCACCCATATGATACTGCCGTTGGGTGGCCGGGTGGGGAGCGGGCCGGCACCGCCCGACCCGAGCGCCGGTAACCCGCCTTTTTCAACGGACTGCCGCAGTTTCGCTTTTCATCCACGGCAATCTCATGCAGGAATCCTGCCAATCCGGGCCTATATGCCGCGGAGTGAAACGATCGTGCAGGAAGCCCAGATGAACGACGTCGCCATGCTCGAGCAGCCCGTGGCCGATCCGGCACCCTTGCCGGACAAGGGCCTCGCGGTCGTCTCGATCGCCAAGTCGTACGACAAGCGCGTGGTGCTCACCGACGTCTCGGTCTCGGTCGGGCGCGGCGAAGTGGTCGGGCTGCTCGGTCCCAACGGCGCGGGCAAGACGACCTGCTTCTATTCGGTGATGGGGCTGGTGAAGCCCGATTCGGGCCGGATCATGCTCGACGGCGAGGACATCACCAAGCTGCCCATGTACCGCCGCGCGATCCTGGGGCTCGGCTATCTGCCGCAGGAAACCTCGATCTTCCGCGGCATGACGGTCGAGAACAACATCCTCGCCGTGCTCGAGCTTTCCGAGCCCGACAAGGCGGCGCGCGAGCAGCGGCTCGACAAGCTGCTCGACGAGTTCGGCCTTACCCGGCTGCGCAGCGCGCCGGCGATGGCGCTTTCGGGCGGCGAGCGGCGCCGCGCCGAGATCGCCCGTGCGCTAGCTGCCGATCCGACGATCATCCTGCTCGACGAGCCCTTCGCGGGCATCGATCCGATCTCGATCTCGGACATTCGCGATCTCGTGATCCAGCTCAAGAATCGCGGGATCGGCGTGCTGATCACCGATCACAATGTCCGTGAGACGCTCGACATCGTCGATCGCGGCTACATCATCTATGACGGCCGCGTGCTCTTCGCCGGATCGCCCGAGGAACTCGTCCGCGACGAGAATGTCCGGCGGCTGTACCTCGGCGAGAGCTTCGAGCTGTAGGGCATGAGTCTGGCGCCTCGCCTCGACCTGCGGCAGTCGCAATCGCTGGTGATGACGCCGCAGCTCCAGCAGGCGATCAAGCTGCTGGCGCTGTCGAACCTCGAGATCGAGACCTTCATCGCCGAGGAGCTGGAGAAGAACCCGCTGCTCGACGCGCAGGCCGGCGGCGACGAAGCGCCCGATATCGCGCAGCCCGAGCCCGAGGGCGATTTCGAGACGGTGCGCGACGGCCCCGCCGATGCGAGCGAATTGCTGGCCGGCGGCGGGGAGGCGGCGGGCGAGGCGTCGCTCGACGTCGATTTCGCCGCGGAGACCTTCCATCACGACAGCGCGGCGGATTCGATCGGAGGACTCGACGGCAGTCTCGGGATGAGCGGCGCGGGCGGCGGCGGATCGGAGGACGGGCCGGATTTCGACAATTTCGGCGCGTCCGAGCTGAGCCTCGCCGATCACCTGATGCGGCAGGCCGGCGAGAGCGTCGACGGCGCCGACCTGTTCATCGCCGCGCATCTGATCGACCAGATCGACGAGGCGGGATATCTCACTGCCCCGCTGCTCGACGTGGCCGCCCGACTCGGCGTGCCGCTGGCCCGCGTCGAGAACGTGCTGGACGTGATCCAGACCTTCGATCCCACCGGCGTCGGTGCGCGCAACCTTGCCGAATGCCTCGCGCTGCAGGCGAAGGAAGTCGATCGCTACGATCCGTGCATGGCGCGGCTGATCGACAATCTGGAGCTCGTCGCGCGGGGTGACCTCCCTCGGCTCAAGCGCATCTGCAACGTCGACGACGAAGATCTGGCGGACATGATCCGCGAGCTCAGGAACTACGACCCCAAGCCCGGCTGCCGCTATGGCGGGGAGCCGACGCTGGCGGTGGTGCCCGACATCTTCGTCGCGCGGCGCGGCGCGGGCTGGGCCGTCGAGATCAACGCCGCGACCTTGCCGAGATTATTGGTCAACCGGGCTTATTATGCCGAGGTTTCGGCGGGCAAACAGGACAAGGCCGGCAAGGCGTGGATGTCCGACATGCTCGCCAGCGCCAATTGGCTGGTCAAGGCGCTCGACCAGCGCCAGCGCACGATCATCAAGGTCGCGACCGAGATCGTGAAGCAGCAGGAGGCGTTCTTCCTGAAGGGCGTCGCGCATCTCAGGCCGATGACCCTGCGCCAGGTCGCCGACGTGATCGAAATGCACGAATCGACGGTCAGCCGGGTGACCAGCAACAAATATCTGAGCTGCGCGCGCGGGCTTTTCGAGCTCAAGTATTTCTTCACCAGCGCGATCCAGTCGTCGGACGGCGGCGACGCAGTGTCGGCGGAAGCGGTCAAGAGCGCGATCCGGACATTGATCCAGGCCGAGGACCCCAAGGCGATCCTGTCCGATGATACCTTGGTCGACATGCTGCGCGAAAAGGGCTTCGACATCGCGCGGCGCACGGTGGCCAAATATCGCGAGGCGCTGGGGATCGGCAGCTCGGTCCAGCGGCGCCGGCAAAGGCGCTGGAGGGCGTAGGCTGAGCTAGACCGCGATTCCCTCGGCGCCGCCGGCTCCCGGTGGCGGCGGATCCTGATCCCTGGGCGGCTTGTAGCCCGTGTCATCATAGTCGACGTCGAGTTCGAAATCCTCTTCGTCGCCGTCGTCGACGTCGCTCCCGGCGTGCTTGTGCTCCTCCGCCTTGGCCTTCGCCTTTTCGGCCTTGATGGCGCCGGTCAGGCCAGTGATGGTCTTGCGAGTGCCGGCATTCATCTTCTGCGAACTGTCGGCGCTGAGATGCCCCGCGCGCATCTTGCTGACATTGCCGGCGGCGATCGCGGCGCGGATCTCCTTGCGGCTGTGCTTGGTAGTGTCATAGCCTTGCACACTATCGGCCAGCCGCTCGACCTTACGGTTCTTTGCGCGTGCCGTGGCCTTGGTGGCCGCTTTCTGCTTCTCCTGCTTCTTGTTGTTGACCTTCTTCTCCTTGGAAGGGTCTTTCTTCGGCGGCATCAGCTGGATCGGTGCCTGACCGGCATTGAGCGTTACGGCCTGCGCTGCGAGACGCTGTACGCGCGGGGCGGTGTTGAGCGCACCTCCTGCGGTCATGGGTGCATGCGCGATCGGAGGCGGCGCGGTGCGGCTGCGTTCGGCGAATTCTGCCATGGCCCATCCTTCTCCCCGTTCGTCCGATGGAGAATCGCCCGCGGCAGGGAATCGCGCAATCGAAGCTTGCGCGGTTTCGGATCAATCCCGGGCGTGGCGAAACATAAGACGACTCAGGATTTGGAAACCGGTTGTTCCTATAATGCAGATATGAGCGCGACTTTCAGCATCACTGTCGAGCCCGAGCGCGATCTCGTGCGGATCGCAATGGCGGGCCTGTTCACGCCCGAGGATATCCGGGATTTCTACGAGGCACGGCGGGCGGCGCATGCGAAACTGACCTGCGGCCGCAACGAGCATCTCACGATCAACGACCTGCGGAACATGAAAATCCAGCCCCAGGAAAGCGTCGCGGAATTCCAGCAGATGCTGGGTGCGCCCGACTATCGTTCGCGCCGGCTCGCCTTCGTGATCGGCCGCACGCTGGCGCGCAGCCAGCTCCAGCGCGCGCTGAGCGGGCGCGGTGCGGGCACGCGCTGCTTCGACACCGTCGCCGAGGCCGAGGCCTGGCTGTTCCACGGATCGATAGCGGGCGCCTTGCGCGCCGCGGGCTAATCGTCCTCGTCCTCGAAGCCGGCGAGGTCCAGTGCGCGTGCCTTGATCTGGTGGAGCCGGCACCAATGGACCAGGGCATCCTCCCGGCCATGCGTCACCCAGACCTCGCGCGGCGCGATCTCGCGGATCGTGGTGGTCAGCTCGTCCCAATCGGCGTGATCGGACAGGATCAGCGGCAGCTCGACGTTGCGCTGCCGCGCGCGCTGGCGGACGCGCATCCAGCCGGAGGCCATCGCCGTGATCGGATCGGGCAGGCGGCGCGACCAGCGATCGTTGAGCGCACCTGGCGGGCAGAGGACGATCCGCCCCTGCAACTCGGCCTTGGCCACGCCGGTGGCGGGACGCAGCTCGCCGAGATCGACGCCCTGCTCGACATAGAGATCGCATAGCCGCTGCAGCGCGCCGTGGATGTAGATCGGATCGTCGAACCCCATCACGCGCAATTCCTTGATCACCCGCTGCGCCTTGCCCAGGGCATAGGCGCCGACCAGCACGCAGCGCGCGGGATTGGCCCTCAGGGTGGTGAGCAATTTGTCGAGCTCGTCATGCGTCTCGGGATGGCGGAACACCGGCAGGCCGAACGTCGCCTCGGTGACGAAGATGTCGCAGGGGACCGGCTGGAAGGGGGCGCAGGTCGGGTCCTCGCGCCTTTTGTAGTCGCCCGAGACGACGACGCGCTCTCCGGCATGCTCGAGCACGATCTGCGCCGAGCCGAGGACATGCCCCGCGGGGACGAAGCTGATCTCGACACCGCCCATGCGCAGCGATTCGCCATAGCCGATCGGATGGCCGTTCTGTGGTCCGTAGCGGCATTCCATGATCGCCAGCGTCTCCGGCGTCGCCCATACCGCACCATGACCGCCGCGCGCATGATCGGCATGGCCGTGCGTGATCAGCGCGCGCGGCACCGGCTGCGAAGGATCGACCCAGGCGTCGGCGGCGGGAATGTAGATGCCCGTGGGCTCGGGGGTAATCCAGCTGCCGATGGCCATGGTGGCTATATGGTTGGCCGGGCGCGGGGTTCCCAGTCTTGTGGAGATGCTGGTACTGATTTCGCTGCGCGGGGCGGGGCGGCTGCAAAGCGGCGGCGGGCCTGATATCATGCCGGGATGATTGAAACGGTGACTCTCTGGCGGCCCGTCGGCCCCATCGAACTGGATCTGATCCGCAAGAGCGGCATGCATGCGTTTCCGCCGCGGCTTCCGGATCAACCGATCTTCTACCCGGTCACCACCGAAGACTATGCCGTGAAAATCGCACGCGACTGGAACGTGCGAGACAGCGGCTCCGGCTATGTCACGCGCTTTGCCGTGCGCCGTGACTATCTCGATCAATATGCGGTGCAGGATGCCGGCGGACGGGCGCATCGGGAATATTGGATTCCGGCCGAAGCGCTCGATGCATTCAACGCGGCCATCGTCGGCAAGATCGAAGTCGTACAAGAGTTTCGCTGAGCGCCGTTACCCCCGCCCGGGATCGAAACTGACCGCGGCTTCGTTGGTCTGGCGAAACTCGAAACGAGGTGTGTCATGGACGTATCGAGCCCCTGCAGAGCATCATGGTGATCGTCGGGCCGATCCTGCTCGCACTCGCAATCGCCTGGGCGATGCTCCGCAATCGCGCCACGCGCGGCGATGTGAAGCATACCGAGGAAGCCACGCGGAGGCGTTACGACCAGCAGGATAAAGAGGATAAAGCGCGCGAGAATGGCGGCGTCGCCTGAAGGGCTTGCGCTGAACCGTCAAGTCGCGCGAACGCTGGCGGGTGCCCGACACCGAACTGCCCCGAATATTGACCGACTGGTTTGCCGCGCGCGGCTGGCACCCGCGCCGGCACCAGCTCGACATGCTCGCGGCCGCGCGACGCGGCGAACATGCATTGCTGGTCGCGGCGACCGGGGCGGGCAAGACGCTCGCAGGCTTCCTGCCGACCCTGGCCGAACTGATCGAGCAGCCGGGCCAGGGGCTCCACACGCTCTATATATCGCCGTTGAAGGCGCTCGCGGTCGACGTACAGCGCAACCTGCTCACCCCGATCGAGGAGATGGGCCTTTCGATCCGCGTCGAGACCCGGACCGGCGACACGCCCCATGAGCGCAAGGTCCGCCAGCGCGCGCGGCCGCCCGAGATATTGCTGACCACGCCCGAATCGCTGAGCCTTTTGCTCTCCTACGAAGACAGCCTCACGATGTTCGCCGGGCTGAAGACCGTAGTGATCGACGAGGTCCACGCCTTCGCCACCGGCAAGCGCGGCGATCTGCTGGCGCTGGCGATGGCACGGCTGCAGCGACTCGCGCCCGGAATGCGCCGGGTGGCGCTGTCGGCGACGGTCGCCGATGCCGACGGCTATCGTGCCTGGCTCGCCCCGCATGGCGACATCGATGCCGTGACCTTGGTGCAGGGCGAGAAAGGCGCCGATCCCGACATCGCGATCCTGCTCCCCGAGGGGCGCGTGCCCTGGGCGGGGCATTCGGGCGTCTATGCGATGCCACAGGTGATGGCCGAGATCGAGACGCACCGCACCACGATCGTCTTCTGCAACACTCGCGGGCTCGCCGAACTCGTCTTCCAGCAGCTCTGGAAGGTCAACGAGATGAAGCTGCCGATCGGCGTGCATCACGGCAGCCTCAGCCTCGAGGCACGACGCCGCGCCGAACAGGCGATGGCCGACGGCAAATTGCGCGCTTTGGTGGCGACCGCGAGCCTCGATCTCGGAGTCGACTGGGGCGATGTGGATTGCGTGATCCAGATGGGCGCGCCCAAGGGTTCGTCGCGGCTGCTCCAGCGGATCGGGCGCGCCAACCACCGGCTCGACGAGGCATCGGAGGCGGTGCTGGTGCCCGGCAATCGCTTCGAATATCTCGAGGCGCGCGCGGCGCTCGACGCAGTCGAGCAAGGGAGCTGGATCCGGACATCTTCCGTCCCGGCGCGCTCGACGTGCTGGCGCAGCATGTCATGGCGTGCGCATGCGCGGCACCGTTCGATGCTGCGGAAATGCTGCACGAGGTTCGCGGCGCACTGCCGTATTCAGCGCTCGAACAGGAGGTTTTCGACAGTGTCCTCAATTTCATCGCCGATGGCGGCTACAGCTTGCGCGCCTATGACAAGTTCAAGCGGCTGACCCGCGGGCAGGACGGGCTGTGGCGCGTCACCAGACCCGCCTTCGTTGCGCAGCATCGGCTCAATGCCGGAATCATCGTCGAGGCGCCGATGCTCGACGTGCGCTTCAAGAACGGCCGCAAGCTGGGCAAGATCGAGGAAGGCTTCGGCTCGACGCTCTCGCCGGGCGATACCTTCTACTTCGCCGGGCTGAGCCTCGAAGTCGAACGCGTCGAACTCACCGACCTGATCGTGCGGGCGAGCGCAAAGCGGGCGCGCTACGTGTCCTATATGGGCGCGCGATTGGCGATCACTTCGACGCTCGCCAATCGCGTGCGCGAATATCTGCACGACCGCGATCAATGGCAGCGCTTTCCCGACGATGTCCGCGAGTGGCTCGAAGTGCAGGAGCGCCGCTCGGCGATCCCGGCGCCGGCGCAATTGCTCGTCGAGACCTTCCCGCACGAAGGCAAGCACCACATGGTCGCCTACAGCTTCGAGGGCTGGAACGCGCATCAGTCGCTCGGCATGCTGATCACGCGGCGAATGGAGGCGATGGGCCTCAAGCCGCTGGGCTTTGTCGCCAACGATTATGCGCTGGCGGTGTACGGGCTCGAGAAGATCGAGGATCCTGCCGCGCTGTTTTCGCCCGATATCCTGGAGCATGAATTCGTCGACTGGGTGCAGCAATCGGCGTTGCTCAAGCGAGCCTTCCGCGAAGTGGCGATCATCGGCGGGCTGGTCGAGCGCCAGCATCCGGGCAAGAAGAAGAGCGGGCGCCAGGTCACTTTCTCGACCGACCTGATTTATGACGTGCTCCGCAAATACGAGCCCGATCACCTGCTGCTCAGGGCCGCCTGGGCCGATGCGCGGGCGCGGATGACCGATGTCGGCCGGCTGGCGCGCCTGCTCGACACTGCCGCGGACACGATGCTGCACATCGACTTGCCGCGGGTGAGCCCGATGGCGGTGCCGGTGCTGATCATGATCGGGCGCGAACGCACCCCCAGGGCAGCGGCGAGGAGGCGCTGCTGATCGAAGCGGAAGGCATCGCGGCGGAGGCGATGCGGATCGATTGATTTCGATTGCTGCGCAACATGCGCAGGTATATTGCTATTACATGTCTGGAGTTCTTTATCCGCTCCTGCTCTTCACATTGCCGATCGAGGCACCCGTTGTTCCGCCTCCTGCGCCTCCGCAAGATCCCGAGCTGATCAGCCCTGAATCGGTGATGGAAGCCACCTTGCTGACGCTCGGCGAGGTCGACCAGCGATTGACGGTGCCGGTCGCGGTCAACACCAAGGGCCCCTATAATTTCATCATAGACACCGGCGCCGAACGCACCGTCGTCTCGCGCGAGCTCGCCAACACGCTGCGGCTGAGCGCTGGCCATCCGGTGACCTTGCTGTCGATGACCGGGCGCAGCCAAGTGGACACGGTGCTGGTGCCGGACCTGATGATCAAGTCGATCGGTATTCAGCACAGCGTCGTCGCGCCCAAGCTCGAGGCGCGCAATCTCGGCGCGATCGGGCTGCTGGGAATCGACACACTCCGCGACCATCAGGTCACGATCGATTTCGAGCGCGGCACGATGGAAGTGCGCAAGAGCGAGAAGCGCCCCAAATTCCGCCGCGCCGACAGTGACGAGATCGTCGTGACTGCCAAGAGCATGTTCGGTCAGCTCATCGTCACCGACGCTTATTACGGCAACACCCGCATCCAGGTGGTGCTCGATACCGGCAGCCAGGTGAGCATGGGCAACAGCGCGCTGCGCAAGCGCGTCACGCGACACCGCAAGACCCAGCCGATCGAGCTGACCGACGTCACCGGGGTCAAGACGTTCGCCGACTATACCACCGTGCCCAATATCAAGGTGGGCGACGTGATGTTCGGATCGATGCCGGTGGCATTCGCCGATGTCGCGCCGTTCGAGCGCTTCGGTCTCACCAAGCGCCCTGCCTTGCTGCTCGGCATGGACGCGCTGCGCAGCTTCCGCAGCGTCGATATCGATTTCCCCAACCGGCAGGTCCGCTTCCGGATGCCGAAGGAAGCCCAGAAATTCACCACGGGCTCGCGGATCCGCGGCGGGGGCGGGGCTTCGGCGGTCCAATCCTATTAGTCCGGATTGACTTCGGCGCGCCGGGACTGCTTTGGCCGGGCGCATGACTCGTCTGTCCCGCGCATCGCTCGCTACGCTTCCCGATACCGTCGCCCGCCCGGGCCATACGCCCGAAGCCATCCGCACCGGCATCGTCCATTTCGGGCCCGGTGCCTTTCACCGCGCGCATCAGGCCGCTTATGTCGATCGGTTGCTCGACGGGGATCCGCGCTGGGGGATCGCCGCGGTTTCGCTGCGCAGCGGGAGCACCACCGACGCGTTGAAGGCGCAGGACGGGCTCTACACGCTGGCGGTGATCGACCGGGAGCCCTCGACGCGGATCATCGCGGCGCATTCGGATGCGATCGGCCCGGGCGAAGGCGCGCGGCTGCGCAAGCTGCTCGCCTCTCCGGAAGTGCGGATCGCGACGAGCACCGTGACCGAGAAGGGCTATTGCCTTGCCGGCGACGGCAGTCTCGATTTCGCGCATCCCGACATCGTCCATGATCTCCAGCGGCCCGCCGAGCCGGCGAGCGTGATCGGCTGGATCGTCGCCGGGCTGGGGATCGCCGCACCGCCGGGCTGCCGCCCTTCGCGATGCTGTGCTGCGACAACATGACCGGCAACGGCGCCAAGCTTCGGGCTGCATGCGTGGCGCTGGCGCGGGAGCAGGATGTCGCGCTCGCCGACTGGATCGCGGACGAAGTCGCCTTCCCCGATTCGATGGTCGATTCGATCACTCCGGCGAGCGATGCGGCGTTTCTCGGCAAGGTCCGGGATGCACTGGGCGTCGAGGACCTGGCTGCGGTCCAGCGCGAGAGCTTCACCCAATGGGTGCTCCAGCGCTTCGACATGGCCGACGGGCCGGATCTCGCTTCGGCAGGCGCGACGCTCACCGACGACGTTCGCGGCTATGAGCAGGCCAAGCTCCGCATCCTCAACGGCGCGCATTCGACGCTGGCCTATGTCGGCCTCGCGCGCGGGCACGAGACGGTGTTCGAAGCGATGTCCGATGCCGCGCTCGAAGGTTTCGTCGCGCGGCTGGTCCATCAGGACATCGCCGCCTCGCTCGCGCCGGTCGAGGGGCTCGACAAGGCCGCTTATGCCGATGCCGTGCTGAACCGCTTCCGCAATCCCGAGATCCGCCATCTGCTCGCGCAGATCGCGTGGGATGGCTCGCAGAAGCTTCCTATCGCCTGCTCGATACCACGCGCGCAGCGCTCGATGCCGGGCGTAGCGTCGAACGGCTGGCGGTGCCGGTGGCGGCGTGGATCGCGTTCGTGCGCCGCAAGGCCGAGGCAGGCGAGGCGGTCACCGATCCGCTCGCCGACACACTCGCCGCCGCTGCGACCAGTGCCAATCCGGTGACGGCGATGCTCGGCGTCGAGCCGGTCTTCGGGGCTCGGCTCGCCGGCGACGAACGGTACCGCGCCGCGGTGCGCGAGGCGTTCCAGTATTTCGCGCAAGGCGAGATCGCGCCGCTGCTGGCGCGATAGCTATTTCGTGCTCCGGCGCAGGCCGGAGCGCCGGCGGCGAGCGATTCGCTTCGAAATCCAGGGCTCCGGCCTTCGCCGGAGCACCGGGGTCAGAGTGGCTTGGGTCCGTCCGCGCCCAGCACGTGCGTGCAGAGCTGCGCCTCGGGCGTATCGTCGGCCTCCAGCGCCGCAACGGTTACCCAGCCCTCGGCGCGCAGCTTCGCGCCGGCTTCCGGAGCGGTGCCGAACGGCAGGAACAGCCGGCGACGCTCGCCGGCGCTCAGCCCGGCATCGAGGATCGGATCGGCGAACAGCGAGAAGCCGACCGCGGGCTCCTCGCGGCCATTGCCGTGGAGGATCGTGTAGGTGCCGCCACGGCCGATCTCGCCGCGCACACCACGCGCGAAAATCGAGAAGCCGAGCCAGCTCTGATATTCGAAGCCGTGGCGCTCGGTCGGGTCGAGCGTCAGGGCGGCCTGCCCGTCGACGCTCGCGGCGATCCGGGCGAGTCCGTCGAGCCGGCTCGCCAGCGCATTGCCCGCATCGATCGCGCGCAGCCGTGCCATCGCAGCGTCGAACGGTCCCGCCGCCTCGATCAGCGGCAGCCAGCGCGCGTCGATCGCGGCGACGCCGCCCGCGTCCTTGGCGTCGAGCCGGTCGCGCAGCAGCGCCAGCGTGCCGGGATCGAGATCGGCGGCGAGCGTGTCGGCGAGATCGGGGAGCGTGAAGTCGATCGCGATTCCGGTGACGCCCGCGGCCTGCAGCGCTTCGATCGCGACACGGACCACTTCGATCGCCGCCGCGACGGTGTCGAGCCCGATCAGCTCGGCGCCGATCTGGCGCATCGCGCGCTGCGGGTTGAGTTCGGAGGCGCTGAGCTTGACCACCGCACCGGCATAGGAAAGCCGCACCGGACGCGGATGGTGCCCCATCCGGGTCGCGGCGATGCGGCCGACCTGGGCGGTCAGGTCCGGACGGATCGCGAGCGTGCGCTGCGAGACGGGATCGACGAAGCGCACTGCGTCGCGCACCCCGCCCGCCTTGAGCCGCGAGGCGAGCTCGTCGGCGAATTCGGCGAGTGGCGGGTCGACCTGCTCATAGCCATAGAGCCGCGCCACCCCGAGCACGCGCGCCTCCAGCCCCGCCGCGGCATCGGCGGCGGGGGAAGACGGTCGTGGAAACCCTCGGGAAGTAGGCCGGACATCTAAAGCCCTCTCCCCCTTGGGGAGAGGGTTGGGAGAGGGGCAGTCTCCCCGAGCGCCGCGCGGATGTTGTGGGCGACGCCTTCAAGGTTGCTGCCGACTTCGTGGTTCGTGAATCGGATCACGCGATACCCCTGCCTCTCGAGCCAAGCGGTCCGCCTGGCATCCTTTGCCTCGCACAAAGCGTGCGTGTCGCCGTCGATCTCGACGATCAGCTTGTGAGAGCGTGCGACAAAATCGGCGATATACGGATTGATGACGACCTGACGAGCAAATTTGACGCGTTCGAACTGCTTCGCCCGTAGGATACGCCACATCGCCGCCTCTGTGGAGGTTGGATTGGCGCGCATTTGCCTGGCGCGGGCCAGCAACCGTTCGTCGGTCTTGGGCACTGCCCCTCTCCCAACCCTCTCCCCGGAGGGGAGAGGGCTATAGGGTTCAGAACTTGAGCGCCATCGCCGTCTTCACGCCGGGCAGCGCGCGAACCGTGGCGACGAGCTCGGGAGTGACTTCGTTGTCGATCGACAGCAGCAGCACCGCTTCGCCGCCGGCATCGCGGCGGCCGAGGTGGAAGGTGCCGATATTGACGCCCGCCTCGCCCAACGTGGTGCCGAGCCGGCCGATGAAGCCCGGTGCGTCCTCGTTGACGACGTAGAGCATGTTGCCGATCAGATCGGCCTCGACCTTGATCCCGAACAGTTCGACGAGGCGCGGCTGGGCGTTCGAGAAGAGCGTGCCGGCGACCGAGCGCTCGCCGGCATCGGTCTTGACCGAGACGCGCAGCAGCGTGTGGTAGTCGCCTTCCTTCTCGTTGCGGACTTCGCGGACTTCCATGCCGCGTTCCTTGGCGAGATAGGGCGCGTTGACCATGTTCACCGTGTCCGAATGGACGCGGAGGAACCCGGCGAGCACGGCGCTGACGATCGGCTTCTGGTTCAATTCGGCCGCGGCGCCTTCGCTGTGGATCGAGACGCGGGCGATCTCGCCATGCGCGAGCTGGCCGATCAGGCTGCCGAGCTTCTCGGCAAGCGCCATGTACGGCTTGAGCCGCGGCGCTTCCTCGGCCGAGAGTGACGGCACGTTGAGCGCGTTGGTGACGCCGCCCGAGACGAGATAGTCGGCCATCTGCTCGGCGACCTGGATCGCGACATTGACCTGCGCTTCGTTGGTCGAGGCGCCGAGATGGGGGTCGAGATGAAGTTGGGGGTGCCGAACAGCGGCGATTCCTTCGCCGGCTCCTGCACGAACACGTCGAGCGCGGCGCCGCCGATATGGCCCGATTCGAGGCCTTCCTTGAGCGCCGCTTCGTCGATCAGCCCGCCGCGCGCGCAATTGATGATGCGGACGCCCTTCTTGGTCTTGGCGAGATTCTCGCGGCTGAGGATGTTGCGGGTCTGGTCGGTCAATGGCGTGTGCAGCGTGATGAAGTCGGCGCGCAGCAGCAGATCGTCGAGCGTCATCTTCTCGACGCCCATCTCCAGCGCGCGCTCGGGCGTGAGGAAGGGATCATAGGCGATCACCTTCATCTTGAGACCCAGCGCACGATCTGCGACGATCGAGCCGATATTGCCCGCGCCGATCAGGCCCAGCGTCTTGCCGGTGACTTCGACGCCCATGAAGCGGTTCTTCTCCCACTTGCCGGCCTGGGTCGACTTGTCGGCCTCGGGCAAGTCGCGGGCGAGCGCGAACATGAGGGCGATGGCATGCTCGGCGGTGGTGATCGAATTGCCGAACGGGGTGTTCATGACGACCACGCCCTTGGCCGAGGCCGAGGGGATGTCGACATTGTCGACGCCGATGCCGGCGCGCCCGACGACCTTGAGGTTGGTCGCGGCTTCGAGGATTTCCTTGGTCACCTTGGTCGAGCTGCGGATCGCGAGGCCGTCATACTGGCCGATGATCGCCTTGAGCTCCTCCGGGGTCTTGCCGGTGATCTCGTCGACCTCGACGCCGCGCTCGCGGAAGATCTGCGCGGCCTTGGGATCCATTTTGTCGCTGATGAGGACTTTGGGCATTTTATTTCTCCACCCCGTCACCCCGGCGAAGGCCGGGGCCCAGGGTTATAAAGGGTGTGGCTCGTGATTCTGGGCCCCGGCCTTCGCCGGGGTGACGATCAAGCTTGTTTCGCGGTCTCGTAGGCCCAGTCGAGCCACGGCCCGAGCGCCTCGATATCGGCGGTGTCGACGGTCGCGCCGCACCAGATGCGCAGTCCGGCGGGGGCGTCGCGATAGCCGGCGACGTCATAGGCGGCGCCTTCCTTGTCGAGCAGCGAGGCGAACGTCTTGATGAACGCCTCGTCGGCGCCCTCGACCGTCAGGCACACGCTGGTGGTCGAGCGGATCGACTCGTCTTCGGCGAGATTGCCGAGCCAGTCGCGTGTCGCGACGATCTTCTGGAGCGCGGCGGCATTGGCATCGCTCCGCGCGATCAAGCCCTTGGCGCCACCGACCGACTTGCCCCATTCGAGCGCGAAGATCGCGTCCTCGACCGCGAGCATCGATGGGGTGTTGATCGTCTCGCCCTTGAACACGCCCTCGGCGAGCTTGCCCTTGGCGACCAGGCGGAAGACCTTGGGCAGCGGCCAGGCCGGGTGTAATTCTCGAGCCGCTCGACCGCTCGCGGGCCGAGGATCAGCACGCCATGGCCGCCCTCGCCGCCCAGCACCTTCTGCCACGAGAAGGTCGCGACATCGATCTTGTCCCAGGGCAGGTCGTAGGCGAACACTGCGCTGGTCGCGTCGGCGAAGCTCAGGCCTTCGCGGTCGTCGGGGATCCAGTCGCCGTTCGGCACGCGGACGCCCGACGTGGTGCCGTTCCAGGTGAACAATACGTCGTTCGACCAGTCGACCTGGGTCAGATCGGGAAGCTGGCCGTAATCGGCGCGGAGCACCGTCGGATCTAGCTTGAGCTGCTTGACCGCATCGGTGACCCAACCTTCACCGAAGCTCTCCCAGGCGAGCGTGGTCACGCCACGTGCCCCGAGCATCGTCCACATCGCCATCTCGAAGGCGCCGGTGTCTGATCCGGGAACGATGCCGATGCGATGCGTGTCCGGGAGCTGCAGCAGCTCGCGCATCAGGTCGATCGCATATTGCAGGCGGGTCTTGCCGATCTTCGAGCGATGCGAGCGGCCGAGCGATTCGCTGGCGAGCTTCGACGCTTCCCAGCCCGGAGGCTTGGCGCAGGGACCGGAGGAGAAAAGGGGCGTGCCGGCCTGGTGGCGGGCTTGGCAGTGGACGCAGCTGTGGCGTCGGTAACGGCAGAATCACTCATGTCAGTCTCTCCTTGCAGAGAGCACGCGCGGCGTTGGGACCGCGTGGCCCGTCGACGGCCCTAGCGGCGGCTGACGCGATGTCAACTCGTTGATCATCTGCCGTCACCCCGGCGAAGGCCGGGGTCCAGAATTACAAAGCGCGTCGCATGAGGCTCTGGGCCCCGGCCTTCGCCGGGATGACGAATTAGGGTTTTGCCGGTTCCGGCGGCCATTTCGCCAGCAGCCCGCGATCGGTCATCCAGTCGGTGATCCGTGCCGGCCAATTGCGCAGGCTGACCATCGGAGTCGTCTCGCCCATGTTGAAGGCGTGCCCGCCTGCTGCATACATATGGAGCTCGGACGAGGCACCCGCGGCGCGATAGGCGCCCAGCAAATCGATGATCGGCTGCGAGCAGCATTGGTCGTCATTGGTCGCGGTCATCAGCAAGGGCGGCGAATCGCGCGTGATCTTCTCTTCGCCGTGAAGCGGACCCGGAAAGATCAGCACGCCGAAATCGGGACGTGCCGAGAGCCGGTCGATCGCGTCGCCCTTTCCCGGCGCGGGCACCGGCGGGCTGAGCAAGGTCACCCGCGCAAGCTCGCCCCCGGCGGAGAAGCCGACCACGCCGATCTTGTGGGGATCGAGCTTCCATTGGCCGGCGCGGCTGCGGATGGTCCGCATCGCGCGCTCGGCATCCTGCCGGGCATGCTCGAACTTGTAGGGTGAATCCTTGCCGCGGAAGAGCCGGTAGCGCAGCACGAATGCGGCGATGCCGCGCTCGTTGAACCAGCGCGCGGCATCATTGCCTTCGCTGGTGATGACGAGGAATTCGTGCGCACCGCCGGGCATGAGCAACACCGCCGCACCGGTCTCACGGCCAGGCCGGGCGGGGAAATAGGTGATGCTCGGATCGTTGACCGGCTTGAGCCAATAGGCCTCGGTCTGTTCGGGGATGTTCTTGCGGCTCTCGAATCCCGGCGCGCCATCGGCCCATAATGCGATCCGCTGCGGCGTGGCGGGCGGATCCTGCGCCCAGGCCGGCGATGCGAGCAAGGCGAGCGCCCAGGCGAAGGCGGCGAGCAGTCTGGTCATGAGCCTCTCCGGTCGGCGGCCGTCTCGGGCGGCGCCTGAGAAGTGATGGTAGCGCTACCAGAGCGAGAGTCAAAGACGAGAGTCAAACCGGTGCTCGCGTGCGACGGACAACAGCGAGATCTTCAGAATCGCCGTGCTATGCGTGCGGCATGCGCATCGGCGTCCTGTTCCTCGCCTTGGTCCTTACCAGCTGCATCGGCGGCGACAGCGACGACCGGCCGGCGCCGATTCGCGAACGCAGATCGGGGCCGATCACGCTCACCGGGCCGACACCGCGCGAGACGCAGCAATGCTTCGCCGACCTCTCGCGCGAACAGGTCCGCTATTCGCCGTTGCCCGATCGGGATTTCGGCAGCGGCTGCATCGTCACCGGCGCGGTACAATTGCTCGATATCGGCGTGCCGGTGACCAACCTCAAATCGATGCGCTGCCCGCTCGCGCGCAGCTTCACGGCGTGGGTGCGCTTCGCAGTGGCGCCCGCGGCGAAGCAGATTCTCGGCAGCGAGCTGGTCCGCGTCGAGAGCTTCGGCACCTATTCGTGCCGCGCGATCATCGGTGGTTCCTCAGGGCGGATGTCGGAACATGGTCTCGGCAACGCCGTCGATGTCGGCGGCTTCGTCCTCGCCGACGGACGCAGGATCCGTGTCGAGACCGGCTGGAAGTCCGACGACCCGGCGGTTCGCCAGTTCTTCGCGACGATCCACAATTCGGCGTGCAAGCGCTTCAGGACGGTGCTCGGCCCCGATTACAACGCCGCGCATTACAACCACCTGCATCTCGACATGGGCCGCGGACCGTTCTGCGCCTAGGCAAGTGCCCCTGATCGGCCTAAGCCGGACCAAATGAGCAACGACACACGCGTCCCGAGCCGCGTCTTCCGCCCCGCCCAGCAGGAAGTCGAGAACGCCAACACCAACAGCGGCACGCCCCAGACCGAGCATCCGGCCTATCGCCTCGCCTTTCAGGACATGGACTTCCTGTTGCGCGAGGATCTTCGGCCCGTCCGCTTCCAGCTCGAATTGCTCAAGCCGCAACTGATCCTCGACGAGGCCAATATCGCCTCGACCTTCGTCGTATACGGCTCGGCGCGCATCCCCGAGCCCGAAAAGGCGAAGGCATTGCTCGATCTCGCCGACACGCCCGAGCAGAAGAAGATCGCCGAGCGGCTGATCGAGAAGTCGCATTATTACGATGTCGCGCGCGAACTGGCGCAGATGGTGAGCAATTTCCCGCTCGACGAAGCGGGCAAGCGGCACTTCGTGGTGTGCTCGGGCGGCGGCCCTTCGATCATGGAAGCCGCCAATCGCGGCGCACGCGACGTCGGCGCGGACACCGTGGCGCTCAACATCGTGCTGCCGCACGAACAGGCGCCCAATCCCTATGTGACGCCGTCGCTGTCGATGCAGTTCCACTATTTCGCGCTTCGGAAAATGCACTTCCTGCTCCACGCGCGTGCCGTCGCGGTGTTCCCGGGCGGTTTCGGCACGTTCGACGAGAGCTTCGAGCTGCTGACCCTGATCCAGACCGGCAAGATCGACCCGATCCCCGTCCTCTTCTACGGCAAGGATTTCTGGCAGCGCGTCGTCAATTTCGAGGCGTTGTGCGAGGAAGGCGTGATCGGCCCGCGCGACCTGAGCCTGTTCCATTTCGTCGAGACGGCGGAAGAGGGCTGGCGGATCGTCCAGGATTTCTGGCGCGACAAGCAGGCCAAGGGCTGAGACACCCGTCCGCACGGTGACGGGGCAGCGGGAGCCTCCGGGCATCTCCCTTGTTGCCATGCAACATGCTTTCCCCATCACCGCGGCTTCGGAGGAAGCGCATTTGGCCAGCCGCGCCGCGACATCGTTGTTCGACGCCGCGACCATCGCCGATCGCTGGATCGCGGATTATTGCGCGCACGTCCCCGACAGCGACGTGCTCTGCGCGCGTGGCCGCGATTCGGCCTGGGCGGCATTGTTCGAGGAGCTGGCTGCCGTCTCGGGTGACGGCCTCGAGCCCGCCCGCGAGCGCGCCCAGCGCCATGCCGAGGATATCGGCACCGGCTTCCGCATCGTCGACGAGGGCGAGGAGCGCCCCTGGCCGCTCTCGCCCGTCCCGCTGCTGATCGAAAAGACCGAATGGGACGGCATCGCCGACGGCATCGCCCAGCGCGCCGAATTGCTCGAGACCATCCTGCAGGACCTGTATGGCGAGGCGAAGCTCGTCGCCGACGGCCATGTCCCCGCCGCTCTGGTCACCGGCAGCCCCTTCTTCCTGCGTCCGCTCGCGCGCTTCACGCCGCCCGGCGGCCATCACCTCCAGTTCGTCGCGGCCGATCTCTGCCGGGGACCGTCCGGCGAGTGGCGGGTGCTCGCCGATCATCTCCGCGCGCCCGCAGGAGCGGGCTATGCGCTGGAGAACCGGCTGGCGATCGCGCGGACATTGGGCGAGCTTCAGTCGCGCCTCAATATCGAGCGTCATGCCCCTTCTTCGCCGCGTTCCGCGAAGGCGTCGCGGCGGCGTGCCGGCGTGCCGAGCCGCGCATCGCCTTGCTCACCCCCGGCCGACTCAACCCGAGCTATGCCGAGCAGGCGCATCTCGCGCGCTATCTCGGCTTTCTGCTCGTCGAAGGCGCCGATCTCGCGGTGCTCGACGACAAGCTCTATGTGCGCACGATCGCGGGCATGAAGCGCGTCGACGCTTTGTGGCACCGGCTCGATCCGCGGCTGCTCGATCCGCTCGCGCTCGATTCGCATTCGACGATCGGCGTGCCCGGCGTGATCGACGCGATCGCCGCGGGCAATGTTGTCATCGCCAACGCGCCCGGCGCCGGGCTGCTCGAAGCGCCTGCCTTCGCCGCCTTCCTGCCGCAGCTGGCGAAGGTGTTGATTGGTGAGGCGCTCAAGCTGCCCAACATCGCGACCTGGTGGTGCGGGCAGGATGCCGAGCGCGACCATGTCGGCGCCAATCTGGAGTCGCTGCTGGTCGCCCCTGCGTTCGGAGTTGCTCCGCTCGGGCTTCCCGATGGCAAGGCGACGCTCGGCGCGGCGCTGAATCCCGACGAGCGCGCCGCCTTGCTCGACGACATGACGCGCCGCCCGCAGGATTATGTCGGGCAGGAGATCGTGCGCCTCTCGACCATGCCGGTGGTCGCCGAGGACGCGCTGACGCCGCGCCCGTTCACGCTGCGGGTCTTCGCCGCACGCGACGGCGAGGGGCGCTGGATCGTGCTTCCGGGCGGGTTTGCGCGCATCGGCGAGCATCCCGATCTGCGCGCCGCGGTGATGGGCGAGGGGATGTGGTCCGCCGATGTCTGCGTCCACGGGCCCGATCCGGTCGCGCCGGTCTCGCTGCTGCCTTCGGACGACACCACCCAGCTTCGCCGCAATCCGGGGACCCTGCCCAGCCGCGTCGCCGACAATCTGTTCTGGCTCGGCCGCTATCTCGAGCGCGGCGAGGCGCTGCTCGGGCTGCTCCGCGTGCTGCTGGGTCATTCGATCAGCGCCGATACGGGCGCGGCGCTCGCCGCCGATACCGTGGCGCGCCTCACCCGGATGATCGTCGCCTCGGGCGCGGCGCCCGAGCCCAAGGGTCTCAAGCGCGCCGATCTGACCCAGCTCGCCCGGACCGCGCTGGAGGACGAGGGCGAATGGTACAGCGTCCGCGCGATCAACCGGCAGGCGCGGCTGATCGGCGAAGTTTCGCGCGAGCGGCTCTCGGCCGACATGATCCGCCTGCTCGACGCGCCTTTCCCGCAGCGCGGGGTGCTGCTCGACAAGGCCGGGTCGCTCCAGCGTCGCTATTCGGCGCTCAACGGCCTTGCGAGCGAGCATATGACGCGCACCGACGCGTGGCGCTTCCACGATATCGGGCGGCGGATCGAGCGCGCGTTGAGCGCGATCCGGTTCATTCGTACGTTCGGCGGGCCCGACGCGACCGCCGACGATCTGTCCACCCTGCTCGATCTGATGGACAGTCAGATCAGCTATCGCCAGCGCTATCTGACCGGGATGGCGCGCGTGCCCGTGCTCGATCTGGTGACCCTCGATCCCAACAACCCCCGGGCGCTGGCCTTTCAGGTCGCGGCGATCTCGGCGCATCTCAACAGCCTGCCGGTGCTTTCCGACGACGGCCTCGCCGAAGCCCAGCAGGCGCAGGCGCGCGAGATCGCGGCGTTGCTCGTCACGGCGAACGCGACCCGGCTGAGCGATGCGATGCTGGGCGATCTGGAGTTCCGGCTGACGAATCTCTCCGGAGCAGTCGCAAGGCGTTACTTCCTCCACGGCGCCGAACCGCTGCGCGCCGCCGGCCTGGTTCTGGCCTAATCCACATGCTGTACCAAATCCGCCATGTGACGCGGTTCGATTATGCCCAGCCCGTCGCCTTCGCGCGCAACAACCTTCGCCTCAAGCCGATCCTGTGGTCGGGCCAGACGGTCGAGGATTATGCGCTGATCATCGAGCCGCAGGGCCGTGCCTTCCCCGCCCGCGCCGAGGCGGGGCTCGCCAATGTCGTCCGCCTCGTGGTCGAGCAGCCTTCCCGCACCCTCACCATCGAGAGCCGCGCCCGCGTGCATGTCGATCGCGCTATCCCGGTGCCCGCGCCTTCCGATCCCGCGCTCGCCCAAATCGCCGAATGGGCACGCGCCAGCCGCGATGCCTCCCCGGCGGGACCCGCGGCCTATCTTTTCCCTCGCCGCTGATCCCGCTCGACCGCGAGATCGCGGAATGGTGCGCGGCCGATCTCGATCCCGGGCGCGGCGTGCTCGACGCGGCAATCGCGCTGGCGCTGCGCATCCAGCGCGAGTTCGATTTCGATCCCACCGCCACGCTCGTCGATACCGTGCCGGGCGAGGCGTTCCGCAAGCGCGGCGGCGTCTGCCAGGATTTCGCGCAGATCATGATCTCGGGGCTGCGCGCCGCCGGGCTCCCCGCCGCTTATGCCTCGGGCTATATCCGCACCCTGCCGCCGCCGGGCCAGCCCCGGCTCGTCGGCGCCGATGCGACGCATGCCTGGGTGCTCGTCTGGGCGGGGCCGCAGCTCGGCTGGGTCGGCGTCGATCCCACCAACGGCATCTGGATGGCGGGCGATCATATCGTCGTCGCGATCGGCCGCGACTATTCCGATGTCGCGCCGATCGACGGGATCGTTCTCGGTTACGGCGCGCAGAAAATGCACGTCTCGGTCGATGTCGAGCCGCTGGAACCGATCCCTGCCTGAGTGCAGACCCTAAGCCGATCTTGCGCAAAGTGCATGTCGCGCCGATGTTCGCGGGCGAAATGCTCCTGTAAGGGGCGCTCGAATCTGGTGATTTTCGAACGGGGAAATGCGTGGCCGATCCTTATGCAACTCTGGGCGTAGCGCGGGGCGCGAGCGAGGCCGACATCAAAAAGGCCTATCGCAAGCTCGCCAAGGAGCTGCACCCCGACCGTAACAAGGACAATCCCAAGGCTGCCGAACGCTTCAGCCAGATCGCCTCGGCTTATGACCTGCTGAGCGACAAGGACAAGCGCGCGCGTTTCGACCGCGGCGAGATCGACGGCGACGGCAATCCCACCGCGCCGTTCGGCTTCGGCGGCGGCGCGGGCGGCCCGCAGGGCGGATTCCGCCCCGATTTCGGCGGCGAGGCCGGCGATATCGGCGACATTTTCGAGGGGCTGTTCGGCGGCGGCGCCGGGCGACGCGGAGGCGGCGGCTTCAGCGGCGGTTTCGGCGGCTTCGGGCGCAGGCCCGCGGCGAAGGGCGCGAACGTCGCCTACCGCCTCGCCGTGGCCTTCGAGGATGCGGCGAAGCTCGCGCCGCAGCGGATCATGCTGCGCGACGGCAAGACGATCGACCTCAAGCTGCCCGCGGGAGTCGAGACCGGGACCCAGATGCGGCTCGCCGGCAAGGGCGAGGAAGGCCCGGGTGGCTTCGGCGACGCGATCGTCACGATCGATGTCCAGCCGCACCGCTTCTACGAGCGATCCGGCGACGATATCCGGCTGGACCTGCCGGTCAGCCTGTCCGAAGCGGTGCTCGGTGCCGAAGTGCGTGTGCCCACCCCCGACGGCGCAGTGATGCTCAAGGTTCCCAAGGGCTCGACCTCGGGCAAAGTCCTGCGCCTGAAGGGGCGCGGCTTCCACAAGAAGGGCGGCGGGCGGGGCGACCTGCTGGTCACGCTGATGGTCGACTTGCCGGTCGACGACGACGCATTGGTCGAGTTCGTGCAGGGCTGGCAGGACAAGGGGAACCCGCGTGGCCGCATGGGCGTCTGAGCCCTTGTGAGAGAAGCGGAATCCGCCGCCGCCGCCGAGGCGAGGCCCGGGCTCGGTGCCCGTATTCGCGCGGCGATGGGCAGGGTCGGTTTCGGGCCCAGATTCTTCCACGTCATCGGGCGCGTGGCGACGGACACCTTCAACGAAGGGTTCACCTATGCCGGCAACTTCGCCTATCTTTCGCTCGTCACGCTGTTTCCGTTCCTGATCGTCGCTGCGGCGATCGCCCAGCTGGTCGGCCGCAGCGCCGAAGGCATCCGGACGCTCGAGGCATTCCTGCAGACCATGCCGCCCGACGTGGGCGAAGTGCTTCGCAAGCCGGCCGCCGACGTGCTCCAGGCGCGCACGGGAAATCTGCTGTGGTTCGGCGCGATCGTCGGGCTATGGACCACCGCCGGCTTCATCGAGACGCTGCGCGGGATCCTTCGCCAGTCTTATGGGGTAACGTCGAGCACGCCCTTCTGGCGCTACCGGCTGGGCGCGATCGGGATCAGCGTCGCTTCGGTGATCCTCGCGATGGCCGCGTTCAGCTTCCAGGTGCTTCTGACCGGCGTCGAGCAATTCATCTACCGGTTGCTGCCCTGGGCATCGCAGGCGCAGGCGATCGTCGCCGCCACCAAGGCGTTGCCGGCATTGGTGCTGTTCGGCGCCTTGTACATGCTGTTCTATTCGCTGACTCCGAGCCGCTATCGCTATTCGAACTGCCCGAAATGGCCGGGGCCGGCCTTCATCACCTTGTGGTGGCTGTTCGTCACGTCGATGCTGCCGCGCGTATTGTCCCTGCTCGGCAGCTATGACCTGACCTATGGCAGCCTGGCCGGCGTGATGATCGTGCTGATCTTCTTCTATCTGATCGGGCTCGGCATGGTCGCCGGCGCCGAACTCAACGCCGCCCTAGCCGAACCGGTGCCGGACAGAGTAGAGGGGCGCGCGATAAGGAGGACGGAGCGTAGTGACGGGATTGATGCAGGGTAAGCGCGGGCTGATCATGGGCCTGGCGAACGATCGTTCGCTGGCATGGGGATTGCCCGGAAGCTGCGCGAGCAGGGCGCGGAACTCGCGTTCAGCTATCAGGGCGAAGCGATCGAGAAGCGCGTGCGTCCGCTTGCCGAACAGCTCGGCCAAGACTTCCTGATCGAGTGCGACGTCTCCGACATGACCGAGCTCGACAAGACCTTCGCGACTTTGGCGGAGCGCTGGCCGACGATCGACTTCGTCGTTCATGCCATCGGCTTCTCGGACAAGAACGAGTTGCGCGGCGGCTATGTCGACACCAGCCTCGACAATTTCCTGATGACGATGAATATCAGCGTCTATTCGTTCGTCGCGGTGGCGCAGCGGGCATCGAAGATGATGCCGAACGGCGGCAGCCTGCTCACGCTCAGCTATTACGGCGCCGAGAAGGTGATCCCGCATTACAATGTGATGGGTGTCGCCAAGGCTGCGCTGGAGACCAGCGTCCAATATCTCGCAGTCGATCTCGGCCGCGACAATATCCGCGTCAATGCGATCTCGGCGGGGCCGATCAAGACGCTGGCCGCATCGGGCATCGGTGATTTCCGCCTGATCCTGAAGTGGAACGAGCTCAATTCGCCGCTCAAGCGCAACGTCACCATCGAGGATGTCGGCGGCGCCGGGCTGTATCTGCTCTCGGACCTTGCCTCGGGCGTGACCGGCGAGACGCATCATGTCGATGCCGGATACAACGTCATCGGCATGAAGGCCGAAGACGCACCTGACATCGCATTGGTGTGAGCATCGCGATCCGCCCCGCGACGGGCGGGGACGTGGCCGCGATCGACGCGTTGCTGCGGCGTGCCTTTCCCGCGCCCGACGAGGCCATGCTGGTCCAGCGGCTGTGCGTCGACGGCGACATGGTGCTGACGCTCGTCGCCGATGACGAGGAGAGCGGCGCGCTTGCCGGGGTCATCGTCTATAGCCGGATGACGGTGGAGATCGGTGGCAAGTCGATCGCGGCAGTGGCGCTCGCGCCGCTCGCGGTCGATGCCGGCCAGCGTGGTCAAGGCGTCGCCGAGGCCCTCGTCCGCGCCAGCCTTGCTCAACTCGCCGATGCCGGGGCGATGCTCGTCTTCGTGCTGGGCGATCCCGCTTATTACGGACGTTTCGGCTTTTCAGCCGATTGGGCGCGCGGATTTGCCTCGCGTTATGCGGGCGACTATCTGATGGCGCTGCCGCTCCAGGGTGGCGCCATGCCGTGCGGCGAGCGCGGAGCGGCGACGCACGCAAGGGCGTTCGCACAGCTGGGCGGGAACTCTTGAGCTTCAACACCTTCGGACGCGTCTTCCGCTTCACCACCTGGGGAGAGCCACGGGCCCGCGCTGGGCGCGGTGGTCGACGGCTGCCCGCCGGGGCTGGAGCTGTCCGAGGCCGATATCCAGCCCTTCCTCGACAAGCGCCGGCCGGGCCAGTCGCGCTTCACCACGCAGCGGCAGGAGCCGGATCAGGTCCGCATCCTCTCGGGCGTGTTCGAAGGGCGCACCACCGGCACGCCGATCAGCCTGCAGATCGAGAATGTCGACCAGCGCTCGAAGGACTATTCGGAGGTCGCGGTGGCCTATCGCCCCGGCCACGCCGATTACGCTTATGACCAGAAATACGGCTTCCGCGATTATCGCGGCGGCGGGCGTTCCTCGGCGCGCGAGACCGCGGCGCGAGTCGCTGCCGGCGCAGTGGCGCGGCTCGCCATTCCCGAAGTGAGGATCCGCGCCTGGGTCGAGGCGATCGGCGGCGATGCGATCGATCCCGCCAATTTCGACGCGGCCGAAATCGACAACAACCCGTTCTTCTGCCCCGATGCCGCCGCAGCGGTGCGCTGGGAGACGCTGGTCGACGATGCGCGCAAGGCGGGTTCGTCATTGGGCGCAGTGATCGCCTGCGAGGCGACCGGGGTGCCGCCCGGCTGGGGCGCACCGCTCTACGCCAAGCTCGACAGCGAGCTGGCGGCAGCGTGCATGTCGATCAACGCAGTCAAGGGTGTCGAGATCGGCGACGGTTTCGCCGCGGCGACGCTCACCGGCGAGCAGAATGCCGATGCGATGCGGCCTGGGAACCATGGCGTGCACTTCCTTGCCAACCATGCGGGAGGCATCGCCGGAGGAATCTCGACGGGGCAGCCGGTGCTGGTGCGGGTCGCGTTCAAGCCGACCAGCTCGATCCTGACGCCGGTCGAGACGATCAATCGCGAAGGCGAGGCTACCGAGATCCGGACCAAGGGGCGGCACGACCCCTGCGTCGGCATCCGCGGCGCGCCGGTAGTCGAGGCGATGGTTGCGCTGGTGCTCGCCGATCAGAAATTATTGCATCGGGCGCAGTGCGGCTGATCCCGCGATAGGGTCAGCTCGCGGTTAATCGGTTTTGTTACAGCGGCGAAGCGTCCTGCCTGCACGCAACCAGCGGCCGGCAGACCCGTTCAATTCCTGCAAGTTATCAACCTGCAGGAGTGTAAAACATGCGTAAGCTTTCGTTGTTCCTTGCCGGGGCCCTGATCTTCCCGGCTGTTGCAGTGGCTCAGGAAACACCCCAGTCGACGCCCAGCCAGGAGCCGTCGGCGACTTCGCCGGACAGCACGACCAGCCCGGACCACAAGAAGCACAAGAAAGACAAGAGCGATCCGAGCGCCGACACCAGCACCGCACCGGCGCCCGACAGCGGCACGAGCGGGAGCGGGACCACCGAGCCGACGCCCGATCCGAACGCCAGCACCACGCCGGCGCCCGAGCCGGCCACACCGACACCGCAGCGTTAAGCGGCGGGGCCCCGGCGGCAGTGTCGCCGGGGCCCAGCTTTTCGATTCAGTCCGCGAAGGGATCGCGGACCAGAATGGTGTCCTCGCGCTCGGGGCTCGTCGATACCAGAGCCACCGGACACTGGATCAGCTCTTCCACCCGACGGATATATTTGATCGCCGCAGCGGGCAGTTCGGCCCAGCTGCGCGCACCCGCGGTCGATTCGTGCCAGCCGGGCATGGTCTCGTAGACCGCCTCCACTCCCGCCTGATCCGCGGCGTTCGCCGGATAATAATCCAGCGCCTCGCCGCGCAGCGTATAGCCCGTGCACACGCGGATCTCGTCGAACCCGTCGAGCACGTCGAGTTTGGTGAGCGCGATGCCGGTGATGCCGGAGACCGCGACCGACTGGCGCAGCAGCACCGCATCGAGCCAGCCGCAGCGGCGCTTGCGCCCGGTGACGGTGCCGAACTCGCGGCCACGCGTGCCGAGCCGCTCGCCCACGTCATTATCCTGCTCGCTCGGGAAAGGCCCCGAGCCGACGCGCGTCGTATAGGCCTTGGCGATCCCCAGCACGAAGCCGACCGCGCTCGGCCCGAGCCCCGATCCGGCCGCTGCGGTGCCCGCGACGGTGTTGGACGAGGTCACGAAGGGATAGGTGCCGTGATCGATGTCGAGCAGCACGCCCTGCGCGCCTTCGAACAGGATGCGGCGCCCGCGTCCGCGCGCCTCATTCAGCATCCGCCACACCGGCTCGGCGAAGGGGAGGACGAAGCCGGCGATCTCGCGAAGATCCTTGACCAGCCGGTCGCGGTCGATCGGCGGCTCGCCGAAACCGGCGCGCAGCGCGTCGTGATGCGCGGCGAGGCGATCGAGCTGCGGCCCCAATTCGTCGAGATGGGCGAGATCGCACACCCGGATCGCGCGGCGGCCGACCTTGTCTTCATAAGCCGGGCCGATGCCGCGGCGGGTGGTGCCGATCTTGCCCGTGCCGCTGGCGTCTTCGCGCAGTGCGTCGAGATCGCGGTGGAAGGGCAGGATCAGCGGGCAGGTGTCGGCGATCTTGAGCGTGTCCGGCGTGACATGGATCCCCTGGCCGCGCAGTTTCTCGATCTCGTCGCGCAGCGCCCAGGGATCGAGCACCACGCCGTTGCCGATGACGCTGGGCGTGCCGCGGACGATGCCCGAGGGAGCAAGGAGAGCTTATAGACCTTCTCGCCGACGACGAGGGTGTGCCCGGCATTGTGGCCGCCCTGGAAGCGCACGACGACATCGGCGCGCTCGGCGAGCCAGTCGACGATCTTGCCCTTGCCCTCATCGCCCCATTGGGCGCCGATCACTGCGACATTTGCCATGAATACAATTCTCCGCCTGCCGGGGCGGACCCAAGGCCGCCCTTCGACAGGACTCGGCGACCGGGCGGTATCGGGGCCGGGGAAGTGCCCCGAAGCCGCGGGGCCAATGGCGTCCGGCGCGGGTCGCGTCAAGTGCTTATGGGCTCGGGCGCGCGACTCAACCGCTCGACTTGGGCGTCGGCGGCCCTATGCTGATCGAAACGGGAGAGAATGGATGAAACTGGCCAGCCTGAAGCACGGCCGCGACGGCAAGCTCGTCGTGGTGTCGGACGATCTGGCGCGGTGCGCCGATGCGACCACGATTGCGCCGACGCTGCAGGCGGCGCTCGACAATTGGGATCAGGTGGAGGGTGATCTTCGCAATCTCGCCACCGATCTCGGGCACGAAACGATCCCGATGCTGCGTTTCCACGAGCGGATGGCGGCATCGCCGCTGCCGCGGGCATATCAATGGGCGGACGGCTCGGCCTATGTGAACCATGTCGCATTGGTCCGGCAGGCACGCGGCGCCGAGATGCCCGAGAGCTTCTGGCAGGATCCGCTGATGTACCAGGGTGGCTCGGACAATTTCCTCGGCCCGCGCGATCCGATCCCGCTCGCCGACGAGGCCTGGGGCTGCGATCTCGAGGCGGAAGTGGTGGTGGTGACCGGCGACGTGCCGCTCGGCGCCTCGCGTGAAGAGGCACTGGCGGCGGTCCGGCTGGTCGGCCTCACCAACGATGTGAGCCTGCGCAACCTCATCCCGGGCGAGCTCGCCAAGGGCTTCGGCTTCTTCCAGTCCAAGCCGGCGAGCGCCTTCTCGCCGGTGTTCGTCACTCCCGACGCGCTCGGCGACTGGTGGCGGGACGGCAAGCTCCACCGCAAATTGATGGTCGACCTCAACGGCAAGCCCTTCGGCCGCGCCGAGGCGGGCGAGGACATGACCTTCGATTTCGGGACGCTGATCACGCACGCCGCGAAGACGCGCGCGCTGGGGGCGGGAACGATCATCGGATCGGGCACGGTCTCGAACCGCGATGCCGATGGCGGCGCGGGCAAGCCGGTGAGCGAAGGTGGCGTCGGCTATTCGTGTCTTGCCGAAGTGCGCACGATCGAGACGATCCGCGGCGGCAAGCCCGAAACACCCTTCCTCAAGGCCGGGGACACCGTGCGCATCTGGGCCGAGGACGACCGGCACCACGCGATCTTCGGCGTGATCGAGCAGATTGTCGGCGGCTAGGCCGTATCGAGGTTCTTCCCCTCCCTGCAAGGGAGGGGTTAGGGTGGGTAAGGAAAGTCGGGCTCGATGCCCGGTCTTTCCTTCTTTTCCCGAGCCATTCGATGGGCTCGCTGCGCTCGCACCCACCCCTGCCCCTCCCTTGCAGGGAGGGGAGTTTCGCGGTCGATACGCCCTAACGCTTCTTCAGCGCGTCGTTGACTTCGATCCAATAGCCGTCGGGATCCTGGATGAAGATCTGGCGGATGCCGTCGGTGCGCATGTTCTGGATCGCGCCGGGATTGCCGGCGATGTCGCTCCAGCTCTGCCCGCGCGCCTTGAGCTGCGCCAGGATCGGATCGAGGCTCGCAACTGCAATCGCCATGTGCACGCGGCGCGGCTGCGTCACCGGCGCGTCGCGGCCCGGCTGGATGTGCAGCTCGACGCCATTGGCCAGCTGCATCCAGCGCGGCCCGCCGGGTGGAAAGGGCGCCGGGATTTCTTTCAGGCCGAACATGTCGTGGTAGAAGTCCAGGCTCTTCTTCTGATCGGCAACCCAGATCCCGACATGGTCGAGCCGCGCGACAGGCGCCGGCTTGTCCTGTGCCGATGCCGGCGACGCGAGGGTCAGTAATAGAGCGGCAGATAGCGGAACGCGCAGCTTCATTCAAATTCTCCTCTGCGCCAAACCTAGCAGCAACATGCGGGGAGGAAGCGCCCTCAGGGTCGTATATATCAGAAGCCGAACGACCCCTGACGCCGGATCAGTTCGAAGCGCGCGAGCGTTTCGTGACGTCCTTCGCCATGGATGCTTTTGACGAGCTGCAGCTCGCGCACCTGCCAGCCGATCGGTGCGATCGGAATGGTTCGTTCGGGCGCCGCGCCGTAGGCGAGCGACATGTGCGGACGGAAAAGATAGCGCGGCAGGCACAAGCCCATCGCGGTCAGGCGCTTCACCAGCATGGCTTGCAGCGCGCGCAGGTCGCGGAGCGCGCTGCCGCCGCGCAACGCATTGCGATGAAGCCGGTCGAATAGGATTGTGCACGGCTCCGCGATCATCGAAGCAAAGGCTGCGTCCAATATGTCGACGAGCCCCGGCGGCGCTTCGCGCGCATCGCAAAGTGGCAGGATCGTCGTGTGGAATCGTTCGCGGCCATAGTTGCTCGCGAGACCGAGCTCCCGCTGCCGCAGCTCGGCCTCGAGCGCCGTTTCCTCCGGAGGCTTGGCAAAGATGTATAGAGGGCGGGGTGCATGCATGGCGTGGTCCTCAGTGAAAGTCGCGCGAGCGCACCGGGATCAGGTCCGGCGCCTTGAGGCTGCGGCGCGGCGGCCAGCTTTCGAGCGCGCGCTGGCGCGGCAGCTCGAGCCGGTCGCGCGGATCGATCGTCCCGCCATGTGTCGCGCCGTCGCCGGGCATGGTCATGTTCGGCAATTCGAGCTCGCCCACTTCGCGCAGCCACGGCGTGAGATCGGTGATCGTCTCGGCGACGAGGTGGATCACGATGCCTTCGCGCTGCACCTTGCCGCGGATCGCCAGCATCGTCGCGGACATCACCGTGCGCCGGTTCGCTTCGAACCGATCGGCCCACAGCACGGCATTGGCGATGCCGGTCTCGTCCTCGAGCGTCACGAACACCACGCCCTTGGCGCTGCCCGGCCGCTGGCGGACGAGGATGAGGCCCGCGACCTCGACGCGCGCGCCGTCCTTCAGGTTCATCAGATCCGCGCATTTCGCGATCCGCCGCGCAGCCAGCCGTTCGCGCAGGAAGGTCACCGGATGCGCGCGCAGGCTGAGCTGCGTCGCGCGGTAATCCTCGATCACTTCGCGGCCCTCGGTCAGCGGCACCAGCGCGACTTGCGGTTCCATGGCCTCGGGCACGGTCCGGCCCTCGCGCGCATCCGCGGCGCTGAACAGGTCGAGCGGTTTCTGGCCGAGCCCCTTGATCGCCCATAATGCCTGCCGCCGATTATGCCCCAGCGCCTGGAAAGCATCGGCGCGCGCCAGCCGTTCGAGCGCCGCCGGCTTGACGCCCGAGCGCCGCCAGACATCCTCGATCGAGACGAATTGCGCGCGCGCGCGGGCGTCGAGGATCGCCTGGGCGTCGTCCTTCGAAAGCCCCTGCACGATCCGCATGCCGAGCCGGACCGGTTGAAGGCTGGCCCAGTCCTGATCGGTCCCGCAGAACGCCGAATGCCGTGGCCGTACATTCACGCCCTCGGGCACCATCCGCGTGTCCCAGTCGCTGTCGTTGATGCACACCGGCCGGGCCTCGACGCCGTGCGCCCGCGCATCACGGATGATCTGTGCGGGGGCATAGAATCCCATCGGCTGGGCATTGAGCAACGCCGTGCAGAACACGTCCGGATGATGGCACTTCATCCAGCTCGACGCGTAGGCGATCTTGGCGAAGCTGGCGGCGTGGCTCTCGGGGAAGCCGTAGCTTCCGAACCCCTCGATCTGCTTGAAGGTCCGCTCGGCGAAATCGCGTTGATAGCCGTTGGCGACCATGCCCTCGACCATCTTGTCGCGGAAATGGGTGACGCCGCCGGTCGATTTGAACGTCGCCATCGAGCGTCGCAGCGCGTCCGCTTCCTCGGGCGTGAAGCCGGCGCCCTCGATCGCGACCTTCATCGCCTGTTCCTGGAACAGAGGCACGCCGAAGGTCTTCTCCAGCACCGCCTTGAGTTCGGGCTTGGGATATTCCGCTTTTTCCTTGCCTTCGCGGCGGCGGAGATAGGGATGGACCATGTCGCCCTGGATCGGCCCGGGCCGGACGATCGCGACCTGGATGACGAGGTCGTAGAATTCGCGGGGCTTGAGCCGCGGCAGCATCGACATCTGCGCGCGGCTCTCGATCTGGAACACGCCGAGCGTGTCGGCCTGCTGGATCATCGCGTAGGTCGGCGTGTCGTCATGCTGGAGTTCGTCCGACGCGAGCGTCAGGTGCACGTCCTTGTGCTCGGCGAGCAGATCGAAGGCACGTCGCATGCAGCCGAGCATGCCGAGCCCGAGGACGTCGACCTTCATCAGCCCGAGCGTTTCGAGATCGTCCTTCTCCCATTCGATCACGCGCCGATCGATCATCGCGGCAGGCTCGATCGGCACGATTTCGTCGACACGAGAGTGGGCGAGGACGAAGCCGCCGGGGTGTTGCGACAAATGCCGCGGCGTGCCGATCAGCTCGCGCGCCAGCTCGAGCGTCAGCGCAAGGCGCGGATCGCTGCGGTCGAGATTGAGCGCATCGGCATGTTCGTCATCGACATCGTTCGACCAACCCCAGACCTGGCTCGACAGCGCGCCGGTCAGGTCTTCGGGCAGGCCCAGCGCCTTGCCCACTTCGCGCAGCGCACCGCGCGAGCGGAAACGGCTCACTACGGCGGTCATCGCGGCGTGACGCTGGCCATAGGTCTCGTAGATCCACTGGATCACCTCCTCGCGCCGTTCATGCTCGAAATCGACGTCGATGTCGGGCGGCTCGCCGCGCGCGCCCGAGATGAAGCGCTCGAACAACAACTGGTGCACGATCGGATCGATCGAAGTGACGCCGAGCAGATAGCAGATCAGCGAATTGGCCGCGCTGCCGCGTCCTGGCAGAGGATCTTCTGCGCGCGCGCGAACTGGACGATCGAATTTACCGTCAGGAAATAGGGCGCGTAACCGAGCCTGCCGACCAGCAGCAGTTCCTTGTCGAGCAACTCGGCATAATCGGACGGCGCGCCGTCGGGGAATTTGACGGTGAGCGCATCCCGGGCGAGCTTCTCCAGCGCCGCCTGCGGCGTGCGTCCGGTCATCACGACTTCGTCGGGATAGCGATATAGCTGGCCCAGTTCGCGCAGGTCGAAAGTGCAGCGCTCGACGATCGCTTCGGCGGCGGCCAGTGCCTCGGGATAATAGCGGTAGCGCCGCGCCATCTCGTCCGGCGACTTGAGGTGCCGATCGGCGCTGCGCTCGCGGCGGAAGCCGAGCGCGTCGATCGTGCATTTCTCGCGGATCGCAGTGACCACGTCCTGCAGCATCCTTTTGTCGGGATGGTGGTAGAGCACGTCGCCGGTCGCGAGCGGGGCGAGGCCGAAGCGCTTCGCCGCTGCATCTAGCTGGTGGATACGCAGTGCGTCGCCCGGGCGGCGATGCCAGGTGAGGCAGACATGTCCGCGTGCTCGAAAATGTCCGCCATCCAGCGCAATGCCGGCGCGTCGCCGGGATCGGCGAGCCCGGGCACTAGCGCGCCGACCAGTCCCTGGGCATGATCGGCGACATCTTCCCAATGGAGGAAGCATCTGCCCTTCTCGCCGTGTTGCGCGTCGGCACGGCTCTTGCCGAGCGTGAGGAGGCGCGTGAGCCTGCTCCAGGCGAGTCGATCCTCGGGCCAGACGAGCAGCGAGGTACCGTCGACGAGATCGAGCCGGCAGCCGGGGATCATCCGGATGGCATGCCCTTGCGCACTGATCTGATCGGCGGCGACCAGCCCGCGGACCACCCCCGCGATCGAGTTGCGATCGGTGAGGCCGAGCGCGGGCATGCCCATCACTGCAGCCGTGGCGAACAGCTCCTCGCACGACGAAGCGCCGCGCAGGAACGAGAAATGGCTCGTCACCTGGAGTTCGGACCAGGTCATCCGAACACGCCGTGGAGATACCAGCTGAGATCGCCGGTCACGGCGCGTTCGCCGTCACCCGAGCGGAACAGCCAATAGCGGCGCCCGGCTTCGTCCTCGACGCGGAAATAATCGCGCACGCTCGCGCGCTCGGCGTCGCGCTTCCACCATTCGCCCTGGATGCGCTCGGGCCCGTCGGCGCGGATTACGCGATGCGATTGCCCGCGCCAGGTGAAGCGGCGCGGGGCATGGTCGGGGAGCTCGGCCATGACGTGATCGAGCCGCTCGGGCCGGGCGAGCAGCCGCGCCGGGCGCGGCCAGCCGGGGTGCCAGGGCGGCAGCGGCGGATTGCGGTCGAGCTGGCGAACATCGTCGCGCTTGCCGCGCAGGAGCGGGCGGGCGGGAGGATCGAGCACGACCATGCGCGTCACCGATCGTTCGGGAACATCGCTCTCGACGGGGCGGCTGCGCCACATCGCGCGCAACCCGATCCGCGTGGCGAGCGTGTCGACCAGAGGCGCGAGATCGGGCGCGGCTTCCTCGTCGAGCCGTTCGGTGAAAGGTTCGGCGCCCAGCGGCAGCGCGCGGCGGACATGGAGCGTGAGCGCGTCCACGCCGTAACCCGGCTCGACCTGTTCAATGCGGCGCACGAGCAGGCGGAGCAAATGCGCGCCGTCGCGGCTGGGGCGGGCGAGGCCGATGCGGATGCGCTGCGGCACGCCGTCGATCCGATCGGCGATCAGTTCAATCCGGGTCGCGCCGATGCCCTTTTCCGCCAAAGCGACAGTGAGCCGCGGGACGAGCGTGCCCAGCCAATGCTCGATCGCCTCGGCAGTCGCGATCGGCTCGGCGAAGCGCTGCGCGATAGCGATCGGCTCGGGCGGGACGACCGGGTGCAGCGGCTCGGACAATCGTCCCAGCGCGCGGTCGAGCTGGAGAGCGAGGCCCGTGCCGAAGCGCTTGACCAGGGGCGCGCGCGGCATCGCCGTGAGCTGGGCGATGCGCGTGACGCCGAGGCGGTGGAGCAATTCGACTGCGCTCGCGTCTATCCGAAGCGCCTCGATGGGAAGCGGAGCAAGCGCTTCAGCTTGCTGGCCCGGCGCACACCATCTTTCGTCATCCCGGCGAAGGCCGGGATCCAGAGCCAAGGGAGATGTCGCTTGTGACTCTGGGGCCCGGCCTTCGCCGGGGTGACGATGGAAATGCGCCAGCGCCCAGGCCGCCCCCGGCGTGTCGGCAATCGCGATCCTCGCGGTATAGCCCAGCCGGGCGAGCATGCGCCGCAGCCGGGCCGCCATTTGCGCTTCGCCGCCGTGGAGGTGCGCGACTCCGCTCAGATCGAGGAACAAGGTGTCGTCGCCTTCGATCGCCACCGTCGGTGTCCAGCGCCGCGCCAGTGCCACTGCGAGGCTGGCGAGATGCGCGCGATCGCCTTCCGGATCGGCGTTGCGGATATCGAGCCCGGCGACCTGCGCGCGCGCCTGAGCGAGCGCCATGCCGGGCGCGAGGCCGAGCGAGCGTGCTGCCATATCGGCGGCGGCGATGACGATGCGGTTGCCGTCGCGGATGCTGGTGACGAGGGGAGCCGATTCCTCCCCGGAGCGGCCGCCTTCGGGAGGTAGCGCGACATGGCCGAGCTGGTCCTCGCGCGCCCAGCGCGCGCCGGGGCGCCAGCCGCCGCCGCGCGGCACCGAACGGGGATGTTGCTGCCCGGCAGCCGCGGGTTCGCGCGGCTCAGGCGGCGCGGCGTGCCGCTCCGCCTGCCGCAGCCTTTCGATCGGCCACATTGGCAGGAAGAGCGCAGCGACCCGTTGCATCGCATGCCTCCACTTGCATCTCGAAGGGCTCGCCGCCCTTCTGGCGCATCAGCGCCAATTGCCAGCGCGCACGTCCCACGCCTTCCACCGGCAGCGGTGTCGACGGCGCGCAACCCACCCGCCAGCGCGTCACCGCCGCCGAGGTCGCGCCGAGCGGATCGCTGCCCTCACGCGCATGCCGCCGCATCAGCAATGCGATCGTCCGCCCTCCCTCGGCCGCCAGTTGCAGCCGGCGGCTCGCGGTCATGTCGGCGCGCTTCACTTCGCCGATCACTGCGCCCAGCCCACGATGGCGCAGGCCTTCCTCCATCACTGCGAGCAATTCGGCATCGTCACGCGCTTCGGCATAGATCAGCCGCTTATGATCGAGCCCCACCTGCGAGAGGCCGGGGGCGAACAGATCGCGCCGCCGCACCACCCAGAGCACCGGCCCCCATGCGCGCGCCGCGATCCCCGCCATGAACAGAGTCGCGGCGCAATCTTCGGCCATGTCGCTCGAAGCGGCGGCGATCTCGTGCAACGCATCGAGCCTGAGCCCGCCATTGGCCAGCCGCGAATCGAGCGCCTGCACCCCGAACGGCAGCACCGGCCGGCGACGGAAACCCTGGGTCTCCATCGCGCGCAATTGCTCGCGAAGCTGGGCAAGAACGGCGGGATCTGGCATCAGGCTGCAGCGGCTACTCACGACTCGGGAACGAGAATGTTCCTATTCTGTTCCAATGGAACAAAGAGTCAACCCGCCAGCGCTGTTGCCTTCACGCTTCCCTGCCCTCTAGTGTGCTGCCATCCTAAAGCACGCCTTTCCGGGGGACCGATTTTCATGATCCAAAAGCTGCGCCTCGCGTTGATCGCCACGACGGCGATCGTCGCCCTTCCCGCTTTCGGAGCCGCCATGCCGCAGATCCAGACCGCACCCGCCGCCGCAGCGATCGATCCCGCGCCTTTGCTCGAGCCGTGGACCGGGCCCTATGGCGGCGTGCCGCCCTGGCAATTGGTCAAGCCTGCGATGTTCCCGCCCGCGTTCGAGGCGGCGATGACGACGCTGCGCACCGAAATCCACGCGATCCGCGACGCGAAGAGCATGCCCAGCTTCGAGACCGTGATCGTGCCCCTGCAGCTCGCCGGCGACACGATGGATCGGGTTCAATCCGTGTGGGGCGTCTACACCAGCAACCTCGCGACCAAGGAAGTGCAGGCGATCGACAAGGAATGGAGCCCCAAGCTCACGGCATTCTACGACGAATTGTTCCTCGATCCCAAGCTCTTCGCCCGAGTGAAGGGAGCGTATGACAGCCGCGCCTCGCAGAAGCTCGACGCGCAGCAGCTGCGGCTGCTCGAACGCACCTATCGCAGCTTCGTGCGGCGCGGCGCGGCGCTGACCGACGCGCAGCGGGCCGAGGTCACCAGGCTCAACCAGGCGCTCGCCACTCAGTTCAGCGATTTCTCCCGTCGCGTGCTCGCCGACGAGGAGACCTGGATCGTGCTCGATTCGGAGGCGCAGCTCGCCGGGCTGCCCGACAGCTTCAAAGCGTCGCTCAAGGCTGCCGCCGAAGAGCGCAATCTGCCCGGCAAATGGGCGGTGGTGAACACACGCTCTTCAGTCGCGCCTTTCCTGACCAATTCGACCGACCGGGCCCTGCGCGAGAAGGTCTGGCGCGGGTTCATCGGCCGCGGCGACAATGGAGACGCCAACGATACCAAGACCGTGATCGCCGACATCCTCAAGCTGCGCCAGCAGCGCGCGGTGCTGCTCGGCTTCAAGAACCACGCTTTGTACCGGATGGACGATACCATGGCCGAGACCCCGGCCAATGCGATGAAGTTGATGATGTCGGTGTGGCCCGCGGCGCGCGCGCGTCACGCAAGAAGTCGCCGACATGCAGGCGCTGGCCGACAAGGAAGGCGCGAAGATCACGATCGAGCCGTGGGACTATCGCTTCTACGCCGAGAAGGTGCGCAAGGCGAAATACGATCTCGATGAGAATGAAGTGAAGCCGTATCTCGAGCTGAACAACATCCTGCAGGGCGCCTTCTACGCCGCGGGCCGGCTCTACGGGTTGGGCTTCAAGGAAGTGAAGGACGTGCCCGTCTTCGACTCTGCGGTGCGCACCTTCGAGGTGACCGACAGCGCGACCGGCCGGAATATCGGCGTCTTCTATTTCGACGGCTATGCGCGCTCCGGCAAGCGCTCCGGCGCCTGGGCGACGCGCTATCGCGGCCAGCAGGAGCTGGGCGGCCATCGCAACACATTGGCGTCGAACAACAATAATTTCGTGAAAGGCGGTGCGGGCGAGCCGACGCTGATCAGCCTCGACGACGCGACGACCTTGTTCCACGAATTCGGCCACGCGATCCACAGCCTGCTCCAGAACGTCAATTATCCGGGGCTGGCGGGAACGCCGCGCGACTTCGTGGAATATCCCAGCCAGGTCAACGAGAACTGGCTGCTCACCCGCGACGTGCTCGACAAATATGCCAAGCATTACAAGACCGGCGCGCCGATGCCGCAGGCTTTGGTCGACAAGATCGAGAAGTCGTCGACCTTCAACCAGGGCTTCGACACGGTCGAATATCTCGCCGATGCGATCGTCGACATGCAGCTCCATGACCGCGAAGTGCCGGTGACCGACGTGGCCGCGTTCGAGCGCGATGCGTTGAAGGCGCTCGGCATGCCGAAGGAGATCGCGCTGCGGCACCGGCTGCCGCAGTTCAATCACCTGTTCTCGAGCGATGCTTATTCAGCAGGTTACTACTCGTATCTCTGGTCCGAGACGATGGATGCCGACACCTGGGCGGCGTTCGAGGAGACGGGGAATGTCTGGGACAAGGCGACCGCCGATCGCTTCCGGACCACCCTGCTGTCGACCGGCAACGAGACCGACCGCAAGCTCGCTTATCGGGCGTTTCGCGGACGCGATCCGGACGTGAAGGCATTGTTCAGGCGGCGGGGATTTCCGGTGGAGTGAGGCCGGTTTTCGCCTCTTCCCTTTTCGCACCGTGGAGAGGGAAAACGGGGAACAAATGACTGCCGAAGTTTGCACGCTCCGAGTAAATCGATTCCCCTTTTCTCCCGTGAAAGCTGACCTAGAGCTTCTCGGCGGCCGGCAGCGTCGGTTCCGCGTCCGCGGGGGTCTTTCGGAACAAGGCGCGATCCTCGGGGCTGAAGCCGAACTTGATCATCACGAACAGGAAGGTGACGAGGATCGCCGGCATGCCGATGCTCAATTCGGCCCATTCGTAATGCCGCGGCAGCGACGTGAACGCCGCGCCGACCAATGCCGCCGTGCCGATCGCGACGAAGAAGCTGGGGCGGATGCTGACCACCGGCGCGCCGAGCAGGCGGCGGAGCATGACGGCCTTGGCCACCGAGCCGATTGTCAGCGACAGCGCGAGCGCCGCGGCGGGGCCGGCGGCCTGGACCGGTTCCGACCAGCCCTGCGCGCGCGCGACGAAGACGAAGGTGAAGCTGAGTGCGATCTGGAGCAGCAATACCGCCAGCGAGATCATCAGGTTGCGGTGGCGGGCGATGTAGATCAGCCCGGTCTCGCAGACCGCCCCGGTCGAGGCGAGCACTTCGGCGACGAGCAGGATGCACATCGCTCCCGCGCCGACGACGAATTCGGGGCCGATCAGCCCCATCACGCCCTCCGCCGGAATGCCGAACACGACGAGGCAGGCGGCCTGCGCGCTGACGATCCAGAAGCCGACCTGGCGGACCTGCTTGGCGACGGCCTTGCGGTCGTTGTCGGCAAGGCTGTTGGTGACGACGGGCGCGAGGATCGGATCGAAGCTCGACTTCAGCCGCTGCGGGATCGAGGCGACCTGCTGCGCCATGTAATAGATGCCGACCACGCCGGGCGCGAACAGCAGCGCCAGGATGAAGCGATCGACATTGCGCGTGCCCCATTCGATCGCATCGGCGCCGGCCAGGGGCGCGTTGCGGCGGGCGAGCGCGAGGATGTCGGGCAGCCGCGGATGCCATTCGCGCGGCATGCCGTATTCGCGCACGAACGGCACCACCGACGCGGCGAGCGCGGCGAGCATCGACAGGACATAGGCATACATCAGCCCGTCGCGCGACGAGACGTAGGAGAAGCCCCAGGCGGCGATGCTGATCGTCCACGGCTCGATGATCGCGCGCGCCGTCACCGAGGCGCGGATATTGTGGCGATAGGCCAGAGCCGCGAGCGTGACGTCCGACACCGCGACGGCGAACACCACCAGAGGCAGCAGCCGCTCGAGCCCCATCACCTGGCTGTTCGGGTACATCACCTGCGGGAAGGCGATCAGCACCGCGCTGGCGATCGCCGAGGCGCCGCACGCCACCAGCACGCCGTCCCACACGACATGCGCGTGCGGCCGATCGGTGGAGGAGAGCGCCTGGGCGAGCCCGCGCTTGAGCCCGAGCGTGGCGAGCAAGGCGGCGACTTCGATCACCAGCACCGCGATCGCATAGCGCCCGACAATGTCCGGGCCGTAGGCGCGGCCGGCGATGAACAGGAAGGGGAGGCGGGCGGCGAGCCGTAGGATGAAGCCGAGGATGTTGGTCCGTCCGCCCTTGGCGAGGGCGTTGATGTCGTCGGCCGCGGGTGGGGGTGCGGATTCAGCCATTACGCTCGCCCTGCGCCCGTCGAAGGGATCCCGTTCGTCCCCGGACTAGATCCGGGGTTGTCGAAGCACGGCCATCCGCAAATGCGCCGCTTATGGCGAGGCGCCCCTTCGACGCCGCCTGCGGCGTCGCTCAGGACAGGCTTCGACAAGCTCAGGGCGAACGGTAAGGAGGGTCAATGCGCCGCGCCCCAGCTCGGGCCTACTCCGATCTCGACGCCGAGCGGGACGGTGAGCTTGATCGCGGGTTCGGCGGCGGTGGCCATCACGCGTTCGATCACGGGCTTCGCGCGTTCCACATCGCCTTCGGGCAGCTCGAAGACGAGTTCGTCGTGCACCTGCATCAGCATTTTGACATTGGGCAGGCCGGCTTCGAGCAACGCCGGGCCCATCCGCGCCATCGCACGCTTGATGATGTCGGCACAGGTGCCCTGGATCGGCGCGTTGATCGCGGCGCGCTCGGAGCCCGCACGCTCATTGGGGTTGGCCGCCTTGAGCCGCGGGAAATGCGTCTTCCGGCCGAACAGGGTGGTCGTGTAGCCGCGCGCCTTGGCCTCGTTGAGCGTGTCGGCGATGTAGCGGTTGATGCCGGGGAAGCGCTCGAAATAGCGGTTGATCATCGCCTGCGCTTCGTCCGGTGTGACGTCAAGACGCCCCGCCAGGCCCCAGCGCGAGATGCCGTAGAGGATGGCGAAGTTGATCGTCTTGGCGCGCCCGCGCGTGTCGCGGTTTACTTCGCCGAACAGCTCCATCGCGGTCATGTTGTGGATGTCGTCGCCATTCTCGAACGCGGTGCGCAAGGCCGGCACGTCGGCGATGTGCGCGGCGAGGCGGAGCTCGATCTGCGAATAATCGGCGGCGAGGATCACATTGCCCGGTTCGGCGACGAACGCGTCGCGGATCTGGCGGCCCGTTTCGGTGCGGATCGGGATGTTCTGGAGATTGGGATCGGTCGAGGAGAGCCGCCCGGTCTGCGCGCCGGTGAGCGAGTAGCTGGTGTGGACCCGGCCGGTCTCGGGGTTGATCTGCGCCTGGAGCGCATCGGTATAGGTGGACTTCAACTTCGACAGCTGTCGCCAGTCGAGCACCTTGGCCACCATCTCACGGCCCGGTGAATCCTTGTCCGCCGCGATGCGTTCGAGCTCGTTGACGTCGGTCGAATAGACGCCCGACTTGCCCTTGCGGCCGCCCTTGATGCCCATCTTGTCGAACAGCACGTCGCCCAGTTGCTTGGGGCTGCCGATGGTGAACTTGAACCCGGCGATGCCGTGGATCTCTTCCTCGAGCGCCGCGATCTGCTTCGAGAATTCGTCCGAGAGCCGCGAAAGCACCCCGGCATCGACCTTGACGCCGGCGCGCTCCATGCCCGCGATCACCGATACCAGGGGCCGATCGACCATCTCGTAGACGCGCGTCGCGCTCTCATAAGCGAGGCGCGGCTTGAACCGCCGCCATAGCCTGAGCGTCACATCGGCGTCCTCGGCGGCGTAGCGTGTCGCCGCCTTGAGATCGACTTCGTGGAAGCCGAGCTGGTTCTTCCCCGTGCCGACCACGTCCTTATAGGCAATGCAGCTGTGCGACAGGTGCGTCGCGGCGAGTTCGTCCATGCCGTGTCCGTGCAGGCCGGCATCGAGATCGAAGCTCATCACGATCGAATCGTCATAGGGCGCGACGTCTATCCCGCCCAAATCCTTATAAGCTCTCCCCAGCACGATCATGTCGTATTTCAGATTGTGCCCGATCTTGAGCACCGCCGGGTCTTCGAACAGCGGCTTCAGCTTCGCGAGCACCGTCGCGCGATCGAGCTGCACCGGCTTCTCGGCGAACATGTCGCTGCCGCCATGCGCGATCGGAATGTAGCACGCCTTGTTGGGCACGAGCGCCATGCTCACGCCCACCAGCTCGGCGCGCGTGGCATCGACGCCGGTGGTCTCGGTATCGATCGCGACCCAGCCCTGATGCGTCGCCTCGGCGATCCAGCGGTCGAGCGCCTCTTCGGTGACCACGGTCTCATAGGCATCGTGATCGCAGGGTGGGTCTTCCTCCAGCCCGGGCACTTCGTGGTGCTCGACCGGGGCGTCCGCCACCGCCGAGAGCCGGTTGAGCAAGGTGCGGAAGCCGTGATGCTCGAGGAATGCGCGCAGCGGCGCGTCGGGGATGCCCTTGAGTTCGAGTTCGTCGAGCGGATCGGGCAAAGGCACGTCGCAGGCGAGCTCGACCAGTTTCCGGGAAAGCCGCGCCATCTCGGCATGCTCGATCAGATTGTCGCGCATCTTGCTGGGCTTCATGTCCGGCGCGGCAGCGAGCACGCCCTCGACGTCGCCGAATTCGAGGATCAGCTTCGCCGCGGTCTTGGGCCCGATTCCTTGACGCCCGGCACGTTGTCGACGCTGTCGCCCATCAATGCGAGGACTTCGCCGAGCTTCTCGGGGCCGACGCCGAATTTCTCCTCGGTATCCTTCGGACCCAGCCGGCGATTGTTCATCGTATCGAGCATGTCGACCGAAGGATCGGTCATCAGCTGCATCAGATCCTTGTCGGAGCTGACGATGGTGACCGACCAGCCCTGCGCCAGCGCCGCCTTGGTATAGCTCGCGATCAGATCGTCGGCCTCCCAGCCCAGTTCCTCGATGCAGGGGAGCGAGAAGGCGCGGGTGGCGTCGCGAATCATCGGGAATTGCGGGACCAGATCCTCCGGCGCGGGCGGGCGGTGCGCCTTGTACTGGTCGTACATCTCGTTGCGGAAAGTGTGCTCGCTCTTGTCGAGGATCACCGCCATGTGGGTCGGGCCGTCGGCCTTGTTGAGCTCGTCGACGAGCTTCCACAGCATGGTGGTATAGCCATAGACCGCGCCGACCGGCTCGCCATGCTTGTTGGTGAGCGGGGGCAGCCGGTGATAGGCGCGGAAGATATAGCCGGAGCCGTCGACGAGATAGAGATGGGGCATCGCCGCGGGGATAGCCGAGCGGACGGGCGGAACAAAGCCCCAAGCGGCGTTCCCGCCCGCCGCAGGTTCAGGCCATCATGATATTCTGCAGCGCGAAGGCGAAGGAGTCGCGTTGGGCCCCGCGCCGCCGCCGGTCATCACGATGTCGGCGCTGACGATGCCGAGCAGCGAGATCTCGGTGTTGATTTGCGAGATGATGGCCGAATTCATCACCTTGCCTTGCTCGACCTGCGATGCCACGCCGATCCAGATCGTCGGCTTGAACTGGAACACTGCCACCTGCTGGGGAACGATGCCGGTCCTGCTCGCGAACAATTTGCCGTCCTTGTAGATGTTCGCGTTCACTGCGCCCTTGGGCAGGGCGTTGAGCAGCTGGATCTCCTGCGGCGACGTCGCCGGACCCTGCGGGACCAGTTGGTCGCCGTCGGTAGTGAGCTTCACCGCGAACTGCTGGCCGAGCGGCGCGTTCAGCTGCGCCGTATAATTGCCCCAGCTGTCGCTCGCGCTGATCGTCTGGCCCATCGGATAGGTGAAGGGGTGATTGTCGCCCTGGCCGCAATATTTGATCACGGTCCAGGCGATCGAGAGCTCGTCGAAGTTCGTCGCCTCATTCTTCGCGAAGACGATGACCTCGCTATTGTTCACGTCGTTCGAATGATTGATGAAATTGAGCTCGATGGCGGGCAAGGCATTGCCGTCCAATGCGACGACTGGCGCGGCCTCGCTTTCGAAGATGACGACCTCGCTATTATTGGCGTCGTTGGAATTATTGATGAAATTCGGGGTATCGCCCATCGATCTTCTCCCTGTTCGAGGTGAAGCTCTATTCCTGCTATAATTGTGACGATAGCGATACAGGTGTTGGTTTACGTCGCGTCATGGAAGATGATCCCCAGCGTGTGGCGCTTCCCGATATGCACCGCGCTGACGCCGTGGCGCATCGTCACGCGATAATCGCCCTTGGCGCCGCGCACCGGGCGCTGGTTGACGGCGAATATCACGGCGTCGCCCTGCGCGAGCGGCACCACGGCGGCGCGCGACTGCATGCGCGGGCGCTGCTCGGTCAGGACGAACTCGCCGCCGGCGAAGTCGCGCCCGGGTGCGGAGAGCAGGACGGCCACCTGCAGCGGGAAGACATGGGCGCCGTACAGGTCCTGGTGCAGGCAATTATAGTCGCCGGGACCGTAGCGGAGCAGCAGCGGGGTGGGGCGGGCCTGCCCCGCGCTGTGGCATTCGGCGAGATACTCGGCATGCGCGGCGGGGAAGCGGCGTTCGAGTCCCATGCGGGCGTGCCAGCGATTGGCGATCCCGGCGAGCGGGGCATAGAGCCGCGTCCGGAGCGCCTGCACCGGATCGGGCAGCGGATAGGCGAAATAGCGATATTCGCCGCGGCCGAAGCCGTGCCGCGCCATGATCACCTGGCTGCGGAAATGTTCGGGGGCGTCGTAGAGGGTGGAGACGTGCTCGCAGGTGATGGGGTCGAGCAGGCCGGGCAATATTGCCCAGCCGTTGGTGTCGATCGCGTCGGCGGCGGCGGTCCAGTCGATGTCGTTGGTCATGGCGCGGGTTTAGGGCGCGGCGTTGCGCGGGGCGCCCCGCTGCTTGCGTTCGAAGTCGGCCGCGAGGTCGGTTTAGGAGTCGGGGCCGATCAGCGCGAGGGGCGGCCGCCGGCCATCATCGAGCCGGAGGGCTGGTGATGCGCGACGATCGCGCGGGCCACTGCCTGCATCAGCAGCTGCCGCTCGCGGATCGGGCGCGACGTGTCGCCGATCATCACGGCGACGGCGTAGGAGCGGCCGTCGGGAGCCGTCAGGATGCCGACATCGTTGAAGCCCGCGGTGCGGCCGCCTAGGTCCTGGCCGGTGCCGGTCTTGTGGCCGTAGAGCCAGCCCGGCGGGACCGCGCCGCGCACGCGCGCCTTGCCGGTCTTCGCGCCGTCCATCGTGGCGAGCAGCCACGCGGTGGAATTCGCCGAGAGCAATTCGCCGCGGTACAGCCGGGCCAGCGCACCGGCGATCGAGGCGGGCGCCGCGCCGTCGGGCGGATCCTTCACATAGGCTTCATAAGCGGCGAGCCGGACGGCGGGCGAAAGCCTCGAGCGGGCGACGGCGAAGGCGTTGCCGGTGGAATATTCGGGCTTCCATTCGAGCCCCGCAGTGCCGGCCTGGAGCAGTTTCTCGCCCGGGCCGAAGCGGATCGTGCCGAGCTGCTTGCGCGCGATGAAGTCGCGCACCGCCTGCGGGCCGCCGACGAGGTGGAGCAATTTGTCGTTGCAGGTATTGTCGCTCATCTGCATCGCGCGGCGCATGATCTCGCCGATGGTGCTGGTATAGCCGGCATCGCCCTTCACCAGCGCCGCGACGGGCTGGTGGAACAGAGTGAAATCGGCGCGGGTGATGGTCAGCGGATCGTCGAGCCGGAGGACGCCGCGATCGACGGCGTCGAGCACGGTCATCGTCACCCAGAGCTTGCTCACGCTCTGCTGCGGCAGCGGGCGCGATGCCGTGTGGTTGCCGGCGATCCAGCCGTCGTCCACGCTGGTCACCGCGACGCCGACCAGCCCGCTGAAATTGCGGGTGATCGCGTCGATGCTGGTCACCAGTTCGACCGGTGCGGCCACGCGCGGCCGGGACGGCGCGGCGGCTGCGGCGGGGAAGGGCATCAGCACGCTGTAGCTGGGCGCGGGCAGATAGGCGGCGAGCTGGATATCCTCGTGCACTGCGCAGCCGAGCAGCATCGCCGGGCCGAGCCCCGCGACGGTCAGCGCCCGCTCCAGTTTCGAGAAACCCTGAATTTTCTTCACAAATGCAGCCCCTTGCGCCTTTTCCATCATGCGGCGACCGCGACTCGCATCAAAGCCTGAGAGCGCCCGGATGCGACGAATCCGGTAACGATAGCGACGAAACGTGAATCTGCCGGAAACCAGCGCCACCGTTGGACTCTAAGATGGGGATCAGTCCCGCTTTTTACCACCGGGCAAACCCCTAGGGCACCAGCACCGTGTCGACCGCCACATCGAGCGTCTCGGGATAATCGAGCGTGTAATGCAGCCCGCGGCTCTCCTTGCGGTGGAGCGCGGAGCGGACGATCAGGTCGGCGCTCTCGAGCAGGTTGCGCAGCTCGATCAGGTCGGCGGTGACGCGGAAATGGCCGTAATAGTCGTTCACTTCGCCGCGCAGCATCTGGATGCGGTGCGCCGCGCGCTCGAGCCGCTTGGTCGAGCGGACGATGCCGACATAATTCCACATGAAGCGGCGGATCTCGGTCCAGTTCTGCTTGATCACCACTTCCTCGTCGGAATCGGTGACGCGGCTCTCGTCCCATGGCCGGATCGCGGGGGCGGGGCAAGGTCGTCCCAGTTCGCCGCGATGTGGCTCGCCACCGCTTCGCCGAACACGAAGCATTCGAGCAGCGAATTGGAGGCGAGGCGATTGGCGCCGTGCAGGCCCGACTGGGTGCATTCGCCGGCCGCATAGAGGCCGGGCAGGTCGGTCTTGCCGTGGCGGTCGATCACGATCCCGCCGCAGGTATAATGCTGCGCGGGCACTACGGGGATCGGCTGGGCGGTCATGTCGATGCCCAGCCCGAGCAGCTTCTCGTAGATATTGGGGAAATGCCCCTTCACGAATTCGGAGGGCATGTGGCTGATGTCGAGATGGACAAAATCCAAGCCATCGCGCTTGATCTCGGCGTCGTTCGCGCGCGCCACGACGTCGCGCGGCGCCAGCTCCATCCGCTCGGGATCGTAATCGGCCATGAAGCGCTTGCCGGTCTGCGGGTTGATCAATTGCCCGCCCTCGCCGCGCACCGCCTCGGTGATCAGGAAGTTCTTGACCTCGAGATTGTAGAGGCAGGTCGGGTGGAACTGCATGAACTCCATGTTGGAGATGCGGCACCCCGCGCGCCACGCCATCGCGATGCCGTCGCCGGTCGCGCCGCGCGGCGCGGTCGAGAAGAGATAGGTGCGGCCCGCGCCGCCGGTGGCGAGCACGGTGGCGCTGGCAGTGAACAGCTCCACCCGGTTGGTCGCGCGGTTGAAGGCATAGACGCCCCAGACATTGCCCGCGCCCGAATAACGTTCCTCGTGGCGGCTGGTGGCGAGATCGATCACCACCATGTCGGGGACGAGCGTGATGTTCGGATTGGCGCGCGCCGCCTTGAGCAAAGCCTCCTGCACTGCCCAGCCGGTGGCGTCGTCGACATGGACGATCCGGCGATGGCTGTGCCCGCCCTCGCGGGTGAGGTGCAGCGAATTGCCGTCGGTGTTGAACGGCACGCCGAGCCTGGCCAGCCGCTCGATCGCCGCGGGGGCGTTCTCGACCACCATCTCCACGGTCGCGCGGTCGTTCAAACCCGCGCCGGCGACGATCGTGTCCTCGATATGGTTCTCGAACGTGTCGCCGGGTTCGAGCACCGCCGCGATCCCGCCCTGCGCCCAGGCAGTCGAGCCTTCGTTGAGTCCGCCCTTGGCGAGCACCGTCACCTTGAAGCGTGCGGCAAGGTTGAGCGCCGCGGTCAGCCCGGCCGCGCCCGAGCCGATGACGAGGATGTCGGAGGTGTGAGGGTCGTTCGCCATCGTCTCTTCCGCTGGTTCGCCCTCAGCCATTCGCCCGGGTCAGGTTGAGGAACACGTCCTCCAGATCGGCTTCGCGGGTCGAGACGTCGACGATGCCGTAGCCCCCGCTCTGCACCGCGCCGAGCACTTCGCCGGCATTCGCCTGATCTTTCCGGTACGTGATCACCAAGGTGCGCCCGGCCTTCAATTCGATCTTCTGGAAGCAGGCATTTTCGGGGAGCACCGGCACGTCGCGGTCGACAGTGACTTCGACCACTTTCTCCTGCGCCATGCCCACCAGCTCGCGCGTCGGCTTGTTGGCGATCAACTTGCCGTGGTTGATGATCGCGATGCGGTCACAAAGCTGCTCGGCTTCCTCGAGATAATGGGTGGTCAGCACCACCGTCACGCCGCGGGCGTTCAATTCGCGGACATAGGCCCAGAGCTGCTGGCGAAGCTCGACATCGACGCCGGCGGTGGGCTCGTCGAGCACGAGCACCGGCGGCGAATGGACCATCGCCTTGGCTACCATCAGCCGGCGCTTCATGCCGCCGGAGAGCGTGCGCGAATAGGCCTCGGCCTTGTCCTCGAGATGCACGGCGCGCAGCAGCCCCATCGGATCGCGCTGCTTTTTGGGCACGCCGTAGAGACCGGCCTGGATCTCCAGCGTCTCGCGCGGGGTGAAGAAGGGATCGAAGGTGATCTCCTGGTTGACGATGCCGATGCTCGCTTTGGCGTTGCGCGGATGCGCGTCGACGTCGAAGCCCCAGATCGTCGCGCGGCCCTCGGTCTTGTTGACCAGCCCGGCGAGGATGTTGATCAGCGTCGACTTGCCGGCGCCGTTGGGGCCGAGCAATCCGAAGATCGTCCCTCGCGGTACATCGAAGCTCACCCCGTCGAGCGCGCGCTTGCCGCCGGCGTAGGTCTTGCAGAGATTGTCGATCTCGATCGCGGCTTGAGTCATGGTCGAGCCTGTAAGCGCGTGTGCGGCGCTCGCCAAGCGCGCAACGCCGAAGTGGCGCTTGTCCTCTCCCGTTCGCGCTGAGCCTGTCGAAGCGCTGCCCTGTTCTCGCGGACAGCTCGCAGGAGGAGAACTGCCCCTTCGACGCCGCCTGCGGCGGCGCTCAGGACAGGCTTCGACAAGCTCAGGGCGAACGGGAAAGTGGCAGGGGTGCCGGAAGCAATTGAAGCGCGGGCAACCCCTTGCTATCGGCATTCGCATGATTCCGCCGCCCGAGACGATCCGTACCAGCCATGCCCGCGTCGCCTGCGACGGCAGCGGGCCCGGCGTGCCCGCTGCACTTGGCCATCCGCGCGTGTTCCTGCAGATCGACGAGACCGGCACCGTCGATTGCGGCTATTGCGACCGCCGCTTCGTGCTGATCGGCGGGCCCGCCGACGGCGCCGACCAGAGCCAATTGCCCGATCACCCGGCTGGCGCCAGCGTCTGACGCGCCTATATCGGGCGGCATGTCGATTCCGTCCGATCCCCGCGCGTTCCTGTATCGCGCGCTTGACCCCGAAACCGCCACCCGCCTGACCGCCGACGCATTGGCGAACGCGGAGGACGGCGAACTCTATCTCCAATATCGCAAGTCGGAGGCGTTCGGCTTCGACGACGGCCGGCTGAAGACCGCCTCGTTCGACACGCAATCGGGCTTCGGGCTGCGCGCGGTCTCGGGCGAGACCACGGCCTTTGCGCATGCCAACGAGATCAGCCCCGCCGCGATCCGACGCGCGGCGGAAACCATGGCGCTGATCGAGCCGGGCAAGGCCGGCAAGGCGCCGCCGCCGCAAGGCAACAACCGCCATCTCTACACTGACCAAGACCCGCTCGATCTCGTCCCCTTCGCCGACAAGGTGAACCTGTGCCAGACGATCGACGCAGCGGCGCGGGCACGCGATCCGCGGGTCGTGCAGGTCTCGGTCGGGCTCACCGGATCCTGGGGCGTGGTCGAGATCGTCCGTCCCGACGGCTTCATCGCCACCGACGTGCGGCCGCTGGTCCGCCTCAACGTCTCGATCGTGGTCGAGGCGAACGGCCGCCGCGAGACCGGCAGCTTCGGCACCGGCGGGCGCACGCTTTACGACCGGCTGTTCGAGCCCGAAACGTGGAACCGCGCGATCGACGAGGCGCTGGCGCAGGCGCTCGTGAATCTCGATGCCGAGGATGCGCCGGCGGGCGACATGACCGTGTTGTGCGGCCCTGGCTGGCCCGGCGTGCTGCTCCACGAAGCGGTGGGCCATGGGCTCGAGGGCGATTTCAACCGCAAGGGCACCAGCGCCTTTTCGGGCCGGATCGGCGAGCGGGTCGCCGCGCCGGGCGTCACCGTGGTCGACGACGGCTCGATCCATGACCGCCGCGGCTCGCTGTCGATCGACGACGAAGGCACGCCGACGCGCGAAACCGTGCTGATCGAGGACGGTATCCTCAAGGGCTATATGCAGGACCGGTTGAACGCCCGGCTGATGGGCGTCGAGCCCACCGGCAACGGCCGCCGCGAATCGTTCCAGCACGCGCCGATGCCGCGGATGACCAACACCTTCATGAAGGGCGGCAAGGACGATCCCGCCGAACTGATGAGCCGGGTGAAGCGCGGCATCTACGCCAAGAGCTTCGGCGGCGGGCAGGTCGACATCGTCTCGGGCAAGTTCGTCTTCTCGTGCACCGAGGCCTACCGGATCGAGAACGGCAAAATCGGCCGCCCGATCAAGGGCGCGACGCTGATCGGCGACGGGCCGAGCGTGCTGACCCGAGTCACCGGCATCGGCAATGATTTCGCGCTCGACGAGGGTGTCGGCATGTGCGGCAAGGGTGGGCAGAGCGTTCCTGCGGGGGTTGGGCAGCCGAGCCTGCTGGTCGAGGGGCTGACGGTGGGCGGCACCGCGGCCTGAGCTGCAAGCCGGTCTGATCCTATCGAATCGAAACCGTGCTCCGGCGAAGGCCGGAGCCCTGGCCCCTGGCGGGTCGCTTGCCGCCAACGCTCCGGCCTTCGCCGGAGCACGGGGGACGTGTGCTGCAAGGGCGGCAGTCGGTGCCTGCCGGCGTGGGTCAGCCCAGTTTGCTGGTCCAGGGGCTGACCATGGGCGGTACGGCGGCGTGAGCTGCTGAGCGGATTTGATCTGATCGAATCACATCGTGCTCCGGCGAAGGCCGGAGCGTTGGCCACCAGCGGGTCGCTTGCCGCCAACGCTCCGGTCTTCGCCGGAGCACGGTTGGAGAACTCCGCCGGAGCACAGCACCAGAAATTGCACCCCGCTCCGAAACTGAGTCTTTCGTGCCACACCACCAGTGCTTGCGCCTGTGGATAACTTCTTGACTCAACATCTGCCCCGATGCCCGAATGTTCTGCGGCGTTAACGCTTTAGCAGCCATTTTCGTTAACCAATGTTTGCTTGACGACGGACTCCGCGTGCCCCGAATACGGGGGTTCGGGCAAGGGAGTGAGACGCAGATGGGGGTATTGGAAACGGTGAAAGTGCGGGACCGCACGGCGAGCGCGCCGGTGCCGGTATTGCCGCTCGACACCATCCTGCGCGGCGATTGCATCGCGGCGATGCGCGCGCTGCCGGCCAAGTCGATCGACCTGATCTTCGCCGATCCGCCCTACAATCTCCAGCTCGGCGGCGACCTCAATCGCCCCGACGGCAGCCATGTCGACGCGGTCACCGACGAATGGGACAAGTTCGACAGCCTCGCCGCTTATGACAAGTTCACCCGCGAATGGCTGGCCGAGGCGCGCCGCATCCTCAAGGACGACGGCTCGATCTGGGTGATCGGCAGCTATCACAACATCTTCAAGGTCGGCAGCGCGATCCAGGATCTCGGCTTCTGGATCCTCAACGACATCATCTGGCGCAAGGCGAACCCCATGCCCAATTTCAAGGGCACGCGCTTCACCAACGCGCACGAGACCCTGATCTGGGCGTCGAAGGGCGAGAAGGCGCGCTACACCTTCAATTATCGCAGCATGAAGACGCTCAACGACGAGCTGCAGATGCGCAGCGACTGGGAATTCCCGATCTGCGGCGGGCAGGAGCGGCTCAAGAAGGACGGGTACAAGGTCCATCCGACCCAGAAGCCCGAGGCCCTGCTCTACCGGATCCTGCTGGCGACGACGAAGAAGGGCGACGTGGTCCTCGATCCGTTCTTCGGCACCGGCACCACCGGCGCGGTGGCGAAGCGGCTCGGCCGGCGCTGGATCGGCATCGATCGCGAAGGCGTCTATGTCGAGGCGGCGCAGGCCCGCATCGACGCGGCGCTGCCGCTCGACGAATCGGCGCTGACCACGATGCAGGCGCCCAAGGCGGCGCCGCGGGTGGCGTTCGGGCAATTGGTCGAGAACGGCTATCTCGCCCCGGGTACGATATTGTTTGATTCGAAGCGGCGCCACCGCGCGGTGGTCGGCGCGGACGGGTCGCTCAAATGCGGCAATGCCGCCGGCTCGATCCACAAGCTCGGCGCGACGCTGCAGAACGCGCCTTCCTGCAATGGCTGGACGTGGTGGCATTATGAGGACGAAGGCGTGCTCAAGCCGATCGACGCGCTCAGGCAGACCTGGTTGCTGGCGACGCAGCCGTAATCCTTCTTCACCCCTCCCCTTCAGGGGAGGGGCAAGGAGTGGGGCCTTGCCGTCTCATCGAGACCTTTCGCCTGCGGCACTGCCCCACCCCAACCCCTCCCCTGAAGGGGAGGGGCTTGCTAGGGTCACGCGATGAACCTCCCCTCCGCCGCCCGGCTCTATCTTCGCCCCACCCAGTTCGTCGACACGCCGGTCGGGCGGGATGGCGCGGTGGCGCGGCTGGCGGGCGGACTGTGCTGGTTCGCGGCCTATGAGCTGATCGCAGTGCAGGGCGGCCGGCGCGTGCTCCAGCGCACCATTCCGGTTGCCGATCTCCCCGACGACGAACGCCTCCACGCGATCGCCGCACGCATCTCCGCCCCGCGCGCGCCGCTCAAGCTCGGTGAGCGCGTGGTGCGGCTCGATCAGCCGCAGGTGATGGGTATCCTCAACGTCACGCCCGACAGCTTCTCCGACGGCGGCCGCCACGTCGGCGATCCGGCCGCGGCGGCGCAGGTCGGCGTCGACATGACGGTTGCCGGGGCCGCGATCGTCGATGTCGGCGGCGAATCGACTCGGCCGGGCGCGGAGACGGTGTGGGAAGGCGACGAGATCGAGCGGACCGTGCCCGTCATCGAGCGGCTGGCGCGCAGCGGCGCCGCGGTGTCGATCGACACGCGCAAGGCGGCGGTGATGGAGGCGGCGCTCGGCGCGGGGGCGCAGCTGGTCAACGATGTCTCGGCCCTGCTTTACGACGATCGCGCGCTCGATGTGGCGGCGGCGGCAGGCTGCCCGGTGGTGCTGATGCACTCGCCCGATCCCGGCAGGACCGGCCATGATGGCGGCAATTACGGCGACGTGCTGCTCGAGGTTTATGACTGGCTCGATCGCCGCGTCGACGAAGTCGTGGCGAAGGGCATCGCGCGGGAACGTGTGCTGATCGACCCGGGCATAGGCTTCGGCAAGTCGCTCGCCGACAATCTCGCATTGCTCAATGGCCTTGCGCTGTTCCACGGGATCGGCTGCGGCGTGGTGCTCGGTGCCAGCCGCAAGCGGATGATCGGTGCGCTCTCGAACGAGGCACCCGCCGAGGCGCGGCTGGGCGGTTCGCTGGCGGTCGCGCTCAAGGGCGCGGAGCTCGGCGCCCAGCTGATCCGCGTCCATGACGTGTTCGAGACCGCGCAGGCGCTGCGCATATGGCGCGGGATGCGCGATGCGGCTTTGGTGGCGCGCCAGCCGGGCTAAAGCGTGTAGCCGCCGTCGCTGATCAGGGTCGCGCCGGTGACGAGCGCGCTCTGGTCGGAGAGCAGGAAGGCGATCTGCCGGGCGATCTCCTCGGGCTTGGCATAACGGCCGAGCGGCGTGGCCATCTTGGCCATCTCGGCGAAGGCGGCGTCGCGGCCGATTTGGGCGGCGCGCTCGGCGAACATCGGGATCGCGTCCCACACCGGCGTTTCGACGCCTGCGGGGGCGATGGCGTTGACCCGGATGCCGTGCGGCGCGCCTTCCTTCGCCGCGACCTTGGCGAGGTGGATCAGCGCCGCCTTGGACGCGCCATAAGCGGCGACGCCGGGCTCGGCCTTCACGCCGGCCGCGGAGGCAGTGAGGACGATCGATCCGCCGCGCCCGCGCATCGCGCGCAGTGCCGCACGCAGCGTCAGGAACGCACCGTCGAGATTGATCGAGAGGATGCGCCGCCACTCGTCGAGCGCGAGATCGGCTATCGCCCCCGCACCGGCGACGCCCGCATTGACCACCGCATGGTCGAGCCCGGCCAGGTCGAGCCGGTCCCAGAGCGCCTCGTCCCGCACGTCGCCGGTGACGGCCTCATGCGCGAAGTCCATGGGTATCGGCGACGTATCGACGAGGATCAGCCGCGCGGCGCCCTCGGTGGCGAAATGCCGCGCGAGCGCGAGACCGATGCCCGATGCGGCACCGGTGACGAGGACGGACTTTCCGGAAAAGACGGGCATGCCGCCCGTCTAGGCTCAGGCGGCGCTCTGGTCGATCCCGAGCTCGCCGAGCTTGCGGTACAGCGTCGAGCGGCCGATGCCGAGGCGGCGCGCGACTTCGGTCATGCGGCCGCGATAATGGCCGATGGCGAGGCGGATGACGTCGGCCTCGATCTCGTCGAGCGCGCGCAGATTGCCGTCGGGACGGAACAGGGTGACGCCGGCATTGCCCGAGCCCTGCTGCACCGGTCCGCTGCCGGCCGGGCGGCCCGCGGCGAGCTGAGCGATCTGCGGGAAGTCGGCGCGGGCGAGGCCGTCGCCGTCGCAGAGCACCGCGGCGCGGAACAGGGCGTTCTGGAGCTGGCGGACATTGCCCGGCCAGTCATAGCTGCCGAGCAGGGTCAGCGCGTCGTCGGTGATGCCCAAGGGCCGGAGCCCCGGCTGCTCGGCGATCCGCGCGAGCAGGTGGCGGGCGAGCGCGGGGATGTCGCCGGCGCGTTCGCGCAAGGGCGGGATCGTGACCTGGACGACGTTGAGGCGGTAATAGAGGTCTTCGCGGAAGCGGCCGGCCTCGACTTCGGCGAGCAGGCTCTTGTTGGTCGCGGCGATGACGCGGACATCGACTTCGCGGGGATGGCGCGCGCCCAGAGGCTGGATCTCGCCCGACTGGAGCACGCGCAGCAACTTGACCTGCGCGTCGAGCGGCATCTCGCCGACCTCGTCGAGGAACAATGTGCTGCCGTCGGCATCCTGGAAGCGGCCGATCTTGCGCTCGAACGCGCCGGTGAACGCACCCTTCTCGTGCCCGAACAGTTCCGATTCGACGAGATTGGCGGGAATCGCGCCGCAATTGACGGCGATCGCCGGCTTCTTGTTGCGCGGGGAAGCGGCGTGGATCGCCTCCGCGACCACTTCCTTGCCGACTCCGCTTTCGCCTTCGATCAGGACGGGCACGCGGGCGCGGGCCGCCTTGGCGGCGATCGCGAGCGCGGCGCGGAACTGCGGCGCGCTGCCGACGATCTCGTCGAAGGCGAGGCTGGCCGACAGCTTTTCGGTGAGCGGGCGGAGCTCGCCTGCGGTCAGGCCGCCGATCGCCGCTTCGAGGGCGGCGAGCAGCCGGTCCGAAGCGATCGGCTTGACGAGGAAATCGGTGGCGCCGGCGCGCATCGCGCTGACCGCGGCGGCGGCCGAGCTGTTGGCGGTGAGCACGAGGATCGGCAATTGCGGACGGCGCGCGCGCAGCTCGCCGATCAAGGCGGCGGCATCGGCATCGGACGAAGCGTGATCGAGGATGATCGCGTCGAGCGCCATGCCGTCGGGCGTGCCGAGCATCGCGATCGCCGTTTCGGATTCGCCCGCGAAGACGGTGCGCCAGGCGCGGCGCGCAGCGATCGCTGCGACGAGGCGGCGCTGCGCCGGTTCGTCGTCTATCAGCATCAGGAGGCGCTGTCCGTTGCGCGTCATCCGTCTGTCCCTAATGTCCCGTTTCAGGGCATTGCTTAGACTGCAACCGGTAAAGGCCCGCTTAAGCCTGCGCGCAACCGATGTTTGCGGCGGCGGGGTTGAGGGGATGCGGTGCCGCGGTTAAGGTTCGGCGAAATTTGCGCATAGGGGATGAGGACGCATGGCCGATACGGGCGACAACAGCACCGAAGTGCAGGTGCACGCCGAGACCTATAGCGGCTTCACCAAGCTCATGCTCTGGGGGACGATCGCGTCGGCCGCCGTCGGCGCCTTCGTCGTCTTCATGATCGCCAGCTGAGGTGAAGATCGCGGTGCTCAAGGAGACCGCCGCCGGCGAGCGGCGCGTCTCCGCGACTCCCGAGACCGTCAAGAAGTTCGTCGGTCTGGGCGCCACCGTCGCAGTCGAGGCGGGTGCGGGCGAGACCGCGTCGATCGCCGATCAGGGCTATGCCGATGCAGGCGCGACCATCGGAGGGCGCGGGGACGTGCTGGCCGACGCCGATATCGTGCTGGGTGTGCAGGGGCCGGATCCCGACCAGCTTCCCGGTTTGAAGCAGGGCGCATGGATCGTCGCGGGGTTGAACCCGTTCGGGGAGCGCGCGCGAGTCGATCGCTATGCCGCGCTCGGCGCCGAGGCGCTGGCGATGGAGTTCATGCCACGCATCACCCGTGCGCAGTCGATGGACATATTGTCTTCGCAGTCGAATTTGGCGGGCTACAAGGCGGTGCTCGACGCCGCGTCCGAATATGGCCGCGCCTTTCCGATGATGATGACCGCGGCGGGCACGGTGAGCGCCGCCAAGGTGTTCGTGATGGGCGTGGGCGTGGCGGGCCTGCAGGCGATCGCCACCGCGCGGCGGCTGGGCGCGCAAGTCTCGGCCACCGATGTGCGCGCCGCGACCAAGGAACAGATCCAGTCGCTCGGCGCCAAGCCGATCTTCGTCGAGAATGTGAAGGGCATCGAGGGCGAGGGCACCGGCGGCTATGCCACCGAGATGTCCGACGAATACAAGGCGGCGCAGGCCGAATTGGTCTCGAGCCACATCGCCAAGCAGGACATCGTCATCACCACTGCGCTGATCCCGGGGCGTCCGGCACCGCGGCTGATCAGCGACGCGCAGATCGCGAGCATGAAGCCGGGCAGCGTGATCGTCGATCTCGCGGTCGAGGCGGGCGGCAATGTCGAGGGCGCGGTGGCGGGCGAAGTGGTGACCGTCCACGGCGTGAAGATCGTCGGGCACCGCAACGTGCCCTCGCGTCTGGCGGCCGATACCTCGGCGCTGTTCGCGCGCAATTTGTTCAACTTCCTCTCGGCCTTCTGGGACAAGGAAGCGGGCAAGCCGGTGCTCGACGACGAGATCGGCAACGCGATCCGGCTGACGCAGGGCGGCAAGGTCATGAGCGAGAGGTTGTTGGGTTGAGCATCGCTCCCTCGATCCTCCCCGGAACGGGGAGGGGACCGCGCGAAGCGCGGTGGAGGGGCTCTCCGCGCATGCTTCGGCCCGAAACCGCTAGGGCGCGCAAGCAGCGCAGGGAAATGAGCTATCCCGAGGTGCTGCTTTGGCAGCGGTTGAGAAGCCGGTCGTCCGGCCTGCATTTTCGCAACCATCATGCCATCGGGTCTTACGTCGTTGATTTCTATTACGCGCCGAAGCGGCTCGTCATCGAGATCGATGGGCAGATCCATTCCACTCCGGCTGCAATCGAGCATGACCGAAAACGCGACAGCTTTGTCCGCGGTAACGGCTATCAACTCGTACGGATCAATGCTGCCGACGTGCTGAAAGACGCTGACGGCGTAGCCGCCTCGATTGTCGCGCTCGCGGCGCGCCCCTCCACCGTCCTTTGGACGGTCCCCTCCCCGTGCCGGGGAGGATCAGGAGTAATTATGGACTTCATCTCGATCCTGTCGATCTTCGTGCTGGCGTGCTTCGTCGGCTATTACGTCGTCTGGTCGGTCACCCCGGCGCTGCACACGCCGCTGATGGCGGTGACCAATGCGATCTCGTCGGTAATCATCGTCGGCGCGCTGATCGCGTCGGCGGCGGTCGGGCTGGGCAATGGCGGCGCGGTCTCCAAATGGCTGGGGCTGATCGCCGTGGTGTTCGCCAGCATCAACATCTTCGGCGGCTTCGCAGTGACCGCGCGGATGCTCGCAATGTACAAGAAGAAGGTGCGCTGAGATGGAACATGCCGTCGCAGTGAGCCCCTGGGTGTCGCTGGCCTATCTGGTCGCGGGCGTCTGTTTCATCCTCGCATTGCGCGGGCTTTCGAGCCCGGTCACCAGCCAGCGCGGCAATCGTCTCGGCATGATCGGCATGGCGATCGCGGTGGTGACGACGCTGGTTACGCATGTGCCGTTCAAAGACATGACTAATGTGCCCTTATCACAAGCGGCACTTTTCCAACCCGATTGGGTTACCGTCGCGGAGATTCTCGGCGCTATCGCCATCGGCGCCGTTATCGGCCTCGTCACTGCCCGGCGCATCGCCATGACCGCGATGCCGCAGCTGGTCGCCGCATTCCACTCGCTGGTCGGCATGGCGGCGGTGCTCGTCGCGGCGGCGGCGTTCCTCAATCCGCAGGCCTTCGGCATCGCCGACATCGTCATCCCGATGATCGGCGAGCCCTTCGCCAGCATCCGCCAGGTCAGCCGGATCGAGATGGCGCTCGGCGTCGCGATCGGCGCGATCACGTTCTCGGGGTCGGTGATCGCGTTCCTGAAGCTCAACGGCAATATGAGCGGCAAGCCGATCATGCTGCCCGGCCGCCACGTCATCAACCTCGGGCTGATCGCCGCGATCCTCGGCCTGATCGCCTATTTCGTGACCGATCAGAGCCCCTGGGTCTTCTGGACCGTCACGGCGCTGAGCTTCCTGATCGGCTTCCTGCTGATCATCCCGATCGGCGGCGCGGACATGCCGGTCGTGGTGTCGATGCTCAATTCCTATTCGGGCTGGGCGGCGGCGGCGATGGGGTTCACGCTCCACAACAGCGCGATGATCATCACCGGCGCGCTCGTCGGCAGCTCGGGCGCGATCCTCAGCTACATCATGTGCCGCGCGATGAACCGCAGCTTCATCAGCGTGATCGCGGGCGGCTTCGGCGGCGACAGCGGCGGCGGTGCGGCTGCGGCGGCGACCGACCGGCCGTGGAAGCGCGGCTCGGCCGAGGACGCCGCCTTCCTGATGCAGCAGGCCGAGCAGGTGATCATCGTCCCCGGCTACGGCATGGCGGTCGCGCAGGCGCAGCATGCGCTGCGCGAGATGGGCGACAAGCTCAAGGCGCATGGCGTCCGCGTGAAATACGCCATCCACCCGGTCGCGGGGCGCATGCCCGGGCACATGAACGTGCTGCTCGCCGAGGCGAACGTGCCCTATGACGAGGTGTTCGAGCTCGAGGACATCAACTCCGAATTCGCCCAGACCGACGTCGCCTTCGTGATCGGCGCCAACGACGTGACCAACCCCGCCGCCAAGACCGACAAGAGCTCGCCGATCTACGGCATGCCGGTGCTCGATGTCGAAAAGGCCAAGACGGTGCTGTTCATCAAGCGCTCGATGGGCGGCGTGGGCTATGCGGGCGTAGACAACGAGTTGTTTTACCGCGACAACACGATGATGCTTCTCGCCGATGCGAAGAAGATGGTGGAGGAAATCGTAAAGTCGCTCGACTGAGCGCGCGGCGCGGGGTGCTGCGAAAATGGGGGCAAGATGGCGAATATCGATACGATTCTGAGCGGCACGTTCGGTATCCTCGCCCGGCGGCCCGGTTCGGTCGCGATCTGGACGGCAACCTATTCCGTCGCCTCGCTGGCCCTGGGCTTTGCCATGGTGTTCGCAATGACCGGCACCGTCGGCCTGACGCCGGACCCGATGACCAATCCCGCTGCGTTCGGCGGCGGCGCGATACTCATCATGGTCGTGTCCTACATCGTCTTCCTGCTGCTCGGCATGGTCATCATGAATGCCGTGTTTCGCGCGGTCCTGATGCCCGACGAGCAGGGCTTTGCGTCGATGCGGCTGGGATGGGACGAGCTTCGCGCGCTCGGGCTGCTGTTTCTCTACCTGATCGGCTTCACGATACTCGTGTTCATCGGCGAGCTGGTGGTGCTCCTGCTGGTGGGGCTGGTGGGGTTCGCCGCCGGATCGCCGATGGCCGCCGGGCTGCTGGGCATATTGGGGTTCCTCGCGCTGATGGGTTTCCTGGTCTGGGTGCAGGTGCGCCTGTCGCCGCTGTTCCCGCTGAGCCTCTATCGCCAGCGGATCAGTATCGACGGTGCCTGGGCGTTGAGCCGCGGGCGGTTCTGGATATTGTTCGCGGCGTATCTGATCGTGCTGGTTCCGCTTCTCGTCGTCGGGATGGCGCTCGGCTGGTGGGTTATGGGCGGCTATTTCGCCGAGATCGCCGCCGCGCAGGGCGATCCCGCGCTGATCCAGGCTGCGGCGCAGAATTTCGCGGCGCAGCAGGCGGCGATGGGTGCGCCCCTGCGGATTTTCGTCACGCTTGTCATGGCGTTGTTCACGATGATCGGTGCCACCTTGTGGTTCGGCGTCGCGGCCAGCGCCACGCGCGCGCTTCTCGATGCGAGCAGCGAAGTGTCTGAAACAGAGGTTTATCGCTCCGCCGCGATCTTCGAATGATCCGGAACGGAGCGCCGAGTTGAACACCCCACGCGTCGCGCGGGTCGCCTTATAACCTCCGAAACGGAGGAAATCGGACTCACCCGTTTCGGAGCCATGCGGCATCTCCGGAACAGAAGATGAACCTGAGGCAGGCGATGGCGGAATTGACCATGCTCCACAAGGGACCGGCCGAGGGCTATGCCGGCAACGCGCCGGTTGCGCTGGTTGTCGCGGACGACGCGGAAGCGGCTGCCGATGCTGTCGCGGCGCTCGAACTGGCCGGGTGCGTGGCACGCAAGCCGGTGTCGTTCGCCGAGGCCTCGGCCGATCCCGGCAATTATGATGGGCTCGACCTGATCCTGATCGAGGCGGTGGCGGCGCCCGACGCGCTGCTGGACGTGGTGCTGGCGCGGGCGGATATGACGGCGCGTGAACGCTCGCTCGGTATCGTCGCGACGGTATCGCCCGAACAGATCGATGCCGCGGCGGCGCAATTGCTGGGGCCGCGTACCCAGATATTGTGCACGCCGAACCGGGCCGACCGGATCAGCGCGATCGCCACTGCGAAGTGGCGCGCGCGCGGGGTGATGGACGATGTCAACCGCGAGGCGGAATCGGCCAGGCTGCGACGGCTGAGCGAAGAAGTCGCCCGGATCGCGGAGACGCTCGCCCGGCTGACCCGGGGCGACGATGCCGAGCCGCGTGGCGGCGTGCGCGATCGCGGCGCCGGGTATCGCGGACCGGACACCGGGCCGCCGGTGGAGATCGCGCCGGCCGAGATCCGCGCAGTGATCCGGGCGCGCCGGATGCGCGCGCAATTCTTCGCCGACGAATTGTTCGCGGATCCGGCCTGGGACATGTTGCTCGACCTGTTCGCCGCCGGGCTGGAGCGGCGCCAGGTGTCGGTGTCGAGCCTGTGCATCGCCGCGGCGGTGCCGCCGACCACGGCGCTGCGCTGGATCGGGACGTTGCACGATGCCGGGCTGTTCGAGCGGCAGGCCGATCCGACCGACCGGCGGCGGGCCTATATCGGGCTCAGCAGCAAGGGGATCGAAGGCATGCGGAGCTATGCGAGCGCCGTGAAGCGCGCGGGGCTGCATCTGGTGTGAAAACCAGACCTTGCCCCGGCGCGCCGCTTTTGGCATCGGCGGAGAGCAAGGGCGCTTAGCTCAGTTGGTAGAGCATCTCGTTTACACCGAGAGGGTCGGCGGTTCGAGCCCGTCAGCGCCCACCATCATCGATTTGCGGCGACTCCGCGGCGCCGTCGGGCATGGATGGTCTAACGGGGGTCCGGCATTCAACAAACTGACTCCCTCCTTTCCAGGGAGGGGAAGAGTTGAATGTCGGTACGCCCTAGCCCGAGGCGCCGCAGAGCTGCTGCTCGGCCGGCTCTTGCGTGCGCCGGCTCGCCAGCAGGACCGCGACCAGTCCCGCCGCCGCGGTTGCCGCACCGGCCAGTGCGACTGCCGGATAGCCCAGGCCGGCGGCGATCACGCCGCCGCCCAGCGCCGCGCCGAACGCGTTGCCGAGATTGAAGGCGCCGATATTGACCGACGATGCCAGGTTCGGCGCATCGGCGGCGGCGGTCATCACCCGGACCTGCAGCGGCGGCACCAGCGCGAAGCTCGCCACGCCCCACAGGAAGATCAGCACCGCCGCGGGCGCGGCATGCGGCATGAGCATCGCGAAGGCGACCAGGATCGCGGAAAGCGAGGCCAATGTTATGATCAATGTGCGGTCGACCGAGCGATCGGCGAACTTGCCGCCGAGCCAGTTCCCGGCCGTCAGCCCGAGCCCATAGGTCACCAGCATCGCCGTGACGAAGCCCAGCGAGGCATGTGTCGCATCGCGCAGGATCGGGGCGATATAAGTGAAGACCGTGAACATCGCGCTCGATCCGATCACGGTCAGCGCGAGCGCGCCGAGCACCTTGCCGCGGGCGAGCACGCGCAGCTCGGCGAGTGCGTTTCCGCCGGTAAGGGCGGGCAGAGGCGGGAGCGTGAGACGCAATGCGGCCATCGTCGCGACGCCCAGCCCCGATATGCCCCAGAAGGAGGCGCGCCAGCCGAGATGCTCGCCCGCCCATGTCGCGAGCGGCACGCCGACGACCGTGGCGATCGTCAGTCCCATGAACATGGTGGCGACGGCGCTCGCCTGCCGCTGCGGCGGGACGAGGCTGGCCGCGACGATCGATCCGACGCCGAAAAAGGCGCCATGATTGAACGAGGTGAGGATGCGCGCCGCGAGCAGCATGCCGTAGCCGTCCGAAACCGCGGCGAGCAGATTGCCCGCCGTGAAGATGCCGGCGAGCCCGATCAGGAGCATCCGCCGCGGCACCCGGCCGGTGGTCAGCGTCATCAGCGGCGCGCCGATCATCACGCCCAGCGCATAGGCGCTGATCAGCAGCCCCGCGGCGGGGATCGAGACGCCGAGATCGCTCGCGATGACCGGCAACAGCCCCATCGGCGCGAACTCGGTCACGCCGATGCCGAACGCGCCGACCGAGAGGGCCAGCAGTCCCAGGTTGAGTTTCATTTGGTGCTCCTCAGACCAGCGCCGGGTTCAGGCGGGCGAAGCCCTCCTGCTGGCGATAGGGGTGTGCGGATACGGCGGCAGCACGTCGCTTGCCGCATCGAGCGCGGCGACCTGTTCCGGTGTCAGCGCCCAGCCCACGGCTCCCAGATTCTGCCGCAGCTGCTCTTCGTTGCGTGCGCCGATGATCACCGAAGCGACGGTGGGGCGCCGAAGCAGCCAGTTGATCGCGATCTGCGGCACGGTCTTGCCCGTCTCGGCCGCGATTTCATCGAGCGCATCGACGACGCGGTACAGGAGCTCGGTCTCAACCGGCGGCGCGAACTGCTCGGTCTCGTGCAGGCGGCTGCCTTCGGGAATCGGGCGGCCGCGGCCGATCCTGCCGGTCAGCCGGCCCCAGCCGAGCGGGCTCCACACCAGGGCGCCCACGCCCTGATCGGCGCCGAGCGGCATGAGGTCCGCCTCATAGGCCCGGCCGATCAGCGAATAATAGACCTGGTGCGCCACCAGCCGCGGCTTGCCCTGGCGATCGGCCACCGCCTGCGCCTTCATCAATTGCCAGCCCGGATAATTGGAGACGCCGGCATAGCGGACCTTGCCCGCCGCGATCAGCAGGTCGAGCGTGCCGATCAGCTCCTCCACCGGCGTGGAGGCATCGAACGCGTGCAGCTGGAGCAAGTCGATATAGTCGGTTCCGAGCCGCCGCAGCGAATCGTCGACCGCGCGCAGCAGCCGAGCGCGCGACGCGCCCCAATCCTGCGGCCCGTCTCCCATCGGGAGCCCGGTCTTGGTCGAGATCAGCACCGAGTCGCGGCGCCCGCGGATCGCATCGCCGAGGATCTCCTCCGAGGCGCCGCCCGAATAGACGTCGGCAGTGTCGAACAGCGTCACGCCCGCATCGAGGCAGATATCGACGAGGCGCCGTGCCTCCGCCGCGTCGCTCTGGCCCCAGGCGCTGAACAGCGGGCCCTGGCCGCCGAAGGTGCCGGTGCCGAAGCTCAGCGCCGGTACGCGCAGGCCCGAGGATCCGAGTTGCCGATATTCCATGACTCACCTTCGCCTCATTGTTCCCATGCATAGATGGACGGCGGGGTCCGGCTGGAGTAGCGGCGGGGCACGCTGAGGATTTGTGCAATGGACGCAAAGATGGCTGGCGGGACCGACCGGGCGCGCGCGCTCGAACTGTTTGCCGCAGTGGTCCAGCATGGCAGCTTTTCCGGGGCGGGGCGTGCGCTCGACATGAGCCCCTCCGCGGTGAGCCGCGCGGTCGACCGGATCGAGGCAAGGCTGGGCGTGCGGCTGTTGCTGCGATCGACCCGCGCGCTCTCGCTCACCGCCGAGGGGCAGGCCTATCTGCTGGCTGCCCGGCGGATCCTCGCCGATCTGGACGATGCCGAGCAGCAAATCGCCGACCAGGGCGCCCCGCGCGGACGGCTGCGGCTGAGCGCAGCGCTGTCGCACGGCCGATTGTGCGTGGTGCCGCTGCTCGGCGATTTCGCGGCTTTGTATCCGCACATCCTGATCGACATCGCGCTCACCGACATGCTGGTGGACGTGGCGGGCGGCGAGGCGGATGTGGCGATCCGCTTCGGCCCATTATCCGACAGCTCACTCACTGCGCGCAAGCTGGGCGAGACAGGCCGCGTGATCGTGGCGTCCCCCGATTTTCTCGCAAAGCATGGGACGCCGCAGGTGCCGGAGGACCTGCACCGCTTCAATTGCCTCAATTTCAACTTCCGCCGGGCGGAGCCGATCTGGCCGTTCCGCCGGGAAGGGCGCGATTTCGCGCTCTCGGTGAAAGGGAGCTTCGAGGCGAATAACGGCGAGACGCTGGGTCAGCTCGCAGCCGCGGGGTCGGCGTCGCGCGGGTCGGCAGCTTCAGCGTGGTGCCGGAGATCGCCGCCGGCCGGCTCGTCCCGATCCTCGAGGATTTCAATCCCGGAGACGTCGAGCAGATCCACGCAATCTTCGTCGGCGGCGCGAGCACACCGGCACGCGTCCGCGTCTTCGTCGACTTTCTCGCGGCGCGTTTGCGTTAGGGGGCGTATCGACGTTCAGGCGAGCGGGGTTTTCAATCCTCCCCGCCAGGGGGAGGTGGCACGCGCAGCGTGACGGAGGGGCGGAAGCACTGCGCTCAATGGGAGAGTGCGCTGCTTACCTCCCTCCGACGCCTTCGGCGCCACCTCCCCTGGCGGGGAGGATTTGATTACCGATACAACCCGAGCCACGTACGGCAGCGTGAGACGCAGCCATGCCGGCGGGAACCCTTTCTCGCAGCTCCGCGGCCTGGAACCGAAGGCTCAGCTCGCCTTGTAGGTCGGCGTGCCGTTGGCGTAGTTCACCGTGACATAGGCGTTGTCGCAGACATTGATGCCCGACCAGACTGCGCTGGTATCGTCGGCGAAGGTCGCCTTGATGTCGTATTTGCAGCCGGCGCCTTTGTCGAAATGCACGGTCATCCGCTTGCCCGGCGCGGTTACGCTTTCGCGCTTCATTTCGGGATCGACCTTGTTGGCGATCCAGGTGCCGGCGCCGCCGGGCGAGATCTCGACGGCCTTGATCGGCTTGCCGGTGTTGTTGACGAGAACGAAGTCCCAGTCCTCGGCCAGCGCCGGCGCGGCGAACATCATCGCGGCGGCGATCGTCATCGCTGTTCTGATCATCGCAGTCCCCTCCTGCATTTTGCCCTTTTCTGCGCCGCAGATTGCGCCTCTGCGGGGCGGTCGGCAAGGGGAAGCGGCTGGCCTAGAGTGCGCGGACCAGCCGGACCGCGCAGGCGATCCAGGGCGGATCGCTCACCACCTGCTGGCGCGCGCCGGCACCCAGCGGCAGCAAGTGGAGCTTGTCGCCTTCACGACCGATCAAGCGGCCGAACAGGAAGCGTCCGGCGGGACGGGGCACGAGCACGTCGCGATTGAGCGCGCGCGCATAAGCCTCGGGTGCCAGCCGATCGCACCAGATCTCGTCGCCCGCGCGGTAATCGCCGATGCCGCCGCCCACGGTGACCGCGACCATCCCCGCCGCCCCGCGCGGCGGCACCACCGATGCCGGGCGGCGCGGCGCCTGCACCCCGCTGCCGTCGAGCACCGCGGCGACGGCGATCTCGGGACGATCGGGCAGGCGGACCAGATCGGCCGAATCCACCCCGAGCGCATCGGCGATGCGATTGAGCCAGCCGACCGAGACGGTGCGCGTGCCGGTTTCGAGCCGGCCGATCGTCTGCGCCGTGGTGGGCGGCACGCAGCGCTGCGCGACTTCGTCGAGAGTAAGTCCCTTCGCACGCCGAACTTCGCGGATTGCCGTGATCATCTGCGCAGCTCCTAACCGATTTGGTTTTTCTCTTTCCTACAAACGGGACTCCGTGGCAAGAGAAACGAATCGGAACAAAGGAGATCAACATGCGTGAGCTGGCGGAGCGGGAGATCGATGGTCAGGGCGTCTCGGGCGGCGCGGCGCGGCGGACCGGCCGGCGGGTGACGGTCAATCTCGCCGAATCGCCGCTGACCTGGCTGCGATCGCGCGGCCGGATCGACGCGCGGCAGTTCGAGGCGGGCGAGCGGCTGCGCGTGGATTACGAGACCGCTGCGCTGGGGCCGCGCGTGACGATGCGCTGGGATCCGAGTCCGCGCGCGAGCGGGCGGCGCGGCCCGCCCAAGGCGCTCGATCCGACGCTCGCGCAGGTCGCCGCGAAACGACGTTTCACCGAGGCAGTGGCGGCGGCGGGCCCGGGGCTTTCGGACGTGCTGTGGCGCGTGGTCTGTGCAGGCGAAGGGCTGACCCATGCGGAGAAAGCGCTCGGCTGGCCGAGCCGGGCCGGCAAGCTGGTGCTGGGCTTCGCGCTCGATCGAGTCGCCGATCACTATCGGCTCCCGTGACGGCCGGGAAACATGCTGAACCGGGCGGCAACCATCTTTTTGCGGAACGGCCGGCGCGTGCATGCGATTCTGCCATCAGAGTGGGAGCATATGCTGACAAACGACAAGGACGGTGCGCGCCTGAGGGCGGCACCGCGCATCAAGATCTTTCAACCTGCCGAGATGTCCAGTGGCGTCGGCGAGCCGGTGCGCGTGCATCTGCTCAATCTCTCGACCGGCGGCGCGCTGGTCCATGCATCGACGGCTCCGGCCACGGGCCAGGAAGTGCGGCTGACCTGCGGCATTCCGCTGGGATCCGCGCGGGTTCAATGGACCGACGGCAATCGCTTCGGCGTCAGGTTCGCCGATCCGATCGGGCCGGAACAGGTGGACAGGATCGTGCGGCGCCGGACGCAGGATCGTGACGCTCCGGCATCGGCAGTCGCGGCGCCTCAGGCCTTGGCGAGCGCCTGAGGTTCCTCCGTGGGAGGCGCGGCGGGACGGGCGAGGAAGCGGCTATAGGCCCAGCTGATCCCGATCAGCGCGATGCCGAGCGCGAGGAAGGAGAGGATGCGCAGCAACCCGTCGAGCGCGGCGGCGTCGACGAGGAAGACCTTGAACGTCACCAAAGTCAGCAATGCGAGCCCCGCGATGCGGAGATCGTGGACAGCGGCGGTGATGCCGCGCCACAGCCAGAACAATGCGACGCCGAGCAGGACGGCCGAATAGCCGCCATTTTCGAGCGTGGTGACCGGGCCGGTGAGCAGGCTGCCATGCGTCGCCTGCCGGACCAAAGCGAGCGCGGCGGCGATGGTGAGCAAAGCGGCGCCCGCGCGCCAGGCCTGCTTCGCGGGCAAAGTCCATAGCCAGAAGGCGGCGAGCGCAGCGTGGAGCACCGCTGCGTTGAACAGCGGGATGCCGCCCACCGCCTGCGCCTCGATCGCGGGATTGAGGATCAGCAGGTCGAACCAGACCAGGCGCAGCAGACCGAGCCCGAGCAGGACCGTGGCGAGCGAGGGGAAGCGGCGGCTGCGGAGCAGATACCAGCCGGCGGCGAGGCATGCCTGAGTCAGCAGCGCACGCTCGACGAAGCCGATCGCGGCGAAGCGCTCCGGCGTGGCGATCGCCAGCGGTTGCTTGGCGAGTGCGTAGAGCAGCAGGATGCCGACGCCGATCGCCAGGCTGCCGACGAAGCGGCGCGCGCGGCCGAGCTGGCGCGGATCGAGCAGGAGGACGAGCAAGGCGATCGTCGGCAGCGCGAGCGTTCGGAACAGATTCGGCAGAGCGGGGATGCGCAGCCAGGGCAGGAGTCGCCGCCCAGGGATGTCGTAATGAGGTCCCCGAATTCCGCCAGCGGGACCGCGGCGGCGAGCAGAGCGGCGAGATAGGGCAGCGCCGAGAGCTCGAACAGCGAAGGTGCGCGGGCAATGCGCGCCCAGCCGGCGAGGCCGAGCAGCACGAGCGTGAGCGGAAACCCTAGCCAGGCGTGGGGCAAGAACTGGGCGAACCCAAGTGCCGCGAGCAGTCCGGCGAGGAGGCTGGCGGCGGTGAGCACTACATCGTCCGTCTCGCTCTTATGCCGCCACGCCATATGCGCGCAGGCAGCCGCGGCGAGCAGTTCGAGCGCGCCCCAGGCGATCGGTGCGAGCAGCGACGGCGCGCAGCCATGTGCGACGAGCAATGGCCCCGCAGTGCCGCCGAGCGCCAGCGCCGCCCAGCCGCGGCCCCGGCTCGCGAGCACATGGCCGGGCAGAGCGAACAGCAAGGTGGCGATTGCGGCGGCGAGCGGCGTCGCGGTTCGTTCGGGCTGGAGCAGCGCAAGGGCCTCGAGCACCAGCAGGAAGCCGAATGCCGCGAGCGCGGCGGGCAGATAGAGCGACTGGCGCCACGACAGGAACAGGGCGGCCGCGGCGAGGACGAGATAGAAGCTCCACGCGAGCGCGCCGAATTCGAGCGAAGGGGCCAGCGCGAGCAACTGGACGAAGCCGGCGACGAGCGGGGCGAGCCGCAGCCAGGGATTGCGCGTGCCGGTGGCGGGCAAGGCCGCGCTGGCGCAGGCGGCGAGCAGCATGGTGAAGGCGCCGACCGCGGACAGGTCCTGATCGCGCCCGTGCAATGCGGCGATCAGGAAGTTGATCCAGCCGAACCCGGCGATGCTCGCGGCGAGCACGAGCCAGCCCCAGCCGCGATGGATCGCCAGCCCGAACAAGGCGGCGATGAACAAAGCGAGATAGACGAGCAGCGGGCCGATGCCCGCGGCGTCGAACCCCGCCACCAGGGGTGCGATGAAGCCGCCGATCAGGGCCATCACTGCAGTGGGCGGCCCATGGCGCAGCGCCAGTCCCATCGCCGCGGCAGTGATGAAGAGGACGAGGACGAAGGCCGTGAGCGGCGTGATCAGATGGTAGAGCGCCGCCGCCATGTAGAGCGTGCCATAGAGGCTGGCGATGCCGGCGCCGGCGAGCACCTGGGCGACACGCGGATCCTCGGCGGTCGCGGAAAGCGCCGCGCGGCTTCGCTCGCGGCGATCAGCGCGCCGCCGAACAATGCGGCGAGCGCGGTGCGGACCGCGGGGCCCAGCAGCCCGCTCTCGATCGAATAGCGGACGAGGAAGAAGCCCGCGAGGACCAGGGCCGCGCCGCCGATCCAGATCGGCAGACGGCCTCCGATCAGCGACTCGAGGTTGAGCGGAGGCGGCGCGGGACGGGGTGGCGGCGCGACACGCGCTGCCGGTGCGGGTGAACGTTGCGCGGCTGCGGCGATCGGCGCGGGCGCGCGTGCGGCTTCGGCAGGTGCTTCCGCGACGGGCGGCGCGGGCGGTGCGGCGAAATGAGACGCGCGTTCCTCCAGCCGCACGACGAGTGACTCGACGCGGCGCAACTCCTGTTCCACTATCGTCAGGCGCCGCAGGACCACGAAGAAGGCCACGGCGACGCCAAGGACGAGCAGGAGCGTGAAGACGGTCAACAGCTTCTCCTTGGCACAGCGGATTCGCGCTGTCGTGGCGTATCAGGTGTTCCCCGGGTCCGGAGTGCCGGTTTCGCAGCATGATGGAGGGGAATGTCCGATGATTGTATTTGGTTCGACACTTTCGCCTTATGTACGCAAATGCATGGTATTCGGGGCGGAAAAAGGGCTGGAGCTCGAACTCCAGCCGGCCGGGCTGGGCCGCGGCGGCCCCGATTTTCAGGCCGCAAGCCCGTTCGGCAAGATACCCGCGTTCAAGGACGGCGACTTCCTGATCTCCGATTCGTCGGCGATCGTCGCCTATCTGGAATCCAAATATCCCGAGCCGAACCTGATCCCGCTCGAACCGCGCGCCCGGGCGCGGGCGATCTGGTATGACGAATTGGCCGACACGATGATCATGACGGCTGGTGGTGCGATCTTCGGCAACCGCTTCGTCCGGCCGCGCGTGCTCAAGCAGGAATGCGATCACGATGCCGCGGATTGCGCCGAGCGCGACTTGCTGCCCCCGCTGTTTGACTATCTGGAGAACGTGATTCCGGCGAGCGGCTTCCTCGTCGAGGATCGGATAACCTTGGCCGACATCGCCGTGGCGAGCCCGTTCGCGACTCTGGGGTGCATCGGCGTGAAGGTTGATCCGAAGCGGCATCCGCGTACCGCAGGCTATGTCGAGGCGATCCTCGCGCGGCCGAGCTTCGCGCAGACCGTCTGCAAGGACCAGGCGCTGGTGGCTGCGATGGGCGGACCGGTGGCGGCGCAGCAGGCCGCTTGAAGGAGTAGCCAGGCGTGGCGCCCGGCCCTAGAGGGGCGGCATGCGGGTAGCCTTCGTCAAATGCCACGGATCGGGGAACGACTTTCCCCTCATCGACGCGCGCGCGCTCGACCTGAGCGACGCGGAATGGGCGGGCGTCGCGCGTGCGCTCGCCGATCGCGACGGGCCGGTGGGCGGCGACGGGCTGTTGCTGCTTACGGCGGGCGACGACAGGCACGCTTTCGGGATGCGGATGTTCAATTCGGACGGGTCCGAGGCGGAAACCTGTCTCAACGGGCTGCGCTGCGTGGCGCGTGCGGGGTTCGAGGCGCTCGGGATCGATGTGGCGGAAGTGAAGCTCAAGACCAGCTCGGCGAGTGTCGCGCGCGAGGCGGAACTGGCCTCGGGCGTGGCGACGATTCGCACGTTGGTCGGCCCGGCGACGACGGCGCTTGCCGATGTCGGCATCCGCGGCGCGCTGGAGGAATTGCCGAGCGATCGCGTCTTCACTGCGGTCGCCATGCCCAATCCGCATCTGGTGACGTTCGTCGACGCGGTCGACGAGACCGAATTGGTGACACTGGGCCTGTGGTGCGAGAGCGGTCCGGCGCTGATCCCTGGCAGGGCGAACGTCTCGTTCGTCGAGCAGCGCGGGCCCGATTTGTTCGTGCGGACCTTCGAGCGCGGCGTGGGTCTCACCGACAGCTGCGGCAGCGCGATGGCGGCGTCGGTGCTCTCGGCGGCGCTGACCGGACGCGTGCCCTTCGATATGGACGTGCGGGTGTTCAACAAGGGCGGGCTCGTCCGCGGGCGCGCGGGCGCCGATCGCAGGGTGACGATCAGCGGCAACGCGACCTTCCTCTACGATGCGAGCATCGAAGTGGACCCGGCGGCAGCGACTGCCGAAGTGCCGGTGGTGCATCATCGGCGCGAGGACGAGGCGCATGCCTGGGACGCGGTTGTGCGGGCGCTGGGCTGAGCTTGTCACACGCTGGGCCTATGGCTAGCGTCGCCTGACCAGGAGGCCGGACATCGACCCGGCACCAAGGGGAGGAATGCGCATGTCACGGGTCCGTTTGCTTGCCGCTGCCGTGCTGCTGGCGCTTCCGCTGGGGCTGGCGGCGCAGGACGTGCCCCAGGCGCAACTGCCGAGGATCGACAAGCCGCTGCCGCCCGCGCCCGACCGGACGCCGCGCGCCACTGTGATGCTCGCCGATTATCGCTACGACGATCTGCTCTGGGAAAACGATCGCACCGCGCACCGCATCTACGGTCATGCGCTCGAGGCATATGAGCCGCCTTCGGGCTCGGGTGTGGACAGCTGGGGCAAGAACGTCGCCTGGCCGTTCATGGACCGCCAGCTGCGCAGCGGCGACCAGCACGGCTTCCACGGCGAGGGCATGGATTACTATAATGTCGGCACCTCGCGCGGCGCCGGGGGCTAGGCGTCTGGCTCGACAACAAATTGTGGACCTCACGCAATTTCAGGGCCTACCGCATCCTGAGGAACGGCCCGGACGCCGCCGATTTCGAAGTGGATTACGCCCCTGGCCGGTCGATGTGAACCGCAAGGTCTGGGAGACGCGGCGCTTCACCCTGCCGATGGGCACACACTTCACGCGGATGGTCTCGACGATCCGTTCGGACAAGCCGGGCCCGCTGGTGGTGGGTATCGGCATCGCCCGCAAACCGACCGGCGCCGAAGGCGAGCTGACCGTCGACAGGGCGCGCGGCGTGCTTTCCTGGTGGGGTCCCGAGGAGAAGGCGCATGGGCGGATGGCGATCGCACTGCGCTTCGATCCCGCGATGCTCGTCGATGTCGTCAAGGATGCGGACAACCATCTCGCGCTGCTGCGCGTCACGCCGGGCAAGCCGTTCGTCTATTATTCGGGCTCGGCATGGAGTCTCGGCAATGGCAGGTTCCGCACGCGCGCGGACTGGGACCGTTATGTCGCGGCGGAAAAGGTGGCGTTCGGCGCGCCGGCGAAGCGCTAGGTTGACCTGTTGATTAACTAACGGGCCTCCCGTCCCAAATAGGCCAGATCGCGGTCCAGCGCGGCGCCGTCGAAGGGGACGACGATGACCTTGCTGCCGTGCCCGTTATTGCCGGTCTGTTCCTCCTTGGCGATGTCGGTCACGGCAAAGGTCATCGCCGTCACATGGCCGTTCTCGATCAGCACGGCGGGGCGCTCGAGCTTGTTCCAGTGGTTGACCTGTCCATTGGCATGGCGAAGGAATTCCGCGCCGGGCTCGTATGCCAGCCCCTGGAATTTCCAGTTCGTGACGCCGTCGCGCGAGATCAGGTGATAGGCGCGCCGCTCGCGCCAGTGATTGACGATGACGTGATACCAGCCGCCGCTGAACCACATCACGGGGTCCTCGTAGGCGCGCATGTCGCGCTGCGGCACGCCGGCGAGGCCGCGATAGATGCTGTCTCCCATCACCTTGTAGGGCCCGAGGATTCCGGCGCTGCTGAGCAGGATCTGGCCCGATCGCTGGATGATCGCGAACTTGCCGTCGGGGCGGGCGATCAGGCTCACGTTCGAGGCCTGCCACGGCTTCCCTGCGCTGGCTTCCTGCAGATCGCCCGGCGTCTTCACCGATTTGAATGCGCTCTGGTCGACGCGGATGCTGCCGAGCTTGCGCCAGGGGCCGTCGATCCTGTTCGAGACGAATACGTCGCCGTTGCGCGTCTCGCTGACCACGACTGCATAGCGGCCGTCGGGCAATGGAAGCGCGATGACATTGTGCCCCTTGCCGCCTTCGTCGTTCGGCCAGATCAGCCCGCGATCGCGATAGGGGCCGAACACGGAGTCGCTGATCGCGACCACGGCTTGCGATTGGCCCCAGGCCTTGTGGCCCAGCGCCTGATCCCAGCGGCTGGCGAACATGCGGAACCTTCCATCCCGCCCCTTGAGGATCTGTCCGTCCCAATAATTCCACCGGGTCATGGTGACGTCTTCCAGCCCGTTTCGCGGGTCGCGCGGGCCGACGGTGGCGACGCCCCAGGCGCTGGTCGAAAGCGGATGCCTGGCCGGCATCGGCTTGAAATAGGCGATGAAGGGTTTGGGCCCGAGCACGGGCAGCGCATTGCTCTCGGCCGCCTCCTGCGCTTTCGACGGCGTTTCGACGAACATCGGCGCGGCGGCGATCAGTGCCGCCAGAACCAGTCCATGAAGCAGCCGCACCATCGGATTCCCCTCTTGTGTAGTTTCAGCCTAGCCCCGCAGCGGGTAGCGCTCCACTGCCTCGTAGATCGCGCCTTCGCGGCCGAGGGTGCTTTCGAACAGCAGGAAATGATCGAGGACGAAGGGCGCGCCGGCGAGGCCGGCATGGCTTTCGAGGAAGCGATCGGTGGGGCCGGCGCTCGCGTTCATCCGCGCCAGCGTGATGTGCGGGAGATAGGCGCGGCCCTCGGGCGCGAGGCCGCAGCGGACGAGCGCCTGATCGACCTTCTTGTGGAGCCCGGTGAGCGCATCGTGCGGGTGCACCCCGCCCAGAGCGCATTGGGGCGGCCGCGGCTGTCGAACTGGCCGACTCCGTCAAGCGCAACATGGATTGGCGGGAAATGGACGTTCGACAGTGCGATCGCGATATCCTCGGCGATCGGGCGCTCGACTTCGCCGACGAAGCGCAGGGTCAGATGGAGCTGCGCATCGTCCTGCCAGCGCGCGCCGGTGACGCCGCCCATCAGCGCGATAAGCTGCTCCCGGATCGCGCGGGGCGGGCGGAGGCCGACGAACAGGCGGTGCATGGAGCGGGGCCTTAACTCCGATTGCCGGCACGGCCCACCGGTTTCGCTTGAAAAGAACCCGCTCAGCGACGATATTCCGCGATAGCCGGCACAGCGCCGGAAGAAGGAGTTCATGATGGCCAATTGGTCGGATCCCCGGGCGACAGCAGCACCCTATTCGGACGTGCGCGCCGAGGCGTATGACGCCGGGCTGCGGGCCTATATGCTGTCGGTCTACAATTACATGCTCTCGGGCGTGCTGCTGACCGGCATCATCGCGATGGTCGTCGGCAATACCAGCCTGATCGAGATGATCGTGCAGCCCACCGCGCGCGGCTATTCGCCGACATTGCTCGGCTGGATCGTCACGCTGTCGCCGCTCGCGATCGTCTTCGCGATGAGCTTCGGCCAGGCGCGGATGTCGGAAGGCACGCTGAAGACGCTGTTCTTCGTCTATGCCGCGCTGATGGGCGCGTCGCTCTCGACGATCTTCATCGCCTATACGCAGAGCTCGATCGCCGGGGTGTTCTTCGCCACCGCCGCCGGCTTCGCCGGGCTGAGCCTCTATGGTTACACCACCAAGAAGGACCTGTCGGGCCTCGGCACCTTCCTGATCATGGGCCTGATCGGGCTGATCGTGGCGTCGATCGTCAACCTGTTCCTGCAATCGGGCACGATGAACCTGGTGATCAGCGTGATCGGCGTGCTGATCTTCGCCGGGCTCACCGCCTATGACACGCAGAAGATCAAGAGCATCTACGCCCATGTCGCCGGCACCGAGATGATGGGCAAGGTCGTGATCATGGGGGCGCTGAACCTCTATCTCGACTTCATCAACATGTTCCTGTTCCTGCTCCGCCTGTTCGGCAGCTCGCGCAACTAAAGCGACAGGATCGGCAAGACATGACGGCCCGGCGGCATCCGCCGGGCCGTTTTCTTTGCGCGCGGCACAGGGGCGGCGGGAACGCGAATCGGGCGGCGGTCGTTACATCGGGGCAACGCTCAGGAGAGTGAATCATGGACGCGAACCCGATCGACCCGGCGATGGACAAGATGTCGGTGGCACCGGGACCCGACAGCGAGGACGCCGCAGAGCGCCCGGCTCCCGTGAGATCGGCCGATGCCGGCACCGACGAAGCGATAACCCGCAGGCTGGAGCGCGATCCCGAAAGCAAGGAAGCGCGGCTCGATCGGGCGCTCGACGAATCGATGGATGCGTCGGATCCGCCCGCCTCGACCCAGCCGGTGCACAGCCATTCGCTGCCCGAAAGCTCGGGCTATGACGCGAAAGCCGAGGAGAAGCGCGCGGCGGGCCCGGCCGGGACCAGGGGCATCATCGGCAAGGTGATGCACAAGCTCGGCCTCGACTAGGTTGCGTGGTCAGTGGGTTTTTCTCCCGTCATCCCGGCGAAAGCCGGGATCCAGAGCCATCAAGGACATCATTTGTGATTCCGGGCTCGTGATTCTGGGCCCCGGCTTTCGCCGGGGTGACGAGGTTTTTAAGCATGGGCGCGTCCCCGGCGTCGGGCTGGCGCGCCAACATCGTCCTCTACGCCGCTCTGGCGGCCAATCTCGGGATCGCCGTCGCCAAGTTCGTGGCGGCGGCGATCACCGGTTCATCCTCGATGCTCACCGAGGGCGTTCACAGCATGGTCGACAGCGGCAATCAGGTGCTTTTGCTCTATGGCCAGCGCCGCGCGAAGCGGCCGCCCGATGCCGAGCACCCGTTCGGCTATGGCCGCGAGCTCTATTTCTGGGCGTTCGTCGTCGCGATCCTGATCTTCGGGCTCGGCGCCGGCGTCTCGGTCTACGAAGGCTGGAAGCACATCGCCGAGCCCGAGCCTCTGCACAATCCCCTGGTCAACTACATCGTGCTCGGCGTGGCGATGCTGCTCGAGGGCACGAGCTGGATCATCGCGCTCAGGGAATTCGCCGCGAGCAAAGGCGAGATGGGCTGGTGGCAGGCGGTGCGCGAGTCGAAGGATCCGGCGGCGTTCATCGTGCTGTTCGAGGATTCGGCGGCGCTCGCCGGGCTGATCGTCGCCGGGGTCGGCATCTGGGCGAGCCACGCGTGGAACGATCCGCGGATCGACGGCGCCGCTTCGATCGCGATCGGCTGCATCCTCGCGGCGGTAGCGATATTGCTCGCGCGCGAGATCCAAGGGGCTGCTGATCGGCGAGCGCGCCAATCCCGAAGTGATCGAATGCGTGCGCGCGATCCTGGGGCGGCAGCCTGGGATCGTCGGCATCAACCATGTCCGCACGATCCATACCGCGCCCGACCGCATCTTCGTCGCGATCAGCGCCGATTTCGAAGACCATATCACGATGGGCGCGGGCGAGACGATGATCGAGACGATCGAGCACGAGCTCAAGGCGGCGATGCCGATGCTATCGTCGATCTATATCCGGCCGGAGAAGAAGGAAGACGCGCCCGACGTGGCGGCGGTCGGGTGAACGATCAGCCCTGGCGCAGCGTGGGCCGGCAGGGCTGATCCTCGCGACCTGCGCGCAGCGCGGCGGCCGCGTCCGCTTCGTCGATCGCGCGCAGCAGATCTTCGAACTTGCTGTCATCCGAAACCGGGAAGCAACGCTTGAAGCCGCTTCCCAGTCGCTCCAGGTCGCGGCCCGTAAGCAACCCGACCGCGACGATATGCTCCTGCGCCAATACCCACACTCCGGCGAACTTGTGGGGCATTAACGAGGGTTAAGCCGGTTTGTGCCAACGGCCTGTCGAATTTTAACGCTTCAATATGTCGAGCGCGGCCGCGGTCATCGCTTCGGTGGCGGTGCCGATCACGGCTTCGGCTTCTGGCGCCCAGAACGGGCTGTGTAGCGAGGGAGGGGTTCCTTGCCCGCCTGCGCGGCATCCCATTTCGCCTTGGGCACGCCGCCGACCCAGAAGATCATGCTCTGGATCGACTTGTCGGCGAGGTAGAAGCGGCCGAAATCCTCGCCGCCCATCACTGCGGGGGTCTCGACGACGCGGTCCTTGCCGAAGCGGCCGGTCCACAGCGCCTGCAGGCGCCCGGTGAGCGGCTCGGTGTTGAAGGTGGACGGCGTGCCTTCGTTGCGGATCGTGACAACCGGCATGCGGTCTTCGGGAATGCCCGCGGCGATCGCTTCGCCCTTGGCGATGCGGGCGATGCCGTCGAGCAACTTCTTGCGGACCTCGGGCGTGTAGCTGCGCACGGTGAGCAGCATCGTCACTTCCTTGCCGATGATGTTGTGCGTCGAGCCGCCATGGATGCTGCCGACGGTGACCACCGCGGCATCCTGCGGATCGATCTCGCGGCTGACGAGCGTCTGGAGCGTCGTGACGATCCGTGCGGCGAGGACGATCGGATCGCGCGTGGTCTGGGGGTAGGCGCCGTGGCCGCCCACGCCCGAGACCTTGATGTCGACCGAATCGACATTGGCGAGCGCATAGCCCGAGCGCACGCCGATCGTGCCTGCCGGAAGCGCGGCCGCATCGTGGAAGGCGAGGGCGAATTGCGGCTTGGGAAAGCGGGTGAAGAGCCCGTCCTCGAGCATCATCCGCGCGCCCATGCCGCGCTCCTCGGCGGGCTGGGCGATCATCACGAGCGTGCCCTTCCACTGGCTCTTCATCGCCGCGAGATTGCGCAGCGTGCCGATCCACGAGGCCATGTGCGTATCGTGGCCGCAGGCGTGCATCACACCGGTCTCGATGCCCTCGTCATTGGTGGTGCGCACCTTCGAGGCGAAGGGCAGGCCGGTATCCTCGGTGACGGGCAGGCCGTCCATGTCGGCGCGGATCAGCAGGATCGGGCCGGCGCCGTTCTTGAGCACTGCGACGACGCCGGTGCCGCCGACCTTCTCGGTGACTTCATACCCGGCTTTCCGCGCCTCGGCGGCGAGCTTGGCGGCGGTCTGGACCTCGTGGAGGCTGAGTTCGGGATTGGCGTGGAAATCGCGGTAGAAGTCCATCAGCTGGGGAAGCGCGGCCTGTGTGGCCTGATGCACCGGATCTGCGGCATTGGCGGGCGTGGCGAGAGTCATGGCTAGGGCTGCTGTGAGGAGAGTGCGCATGGCGAGGAGGCTAGCAGGGGTGAGGGCGTTGTCGAGGGGTGCGCGTCTAGCCCGCCGGAACCAGTTCCATTACGTCGACGATCGATTCGAAGCGCGGGCGGGGAAGACGACGCGCCAGCGCTTCGCGCCGATGCGCTCGACATAGCCGATCATGTCGCGATTGGTGTCGAGGCCGTAGCGCAGCGGCGCGGTTTCGTCGCCGAGGACGAGCGTGCCGAGGAAGATCTGGCGGTTGGCATCGTGCGGGAAGATCAGACCGGTGGGGCGCTGCGAGCCGTCGAGCTTGTGCAGGCTGCGGACTTCGCCTTCGTCGGCGATGCGGCAGTCGAATGCGGGATAAGCAGTGAAGTCACGCACGGCGGTACCCACCGCGCCGAGCTTGAAGGTCCGGCAGCGATAGGCGCCCTGCGGGATCGCCGGATCGGGAAGCGCGCGATCGGGATCGAACAGCAGGGGATCGGCGGCGATGGCCTGGGGATCGACCTTGCGCGCGAGCGGCAGCGCCTCGTCCCAGGCCTTGCGCCAGTCGCGCATGCGATCGCGATCGCTGGCAGTGGCGACGCTCTGCCAGCGGACATTGGTGGCCAGCGACGAGGACGTCGCCTCGCGATAGACGCTGCAGCCCGCAAGGCCCGGCAACAGGGCAATCGCGACGGGCAGCTTCCACTTCATCCTACGTCCCCTTTGCGACTCTGCGACCGCTTACGCCGCGGTCCAGCCGCCATCCATCGAATAGTTGGCGCCGGTGATCTGCGCCGCTTCGTCCCGGCAGAGAAAGAGCGCGAGCGCGGCAACTTGTTCCGGCTGGACGAACTGCTTGGTCGGCTGGGCGTCGAGCAGGACGTCGTTGATCACCTGCTCGCGCGTGAGGTTCCGCGTCTTCATCGTGTCGGGGATCTGGTTCTCGACCAGCGGAGTCCAGACATAGCCGGGCGAGATGCAGTTGACGGTGATGCCGTGCGTGGCGACTTCGAGCGCGGCGGTCTTGGTGAGGCCGGCGATACCGTGCTTGGCAGTGACATAGGCCGATTTATTGGGGCTGGCGACGAGGCTGTGCGCCGAGGCGGTGGTGATGATCCGGCCCCATTTGCGCGCCTTCATGCCCGGAATCGCGGCGCGCATCAGGTGGAAGGTCGAGCTGAGATTGATTGCGATGATCGCATCCCATTTCTCGATCGGGAATTCGTCGATCGGCGCGACATGCTGGATGCCGGCATTGGAAATGACGATGTCGACGCTGCCGAGCTCCTTCTCCGTGCGGGCGACCATCGCGGCGATCTGGTCGGGCTTGGTCATGTCGGCGGGATCGTAGAGCGCCTTAGCGCCGGCGGTGGCTTCGAGCGCGGCGCGTTCGGTCTCGATCGCGGCAGCGTCGCCGAAGCCGTTGATCACCACCGACGCTCCCTCGGCGGCGAGCGCCTTGGCATAAGCGAGGCCGATCCCCGAAGTGGAGCCGGTGACGATCGCGGACTTGCCCTTGAGGAACATGGGATACTCCTGAACTAGCGGTGCGTGAGGTCGAAGGCGGCGGTCTTGCCGTCGAGGATGTTCTCGGCGACCAGCCGGGCGCTGGCCATCGTCTCGGCGACCGCGGCGCGGCCGGCCTGCCAATGCTCGTGCATCGAGCGGGCGGAGAATTCGAAATCGCGCGATCCGCCTTCCCAGGCATTGGCGCGATAGATGAGCTGGACGAGGCTCAGCGGCTTCTCGTCGGCGAGGAGGCGCAAAGCGGCGACGTCGGGATCGTCGGCGAGATCGGCGGGAAGCTTGGCGAGGACGCGGCGGATCGCCTCGCGGTCCTTGCGCAGGCGCAGGCGTTCGTCGGAGACTTGCCGGGTGCGGCTGGAGAAGCGGATCTCCTTTTCGCGGGCGAGCACGTCGGTGATCGTGCGCGGGAGATCGGCGGCTGCGGGGAAGAGATCGACCTGGAAGACGAGGGTGTCCTCGTTCTGGCGATCCAGGATGTGAGTGAGCGGGGTGTTCGAGACGAGCCCGCCGTCCCAAAACTGCCGCCCGTCGATCTCGATCGGGGGCAGGCCGGGCGGGAGCGCGCCCGACGCCATGATGTGGCGCGCATCGAGGCGCTCGTCGGCGGTGTCGAAATAGCGGAAATTGCCGCTGGCGATATCGACGGCGCCGACCGAGAGGCGGACGGGCCCCTTGTTGAGCAGGTCCCAGTCGATGTGCGCGTCCAGCGTCTCGCGCAACGGTGCGCTGTCGTAGAAGCTGAGCGCACCGGGCGTGCCGGGCGTGGCGAAAGCCGGCGGGATCAGGCGCGGCTGGAAGAAGCCGGGGACGCCGCCCATCAGCACCGTCGCCGCGGCCCATTCGTGGGAGAATTCGCGCGCGGTGTCGCTCAGCGGAATCGAGAAATCGGGGAGCGCGCCGGTGACGCCTTCCCAGAACGCCCGAATCGCGGGCAAACGCAGTTCGGGCGGGTTGCCGGCGAAGAGCGCGGCGTTGACCGCGCCGATCGAGATGCCCGCGACCCAATCGACTTCGATGCGCGCTTCGCCGAGCGCTTCGATCACGCCGGCCTGGAAGCTGCCGAGCGCGCCGCCGCCCTGAAGCACCAGCGCGACGCATTCCGGCAGCGGCAGTCCGGCGACGCGGCGGCGCGGGCGGGGTTCGGCATCGGCCATGTGGGGGCTTTGGCCCAACCGGGGGCGAGAGCAACATGATCCTCCCCGTGCCGGGGAGGATTTAGAGTGTGCAACGCTTGGCTTGCTGAGGCATTGTTGCGGAGAGCTAACGACGAAGGAATGGCCGATGCGGCTCGACGATCTCGATCCCACCGAAAATGCGCGCGATTTCGGGTCGGGCGGCGGCGGGGGTGGCGGCGGCTTCGGACTGCTGGGGCTGCTGCCCCTGCTGCTCGGGCGCGGCATGGGCTGCGGCGGAATCGCGCTGATCGGAATCGTCGCGTTGATCTTCTTCGGCATGGGCGGCGGCGGGCTGCTGAACGGTGGCGGTGGCGGCACCCAGACCCAGCAGGGCCAGACGCAGGGCGCACCCAAGGCATGCGACACGCAGGACGAACTTTTCGCCTGCCGGGTGATGACGAGCACCGAGCAGGTGTGGGGCCAAGTGTTCGCCGAGCATGGCCAGCGTTACCGGCCCGCGACGATCAACTTCTTCCAGAATTCCGTGCAATCGGCATGCGGACAGGCGTCCTCGGCGGTCGGGCCGTTTTATTGCCCGGGCGATCAGGGCGTGTTCCTCGACACCGGCTTCTTCGAAGAGCTCGACAAGCGTTTCGGCGCCAAGGGCGATTTCGCCCGCGCCTATGTCGTCGGGCACGAAGTGGGGCACCATATCCAGAATCTCGAAGGCACTTCGGCCAAGGTCAGCCAGGCGCAGGGCCGCGCCTCGCGGACCGAGGGCAACAAATTGTCGGTGCTGCTCGAGCTGCAGGCGGATTGCTATGCGGGCGTCTGGGCCAAGCGCAGCGGCCGGCTGGAGGCGGGCGACATCGAGGAAGGCATGGCGGCGGCGAGCGCGATCGGCGACGATACGTTGCAGCGCCAGGGGCAGGGCGAAGTCGTCCCCGACAGCTTCACCCACGGCACATCGGCGCAGCGGATGGAATGGCTGAAGCGAGGGCTGGAGAGCGGTGATCCCGCGAAGTGCGACACCTTCGCGGCGGCAGGGTGACGGCGGCCGACGGGGCCGCTAGGCCACGCTGATGACCGATGTTCCTGACGTTCCCGAACGCCCTAAACTCGCCTATCGCCACACTTTCGGGCGGGGGCCGACAGTGGTGTTCCTGTGTGGCTATGCCTCGGACATGAACGGCACCAAGGCGCTGGCGCTCGAGCAATGGGCGCAGCGAACGGGCCGGGCCTTTCTGCGCTTCGATTATGCCGGGTGCGGCGAGAGCGAAGGGGATTTCGAGGATCAGACGCTGACTTCGTGGCGTGATGATGCGCTGCGGGTGATCGACGCGGTGGTCGAGGGTCCGGTGGTGCTGGCCGGCTCGTCGATGGGCGGCTGGGTGATGCTGCTGATCGCCAAGGAACGGCCCGGGCTGGTCGCGGGCATGGTCGGGATCGCGGCGGCGCCCGACTTCACCGACTGGGGCTATTGCGACGCGGAAAAGGCCGCGATCCTGCGCGACGGACGGATCGAGCAGCCCAATGACTATGGCGACACGCTGACGGTTACGACGCGCGATTTCTGGGCTTCGGGCGAGGCCAACAAGGTGATGACCGGGCCGATCGCGTTCGACGGGCCGGTGCGGCTGCTGCAGGGGCAGCGCGACAGCGAAGTGCCGTGGGAGCGCGCGCTGACGCTCGCCGGGCTGTTCCGTTCAGACGCGGTGCAGACTGTGCTGGTCAAGGACGGCGACCACCGGCTCTCGCGCGACCATGACCTCGCGCTGATCCTCCGTTCTGTCGAGGACGTCTTATGTTCTTCTTCCTCCTGAGCCTTCAGGCCGCGACCGCCGTAGCGCCGCCTCCCGGGCAGGAGCCGCCGCGTTATGCCGAGTGCATGGATCTCGCGACCGGCGATCCCTCGCAGGGCGCGGCGGCGGCGGCGAAGTGGAACGTCGAGGGCGGCGGAATGCTCGCGCGCCAGTGCCTCGGCGTCGCTTATGCCAACCAGAAACGCTGGCCCTCGGCAGCGGCGGCGTTCGAGGAGGCCGCGCGGGCGGCGGAGAACGCGCACGACGTGCGATCGGCGAATTACTGGGCGCAGGCGGGCAATGCCTGGCTGGCGGCGGGCGAGCCGGTCAAGGCGCGCGCGGCGCTCGATGCGGCGCTGGCGAGCGGGAATTTGACCGGGCTGGCGCTGGGCGAGGCGCGGCTCGATCGGGCGCGGACCTTGGTTGCGGCGGGCGACATGGAAGGTGCGCGGGGCGATCTCGATCGCGCGCTGGCCGATGCCAAGGCGGATCCGCTGGCGTGGCTGCTCTCGGCGACCTTGGCGCGGCGGCAGGGCGATCTGGCACGCGCGAAGACCGACATCGCCGAGGCGCTGCGGCGTTCGGCGGACGATCCGCAGGTGCAGCTCGAATCGGGCAACATCGCCGCGGTGAGTGGCGACGAGGCCGGCGCGCGAACGGCGTGGAACCGGGTGGTCGAGCTGGCGCCGGGGAGCCCGACGGCGGAATCGGCGCGCAAGGCGCTGACGCAGTTCGGGACGGTGGAGAAGTAATCTCAAAATTCCTCCCTCGCGAAGCGGGGAGGAATTGGGTTGGCCTTCAGATCATGCGACCCTATCTCGCCGGAAACGCCAATCCGGAGCCCGCATGCACTATCTCCACACCATGATCCGCATCACCGATCCGGAGGCGACATTGCGGTTCTTCGAACTGCTGGGCCTGGAGGAAGTGCGGCGGATGGAGAGCGAGAAGGGGCGGTTCACCCTGATCTTCCTCGCCGCGCCCGAGGATTCGAACGGCCCGGGCAAGCGCGCCAAGGCCGAGGTCGAGCTGACCTATAACTGGCCCCCGAGGACGGCAGCGCGGCCGAGGCCTATACCAGCGGGCGCAATTTCGGGCACCTCGCCTACCGCGTCGACAATATCTACGAGACGTGCCAGCGGCTGATGGACGGCGGGGTGACGATCAATCGCCCGCCGCGCGACGGGCACATGGCGTTCGTGCGTACGCCCGACAATATCTCGATCGAACTGCTCCAGGCGGACGAGCCTCTCGCGCCGGCCGAGCCCTGGGCGTCGATGCCGAATATCGGCGCCTGGTGACTCCCGCCGCCGCCCGTTTCCTCGAACTGACCGGCGCCGCGGTCCCGATCGTACAGGCGCCGATGGCGGGCGCGGGCGGCGTTGCGCTGGCGGCGGCCGCGATCCGGGGCGGGGGCTCGGCTCGCTGCCTTGTGCGATGCTCTCGGACATTGAAGTACGCGCGCAAGTTGCCGGAGTGCGTGCGGCGGCGAAGGGGCCGCTCAACCTCAATTTCTTCTGTCACGAACTCGATGATACGCCCGACGACAGCGCCTGGCGGAGCGCACTCGGCCCGCTTTATGCGCGCGAAGGCGTAACGCCACCGGAGGGCGGCGGCGCGCTGCGGCGGCCGTTCGACGCGACGCTGTGCGAGGCGGTCGAGGCGGTGCGGCCCGAGATCGTCAGCTTCCATTTCGGGCTGCCGGCGCCGGCACTGCTCGCGCGGGTCAAGGCAGTGGCGAAGATATTCGGCAATGCGACCACAGTCGACGAAGCGCGCTTTCTCGAGCGGCAGGGCTGCGACGCAGTGATCGCGCAGGGAAGCGAGGCCGGCGGGCATGCCGGATGGTTCCTCGAAGGGCATCGGCCGATCGGCACGCTGGCGCTGGTGCGGCGGATCGTCCGTGCCGTCGACGTGCCGGTGATTGCCGCGGGCGGGATCGTCGACGGCGCCGGCATCGCCGCGGTGCTGGCGCTGGGCGCGAGCGGCGCGCAGCTGGGCACCGCCTATCTCGCCACGCCCGAGAGCCTCGTCTCGCCGATGCACCGGGCCTTGCTGGGCAGCGAGGCGGAGACGGTGTTCACCAATGTGTTCACTGGCCGCGAAGCGCGGGGTTTCCGCAATCGGCTCGTCGACGAACTCGGGCCGATCTCGCCGCTTGCGCCGGCCTTTCCCTACGCGGCGACCGCGCTCGCGCCGCTGCGCGCGGCGGCGGAAGCCGAGGGGCGGGCGGACTATTCGCCTTTATGGGCGGGGCAGAGCGCGGCGCTCGCCCGAGCCATGCCGGCGGAAGATCTGACTCGGCTGCTCGCCGAAGAGGTGCTTGCACTTCTCGATCACTAACCGAGGCTGGCGCGGGGACCTCCGTGCGCCTATTTGGACCGCATGCTCGACATCGTCCGGATTCCCGCGCTCAGCGACAATTACATCTGGCTCGTCCACGATCCCGCCAGCGGCGAGACGATGGTGGTCGATCCGGCCGAAGCAGCCGGTGTCGAGCGGGTGCTGGCCGAACGCGGCTGGCGGCTGACGGCAATCTGGAACACGCATTGGCATCCCGATCACACCGGCGGGAACGCCGATTTGAAGGCGGCGTGGAACGTGCCCGTCATCGCACCGGCGGCCGAGGCGGCGAAGATCCCGACTGCGGACCGGCTGGTCGGCGAGGGCGACGAAGTTCAGCTGGGCGATCATGTCGCGCAAGTGATGGAAGTGCCGGCGCATACTGCGGGGCACATCGCCTATCACTTCGCCGGGGATGAATTGGTGTTCGTCGGCGACACCTTGTTTGCGATGGGCTGCGGGCGGCTGTTCGAGGGGACGGCGGCGCAGATGTTCGCGAACATGCAGCGGCTGGGCGCCTTGCCGGGCGAGACCCGGATCTATTGCGCGCACGAATATACCCAGTCGAACGGCAGATATGCGCTCGTCGCCGAGCCGGACAATGCTGCGATCCGCGACCGGATGGACGCAGTCGATCGCGCCCGGGCGGCGGGGAGGCGACGGTGCCGACGACGATTGCGCTCGAACAGGCGACCAATCCGTTCCTGCGTGCCCAAAGCATTGAAATTCTGGCGGAGCGACGCGCGGCCAAGGATATTTTCCGCGGCTGAGATGGTATAGGATGGCGGGGCATTGAGGAGTGTTCGATGATCCGCGTCGCCATCCCCGTTCTCCTGCTTCTCGCTGGCTGCACCGCCACCGCGGGGACCGAACAGTCGGACGCGCGCGATCGGGCGCGGCTGGACAAGGCGCTGGCGGGACTGACTCCCGGCGAACCGGTGCGATGCCTGCGCCGCGACCAGTATAACGAGATCCGCACCTTCGACGGCACGATCCTCTATGTCGCCGGGCGCAAGCGCCTGTGGCGCAACGACGTGGTCGGCAGCTGCCCGGGCCTGCGCCGCGGCGACATCGTCGTATCGCGGAGCTTCGGCAGCCAGGCCTGCGACCGCGACATCATCCAGACGCGCGCGCCGACCGGCGGGTTCATGTCGGGGAGCTGTTCGCTGGGCAAGTTCACGCCCTATACGCGTTAGACGGGAGAGAAGAGATGCGGTTGGCAATCATGCTGGGAGCGCTGGCGCTGGCGGGATGCACCGCCAATGCCGAGATGCAGGCGTCGCGCCAGGCCGAGGCGCAACGCGACTTGGCCGACGCCCTGAAGGGGCGCGTGGCGGGCAAGCCGCAGGACTGCATCTCCTCGCCGCAACAGACCAATGGGCCGCAGATCATCGATTCGCACACGATCCTGTATCGCAGCGGCAGCCGCGTGTGGCGCAACGAACTGGCCGGGGACTGCCCGTCGCTCGACTCGGATTCGATCCTCGTGGTCGAGCTGCACGGTTCGCAGGTCTGCAGGAACGACCTGTTCCGGCCGGTGGATCGTGGAAGCCGGATCCCGGGGGCCTATTGCCGGTTCGGGCAGTTCACGCCGTATGTGAAGGAATAGGGCAAATCCTCCCTCGCGCAGCGGGGAGGTGGCGCCGAAGGCGACGGAGGGGCTTCGCCACAGGCGATTCGCTCGCGGAAGCGCCCCTCCGTCACGCTGCGCGTGCCACCTCCCCCGGTTTCCGGGGAGGATTTTTTAGAGCACGTACCGGCTCAGGTCCGTATTACGCGCCACCGCTGCGAGCTGCTTGTCGACATAGGCCGCGTCGATCGTGAGCGTGGTGCCGGCGCGGTCCTCGGCGTCGAAGCTGACTTCCTCGAGCAGTTTCTCCATCACCGTCTGGAGCCGGCGCGCGCCGATATTCTCGAGTTCGCTGTTAACCTCAGCGGCGATTTTCGCGACTGCACGAATACCGTCCTCGGTGAAATCGATCGTAACCCCCTCGGTGCCGAGCAACGCAGCATATTGCTGGACGAGGCTCGCCTTGGTGTCCGACAGGATCGCGACGAAGTCCTCCTCGGTCAGCGCCTTCAATTCGACGCGGATCGGCAGGCGGCCCTGGAGCTCGGGGAGCAGGTCGCTCGGCTTGGCGACGTGGAACGCACCCGAGGCGATGAACAGGATATGGTCGGTCTTCATCGGCCCGTATTTCGTCGCCACCGTGGTGCCTTCGATCAGCGGCAGCAGGTCGCGCTGAACGCCTTCGCGGCTCACCGAGCCACCGCGCACGTCCGAGACCGCGATCTTGTCGATCTCGTCGAGGAAGACGATGCCGTTGGCCTCGGCGTCGGCGAGTGCCTGGCGGCTGACTTCGTCCTGGTCGAGGCGCTTGTCGGCCTCTTCCTCGACGAGCTTGTCCCATGCCGCGCGTACGTTGAGCTTGCGGCGCTTGAGCGGCGTGCCGGCAAGGCCCTTCATCATCTCGCCGAGATTGATCATCTGGGCGCCGCCGCCCGGAATGTCGAACGGCATCTGTGGGGCCTGCTCGACTTCGATCTCGATTTCGGTCTGGTCGAGAATGCCGTCGTGGAAGCGCTGCTTGAACGCCTCGCGCGTGGCGGTCGACGAATCCTTGCCGGTGAGCGCGTCGAGCAGGCGGCCCATCGCCGCTTCCTCGGCCTTGTCCTTGACCGCGGCGCGGCGGCGCTCCTTCTCGAGCCGGATCGCTTCCTCGACGAGATCGCGGGCGATCTGCTCGACGTCGCGGCCGACATAGCCGACTTCGGTGAACTTGGTCGCTTCGACCTTCACGAAGGGCGCGTCGGCGAGCTTGGCGAGGCGGCGGCTGATCTCGGTCTTGCCGCAGCCGGTGGGCCCGATCATCAGGATGTTCTTGGGCGTCACCTCGTCGCGGAGATCGGCCGGCAGCTGCTGGCGGCGCCAGCGGTTGCGGAGTGCGACGGCGACGGCCTTCTTGGCATCGTGCTGGCCGATGATGTGCGCGTCGAGGGCGGCGACGATCGCCTTGGGCGTGAGAGCTTCGTTCATGTGGGGATTGGGTTCCGTGGTTCGTTACGCCCTAGATGTGGGGGCGGAGCCGCGGCTTCAAGCGGTGCAGCGGAACCCGGCGAAGAAGGCGGCGTGATTGGCGAGGATGCCGTCGATGTCGGCCTGCTGCGGTTCGGCGATCTCCACGCCGCGCTCGAACGTGCCGCCGCACAGGATGCCGTCGGGGCGGGGAAACATATAGCCCATGCGGCCGCTATAGGCGTAGCGGATCTCGGGCTGGGGGAGCAGGATCGCGAGCTGGCCGCGCGCCGGGATCAGGCCGGTATCGCCGAACAATGCGCGGGCGCCAAGGCCGGTGCAGTTGAAGACCAATGTCTCGGGCAGCGCTGCGATGTCGGCCGGGGTGGCGAAGTCGCGGACCAGGATGCGGCCGCCGGCGATCTGGATGTCCCTGGTGAGCTGGTTCAGCAGCCGGCCGACCTCGGCATACAGGGTGTCGAAGGCAATGATCTGGCTGTCGACGGGGAAGGGGTGCTCGCTTTTGGGCACGACACGCAGGTTGGGCATGTAGCGCATGACACGCGAGGGCCTGGACGGATCGCGTTCCGATTGCTGGAAGGTCGGCACCCAGCGGATGCCGTAATCCTCGCCGACCATGATCTGGAAGCGGCGCCAGCTATATTCGAGCGCACGGCTATATTGGGCCTGCCATTCCGGGGTGACCTGATCCTCCTCGTAATGGCTGAACGCCTCCCATTGACCGCCGGCGATGTTCGAAGTGGTGTGGGGCGGGAGCGCCTTGGCGTAGAGCGTGACGGGGAAGCCGGCTTCCTGGATCAGGCGCGCCGTGGTGAAGCCCATGATTCCGGCGCCGAGCACCGCGACCGGGCCGTTATGGCCGGGCAGGCCGAGATCGATCGCGAGCCGCGAAGTGCCCCAGCTGAGCGTGATACCGGCGCCGCCATGGCCGTAATTATGGACGAGGCGCTTGCTGCCGAGTTGTTCGGCGCGAACGACGAAGCCAGAAGCGCGATAGGGCCGCAGGCCGGCGACGGTGCGGATGACGCGGTTCGGGGCGACCTTGACCGGTGGGAGGCAGGCGGGGTTGCTCACCAAGGTGCGCGGGCGTGGCGGCTGGCAGGCGGGAAGCGCGAGCGCAGCCGAGGAGGCAATCAGCTGGCGGCGGGCGAGAAGCATGCGCGCAGGGTACGCGTGGCGCGAAGCCGCGCAACCCCGTTTGCTTTGGGTGAGGGATTAGTAAAGCTCATGGCTGTGGCGAATTTCCACTCGCCCCGACGTTCATATTCCTTGCGTGATCTAGGCGCCCTTTGCCACTGCCAGATCATAACCGGTGTTCCGGCCACCGGAGGTGCAGGCGGCAAGAACCGCCGGAGTGCTCCAGCCGTCAGCTGTTGAGGACATTGCAGTGTCCTCACCGCGCTTCATCAACGTGACGTGACCGCGATAGGGTTTCGCCGCCGCTCCGAAAGAGGAGAGCGGGACAAGGATGGACGCTGTCGCGCCGTCGTCCGAGATCGAACAAGTTGCGATGGGCGCGGGCGTGCGCATCGTCCCGGTCAATGTCAGGCGGGGCGAGGGCCGCGTGTCGCAACCCGGTGCAGCCGACGCATCGGAGGTTCGACCCGCCTGGTTGATAGCGCGCTCGGGCGTCGGGGGCTGGAGGGCTCGGCCATTGCTCGCGCCTGTGCCTTTGGTGTTGATCGCCATCGCCGTGACGGCCGGGTTGCCGCCGCCCGCGGACGGGACGATCGAAAATTCGACATCGGCCATCGTGCTGGCAGCGCGCATGCCACGCTCACGGCCCTTCTGGATCATGCCGCCCCTGATACCTTCGCGTTTGGGCGGGAGCGCGATCGTCGCGGCGAGCACGGGTTGATCCCCTCCAGCGTCATAGAGCAGGCGCTGACGGAAGCTTCATAATCAAAATCGGCCGCGACGATCGCGCCACCTTTACGCGCCGCCTGCGGCGATTCCGGGACGGTCTGGATCACCCAAAGCGCGCCCAAGGCTGTCAGCGCCGCGATTGTCTGGATGGTCATTGGCCGTCCCCCTCGACTCGCCGCGTGTTCGCGGCGTTGTTTCGAAGGCGCAACGTAACATGACTTCGCGGCCGTTAGAAGCTTCGGCAATGACGGCAACACTTCTCTTGCAAGAAGCGCTTTCGCCATCATGCAGGCATTGTGCAATGTGTCAGGTGATGCTGTCGAGTGTCTCCACCGTCAGCCGGTCATTAGTATAGACACAGAGCTCGCCGGCGATCTTCATCGCAGCCCGTGCGATCTTTTCGGGGTCGGTTTCGTAATCGACCAGCGCCCGTGCCGCTGCGAGGGCGAAATTGCCGCCCGATCCGATCGCGGCGACTCCGGCCTCGGGCTCGAGCACGTCGCCGTTCCCGGTAACCACCAAGGTGATATCCTTGTCGGCGACGATCAGCATCGCTTCCAGATTGCGGAGATATTTGTCCGTCCGCCAGTCCTTGGCGAGCTCGACCGCGGCGCGCAGCGGCTGGCCCTGGTGACGCTCGAGCTTGCTTTCCAGCCGCTCGAACAGAGTGAAGGCGTCGGCGGTGGCGCCGGCGAAGCCCGCGATGACCTTGCCGTCGCCCAAAGGCCGGACCTTCTTGGCATTCGGCTTCATCACGGTGTTGCCCGCCGAGACCTGCCCGTCGCCCGCGATGACCACCTTGCCCGATTTGCGCACGGAGAGGATCGTCGTGCCGTGCCACGCATTGCTGTTTTCGCTCATAGTCGGCGGATATGGGGAGGTCGCGTGCCGTCGCAAAGGGGCAACGCTCCCGAAACAAAGCTGTGGCCTATGCGGACGCAGTGAAATGGGAGTTCGGTATGCGGATTTTGTGGAGAGTGATGCTGGCGGTGCTGCTGGTCGCGGGCGGGCCGGCGATGGCGCAGGCGCCGCTCAAGGTGATGAGCTTCAACATCCGCTACGCCAACGAGAATGACGGCGCCAATGCGTGGAGCAAGCGCCGCGAAGTGACTGCGGCGATGCTGGAAAAGGCGGCACCCGATTTGTTCGGGACGCAGGAGCTGCTCAAGGTGCAGGGCGATTTCCTCGCCGCGCGGCTGAAGAACTATGCATGGTTCGGAGTCGGCCGCCGCGGCGGCGACGAAGACGAGCATATGGGGATCTTCTACCGGACCGATCGGCTCAGGCTGATCAAGTCGGGCGATTTCTGGCTGTCCGAGACCCCCGAGATGCCGGGCAGTTCGGCATGGGGCGCGGACCTGCCGCGGCTGGCGACCTGGGGGCTGTTCGAGACGATCGACGGAAAGCGCCGCTTCTATGCCTTCAACACGCATCTCCCGCATCGCGATCAGGACGAAGGCGCGCGCACCAACGGCGCGGCTCTGGTCCTCAAGCGCATCGAGGCGATGGCCGGCGATCTGCCGGTGGTGCTGACCGGCGACTTCAACACCACGCCGGGGAGCGCGGCGCACAAGCTGCTCGCCACGCGCCTGACCGATGCCCGCGACAGCGCGCCGCAGAAGCTGGGGCCGGACGAGACCTTCCACAATTTCACCGGAAAGGCCGACAAGCGGATCGACTGGATTTTCACGCGCGGGTTTACCGCCAGACGCGTGACGACGATCACCGATCATCAAGGCGCGGTGCAGACTTCGGATCACTTCCCGGTGATGGCCGAATTGGGGTGGAAGCACTGAATCGTCACCCCGGCGAAAGCCGGGGTCCAGAGTCATGAGCGGGACGGCCTGTGGCTCTGGGTCCCGGCTTTCGCCGGGATGACGGTTGGAGTAGGCGCCGGCCATGCACCACGACGACAATCTCACCGCCGACCGGCCGACCTTCGTCAGCCATCTCGAATGCTCGATGACCGGCGAGCATTATGCGGCGGACCAGCTGCACGGGCTTTCGCGAGTCGGGCGGCCGTTGCTGGTGCGCTACGATCTGGAGGGCGTGAAGAGTGCGCTGACCCCGGAGATCCTGGCCGGCCGGCCGGCGGACCTGTGGAAATATCGCGAGCTGCTGCCGGTGCGGCATAGGGCGAACATCGTCAGCCTCGGCGAGACCGCGACTCCGATCGTGCCGCTCCTCAGGGAACCGGGCAATGTCTGGGTCAAGGACGAGGGGCGACTGCCTACGGGATCGTTCAAGGCGCGCGGCCTCGTGATGGCGATCGCGATGGCGAAGGAGCTGGGCGTCGCCACGATCGCGATGCCGACCAACGGAAATGCCGGCGCGGCGGCGGCGGCGTACGCGGCGCGCGCCGGGATCGAGGCAGTGATTTTCTGCCCGGACGATACGCCCGAGATCAATGTCCGCGAGATCGCGGCGCAGGGTGCGCGGGTCTATCGGGTCAACGGACTGATCGACGATTGCGGCAAATTGGTCGGGGCGGGGAAGGAAGCGCGGGGCTGGTTCGACTTGTCGACGCTCAAGGAGCCGTATCGGATCGAGGGCAAGAAGACGATGGGGCTCGAACTCGCCGAGCAGTTCGGCTGGGAGCTTCCCGACGCGATCTTCTATCCCACCGGTGGCGGCACCGGGCTGATCGGGATGTGGAAGGCGTTCGACGAGATGGAGGCGCTGGGCTGGATCGGCAGCAAGCGCCCGCGGATGTACGCAGTGCAGGCCGAAGGCTGCGCGCCGATCGTCCGCGCGTTCGATGCGGGCGAACGGCATGCGGTGCGCTGGGAGGACGCCCATACGGTAGCGGCGGGGATCCGCGTGCCGCAGGCGGTCGGCGATTTCCTGATCCTCGACGCAGTGCGCGCGAGCGGCGGCAAGGCGCTGGCGGTGAGCGACGCGGCATTGATGCAGGCTGTCGAGGATGCGGGCAAGAAGAACGGGCTTTTGCTTTGCCCCGAGGGCGGGGCGACGCTGGCGGCGTATCGCGATGCGCTCGCGGCGGGGCTGGTGGATGCGGAGGAGAAGACAGTGCTGTTCAACTGCGCGACGGGGCTTAAATACCCGTTGGCGGACCAGTCGCGGTTTCTGGACCGGCACGCGCCGATGGATTGGGCGGCGCTCTAATAATTCCTCCTCCGCTTCGCGAGGAGGAATTTGGTTAGCCCAACACCCGTTGCACGAACTTCCCGCCAAGCGCGATTCCGTCCGGATCCACGCCGTGGCCGAGCCCGTGCGAGACATGGCTTTCGAGCGGGAAGCCCAACCGCTCCAGCTCGGCATGCGCATGGTGATAGGCGCTGAGCGGCACGATTCCATCCGCATCGCCGTGGATCAGCAACACCGGCGGCTTGCTGCGCACCTCCGCCGCGTCGAGCGACGGCCCCGCGATCATTCCCGAATAGCCGAGGATGCCGGCGAGCGCGCGTTCGCGGCGCGGGCCGATCTGCAGCGCCATCATCGTACCCTGGCTGAAGCCGGCCAGCACCATCTTGCTCTCATCCAGCCCGTGTTCGGCGAGCAGGCCATCTAGCCAGGCGTCGAGCACCGGCGCGGCATGGCGGGCACCGGCGGCCAGTGCGGCGCGGCCGAGGTCGTGCAGCGCCCACCATTGATAGCCGCCAGGCGCGCCGGGGCAGCGCTCGGGTGCGTTGGGGGCGACGAACAATGCGTCGGGCAGCAGCTGGCGCCACATCGGCGCGAGAGAGATCAAATCGGCGCCGTTCGAGCCGTAACCGTGGAGCAGCACGACGAGCTGTTTGGGCGCGCCGCCGGACAAAGGCGAAAGGCTGGGGCCGTCCAGTTGCTGCATGCGCGGTCCTTCAGCCGAGGGGTAGAGCGCGCCGGCGACCCAGCGCAGCTCGGCGCGGAGCACGCCCCAGGCGCGGGCGGCGGCGCGGCTGTCCATCGCTTCCACGCCGATGCCCCGCGCGCCGAGTGCCTTGACCAGCGCCGCGGGCGGACGAACGAGCGTATCGCCGGTGCCGAGCAGCAGGAATTCGGGTTGCGGATCGAGCGACAGCAAAGGCGCGAGATCGGCTTCGCTCAGCTCGGCGATCGGCGGGGGCGACCAGCCGTCGGCGCGCTGCGGCGTGATCAGCAGCCCTTCGTAAACGCCCTCGTCGACCTTGAAGCCGCGTCCCGAAAAGCCGGAGATCACCGGCCCCTCGGCGCTGCGGCGTTCCATCTTCATCGGGCCATCTTCTTACGGCCGGTCGCGGGGCACGACGCGCTCGCCGTCGGGGGCGCTGCTTTTACGGTCCTCGCGGAAGCCCGGCTTGAGGCCCAGCGTGATCAGCAGCGACGACGACACGTAGATCGACGAATAGGTGCCGACGACGATGCCGAGCATCATCGCCGCAGTGAAGCCGCGCAGCACCGGGCCACCGAAGATCAGCAACGCGGCGAGCGCGAGCATGATCGTGACCGAGGTCATCACGGTGCGCGGCAGCGTCTCGTTGACCGACAAATCGATCAGGTCACCCATCTCCATCTTGCGGAACTTGCGCATATTCTCGCGGATGCGGTCGTCGATCACCATCTTGTCGTTGATCGAATAGCCGATGATCGTCAGCACCGCGGCGACGATGTTGAGATCGAAGGTGAACAGCTCGCGGAACAGCGCGAAGAAGCCCAACGTCATCAGCACGTCGTGCATGATCGCGACTGCGGTCGACACGCCGAACTGCCATTCGTAGCGGAACCACGAGAAGATCGCGATGCCGATGACCGCGAGGAACACGGCGAGGATGCCGTTCCGGATCAGCTCGTCCGAGACCTTGCCCGAGACGGTCGAATAGTTGCTGAAGGTAGCGCCGGGGAATTTGGCCGCGAGTGCCGTCTTCACCTTCTCGACCATCTGGTCGGTCGCCGCCGGATCGGCCGATTCGGGCACCGGCAGACGGATGGTCACGGTGTTGGCGCCGCCCAATTGCTGGAGCGCCGCTTCGCCGAGACCGAGATGGTTGACCGTCGAGCGGACCTCGTCGAGCGGCGGGGCAGAGGTGAACTTCTCCTCGATCGACACGCCGCCGGCGAAGTCGACGCCCATGTTGAGGCCGCGCGTCGCGACCAAAGCGATCGCGGCGATGGTGAGCAATGCCGTGATCGCGAAGGCGATGTGGCGGATGCGGACGAACCCGATATTGGTGTTGTCCGGAACGATCTTGAGGAGCCGCATACCTATCTCACTTCGTCATCCCGGCGAAAGCCGGGATCCAGGAATCACAAGCGGGACGACAGAGAAACTCTGGGCCCCGGCCTTCGCCGGGGTGACGATCAAGAAGAACCGTGCGCATCAGATATGGATCTCCGTCGGCCGGTTACGGCGCAACCAGATCGTGACGAGCATGCGGGTGAACACCACTGCAGTGAACACCGACGTGGCGATACCGATCAGCAGCACCACCGCGAAGCCGCGCACCGGGCCCGAACCGAGGATCAGCATGATGAAGCCCGCGATCGCGTGCGTCACATTGGCCTCGAAGATCGTCCGGCTGGCTTCCTTGTAGCCGAGCTCGACCGACTGGACGATGCTGCGGCCGCGGCGATGCTCCTCGCGGATGCGTTCGTTGATCAGCACGTTGGCGTCGACCGCGGTGCCGATGGTGAGCACGAAGCCGGCGATGCCCGGCAGCGTCAGCGTGGCGTTGAGCATGCCCATCACCGCGAGGATGACCAGCACGTTGATGACCACCGCCATCGTCGCATAGATGCCGAAGCGCCCATAGGTCAGGATCATGAAGGCGATGACCGCGACCACGGCGATGACCGACGCAGTGATGCCCGCGCGAATCGAATCGGCGCCGAGCTCGGGGCTGACGGTCGATTCCTGGACGATAGTGAGCGGCACCTTGAGCTTGCCCGAACGCAATGCGATCGCGAGCTGGTTGGCGCTATCCACGGTGAAGCCGCCGTTGATCACTGCGCTGCCGCCGAGAATCGGTTCGTTGATGCGCGGCGCCGAGATCACCGTGCCGTCGACGATGATCGCGAAAGGCTTGCCCGAATTCTCCTGCGTCACCTTGGCGAAGCGCCGCGAGCCCGCGCCGTCGAGCTGGAGCGTCACGCCCGGCGCGCCGGTGGTCGGGTCATAGCTCTGCGACGCATTTACCAGCATGTCGCCGGTGATCATGATCTGGCGCTGGACCGCGATAGCGCCGCCGCCCTCGGCATAGGGCATCAGCACCGATCCCGCGGGCGCGATGCCCTTGGCGATGTCCGCCGGATTGGCAGTGGTGTCGACCAAGCGGAATTCGAGCTTGGCGGTCTTGCCGAGCAGGTTCTTGAGCGCGGTCGGATCGTTGAGGCCAGGGACCTGGACGACGATGCGGTTACTGCCCTCCCGGACCACCGTCGGCTCGACGGTGCCGAGCGCGTTGATGCGCCGCTCGACCACTTCGCGCGCGTCGTTCATCGCCTCTTCGGCGGCCTGGTTCAGCCCCGCATTGGTGGGCGTGAGTACGAACCGGCTCGAATCGACGACCGAAATATCCCATTCGCGCTGGCCGGTGGTGCCGACGCCGCTGCCGGTGATCGCCAGGAGGCGTTCGCGCGCCGCGTCGACCTTCGACGAATCGCGGACCATGAAGCTTAGTTTGCCGCCCTGGACCGAGATGTCGCCGATCTCGATGCGCGGATCGCGCCGCATCTCGCTGCGGACCTGCTCCTGCTTCTGCTCGAGCCGCGCCTGCGCGACGTCGTCGGTCTTGCCCTCGAGCAGCAGATAGGAACCGCCGGCGAGGTCGAGGCCGAGATTGATCGCGGGCTTCGGGACCCAGGAAGGCCAGGTCTCGCGCACGCTCTTGGGGATGAAGCTCGGGATCGAGATCGCCACCAGCAGCGCAAGGCCGAGGGTGATCGTCAGAACCTTCCAGCGGGGAAAGTCGAGCATCAGTCGTTCGCGGGCTTGCCGCCGCCGAGCGGGCGGATTTCGGCGAGAGTCGCCTTGATCGCGCGGACCTTGACGTTGGTGCCGAGCTCGAGCTCGACTTCGGTCTCGTCGACCTTGGTGACCTTGCCGATCAGGCCGCCGGCGGTGACGACGGTGTCGCCCTTCTTCACGCCGCCGACCGCGTCCTGCAGCGCCTTCATACGCTTTTGCTGGGGACGGATCATCAGGAAGTAGAAGACCACGAAGATGAGGACGAGCGGCAGCAGCGAAACGATCGCGCCTGCGGTGCTTCCGCCCTGTGCGGCGCCTGCGGCCTGTGCATATGCTGGGGTGGCGAACATGGGTTTCCGGTTGCCTGGATTTGCGGGGCGCGGAACGGCCCCGTTCAAGCGGCGCGCGCTATCATGCGTTACGGGGACGCGCAACTATTGTCGGTGTCGCTTGCATCCTGCGGCGGACCGGAATAGAGGGCGCACCCTTGGTCGGGGCGTAGCGCAGCCTGGTAGCGCATCACACTGGGGGTGTGGGGGTCGCAGGTTCGAATCCTGTCGCCCCGACCAGTCAAATCAGGAGCCAGGGGCCGCATTTTCGGTCGCCGCCCGCGAATCGCTCCTCGGTTTCGGCAATCATCCTCCCCGAATGACCTCGCCCACCCGGACGGCGTCGAGGCCCAGCCACGCCGCCATCCGGTCGAGCTCGACCGTGAGGCGCTCCAGGGTTTCGGCGGGTGCGCCGGGTTCGAGAGTGATGCGGTGCGCGAGGAGGATGCGCGCCTGGCGGTCTGCCTTGAGGTCGACGCGCGCGACCAGCGCCTCGTCCAACAGGAAGGGCAGCACATAATAGCCGTGGATCCGCTTGTCCTGCGGCACATAGATCTCGATGCGATAACGGAATCCGAACAGGCGTTCGGCGCGGCTGCGCTCCCAGACCAGAGGATCGAACGGGGCGAGCAGCGCCGCGCCGCGCACGCGGCGGGGCAAACGGGCGTCGCGGTGCACCCAGGCTTTCTGGCTCCAGCCTTCGACCCGGACGGGGACCAGAATGCCGGCCTCCGCCTCGACGGCGATCGCATGATCCGCCTCTTCGGGCTTCAACCGATAATAGTCACGAAGGTCCGCCGCGGTCGCAACGCCGAGTGCCCGCGCGCTTCGTTCGATCAGTGCGCGTTGCGCGCTTGCGGCATCGGGGGTGGGCAGGTCGAAGATGGCCTTTGGCAGCACCCGCTCGGGCAGGTCATAGACTCGGGCGAAGCTGCCGCGGCGGGTGGCGGTGGTGATCTTGCCCGACCAGAACAGCCATTCGAGCGCATGCTTGGTGTGGCTCCATTCCCACCAACCGCTCTTGCTCGATCCGTTCTCGAAATCGGCGGCTGTCAGCGGGCCTTCGGCGGCGATCCGCTCCAGTATCGCCGTTGCTTCGGGTCGGCGTTCCGCCGCGAAGCGCTTCAGGGCCTGATAGCCGATCTCGCCGCGCTCGGCACGGGCCATGCGCCAGCGCAGGAGCGGGTGGAGGTCGAGCGGCAGCAATGAGGCTTCGTGCGCCCAATATTCGAACAGGCGCCGCTGGCGCACCGGACCCCAGGCGTCCCGCTCGAGCAGCGTGCGGTCATAGCTGCCCAGCCGCGAGAAAGCGGGAAGATAGTGCGCCCGGGTCAATACGTTGACGCTGTCTATCTGGAAGAGCCCGAGGCGGTCGGCGGTCTTGCGCAGGGAACCAATGGTCGGGCGTTCGGGACGACGCATGCCGAAACCCTGCGCCGCGAGCGCGATTCGCCGCGCATCCTTCAGAGAGAGTGTGGTGGACACAGGCCGCTGCCTGGACGCCGGGAGCGGGGGTCGTCAACCGATCGCCGGTCGCGGGGCGGGCTGGTCGCGCTGGCCGACAGCCAGACAGAACCTAGTCGGCGGGATCGCCGCTCGGTTCGGCCTTGCCGGCATCTTCGGCGGGATCGAAGTTCTTCGCCCAGTGCGCCGCGTCATTCTCGCCGTCGAGCGTGTCCCTGGGGCGTTTGGCGTCGCCGGGCCTCTGGTGCTCGGTCGAGAGATTGTCGGGAGCGTCGGGCATTGGTTCGTCTCCTGCTGCGGGCAGGAAACGGCCGGAACGCCGTGCCGGTTTCAGGGATGCGGTTTCCGGCGTTGCAACAATAGGCGCCACAGCAGGATCGTCACGAGCGCCGGCTGGCCGAGCCAGGGCACGATCAGGCTGACGATAAGGCTGGTGACCGCGCCAAGCAGTGTCGAATAGCCGCGCTGGCGCAAGGCGAGGCATTGTTCGGGCGGTACATGCTCGCCGACCACGGGGGCGAAGTGATGATTCGCTGGAGCCGGATATTGGCGAGCGCGGCCAGCGCCATCCAGCCGCAATAGAATGCCACCGGCACTCGGTGTCCGTAATATTCGGACGACAGGGCAGTGAAGAAGGGCATCGCCGCGATCGTGCAGAGCAATACGAGATTGGGAAAGACGATCCGCGAATCCCAGTGGCGTGCGCAATCGAAGGCACGGTGATGCCCCGCCCAGAACGAGCCGATCACGAAGAACGAGATCAGAAAGCTGATGAAATGCGGGCTGAGCTGCGCCAGCGCGACGAGGAAGTCATGATCGCTGCGGGCCCCGTGCACTTCGGGCACACGGACCTCGATGATCAGCAGCGTGATCGCGATCGCGAACACCGCGTCGGAGAAGAAGATCAGCCGTTCGAGCGCATGGCCGGGGCCATGCAGCTCCGGCTCCTTACCGATCCTGCGCATGATTCCCCCTCAGCGCTTGTGCCCTTGTTGCCCGATCATTCGCCCTTTGGCGGCGTCGGTTTCCTCGGCGCGGCACGGCGCGCGGCGCGCGGCTTGGCGGTGCTGCTCTCGGCGGGCTTGCGGGTGCGGCGCGCGGGCGGCTTGGCCGCAGCTGCCGGAGCCGGGCTGGGCGAGGGCGCGGCGGCCTTGCGAGTGCGCGATGCCGGTGCTGGCGTGGCGCTCGCCGCGGCAGGCTTGCGCGTCCGGCGCGTGACTGGCTTCACCGCGGCTTCAGTCGCGGGCGGCTTGGCGGCCGGCGCCTTGCGGGCGCGCCTGGCAACGGGCTTTGCCACTGCGGTCGCGACATTGGCGGCAGCCTGTGCCACTTCGGCGGCCGCGTCGCCGGCAGTATCGGCAGCCTTGGCCGCGCCCTTCTGCACCGCAGGCTCGTTCTTGAGCTTGGCGGCGATCGCCACCAGCCCGGCGGCGAGGATGTCCGCGACGAGCGGATGCTTGGCGAGCTCGCTCAGCTTGCCGCGCACTCCCTTGGGAAGCTTCACGCCCGCGATGCTTTTGGGGAGGAACGAACCCTTGCCGGCCGTACCCTTGTCGTCCTTCTTCTTCTTTCCGGCCATCGCAATTCTCCGCATTTCGTGACGCCAGTGTCACGGATCATTGCCGGGTGAGTCAACGCAGGATCGCGATCCGGTGTCCGCGGCTGCATCAATGGGTGGTGGTTTCGGGTTCCTCACGTTCGAAAACGATGTCGAGGCCCTCGCATTCTTCGGCCGAGTCCGTTTTGTCGGCATCCTTGCCGGTCGTGCTCTGGCTGAGGTGATCGGCCACACGTTCGCCGCTGGGCGTGCCGTTTGTAGTATCGGCGTCCCGGCCGATGATCGAGCTTTCGGGATTGCGGTCGCGGTCTGCCATCTTGTCTCTCCAGCCCAGCCCGTTTCGGCTCAACGGTGCGGGCACCGAGTCGTTCCGCCTGCGCGACGGATCAGGCGACGGCAGTTCGGTGCTTCGCAACGATGCGCTGGAGGAAGGCGTGGAGCCGTGCGCTGTTGGCGGCCCAGGTGAAGGGCTCGACCGTTGCGCGAACTTCCGCCGGATCGGGCGGGTTGGCGATGAGCATGGCGAGCGCGGCGGCAAAGGCTTCGGGCGTGCGCGCGACGATCCGGCCCCCGTGTCGGTGCGCACGACCTGACGTGCGCCACCGACATCGGGAATCACTACCGGCGTGCCGCTCGCCAGTGCCTCGAGCCAGGCATTGGCGAGGCCCTCACGCTCGGAAGCGAGTGCCATCGCGTCGGCGGCGGTGAGGAAGGTCGGAAGCTCGGCATGCGGAATCGAACCGAGCAGGCGGATGCGATCGCCGAGGCCTAGGCGCGCAATCTGCGCGGCGAGTGACGCCTTGTGGGGACCTTCGCCCGCGATCCAGAGCTGAATGCCCGGCAGGGTCGCGACGGCGTCGATCAGGATCTGATGGCCCTTGAGCGGGATCAGTGCGCCGACCGAGAGAACCAGCGGGCCGGTGACGCCCAATGCGGCCTTGGCTTCGGACCGGCTGGCGAGCGCGAAGCGGCCGAAATCGACGCCGGTGACGATGCATTCGGTGCGATCGCCCGGGAGCCCGAGCGCGGTCATGTCGTCGCGCATCGCCTCCGAGACCGCGAGCAGACCGTCGGCGGCGTGCGCGGCGGCGCGGATCTGGGGGCCGATCACGGGATTGCGGCCCCAGCCATGGATATCCGAGCCGCGTGCCTTGATCGACACGGGCACGCCGAAGCGGCGGCCGAGTTCGACCGCGGCGACGCCGTCGGGGAAGAAGAATTCCGCGTCGATCACGTCGAAGGCGAAATCGTGGCGGATTTCGCCGAGCAAGGGCGTCACGGCATCGGCCAGCGCGCGGGCATGGAAGCGACCGCCGGTGCCGGGAAGGTTGCGGAAACGCGGGCGATGAACCGTGAGACCCTTCCAGTCCTCGCGCGCGGGAAGCGCAGCCAGCGGGCGATAGCGCGACAGCCGATCGAGCGGAAACGGAGGCAGGCCGAGCGGGGCGACGACGCGCAGTTCGACATCGGGATGCTCGGCCAGTGCGAGCGTCTGGCGCTCGACGAAGATGCCGAAATTGGGACGCGAGGCGTCGGGGAAGAGAGTGGAGAGGACGAGCACGCGGAGCATGTCAGCGCCTATACAGCGCCAGGGTTAATGCTCCGCGTGCGATCCTTCAGGGCTTAGCGGCAGCGACGATTGCTGCTGCTCCGCTCGATCTCGCGGCCGGCAAGCGCGCCGGCGGCGGCGCCGAGGATGGTGCCGGTGGAGCGATCACCGCGGCTATCGATCGAACGGCCGACCAGCGCACCGGCGACGCCGCCGACGACGAGACCGGTGGTGCCGTTGGGCTTGCGGCAATAGCGGCGGCCGTCGCGGCCACGCCATTCCCGATACTGATAGCGACGGCGCTGGGTATCGGCGCTGTAGCCGGCCTTATAGTCGTAAGCCTTGGCTTCGGCCCTGGGGGCCGGAAGGGCCACCGCGGTGGGGATCGCCACCGCAATCGCGCTGAGCGCGACAATGAATTTTCGCATGATTCACTCCCATATTATCGATTCTAGTTACAGAAACCGTTAGCGAAACGTCCCGCGGCGGTGCGCGGTTTCATGAACCTAAAACTACGTCCCGCTCATCTGACGTTGGGATTTTCAACATGAACGCGCCACGAACGATCATCAAGACACTTGGCCTCTCGCCGCATCCGGAGGGCGGCTGGTATCGCGAGACGTGGCGCGCAGAGGCGGGCGGGGACGGGCGATCGGCCGCGACGGCGATCCATTTCCTGCTCGAGCACGGCCAGCGATCGCATTGGCACCGCGTCGACGCCGCCGAGCTCTGGCTGTGGCATGCGGGATCGCCGCTGGAATTGCTGGTCGAACAGGAAGACGGCGCAGTCGCGACGATCCGGCTTGGCGGCGACGTGACGCAAGGCTATGCGCCCCAATGGCTGGTGCCGGCGAATCGCTGGCAATCGACCGAGGCACGTTCCGGCTGGGCGCTGGTGAGCTGCGTGGTCGTCCCCGGCTTCGATTTTGCCGGCTTCGAGCTTGCCGCACCCGGATGGACGCCGGGTGCGGATTGAGCCTTCTGTCCCCGTTATTCACGTTATCCACAGGCTCCGGGCATCATTTGGTGCTTTGAACGACTCGGGATCGATGACAGCATCAGTCTTGTAAGAAAGGCGGTTCGGCAGAGGGAAACCAAAGTAGAACCAACGACTTACACGGATCGGACGAGTGCAGGTGCCTTCGGGAAACCACCTCGAACGGGACGGGGAGACGAGAGCGACGGTGGTTGCGAGAACAAGGCGATGCGCAAGCGTCGCGGCGATTTCGAGAGACGCCGAAGCGGGCTGGACCGGATGCCGAAGCAAGCGCGCAAGCGCTGGCCGAAGCGAAGGATCAGCTGATGGACGAGACCGAAGCCGATAGGCCCGCGCAAGCGGCAGATCGACGGAGGGATCGGCCCGAAGAACGAAACCCAGGGCATTGGCCACCGCGCAAGCGAGAAGTCGAAGCCGATGGATTGTTCGGGAAATCGTATCCAGCAAGGCTTCATGGTTCCGCTTTCGGGCGAAGTCATGGAGCGGGCCACCGAAGGCCGGAAACGAAGCCTGCTTCTTCGGAAGCGTGGCGATCAGCCGGCCCCGGTGACCGACGCGAAGCTCGCATGCCCTTGCCGGCGCGAGTGGAGCATGCCGCCGAAACCAGGCCACGCGTCCTTCGGGATGAGAGGCTGAAGTCCGGTGACATGGGGACTGGCAGCAATGCCGGTCCCCTTTGCGTTTTCCGGCGCGATTCTTGGAGCGAGATTCGCTCAGCCTAAATCGTCGTCCCCGCTAAAGCGGGGATCCAGAGCCAAGCGTGGCTGGCCAGTGGAGTAACCCTGGATCCAAGCCTTCGTGGAGATGACGCTTGGGAAGTAAGTCGCTCGGCGCTCAAGCCCGCTTGGTGACCCGTCGTGCTTCTCCCGTTAGGATGAGTGAAAATCGGGAGGAGCCGGCATGAGTGGCGTTTTCGAGCGGTTCGCACAGGCAGTCGCGGGATGGGCGGGGCGGCCGAGCGCGTTCGCCTTTGCCTTCCTGATCGTCTTCGGCTGGGGGTTAAGCGGGCCGGTGTTCGCGTGGTCGGACACGTGGCAGCTGGTAATCAACACCGGAACGACGATCGTCACCTTCCTGATGGTGTTCCTGATCCAGAACGCACAGAATCGCGACGCCGCAGCGATCCAGGCCAAGCTCGACGAGCTGATCCGCGCGCTCGACACCGGTCGCAACGAGTTCATCGGGATCGAGCATCTCGGCGAAAAGGATCTGATTGCGATCCGCGACAAGCTCGAGCGCGAATGCGGGCGCGAAATGCCCGAACGGCACGAAGGCATGGGCCGTCTGCTCAGGCGGCGCTAAAAGCCGGCCATAGCCGCAGGGCATTGGCCACGGCGCGCACGCTCATTGTCGCCACACGGCTCCACAGGCGAGAATTGCGGGGTCCGGACGTGGAGGAAAATGTGGGTTTCGAACAGCCTGGGCTGCGGAGCGGCGCCGAGGGCGACGCGTATGTCGCCAAATTCCGGCGCGACGGCTACGCCGTGCTGCGCGGGTTCTTTAGTCCCCTCGAAGTCGCCGAAATCGGCACCGCGATCGATCAGATCCATGCCGAAGGCATGGCGCACGGGCGCAAGTTCCGCCACGGCAATTTGTTCTACAACGTCACGCCGGGCCCAAACGGCGCGCCGCTGGTGCGGATGGTGCAATGGCCGTCCTATCACCAGCCGGTGCTCGATCGCGTGCGCCGCGACCCGCGCTTCGCGGCGATGCTCGCCCCGCTGATCGGCGGCGACGTCAAGCAGATCATCAATCAGCTCCACTGGAAGGCGCCGGGCGGGATGGGCGATTTCGCCTGGCATCAGGATTCACGCTTCCGCAAGCCCGACGAATGCTATCGCAATCTCGGCACCTCCTATGTTCAGACGGGCCTCGCGATCGATCCGCACACACCCGAATCGGGTTGCATGCGCTTCCTGCCGCGTACGCATATGGCGGGTGATCTCGACCTCGATACTTCGACCGAGGTGCTCGGCAACGCGATGACGGACGATGTATTGGTCGCGGCCGGGCTCTCGCCCGACGATGCGATCGATTTGGTGCTCGCGCCGGGCGATCTCGCTTTGTGGAACCCCTATCTGGTGCACGGATCGGGAGCCAACCGCTCGGATCACCAGCGCCGGCTCTACATCAACGGCTATGTCCGCGCCGAGGATTGCGACCGAGGCGAATGGGCGTTCCGCGGGGAGAGCCGGTGCCGTTCGGCCCCGAGCCGGCGCTGGTTCATTACGAAGAACTGCGCGAGAAAGGCGAACCGCACTATCTGTAAGCACCGGCCTCAGAATCTGCCACAGGTTCAGCCGGTTGTCGGGGCGTTGATCGCCAGCTGCGCGGCAAAAGCGCGACGATAAGCCGGTCGGGCTTCGCCGCGAGCGACATAAGCGGCGAGGTTCGGATACTCGTCGAGGATGCCCGACATTCGCAATCGCAGCAGCACCGACACCATCAGCAGGTCGCCCGCGCTGAACGCGCCATCAAGCCAGTCGGCATCGCCCAGGCGCGTCGACAGTTGGTCCAGCCGGGCGCGGATACGGTCCATGACGAGCGGCAGCCGTTCCTGGCTCCACGGCTTGTCGCCCTCTGCGAATCTGGCCGTCTGGAGGTCGAGGATCGGCGGCTCCACCGTGTTGACGGCGGCAAACATCCACGCGACGGCGCGCGCCCGGGCATTGGCCTCTTCGGGCAGCAGGCCTCCGTGCCGTTCCGCGATGTGGAAGACGATGGCGCCTGTCTCGAACAGGGCGAGGTCGCCGTCTTCATAAGTGGGAATCTGGCCGAAGGGATGGAGAGCGAGATGCGCGGGCTCCTTCATCCCGGCGAACGAGACCAGGCGAACGTCGTAAGGCTGGCCGGCTTCCTCGAGCGCCCAGCGCACCCGCGTATCGCGCGCCAGTCCCTTGCCGCCATCGGGCGAGCGTTCGAAGGCGGTAATGGTGCTGGTCATGGCATCTGTCTCCCTTGCTTGATCCGTCGGCTTTGGTTCCACAGAGGACGACGAGCGGGATTAGCGGAATCGACACGCCCTTTGAAATATTTTTGCTGAAGCGCGGATCGGCTGCTGCAAGCCGCTCCTGGCATTGCCTGACACGATCGCTCAACCTTCGGTGGCGCGACGAGACGGGTGTGTCCGTCTCGCAGGTGCCGGCGGGCAGCTTTACCGCGCCGCGGTGGTCCGGCTGGCGAGGAAGTGGGCGGTTTCCAGCGGCGCGGCGAACGACGTGCCGGTGCCGGTGACCGGGCGGCCGTCGATGGCGGCGGTGGGAACCTTCACGCCGAGCTGCCACGCGTAATTATAGCCCTCGGGCGTCGCGTCGGGGCGGTTGGTGCCGCTCCACGGCTGGCCTTGCGCATCGATCGCGCCGACCAGCACTGCGTTGGGATAGGCCGCGCGCGCGGGTCCCAGATTGCCGGGATGGTCGTAGCCGTTGTTGCCGGCGGCGAGCACGACGCGGATGCCCTTGGCGGCGGCGTCGGCGATCGCTGCGGTGATCGACGGATCCTTGTCGAGCGCGAGCGAGATGTTGATCGCATCGACGCCGAGATCGGTGGCGCGGCGGATCGCCCGGGCGACCGGCGCGGCCGAGGGCTGGCACGGTGGATTGGCGCCCGCGGGGCAGCCGGCGGGATCGTCGATGCGCAGCGAGATGATGTCGACCTGGCCATGCGCGGCGCGCGCGAGGATCGTCGCGACCATGGTGCCGTGATCGTAGCGCGGCTGGAATTCAGGGCGGCCGGGGCTCGATGCCATGTCATATTCGGCGGAGACGAGCCCGGCGAGTTCGGTCGTTTTCGCGACGCCGCTGTCGATGATCGCCACGCGCGGGCGCGGGATCGTCACCGCGGCCGGCGGCGCAACGACCGGCGGTGGCACGACGACGGGTGCGACTGTTTCGAGCAGCGCGACGAACGACAGGAAAAGCGTGTTCACGTACCCCGACCCCCGGTCAAAGCGATTCACTTCGTTCTTGCTATCCTACCCAGCTTTGCGGCGGGATTGCGGTGATGTGCGGGGTGGACGGTTAATAATTTGTACACCGATCAGCGCGGCGGTGCGGCGAGCGCTTCCTCGACGGACGTGAAGGCTGAGTGCGTGCCGGGCGTGTCGGGCACGTCGGTGGCGAAAAAGGCGACGCCGGTGCCCGCGGCGCGGTCGATCCAGAGGCCCGAGCGGAGGCCGTAAGCCTCGCCGCCATGGCCGAGGCGCGGGCGAGTATCGCCGAACAGATTGTCGCTGCAGCCGGGCCGGTTGGTGGGGAGGAAGGTCACTGCGAGGCCGTAGCTGCAATAGAAGCCGTTGCTGGTGTCGCCGTTGCTGCCGTCGAAGGTCCATAAAGGGATTTCGAGCAGGGCGATCGATCTGGGCGTGAGCAGGCGGACGCCGTCGACTTTCCCGTTGCCGAGCAGCAAGCGACCGATCTTCGCCAGCCCGCGCGCGGAGATGCGCAGGCCGCCCTGGGGCGAGAAGATCGCGCCATTGGCACCCGCGCGCCATTTGCCGAGATCGCAGCTGCCGTCGGTCGCGGGCGTCACCGCGCAGGTGGGCGGAGCGCCCTTGTGATCGTCCTTGGTGGGTCGTCTCGACCGATAGATTACTACCGCGCGAGCCGCCGTCGCGGGCGAGCAGCTTGCCCAATTATAGCATGCGTCGAGCTTGAGTGGCGCGAGCACCAGCCGATCCATCAGCCGGTCGAAGCGCTCGCCGGTGGCGCGCTCCATCACCGCGGCGATTACCGGGAAATTGAAGTTGGTATAGTGGAAGAAGGTGCCGGGCGCATGCTCGCCATCCCACGCTTTCGGGTCGCCGAGCACGCCGGCCATGTCGGCGTCTAGCAGGAGGACATAGTCGACATTGTCCGTGAGGCTGGAACGGTGCGAGAGCAGCAGGCGGAGCGTTATCGGCGTATTGGGGAAAGCGGGATTGCGCAGCTTCCAGCCGAGGGTCTTCGAGACGTCGGCGTCGAGATCGAGTCTGCCCTGCTCGACCAGCCGCAGCACGCCGATCGCCACCACCAGCTTCGAGACCGAGGCGACGCGGACGGGATCGTCCGGAGTGACCGGCCGCTTCGCCGCGAGATCGGCATAGCCGCTGGCGCTCACCGCGGTCTCGTGCTTGCGTTCGAACGCGATCCGGACGGTAGCGACAGGTTCGGGAGCGGTCTGCGGGAGTGCCGCGAGGAGCAAGGCCGGGAGCAACATGACCGAACGATGACGGGCGCTTTCCTTTTCGCAAATCGCGATACTCTCCCCACCCATGAACTTGCGGCATATCGAGATCTTCCACGCCGTCTATGTGAACGGATCGGTCAGCGGCGCCGCGCGCGCGCTCAACGTGTCGCAGCCTTCGGTGTCGAAGATGCTGCGCCACGCGGAATCCCTACTCGGCTTCCAGCTCTTCCAGCGGACCAACGGCCGGCTGGTGCCGACCGAGGATGCGCATACCTTGTTCACCGAAGTCTCGGAGATCCAGGACCGGGTCTACGCCCTGCGCGAGGCAGGCAAGAATCTGCGCCGCGGCTCGGGCGGGATGCTGCGGGTCTCGGCGCTGCCGAGCCTGGCGCTGCAGGCGCTGCCCACGGCGGTGGCGCAGTTCCTGAAGACGCACGAGAACGTCAAGTTCGACCTCCAGACCGTGCACCACGACGATCTGCTGCGGAAATTGTTCGAACGCGAGACCGATATCGCGATCGCCTATGAAGTGCCGCCCGCGGCGCCGATCGACCACAAGCCGCTGGGCGAAGGCGAACTGGTGGTCTTCTATCGCGAGCAGGACATGCCCGATGCGCCGGCACGCTGCGACATGAACTGCCTGAAAGGGCATCGCTTCATCAGCCTCGCGACCAGCGGACCGATGGGGCAGCTCTTCACGCAGGAGGTCCAGCGCCAGGGCATCGTCCTCGACGACGTGATCCTCGCGCGGACCTTCTACATCGCCGCCGCCCTGGTGCAGCAGGGCGTGGGGATGACCGTGGTCGACAGCTTCACGGCGCAGGCCTCGCTCGCGCCGGGGCTGGCGATGCGGCCGCTGAAACCACCGATCACTTTCGGCGTTCATGCGATGTACCTGCACAATCGGCCGCTCACGGCGCTCGCGACCGATTTCCTCAAGACGCTGCGGAGCGTGATCGACGTCGCGTGAACCGGAGCCGGATGCGGGCCATAACAACGGGCTATGCCGCGCGCGCCAGACGTTATGCGCAGACTTTTGGGCACGCGCGATACGGAAGGGCCGTGATGATCCCTGCTCCCTATCTGCTCTATCTCGGCCACAGCACCGACGCCGTCGGCATCAAGACCTCGCGCGGGCTGGCCGCCTTCCGCCCCGACGATTGCGTCGGCGAATTCCGTTACGATGATTGCCCTTTGACTCTCCATATCCCTCGTATGACGATCGCCGAGGGTGCCGCGGCCGGCGCGAAGACCCTCGTGCTCGGCATCGCGAATTCGGGCGGGACGCTGGGTCGCGACCTGGTCGACGACGCCGCGGCGGCGCTCGAGGCGGGGATGAACGTCGCCTCGGGGCTCCACCAGCGGCTGCGCGACCAGCCGCGGCTGGCGGCGCTCGCGAAGGAGAAGGGCCTTCAGCTGTTCGACGTGCGCGATCCGCCCGCGAACCTGAAGGTCGGCAACGGATATAAAAGGGCCGGCCACCGGCTGCTGACCGTCGGCACCGATTGCTCGGTCGGCAAGATGTACACCACGCTGGCGCTGGCGCAGGGCATGCAGGCGCGCGGGATCAAGGCCGATTTCCGCGCCACCGGCCAGACCGGCATCCTGATCGCCGGCGGCGGCGTGCCGATCGACGCCGTGGTCGCCGACTTCATCTCGGGCGGGATCGAGCAACTCGCTCCGGCGCGCGACGATGACGGCTGGGACCTGATCGAGGGCCAGGGCTCGCTGTTCCACCCCAGCTTCGCCGGCGTTTCGACCGGGCTGCTCCACGGCGCCCAGGCGGAAGCACTGGTGATGTGCCACGATCCGAACCGGCTCCACATGCGCGGCATTCCCGGCCGCGCGCTGCCCGAACTGGGCGAATGCATCGAGATGAACCTGACGGTCGCGCGGCTGACCAGCCCGAACGTCCGCACGGTGGGCATCTGCCTCAACACCTCCGCGATGGACGCGGCCGAAGCCAAGGCGCTGTGCGCGCGGATCGAGGACCGGCACGGCCTGCCCTGCACCGATCCGATCGCCTTCGGCGTCGATGCCGTCCTCGACGAACTATTATGTCCCGCACCCTCCGCGCGCAGCACGATAGCTTCCCACTGAGCCAGCCCTTCCGGATCTCCCGCGGCGTCAAGACGCTGGCGGAGGTGGTCACGGTGGAGCTGGAGCAGGGAGGCGTGGTCGGCCGCGGCGAAGGCGTGCCTTATGCCCGGTACGGCGAGAGCATCGAGAGCGCGCTTGCCGCGATCGACGGCATCCGCGGCGCAATCGAAGGTGGCGCCGATCGCGCGCAATTGCTGGACCTGCTCGGCGCCGGCGCGGCGCGCAACGCAGTGGATTGCGCCTTGTGGGACCTCGAGGCACGGCTGGGCGGACGCAGCGTCGCCGCGAAGATCGGTGCGCCCGAGCCCGGACGGCTGGTCAGTGCACTGACGATCGGCATCGACACGCCGATGGCGATGGCCGTCGCGGCGAGCAGGATCGCCGATGCGCCGCTGATCAAGGTCAAGGTCGATGCGACGATCCCCGACGCGCAGATCCGCGCGGTGCGCAATGCCGCGCCGAACGCGAAGCTGATCGTCGATCCAAACGAGAGCTGGGACCAGCAACTGGTGCGCGCGATGCAAAGCGTGCTGGTGGTGCTGAGGGTCGATTTGCTCGAGCAGCCGGTGCCTGCGGAGGCCGACGAATGGCTCGAGAATTTCGCTCCCGATGTGCCGATCTGCGCGGATGAATCGGTGCATGTCGCCGCCGATCTCGACACGGTCGCGCGGCGCTATCAGGTGGTGAACGTGAAGCTCGACAAATCGGGCGGGCTGACCGAGGCGCTGGCGCTGGCCGAGGCGGCGCGGGCGCGCGGGCTGGGGCTGATGACCGGCTGCATGATCAGCTCGTCGCTGTCGATCGCACCGGCGCTGCACGTGGCGCGCATGTCCGATTTCGTCGACCTTGACGGTCCGATCTGGCTCATGGAGGATCGCCCCGGCGGCGTGCGCGACGAGGCCGGCTGGCTCTGGCCGCCGCAGCAGGGATTTTGGGGAACGAAATGAAGGTCGCGCTGCTGTCCGGAATCGCGGCCCTCACTTTGGGAGCGGCATCGCCCGCGCCGCAGAAAGTGGACCTGCTGATCCGCGGCGGCACGATCTATACCGGCTCGGCCGAACCATTTGTCGGCGATGTCGCGATCAGCGGCGACAGGATCGTCTCGGTCAGCCGCCACGCAGATGTGACCGCCGCGCGCGTGATCGACGCCAGGGGCATGATCGTCGCGCCCGGATTCATCGATCCGCATACCCATATGGGCGGCGACCTGACTTCCGACGACGCGGCGAAGCGGCTGGTGCCCGCTTTCCTGATGCAGGGCGTGACCACGGCGTTCATCGGCAATGACGGCGGCGGCAGCCCCGATGTCGCCAAGGTGCTGGGCAGCGCCGCGAGCAAGCCGGTGGGGATCAACTACGCCGCTTATGTCGGCTTCGGCGCAGTGCGCGAGAAGGTGGTCGGCGAAGCGGATCGCGTGCCGACCGCCGCCGAGCTCGACCAGATGAAGACGCTGGTGGCGAACGCGATGTGCCAGGGCGCATTGGGCCTCTCGACCGGATTGTTCTACGCGCCGCAGAGCTTCGCGAAGACCGACGAAGTGGTGGCGCTCGCGCGCGAGGCGGGGAAGCGCGGGGGCGTCTATGACAGCCATATCCGCGACGAATCCAGCTACACCGTCGGGCTCGCCGCGGCGATCGACGAGGCGATCGCGATCGGCAGGCAGGGCGGCCTGCCGTCGCATATCGCGCATATCAAGGCGCTCGGCGTCGACGTGCAGGGCCAGGCCCCGGCGATCATCGCCAAAATCGAGGCGGCGCGGCGCGCGGGGCAGAAGGTGACCGCGGACCAATATCCGTGGTCGGCGAGCGGCACGAGCCTGGTCGCATCGCTGATGCCGCTCTGGGCGCAGGATGGCGGGCGGCCGGCGCTGCTCAAGCGCTTCGACGATCCCGCGCTGGCGGAGAAACTGCGCAGCGGGATTACCGAGAATCTGCGGAAGCGTGGCGGCGCGGACAAATTGCTGATCGTCGAGGGGAAATACGCCGATCGCACGCTGGCCGATGTCGCGAAGGAGCTGGGGCAGGATCCGGTGAACGCGGCGATCACGGTGATCCGCATCGACGATCCGGGCGTGGTCTCGTTCAACCAGAGCGAGGCCGATATCACGCGCTTCATGCAGCAGCCCTGGGTGATGACGAGCTCGGACGCGTCGGGCGGCCACCCGCGCGTCTATGGCAGCTTCGCGCGGAAATATGCGAAGTACACGAAGGCGGAGCGCGCGATCACCCTGCGCCAGTTCGTCGAGCGGAGTTCGGCGCTGACCGCCGATACCTTCGAGCTGGCCGGGCGCGGGCATCTGGGCGTGGGGGCCTTCGCTGACGTGGTGGTGTTCGATCCAGAGACCTATGCGGCGCGGGCGACGTATGAGCAGCCCAAGCTGACGGCGCAGGGCGTGCGGACGGTGGTGGTCAACGGCGTGGTCGCAGTCGACAACGGCGCGCTGACCGGGCGGGCCAGCGGACGGGCACTGGCGCACCAGCCGACCGCCGGGACATGCCGTTGAAAGTGCCGCACAGCTGTGCTCCGGCGAAGGCCGGAGCGTTGGCAACATGGCGGTGGGATTGGCCTCCAACGCTCCGGCCTTCGCCGGAGCACAATGGGGCTCGGGGCTCCGTGCCATCTCCGTTCGTGTCGAGCGAAGTCGAGACACGGAGAGGGAGTGCCCGGCGTCGGTTTCTCGACTTCGCTCGAAACGAACGGATAGCGGATGTTGAGCGCCTGGTTCGCCATCGTTTTGTGGAAGCGCGTGCTCGGTGCGCTGGCGCACAAGCCGACTGGCGGGACGTGCTGGTGAAAGCGCGGCACAGCTGTGCTCCGGCGAAGGCCGGAGCGTTGGCAACATGGCGGTGGGATTGGCCTCCAGCGCTCCGGCCTTCGCCGGAGCACAATGGGGCTCGGGGCTCCGTGCCATCTCCGTTCGTGTCGAGCGAAGTCGAGACACGGAGAGGGAGTGCCCGGCGTCGGTTTCTCGACTTCGCTCGAAACGAACGGATAGCGGAATGCTGAGCCGCTGGTTCGCCGTTGCTTTGTGGAAGCGCGTGCTCGGCGCGCTGGCGCTGGGGCTCGTCTTCGCGTTCGTGTGGCCGCAGGGCACACCGTACGTGCAGTTCATGGGCGATCTGTTCGTCCGCGCGATCCGGATGCTCGTCGCGCCGATCGTGCTGGTGACGATCGCGGCGGGGATCACTTCGCTCGCCGATCCCAGGCGATTAAGCGGGCTGGGCGGACGGACGATCGGGCTGTTCGCACTGACCACGGCGATCGCGGTGTCGGTGGGGATGCTGGTCGCCACTTTGGTTCAGCCGGGGGTGGGTGCACCGCTCGGAACTGCGGCGCCGCACGCGCTGGGCGATCCGGTGACGCCGTACCAGCAGCTCATCGGGATCATCCCGCTCAATATCTTCGAAGCGCTCGCCAAGGGCGACATGCTGGCGCTGATCTTCGTCGCGATCCTGATCGGGGTCGGGACGGTGGTGGCGGGCGAGCCGGGCAAGCCCTTTGCGGCATTGCTGCAGGCGACGTCGGCGGTGCTGCTGAAAGTCGTCGGCATCGTGATGGAAGCGACGCCCTTCGGCGTGTTCGCGCTGATCGCCAACGCCGTGGCGGCGAACGGCGCGGCGGTGTTCGTCAATGTCGGCTGGCTGGCATTGGCGGTGGTGCTGGGCAGCCTGATCCAGATCGTGGTGGTGCACAGCCTGATCCTGAAGCTGTTCGCCAGGCTGCCGCTGCTGCCTTTCTTCCGCGGGATCGTCGATGCGCTGGTCGTCGCCTTCTCGACTGCCTCCAGCTCGGCGACCTTGCCGGTGGCGATGCGGGTGGCGGAGAAGAATCTCGGCGTCGGCCGGTCGGTCTTCTCGACGGTGCTGCCTTTGGGCGCCAGCATCGGCAAGGACGGCACCGCAATGTATGTCGGGCTGCTCAGCATGTTCGCGCTGCAGGCGTTCGGCACACCGCTCACCCCGCAAGTCTATGGCATGGTGCTGCTGACCGGGGCGATCGCCGCGTTCGGGACCGCGCCGGTGCCTTCGGCATCTTTGTTCATGCTCGCCACGGTGCTGTCCGCAGTTGGCGTGCCGCCCGAGCAGACGGCTCTGGTGGTCGGTTTCGTGCTGCCGTTCGATCGGCTGCTCGACATGACCCGAACCGTGCCGAGCGCGAGCGCTAACCTCGTGGTGGCGACGACGGTGGCGCGCTGGGAAAGCGAGCTCGACGAAGAAGTCTATCGGGCGAAGGATTACGCCTGAATTTCTCTCTCGCGAAGTGGGGGAGGGGAACGTGATGCCTCGCGGTTATGCCCTGTTTCACGTTGAACGGTTGCCCGCGCGCGGTTTCGCTTTAGGCTTTCGCACATGAAACGATCGCTGCTGCTCCCGCTCCTCCTCGTCGCCACGCCCGCGCTTGCGCAAGCGAGCCTGCAGCAGCGTGTCGAGGTGAAGCTCGGCGAAGCGGCGACGGGGACGCGCTTCGGGCTGGTGGTGAGCGACGCCGACGGCAACGAGATCGTCGCGGTCAATCCCGACGGGCGGTTCATGCCGGCGTCGAACACCAAGATGTTCACTACCGCCGCGGCCTATGCCTCGCTGACCGGGCTCGACCAGCCCGACGCGGCGGGTGGCGCGGCGGTACGCATCGAGGGACAGGACGTCATCCTCGAAGGGCATGGCGATGCGCGGCTGTCGAGCGCGGCGGATTGCACCGTGGATTGCCTCGCCACGCTGGCGGACGCGGTGGCGGCGAAGACCAGGCATGTGCGAGGCGTGATCGGTGACGACACGGTTTTCCCCGATCAGCGCTGGAGCCCGGGGATGAGCTGGAACAACATTCCGAGCCGTTATGGCACGGGGATTTCGGCACTGACGCTCGACGACAACGAGCTGGTGATCGAAGTGACGCCCGGCACCATCGGCGCGCGGCCCAAAGTGACGGTGCCGATCGACTATTATGCCATCGAGAACCGCGCAGTGACGGTAGCCGGGGCGGAAAACAATCTCGGCTACGACCGTGCGCCCAATGGCGTTCCGCTGCGGATCACCGGTACGATCGGCGTGGACGCCAAGCCCGAGACGCTGCGCGTCGGGATCGACGATCCGGCGCATTATGCCGCGTGGCGCTTCGAAATCCTGCTCGAGGCGCGCGGCGTCGAGGTGAGCGGCACCATCTCGGTGCGGCATCGTCCGCTGATGCCGAGCGAAGATCCGGCGGTGCGGCCGCCGATGCAGCCGGCGCTCGCCAGGCTGACGCCGCCGCCGCTCGCCGAGGACGTGGTCCGGATCAACAAGGAGAGCCAGAACCTCCACGCCGAATTGCTGTTGCGCCGGGTGGGCCTGAAGCGCGGCGGCGGATCGATCGCCGACGGGATGATCGAGGTCCGCGCGATGCTCGATACCGCGGGCGTGCCGCGCACGGCGTGGGACCTGTCCGACGGTTCGGGCATGTCGACGTACAACCGCGCCGCGCCGCGCGGGACGGTGCAGATGCTCCGCTGGATTTCAGCCCAGCCCTGGAGTGCGGCGTGGCGCGCGTCGCTGCCGATCGGCGGCGTCGACGGGACGTTGTCGCGACGGTTCAAGGGAACGGTGCTGGAGGGCAAGGTCTTCGCCAAGACGGGGACGATCAACGCGACCAACGCACTGTCGGGCTATCTGATCGCGAAGAGCGGCAAGACGCTGACCTTCTCGTCCTTCGCCAACGACGTTCCCGCCGATGCGAGCGCGACGAAGTTCATCGATGCCGCGCTGGTGCTGGTGGCGGAGGCGAATTAGAAGCGGCCGACGGCGCAGGAGCAAAGATGTTCGTTCCCATCCCCATCCTGATCGCGGCCGGCCTCGTGATCCTGGTGCTGATCGCGATGATCGCCCGCGCGGGGCGAAGGCGCGATCCGCTGATGGGCGGGGCGCCGCCGCGGGTGCCGGTGCCGGTCGCGACGCTGTCGCCTGAAGTCGAGCGGGAGGTTCGCGCACAGCTGGCCGCGGGCCGGAAGATCCAGGCGATCAAGATCGCGCGCGACGCGACGCATCTCGGGCTGAAGGAAACGAAGGACCTGGTCGAGGCGCTGGAGCGGCGGGGCCCTTAGGCTTCCCGATCCCATGCCGCGATGACGGCGTCGCCCGTCTCGGGACGTAATTGAAAGATTCCGCTCTCGCGATGCCGGGTGGGGTGGACGCGATTGGTGAGCAGGGTCCAGGCGAGGCCGCGGTCGAAATCGACCCACAGGCCGGTGCCGGTGAAGCCGGTATGGCCGATCGTCTCGTCCGAGCATGCCTGGCCGCCCGACCAGCCTTGGAATTTCCGCTCCCAGCCGCAGGTGCGGTGTTCATATTGGGGGTACGGATCGCCTCGAGCATCGCGGGGCTCGCGCCGCTGCCGTCCAGAAGCCCGCGGGCGAAATCGAGCACGCCGGCGACGGTGCCGAACAGTCCGGCATGGCCGGTCTGCCCCCCATCGCGAAGCAGTTCTCGTCATGCACTTCGCCCTTGAGCACGCGGCCGCGCCACATGCAGTGCTCGGTGGCGACGGCGGGGCCGGGGGCGGACCGAAGCTGAGGCCTTCGCCAAGCGGCCAAGCACCGAGCGGCTGGCCGGTGATCCGCTCGATCGCGATGCCGAGCAGGATGAAGTTGATGTCCGAATAGACCGGAGGGCCGTGTCGCCATTCGCGCTGGAGGACGAAGGCGCGGAGGCGGGCGGGGTCGTCGCCATAGGTGTAGATCGGCTCGACCGCGGGGAGGAAGCTGCGATGGGCTAGACAGTCGCGGAAAGTGAGCTGGCGTTCGGCTGCATTGACCACGTCATATTGGCGCAGATCGGGGATCGCCGTGGTGAGCGGGGCGTCGAGGTCCAGCTTCCCTTCGTCCGCCAGCCGCAGGATCATCGTGGTGGTGGCGATCACCTTCGAGACCGAGGCGAGGTCGAACCAGTGGTCTTCGGTCAGGTCCTCGGGCTCGGGGAGCAACGCCGCCTTGCCCGCGTGGCGGACCCAGCGGCGGCCGTCGGCGGCGACCATGCCGAGCGTCGCCCCGGGGATGCGGCCATCGGCGACCGCTGCGGCGGCGGGAGCGAAGGCTGCGTCGATCATGCGGCCTCCGGTGCGCGATCGTCAGGGCGGGGCTTCGCGTTCGCCAGCAGCGGCAGGAACAGCAGAGCGGCGAGGCTGATCACGCCCGAGGCGAGGAAGAACATGTCGAAGCCGTTATACCCGGCTTGGTCGAGCTTGGTGACGATCGACCCGCCCGCCCCGGCGAGCAGCCGTGCGAGCAGGAACGCGAAGCCCGACAGGAAGGCATATTGCGCGCCGGGGAAGCGCGGATTCACCAGCATCGAGAGATAGACCACGAACACCGCTCCGGCCATGCCGTTGCCAAACTGGTCGGCGGCGGTGGCGAAGTAGAGCGTGTTCTGATCGACCGGCATGTGCGCCAGCCAGACGAAGCCGAAATTGCCCAAAGCCGCGAAGAACGCGCCGATGCTCAGCGTTATCCCCCAGCGCCACTTGGTCACCATCCAGCCGCCGAGACCGACGCCGACGATGCTCGAGCCGAGTGCGACGGCGCCATCGGCCCAGCCGATCTGCGTCTTGGTGTAGCCCAGAGCGAGGATCATCGGCTTGGACAGGTTGAGCGCGAGCACGTCGCCCATGCGGTAGATCGAGACAAAGGCCATCACCGCGATTGCCATGAAATCATAGCGCCAGAAGAAATCGACATAGGGTCCGATCGCCGCGGATGTGCGGGCGGGCGCATCGGGCGGAAGGTTCCGGATCTTCGGGATGAAGAATGCCATGACGATGAAAGGCAGCATCGCGATGCCGAGCACCCAGGGGAGGACGTTGGTATCGGCGCTGATGCCGATGCCGGAAGCCGCGCCGAGGATCACCCAGCCCGCCGCCGCGACCGTCGCGGTCATTGCCAGCAATATCCCCGCGCTGGCGAGCAGCCCGGTGGCGAGCGATACCGCGCGACCCCCGCCGGCGCCCGGCGCGCGGGGCAGCAGCGCGAGGATCGGCAGCGGCACCGCCGCGCCCGCCGCGATCAGCAGGTACGAGGCGGTCCAGCCCGGCTCGATCCCGAAGCTGCGCAGCGAGGCCGAGATGCTGCCCGCGACATCGGCAAACAGCAGGGCGCCGCTTCCGGCCGCGACCATCGCAGTGCGATAGCCCCACAGGTTCGACGCGGCGACCGGGCCCTGCTCCTCGGGTGTGGGGGCGAGCTCGATGCGCCAGGCATCGGCGGCGACTTCGAGCGTGGTCGTCCAGAATGCGAGCAGCACCGCGAACAATGCCGTGAGCGGCAGGCTGGCATCGTCCGAGAACAACGCCATCGCGACCATCGAGGTGAAGACGCCGAGCTGCGACAGCATGATCCAGCCGCGCCTCTTGCCGAAGAAGCGCGCGAAGCCGGGGACGTCGTATTTGTCGAGCAGGGGCGCCCAGAGGAATTTGAAGGTCGGGAGCAATTGCACCCAGGCGAAGAAGCCGATGACCGCGAGCACCACGCCGTGATCGGCGAGCCGGACGCTGAGCACGGTCGAGAACATGTAGAATGGGAGCCCGGCCGAAAAGCCGAGCAGCACGTAGAGCGCCATGCGCGGGAAGCCGCGGGGAATGCCGTGCGTGTCGGCGGTGACCGCCTCAGCCAAAAGCGGCGGCCGATCGATATTGCGGCGGATGTTGCGTCATATTGCGTCCCCGGAACAGCCTGGGCGCACGCTCGCCCGGTGCTTTGCGGCAGTCAATGGCGATGGCGCTGCGTGCGTGCCGTTATCTCCGGGCGGCATGCCATAAGGCTATGATTGCCCGAACGAAAACTAACGGCGTATCGACATTAACCTAAAACTCCCTCTCCCCTTGATTGCTGTCTAGCGGAGCTGGGTGAGGGTGCGGCTGCTGCGCAGCCGCACCCTCACCCAGCTCCGACTAAGGCTTTGCTTCGCAAAACCTAAGTCTGCGCAACCAGTGTGAGGTCGATCATGCCCCGCATGATCGAGGATCGCGCGGGGCGCGATCCGACCTCACACCCCCTTGCAGGGGGCGAGGGAAGTAGAGGGTTGAATGTCGACACAGCCTAACGGCCTTCTCCCCATGACAGCTCGGCGGGAACCCGTGCCGTGACGACGGGTTGCTGATACGCTGCCTGTGGAGAGGGGAGCGCACGCTTCGTGAATCATACCATGGACGCGATCGTCGCTGCCGGCGCACTCGGCAGTCTGTGCGCCGGGATGGCGACCGGGCTGGGGGCGATTCCCGTGCTGTTCATGCGACGGCCGAGCGATCAGCAGCAGAATCTGCTGCTCGGCTTCGCGGCGGGAGTGATGCTGGCGGCGAGCTTCTTCTCGTTGATCCTTCCCGCGATCGAAGTGGCCCGGCAACAGGGCGCGAGCCAGGCGGGGGCTTCGATCACCGTCGTCGCCGCGGTGCTGCTCGGCGCGTTCGTCATCGCCAAATTGAACGACTGGGTGCCGCCGCTCGACAAGCTCGGGCTGGGGCCGCCGGGCATCGCCGCCAGCACCTCGGTGCGGCGGATCTGGCTGTTCGTCGCGGCAGTGACGCTGCACAATTTCCCCGAGGGCATGGCCGTGGGGGTGAGCTTCGGCGGCGGCGATTTCGATGCGGGCCGGGTGACCGCTTTGGGCATCGGACTGCAGAACATCCCGGAGGGGCTGGCGGTTGCGGTCGCGCTGACCTCTATCGGCTATGCGCGGATGCCGGCGGCGCTGATCGCGGCGGGGTCGGGACTGGTCGAGCCGGTGGCGGGACTGATCGGGGTGAGCATCGTCGCGGTCGCGCAAGCCTTCCTGCCCTGGGGGCTGGGGCTCGCGGCGGGGGCGATGATCTATGTCGTCGCATCCGACATCATCCCCGACGCGCATGCGCGGATCAACGGCGGCGGCAAGGTCAGCACCGGGCTGATGATCGGGCTGGCGGCGATGATGTTTCTCGATACGACGTTCGGCTAGGTGCGCGCGGTGGTTACTGGGCCGCTAGCTTCGATTGTTTTGAGACCATGAAGCCAAGTATTTGATTTCATTGGTACCGCGTCTTGAGTGGCTTTGGCCTGTACGTCGCCGCAAGTCGGTTCTGTCCTATCTTTGTGTGTTCCGCTGTGGGACATTCCTGCTCGACTCGCGGAATTGCCAGGGGCGGCAGCCGTGCGTTTTGGGGGACGTGCATGCGGCAAACCACCTTATCCGTGGCGCTCGAGGTAAAACCCGAGAGCTATGATCATTTGTCGTCGCTGCTCGACAAGCTGCGCGCGAAGCGCAGCACCAATCCGTCCGGGGGCGAAGGGCCGTTCGCCGATTTCCTGACGCGGGTGCCGGCGCTCCACTTCATGTCGCTGAGCGTGTTTCCCGGCTTCGATTACGATCCGCTGTTCGTGATCGAGGCCAATTTCGACGGGCCGGCCGGCCCGTTCTGGGCGCAGCTGGAATCGGCGATCGGGCCGGACCTGCGCGCGATGCTGCGCTGCTGCAAATGCCCGCTCGACAGTGACGGGCCGCTGTTCACGTCGATCACCGGCCCCGATGCCCGCGCGCCGATCGCCCCCTATCTCGAGCGCCGATCGCTGAAGCCGACGGTGTTCCATCACGGCAATCGCGGGATGACGCGCGACCGCATCCTCGCCGAGCATACATTGTTCGAGGCGACCCGAGTCGAGCTGCGCTCCGCCAATGCCGACGGGCCGAACCCCTATCGCGTGCTCAGCCCGGCGCAGATCCATGCGAAGCTGCGCGGCACGTTGCTCCCGGATTTCGCCTGGCTCGGCCAGCCCGCGCCGGCGCGCATCCCGCTCGCCGAGAATATCGGCGATTGGGTGCGGCTGATCGTCTTCATCGTCGCGGCGGTGTTCGTGCTGTCGGTGCCCGGGCTGTTCCTCAACCTCGCCATGCCGTGGGATCGCTATCTGATCCTGCTAGCGGTGGTGTTCGTCGGCATCGCGCTGATGCTCAAGCAGATCGGCGGCGCGCTGCCCGGAACCGAGGTCGCGAGCAGGTTCAGCTTCATCAAACTCTTCCTCGGCCAGCTGATCCCGCTCGTCTTGTTCGTACTCGGCTATCTGGTGGTCGCAGTGGCGATCGGAACGCCGCTGTCGATGCTGCTCACGGCGCGCAACTTCGATGCGGCATGGCACGGGATGATCAGCTGGCTGCTCTGGGGGCTGGCGAGCGCGCCGGTGACGGTGGCGATCATCGTGCTGTGGCTGCGGGTGCTCGAGCGGCGCGACGCTTCGCAGGACGCACCGCTCGTCGATCCCAAGATGCTGCGCGAAATGGCGCGGCGCGAGGACTGGATCCCGCAGAACCACATGGGATCTCTGGTGTCGATCAAGCCCGGCGCCCTGCGCATGATCCTGATCCGTGCGGGGCACCGCGGGCTTGGGCTGGTGCTGCGGATCCAGGCGCGGAGCGGCTATCTCGGCTCGATGCGCACGATCCATTTCGCGCATTGGGCGATGGTCAACAACAAGTCGCGCCTCATGTTCTTCTCGAACTTCGACCAGACCTGGGAGAGTTATCTCGACGATTTCATCGAGAAGGCACATGCCGGGCTGACCCTGGCGTGGTGCTGCGGCGTGGGCTTTCCGCCGACCCGGTTCCTCGTCAAGGACGGCGCGAGCCATGGCCGCCAGTTCAAGGAATGGGCGCGCCATTCGATGACGGTCAGCCGCTTCTGGTACTCGGCGTACAAGGACCTCACCGCCGAGCAGATCGAGCGGAATTTCCGCATCGCCATCGGGCTCCGTAAGCCAGCACTCTCGGACAAGGACGCCGCTTTGTGGATCAACGACCTGTGAGCGCCGTGCCGCAAAGGGCCCGCCGAGCTGGCGGCTCGCTCCCCCGCACGACAAGATGACCCAGGGCATGGCGGTGAGCGGGTTCGCGTCGCTGCCGACCGGCCGCGCATTGTTCCTGAAATTCGACTGGAAGGGCGTGACGAAGAAGAAGGGCGGCGCGTGGCTGCAGGCGCTGCACGAAGTGGCGCCGATCAGCGATGCCGACGGGCGCGAGGCGCGCTCGGCCGGGCTGGGCCTCACCTGGGAAGGAATGCGCAAGATGGGGCTGTCCCCCAATGCGCTCGCCTCGTTCGACCGGCCGTTCAAGGAAGGCATGTTCCAGGAGGACCGGCTGCGGCGGCTCGGCGACCGGCGCGAGGACAAATGGCTCGAGACGGTGATCCCCGGCGGGCCGAAATGGAGCGGCAACACCCCGCTCGACGATGCCGCGGTCGATGACGAGGCACGGGCGTTCGACGACGAGGAGAATGTGGCCGAGGCGCGCATCACCACGCCGATCACCGTGCATGCGCTGCTCCTCCTTTACGAGAAGGACGAGGAGACCGCCGAGGCCTGGTGCAAGACGGTGGGCGATGCGCTGGCGCCGTTCGACGTGAAGATCGTCCATGGCCTGCCGCTCGATCTGCGCCCCGACGAGCGCGGGATCGCGCGCGAGCATTTCGGCTTCGCCGACGGCATCTCGCAGCCCGCGCCGTTCGAGCCGGGCACGGTGATCGTGAAAAGCGGGGCGGACTATCCCCAGGACCCGTGGAACGGCGTGCCGCTCGGCGAAGTGCTGATGGGGCACGAGAACGGCCATCACGAGATCGCGCTCGGGCCGGTGGTGGTCGATTCGGAGGAGGGCCGCGCCGCCGGGCTGCCGGCGCATCCGCGCGGCGAGGGCTTTCTCGATCTCGGGCTCGACGGCAGCTATATGGTGGTGCGCGAACTCAAGCAGGACGTCACCCAATTCTGGGAGTCGATGCACGCGGGGGCCGAGCGGATCAACCAGCGCGATCCCCACCATAAAGGCCATATCGACGCCGAGTGGATCGCCAGCCGCGTGATCGGCCGTGACCTCAACGGCAATCTGCTGTGTCCGGTGAGCCCCACCGGCGTGCTCCCGGTCGACAAATACAATCAGCCGGACAACGACTTCCTGTTCTACGATCGCGATCGGCTCGGCCATGGTTGCCCGCTGGGGAGCCATGTCCGCCGCGGCAATCCGCGCGACGGGCTGGCGCCCAAGCCGAGCGACAAGCAGACCCTGCTCGACGCGTCGAACAACCATCGCATCCTGCGGCGCGGGCGCAAATACGGGCCGACGATCGCGGATCCGATGAAGGACGACGGCGCGGATCGGGGGCTGCTGTTCATCTGCCTCAACACCGACATCACCCGCCAGTTCGAGTTCGTCCAGCAGACCTGGATGCTCAACCAGAACTTCGCCTTCCTGTATGACGAGGCCGATCCGCTGCTCGGGCCCAAGGGGATGCTGACCATTCCCCAGGAGCCGCTGCGGCGGATCATCGAAGTCGACTCGTTCGTGAAGATGGCGGGCGGCGAATATTTCTTCCTGCCGAGCATGCCGGCGCTTCGCTATCTGGCTTCGCTATGAACGCGCTCACATCCCGCGACGTGCTCCGCCCGGGCCCCAAGGGGTTCAAGGCCTTCGCGCAGCGCATGGTGCTTGCGTTGATGCCGCACTTCTTCACCTTCCTGCGACGCTGGAAGCCGGTGATGAAGCTGGGCAACAACTATCTCACCTCGCGCTACGACGATGTCCGCGAGGTGTTCGCCACCGATCCGGCGTTCGGCGTGATCTACAAGCCGCATCTCGACGTGATCATGGGCGATCAGCCCTTCTTCCTCGGCATGGCCGATACCGACCAGTATCGCCACGACACCGATGCGATGCGCAAGGTGGTGCGGCCCGACGATCTGCCGAAGCTCGCGGCGCAGACCGAGGCGCAGGCCGCGCAGATCGTCGCGCAGGCCGGCGGCAAGATCGACGTGGTCGATACGCTGGTGCGGCGCGTGACCTTCACGATGCTGGGCGATTATCTGGGCGTACCCGATCCGCCCGGCGGCGACCTGCGCGTCTGGGGAACGCGGCTGTTCGAATTCCAGTTCGTCGATCAGGGCAACGATGTCGAGCTGCGCAAGGAGGTCGACCAGATCGCCCCGGCGCTGCGCCTCCACATCCAGAACGAAATCGCGCGCCGCCGAATCGATCCGGGCAAGGACGACGTGCTGTCGCGCTGCCTGGCGCTGCAGGCGAAGGGCGACGCAGCCTATTCCGATGATTTCATTCGCACCTCGCTGATGGGATTCATCGTCGGCGGGCCGCCGCAGCCGCCGATGGTGGTGCCGCAGGCGATGGAGCAATTGCTCCGCCGGCCCAAGGTGCTGGCCGAGGCGCAGGCCGCGGCGCGGGCCGACGATGACGATCGCTTGCGCCGGTATGTACTGGAAGCAATGCGCTTCGATCCGCTTGCGCCGGGCCTGCCGCGCGTGGCGCTGACCGACTGGACGCTCGGCAAGGGCACGTCGCACGCGGCGACGATCCCCGCCGGCGCGCAGGTGCTCGCCGCCTTCGCCTCGGCGATGATGGATCCGCGCCGCGTCGCCAACCCGAGGGTGTTCGACCCCAACCGGCCGACGAGCGATTACATGCATTTCGGCTTCGGGCTGCACGAATGCTTCGGACGGCACATCAATCAGGCGACACTGCACCTGATGCTCAAGCCGCTGCTCAAACAGCCCAATCTGCGGCGCGCGCCGGGGCGGGAGGGCAAATTGAGCAAGAACGGCCCGTTCGCCGAGCGGCTGGTGGTCACCTACGGCTAGCGCGAACGGGAAGCTCTCAGCCTGTATGCCCATTGGCCGCTCTCATGGGGCCGTGCTTTATCCCGGCTTTCCGCGCGAGGCCGGCTGCGCTAGCGGAGAATCATGGTTTCAACCGCATCGCTGATCGCCGGGATCGAACTCGGCGGCACCAAATGCATCGCATTGCTCGGCACCGGCCCGGGCGACGTGCGGGCGCAGCAAGTGATACCGACCATTGACCCGGCGGCGACGCTGGCGGCGATCGAAGCGGTGCTCGACGGCTGGACATTCAACGCGATCGGCGTGGCGAGCTTTGGTCCGCTCCAGCTTGACACCGGTGCACCGGACTATGGCGCGGTCACCGCGACGACCAAGCCGGGCTGGTCGGGCACCGATCTCGTGCGGCGTCTGGAACTCCGTTATGGCAAGCCGATCGGCTTCCAGACCGACGTCAACGGTGCTGCGCTGGCCGAAGGACGCTGGGGCGCAGCGCAGGGAATGGCGACGCATGCCTATCTCACCATCGGCACGGGCGTCGGCGTCGGCCTGGTAGCCGGCGGCCGGCCGGTGCAGGGCGTGGCGCATGGCGAGGCGGGCCATATGCGCGTGCCGCGCGCGCCGGGCGACACTTATGCCGGCTGGTGCCGCTTCCATGGCGATTGCGTCGAAGGGCTGATCTCGGGCCCCGCACTCGCCGAGCGCTTCGGCTGCCCGGGCAAGGAATTGCCGCATGACGGGCCCGAATGGGATTTGTTCGTCCATGACCTAAGCGGGCTGCTCCACAATCTCGTCACGGTCGCCGCGCCCGAGCGGATCGCGATTGGTGGCGGGGTGATCGCGGCGCGCGAGCATCTCTTCCCGCGGCTGCGCGTGCGGCTGGCGGAGAGTCTCGGCGGCTATGGCTCGCTTGTCGGCTATGCCGGGGAGCTGGACGAGAGGTTGGCCCGCCGGGGCTCGGGGCGATGGCGGGCCCGCTCGGCGCGCTGGCGGTTGGTTTGAATGCCGTCGGCGCCTGAGCCCGCCATCCGGGAGCGTTATTTCAGCGGCAGAAACAGCTCCACCGCGACTTCATGCGCCGGCATCCCCGGGATGAGCGAGAGCCGGCGCCGGCAATAGATCGGGAAATCGCGCGCTTCCTCGCCGCTGGCCGGAAGCCATTCGCGATAGAGGTAGAGCGCGGCGGGCTCGAGATTATGGGTATTGCCGGGATAGCGCAGCACCGCGCAGCGTCCGCCGGGGATCACGCCGGCTTTCATTTGCGCGTCGTCGTCCGCGACCGGCTGGTCGGTACCCACGCACAGGTCCATGCTGTAATCGGCCGGATTTGCGGGAGACCTCTCGGAACGGAAGATAGAGTAGGTCGCGCTCGTCTCCGGCGACAGGCCGGCAGCCTTGCGCCAGGCGATGAACCGCTGGATGGTGTCGTCGAGCGTCGCCCGGTCACCCCGGTGCTCCATGATCGCCACCGGCGTCGGGGGTACGTCGCGGATCTCCACGTCGTCGTCGGTAAAGATAATCTGCATGAGCTTGCTCCTCGCATTGTCGAGAGGCCCGAAGGCCGCAAGCCACGGCACCCAATCGGGTGATTTCCGGAAGGATGAAGGCGATTGCCCGAGCCGTTGCCGAAAGGCGCGGGCAAAGGCATCCGGTGCTTCGTAACCGGCGTCCATCGCTATGTCCGTGACGCTTTCGGCATCCATGTCCGCCAGCCGATGCGAAGCGCGCTTCATACGGGCAAGCTGGACATAGCGATGCACGGACAATTCGAAGGTAGCCCTGAACTGCCGGTGGAAATGGAACTTCGAGAAGGCGGCAATGCGGCTCACCGTCTCGAGGTCCAGATCCTCGTCGAGATGCTGGTCGATATAGTCCAGCACCCGCTGCATCCGTGCTTGATAGTTTTGAAGCGCCGCCTTCACCGTCTCTTCCTCCGTGGCGGCACCAGCTAGTCGCTCATCGCCATGACGCGCTCGACCGATCTTGCGGTTTGGGACGGGATCGGCGGAAACTTTCAATGACTGCCATCCGGCCGTTGTGCCTCAGATCACGTCCATGTCGGTCTTGTAATGATGCCAGGCGAAGATCGCCGCGGCGCCGCGGTGCGGGCTCCACGGGGCCGACCATTCGCGCAGCATCTTCTCCGACGGGCGCTCGGGATGGCCGAGGATGCGGCCGATCTCGATCTGCACCGCGAGATCGCCGGCCGGCCAGATGTCCGGCCGCCCCTCGGCGAACAGCAGGTAGATTTCGGCGGACCAGCGCCCGATGCCCTTGATCCGGGTGAGCGCGGCGATCGCTTCCTCGTCGTCCGCGGGCAGATCGGCGAAATCGAGCCGGCCGCTCGTCACTTCCTCGGCGAGGCTGCGGGCGTAGCTCACTTTCTGGCGCGAGAGGCCGGCGGCGCGCAACGTCTCGTCCGAGGCGCTCGCCACCGTGGCCGGATCGGTGAGATCGCCGAGCGCGGCCGCAAGCTTGTTCCAGATCGATTGCGCCGCGGCGACGCTGACCTGCTGGCCGATGATCGTGCGCAGCAGGGTCTCGTAACCGCGATCACGCAGCCGCGGGGCGGGATAGCCGGCACGCGCCAGCGCCGTGGCGAAAGCGGGCTCGACCTTGGCGAGCGCGTCGATCGAGCTTTTGATCTGGGTTTCGCTCAGGCCCATGGCCGGCATCCTTGAAACGAGGGGCTTCGGCGGCATGGACGGGACCGACCAAGGAGAATTGCATGCCCAAGCTTATCGTCGTCACCAGGGAAGGGAAGAACGCGAAGTCATGGGCGAAGCGGGCCTCAGCGTGATGGAAGTGATCCGCGACAACGGGTTCGACGAATTGCTCGCGATCTGCGGCGGCTGCTGCAGTTGCGCGACTTGCCATGTCCATGTCGACCCGGAATTTGCGGCCAAACTGCCGCCGATGAGCGAGGACGAGAACGATCTGCTCGACAGCTCGTCGGATCGCGACGAACGCTCGCGGCTGTCGTGCCAGCTCCAGTTCACGCCCGCGCTGGACGGCCTGCGAGTGACGATCGCCGCCGAAGACTGAGCCGCGGCGGCGATTCGGGGCGGAACTGGGCTGTATCGACATTCAACCCATACTTCCCTCGCCCCCTATCAAGGGGAGAGGAGTTTTAGGCCGCCCTAGAGTCCGGCCACCTTCAGCATCGCCATCGGTGCGTCGCTGCTGGTCGGCGTGACCTTCCACGTCACGGTCTTGCCCGCGCCGCCGGCTTTCGCGCCGTCCTCGTTGTTCTGGCTGACGATCTCGGCATCGGTGATCAAAGTGAAGGTGCCGTCGAGCCGGGCATTGCTGTCGGCATCCATCCCGCTCATGCCGCTCATTCCGCCGCCTTTATTCTCCTGCTTGGCGAACCCGGCCGCCTTGACGCGGACCATGTCCTTGCCGCGCAGCTCGATCGCGACGAACGGGAAGATCATCCCGGCATCCTGATTATAGGGGAAGACGAAGTTGTGCGTCAGCTTCCCCGTAATCTCGTAATCGACATAGAATATGCCGTCGCCGCGATATTCGACGCTGCGATACCCCGCCTCCTTGGCGACCTTCACGGCGATGTCGCGATATTCGGCTTCCTTCTTAGCCTTCTCGGCCGCTTTTTCGGCGGCCTTCTTGGCGGGTTCGGGCGCGGCTCCCGTGTCGGTGCCATTGTCGGCGAGGCCGGCAGTCACGTCGCTCATCGCGCCGGTGATATCGAGCGCGACGATTTCACCCTTATAGGCATACGTGAAACTGCGATCGGCGTGGATCGTCAGCGTCGACTCGAACTTGCCGGGCAGGAACAGGCATGCGGCGAGCGCGAGCGGCACGAGCAGTGCGGCGGTGATCGCCTTCCAATGCTTCATTCGAAATTCCCCGGATTCAGCCGCGCGCGGCGATGGCGTAGAGTGCGACAGCCGCGGCATTCGACACGTTCAGGCTTTCCACCTTAGGCGAGATCGGCAGCCGGGCAAGCTGATCGCAATGCGTCTCGGTATTCTGGCGCATGCCCTCACCCTCGGCGCCGAGCACCAATGCGATGCGCGCGTCGCCCATCACTTCGGCAAGCGTTCCCGTGGCGTGGCCGGTGAGCCCGATCCGCCAGAAGCCCGCCTCGGCGATCTCCTCGAGCGCGCGGGCGAGATTGACCACGCGCACCCACGGCACGGTCTCGAGCGTGCCCGAGGCCGAGCGCGCGAGCGATCCCGATTCGGGCGGCGCATGCCGGTCCTGCGTGACGATGCCGAGCGCATCGAACGCCGCCGCCGAGCGCAACACCGCGCCGACATTGTGCGGATCGGTGACCTGATCGAGCACCACCAGCGGGCGCTTATCGTCGGCGCCCTGCTGGAGCAGATCGCCGAGCCAGATCTCCTCAAGCGGATCGACTTCGGCGACGAGCCCCTGGTGCGGCGCGTCGCCCGGGACCAGCCGGGCGAGATCGGCGACATCGGCATAGGTGATCGGGATCACCGGCGGAATGTCGAGCGCCGCCAGCGCTTCGCGGGTGCCCCAGATCTTCCGGACGTTGCGCTCGGGATTGGCGAGCGCCGCCAGCACCGCATGCCGCCCATAGAAGCGGGGACGCGATGCCGGTGCCTGGCTCGGGCGATGACCTCTACGCGCCATCAGTCGAGGTCGTCGGGGTTGGGGTAAGCGAACGGATCGGTCACGCTCGGCTCGGTGGGGAAGGGCATGCGCGGCAATGGTTTGTCGGCATTGGCGGCGTTCAGCAGGAAGCTGGCGAGGATCACTGCGCCCTGGCGCATGTCGTCGGCCTTGATGTGATCGAAGGTGTCGATGCTGGTGTGGTGGAGACGGCTGCCATAATCGAGCGGGTCCTGGATGAACTGGAAGGCCGGGATGCCGACCGCCGAGAAGAAGACGTGATCGGTGCCCCTGTCTTGCGGATCGCGACGGTGTTGGCGCCCAGCGAATTGAACGGTGCGAACCAGTCGCGGAAGATCGGTACGACTGCGCCGTTGTTCTCGGTATAGATTCCGCGGACCTTGCCCGATCCGTTGTCGAGATTGAAATAAGCGGCGAGCTTGTCATAGCCCGGCTGGTGCGCGATCGGCCAGCGATTGGCCCAGCCATAGAAGCGCGCCAGGCCGGTGGTCGGCCCGCCCGGCTTGCGCTGGCGCGACGCGATATGCTGCTCGACATAGGCCATCGAGCCGAGCAGGCCCTGCTCCTCGCCGGCCCATAAAGCGAAGCGGATCGTCCGCTTCGGCTTCACGCCCATCGCCTGGAGGATGCGTGCGGCCTCCATCACCATCGCGACGCCCGCGCCGTTGTCGACGGCGCCATCGCCAGCGACCCAGCTGTCCATGTGCGCGCCGGCCATCACATAGGCACCCGAGGGATCGCTGCCGGGGATGTCGGCGATGATGTTGTACGCCTGGGTGTCGGTGTCGACGAAATGGACGACATTTTCCAGTTCGACCACCGGTGCCGCGCCCTGCTTGGCGAGGCGCGCGAGGCGGCGATAATCCTCCGCCGCGATCTCGACGCCGGGGACCTGCTGGGTCTCGCCCGCGCCGAACAGATAGCCGGTGCCGTGGACCAATTTGCCGTCGCGCGCCGACATGGTGGCGTAGGCGACTGCGCCCTCGGCCTTGAGGAAGGCGTCGAGCTTCGAGGCATATTCGAGCCGCTTGATCCGGCGGTCGCTCGCCTCGGGATCATATTTGGGCTGCTCATAGACGTCGAGCTTCGCCAGATCGTCGCCGGTCAGGCGCCTGAAAGCGGGATCGGTCGGCTCGGAGCCGTCATTGGGGAGCGTGACCATCACGATCTTGCCGGCCAGCTTGCCGCGATAGCGCTCGAAATGACGCTCCTCGCTCATCGGCGCGACCACGATCGGTGCGCTGATCTTGCCCGCGGTGGCGGGGGTCCATGCGATCGGGATTGCGGTCAGCATGATCGGACGCGGGCTGACCATGCGCGCGCTCGAGCGCTCGATCCACCAGCCGCGGCCGAAATCGAAGCCTTCCTTGTGCGCGTTCCTGAGGCCCCAGTCGCGGAACTTCGAGAGCGTCCAGTCCTCGGCGGCGCGCATCCCCGGCGAATTGGTGAGGCGCGGGCCGATATGATCGGTCAGATGCTGCACGGTGAGCATCACTTCGGAACGGTTGAAGCCTTCATCGAGGATGCGGCCGACCTCGGACCGGTCGACCGATTGCGCGGCGAGCGGGGAGGCGACGAGGGCGATGGCGGCGAGAGCGGCAGCTGTGCGCATGGGACTCCTGCGGGACTGGAGAGATGCGCGCGACGCTATGCGGCGGCGAGCTTGTGCGCAAGGCGTTGACAGGCCGGGGTCGCTTCGGCATTGGACCGCCCTCGCTTCGCTGGCGGCTCCATGGACAGGTGGCCGAGTGGTTAAAGGCAGCAGACTGTAAATCTGCCCGGGTTTCCCGTACGCTGGTTCGAATCCAGCCCTGTCCACCAGCCGCCGCGGGCGGCTCCTTGAAATCATGGAGCTGCGCTTCCGGGGCTTTCTTTGGGATTGCGGCTGCCGGTCTGTCCGCAGGACGCGGCGTATGCACGAACGAACCCGGCGGTCGAATCGCTGCGGCGCCGGATCGTTCCAGGTGCCTTCGTCGAGATTTAGTTCCCCGTAATCTTCGATGGGGCGAGAAAGTATCAAATCAGCCGAAACATCCCAGTTCGCAGGCGAGCTGCGCGTCATAGGCGCGTGCATCGCACGAGTTCTTAAAGTCGTAGTAAGAGCCCGGATCGCTGGGAGGGTTCCGCATGCATTCCCCAAAGGACTCATTATAGACACCTTGGCATGCCAGGTAACACGCGGCGACGCCGCCATCATCGTCCTGAAAGGCGCGCAAGTTCACGGCCTTCATCCCGCGGAGTCTCTGCACGTGATTATAGTCCTTCAGAAAGGACGCATAACTCACCTTCGCACTGACCGGTTCAGGGTTCGCCTGCAATTGAGTCGATCCCGTCCAAAGGAAAACGAAGGCGGAGAACACTTTGAGCTTACGCAGAATCATGATTCTTCTCCCTACGTGACTCATAAGACAGTCTAAACTAACTCGCCAATGCATCAAAGAGCCCTCCTCCTGCGTCGCCTCCCTGACGCTTCGCGACGCATCCGATCGAAATTTGGTCGGGCTATGCAAAAAATATCATCGGCTCCGATCGGCAAATCCCATAATGTGATCGTTAATTTCACATATAGTGAAAAGCATTTCCGATCGCCCGGCGTGCTGCTACTGTCGCGGAAACCGCCCGCTCAAGTCGATGGCGCACCCGTGTGACGCTCGGGAGGAGAGAGGGAATGCCCATGTCCGTCGCCGCGATCCCCGCCTCCGTTGGCGCTGCAGTTGCTGCGCGTGTCGTCGGCTTCGAGGCGAGCTTCTGATGAACAGACTGGCGCTTTCGCTCTTCGTCAGCGTCGGACTGTTGCTGGGTGGATGCGCCGCGAGACCTGCAGTGAAGTCGCAATGGAAAATCGAGACTGAACAAGCAGCATCCGTGACCTTCGGCAAGGTCATCGACATCGAGACCCCCGCCGGATTGTCGCTCTGGTACACCCGCGAGCTCGTCGGGCCGGTGGCGATAGAATTCGATGCGCTGGCAGTGTCCGAGGGTGGTGCCAATGATGCGGTCAGCGATCTCAACGCGTTCTGGATGGCGCGTGATCCCGCCGTGCGCGATGGCTCGGTGTTCGCCAGGGGCGGTCCGGCGCGTTCGCGGGTTATGACGACCTCGAGACTTATTATGTCGGGATCGGCGGCAACCGGAACACGACGACGCGCTTTCGCCGCTATGTCGGTCAGCCGGGCAATCGGCCGCTGCTTCCGGGGCACGATCTGAAGGGTGCGGAGAATCTCCTCGTTCCCAATCGCTGGACGCATGTGCGGCTGATCGCCGACGGCAGGGCGATCGCAGTCGAGCGCGACGGGCGGCGGATCTTCGAACTCGACGACGCCCAGCCCTATGCGCGCGGCTGGTTCGCGCTGCGCACCACCAAGAGCCATTTGCGGATCCGCAATCTGCGCATCGGAAAACCATAAGCGGGAGAGAGACATGCGCCTGACGCGACGGACGATGATGCAGGGCACGATATTGTCCGCGGCAGTCGCGGGCGCGGCTCCCGCGATGGCGCAGTCACGGCGGGAAAAGACCGTCGAGGCGCCAGTCCGCTGGATCGACGGCGCTGCGCCCGAACTGCATTATGGCCAGACCTTCGGCGTCGCATGGGCGCGGGGGACGCTCGCCAAGGGGCAGGCGCTGACGGTCCGCGGTTCGAATGGCGACGTGCCTTCGCAGAGCTGGCCGACCGCATATTGGCCCGACGGCTCGATCAAATGGACCGCGCATGCGGTGCCTGCAGGGGCGGGCGTCGACAAGCTCATCGTCGCCAGCGGCCGTCCGGCGTTGCCCGCTGCGCCGGTTTCGGTGCGCGAGACAGGCGATGCGATCTACCTCCGCTCGGGCGCGCTCGAATGGGAAGTCGCACGTAGCGGACCCGCGGCCATCCGCTCTGCGAAGAATGGCGAGCGCACCTTGCTCGCCAATGCGCGACTGCTCGGCGAGATCCGCGCCGGATCGCCCGAAGGCAAGCGCGTGGCGCTGACCGGCACGATCGAACGCGCGGTGGTCGAGCAGAAGGGGCCGGTGCGGGCGGTGGTGCGGCTCGAGGGGCATCATGTCGGCGGGGGCGATCCGTACTTCCGTTCACCGTGCGGCTCTATGCCTATGCCGGTTCGGACGCGCTGCGCGTGGTGCACAGCTTCGTGCTCGATATCGACGCGACCGACCACATCTCCGCGCTAGGCATCGCCACCGATGTGCCGATGCGCGGCGAGCTCCACGACCGCCATGTCCGCCTCGCCACCGCCGACGACGCGATGTTCGTCGAGGCGGTGCGTCCGCTCACCGGGCTGCGCCGCGATCCGGGCAAGTCGGTGCGCGACGCGCAGATCGCCGGCCGCGCGGTGCCGGTGGCGGAGATGCGCGATCCGGTGGGCAAATTGCTCGAGCGCATCCCGGCATGGAGCGATTTCAGCCTGTCGCAGCTCTCGGCCAATGGCTTCACGCTGACCAAGCGCACCGGCGAGGGGCATGGCTGGATCGACTCCGACGAGGGCCGCCGCGCGCCGGGCTTCGGCTATGTCGGCTCGCCGCAGGGTGGGGCGGGGATCGCCGCGCGCTATTTCTGGCAGCGCCATCCGACTCAGCTTGATATCCGGGGCGCCGCTTCGGACTCCGCGACCCTCACCGCGTGGCTCTGGTCGCCCGATGCGAAGCCGATGGACCTGCGCGCCTATCACGGCACGATGGGTATGGAAGGCTTCGATGCCCAGAATGAGGGCCTCGACATCACCTATGAGGATTACGAGCCGGGCTGGGACGACGCCAAGGGGATCGCGCGGACCAGCGAGCTGATGCTCTGGGCATTCGACGCGACCCCCGAGACGCCGCGCCTCCAGGCGCTCGCGCGCGCCGCCGCGACGCCGCCGCAGCTGATGGCCGATCCGGCGCATCTCCATGCCGCAGGCGTGTTCGGCGACTGGAACCTGCCCGATCGCTCGACGCCGCAGCGCACACTGATCGAAGACCAGCTCGCCAACCTCGTCGATTTCTATGCCGGCGAAGTCGATCGGCGCAGCTGGTACGGCTTCTGGGATCATGGCGACGTGATGCACAGCTACGACAGCGACCGGCATCAGTGGAAGTACGACATCGGCGGCTTCGCGTGGGACAATAGCGAACTCTCGACCGACCTGTGGCTCTGGTACGCGGCGCTCCGCTCGGGCGACGCCAAGACGTGGCGGCTGGCGGAGGCGATGACGCGGCATACCGGCGAAGTCGATGTCTATCACATGGGCCGCTTCGCCGGACTCGGCACCCGCCACGGTGTCCAGCACTGGAGCGACAGCTCGAAACAGCCGCGCGTCAGCAATGCCGCCTATCGCCGCATCTTCTATTATCTCACCGCCGACGAGCGTGTCGGCGACCTGATGCACGCATTGGCCGATTCGGAACAAACGCTCGCGCATGTCGAGATCGGGCGGAAGACGGGGGCGCCCAAGGAGGATCTGCCGGAGGGCGTGATCCAGATGTCGTTCGGCACCACCTGGGCGGTGTGCGCAGGGGCATGGCTCACCGAATGGGAGCGGACGGGGGACAAGAAGTGGCGCGACCGGATCGCTGCGGGGATGGACAGTATCGGCCGGATGCCGAACGGCTGGCTGACCGGCGGCGCACCCTATGACCTGAAGAGCGGGCGCTTCCTGAGCCGCGACACTATCGGCATCTCGCACCTCAATTCGGTATTCGGCGCGGTCGAGATCCAGGCCGAATTGATCCAGCTGATCGATGTGCCGCGCTTCCGCGATGCGTGGTTCGATTATTGCCGCTGGTACAATGCGCCGCGCGACGAGTGGGCGGCGAAGTTCAATCGGCCTTATGGTGGGCGCAACCTCAAACAGGGGCATTCGCGTCTTACTGCTTATGTGGCGAAGCAGACCGGCGACGCGGCGCTGGCGCGGCGCGCGGCGGCGGAATTCTATTCGGGTGAGGCGGGAATGCGCATCGTCAAGGGCGACCCGCGCGTGAAGCTGCCCGGCGGCGTGGTGGAATGGCCGGGCGTATCGACCAACGGATCGGCGCAATGGGGGCTTGCCGCGATCCAGACGCTGGCGCTGGTGCCGGAGGCGCTCGACACGGTGCCGATTCCGGCGCGGGCGCCACGGGCGGATCAGGCGAACCCGGAGCAGGGGCCGAGCTATCGGCCATAGCCTCGAAACCTTCTGTACTCCGGCGAAGGCCGGAGCGCTGGCCATAAGGCCCGTCGCTCGCGGCCAGGGCTCCGGCCTGCGCCGGAGCACGGGGTTTAGAAGACCGCGCTTACCAATTGCCGGAACGCGTCCGCACGGTGGCTCATCGCGTGCTTGGCCTCGGGGTCCATCTCGCCATAGGTGACGTCGTGGCCGTTGGGCACGAAGACCGGATCGTAGCCGAAGCCGTGATCGCCGCGCGGCGGCCAGACCAGCACGCCGTCGGCGCGGCCCTCGAACCATTCGACATGCCCGTCGGGCCAGGCCAATGCGAGCGCGCAGACGAAATGCGCGTCGCGGCCGGTCTCGGGGGCAGTGCGGCGAGCTTGTCCTCGACGCGCTGCATGGCGATTCCGAAGTCCTTCGTCTCGCCCGCCCAGCGCGCCGAGAAGATGCCCGGATCACCGTTCAGTGCCTCGACGCACAGGCCGCTGTCATCCGCCAGCGCGGGAAGCCCCGACAAATCAGCGGCCTGCAGCGCCTTCAGTTCGGCATTGGCGACGAAGGTCACGCCGGTTTCCTCGGGCTCGGGCAGGTCGAGCTCGGCCGCCGAGACCGGCTCGATGCCATAGGGGCCGAGCAGCGCCCGGATCTCGCGCACCTTGCCGGGATTGTGGCTGGCGATCACCAGCTTGCCGGGCTGAAGCTTGCGGATCATCTGGGGGTATCGCCCCCAATTCCTTCGTCCGGATCGCTCATGCTATGGCCTTCAACTGCGCAGCGAAGATCTGGTTGCAGCCGATCCGCGCGAGACGGAGCAGGCGGAGCAGCCCTTCCTCGTCGTAACACGCGCCCTCGGCGGTCGCCTGCGCCTCGGCGATCTTGCCGTCGGCAAGGAGGACGAAATTGGCGTCGGCATCGGCGGCGCTATCCTCGTCATAATCGAGATCGAGCACCGGATTGCCCTGATAGATGCCGGCGCTCACTGCCGCGACCTGCGTGATGATGGGGTCCTTCTCGAGCAGCCCGGCGGCGAGCAATTTGTTGGTGGCGATGCGCAGCGCGGCCCACGCGCCCGAGATCGCCGCGGTGCGGGTGCCGCCATCGGCCTGGATCACGTCGCAATCGAGCGTGATCTGGCGTTCGCCGAGCAGCTTGAGATCGGTGACCGCGCGCAGGCTGCGCCCGATCAGCCGCTGGATTTCCTGGGTGCGGCCCGATTGCTTGCCCTTGGCCGCCTCGCGCTGGCCGCGGGTGTGGGTCGCGCGGGGGAGCATGCCGTATTCGGCGGTGACCCAGCCCTCGCCCTTGCCGCGCAGCCAGGGCGGAATCCGCTCTTCGATGCTCGCGGTCACCAGCACGCGCGTGTCGCCGAAGCCGATCAGCACCGATCCTTCCGCGTGGCGCGTGAAATTGGGCTCGATGGTGATGCTGCGCATTTCGTCGGGGGCGCGGCCGGATGGGCGCATCGGTTCATTCTCCTGAAAAGTCGATCCGGGCACGTAGACGCTGGTGGGCGAACGCGCCAGTGTCGGCGCAGGGTCCGTTGGAGGCGCAAGATGAAGCAGGGGCTGGGTTTGGCTGTCGTGGCGCTGGCGCTGGCCGGGTGCATCCCGGCGGCTCGGGCACCGCAAGGGCCGATGCCGATCGAAGGCGATTCGATCACCTACGAGACGGGTCCGTGCTTCGGCCGCTGCCCGGTCTATGCGGTGACGGTGCGGCCCGACGGGACGGGCGTGTTCGAGGGCAAGCGCTTCACTGCGGTGACCGGCGAGCGGAGCTTCACGCTCAGCCGCGCGCAATATGACGCGTTCGCCGCGCGGCTCGCGCCGTACCGGCCGGCGAGCGGCGAGGTCCGCTATGCGCACGGCGAGCCCAATTGCCCGAGCGCGCCGACCGACATGCCGAGCATCGACGTCCGCTGGACCCGCGCCATCGGCGACAGCCAGAACCTCTATTTCTACCTCGGCTGCCGGCGCGGCAACGAAGCCGTGGCCGAGGCGCTGGGCGGCGCAGTCGAGCTGCTGCCGGTTCAGGCGCTGATCGGCGCGCGGCCCTGACCCGACAGCCCCTCCCCGACCCCTCCGCTTCGCGGAAGGGGAGCGATGAAATCCAGCGTGCGCCGTCGTCGCTCCCCTCCCGTTTACGGGAGGGGTCGGGGAGGAGTGTGCGCTAGCCGGTTGAGGCTGTGCAGTAGCACGCTACATAGGACATCATGACCACCCCACCGATCCACGAACTCACCGATCGCGCGCGCGACGTGTTCCGGATCGTCGTCGAATCCTATCTCGACAGCGGCGCGCCGGTGGGATCGCGGACGATCTCGAAGATCTCCGCGCTCAACCTCTCGCCCGCATCGATCCGCAACGTGATGCAGGATCTCGAGGAAGCCGGCCTGCTTGCCGCGCCGCATACCAGCGCCGGGCGGATGCCCACCCAATCGGGGCTCCGCCTGTTCGTCGACGGGATGATGCAGGCGAGTGCGCCTTCCGCCGAGGAGCGCGCCGCGATCGAATCGCGCGCGGGGCAGACCGGGCCGATCGAGGAAGCACTGGCGAGCACCACCGCCGCGCTTTCGGGACTGTCGGCTTGCGCGGGGCTGGTGCTGGTTCCCAAGCACGAGCCGGTGCTGCGCCAGTTCGGTTTCGTGCCTTTGAGCCACGATCGCGCCCTCGCCGTTCTGGTCGGCGAGGATGGATCGGTCGAGAATCGGGTGGTCGAGATCCCCGGCGGGATCGATCCCGGGTCGCTCCAGCAGGCGGCCAATTACATGAGCGCGATGCTGAGCGGGCTGACGCTCAGCGAGGCGCGCGCGCGGATTGAGCGCGACCTCGGCCAGCAACGCGCGGCGCTCGACAGCGCGGCCGCGGCCCTGGTCGAGCGCGGGCTCGCGGTGTGGAGCGAGGACGGCGATCGCCGGCCGGTGCTGATCGTGCGCGGCCAGGCGCGGCTGATCGACACCGCCGCCGCGGAAGATCTCGACCGTGTCCGCCAATTGCTCGACGAGCTCGAAGGCAAGGAGGAGATCGCCCGGCTGCTCGACAGCGCGCGCGAAGGCGAGGCGACACGCATTTTCATCGGATCGGAGAACAAGCTATTTGCGTTGTCCGGCTCGTCGGTGATCGCCAAACCGGTGCGTGCGCTCGACGGCCGCGTGGTCGGCGTGGTCGGTGTGATCGGCCCCACGCGGTTGAACTATGCGCGCGTCGTGCCCATGGTGGATTTCACGGCGGCCACATTGGCCCGGTTATTAGCCTGACGAACAGGGAATCATGTCGAACGAGAATGAGAAGATGGGCGCGGACGTGCAGGACGCGGAGACCAACCTGCGCGAGGAAACCGCCGAAGCGGCGCCCGAGGTGGCCGAGCACGACCGCGCGGCGGAGCTTGAGGCGCAACTCGCCGAGGCGCGCGCCGCAGTGCTCTATGCACAGGCTGAGACGCAGAATGTGCGGCGCCGCGCCGAGAAGGAGGCGCAGGACGCGCGCGCTTATGCCGCGACCGGCTTTGCGCGCGACATCCTTTCCGTCGCGGACAATCTCAGCCGCGCACTGGCGGCGATCCCGGCCGAGCTGCGCGACGACGAGAAGCTCAAGGGCCTCGTCACCGGGCTCGAGGCGACGGGCCGCGAGATCGAGTCGGTGTTCGCGCGCCACGGCATCTCGAAGATCGTCGCGGTCGGCGAGGCGCTCGACCCCAATCGCCACCAGGCGATGATGGAAGTGCCCTCGGCCGATGCCGAACCCGGCACGGTCGTGCAGGAAATCCAGACCGGCTACATGATCAAGGACCGGCTGTTGCGCCCGGCGCTGGTCGGCGTGGCGAAGAAGCCGGACTGAGCCGGCCTCCCCAAGCGGCTTTCATGACGCTTTTTCATTTGACCTTGCCGGGCGCGATTGCCACTTCGCGTCCGGGCTCGCAGCCGCGCGCCTTTTCCGCAACGGTCCTCGAGAAGGGTCATGTCCAGCAACGATCATAGTCGATCGACCGAGCCGCCTGAGGCCGTCGCGCTGAGCTGATCCAGTCACCTCGCGCCGGCCCCGGGCGGCCGGTCGGCAGTGAGGTGTATCATGAATGCAGCCATCCGTTTCCTCGCAGACCTGCGCCGTATCGGCGCGGGCGGAGATCCCCATGCCCTGTTCGACGAGCGGCTGACCTTCGGTCAGAAGCTGGCCGACCGTGTCGCCACCGTGGGCGGCTCGTGGGGCTTCATCATCGGCTTCGGCGTCTTTCTCGGCGTCTGGGCGATCCTCAACACGGTGATTCTGGCGGCGCACGCCTTCGATCCGTTCCCCTTCATCTTCCTCAATCTGATGCTGTCGATGCTGGCCGCGCTGCAGGCACCGGTGATCATGATGAGCCAGAACCGTCAGGCGGTGAAGGACCGGTTCGAGGCGCGGCTCGATTACGAGACGAACCAGCGTGCCGAGTCCCAGATCGAGGCGCTGCACGACAAGATCGATACGCTGCGCGAGGAACTCGCCCGGCTCGCGGCGCAGCCGATGGGGCGGGGTTAGCCCTCTCTTCGTCATCCCGGCTTTCGCCGGGATGACGGGTTGATGCCTGCCGATCATCCTTTATCCAAATCCGCTATTGCGGATCATTCGCATTAAACGCTAGAGGCTGGATCGGCTCGCTGTCGGGCCGGCCTCTGGTGGGGGTGACGTGTACCAGTATCTCGATCGGACAATGCCCGAACTGGCGAGCGGCGACGCCCTGCTCGTCTGGGCGATGCGGCGATGGGTGGATGCGATGCGCGGCGGGCGCTGCCCCTGCGCGGCGATCGGCCCCGTTTTCGCCGTGCGCAGGCTCGGCGCGATGCTGCCCGACTTCAACATCGCGATGATGCTGCTCGATCGCGAAGGCCATGCACAGCTCGAATTCGGCGCGATCGGCTGCGGCCGGGTGCGCGACGACGAGGCGCTGCTGCTGTCACTTCATGCTGCGGCTGGCAGGCATGAAGAAATCCTTGTCGGCAGGATCGCCGAAGCGCTGGTAAAGCCCGGCGCACAGCGCACCCTCCGATTCGCCGCCGCCCGCATCGCCCAGGCCATGGCGGCCTGAGCGCAACTTCAACGACTCCAGGATTGCCGTTTCACGATGAACATGCACGCCAGCCCGCCGCAATTGCTCCCCGAGCATGCCGCTTTCCAGACCTGCCAGGTGCGCTGGGTGCGGCATTGGAACGAGCATCTGTTCAGTTTCGCGATCGAGCGCCCGGCGAGCTTCCGCTTCCGCTCGGGCGAGTTCGTGATGCTCGGGCTCGAAGGCGAGGGCAAGCCGCTGATGCGCGCTTATTCGATCGCCAGCCCGACCTGGTCCGACGAGCTCGAATTCCTCTCGATCAAGGTGCCCGACGGCCCGCTGACCTCGCGACTCCAGACGATACGCGAGGGCGACCAGCTCTATCTCGGCAGGAAGCCCACCGGCACGCTCGTGTCCGATGCGCTGCTGCCCGGCCGCCGGCTGTTCATGCTCTCCACGGGCACGGGGCTTGCGCCGTTCCTCAGCATCGCACGCGATCCCGACATCTATGACGCGTTCGGCCAGATCGTGATCGTCCACTCGACGCGCCGGGTGAGCGATCTCGCTTATCATGACGAACTGACCGCGCAGCTGGCCGGCGATCCTTTGGTCGCGGACCAGGCGCTGCTCCAGTTCCATTATATCCCGACGGTCACGCGCGAACCGTTCCGCACCACGGGCCGGATCGGCCAGCTGATCGAGGAAGGCTGGCTGTTCCACCCCCGGTCGCCGGCGATCGCGCGCTCAATCCGGAGACCGATCGGGTGATGCTGTGCGGGAGCAGCGAGATGATCCGCGACTTCTCGGCGATGCTGGAGCGGCACGGCTTCGAGGAGGGTTCGAACGCCAAGCCGGGAACTTTCGTGGTCGAGCGCGCCTTTGTCGGCTGATCGCGCGCGCTAGCGGTGGCGCGCGGGGCGCGGCTGCCCTATCTCCGCCCCATGTCCTCGCGCTTTGATTCCGTCCCGCACCGCCGCGCTCTGATCGATCGGCGGGCCGTCGCCGAACGGCTTGCCGCGATCGAGACGTCGGACCCGACCGCGATGCGCCGCGCCGCGACCACCGAACTCAAGGCCGCGCTCGACGCCGGGCAGTCTGAGATTGCCCAGCGATTGCGGGAACACCCTTCGCGCGGGCACGAGATGGCGGCGGCGGGGGCGTTTTGATCGACCAGTTGCTCCGTCTGCTCTGGGATTTCACGATCGAGCGGCTGCACCCCAACCATAATCCCAGCGCCGGCGAGCGGCTGACGCTGATCGCGGTGGGCGGTTACGGCCGCGGCGAGATGGCGCCGCATTCGGACATCGACATCGGCTTCCTGACGCCGTGGAAGGTCACCGGCTGGTGCGAGCAGGTCATCGAATCCATGCTCTATTCGCTGTGGGACATGCAGCTGAAGGTCGGGCATTCGTCGCGCTCGCTCGACGACATGATCCGCCAGGCCAAGGCCGATGTGACGGTGCGCACCGCCTTGCTCGAGGCGCGCTATGTGTGGGGCGATACCGCGCTGTACGACGAGGCGGCGCAGCGCTTCAAGGTCGAGATCCAGGCCGATACCGCGCGCGATTTCATCGCCCAGAAGCTCGCCGAGCGCGATGCGCGGCACAAGCGCATGGGCGACAGCCGCTATGTCGTCGAGCCCAACGTCAAGGAAGGCAAAGGCGGCCTGCGCGATCTCCACGCGCTCTTCTGGATCGGCAAATACGCATACAATGTCCGCGAGCCTGCGGAGCTGGTCGAGGCGGGGCTGCTCACCGCGCACGAATATCGCCAGTTCCGCCGCGCCGAGAATTTCCTATGGGCGGTGCGCTGCCAGCTCCACACGCTCACCGGCCGCGCCGAGGATCGCCTCACTTTCGACGTGCAGCCCGAAATCGCCGAGCGGATGCGCTATGCCGACCGGCCGGGCAAATCCAAGGTCGAGCGCTTCATGCACTTCTACTTCCTTCAGGCGAAGGTGGTGGGCGACCTGACGGGCGTTTTCCTCGCGCATCTCGACGAGAAATTCGCGGCGCGCGGCTCGCGCTTCGGCTTTCCGCGGCTGTTCAAGAGTCCGCGGAAGCTCCACGGCTTCACGCTCGAGCGCAGCCGGCTGGCGATCCCGCGCGACAATTTCTTCCAGGAAGACCCCATCCGGCTGGTCGAGATCTTCCAGCTCGCCGACCTGCACGGCCTCGAAATCCACCCCACCGCGATGCGCGCCGCCGCCCGCGACGCGCGGCTGGTCGACGATGTGCGCAGCGATCCGCGCGCCAATGCATTGTTCCTCGATGTGCTGACGTCGCCGCGCACGCCCGAATTGGTGCTGCGCTGGATGAACGAAGCCGGGGTGTTCGGGCGGTTCGTGCCGGACTTTGGCCGCGTCGTCGCGCAGATGCAGTTCGACATGTACCATCATTATACGGTGGACGAGCATTCGATCCGCGCGATCGGGCTGCTCAACGCGATCGAGAAAGGCGAGCTCAAGGAAGATCACCCGCTCGCCACCGGCATCTTCGAGCAGATCGTGTCACGGCGCGCCTTGTTCGTCGCGGTTCTGCTCCACGATATCGCCAAGGGCCGGGGCGGCGACCATAGCGTGCTGGGTGCCGAAGTCGCCGAGCGGCTGTGCCCGCGCCTCGGCATGAGCCCTGCCGAGACCGAGACCGTCGCCTGGCTGGTGCGCTGGCACCTGCTGATGTCGGCGACTGCGTTCAAGCGCGACCTCAGCGACTTCAAGACGATCCTCGACTTTGCCGAGCATGTGCAGAGCCCCGAGCGGCTGCGCATGCTGCTGATCCTGACGATCGTCGACATCCGCGCGGTCGGCCCCGGCGTGTGGAACAGCTGGAAGCGCCAGTTGCTCACCAACCTGTTCGATTCGGCCGAAGAGGTCCTCCGCCTCGGCCATAAGCAGAAGGGCCGCAGCGAACGCGTCGCCGCCAAGCAGGAGGATCTCACGGCAATCCTCGGCTGGACCGACGCGCGCATGGCGGCGCTCAAGAAACGGCTGACCGAGCCTTATTGGATCGCCGAGCCGCTCGACGTGCTCGAGCGCAACGCCCGGCAGATCGACGCGGCGGGCGATCAGCAGCTCTCGATCGAGGCGCAGGTCTATCCCGAGCGCGGCGCGACCCTGGTGACGGTCTACGCCTCGGACCATCCCGGGCTGTTCTATCGCATTGCCGGGGCGATCCATGTCGCCGGCGGCAACATCATCGACGCGCGCATCCACACCACGCGCGACGGCATGGCGCTCGACAATTTTCTCGTCCAGGATCCGCTCGGCCGCCCGTTCGACGAGGAGGCGCGGCTCAACCGGATCAAGACGAGCATCACCGATTCGCTCGCCAACCGCTCCAGGCTGCAGGAGCGGCTCAAGACCCGGCCGCTGTCGCGCCCGCGCGCCGACGCGTTCGCGATCGAGCCCAATGTGCTGATCGACAACAAGGCGTCGAACCGCTTCACCGTGATCGAAGTCAACGCGCGCGATCGGCCGGCCCTGCTCTGCCATCTCGCCTTCGCCTTGTTCCAGTCGAAGGTGACGATCCATTCGGCGCACGTCGCGACCTATGGCGAGCGTGCGGTCGACACCTTCTACCTGACCGATCTGATCGGTGATAAGATCGAAGGCGCGGCACGATTGAAGACGATCGAGCGCCGCTTGCTCGAAGCGGCGGCGGGGCAGGACATCGCCCAGGCCGCCTGAAAAAGGGGACAAGCATGCCGGTGATCGGATTGGGCGGTTTCTTCTTCCGTGCGCAGGACCCCGAGGCGCTGACGACCTGGTATCGCGAGACGCTGGGCGTCGGCGGCGGCTGCGGCAAGGACGAGCAGGGCCAGTCGAGCGACTGGTTCTGGTATCCCGAGCCCGGCCCGGTGGTATTCGCGCCATTCAAGGCGACCACCGATTATTTCGCGCCGGACAAGAGCTGCATGCTCAACCTGCGCGTCCGCGATCTCGACGGACTGCTCGAGCAGCTCAACGCGCTGGGCATCGAGATCACCACCAAGGACGAATGGGATACGCCCGAGACCGGCCGCTTCGCGCGGATCCACGATCCGGAGGGCAATCCGATCGAGCTTTGGGAGCCGCCGGCGGCGTGAGGACGAATGGCACGCGGCGGGGGAGATTCCCTCGCGGTTGTCTCAGGCGAAGTTGATGAACTCTGTTGTTGGGTTGGCGAAACCCGGAGGTCCCGTGGCAAACGATTTCTCCCATGGCACTGTCCACCAGGCAGGGGACGACCTGCAGGCAGCAATTCGAGCGGATCCCAAGATCTTTGCTTTGTGGGAAGGCCTGACGCCGCTTGGCCGGAATGAATTCATCTGCTGGGTCGACGATGCGAAACAGCCGGCGACCCGCCAACGTCGCATCGAGCGAACCTGTGAGGAATTGGTGGAGGGAAGAAGCGGCCCTGTTGCTGGGTGGGTTGCATTCACCGCACCGACAAGGCGCCGAGCCGATGGCAACAGGCGGTCCTGATCGATCAGAAGGGACAGAATCGCCCCTAGGTTGGCCTGGCTTGGCATGTCATCATCGCACGCGCGGCGCGCCTTTGCTCGCTGCCTTCTCGTATCATCGGAGAGGCGAGGCCCGGCATGAACCTGCATTTCGCATCACTCCGCATCGGCCGGCATTCTTCGCACGCCGCGATGGCGGAGCACTGCCACGATGCCCCCAGCCTCTGCATCCTGGTTGCGGGATCGTATGAGGAAAGAATCCGCGGGCGCCGCGACGAACGCAGGCGGGGAAGCCTCTCCTTTTGCCCGGCCCATGAGCCCCATTCGCAACGCATGGGGCGATCCGGCGCCTCCAAGCTGGTGCTGACGCCGACGCGCACGGGGCTGGATTTCCTGTCGGCGCAGGTACGGCTCGACGAAGCGCCGGCGATTCATTCCGAAGCGGTCTCGGCGATCGGCCGACGGATGGTGGCCGAGCTGGCCGTCGCCGACGAATATTCGGCGATGGCCGTGGAGGGGCTCGGGCATGAGCTGCTGGCGATCTTCGGCCGATCGATCGCGCGGGACCGCGACGTCCCGGCGCACTGGCTGCGCGAAGCATGCGAGTATATGGCGGCACATGCCTGCGAGCCGCTCAGCCCGGGAGAGATCGCGGCCGCTATCGGCTGCGATCCAATACGCCTCTCCCGCGGATTCCGGCGATCATTCGGCCACACCATCGGGCACCATCAGCGCAAGCTCCGCATCGGCACGGCGTCCGATCTCCTGTCCCGAAGCCGAATGCCGATCGCCGAGATCGCGCAGGCCTGCGGCTTCCATGATCAGGCGCATCTGACGCGCACCTTCAAGGCGGAGACCGGCTGCACCCCCGCGGCCTTCAGGCGGCGTGCATAGCGTACAATCGTCCGCGGCATCCAAGACGCGCCGGTCCGGGTGACCTACACGTCGCCCATTCGACGAGGGATCGGGCATGGCGACATCCGGAACGGGCCGCGGACTGGCAGCGCTGGCGGCGGCGGCGGCTCTCTCGGGCTTGCTGCCCCAATCGGCGCCTGCCCAGGAAACGGCACCGGCTTTCCATCGCGCGGACTGGCAGGAGGATTTCGGCCAGTTGAAGGCGGCGCTCGAGCGCTCGTATGTCAATCTGGCCTGGATGGGGTCGCCGCAGAGCGGTGTCGATGTTCCGCGGCTGGAACGCCGGGCGCGTGACGCGCTGGCCGCTGCCATCACGGATGCCGAGGCCGAACATGCGCTGCTCGAGTTCGTCGCCGGCTTTCACGACGGTCATTTGTCGCCCTTGCCCCGGCTGGCCGCCAGCACCGTCCCCGCCGTTCCCGAGCCGGCCGATGCGCCGCTGGACCCGCAGAACCCGGACAGCGGCTGTGCCGCTCTCGGCTATGCCGCGAGCAGCCCCATCGCCTTCACGCTCCCCTTCGAAAGCCTGCCCGGCTTCGTGATGGCGGGTGACGGGCTGACCGAGCCGTTTCGCAGCGGGCTCGTCCCGGCGCCCGATGGCCGCAGGATCGGAATCGTCCGCATCCAGGAGTTCGAGCCGACCGCCTTCCCGGCCGTGTGCACCCGCGCATGGGCGGCACTGCGGGCGGCGAATAGCCCGCTCACTCCCGGCGCGATCGAGGATGCCGCGAGTGATGCCTGGTTCGCGGCGCTTGCGGAGACGCTGGCGCAACTGCGCAAGCAGGGCGCGGCAGCGGTGCTCGTCGATATCGGCCGCAACAGCGGCGGCGGGGACAGCGGCGACTGGATGCCGCGCATGTTCACCGATCGCGCCGTATCCTCCGCGCCGATGCTGATGGTCGACGCCCCGATATCGGCCCAATATTTCGACGAACAAATCCGCTCGATGGACAAGGGACTGGCGGCGCATCCCGCGGCCGACGGAGCGCAGGCGCTGGGGAGGCACGCCGGTTCTTCGAAGCCGGGAAGGCGAAGATCGGGAAGCAGCGTTGCAATCTCGGCTGGGTATGGACCGAGCAGCGCCCGTGGAACGTCGGAGCCTGCAACAACCTTCTCGCCGCGGGGTTTGCGGGCGGTGCCAGGAGCAGCCTGCCCAAAGGCGCTTATGGCAATCCGGAAGTTGCCCGCAGGCTATCCTGGGCCGCTGCGATCGAATCCCATTTCGGCGCCTGGAACGGGCCCGCTTATGTCCTGACCGACAACCGCACCTTCTCCGCGGCCGAAATGTTCGCGGCGACGATGAAGGACAATGGAATCGCCAGGACGCTGGGCGCTCGTACCGGCGGAGACGGATGCGGATTCATGGCGAAGGGCGATCCGCTGGTGCTGGCGCATTCGCAGCTGCGATTCCGAATCCCCAATTGCCTGCGGCTTCGTGCTGACGGGACCGACGAGGTCGCAGGTATCGCCGCGGACTTCCCGCTCGCGCCGATGAAAGGCGAGAGCAGCCGCGGGCGCGCCGCACGTGCGCTGGGAGTGATCGCCGGGGATATGCCGTCGGCGCGGTAGGCGTGAGGGTGACGCCGCTTATGCCGGCAGGCGGTAAGGTGCGCGGTAGCGGGGCGTGATCAGGGCGTTGGCTTCGGAATCGTCCTTGAAGCGGCCCGCCGGGGCGTCCCAATGGACCTTGCGGCCGGTACGCCAGGCGACATTGCCCATCTGGCAGACGGTGGCGGTGTTGGCTGCCGATTCGATGGGGCAAGCGGGGTGCGTGCGCGATCCTTCACACAGGCGATGAAGTCCGCCGTGTGCCGATCGAGCCCGTTGTCCGAGGCCTTGGTGATGGGGATTTCGCGGGTCAGGGCCTTGCCGTCGCTCACCTCCGGCGAGACCCACCATTTGCTGCGGTCCACCACCAGCGTGCCGGTCTCGCCCACAAAGGCCACGCCATGGTCGTGGCCGCCGAAGGGGCCGCGGCTGATGCCGACCGCATGTTCCCATTCCACCGAATAGTCGCCGAAGTCGAAGATGGCGGTCTGGGTGTCCGGAGTCTCCATGGCCGAGCCCGGATAACCATAGGCGCCGCCCAGCGCGCTGACAGAGTTCGGCGCCTGGGCCTTCATGCCCAGCAAGGCGATGTCCATCAGGTGGACGCCCCAGTCGGTCATCAGGCCGCCCGCATAGTCCCAATACCAGCGCCAGTTGAAGTGGAAGCGGTTGGGGTTGAAGGCACGTTGCCGCGCCGGGCCGAGCCAGCGGTCATAGTCGACGCCCGGAGGCGCCGCCTGGTCCGGCTGGGGCGCGATGTTCTTCATCCAGCCCATATAGGCCCAGGCCTTGACCTTCCGCACCCGGCCGATCCCGCCGGCATGGACGTGGGCGATGGCGTCGGCCCAATGCTGGTTGCTGCGCTGCCACTGGCCGACCTGGACGACGCGGTTGTGGCGCTGTTTGGCGGCGACCATCGCGCGGCATTCGGCGATGGAGTTGCCGAGCGGTTTTTCGCAATAAACGTCCTTGCCCGCCGACACGGCGTCGATCAGCTGGAGCGCGTGCCAATGGTCGGGCGTGGCGATGATCACTGCGTCCACCGACTTGTCGTCCAGCATGCGGCGATAGTCGTCGTAAAGCCGCGGCGCGCGGCCCGAGGCCTTTGTAGCTCGGTGCCGCGGTCGGCGAGGACCCTGGCATCCACGTCGCAGAGGGCGACCGGCGTGACGTCTGCCCCCTTGATCATCGCAGTGAGATCCGCCCAGCCCATGCCCTTGCAGCCGATCACGCCCACCTGGACCTTGTCGTTGGCGGATACGCGGCGGCGCTGGGCGAAAGCCTCGCTGAGGGGCGTCAGGGTAGCCGAGGCGGCGAGGCCGCCGACGAGGAGCGTGCGGCGATCGAAGCTGGCAGTCATCCTGGTCTCCCCTGATTATTATTCCGATAATGTTAGCGCTAAAATGACCCTTCGCAAGGGTACAAAGCGGGTGTTACCGGACAAATAGGATGATCGCTTGGCGGCCGCGCCCGCGGCGTGCCCCGGCGCTTGCCGACCCCCACTTCCCGCTGCCCGGCGCGCCTATCGCTTCTGCCAGACCCGCACGTAATCGACTTCCATCTTCGACGGGAAGGCCGCGTCGTCGATTCCTTCTGGCCGCCCCAGCCGCCGACGGCGACGTTGAGGATCAGATATTGCGGGCTGGCGAAGGGCCAGGTCGCGGGATCGCCCTTGTGGTCGTTGTCGAAGCGCATGTGGGCGTGTCCGTCCACGCCGATCAGGATGCGGTCCTCGTTCCAATCGAGCTGGTAATTGTGGAACGCGGTGCATGCGTCGGGCACCATCGCGTCAGCGCCTTTCTGGGTCTTGGCGACGTGGTTGTATGCCTTGGTGTGGATCGTGCCGTGGACGCGGCCGGGGTCCCAGCCGACATGCTCCATGATGTCGATCTCGCCCATCGTCGGCCAGCCGGCCTTGCCGTCCGACGCCAGCATCCAGATCGCCGGCCAGAGCCCGCGCCCGCAGGCGAGCTTCGCGCGGACTTCGATATAGCCGTATTTCCAGTCGCCCAGCCCTTTGGTGACGAGCTTGCCCGAGGCAAACTCCTGCCCGCCGAAATCGGCCTTGTCGGCGAGTCGCTCCTTACGAGCCTCGAGGATCAGATGCCCGTTCTCGACCCGGACATTTTCGGGACGGTCGGCGGCATAATATTGGCGCTCTTCGTTGTACCAGCCTTCCTTGTTGCGGCTGGTGTCGTACGCCCATTTCTTCGGATCAGGCGCGCCGGGAGCATCGAACTCGTCGGCCCAGACCTGGACATAGCCCGCCGGTACGCCGAGCGGCGCATCGGTCTTGGAAGTGGTGGAAGATGCCGCGCTCTGGGCCGCGGCGGGAAGGGGCAGCAGGGCGGCGAGGGCCGCGAACAGCCCCCGCCCGAACCTCATTTGGGCGAGATGACCATCAGCATCTGACGGCCCTCCATGCGCGGATAGCTCTCGATCTTGGCGATCTCCGCCGTATCGTCCTGCACGCGCTTGAGCAGGATCATGCCGAGCTGGCCGTGCGAAAGCTCGCGGCCCCGGAAGCGCAGGGTGACCTTCACCTTGTCGCCTTCGCCGATGAATTTGTGGATCGCCTTCATCTTCGTATCATAATCATGATCGTCGATGTTCGGACGCATCTTGATCTCCTTGATCTCCTGCGTCTTCTGGGTCTTCCGCGCCTGGTTGGCCTTTTTCTGGGCCTCGTACTTGAACTTGCCGACGTCGAGGAACTTGGCGACGGGCGGATCGGCGTTGGGCGACACTTCGACAAGGTCGAGCCCAAGCTCGCGCGCCTGATCCATCGCCTCGCGCGTGAACATCACGCCGAGATTTTCGCCCTCATGATCGATCACCCGCACCTTGGGTGACTGAATGAATTCATTGAAGCGCGGGCCGTTCATCGGCGGCGGTGCCAGAGGGCGCCGGGATTGGGGAGGACGGATAGGTATTTCTCCTGGGACTCGTGGGTTCAGCGTGGCGATATAGTCATTGACCCGAAGATTTGGAAGCCGCGCTGGCGCCACTGTGGCGCAAATGCACCAGTTGGTAGGCACGGCCCTGCGGATCGGTCTCCGTACGGCCCCTTGCTGCGACGCAGCAACACTTCCTTACACACGCGGCCGATTTCTTCCGATACCTCGTATGGCGCTGGATGCGGAGCCTGCCCGATGCGAGGCAAGCCCGATCCGGACCGCAGGGGACCACCACCTAAAGGGGAGTCCCAATGAAAAAATGTCTCGCGCTCGCCATCCTGCTCGGTTCGGCCACGCCCGCCTTCGCGCAGGAAGAGGAGCCGCCCAAGGCCGTCACTGTCTCGGGCAGCGTCGCGCTCGTTTCCGACTATCGTTTCCGCGGGGTCTCGCAGACCGACGAGGAGATGGCGATCCAGGGCGGCCTGACGGTCAGCCATGAGAGCGGCCTCTATGGCGGCGTCTGGGCATCGAACCTTTCCGGCTGGGGCACGTTCGGCGGCGCCAACATGGAGCTCGATCTCTATGCGGGATACAAGCTTCCGCTCGGCGACGGCGCCGCGCTCGATGTCGGCCTGACCTGGTACATGTATCCGGGCGGGTTCCAGAACACCGATTTCGCCGAGCCTTATGTCAAGCTCTCGGGCTCGCTCGGCCCGGTGACGGCGCTGGCCGGCGTGGCCTATGCGCCCAAGCAGGAAGCGCTCGGCAATTTCTCGGCGACGCCGCAGAGCAACGGCCAGTCCGAGGACAATCTCTATGTCTGGGGCGATCTCTCTGGGGGCGTGAAGGGAACGCCGCTGACGCTCAAGGGGCACATCGGCTATTCGAACGGCAACCCCGGGCTCGGGCCGAATGGCACCAGCCTCTCGCCCACCGGCGAATATCTCGACTGGATGCTCGGTGCGGATCTCGCGATCCCCGGCACGCCGCTGACGCTGGGCGTCGCTTATACCGACACCGACATCAGCGAGAGCGAGTCGGCCTATCTGCTGCCGAACTTCTCGTCGACCAAGGATGGGTCGAGCATCGCAGGGAGCCAGGTGGTGTTCTCGGTGAGCGCGGCCTTCTAGGCGCGAACGGAATGTGGGTCGGCTTCCCGGGCCGGCCCGCAACCGCTCAGAGCGGCCAGAGCCGGTCTATCGGCCGCTCGAGAACGCGCGCGGCGACTGCATGCAGATTGGTGGGCGAAAGCCGTCCGGTGCGGGTGGCTCGATCGAGCCACGCCTCGATCGAGCCGCCGGTATCGCTCCATTTGTCCTGCCGGAGCATGCCATAGAGCCCGGCGGCGAGGACATGGATGCCGTCGTCATTGTCGCGCCAGCGATCGGCCGGATTGCGCGCCACGCCCAGCCGCTCGCTGATCAGCTGATCGAGCGCCTGGACCATGTCCTCGTTCAGATAGCCGTCGAGGCTGGTATAGCCCCATTTGGGATCGTGCTCGCGGACGATGTGCGGGATCAGCGGGTCCCTGGCCAGCACCGCCAGCGCGGCCTTCGCCACCGGGCCGTCCATCGGGAACGGCGGATGGAGCATCTCGTGCGCGGCGTTGCGGACGGTGATCGCGAGGTTCCAGTCGGCGGCCTGGAGGAAGGTCTGGCCCTGCACCTTGATGCCGTGCGGCTTGCAGAAGCGGAGCAGCACCACTTCGATCTCGGGCGCGAAGCTGCGGCCGGTGAGCTTCTGCTGCAGGCGGATCACGTCGAAGGGCGCGAGATCGCGCTGGAGCTGGGGAATGCGCGAGGCGAGCTCCTCCGAGCGCGCATTGCGGAAGGCAGCGAAGCCGGCGGTGCGCATCGCCGTGAACACCGCGACGAGGCGGGGGCGGTGGCGGCGAGCCATTTCCATTCGGCTTCGTCCCAATAGGGGCTCTTCTGGAGGCTCGGGCGGATGCGGGCTTCGGGATCGGCGAGCGCAGTGATGACGGCGTCGAGCGTGGAGACGTCGGTGCCCGAGATCTTGCTCGACAGGACCGGGCCGAGCAGGCCGAAACCCGCGGTGCCGGCTTCCTTCCACAATGCCGCGATCTCGGCGCGGACCGGATCGGGGAGCGGGAACGCCTTCGCGTCCTCGGCATAATAATTCTGGTAGAGCGGCTCGCCCGACAGCGGCCCGAGAAACGCGATCGCGTCATGGCCTTCCGAGCTGGTGACTTTCCAGCGCGTGATGGATGCGGTCTGCGCGAGGGCGCCGGGTGCGGCGAGTGCGCCGAGCGTGGCGGCGAGGAAGAGGCGACGGTCCATGTGCCCGGTCTAGCGGGCGGAAGCTCCGGCGGATTGAACGGACTTTGCCTTGAGGCGTGCGGGCGGATGACCGGTCATCGCTAACACAGAGCGAGTGAAATGGGCCTGATCGGCGAAGCCGTGCTCCGCGGCGAAAACCGCGAGGCTGCCCTGCCAGCGATCGAGCGCGAGCAATGCGCGGCGGGTGCGCGCCTCGAGACGATAGCGCTTGGGGCTGACGCCATAAGCGCGCGCGAAGCCGCGGCTGACCGACGCGGGATCGAGGCCCATCCGATCCGCCCATGCAGCGATCGGAACGGCGGGATCGTCGCGCAGCGCAGTGGCGAGCAGATCGGGCCAGTCCATGGCGCATGCGGCATCGGGCCGGAAGCTCCCGCGAACCAGCTCGGCGGCCGCCAGTGGATCGCGCTCCGCCATGCGGGCGACGGCGTCGGGATCGGCGACGCTGCCCGCACCGGCGAGGCCGGGCAGAGCGGGCAGGTTGAGCACGCGTGCGCCGCCCGCGCCGAAATGGTCCTGATGCGCCGCCCAGCGATCGTGGATCACGACGGTGCCCGGCCGTGCGGCGAGACGGCCGCCGTCGCCGGCCTCTTCATATCCGCCGGCGAGCACCAATGCGACATAGCCATGGACATGGCGGTGCCGCGGCAGGCGATCGCCCGCCGCGTGCCGGCCGATGCCGCTATGGCTCACCGATCGCTCACTGCGCCCGCAGGTCGGGTGCGGAGGCCTCTTCGACCAGCTTGGCCACGACCTCGTCCAGCGTCAGCATCTGCTGGCCCTGGCTTCCCAGCACGCGCAGCGCGACGGTGCCTTCGTCGGCTTCGCGCTTGCCGACCACCAGCAGGTTCGGGACCTTGGCCACCGAATGCTCGCGGACCTTGTAGTTGATCTTCTCGTTGCGCAGATCGGTCTCGACGCGGATGCCCGCCGCGCGCAATTTGTCGGTCACCTGCAGCGCATATTCGTCGGCATCCGAGACGATCGTCGCGACTACGGCCTGGGTCGGCGCCAGCCAAACCGGCAGCTTGCCGGCGAAATGCTCGATCAGGATGCCGATGAAGCGTTCGTACGATCCGAAGATCGCGCGGTGGAGCATCACCGGGCGATGGCGCTCGCCATCCTCGCCGACATAGGACGCGTCGAGCCGTTCGGGCAGCACGCGGTCCGACTGAAGCGTGCCGACCTGCCAGGTCCGCCCGATCGCGTCGGTCAGATGCCACTCCAGCTTGGGCGCATAGAAGGCGCCTTCGCCGGGCAGTTCCTCCCAGCCATATTCCTCGGTAGCCAGCCCAGCGCGGACCACGGCGTCGCGCAGCTCGGTCTCGGCCTGGTCCCACATTGCGTCGGTGCCGAAGCGCTTGTCGGGGCGTAGCGCCAGCTTGATCGCATAGGTGAAGCCGAAATGACGATAGATGCGGTCGGCGAGCTCGCAGAATGCGCGGACCTCGTCGACGATCTGGTCCTCGCGGCAGAAGATGTGCGCATCGTCCTGGGTGAACTGGCGGACGCGCATCAGCCCGTGCAGCGCGCCGTGCGGCTCGTTGCGGTGGCAGCAGCCGTTTTCGTACAGCCTGAGCGGCAAGTCGCGATACGATTTGATGCCCTGCTTGAAGATCAGGATGTGCGCGGGGCAGTTCATCGGCTTGAGCGCCATCCACTGCGCGTCGTTCGAGACGATGGGCCCGTCGTCCTCGGTGTTGGGCACTTCGTCGGGGATGACGAACATGTTCTCGCGATATTTGCCCCAATGGCCGGACTGCTCCCATTGGCGCGCGTCCATCACTTGCGGGGTCTTCACTTCGCGATAGCCCGCGGCGTCGATCGCGCGGCGCATATAAGCCTCGAGCTCGCGCCAGATGGTGAAGCCGTGCGGGTGCCAGAATACCGATCCGTGGGCTTCGGCCTGGAGGTGGAACAGGTCCATCTCTGCCCCAAGCTTGCGGTGGTCGCGCTTGGCCGCCTCCTCGAGCCGCATCAGATGCTCGTCGAGCTGCTTCTTGTTGAGCCAGCCGGTGCCGTAGATGCGCGAAAGCATCGCGTTCTTCTGGTCGCCACGCCAATAGGCGCCCGAGACGCGCGTCAGCTTGAACGCATTGGGATCGACCTTGCCGGTGGAGGCGAGATGCGGGCCGCGGCACATGTCGAGCCACGAATCCGCACCCTTGCCGGCGCGGTACACCGTCAGTTCCTCGCCTTCGGGAAGCTCCTGCGCCCATTCGGCCTTGAAGGTCTCGCCTTGCTTCTGCCAGCGCGCGATCAGGTCGGCGCGCGACCAGACTTCGCGGATGAGCGGCGCGTCGGCCGCGATGATCTTGCGCATCTCGGCTTCGATCGCGGGCAGATCCTCCTCGGTGAAGGGGCGGTCCTTCGGCGCGAAATCGTAATAGAAGCCGTCATCGGTCGACGGGCCGAAAGTGATCTGGGTGCCGGGAAACAGCTTTTGCACCGCTTCGGCGAGGATGTGCGCATAATCGTGGCGCGCCAGTTCGAGCGCGTCCTTCTCGTCCCGCGCAGTGACGAGCGCGAGCTGCGCGTCGCCTTCGAACGCCCGCCCGATGTCGCGCAGTTCGCCGTCGACGCGCGCGGCGAGCGCGGCCTTGGCGAGCCCCGGACCGATCGCCGCGGCGATGTCCGCCGGGGTAGTCCCCGGGGCTACCTCACGGACGGAACCGTCGGGCAGCGTGATACGGAACATCTCGGACACGGGATTGGGACTTTCACTGGAGGACTTCGGGAGCGCGGCTTATGCCCGCGCAGGCGCGATATAGGCAAGGCGGACGGCAACCGCAAAAATCGGCAATAGTCTGATGATTGCCACTTGCGCTGCGCGTCCAATCGGTTTCAGATCATGCGATGCTGAACCGACATATGAACCGGCGGGACCTGATCGCGGGCGGCGCCGCGCTCTCGATCGCCGCCGCAACGCCCGGCATCGCGCACGCGAAGGGCGTGAAGGTCACCAACCCCTCGTGCTCCAGCGCGCCGATCCGCAGATATTGCGCCATGGCGGCTGGTTCTATTTCACCGGCTCGGTCCCCGAATATGACCGCATCGTGCTCCGCCGCGCGAGGACGGTCGCCGGCCTCAAGGACGCACCCGAGACCGTGATCTGGCGCCGTCCGGCGAGCGGCAGGATGGCCGGCTATATCTGGGCGCCCGAGGTCCATCATTTCGATGGTGCCTGGCATTTCTATTTCGCGGCCGGCAATAGCGACGACAAGTTCCGCATCCGCACCTATGTCTTGCAGGGGCGCGGCGAGAACCCGCTGACCGCCGACTGGTCGCTGCTCGGCCAGTTCGAGACGCCCTGGGACACGTTCACGCTCGACAGCACGACCTTCGAGCACAAGGGCACCCGCTATATCTGCTGGGCGCAGCGCGAACCCGGGATCGAGACCAACAGCAATCTCTATCTCGCCCCGCTCAAGACTCCCAATACGCTCGCGGCGGCGCCGGCGCGGCTGACGGTGCCGACGCTCGATTGGGAAGTGCGGGGCTTCAAGGTCGCCGAAGGGCCGGCATTGCTCGCGCGGGGCGGCAAGCTGTTCCTCACCTATTCGGCAAGCGCCACCGATGCGCGTTACTGCATGGGGATGCTCACTGCCGACGCCGACAGCGACATCATGGACCCGAAGTCGTGGAGCAAGTCGTCGGTGCCGGTGTTCGCGACGTCGGAGGCGAACAAGGTCTATGGCCCCGGCCATAACGGCTTCGTCGTCGACGAGACCGGCCGCGATCTATTGGTCTATCACGGCCGCGACTATCGCGAGATCAAGGGCGATCCTCTGTTCGATCCGAACCGCCATACGCGGGTGCAGCCGATCCATTATCGGGCGGACGGGACGCCCGATTTCGGCGTGCCGGTGGCGAACGGGGTGCTTCGCTAAAATCCTCCCCCGCGCAGCGGGGAGGGGACCACGAAGTGGTGGAGGGGCGTAGCCGCGGGCGATGTCGCTTGGGGAGAGGCCCCTCCGTCGCCTTCGGCGCCACCTCCCCGCTTCGCGAGGGAGGATTTAGAAGGTTAAGCCAGTCCGAACGGCACCACGCGGTTCAGCTCGACATGGCCGATTTCGGCGCGGCCGAGATAGGGGACCTTCATGTCGCGGCACCAGCGCGTGATGATCTGTTCGATCGTCTCGCCGAAGTCGTTGCCGTTGTCGACCACCGAGCTCACTGCGCCGAGCCGCACGCCGGCGATGCCCTTGAGCTGGGTGGCGTGCGCCATCTGGAACAGCATCCGGTCGATCCGGTAGAGCGGCTCGTCGACTTCCTCGATCATCAGCACATGATCGGTGAGATCGGGCAGCCATTTGGTGCCGATCATCGAAGCGAGGATGGCGAGGTTGAACGCCGCGGCCGGGCGTCCGTCGGCAAGGCTCGGCTCGAGCGCGCGGCGGTCCTTGTCGATCAGCCAGCCGAGCGCCCAGCCCGCCGCCTCGCCGGTATCGTTCTGGCCGATGCTGCTGGCCATCGAGGCGTGCACCGAACGTCCGATCCGTCGCGCATAGAGCGCGCCGAGCAGGAACCCCATGTCGGAGAAGCCCATATAGGTCTTGCGCCCCGCGGCGGCGCCCAGCTGGGGCATCACCATGTCGAGGATGCGATTCGAGCCATAGCCGCCGCGCGCGAACCAGATCGCGTCGAAGGCGGGATCGTTGGCAACTTCCAGGAACGCCGCGGCGCGCTGCTCGTCGGTGCCCGCGAAATGGCCGGCTTCGTAATAGCATTGCTCGTGAAACACGATGTCGTGGCCGGGATAAGTGAGCGCCATGAACGCCGCCATCCGCAGCGAGCTTTCGCGCGTGACGGGTCTTGCCGGTGCTACCACTCCGATGCGCATGCGCTTGCCAATTCCCGTTCGCCCTGAGCTTGTCGAAGGGCCGTCCTGCTTCTCGGCTCGCAGGTAGAAGACAAAACGGTGCTTCGACAAGCTCAGCACGAACGGAAGGAGATGTGCGGCCTTGCCCTCGCGTTGGGGATTGCCGATAGCGCGAGCCCATGCAGCACGGCAAATCTTACTTCTTCGTCGGCATCGGCGGCTCGGGAATGATGCCTCTCGCGATGATCCTGGCGGGGCAGGGCGCCAGTGTCGCCGGATCGGACCGCAGCCTCGACGCGGGGCGGCTGCCCGCCAAGTTCGACGACCTCGCGCGCCGCGGAGTCGCCCTGTTCCCGCAGGACGGCAGCGGGATCACGTCGCCCGACCAGATCGTCGTCGCCTCCGCGGCGATCGAGGCGAGCGTGCCCGACATGGTCCGTGCGGCCGAACTGGGCAACGCGCGGATGACGCGCGCCGAGCTGAACGCGCAGCTGTTCAACGCCGCGCCGCAATCGATCGGCGTGGCGGGGACCAGCGGCAAATCGACCGTCACCGGCATGATCGGCTGGATCCTGCGTGCCTGCGGTCGCGATCCGACGGTGATGAACGGCGCGGTGATGAAGAACTTCGTCTCTCCGCAAGCGCCGTTCGCGAGCGCGCTGGTGGGCGCGGGCGGGGCCTATGTCAGCGAAGTCGACGAGAGCGACGGCTCTATCGCGCTCTATCGGCCCGGGATCGCAGTGCTCAACAATGTCAGCCTCGATCACATGCCGATGGCGCAATTGATCGAATTGTTCGGCGCCTTCATCGCCAAGGCGGGCAAGGCGGTGGTCAACCTCGACAATGGCGAAGGCGCAGCGCTGGCGATGATGCAGCCTGCCGACCGGCTGATCAGCTTCGCGATCGAAAGCGAGGCCGATCTGGTCGCGCGCAACATCGAGCAGCAGCGTTTCAGCGCCGCATTCGATCTACACGCGCGCGGCGAGGCGCTGGTCCGCGTGACGCTGCAGGTGCCCGGCCGCCACAATGTCTCGAATGCTCTCGCCGCAATCGGCGCGGCGCGGGCGGCGGGCGTGCCGCTGGACGACGCGGTTCGCGCGATCGCCGGTTTCGCCGGGCTCAAGCGGCGCTTCGAGCTGGTCGGCGAGGCAAACGGCGTCGCAGTGATCGACGATTTCGGGCACAATCCGGACAAGATCGCCGCCACGCTCGACACGCTCCATGCCTTTCCCGGCCGCCTGCTGCTGCTGTTCCAGCCGCACGGTTATGGCCCGCTCAAGGTGATGCGCAGCGAGCTTGTGGCGATGTTCGCCGAAAAGCTGGCGGCGGACGACCTGCTGACCCTGCCCGATCCGGTCTATCAGGGCGGCACGGTGAAGCGCGAAGTGACCAGCGCGGACATCGTCACCGATGTCGCTGCGAGCGGCAGGCTGGCGCTTCACATCCCGGAACGCGAGGCGGCCGCGGCGCATCTAGCGGCGCAGGCGCGGCCGGGCGACCGGATCGTCGTGATGGGCGCGCGGGACGACACGCTCAGCCTGCTCGCGCAATCGATGCTGGATGCGCTCCACCGCGGCTAGTTCGCGGTTGACTGGGTATCCGGCTGTCGGGGATGCTCCAGCCGCGCACGCCTGATCCGCAATCCGATGAACAGCACGGTTGGCCAGAACACGGTGTTGAGCACGTCGCTCGTCGTATCGGGCATCCACTGGCCGTGGTTCACGCGGTCCATGATCTCGTTGGCAAACTCGGCGAGATAGACTGCGAGCAAGGGCCAGGGCGTCGCCAGCGAACGGCCGGACACCACGCGCACGAACAGCAGGACCGCCATTCCGGCGTGGATGTGGAGGACGGTATCGGGTGCGCCGGTGCCGTCGCCGACCCATTGGATCAGGCGGCGATATAATTCGAACGGGTTCATGCATGCGCCCTAGCGCGCATTCCCCCGCGCCGCCATTGCCGTACCGGATCGCTAGTCGGGGGAGTTATGCGCGCGGCGCTCGCGCTTCTTCTGGCGGGCATATTTTGCCGCATGGGTGTTGCGCCTGGCGAAGACGATCAGCCCAACTGCCGCCAGCGCCATCAGCGTGAGCAGGGCATAGGCCAGCAGGATGCGATCGGGGATGGGGAATACCTATGGGCGACGTTTCATGAAGATGGGGCGGCGGCCGCCGGAAACAACGCCTGGCGGATAAGCCGAGCCTGATTCTGTCGCTCGGGACGCCGTATCGTGATGCTTGATCAGCCTTTGACCTTGCCGCGACGTTGAACGCCTTCCTTGCAGCCGAGAAAAGGCCCCGGGGAGGCTGTCTCCCCGGGGGCCGGTTCCCTGTCGCTGGCAGTCCGGCTCAATAGGTGCCGGAGAAGCTGCGATTGAGGTTGTGCTCGGTGGACCAGTCATTGCGGTCATCGCGGTCGTCGCGGCCTTCGCCGAACAGCGCGCCCGATCGTTCCTCGTCGCGCCAATGCGCCTTCGCCTCGTCGGCGGTCTTGCGCAGCGTCACCTTGTCGTCGACCGACTGAATCCAGCGCGACGGGATCGAATGGTGGTGACCGCCGGCATCGCTGTCGCTCTTGGTGAGCAGGATGCGATCGCCGCGCACCTTGTCGACGGTGCCGACATGGCTGCCGTCGGATCCCAGCACTTCCATGTGCTCGGTCACGCGCCGCAGCGAATCGCGCTGGCCGGAGCGTTCGGTCCGCCAGCTGCCGAACTCATTTTCGAAGCGCTGCGAATTCTCGCGCTGATATTCGTCATAGTCGCGGTCGAGCTCGGCGATGCGCTGGCGGCGCCACGACTGGTAATGGCCGTCGCCGGTGCCGCCATAGACGCGTTCGCGGCGGCCAAGGCGCTCGTCGTAGCGCTGGTCCATCTCACGGCGGCGTTCGGCCTCCTCGTCGCCGAACCACGAGCGGACCTCGTCGCCCGCGCGTTCGAAGAAGCCGCGATCCTCGCCATAGCCGGCGCGGCCGCCGGAATAGCTGCGGCCCCGATCATAGTCGCGCGCGCCGCCAAAGCCTCGGCCAGCCGTGCCGCCGCGATAATAGTCAGAACGTTCGCGATCCCGATAGTCGCGGCCGCGATAGTCGCCGCCGCGATCGTTCCACTCGTAATCGTTGCGCCACGCGCGTCCGCGCGGGCGTCCGCCATAGCCAAGTTCGCCGGCAGCGGCATAATCGCGCGCGCTCGAATAGGTATAGTCGCGGCCGGAGCCGTAATCCTCGGTATAGTCCTGCGGGCTGCCGCGGCCATATGCATCGTGCGGGCCATAGCGGTTGTTGCGGTCGTCCATCTCGCCTCTCCAGATCGTTGGTCGAACCAGGGCGCGGTCGGCAGGCAATCGCCGTCGCGCCCGACGCCCGATTCAGCGTGCGAGAGGGGGCCAAGGTTCCGGCAATCCATCGAATTTCCGGCCGCTTCGGCGCGTGTGGAGAGCAACCCGCCGCCGGCGTTCGGCGCAGTTGCATAGCGGTTCGGGTGACGCTAATGGGGGCGCCTTCCGGGAGACCGGAAACAGGCGGCGGGGCTGTAGCTCAGATGGGAGAGCGCTGCAATCGCACTGCAGAGGTCAGGGGTTCGATTCCCCTCAGCTCCACCACGCCGTTCAAAAAAATAGCATGACATTCCGACCCTTCGGGGGCCATCGCGGCCTGGTCCCGCATTGCGATTGGAGCCCGAATGTCTTCTGCCGCGTCGCGAAGCCTGATCCTTTTCCTGGCGGGCATCCTGTCCTGTACGGATGCTTTGGCTAGTGCGCGGATGTCGGGTTCGAGCTTGGCGTCGGGGGAAGACGGAGACTCTTTTCACCAGGCGCAAGTCGAGGCGCGTATTATCTTCGCGCCACGCAGCGTTCGCGCCAGCGACGGCGGGTTCGATCTCGGCTATGAATTGCATATCGCCAGTTTTCAGTCCGGCGAGGCGATCAAGCTTGTCGGCCTGGCGGTCTTTCTCGATGACGCCTCGGTTCCCTTGATGAAAGTCGAAGGCTCCGCGATCAACTCGCTGGTCGCGCAGCCGGCCGGCGACGGCGATCCTCGGGACGGACTTTCGATCGCGTCGGGCCAGAGCAGGACGCTTTTCCTGTGGTTGAAATTGCCCGCCGGCGCGAAACCGCATTTCCTGCGGCACCAATTGATCTTCCGGACCAGCACGGGAGCGATTCAGCGCGCCGATGATATCCGCACCGAGATCGTCGAATCCGCGCCCATCAGGATTGCGGCACCGCTTCGAGGTGGAAGGTGGCTGGCGGCGGAAGGCCCGGGAATCACCGGTCGCACCATTGGGGCAGCATGGTGGCGATCGACGGCAAGCTGACCAATCCCCAGCGTTTCGCTGTCGACTGGTTCGCAATCGATGCTGAAGACCGCGCGTTCCGCGGAACCCACGCCTCACCCGCGTCGACCGTCGATGAAGACTGGTTCGGCTACGGGCAGGACGTGCTCGCCGTGGCGGCCGGTGTCGTCGTGGATGCCCGCGACGGAATAGCCAATGGCAGGCCGTTGGCCCCGCAGGAGAGTCCGGAGGATCTGACGAACCGGACGCTTTACGGAAACTTCGTGGTGCTGAAGATCGGGCCGGGTGTCTTCGCGCACTATGCCCATCTGAAGGCCGGCAGCCTGACGGTGAAAATCGGGCAGAAAGTTCGGCGCGGCACCGTTATCGGACAGCTCGGCCAGACCGGTGCGGCCGGCGCCCCCATCTGCACTTTCACATCAGCGACCGGCCCAGCTTCGAGCGATCGGAAGGGCTGCCCTTCGAGCTCAGTTCCTTCACGCTTCTCGATCGCAACAGGAAGATCGAGGAGATGCTCGGCGCAAGGCCGTCGGTCAACCGGCCGTCACCCCCGCGAACCGTACACCGTCTCGAGATGCCCCTCGATGGCGACGTGATCGCTTTTCCCTAGGAATTCTCAGCCCATCGGGCCCGAGCGATACCAGCGCCGGATCGCGGGCAGGCGACGCAGCTCGCATCCGCAATGACGGCAACGGCTATGCTGTATGCCGTCGGCATCCACCCAAAGCTTGTATTCGGGGACATGGTGACCCGAGAGGCAGGAAGGGCGCATCGATCGTCGGTTCGAAGAGTCGGAAGTGCGGGGCGGCATCATCGATGCTCCTCTGGTCCGGCGATCGTCGGGTCGGCGGCGCGAAAGGCATCGAACAGCGTCGCGACGACCAACTTGTCGTCGCCGTTCAGGAAATGCCCGCCGGGCAAGGCGATCACATGCGCGGCGGTTCCGACGAGCGCCGGGCAGAGGCTGTCGGTCTCGCGCACGCCGTAGATGCAGGTGACCGGTGCCCAGTCGAGCGCGCGCATGGCAGGGGCCGGCAGGGCGTCGGGCGTGCCGAGATAGGCCAACCCCGTCGGATCGGCGCGAAAATAGACTCGCTCCGCAGGCACGACGAGGCTCACGGCGGCGATTCGGCGGCGCAGTTCGGGGGCAGATCGGGCGCGGCAACGGCGATCATGTCGGAGCCGAAGGACTGGCCGATCAGCACCACGCGGCTCGCACGGGTTTTGGCGAGCGCGGTGCGGATCGCGTCGGCGAGGATGGCGTCCACTTCCGCGCGCGTGCGGCGAGTGGCGAAGTTTACCGACGAGCTGATCCCGATCACCGGGATGCCGCGTGCGGCGAGGGCCGGCGCCACCTTCGGGCCCATGCCGAAGCGCATGCCCATGTCGCCGGAAAAATAGACCGCGGCGACCGCCGGATGTTTCGCCTTGTCGGCGGCGAAGAACCGCACCGCCTGATTGTCGATGAGATGGAGCGACGGCACGGCAAGGGCCACCACGATTAGGGCCACGACGGCGAGGATGCCGGCGCCGAGCAGGCGCAAGAGCCGCGATCTGCGCAGCCACCTCAGCATGGCAGCGCCTCCTTCAGGCGAAGGTCGGGCGCGATTGCCGGCACGGGAGCGGAGGCCGGGACAGGAGCGGGGGCGTCGGCCCGGCGCCTTCGCGGCCGATCAGGCGAGAAGGTCGCGCAGCGCCTGTATCAGGCCGAGGCCGCGCGGCCCGGCCACGTAGCGCGGCTCCCAGACCGGCGCGAACTTCTCCTTGTATCCGTGCAGGCCGCGAAAGCCGTAAAAGCGTTCGCCGTGGCGGAATACGAGCGCGGCGACCTTTGCCCAGGCAGGCGCGAGCCGGTGGCCGTCGATCCCGGCGAGCGGCGCCATGCCCAGCGTGAAACGCCGGTATCCGCGCTCTCTTGCCCATTGGATCAGGTTCACGAACAGGAAGTCCATCGTTCCCGTCGGCGCATCGTCGCGGTGCCGCATCAGATCGACCGACGCTTCCTGCTTGCCTTCGGTCAGCCAGAGGTTGGCGAAGGCGACGATACGCCCCTCGATCGTGACGAGCCCGACATCGAAGTTGCATAGATAGTCGCGGTCGAACCGGCCGAGGCTGAAGCTCTTCTCGCGATGTCCCTTGCTGCGGATCCACTCGTCCGAGATCCTCTCGAGCTCATCGAGGACGACCGGCACGGCAGCGGCGGGAACGATGTGGAACCGCGCGCCCGCTTTGGCGGCGGCGCGCTCCGAACGACGGGCATTGCGCAGCCGCGGCGTATCCAGCGCGAAATCGGCGAGGTCGACGATCGCCTCCTCGCCATATTTGATGATCTGCAGGCCGAGACCGATCGCCAGATCGAGCGCCGCCGGCGACACTTCGTACAGCAGGATGCGTCCCTGCTGGCGATCGGCAAGGTCGCGCAGCGTCCAGAGCAATTCGGCCCATGCCTGGGGCGCTCCGATGGGATCGCCCATCACGATCCAGCTTCCGCCCTCGACCTGGTACATGAGAAACGCATCGCGTTCCCGGGAAATCAGGAAGCGCTTGTCCCCGGTGAGCGCGAGCATCGCCTCGGTGCGCGTAGTCGAGCGGAGAATGGCGCGGATAGCCGCTTTGTCTTCATCGGGTGATGCCCCGCCGGCGGGGCGGCTGCCGGCGACAGGAGCCGCCAGATCGCCGCACCTGCCAGCACCACGCCGCTCCCGACCGTCGCGCGCAGAAACCGCGGTGCATCTCCGTGGAGGGCGAAGTGCCACCAGAGCTGGTCGGCATAGGCAATGTTCCGATAGGCGAAGAGCCCGGCCCAGACCGCCAGTGCGACCACGACCGCCACCGAAGCCAGCCAGCCCGCGGTAAGGGGCTGCTGGGTCAGGGCCGTGCGCCGGTAGAACGCTCCGCGCGTCCATTGCAGCAAGCCGGCGAGGGCGAGGCAGATGACGGCCTCCTCATAATCGATCCCCTTGGCGAGCGAGAAGGCGGCACCCGCCAGCAGGAGCAGGCGCGTGGCGTGGAAGGCACCGTCGAGCCGCCGGTAAAGTCCGGGCGCAAGCAGCAGGAGGCCAGTGCCTACGAGGCTTGCGGCGACATGACTCGCTTCGATGAAGGGGAGAGGCAGGATGCCTGCCAGCATGCCCATCCGCGCGTGGATCGCCGGCAGCGAACCCGAGAGCAACAGCATCCCGCCGCCGAGGAAAGTCGCGGCGCTGAGCACCAGCGGCGATACGCCGTTGGCGAAGGATTGCGCGCTCGCGAGCAGCCGGCCCATATGGCGATGCCGAACCCCTCGTTCCAGGCGAGCAGCAGCACCGCTACGCCAAGGGGCAGCAGATAATAGATGAAGCGATAGGCGATCAGGGCGGCGAAGAGCGTCGCCCGATCCCCGGGCAACGCCGCCAGGACGATCGCCTCGAACACGCCGATACCGCCGGGCACGTGCGTGAGCACCGACGCGACGACGGCGAGCGACCAGGCGAGGATGAAGGCCGGAAGCATCGCCGGACCGGCACCGGGGATCAGCACCAGCAGCGCCGCGCTCGCGCATGCGATGTCGACCAGCGCGATGCCGATCTGGGCCGCCAGCTGGGACGGACGCGGCGCCGGCAGGACGAAGCCGAAAATCGACAAGGGGCGGAGGAGGCCCGCGGTCGTCACCAGCGCCGCCATCACGATGAGGAGGACGGCGCCGGCCAGATGCGTCTGCGCGGAGTCGAGCGTCAGGGAGGCGATCGTCACCGGCCCCGCATGGCTGAGCAAAGCTACGCCGGCGACTACGGTGACGCCTGTCCAGAAAGTGGCGCCCGCGATCGCGACTACCCGCGCGACATCCATCCCGTCCAGCCCCGCGGCCGCATAGACGCGGTACCGCGCCGACCCGCCGGTCAGCAGCGAAAGCCCGAGATTGTGACTGAGCGTATAGCTGGTGAAAGAGGCCAGCGCCGCGGTCCGCCATGGGAGCGGCCTGTCGATCACCCTGAGGGCCAGTACGTCGTAGAAGGTGAGCGCCAGATAGCTGCCGGCGGTCAGCGCGAGTGCGAGTGCGATCTGGCCCGTCGTGAGTGCGTGCGCGGCCGCGCGAACATCGGCGAAGTGGATTTCGCTGGTCAGCGTTTCGAGCGCGACGAAGCCGAGCGCGATCAGGACGAGCACCAATGCGATGGTGACCTGCCGGCGATATCGCCCGAACAGGAGGCGCAGGCGGTTCATTGCGGCAGTCGATCGATGTGGCTCCAGATCTGCGACTTGCAGATGAGTCCGCCGAGGATGCACCCCTTGATCTTCAGCCGATCGCCCGGGAGTGCATTGATCTCGGAGGAGAAGTGCCGTCCCATGTCGGGCACGAAGACGGTGCCGGACCAGCTCGATGCGCCGTCAGCCTGATAATTTTCGAGGAGCTCGGTGCCGATCAGCCGATCGACGCCGCTCTCCTTCGCGTCCTTTGCGCATCGGCGCGCGCCCAGACGATCCATCCGCACAATTTGTCGCCGCACGGGCCGGTGCGTACCGCCACCGATCCGTGCGGATTGAGCCACAGGCCCTGCGGCGAACCCGCGGGCCGGGTGGCCGCCAGTGCGGGTGCCGTGACTAAACTTGCCAGCGCTATCAACGCAGTCGTGAACCTTGCCTTGTGCATGCGCTCTGCTCCAATCGGGAGCCGAGCAATATCCGCGTGCGGATTGCCGCGAGTTCAGCGTTCCCTGAAGAATCGGTAATGTTGCGCCGATCGGCGCGCCGGCCGCTTCGAGCCTAGCGGCTGAGGGCATAAGTGATCACGAAGCAGGCGAGGGTGAGGAGCAGCATCGCCGCGATGAATGTCCGGTCGGCGATGCGCTCGAGCCAGTGGAGGCGCTTGCGCGACTGGACGCGCAGCGCGAAATAGGATGCGAGCGTCGCCGAGAGGAACAGAAGAGCGTCCAGCGAAAGCAGATCGTCGGCGATCGTGCCCTGCCTGCGCATTGCCGTCGCGACGCGCAAAAGGCTGATGCCGGTGAGGCAAACCCCCACCATCGCCGCCGCGATCGGACAGATCAGCTGGCAGGTCCGTTCGTCGAGCGCGCGGGGGCTGGGTCTCCGGGCCGGAGGATCGTTCATCGCGGACGCGCTCCTTCTGGTTTGGCTTCCGCTAGCCCAGCGCGCCGAACCGCGTGCTGAAGGGAAGATGAGCAAAAATTCATCCGTTCCCAACCCGGACGACAGGCGCCCCGGGCTAGTTTCTCCACGCACAAGGAGACGCGCATCATGGCCAGCAACCATTTCCTCGCGCTCGCGGACCGCTTGATCGGCAAGGATCCCGCGGCGCTCGGCCCCGAGGAACGACGCGTGCTCGCAAAGATGCACGAGCGCCGCCCCGGCGCGCGCGACGCGGCCGACGCTGCGGATCAGATCGCGACCTTCGGCGATCGGCTGGCGGACCGGGTCGCCTCGGTAGGCGGCTCCTGGGGCTTCATCATCGCCTTTGCGGTCGTGCTGTTCGGCTGGATGCTGCTCAACTCGGATGTGCTGCAGCATTGGGGACTCGCCTTCGATCCCTATCCCTTCATCTTCCTCAATCTGATGCTTTCCACGCTGGCTGCCGTCCAGGCACCCGTGATCATGATGAGCCAGAACCGCCAGGCAGCGAAGGACCGGGTCGCCGCCAGCCTCGATTATGAAGTCAATCTGCGCTGCGAGCTCGAGATGTTGCGGCTGCACGAGAAGATCGATCTTGTCGTGGCCCAGCGGCTCGATGAGATTCTGGAAGAGATGCGGCGGCGGCTTCCACCGGAATCCGGGCGATGAGGGGCATGCGACGCCTGCGGTCGCTTGCACTCGGCATCGTCATCCTGGCCGGGCTCGCCGCGATATGGATGTCGCGGGATATCGCCAGGCACCACTATGTCGGTGGGGAAGATCCGTTCGGAGCCACGATGGCGCCGATGTCCGCCGGCGGGCCGCTTCTCGTCGACAGCCTGCGCTCGGGCGGAGAGGCCGAGCAAGCGGGCCTGCGGGTCGGCGACCGGATAGATGTTGTCGACAGCCGGCGCCCCCGCTCGACGCGCGATGTCGAAAAGGCATTCGCGGCGCATCACCGGGTAAGCTTGCAAGTACGCCGCGGCGGCCGCACGGTCGCGCTGACCGTCACGTCGCATCGGAGCTGAGCAGGTGGGGCACAAGATCCTGGTCGTCGAGGACGATGAAGCGACCGCGCAATACATCGCCAAGGGCCTGGCGGAGGAAGGCTTCGTGGTCGATCGCGCCGACAATGGTCGCGACGGACTCTTTCACGCGACGGACGGCACCTATGCCTGCATCGTGCTCGACAGGATGCTGCCCGGACTGGACGGAATGGCAGTGCTCGCGGCGCTGCGCAGCGCGGGCGTGGAGACGCCTGTCATCGTGCTGTCAGCGCTGGGCTCCGCCGAGGACCGGGTCAAGGGCCTGACCAGCGGATCGGACGACTATCTCGGCAAGCCGTTCGCCTTCGCCGAGCTCCTGGCGCGCATTCGCCTGCTGATCCGGCGCGGTGCGGCAGCCGCTGCGCCGGAGACGGTGCTGCGCTGCGACGATCTCGAAATGGACCTCCTCGCGCGGCGGGTGCGCCGCGGCGGGCGGACCATCGAGCTTCAGCCACGCGAATTCAGGCTGCTCGAATTCCTGCTGCGCCATGTCGATCAGGTGGTGACGCGTACCATGCTTCTCGAAGGCGTGTGGGACTATCACTTCGATCCGGGCACCAATGTGGTGGATGTCCATCTCAGCCGGTTGCGCAAGAAGGTCGATGAAGGCGCCGTCCGGCCATTGCTGCACACCGTGAGAGGGGCGGGATACCGGCTCGGCGCAGTGCCGTGACCTGGCGTTCGACGACCTTTCGGTTCGCGGCGCTCGTCTTCCTCGGCCAGGTCATCGCAGCGGCGATCCTGCTTGCTGCAGTGGGCGCCGTGTTGCGCGCACGCAGCGACTCCGATGCGGCAGCGACAGCGGAAACCATTCGCGGGGAGATGCTCGCAACCTATACCCGCGGCGGAACCCCGGCGCTCGCGCGCCAGATCGAATTGCGCAAGACCGAGGCGATCACTCGCAACGGCGTGACGCTCCTCATCGACCGCGCGGGACGCAGGTTGGCCGGCAATCTCGGCGACTGGCCCCCAGCGTGCCCGCGGCGAACGATTATGCCGAGATTCAGCTCTACCGCGTGGGGCATGTCGCGCCCGAGACGATGCTGGTGCGAGTTACCCGCTTACCCGGCGGGGAGCGGCTCCTCACCGGTATCGGGGTGGAAAGCGAGCGTCAGCTTCTAGATCTTCTGGGGAAACCAGCGCATTGGCGCTCGCGCTCGCACTGATGATGGCCGCGCTGGCGGCCTGGTTGGCGGCGCGCCTGATCACGGCCCGCTTGGAGGGCACGATCACGACTCTTCAGGGACTACGTGACGGCGATCTGGGCCGGAGAGTGCCGGAGGATCGGTCCGGCGATGCGTTCAGTGTCCTGGGAGAAGAGGTCAATCACTCGCTCGATCGCGTCACGTCGCTGATCTCGGAACTCAAGATCGCCACCGACGGGCTGGCGCACGACCTGAAGTCACCGCTGACCCGGCTCCGCGTCGCTCTGGAGCATGTGGCGAGCGAAGCAAGCGAACCGGCCACCCGGGAAGCGGCGGACCGAGCAATGGCCGAAGGCGATCGCCTGCTCGCGCTGGTGGAAACCGCGCTCAGCATCAGCCGCGCCGAGGGTGGCATCGGCCGCGAGAGTTTCGCCGAAGTCGACCTTGCCGCGCTGCTGGCGACGATGGCGGAGATCTATGCGCCGCTCGTCGAGGATCATGGCCGGGCGATCCTGGTCGATGCGCCGGCGGTTGCCCGTTGGCGCGTGCATCGCGAGCTGCTTGCCCAGGCCATGGGCAACCTCGTCGACAATGCGATCAAATATGGGGACGGCGCGATCACGCTGAAGCTCGCCGTCGAAGGCGATCACGTCCTCATTACCGTGTCCGATCAGGGAACGGGCATACCGCCCGCGCTGTACGGCGAAGCGCTTCGTCGTTTCGGGAGACTCGATGCGGCGCGTGGCGGATCGGGGGCCGGCCTTGGCCTGTCGCTGGTTCAGGCGGTGGCACATCTGCACGGTGGTAGCGTCGAGCTGGGCAACAGCGGACCCGGCCTTGCCGTCACGGTCGAGCTTCGGGCGCTTCCCGAGTCTCCGGGGAGCGGGCGCTCGAACGGGCGATGACCGAACCGGGGCGTGACGGGACAGCGGCGGTGTCGACGAGCAACGACCACGGCGCCGGCAGATAGTCGAGCGACATGTAGAAATAGAAGGCGCAGGAACCGTCACGGCGATAGCTCGCGCCTTTGACAATCCCGAAGGCAGTGGTTCCGCTGAACACAGGCCCGCCGCTGTCTCCGCCCTTGCAGCCGGGACCCGCGACGGTGACCCATGTCGGCAGGCAGGCGCCGCCGCACAGGTCACCGGCGGGCGCGAAGTCGAGAAGCTCCACTTCGGCGCAGCTGTAGCCGCTGCTCTCGCCGCGATGGCAGACGAAGTCGCCTGCGCGGGTGCTGGGCTTGCTGCGCTGCATTTCGACCGGCCGTTCAATCGTGCGTGCCGTGTCCGAATAGATCAGCGGCCGCTCGGGCGCGGCACCGGCGTGGATCTGCACGTCATGATAGCCCCAGCCCCATTGGCCGACGAAGCTGAGCGGCGTCGGCCGTCGCTGCGGATCGTAATAGGTCATGTCGTCAAGGCAATGGGCGGCCGTGGTGATGCCGCTGCGCACGCCGTCCGTCACCGCGAAGCCGGTCGTGCATCGATAGTGCTTGCCGTCGGCCGGGCTGATCCCGTCGAGGCGCCCGCCACCATGGAGATCGAGATTCCGGTCGGTGCGCTCGAGAATTCGGACCTGGACGGGCACGCCGGTCAGCTTTTCGAGCCTGGCGTCGATCGCCGCGGCGCCGCCGTCCGCCGCGGCGACCGCGTTGCCGAGGATGACGACCAGCTCGCCGGACCGCGGATCGAGGCCCATGGCCGGCGGGCTCGACAGCGCGGCGCGGATCGCGGCCTGATGATAAGTGATCGCCCAGATCACACGGTCGCGGCTGGCCTTGGCGCCCGTCCGGAAGACGATCGGCACAGTCGTGCCGCCGGTGCGGAAGTGCATCTCCGCCACCGGCTCATCCCCCGTCAGATAGACCACGTATCGGTAATCGGGGCGATGCTGGACCGAAATGCCGGCGAGCCGGTCCCGATAGCGGCGGGCGATCGCGTCCGTCGTGGCGACGCTGTCCTGCTGCGCGCGAAGGCGGCGAAGCGCCTCCTGCTGCGGCACGCCATAGAGGCGGGCATATTCGCCCGCGTCCTGCACCAGCGCCGCCTCGCGCGTTTGCACCAACTGCGCCGCCGCGGGCTGGGTGATCACCGCCGCGAGCAATATCAGCTGCGAACGCAGGATCCCGGCGAGATTCATAGGCGCGGCTATAGGGCGGCGGTGATCGGCCGCAAAGCCATAGAGGATGGCATCGCGCTCCCGTATTCGATCAGCCGAGGATGCCGGGCAAATCGAGCCCTTGCTCGCGCGCGCAATCGACTGCGATTTCGTAGCCCGCATCGGCGTGGCGCATGACGCCGGTGGCGGGATCGTTCCACAGCACGCGTTCGATCCGGCGGGCAGCGTCGGGTGTGCCGTCGCAGACGATCACCATTCCCGAATGCTGGGAAAAGCCCATGCCGACGCCGCCGCCGTGATGGAGCGACACCCAGGTCGCGCCGCTGGCGGTGTTGAGCAGGGCGTTGAGCAGCGGCCAGTCCGAGACCGCATCGGAGCCGTCCTGCATCTTCTCGGTCTCGCGGTTGGGCGAGGCGACCGAGCCGCTGTCGAGATGATCGCGGCCGATCACGATCGGCGCCTTGAGCTCACCCGAGGCGACCATTTCGTTGAAGGCGAGACCGAGGCGGTGGCGATCGCCCAGGCCGACCCAGCAGATCCGTGCGGGGAGGCCCTGGAAATGGATCCGTTCGCGCGCCATGTCGAGCCAGTTGTGGAGATGCGCATTGTCGGGAAGCAGCTCCTTCACCTTGGCGTCGGTCTTCCAGATGTCCTCGGGATCGCCCGACAGCGCGACCCAGCGGAACGGGCCCACGCCGCGGCAGAAGAGCGGGCGGATGTACGCCGGCACGAAGCCGGGGAAGTCGAACGCGTCGGTGACGCCTTCCTCGAACGCCATCTGGCGGATGTTGTTGCCGTAATCGACCGTGGGGATGCCCATTGCGTGGAAATCGAGCATCGCGCGGACATGGATCGCCATCGAGGCGCGGGCGGCCTTGTCGAGCATCTCGGGATCGTCGCTGCGGGCGCTCTCCCATTGGTCGAGCGACCAGCCGAGCGGCAGATAGCCGTTGCGCGGATCGTGTGCCGAGGTCTGATCGGTCACCGCGTCGGGGCGGATGCCGCGGCGGACCATCTCGGGATACACTTCCGCGGCGTTGCCGAGCAGCCCGACCGAGACGGCATTGCCGGCTTTGTGCGCTTCCGCGACGATCGCCAGCGCCTCTTCGATGCTGTTCGCCTGCGCATCGAGATAGCCGGTCTTGAGCCGCATCTCGATCCGCGACGGCTGGCATTCGACGGCGATGCACGAGGCCCCGGCCATCGTCGCGGCAAGCGGCTGCGCGCCGCCCATCCCGCCAAGGCCCGCGGTGAGGATCCAGCGGCCTTTCAGGCTGCCGCCGAAATGCTGGCGGCCCATCTCGGCGAAGGTCTCGTAGGTGCCCTGAACGATCCCCTGGCTGCCGATATAGATCCAGCTGCCCGCGGTCATCTGGCCGTACATCATCAGGCCCTTGCGATCGAGCTCGTTGAAATGCTGCCAGTTCGCCCAGTGCGGCACGAGGTTGGAGTTGGCGAGCAGCACGCGCGGCGCGTCGGCATGGGTGCGGAAGATGCCGACCGGCTTGCCCGACTGGATGAGCAGGGTCTGGTCGTCCTCCAGCCGGCGCAGGCTCGCGACGATCGCGTCATAGCTCTCCCAGTCGCGCGCGGCACGGCCGATGCCGCCATAGACGATCAGCTCCTCCGGCTTCTCGGCGACGTCCGGGTCGAGATTGTTCATCAGCATGCGGAGCGGCGCTTCGGTGAGCCAGCTCCTGGCGGTCAGCTCGGTGCCGTGCGGCGCGCGGATGCTGCGGCTGTTGTCGCGGCGCGTGGTCATGCGGTGGCCTTCCAATCGAGACAGGCAGTGAGGATGGCGTGGAGATCAGCCACGAGCGGTGCGGCGCGGGCCGGGTCGAAGGGCGTCGGCCAGTTGGTCTCGTCAGGAAGATCGGGCTCGTCGAGATAGCCGCGGCAGGCGAGTTCCATCTGGATCGCGTGCACGCCGGTTTCCGGACGGCCGTGATGGCGTGTGGTGTAGCCGCCGCGGAACCTGCCGTTGACCACCAGCGAGCGGGCGGTGGCGGCGCAGGCGCGCTCGACCGCTGCTTCGAGTGCGGGATCGCAGGTCACGCCATTGTTGGTGCCGATGTTGAACTGGGGCAGCTCGCCGTCGAACAGGCGTGGGACATGGCTGCGGATCGAATGGCAGTCGTAGAGGACGACGCGGCCGTGCCGTTCGCGCAGCAGGGCGAGTTCGGCGGTGAGCGCGGCGTGATACGGCAGCAGCCAGCGGTCGCGGCGCCGGGCGATCTCGGCTTCATCGGGCTCGTGGCCGGGCAAATAGAGCGGTTCGCCGTCGAAGGTGGTGGTGGGGCACAACTCGGTGGTCGTCTGGCCCGGATAGAGCGAGGCGCCGGAGGGATCGCGGTTCACGTCGATGACGCTGCGCGAGACCGCGGTCCGGACGATCGTCGCGTCGAGATCGGCGGCGAAGGCGTAGAGCCGGTCGATCCACCAGTCGGCGTCTTTCCGGGCGCGCCATGGCGAGACGAAGCGGGGAGCAGGTCGTCGGGAATGTGCGTGCCGGTGTGCGGCATGCCGAGCACCAAAGGCGCATTGCCGCGGCGGATGGTCAGCCAGTCGGGATCAGCCATTCGTCACCGACGGCACGGGGATGGCGTGGCTTTCGGCGATCTCGCGCAAGATGCCCGCGCGGACGATCTGCGCGGCGGCGGCGATGTCGGGGTGAAAATAGCGATCTTCATCCAGATGCGGCACGGTGGCACGCACTGTCCGGTGGACCGCCGCGATCGCTTCGCTGCTGCGGACGGGCGCGTGGAAGTCATAGCCCTGCGCGGCGGCGAGCAGCTCGATTGCGATGACGTTACCCGTATTGTCGGCCATCGCTGTCAACCGTCGGGCGCCGTGCGCTGCCATCGAGACATGATCCTCCTGATTGGCCGAGGTCGGGATCGAATCGACGCTGGCAGGGAAGGCGCGCTGCTTGTTTTCGGAGACCAGAGCGGCCGCGGTGACTTGGGGAATCATGAAGCCCGAATTGAGCCCCGGGCGCGGAGTGAGGAAGGCGGGGAGGCCCGACAACGCCGGATCGACCAGCATCGCCAGCCGGCGTTCGGAGAGCGAGCCGATCTCGCACAGGGCCATAGCGATCATGTCGGCGGCGAAGGCGACCGGCTCGGCGTGGAAATTGCCGCCCGAAAGGACTTCGTCGGTATCGGTGAAGACCAGCGGATTGTCCGAGACGCTGTTGGCCTCGGTGCCCAGCGTCGTCGCGGCCTGGCGGAGCAGATCCAGCGCGGCGCCCATCACCTGCGGCTGGCAGCGCAGGCAATAGGGGTCCTGCACGCGCTTGTCGTCTTCGCGGTGCGAAGCGCGGAGCGGCGATCCGTGCATCATCGCGCGGAGCATCGCCGCGACTTCCTTCTGGCCGCGATGGCCGCGCAGATCGTGGATGCGCGGGTCGAAGGGCGTGTCGGAGCCCTTGGCGGCTTCGGTGGAGAGCGCCCCCGAGACCAATGCGGCGGCAAACAATGCCTCGGCCTCGAACAGTCCGGCGAGCGCATAGGCAGTCGAGAATTGCGTGCCGTTGAGCAGCGCAAGGCCTTCCTTGGGACCGAGGGTGAGCGGGACCAGGCCAGCGTCGCGCAACGCCTGTTCGGCGGGAAGACGGCCGGTGGGCGTGTCGATCTCGCCGGTGCCGATCATCGCCGCGGTCATGTGCGCGAGCGGGGCGAGGTCGCCCGATGCGCCGACCGAGCCTTGTGCCGGGACCACCGGCAGCAGATCGCGCGCCAGCATCGCCTCGAGCAGGTCGAGCGTGTCGAGCCGCACGCCCGATGCACCGCGGGCGAGGCTCGCGAGCTTGAGCGCCATCATCAGCCGCAGCACGGGGCGGGGCATCGGATCGCCGACGCCCGCGGCATGCGAGAGAACGAGGTTGCGCTGGAGCGCGTCGAGATCGGCGGGTTCGATGCGGATGCTGGCGAGCAGGCCGAAGCCGGTGTTGACGCCGTACACTGCATGATCGCCTGCAGCGATCCGGGCGATGGTGTCGGCGGCGCGCTGGACGCCCTCGCGGCAGGCGGAGTCGAGCCGCGCCTCGCCGCCGCGATAGATGGCGCGCCATTGCTCGAGCGGCACCGCGCCGGGTTCGAGCGTGATCATACCTGTCCTCCAAAGATGCGGGCATGGAGCGGGTTGAACCCCATGCGGTAGACGAGCTCGGCCGGCTCCTCGATGTCCCAGATGGCGAGATCGCAGCTTTTGCCGGGCTCGAGCGTGCCGACCCTGTCCAGCCGGCCCAGCGCGCGTGCTGCCTCGCGGGTCATGCCGGCGATGCATTCGTCGACGGTCAGGCGGAACAGGGTCGCAGCCATGTTCATCGCCAGCAGCGGCGAAGTGAGCGGCGAAGTGCCGGGATTGCAGTCGGTGGCAATGGCGATCGGCACGCCGGCACGACGGAGCGCCTCGACCGGGGGAAGGCGGGTCTCGCGGGTGAAGAAAAAGGCGCCGGGCAGCAGCACCGCGACGGTGCCGGCGCGCGCCATCGCCGCGACGCCGGCTTCGTCGAGATGCTCGAGATGATCGGCGGAGAGCGCGCCGAACTCGGCCGCGAGCGCCGCGCCGTGAAGGTTGGAGAGCTGCTCGGCATGGAGCTTCACCGGCAGGCCGTTGGCGCGGGCGGCCCCGAACACGCGGCGGACCTGATCGGGGCTGAAGCCGATTCCTTCGCAGAACGCATCGACTGCGTCCGCGAGGCCAGCGGCGGCGACCGCGGGGATCATCGCTTCGCAGACCCGCTCGATATAGCCGTCGGCATCGCCCTTGAACTCGCCCGGTACGGCGTGCGCGCCAAGGAACGTGGTGGTGACGTTCACTGCGCGCCGTTCGCCCAGCGCGCGGGCGGCGCGCAGTATCTTGCATTCGTCGGCTTCGGACAGGCCGTAGCCCGATTTGATCTCGATCGTGGTCACGCCCTCGGCCAGCATCGCATCGAGCCGGGGCAATGCGGCGGAGACCAGTTCCTCCTCGCTGGCGGCACGCGTGGCGGCCATGGTCGAGACGATGCCGCCGCCCGCGCGGGCGATCTCCTCGTAGCTCGCCCCCGCCAGCCGCAGCTCGAACTCGCGCGCACGATTGCCGGCAAAAACGAGGTGCGTGTGGCAATCGATCAGTCCGGGCGTGATCCAGCGGCCTTCGCAATCATGGATGGTTTCGGCATCGAGCATCGGGGCGTCGCCGCGGGGGCCGGCATAGACGATATGGCCGTCGGTCGCGGCGATCAGGCCGTCCTCCACTACGCCGAGGCCCTCTCCGCGCAGCGTGGCCAGTCTGGCGTTGCTCCACAGCTGCTCGACGCGCACGCAATGACCTCCTCGAAGCGACTGCGATCGATCCTCTAGGATGTTGCCGGAAATGTCTATACATTTGTCCATGACACGATGTGGAAGGGCGGCGATGCAAGGCTGGTGGTTCGAGACTGCGTTGCTGCCGGACGGATGGGCCGAGCGCGTACGGATGACGGCCGAGAATGGGAGCATCCTCGCGCTGACGCCCGGGGTCGCACCCGAGCCGGGAGATGAGCGGCACGGCGTAGCGCTGCCGGGCATCGCCAATCTCCACAGCCATGCCTTCCAGCGCGGCATGGCGGGCATGGCCGAACGGCGGGGGCCGGCTGCGGACAGCTTCTGGACGTGGCGCGATGTAATGTACCGCTTCGCCAATGCGATCGGCCCCGACGAGCTCGAGGCGATCGCCGCGCTCGCTTTCGTCGAGATGCTCGAGGCAGGCTTCGTCCGGGTCGGCGAGTTCCACTATATCCATCACGACATCCACGGTGCCCCCTTTGCCGATCCGGCGGAGATGGGCGCGCGGCTGGCGGCGGCGGCGTTGGAGACGGGCATCGGGCTCACCTTGTTGCCGGTGCTCTACATGGCGTCGGGCTTCGGTGGCGCGGCGCCCCGGCCCGAGCAGCGGCGCTTCGTCCATGATGTCCGTGGCTATGCCCGGCTGGTCGAGGCATCGCGGCGTGCGGTGGCGGGCCTTCCGGACGCGCGGGTCGGCGTCGCGCCGCACAGCCTGCGCGCAGTGACGCCCGAGGGGCTTGCGGCCGCAGTCGAGATCGGTGGCGACGGCCCGGTGCATATCCACATCGCCGAGCAGACCGGCGAGGTCGAGGATTGCCTGTGCCACCATGGCCGGCGCCCGGTCGAATGGCTGCTCGAATATGCGCCGGTGGATCCGCGCTGGTGCCTCGTCCACGCGACGCACGTCACCATGGCGGAGCTCGAGGGGATCGCGCGGAGCAGCGCCGTGGCGGGGCTTTGCCCGGTCACCGAGGCCAATCTGGGCGACGGCATCTTCCCCGCCACGGATTTCGTCGCGGCGGGCGGGCGCTTCGGAGTGGGTTCCGATTCGAATGTGCTGATCGACATGGCACAGGAACTGCGCAGCCTCGAATATTCGCAGCGGCTGGCGCGGCGGGAGCGCAATCTGCTGTCGAGTCCGGCCCGCCCATCGACCGGACGGACGTTGTTCGACGCGGTGGGCAAGGCTGGGGCACAGGCGCTGGGGATGGATAGCCACGACCTCGCGCCCGGCGCGCGCGCGGACTTCGTTACGCTCGATCGCGGACATCCGACGCTGGCGGGCCGCGCCGGCGATGCGCTGCTCGACGCGTTCGTCTTCGCCGACAGCCGGGGAATGATCGACGGCGTGTGGCGCGGCGGGCGGCAATGGGTGAAGGGCGGACGGCATGTCGCGCGCGACATAGTAGTGGCGCGCTACGTACGGGCGCTCGCGGGGCTGGGGATCGCCGGACGATGACCGTCCAGACCCGCCCGCTCTACCAGACCATCCACAACGCGATCGAAAGCCGGATCATGTCAGGCGCGCTGCGGCCCGGTGATCGCATTCCGTTCGAGCACGAGCTGATGGCGGAATATGGCTGCTCGCGCATGACGGTGAACAAGGCACTGTCGGCGCTGGCCGGCGCGGGGCTGATCTCGCGCCAGCGCCGGCGCGGGTCGTTCGTCACCCGGCCGCGGATCCATATGGCGGCGCTGCAGATTCCCGATATTCGCGAGGAGATCGAGCAGCGCGGCCACGCTTATGCGCTGCGGCTGGTTGGTCAAGCCGATCTGGATGCAGACGGCGCGAGCGGCGCGTTGCTGCGCCTGCCGCCGCACGGCAAGTTGCTGTCGCTCCAGTGCGTGCATCTCGCCGACGGTCGGCCGTATGCAGTCGAGGCGCGGCTGATCAACCTCGCCGCCGTGCCCGCGGCGCGCGAGGCCGATTTCTCCACGATCCCGCCGGGAAGCTGGCTGCTGGCGCATGTTCCCTGGACCGAAGCGGAACACCGCATCACCGCCGCGCCGGCAGGCGACGATGCGGCCTTACTCGAAGTACCTGCGGGCAAGCCCTGCCTAGTGCTCGAGCGCTGGACCTGGCGCGAGAAGGAATCGATCACCTATGTGCGCACGGTCTTCCACGGCGACAATTTCGACCTGACCGCCCGTTTCGCGTCGCAGGCGGCGAGGGGTCCGCTCGGCGATTGATCGCCGTCCCGAGAGGTTGTCCGGCGCCGTCTCGCAGCGGGACAGACGCCCCATTTCCCTCTGTGGGCTCGCTTTTATCCGATTGGTCTGACGATTGGCTTGCGTCGGAGGAAAAAATGGTAATTCTAAAAGCTGAAGTCACGTTCCATATTGTGGGAGAACAGGAGGGGCAGCCTCCGGAACCCCACAAAATGCGTCCGGTCGCGGGGACAACAACAAACTGAGACTCGCTCCGGACGGCGGCGTGAACAACGGTGGGAGAGGGGAAAATCATGTCGAATCGATCGAATCTGCGCGTCCGCATCGGCGCGACCGCGTCCTGGACGGTGCTGGGACTGGCGCTGATCTGTGGCGGGCAGGCAATGGCGCAGACCGCGCCCCTGGCAGGCGGACAGGTGGCGCCTTCACCCGAAGACATCGTCCCCCCGAGAGCGAAGAGACGATCATCGTCGTCGGCTCGCGCGCCAGCCAGCAATCGGCCAACAATCGCAAGAAGAACGCCAGGACGGCGACCGACTCGATCGTTGCCGATGACGTCGGCTCCTTCCCCGACCGCAACGTCAACGAAGCGATCTCGCGCATTCCGGGCGTCGCGCTCGGCCGCAACGAGTTCGGCGAAGGCGACAGCGTCACCGTGCGCGGCAATGGCCCCGATCTCACGCGGGTCGAGCTCGACGGAATCGGCGTGCAGAGCACCACGGCGCTCGCGCTCGGGGCGAGCCGCAGCGCGGATCTGCGGGAGCTTCCAGCCGAATTGATCAAGAGCGTCGACGTGGTCAAGGGTTCGACCGCCGACATGACCGAGGGCTCGCTGGGCGGAACCGTTCAGATCAAGACCCGCACCGGCCTTGATTTCAAAAAGCCTTATTTCTCGCTCCGCGCCGGCGCCGGACAGAATTCGCTCGGCAGGGACTGGACCCCCGACTTCAACGCCGTCGCCGCGCACAAGTTCTTGAACGATCGGCTCGGCGTGATCGTCAGCGGCACCTATTCCAAGATCCAGAACGACGGCCATGGCTATGAGCAGACGACTTCCAACAACCGTGGTTTTGCGCGCCTCTTCGACTTCGACAATTCAGCCGAAAAGACGTTCAGTTTCAATCCGGCGACGGTCGGGACCGACGCTGCGGACGTTGCTTTCGCCAACAGCACCGCGCCTGACGGCACCACGCTCACCCCGCGCGAATTGGTGACGCTCGCCGCCGGCGCGACCAGCAAGGCTCAGTGCCTCTCGATCTTTCCGTATCTCCCTCTGCAAACGGCGGGCAACGCCACGACCGCGGCACGAGTCCAGCAGCGGACGGTGGAGCAGCAAACCTGTCTAAACCAGTGGAACGACGCGACTCCGTCGCTGGTCCGCAACTTCATGAACACGCAGACCGACGAGCGCTACTCGATCGATGCGCGGCTCGATTTCCGCGTGAACGACCAGTTGACCGTTTACGCCAAGGCAACGCGCGCCGACCGCCAGGTCCATGACCAGAACCGCAGCCGCAACCCGGTAAGCCTGTTCAACCAGAATATTGCCGGTACCTTCAGCGATACGACCACGGGCAATCCGCGCACGCGTACCGTCAACGCCAACGCGCCTGCCGGATATAATGTGTTCGACCCTGTCTACGGCCTCAATGTCGTCAGTACCGGCAGCGGCAACTCCCTGATCAGCGTCCCCGTGGCGGGGCAGGTCTTGAACGTCGTTCCCGGCAGCGTGGTGGTGGATGCCAATCACAACGTCACCCAGATGACGTTGACCAACAATTCGGTGAGCATCGACCAGATCGAGAACCACATCGACACCAAGACGATGTATTATCAGGGCGGTGCCGAATATCGCGGCGAGCGACTCGAGATCGATGCGATGGCAGGCATGACCAAGGCGACATCGGGGCGCGGCGACATGCGCACTTCGCGCTCCTACGCTTATGGCGATGCGACGCTGACGCTGCAGCCCAACGGCCTCTACGACGTCGCTCTGCCAGCCAGTTACGACGACACCAATCCTGTGAACTTCGTGCAATTGCGTCCGCCCGCGTGCATCGGCGCTGGGACGGCGCCGACCTGCGTCGGCCAGAGCGCCGTCACGGCCGGCCCCAACGCGCCGGCAAGCCCCGCTTACACCGTCGGGCAGTTGCCCCTGACCACGCCGAGCTTCGAGTCTCCTATTCGCCGACGCTCGGCGAATCGTCGGAGCGGATCGCCAAGCTCGACCTGCGCTACGACACGCGCGATTGGCTGCCGTTCATCACCAAATTCTCGGTCGGCGGCATGTATCGCAAGAATAAGTCCGAGCGCTGGGGCGGCGGCGGATACGCAGTATCCTCGGCCGTGGGCACCTTCGGGACTCCCGGCTATGTCCCCGCGATTATCGTGCCGACGGCCAATGTGCGCGGCACGCTGCGCGCCTGCCAGCCCACCGCGACATCGACGGTATCGTGCAATTACGGCTTCGTGCCTTCCACCAACCCTTCCAATATTCGATCGGGCGTGGACACGCTGACGCCGGCCGACCTCATCGCGCTGTTCACCAAGACGCTCGAGCCCAGCGGTTCGCAATATTTCGGCGATCTGCCCAATCGCGGCACGCTGCCGGACGCGTGGCAGGGCATCCGTACCGACGAACTGTTCGACGCGCTCGGCGCGAAGGACTTCATGAATTACGATTGCCTCAAGACCTGCATGGGCAGCGACGGCCAGATGTACGACCAGCCGGCGACGCGGGTGCAGGAGACGATCAAGAACGTCTATGCGATGTTCGACTTCGAGCAGAAGCTGCCCCTGGGGCTGGTTTTCAACGGCAATGTCGGCGTGCGCGGCGTGTTTGCCAATGTGACCGGCACGTCGCTGCTCACGCTGAACAGCATCCGCAAGGGCCCCGCCTTCAATCCTCTCGATCCCAATAATGCCGGCGGTATCATCACCCAGACATTCATCGCCAACACTTCGGTCAATGCCAGCACCCGGGATTGGCTGCCCAGCGTCAATCTCAACCTCTGGGGCTTCAACGAGTCGGTCGTGTTGCGCCTATATGGCGGCAAGACCGTCGCTCGGCCGTCAATGGGCAATCTCATCGCGGGCGGCACGTGCACGATCGACCAGCGCGCGATCGATGCCGACGGCGACGATATCTTCGGCTGCACCGGGCGTATCGGCAATCCGGGCCTGAAGCCATTTACTGCCTGGAGTTACAACGCCAGCCTCGAATGGTATCCCAACGCGGATACGATGTTCTCGGCGACTTATGGCAAGCTCGACGTCAAGATCGGCAATCCGCTTCAGGTGACCAAGACCGCGCGGCCTTTCGCGGGGAGCGAAGGAACCGATCCCGGCACGGGCGAAGCGCTCTCCGATATCGAGTTCGCCTATCCCACTTACGAAAACGGACCGGGCTACAAGCGTTCGATCTGGGAGTTCTCCGCCAAAACCGCGTTCACCTTCCTGCCCTGGTTCCTGAAGTACACCGGCGCCGACGCCAACTTCTCGGTCCTGTCATCGGCAGTGACGTCCGGGCAGCAGGATCCGCTGACCGGCGATGTCATGCTCCCGCCTGACGAGTCGAAATATTATACCAACGCTTCGCTGTGGTATGATGATGGCAAGCTCAACATCCGGGTCGCCTATCAAAAACGTAGCGCGCGGTTTAACTGCATCACGCCGTGCGGCGGCAATAATATCGACATCAATTATCCGGGTGAGCAATGGACCAACGTACGCCTCGTTGGTCCGGGCTGGAATCCGGGCGTTCCGCGCTTCACGGACGGCAGCACCTTCATCGACGCCAAGATCTCGTACAACGTCACGCGCAACTTCCAGGTCTATGCCGAAGGCCGCAACATGCGGCGTGAGGCGCAGACGATCTCGACCGGCAGCTACGTGCCCTTCGAAGACGGTGCCCCCAAGATCATGCGCCTGTCTTATGGTGGCCGGCGGATCATGACCGGCGTTCGCCTCCAGTTCGGCAACTGATGCCCGACGGCCGCTCCTTCGGGGGCGGCCGCTTGATCTGGCCGGGGCCTTGGCCGACAACGTTGCGATGAGCGGACTTCCCGGCAGCGCATTGGCCGACGGCGCCGAGCTGTTGCTCCGTCGCCTCGATCAGTCGCCGCTCGGTGCGATCGAGCTCGACCGTCCGGCGCTCGATGATCTACCCTTTCGCGATCTGGTGCGGGCATTGCTCCGCGCACCCGGATTCAAGCTCGACTTCAATCGGCTCGAGCCCGACGCGGCACTCGAGCTGGTGTCGGGCCAGCTATTCGGACCCCGCGCGTTCGGGCGCGAGAACAAACTGCTCGCCCGCGAGATCGCCGCGCTGGCCGACCTTGTCGGCGGACTGGTCGATGCCCGGCCGGCGATCGCGATCCGCACCTATTTCGCGCCGGGTGACCTCGTCTGGCATGTCGATCGCGTCAACGAGCGGCGGGCGTTCCGGCTGGTCTGGCCGCTCGGCCGTCCCGCCGGCATGCGGCTCACCTCTGCCGACAACATCCGTGCCGATATCTATCGCGCCTATATGCGCCGTGAATTCTCCCTGTTGGGCCAGATGGACACGCGCGTGTTGCGTACCGGCGTTCCGGTCGAGACATTATGGGCGCATCGCCCGATGCAGCTCGCGGCGATGGTCTCGGGCCGGTTTCCGTTCCTGCGCGATCCGGACAGGGAATATGAAGTCACACCCGGCGCCGCGAGCGTGCACCGCGTCCAGACCCCGGCGCAGTCCGGCGCGTGGCACCGTTCGTCCTGGGCGAACCGCGATGCGCCGGGGCTGCAGATCGTGATCACGGCGGCGGCGGACTGACGATGCGGTTTCGCCGCCTCGGCCGGACCGGGCTCGACATATCCGAGCTGACCCTCGGGACTTCGGCGCTGACGGCCGCGGCGCGGAGCGACGTCGCCGAGGCGGGGGCGCTGGTCGCGCTGGCGCTCGATCGCGGAGTCAATGCCATCGAACTCGATGCCGGAGACAGCGCGGCGGCGACGCTGCTCGGCGAAATACTCAGGCGCGAGAATGCCCGCGACCGCGTTCATGTCCTCGTGCGCGCAACGTCGCTGGTCGCCTTCGATCTGCCCTCGCCGCATGTTCCCGTGCAGGATGCCTATCCCGGGCGGCACCTGCGGGCGGAGACCGAGGCGTTGCTCGTGACATTAGGCGTCGAGCGGCTGGCGCTCCAGCAGCTCCACGCCTGGTGTCCCGAATGGCAGCACGAAGGCGATTGGCTGGAGACGCTCGAACGGCTTCGCGCGGAGGGCAAGATCGCCGGCTTCGGCGTGTCGCTGTTCGATCACGACGTGGCGGCCGGGTTCGAGATCGTCGCCAGCGGGCGGATCGCTTCGGTGCAGGCGATGTACAATGTCTTCGATCCCGGCGCGGCCCGGGCGCTCCTGCCGCTTTGCCGGAAGCACGATGTGGGCGTCATCGCCCGCGCGCCGCTTTACTACGGCGCGCTGGGGGGCAGGCTGGAATTTCCGCGCGACGATTGGCGGCACGACTATTTCTTCGATGAGCACCGGCGCGAGACCGGCGAACGCGTGGAACATCTGCGGGCCGTGACTCCGCCGGACCAATCGCTTGCCGACATGGCGCTGCGCTTCTGCCTGTCGCATCCTGCGGTCTCGACCGTGGCGGTGGGGATGCGCAACCGCGCGCAGCTCGAGGCGAACCTGCAGGCGGTGCTGGCCGGGCCACTCGACCCCGACATCGGTACCGCGCTCGCGAAGCATGCGTGGCTATGCTGAGCGGATTGCGCTTCTGGTGCGTTGGCGCACCGTAATGACTTTCTTCGAGAGCCTCGTCGCCTTGTTGCTGCTTGCAGTGGTGCTGCTGCAAGTCGCGCGGCGAACATGGATTCCCTATCCGACGATGCTGGCCACCGCGGGCGTGATCGTCGCTTTGGTGCCGGGAACCCCCGCGATCGGGCTCGAGGGGCATACCGCGCTGGCATTGTTCATCGCCCCGGTGCTGCTCGACGCGGCGTTCGATTTCCCGCTCGCGGCGATCCGCAAGCTGTGGCGCCCGCTGGTGGCGCTTGCCGTCGTCGCGGTGCTGCTGACCACCGCGGTCGTGGCGTGGATCGGCTGGGCATTCGCGGGACTGCCGCTCGCCGCGGCGATCACGCTCGGGGCGATCGTCGCGCCGCCGGACGCCGCCGCGGCGACGACGGTCCTGCGATCGGCCGCGCTGCCGCGCAAGACGGTGCAGGTGCTCACCGGCGAGAGCCTGCTCAACGATGCCACGGCTTTGTTGTTGTTCAGCGCCGCGCTCGCGGTCCAGAGCAATGGCGGGATCGACGGCAGCGTCGCGCTGCAGCTCGGGCTCGCCGCGCCCGGCGGGATTGCGCTGGGGCTGGCGATGGCGTGGCTGTTTCGCTTCATCATCCCGTATACGCGCGGCTCGTTCGGCGGGAATTTGCTCGAATTCGTCAATACCTTCGTCGCGTGGCTGCTCGCCGAGCGGCTGGGGCTGTCGGCGGTGCTCTGCGTGGTGACGATGGCGATGTTCATCGCCAACAGCCCGCGCATGAAGATCGACGCGCGCAATCGTGTCCAATCCTTCGCGGTGTGGGGCGTCGCGGTGTTCGTGCTCAACGTCGTCGCCTTCCTGGTGATGGGAATGCAGGCGCGCGCGATCATCGGCGGGATGGATCCGGCCCGGCTGCGCGAGGCCGCCGGCGTCGCGGCGATGGTCGTCGCTGGCGTGGTGGTGACGCGGCTCGCCTGGGTGCTCGTCTATAACCGGCTCGCGGCGCGCTTTGCCTTGCTGCGCGGCGATGCCGAGCCGGCGAGCCTCGCCCAGGGCGTGGTGGTCGGCTGGTGCGGGATGCGCGGGCTGGTCACGCTGGCGACCGCCTTTGCGCTGCCATCGGACTTCCCGCAGCGCGACCTCATCACATTGTCGGCGTTCGCCGTGGTACTGGCGACCCTGGTGGTGCAGGGGCTCACGCTCACGCCGCTGATCCGGCTGCTGGGCCTGGACAGCGGCGACGATTCACAGGAGCATCAGGCGGCCGAGCGCGCTTTGACCGGGGCGGCGCTGGCCGCGGTTGCGGGGGCGAAAGGGCGCGTTGCCGACGAGGTCCGGCGCCAGTTTGAGATCGATCGCGCAGCGCTCGACGGCGGCGAGGCTTGCGGCGATTTCAACGAGCGCCGACGGCTCAAGCTCGAGGCGATATCCGCACAGCGCGAGCGGCTGCGCCAATTGCGCGACGACGACGCGATCGGCGAGGAAGCGTTCGAGCGGCTGCAGGAGGAACTCGACTGGCGCGAGCTGGCGATCGGCCCCGCCGGACAGCGCGCGATCGAGGAAGGTTAGGGCGTATCGACTTCAATCGCGCAACTCCCTCCCCACAGGGAGGGGAAGCCGAATGTCGATATGCTTACAGCACCCGCGACATGAAGCGGCTGAACGGGTCTTCCTGATAATTGCCGAACGGTCCGGTCTCGGTGAAGCCGAACTGGCGGTAGAGCGCGTGGGCGGCTTCGAAGGCGGGCCCCGAGCCGGTCTCCAGGCTCAGCCGCTTATAGCCCCGCGCGCGGGCGACGCCGAGGATGTGCGAGACCAGAGCGGCGCCGGTGCCGCGCCGCAGATGCTGCTCGGACGTGCGCATCGACTTGATCTCGCCGTGCCCGTCGTCGAGCTGCTTGAGCGCGCCACAGCCGAGCAGGTCCGCGCCGTCCCACGCCGACCAGAAGGTCACGCCGGGCGCGCGCAATCCCGACAGATCGAGGAAATGACAGCTGCCCTTCGGCGAATTCGCGAGCATCCCCGCGAAATGCACGTTGAGCAAGGCGACGACCTGCGGATCGTCCAGTCCCCCTCGCGGATCTCCATCAGATTTCGTCGATCATGCCGGCGAGCGTATCGATACAGGCATGCGCGAGGACCTTGCAGCGCGCGGGCGACCAGCCGAACTCGGCATCGGCATTGGCGTCATGGTCCTTGAACGGCATCTCCAGAGTCATCGAAACGGCACCGAACCGCTCGGCCACCTGGTTCGTCGACATCGAGAGATTGGCCTTGCCCGGTGCGGCCTTCTCATAGCCGAGGTCGAGCTGGAATTCGGGCGTGGCATCGGCCAGGCGGCGCGCGAAATCGTAGAATTTCTCGCCCAATGCGTCGGTCCAGCTCGGGATGCCTTCGAAACCCGCGATGAAATTGGCGGGGATCGCCTCGTCGCCATGGACGTCCATCGCGAAATCGACGCCGGTCTCGTCCATGCGATTGCGCACGACGAGGACTTCGGGGCTCCTCTCGGGCGTGGGCGAGTGCCATTCGCGGTTGAGGTTGATCCCCGCGGCATTGGTGCGCAGATGCCCGCGGCGCGACCCGTCGGGGTTCATGTTCGGAACGATGTGGAACGTCGCCTTGCTCCGCAGCGCGTGCGTGGTCCGATCGTCCAGATCGATCAGCTTCTCGAGCGCGCCTTCCATCCACCATTCGGCCATGGTCTCGCCGGGATGCTGGCGGGCATAGAGCCAGACCTGCTTGGGGCCTTCGCCGAGCGTCAGGCAGTCGATCGGCTGGCCGTCGAGCGTGACGCCCAATTCGCGGTGGGAGACGCCCGGCTGGGCGGCGATGCGCGTCACCAGATCATGGTGCCGCTCCATCGAATAGGGCGCGAAATAGGCGAACCAGACGATATCGGTGTCGATCGCGCGCGTGAAGCTCAGCACGCCGTCGGCATAATCGGTGGCGGTGGTCCGCCAATGCGCGCGGTCGGTGCTCCAACGCGCCTGATAGCCCGGCCAGCCGAACGGATAGGCCGCGCCGCCCGCATTGAGGATGCGGAAGGTCAGCGTGCGCCCCTTCGCCCCTGCCAGCCGGAAATGGAACCACTGGTAGAAATCGGACAGATGATCGGTGACGATCTCGAGGTCGACCCGGTCGCCCTCCACTGCCACCACGCGGATATTGCCGCCGTCGAATGCGGCGTTGATCTGGATGCTCATTTGACCGTGGTAGTGATGCCTGACTCGCCTGGGAAGTCCCTGAACAACGCGTTCGCCAGCCTGGCGGCCTGATCGCGCGGATCGCTGCCGGGCTTGCCGCTCACCGATTCGGTGACTGCGCGACCTTCCCACACGGTGCTATTGTCGCTGCGGCGACGGAGCTGGACCGCAAGCTCGGAGCCATAGACTTCGCGGGTCTTGCCGCCGATCCCGAACGACACGCCGCCGCCCAGCCCGACTCCGCCGCCGCGTCGACCCCCGCTGATGCCGCCGCCGCCGAGACCGATCGAGACGGGGGCTGCTCGCGATACGCACCGCGCGAGACGCGCGTGAACGAGACCGCGGCGATATAGCCCGACGCCATCTCGCTGCGCGACTGGACGAAGCCGAGCCGCTCGAGCTCGGTCCCGACCGCGTCGGCATACATCTGGAACTCGGGGCTGATCTGCGCCGCGCCGGTCATCGGCTCGATCGCTACCGTGGTGCGTTCGGACAGCGTGCCGATATGATAGCGCGTGACCTCCACCGGCGCGTTGCGGCTGGTGGTGGTGCATCCGCCCGCGAGCAGGGCCGCGCCCGCGGCTGCGATGCTGAGAAGCTTGTTCACGGGCATTGGCCTCCTGTCTCGCGGGGAGAACGCCCCGCCGCACCTCAACCCTGCCCCCGGGCAGTCGGTTCCGCAAGGCCGTCAGCACCTTGACTTGACGACGCTCCCCTCTAGGCGGGCGCCTCTTTTCCAGCACCATATTCAGTCGAGAAGCGAATCGGTCATGAAGATCGTGAATTCATTGAAGTCGCTCAAGGGGCGGCACCGCGACAACCGCGTGATCCGTCGCCGCGGCCGGACCTATGTGATCAACAAGACGAATCGCCGGTTCAAGGCCCGCCAGGGCTAATTCCGGACGTGGGGACCCCGCGCGCCGTCATCTTCGATGTCGGCAAGGTCCTCTTCGAATGGGATCCGCGTTACCTCTACGAGCGCTTGATCGAGGACGATCAGGCGCTCGAAGCGTTTCTGGCGAACGTCGTCACCAGGGAATGGCATTTCCAGCACGATGCCGGGCGCCCGTTCGCGGAGACCTCGGCGGAGCTGAGTGCTGAGTATCCTGAGCATGCCGAGCTGATCGCCGCGTGGGGGCCGCGCTTCAACGACACGGTGCCGCACGCGATTCCGGGGATGCTGGAGATCGTCCGCGAGCTCGATGCCGCGGGCGTGCCACTGTTCGCGATCACCAATTTCTCGGGCGAGTTCTGGCGCGAATGGGTGCCGCAGCATGCCGAATTGTTCGATCGCTTCCGTGATGTCGTCGTGTCGGGCGACGAGAAGCTGGTGAAGCCCGATCCCGCGATCTATGCGCTGGCGCTGAAGCGCTTCGGGCTGGAAGGGCCGGAGGCCGTGTTTGTCGACGACAGCGCCGCCAATGTTGCCGGCGCGAGGAATGCGGGCATCCACGCCGTGCTGTTCACTACGGCCGAGGATTTCCGCGCCGAATTGGTGCGGTTGGGATTGCTTCCAAATTAGAACGTCACCCCGGCCTTGTGCCGGGGTCCACTGCGCCTCATGCGCTGTCCTTACCTGTCTGAGTCATCGCTCGCCTCCCGGTGGACCCCGGCACAAGGCCGGGGTGACGGAGAGGCGGTGCCCAGGTTCAGCCCCTTCGGGCCCCTGATAATTCTTGAGCTCGTCGCCAAGGATGGTGACGACGTGGAGCACGTTGGTCGAGCCCGGCGTCCCGAACGGTACGCCGGCGCAGACGATGATGCGGTCGCCGGCGGCAGCCAGTTCCTGGCGCATCGCCATGCGCTTGGCCTTGGCGACCATCTCCTCGAACGATTCGACGTCGCGGGTATGGACCGCGTGGCTGCCCCAGAGCAGCCCGCTGCGGCGCGCGGTCTCGATCTTCGGCGTCAGCACCATGATCGGCACGGTCGGGCGCTCGCGCGCGATCCGCCGTGCCGTCGAGCCCGAGCTGGTGAAGCAGACGATCGCCACTGCCGATACGGTGCGGGCGATGTTCTTCGCCGCCTCGGCGAGTGCGTCGGCGGTGGTCGGATCGGGGCGCGTGACCGTGAAATGGACCCGGTCGCCATGCGCGGGATCGCGTTCCACTGCGTCGGCGATCGAGTTCATCATCGCGACCGATTCGACCGGCCATTTGCCCGCCGCGCTCTCGGCCGAGAGCATGATCGCGTCGGCGCCGTCATAGACCGCGGTCGCGACGTCGGAGACTTCGGCGCGGGTCGGCGAGGGCGAATCGATCATCGATTCGAGCATCTGCGTCGCGACGATCACCGGACGGCCCATCCGCCGCGCGGTCTCGACGATGCGCTTCTGCAGCGGCGGCACGCTCTGCGGCGGCAATTCGACGCCGAGATCACCGCGGGCGACCATCACGCCGTCGCATTGCTCGACGATCTCCTCGAGCCGGGTGATCGCGCTCGGCTTCTCGATCTTGGCGAGCAGGGCCGCCTTGCCGCCGATCAGCCGGCGCGCCTCCATCAGATCCTCGGGGCGCTGGACGAAAGACAAAGCGATCCAGTCGACGCGCTGCTCGACCGCGAATGCCAGGTCGCTGCGGTCCTTTTCGGTGAGCGCCGCGAGCGGCAGCACCATGTCGGGGACGTTGAGGCCCTTGGAATTGGAGAGCGTGCCGCCGACCTCCACGCGCGTGACGAGCTTGTCGGGGCTCGCGGACGTTACGCGCAGCACCATCTTGCCGTCGTCGAGCAGCAGCCGGGCATCCTCGTGCGCGGCTTCGAAGATCTCGCGGTGCGGCAGCTCGACGCGAGTCGCGTCGCCCGGGGTCGGATCGCGGTCGAGCGTGAATTGCTGGCCGGTTTCGAGCACCACCTTGCCCTCGGCGAACTTGCCGACGCGCAGCTTGGGGCCCTGAAGGTCGGCGAGGATCGTCGTCGGCCGGCCATATCTTTTCTCGAGGCTGCGGATCGCCGCGATCACCGGCACCTTCGATGCCTGATCGCCATGGCTCATGTTGACGCGGAAGGCATCGGCACCCGCCTCGAACAACTGCTCGATCATCTCGACGGTGTTGCTCGCAGGGCCCAGCGTCGCGAGGATGCGGACTTTCCGGGAACGAGGTCTTATGGCCTTTGTCATCGCTGTCATCCTTGTGCGCGCCTGCCTCTAGCCTTTAATCTGCGCCGATCAACCACGGAGGTTCACAGTGCCGACACTCGATACCCTGGACGACGCCGTGGCGGCCAAGGCGTTCCGGCGGCTCGTCCGGCATTTGCGGCATCGCAGCGACGCGCAGAATGTCGATTTGATGGGGCTGGCGGGCTTCTGCCGCAACTGCCTGGGCGATTGGGTCGCCGAAGCCGGCGGGCTGAGCAAGGAGGAAGGGCGCGAGATCGTCTATGGCATGCCCTATGCCGAGTGGAAGGCGCGCCATCAGATCGAGGCGACCCCGGATCAGCTCGAACGAATGGAAGAAAGCATGAAGCGCAATCATGTCGAGGCGCTGCTCGACGACGCGCTCGACGACAGCTTTCCGGCGAGCGATCCGCCGTCGATGACCGATCCGGGGCGCTAATCGGGACGGAGGGCTTGAGCGGCGGGCCGGGCTTCTCTAAGCGGCGCGCTCCAGTTTCATCGCAAGCCGTGCGCGACTCCGGCCTCCGCCGGGGTGACGGCCAACCAGCGTCAGGAGATACCCCTTGTCCGATTCGATTTCCGCCGAACAGCTGCGCCTCTTCATCGAGCGGATCGAGCGCCTCGAAGAAGAGAAGAAGGGCATCGCCGACGACATCAAGGATGTCTATGCCGAGTCCAAGTCGACCGGCTTCGACACCAAGACGATGCGTCACATCGTCCGCCTGCGGAAGATGGAGAAGCATCACCGCGACGAGGCCGATGCACTGCTCGAGACCTATCGCAACGCGCTCGGCCTGCACTGATCCCGAGAAGAGCCCCGTTCGCCCTGAGCTTGTCGAAGGGCCGCACTTTCTTCTAACCGCTGGCTGAGCAAGAAGAACGGGGCTTCGACAAGCTCAGCCCGAACGGTAGATTGGATTCATGGCAGGCCATTCCAAATTCAAGAACATCATGCACCGCAAGGGCGCGCAGGATAAGAAGCGCTCGGGCATGTTCTCCAAGCTCAGCCGCGAAATCACCGTCGCGGCCAAGATGGGCTTGCCCGATCCCGACATGAACCCGCGGCTGCGCGCGGCGGTCAACGCCGCCAAGGCGCAGTCCATGCCCAAGGACAATATCCAGCGCTCGATCGACAAGGCTAGCAAGGGCGACGCCGAGAATTACGAAGAGATCCGCTACGAGGCGTTCGGCCCCGGCGGCGTGAGCCTGATCGTCGAGACGCTGACCGACAACCGCAACCGCACCGTCACCAACGTGCGTACCGCGATCAGCAAGAATGGCGGCAATCTCGGCGCGCCGGGTTCGGTCAGCCACGCCTTCGATCGCATGGGGCTCATCAACTACCCCGCGAGTGCCGGCGACGCCGACAAGGTATTCGAAGCCGCGCTCGAAGCCGGCGCCGAGGACGTGACGTCGAGCGAAGACGGCCACGAGATCTGGACCGCGCAGGGCGACCTCCACGAAGTCGCCAATGCGCTGACCCCGGTGCTCGGCGAGCCGGAGGGAGCCAAGCTAGCCTGGCGTCCGCAGACCATGGTCGAGGTGGCCGAGGGCGACGCGGCGACTTTGTTCAAGCTGATCGACGCGCTCGACGACGACGACGACGTCCAGACCGTCTGGGGCAATTATGAGGTCTCGGACGAGGTGATGGAGAAGCTCGGATAATGTTCGCATTGATCGCCAAGGCGTTGCTCTCGGGTGCGCTGATCGTGGCGATCGCGGAGATCGGCAAGCGCCAGCCGGCGCTTGCCGCGCTTGTCGCCTCGCTGCCTTTGGTATCGATTCTCGGCATGATCCTGTTGTGGAACGGCCGCCCGGATGCCGAGAACATGGCGCATCATGCGGAAGCGACTTTCTGGTATGTGCTGCCCTCGCTGCCGATGTTCCTGCTGATCCCGGCGCTGTTGCGCAGCGGTGTCAATTTCTGGCTGTCGTTGCTCGCCGGCTGTGTGCTCACCTTCATACTCTATATCGGTATGACGACGATCGGGCCGCGCTTCGGCCTGCGGCTCTGAACATATGATCATCCTCGGCCTCGATCCCGGGCTCGGCACCACTGGGTGGGGGCTGATCCACGCCGAGGGCAATCGGCTGAGCCATGTCGCCAACGGCAAGCTCAAGACCGACCCGCAGGCGCCGTTGCCGCGCCGGCTGGCGCACCTCGATGCGATGCTCGCGGCTTTGATCGTCGATCATGCGCCCGGCGCCGCGGCGTGCGAGGAAGTGTTCGTCAATTCGAACGCGCAATCGACGCTCAAGCTCGGCCAGGCGCGCGGTGTGGTACTCTGCGCGGCGGCGCGTGCGGGGCTCGATGTCGGCGAATATACCCCCAGCATCGTCAAGAAGGCAGTGGTCGGTACCGGCAATGCCGAGAAGGCGCAGGTCCATGCAATGGTCGCGCGGCTGCTGCCGGGCGTGAAAATCGACGGACCCGATGCCGGCGACGCGCTTGCTGTGGCGATCTGCCACGCGCACCATTTAGGAAGCGCGCGTATGCGTCTCCGCTGACGCGATTCAGGCGGCCAGCGCGGCGACCACCCCGTCCTCGTCGTCATTGGCACTGCGCCTGACCGGTCGCGTCCGCCGCGCGCGTCTGGCCCGCGCCCGGCGTATCGGCAGCCGGCGCATCACCCATGCCTTCACTGCGCCGATCCGCACCGTCGAGGCCGCAAGCACCGCCATCGCAATCGCATCGACCAGCGATCCGATCTCGAATGCCGTCACCCAGCCGGCCAGCTCGGGCAGCGCCATTGCGAACATCCGCAGGCCCTCTTCCTCGAGTATCCAGAAGCAGGCTGTGCCGATCGCGATCAGCACCAGCCAGACCAGCACCGCGCCGCGCTGGATCCGCGAGAGCCGCGCGGCAGGCCATTCGACCAGCCAGTGCCGCATGCCGCGGCCGACCGGTGTATTTCCGGCGACGAGCAAAGCGAGCCAGAGCCACAAGCAGATGCCGAGCATATTCCCCCGCGGAAGATTTCGGAAATGAAATGGGAAGACCCCACGCCCGGCGCCAGAGGCGTGGGCGATTTCGCTTTCCTACATGGTGATGTTCTGCTTACGTACCGGGGATGATGCTCCCGGCTTTCCGCTCTGTGGTCGCGGCCCCGATCGCGCGGGAAGCGGCGCGGCACGTGTCAACCGACCCCGCAAAATCGCGTTTCGTGTCAAGCGTGTCAACCAGCCATCTGGTTGACAATCGGCGCTGCGCCGCATGATCGCGCATCTCAAGGGCACGCTGGCGGCGACCGGCGCCGACTATGCAGTGATCGACGTGAACGGCGTCGGCTATCTCGTCGGCGCCTCGGCCAAGACGCTCGAGAAACTCGGGATCGTCGGCGATCCGGTGACGATCCACACCGAGATGCTCGTCGCCGAGGATTTCATCCGGCTGATGGGCTTCGCCACCGCGGATGAGCGCGACTGGTTCAAGCTGCTCACCCATGTCCAGGGCGTCGGCTCCAAGGTCGCTCTGGCGATCCTCTCGATCCTCGCGCCGGACGAACTGCGCACCGCAGTCGCCCGCGCCGATTCGGCGATGATCGCACGCGCCAACGGCGTGGGCCCCAAGCTCGCCCAACGCATCGTCAACGAGCTCAAGGACAAGGCCGGCGGCATCGCGCTCGGCGGCGTCTCGGTTGCCGCTCCGGCGGGCGGCGCGGCGGCGGACGCGGTTTCGGCGCTGCTCAACCTCGGCTTCAAGCCGGCCGAGGCGTCGACTGCGGTGAGCGCCGCGAACGACGAACTCGGCGCGGGCGCGACGCTCGACGCGCTGGTCCGGCTAGCGCTCAGAAAGGCGGCGAAATAGCTGAACTTGTTGCGACTTGCCAATGATCGGCTGGAAGCATAGCCTTCGCCGACCAAGTCAGGAGGGCGCATGAAACGGCTACTTCTCGTGACGACCAGCGCGCTGCTGGTGCTTCCCGATATCGCGATGGCGCAGGCAACGACCAGGCCCGTCCCCGGCCAGGAACGGCCGGTCGGCCGGCCGCAGGTCCAGCCGCCGAAGCCCAATCCCGGCCAAAACGTACGGCCGCCGCGGCCTAATCCTGGCCAAGGGTGCGGCCGCCGCGGCCCAATCCCGGTGGCCCTTCGATCCAGCCGCCACGGCCCAACCCGGGCGGGCCTTCGATCCAGCCGCCGCGGCCGGGTCCGGGCCAGGGCGTTCGTCCGCCAAGGCCGCGGCCGCCGCATCGTCCCGGCTATCGTCCGCCGCACTTCCGGCCGATCCATGGCCCGGTGTTCCATTATCCGCGCGGCTGGCGCTACCGGCGCTGGTCGATCGGCCTGCTGCTGCCGAGCCTGTTCCTCTCCTCGACCTATTACTACGACAATTATTATAATTTCGGCTTCGGTCCGCCCCCGCACGGCTATCGCTGGGTGCGTTATGGCCCGGACCTGCTGCTGGTGAATATCCGCACGCGGCGCATCGCCGACGTGATCTACGGCGCGTTCCGATGAAGTGAATGTCGGCGTCGGCCAGGTTCGCACCCGCCCTCGACAGGCATGGGTGCGAACGGGTAGAGAACATACCATGACCGACGCCGACCGCATCCTCACCGTCTCCTGCAGCGCCGAGGCTCGACCGCGGTGAGTGCCGCCAATGACGAGCCGGGCACGGGTGCGACGCTCGACGCGCTGGTGCTGCGAAAGGCGGCGAAATGACCACGCGCGTAGCGACCTGCCGGTGTGGGCAGCTTAAGGCCGAGTGCCATGGCGAACCGGTGCGCATTTCGGTGTGCCATTGCCTTAACTGCCAGCAGCGCAGTGGCTCCGCCTTCGCCGCGCAGGCGCGCTGGCCCGCCGAGCAGGTGCGCATCAGCGGCGATTCGACCGAGTGGGTACATGTCGGCGACAATGGCGGCGTCACGGACTTTCACTTTTGCCCCCTTTGCGGCTCGACGGTCTGGTACCAGGGCGGCGGGATGCCCGAACTGATCGCGGTCGCGATCGGCGCCTTCGCCGACCCCGATTTCCCGGCGCCGTATTTCTCGGTGTGGGAGCAGCGCAAGCACGCCTGGGTCACGATCACCGGCGACGGAGTTGAGCACTTTGACTGACGCCGATCGCATCCTCGCGCCGGTCCGGAAACCCGAGGACATCGATGCCGCGCTGCGTCCGAAGTCGCTCGACGAGTTCGTCGGGCAGAAGGGCGCGCGGGAGAATCTGCGCATCTTCATCCAGGCCGCCAGGCAGCGCGGCGAGGCGCTGGATCACGTGTTGTTCTTCGGCCCGCCCGGGCTCGGCAAGACCACGCTCGCGCAGATCATCGCGCGCGAAATGGGGGTGGGGTTCCGCTCGACCTCCGGGCCGGTGATCGCCAAGTCGGGCGATCTCGCCGCGTTGCTCACCAATCTCGAGGACGGCGACGTGCTGTTCATCGACGAGATCCACCGCCTCAATCCCGCGGTCGAGGAAGTCCTCTATCCGGCGATGGAGGATCGCGCGCTGGATCTCATGATCGGCGAGGGTCCTTCGGCGCGTTCGGTGCGGATCGATTTGCCGCGCTTCACCCTGGTAGGCGCGACCACCCGGCAGGGGCTGCTCACCACGCCTTTGCGCGATCGCTTCGGCATTCCGGTGCGGCTGCAATTCTACACGGTCGACGAACTCGAGCGCGTGGTCTCTCGTGCCGCGACCCTGCTCGATCTGCATGTCGCACCCGACGGCGCGCACGAGATTGCCAGGCGCGCGCGGGGCACGCCGCGCATCGCCGGGCGGCTGCTGCGCCGGGTGCGCGACTTCGCCAATGTCGCGGGCGAGGAGACCGTCCACGCCAGGGTGGCGGATGCCGCGCTGACACGGCTCGAGGTTGACGGGCTGGGGCTCGACAGCATGGACCGGCGCTATCTGATGATGATCGCCGACATCTACAAAGGCGGCCCGGTGGGCGTGGAAACGCTCGCGGCGGGGCTCAGCGAGCCGCGGGACACGATCGAGGAAGTGATCGAACCCTATCTGATCCAGATCGGCATGATCGCCCGAACGGCGCGCGGGCGTTGCCTGAATGCCGCCGGCTGGAAGCATCTCGGGCTCAATCCACCGCCCACCGCGCAGGAAGGGCTGTTCGACTGAGGGAGGGGTTCCCCCGCCGGAATCCCTTGGTTAAGGCCCAACTCATGCATGCGCTCTCCGCCATCGGCCGCTTCCATGGCCTTGAGCATCACTTCGGGCTGCGCGTCTATTTCGAGGACACCGACCTCACCGGCGTGGTCTATCATGCCAATTATCTGCGCTACATGGAGCGCGCCCGCTCGGACATGCTGCTCGCCGCGGGTGTCGACCAGCGCACCACTTTCGAAAGCGGCGAGGGCGCCTACGCGCTGCGCAGCATCCATCTCGACTATCGCGCGCCGGCGCGGCTGGGCGAGGAACTGATCGTGGTCAGCCGGCTTATGGCGATGCGCGCCGCTGCCGTCGTCATTCAGCAACGAGTCATGCGGGACGAAACAATCGTGGCCCAAGGAGAAGTCGAGGCGGCGTTCGTCTCCCCGACCGGTCGGCCGCGGCGTCAGCCGGCAGCGTGGATTGCCGCGTTCGAACCGTTGTTGTGGAAGGGAAACTAAGCTCGACATGTTGTTCCTGAATACCGCCGCCGCGACCATGTCGCCCGTCGCCCTGTTCCTCCAGGCGGACTGGGTGGTTCGCGGCGTGATGATCGGCCTGCTGCTCGCGAGCCTGTGGACCTGGGCGATCATCCTCAGTTTCGGCTTCCGCATCGGTTCGGTGAAGAAAGGCATCGCCAGCTTCGAGACCGAATATCGCGAGGCCGACGATATCGACGAATTCCATCGCCGCGTGGCGAGCCGCGATCAGCCGATCGGCCGGGTCTTCTCGGCGGGCGTCACCGAATGGCGCCGCTCGACCACGGGCAAGTCGATCGACCGCGAAGGTACGCGCGAGCGCCTTGCCACCGCGATGGGCGCGACCGTAGCGCAGGAGATCGATCGCCTCGCCGACCGGCTGAACTTCCTCGCTACCGTCGGCGCGGTCGCCCCGTTCGTCGGGCTTTTCGGCACGGTCTGGGGCATCATGCGCAGCTTCACCAGCATCGCCGCCGAGCAGAATTCATCGCTCGCCGTGGTGGCGCCGGGCATCGCCGAGGCGTTGTTCGCCACGGCGATCGGCCTGTTCGCCGCAATCCCCGCGGTGATCGCCTATAATCGCTACAGCCACGGCATCAATCGCGTCGAGCAGCGGCTCAACCGCTTCGCCGACGGCTTCCACGCGACGCTCAGCCGTCGCCTGGAGATGGAGGCCTAAGTGGCGATGCATCTCCTCCAATCGGGGCCGCGGGCGCCGGGCGCCGATGGCCGATATCAACGTGACGCCTTTGGTCGACGTGATGCTGGTGCTGCTGATCATCTTCATGGTCACTGCGCCCTTGCTGACCGCAGGCGTGCCGGTGAACCTGCCCGAGAGCCGCGCCAAGGCGCTCGACCAGGAGCAGAAGCCGGTCCAGATCGCGATCGACGACAAGGGCCAGGTGTTCGTCGACAACGAGCCGGTGAACGACGCGGCGCTGGCGGGGATGCTGGAGCAGGTCGCGTCGCGCAAAGGCGCCGACGGCAAGCCGCCGCAGATCTTTCTGCGCGCCGACCAGGGGCTCGGTTACGGCAAGGTCATGCGCGTGATGGGTGAGTTCAATCGCGCCGGGCTCAACCGGGTCTCGCTGCTGACCAACGCCGCGAGCAAGTGACGCGATGGCGCTGACTCGTTCCGAAATAGGAGGACTCGCGGTCGCCGCCGCCGGCCATGCGGCACTGTTCGTGTTGCTCGCGGGCTATTTCCTCCCCGCGCCGAACCCGGACAAGCTGGTCAGCACGCCGATGGAGGTGTCGATCACCGACGAGTCCGCGCCGGAGAGCCAGGCGCCGGTGGTGAGCCATGAGGAAGTCGCCGCCAAGCTCTCGCCGGTCGAGGCACCGCCGGAACCCGAAGCAGCACCGCCCGAACCCCAGCCCGATCCGCAGCCGATCGCCAAGCCGCAACCGACCCCGCCCAAGCCGGCGCCCGATGCGCGGCCTGCGCCGAAGCAGCCGCCGGCCAAGCCTGCGCCCGCCGCTGCGCCTGCGAAGCAGCCGGCCAGGCGCGACGTACGGGCGAGCGGGGCGCTGGACGGCATCGTCGCGGGCCTCACCTCGCAGCCGACCAAGGGCAAGGCGACGACCCCGCCTGCCGCGACCGCGGGGCCTGCGGTGCGTTCGGCGCTCCAAGCCGAGATCATCCGCCAGATCAAGCCGCATTGGACTCCGCCGAGCGGCGCCGACACCGATCAGTTGCGTACCAAGGTAACCGTCCAGCTCAACCAGGACGGCTCGCTCGCCAGTGAGCTGCGCGTAACCCAGACCGGCATTACCGACAGCAATCGCACGCAGGCGGCATTGGCGCGCGAGCGCGCGGTGCGCGCTGTCCGGCTCGCGGCACCGTTCAAGCTGCCACCGCAATATTATGATGCGTGGAAGACCATCGCACCCGTTCTGTACGAGGATCTCTGATCATGAAGGCCAGCCATTTCGCATTGGGGTTCGTTCTCGCGCTGGGATCGGGAGGCATCGTGCACGCGCAAGAAGTCGCGCCTCCCCGTGCAGCTGGATACGCAGGACACGCCGCTGAGCGTCGACGTGACCAACGCCGCCGCCAAGGACATGGTGCTGATGATTCCGGCGATGCCGACCTCGGCGGTGACATCCACCGCGGCGGGATCGACCGACGAGCTCGGCCGCAAACTTGCGCAGATCATCGACGACGATCTGCGCAACACGGGTCTGTTCAAGACGCAGGGCCCAGGCCAGGCGGGGACGATCGCCTACAACGAAGTCACCACGCCCAATTACGGCTTGTGGGCCGGACGTTCGGCGCAGGCGCTGGTGCAAGGCTATGTCCGCGCCAACGGCAATGGCCAACTCACTGTCGGCTGCTATCTCTACGACGTCGCGCTGCAGACCGAGCTGGTGCGCAAGGGCTTCGTGGTCTCGCCGGGCGACTGGCGCCGCGCCGCGCATAAATGCGCCGACGCGATCTACACGCGGCTCACCGGCGAAGGCCCGTATTTCGACAGCCAGATCGTCTATGTCGCCGAACAGGGCCCCAAGGGTAAGCGCCGCAAGCAGATCGCGATCATGGATCAGGACGGCGCCAACCATCGCTTCCTGACCAACGGCCAGAACATCGTGCTCACGCCGCGCATGTCGCCGAAGCAGAACGCGATCGTGTACATGAGCTATGAGGGCCGCCGCCCGTCGATCTGGATCTACGACATGGCGGCGCGCTCGAACCGGCGGCTGGTCGACAATGTCAGCCAGAATTTCGCGCCGCATTTCTCGCCGGACGGGCGCTGGGTGCTGTTCTCGATGTCGGTGGCGGGCAATACCGACATTTATCGGATCGCCGCGAGCGGCGGCCAGCCGCAGCGGCTCACCAACGCGCCCGGCATCGATACCGGCGGCAGCTATTCGCCCGACGGCGGACGAATCGTCTTCGAGAGCGATCGCGGCGGCACTCAGCAGCTTTATGTGATGAGCGCCGACGGGTCGAACCAGAAAAGAATCAGCTTCGGCGGGGCCGTTATGCCACGCCGGTCTGGAGTCCGCGTGGCGACCTGATCGCCTTCACCCGCACCGGCGGCGGCGCGTTCCGCATCGGCGTGATGAATTCGAGCGGGGGCGGCGAGAAACTGCTGACCAATGCTTGGGGCGACGAGGGGCCCACCTGGTCGCCCAACGGCCGCGTGTTGATGTTCTTCCGCGCGACGCAGGGCTCGGGACGGCCGGACCTGTGGTCGGTCGACCTGACCGGGGTGAACGCCCGCAAGATTCCCACACCGCTGGACGGCTCGGATCCGAGCTGGGGACCCATTCGCCCCTGAAACGTTACGCTCGCGTAGTGTGCGTATCGGGTTGCAATCAGAATCATGAGTAGAGGAGGAATTAGATGGCCAAGATGACGACCAGCCTGGTCCTGGGCCTGGCGCTTGTCGCCACCGCGGGTTGCGCCAAGAAGCGCCCGCCCGAACTGCCGCCGGCCCCGACCGAGACTCCGGTGGCCGCCGATGGCGGCGAGAGCAGCGATACGCTGGCGGGCCGGCTGAACGAGCAGTTCAAGCGTGAAGTCACCAGCGACACCGTGCATTTCGCGCTCGACCAGTACGACATCGATCCGGAAGCGCGTGCGATCCTCGACAGCCAGTCGCAATGGCTGGTCGCGCACCCCGAGGCGCGGATCACGATCGAGGGGCATTGCGACGAGCGCGGCACGCGCGAATATAATCTCGGCCTCGGCGATCGCCGCGCCAATGCCGCGAAGAACTATCTCGCGGCGCGTGGCGTCTCGGCCACGCGGATCACGACGATCAGCTACGGCAAGGAGCGGCCGTTGGCGCTGGGCTCGGACGAAGCCAGCTGGGCGCAGAACCGTCGTGCGGTGACCATCGTCATCAACTGACGCGGCTCTTCACGGGCTTTTCGGGCGCCGTCGGTCCCTGCGGATCGGCGGCGTTCGCATGTCTGTCGATTGCGCTTGCGACTCTCCACGTTTCGATATAAATACGATATCATAATTAACGGAGGGAATAATGACGGACATCAGGGGCGCGACATCTGCATTGCGGCAGAGCAGCGAGCGCGCGGCACACACCATGAGCGGCTATGGCATGCTGCTCGTGCTGCTGCTGGCGATCGCCGGAGTCGCCGTGACGATCAGTCAGATCGATCGCGTGGCGGATTGGATCATCGTTTCCGGGTTGTTCGCGTCGTGCGTGCTGTTCCTGTTCGTGGTGAGCGGTTTTTATCTGCTCCAGCCCAATCAGGCGACGGTGATCACCTTGTTCGGCGATTATCGCGGCACCGATCGCACCACCGGGCTGCGCTGGACCTGGCCCTGGATGATCAAGAAGCGGGTGTCGGTGCGCGCCAACAACATCATCTCGGATCGGATCAAGGTGAACGATCTGCGCGGCAATCCGATCGAGATGGCGGCGCAGGTGGTGTGGCGCGTGACCGATACCGCGCAGGCTTTGTTCGACGTCGACGATTACAAGGCGTTCGTGATGGTCCAGATCGAGGCGGCCGTGCGCACGATCGGCTCGCGCTATCCCTATGACGATTTCGAGCATCAGGAAGTCACGCTGCGCGGCAATCACGATCAGGTCGGCGCCGAGTTGCGCACCGAGTTGATCGCGCGGCTCACCGTTGCCGGCATCACCGTCGACGAATGCGGCTTCACCCATCTCGCTTATGCGCAGGAGATCGCCGGAGCGATGCTGCGGCGTCAGCAGGCCCAGGCGGTGGTCGCAGCACGCACCACTTTGGTCGAGGGCGCGGTCGGCATGGTCGAAATGGCGCTTGCGCTGCTTTCGGAGAAGAACGTCGTCGAGCTCGATGACGAGCGGCGCGCCGCGATGGTCTCGAACCTGATGGTGGTGTTGTGCGGCGAGCGCGACACGCAGCCGGTCGTCAACGCGGGTTCGCTCTACCAGTAGGAAATAGCGTGTCGGCACCTCCCAAAAGGCGTTCCCGTTGCGTCTCGATCCCGCGCTCTACGCGGCGATCGAGCGCAGCGCGGCGAGCGATCTCAGGAGCGTCAACGCGCAGGTCGAATGCCTGCTGCGCGAGGCGCTGGGGCGGCGCGGAGTCAAATTGGCGGAGCCGGTGCGCGCCAAGCGAGGCCGGCCGCCTAGGGACAAAGGAGACGAAGCATGATGTTTCTGATCGGACGCAAGCGCCGCTGCACCGGGCGCCGCAACCCGCTGCTCGCCGCGGTTCTGGGGGCGGGCTCGGCGCTGATGTTCGGTGCCGCTACGCTTATCGAACGGCATGACGGCCAGCGTTGGCCGATCGCGGTTGCCGCAGTGATCTGCGTCGCGCCGATCGGGCTTGCGGTGCTCCGGCTCGTGGCACTCACGCGCGACGGGGGCGGGAAATGATGAGCCGCCTTCGCGATCTGTACCGCGTCCGCCCCGGCTATTGGTTCGCGCAGAAGCGCTATGGCTGGGGCGTGGTCCCCGCGACGTGGCAGGGCTGGCTGCTGACGATCGGCATGCTCCTGGTGGCGAGCGGCATCGCCCGGCTCGCCCATCAGCGCAGCGCACTCTACCAGCTGCTCTTCCTGCCCCTGTTCGTCGGCTTCGTCTGGTTGAGCTGGCTCAAGACCGACGGCGGCTGGCGCTGGCGCTGGGGCGACCGGGATTAGCCAAGCGCCTCATCGAGCAGCCGCGCGAGCCGGAGGCCGCCCTTGACCAATTGCTGGCGCGCCGGCTCGATCAATTTTTCGATCGTGGCTTCGTCGAGCTTCGCGCGTTCGGGAACCGGTCCGCACGGATCGCCATACGCGCTGGCATAAGCGACGTCGCGGGCGACCTGCCAGCTGTCGCGGCTCCAGTCCTCGACGCTGCCGCCGTTCACCGCCGTGCGCTCATCGGCCGAATAGACTCGCACCAGCGAGGGCGGCGTCGAGATCGCGCGCTCGGCGAGCAGGCCGTCCCAGATGCTGTGCAGGTTGAGCCGGTCGGTCGAATAGATGCCGTAAGTCGATTTCGCGCGATTGCCGCCGAGGTCGCCGCGATCGCCGGCGTGGAGCGGCTGGTGCAGGTCGCCGACGAAATGGACGAGGAACGCCAGCGCCATCACGCGCTCGCGCACCGGCACCTTGCGGTCCTTGAGTAGTTTCACGGCGCGCTCGATTTGCGCGGAGACGCAATTGCCGTCGGGACAATTGCCCTTGAGCGTGAAGTCCTTGCAGATGTTCACGTTCTGATAGTGCCAGTTATACGCATAGCTGAAGCGCGGCCCGAGATCCTTGATGCAATCGGCCCAGATGCTCGCCTGCTCGATCGTCCGTGCCGGGCAGGTCGGCGTCTCAAGCAGCGCCTGGTGCCTGAGCAATGCGCGGATCTCGGCACGCACCGCCGGGGTCACGTTGCGATAGGCGATCGCGGCGACGGTTTCGTGGCCGTACTCCCAATAAGCGGCGGCGGGCGTGGCGACGGCGCCGAATCCGAGGATCGCGGCGAGCAGGATCAGGAGCCGCTTCACTTGTCGTCACCATAGAATGCGACCAGCCGATCGCCGCTGGAAGAGGCCTTGCCGCGGTACATGCCGGGGGTGTTGAAGGTCCACGCCATCTCGCCGTTGGGGCCGGTGAGGATCACGCCGCCGGTGCCGCCCAATGCCTTGACCTCGGCCATCACCGTCTCGGCCGCCTGCTGCAGGCTCTCGCCCTTGAAGCGGACGCGGGCGCAGATTTCGTGCGTGACGCCTTCGCGGATGAAGAACTCGCCCGCGCCGGTCGCCGAGACGGCGCAGGCGCGGTCGTCGGCATAGGTTCCGGCGCCGATGATCGGAGCGTCGCCGATGCGTCCCCAGCGCTTGCCGGTGAGCCCGCCAGTTGAGGTAGCCGCGGCGACATGGCCTTCGCCGTCCATCGCTACCGCACCGACGGTGCCGTATTTCAGATCGACGTCGAACCAGCCGAGCTTGTCGTTCGCCTTCATCTTGTCGAGTTGCTTGCGCCGTTCGGGCGTCGCGAACCAGCTGTTCTCGACCTGCTCGAGTCCTTGTTCGCGCGCGAACTGATCGGCGCCCGCGCCCGACAGCATGACGTGCGGGCTCTTCTCCATCACCGCGCGCGCCGCGGCGACGGGGTGGCGCGTGGTGGTGACGCCAGCGACCGAGCCCGCGGAGCGGTTGCGCCCGTCCATGATCGCGGCGTCGAGTTCGTTGCGTCCGTCCCAGGTGAACACCGCCCCGCGGCCGGCGTTGAAGTGCGGATCGTCTTCGAGCACCTGTACCGCTGCCTGCACCGCGTCGAGCGAGTTACCTCCGCCCGCGAGCACCTTCGATCCCGCATCGAGCGCGGCATTGAGGCCGGCGGCGATGCCCGCCTCCTGCTCGGGGGTAACCCGACCCTTCTCGATGATCCCGGCACCGCCGTGGATCACCAATGTCCATTTGGGCTTTTGCGCCGATTGATTTTGGGCTTGGGCAGCCAGCGGCATGAGAAGGGCTCCGAGCAAGAGAGGCAAGAGGCGCATCACGGCACTCCGGGGATCGATGCCGCCTCCGTAGCAGATCGCGGACGCTGCGCCAGCGGGCGCAACCCGATCAGCGGGCGCAGCCAGCCGATCTCGCGTCCGCCGAAATAGAACAGCCAGCACCCCGCCACGGTTGCCGCGAGCAACGCGACGAACTCGGTCGCCGGCGGCAATGCGAAGCGCAGCAGATACCAGCCGGTGACCACGATGATCGTCTGGTGGATGATATAGAAGGGGAACACCGCCTCGGTGAGCGTGCGCCGCCAAGGGTGGTCGCGGTTCCAGAAGCGGTCGGCGAGTCCGATCAATGCGACGATCGCGCACCAACCCATCGTCAGCCGCCCCGCCGCGAAAGGCAGGCCGAGCTCGGTATCGGGCACCACCCCTCCCATCCAAAGCAGCAGGATGCCCGCGACGACGGCATAGCCCAGGATGGCGAGCACGCCCGCGACTTTCCACCAGCGCCGGACCGCCGCCCAGGTCCGCGGGGCGTCGGCGAGGAAGAAACCGAAGGCGAAGGCGGGGAAGTACATGCGGTGCGCGGTCCAGTCGCCGACCAATGCATGGGTCGGCTCTGCGCGAGGGCCACTGATTGCCATGTGCACCGCCAGCCAGGCGAGGGGGATGAGCAGCAATCCGGGGCCGCTCAGCAGATCGTCGGCGAAGCGGGCGAAGCTCGCCCGCGCGGCGCCGGGTGTCAGCGCGAGGATCGCGACGAGCGCGAGTGTATAGACCCACAGATAGACGACGAACCACAGATGCTGCCATGTCGGCAGCACGATCCCGTCGAGCGTTCCGAAGCGGAAATAATCCCCTGCCCAGAAGTGCCAGAAGCTGCCGGCATAGCCATGCTGCGTGACCAGCTCGATCCAGGGCTGTGGCGGGATGATCAGCACCGCCGCGAACAGCGTCGGGACGATCAGCCGCGCGGTGCGGTCGCGCAGGAAGCTTCCCATGCCCATGGATTTGCCGAGCACCGCGGCAGTCGCGAATCCCGATACGGTGAACAGCAACGGCAGTCGCCACGCATTGGTCGCCAGCATCGGCAGCTGTACCCAATGGAGTGGTGCCGCGGTCTTCACATGCCAGCCCCATGGCACGAAGAACATGCCGATATGATAGAGGATCAGCAGCGCGAACGCCCCGATCCGCAACCAGTCCATTCCGTAATGCCGTTCCATTCCAATGCCTCCCGATAGTCGATGCGCAATCGGCTAGCGGGGCGCGGCACTGCCCGGTATCGAGATGGGAGGAGTCGCGGAAAGGCTGGGATGGGCGAAATCGGGGCAGGGACGAACGGCGGCGAAGTCGTGACGAGCGGCGAAACGCTTCGCCGGCGCAGGCTGTTGTGGCTCGCTCTGGGGCTGGCCGGGTTCCTCACGGTCCAGTCGATCGCCAATGTCGAATCGACGCTCGAGGACATGGCCAAGCTCGGCGTGATCGAGAGCCGCGCGCATGTCTGGACATGGCAGCTGACCAGCCTGGTGGTCTGGCTGGCGCTGATGCCGGTGCTCGGCTGGCTGGTGGCGCGACTGCGTCCGCCGCGCTTCTCCTTGCCGGTGGCGGTGCTGCTGCATGCGCTCGCAACGGTTCCCGTGTCGCTCGTGCATGTCCTTGCGATGGTCGTCCTGCGCATGGTCGTCTATGCCGCGGGCGGCGAGCGCTACGACCTGGGATCGTGGCCGATGACGTTGCTCTACGAATATCGCAAGGATGCCGCGACCTATCTGCTGGCGGCCCTGTTCCTCGCTTATGCACAGTGGCTGCTCGCACGGCCGACCCCGACGGCCTCGGCGGAGAGCGATGTGCTGCTCGTCGCCGACGGCAGCGTCACCCACCGCGTTCCTGTCGCCGCGATCGAATCGGCTTCGGCGGCGGGCAATTATGTCGAGATCGTCTGGAGCGGGCGGACATTGCTCCACCGTTCGACGCTGGCGGCGCTGGCCGAGCGGCTAGGCCCGGGCTTCGTGCGCATTCATCGCGGGCGGATCGTCCGTCGCGCCGCGGTGCGCAGCGTCGAGACCGACAAGAGCGGCGATTTCACCGTCACGCTCGAAAGCGGCGCCACGCTGCGCGGCAGCCGGCGCTATCGCGGGCTTTGAGGCGAGGCCGATGAGCGGACGTAGCCAGCCGATCCGGCGGCCGATCCTATAGACGATGCAACAGATCGCTGCCGTGCCGGCGAGCAACAGCGCGAATTCGGCAAAGGGGTTCAGGTCCAGCGGCAGGCTGTACCAGGCGAGCACCACGATCGCCGGATGATGGACGATGTAGAAGGGGAAGACCGCCTCGGCGAGCGGCTTGCGCCACGCATGGTCGCGGTTCCACCAGCGCTCCGCGACATGGAACAAGGCGATGACCATGCTCCACGCCATCGCCACACGCGCGGCGCGATCGAGGGCCATCCATCCGTGCGGCGGGATCGCGGTCCCCGGCCAGGCGAGCTCGATCGCCACGATCGCCGCGCCGGCGACCGCCGCGATCATAATCGCGACTTTCCACAGCCGGGCGATCGCCAGCCAGACCTGCGGGGCTCCCGCTAGTGCGAAGCCGAACAGGAACATCGGCACATATTGACTGTGGCCGCTCCAGTCGCTGACCAGCCCCTGGCGCTCCGACACCACGAACAGCAGCCCTAGCCGCACCGTCACCAGCGCCGCGAGCGGCACCCAGAGCAGCCGCGACCCTTGCGCGAGCCAATCGGCGGCGCGCGTCAGCCAGGCAGTCACCGCGTCGCCGCGCCAGCCGATCAGGCCCGCCAGCAGCAGCGAATAGGTGGCGAGATAGGCGACGAACCACAGATGCTCCCAGCTCGGGAACTCGCGCCCGTAGAAATCGCCCGCGCGCCAATAATCCACGGCCCAGAAACGCAGATAGCCATAGGGGTAGCCGGTCTCCATCACGCGCACCCACATCTCGACGGGTACGATCGCGACCATGCCGAAAGCGAGCGGCACGAGCAGTCGCAGGGCGCGCGAACGGGCGAAGGGCAGGGCGCCGCCCGAACGATCGAACAGCTTGCGCGAGGCGTAACCCGATACCGCGAACAGCAAGGGCAATCGCCACGGCGTCAGCAGCGCCATCGGCGCGATCAGCGCGGGATAGGAATGACTCGTCTTGATCACCCACGCCCAGGGCGCGAACACCATTGCGACGTGATAGACGATCAGCAGCGCGAACGCGGCGATACGCAGCCAGTCCATGCCATAATGGCGCTGGCTCGTTGAAATGCCGATAGTTGCGCGCGGCGCCGTCAAAGCCTTGTCCTTCGCCACTCGCGCCTTTCGCGGCGGGGCGCTGAGGTCTATATGCGGCGCGAGTAAGCAAAGCGTTAGCAAGGAAGTCCATGTCCCTCCGCCCGTGGCGCGATATCGTGCGTCGACAAAGCCGCCAGATCATGGTGGGCAACGTCCCCGTGGGCGGCGACGCGCCGGTGACGGTGCAGACGATGACCAACACCGCGACGAGCGATCCCAAGGCGACGATCGACCAGATCCGCCGCTGCGAGGATGCGGGCGTCGACATCATTCGCGTCTCGTGCCCCGATGTGGAGAGCACTGCGGCACTCAAGCAGATCGTCCGCGCCGCGCGCGTGCCGATCGTCGCCGACATCCATTTCCACTATAAGCGTGCGCTCGAAGCCGCCGATGCGGGCGCGGCGTGCCTGCGGATCAACCCGGGCAATATCGGCAGCGCTGAACGCGTCAACGAAGTGGTCAATGCCGCCAAGGCGAACGGCTGTGCGATCCGGATCGGCGTCAATGGGGGCAGCCTGGAGAAGGACCTGCTCGAAAAATATGGCGAGCCGTGCCCCGAGGCTTTGGTCGAGAGCGCGCTCGATCACATCAAGCTGTTGCAGGACCGCGACTTCCACGAATTCAAGGTCGCGGTGAAGGCGAGCGACCTGTTCCTCGCGGTCGCCGCCTATCAGCAGCTCGCCGACCAGGTCGATTGCCCGCTCCATCTCGGCATCACCGAGGCGGGCGGGTTCGTCGGCGGCACGGTCAAGTCCTCGATCGGAATCGGCAGCCTGCTCTGGTATGGGATCGGCGATACGATCCGCGTCTCCTTGTCGGCCGAGCCGGAGGAAGAGGTCCGTGTCGGTTTCGAAATCCTCAAAGCCCTCGGCATCCGCAACCGCGGCGTGCGCGTCGTGAGCTGCCCAAGCTGCGCGCGGCAGGGCTTCGACGTGATCCGCACCGTCCAGGCATTAGAGGAACGGCTCCAGCACATCCGTACACCGATGTCGCTCTCGGTGCTCGGCTGCGTCGTCAACGGCCCCGGCGAGGCGCGCGAGACCGATATCGGCATCACCGGCGGCGGCAACGGCAAGCACATGGTCTATCTGTCGGGCGTGACCGACCACCATGTCCAGGACGCCGACATGATTTCGCACATCGTCCAGCTCGTCGAGGCCAAGGCGGCCGAGATCGAGGCGGCGGAGAGCGCCGCCTCGCAGGCCGCGGAATAGACGTTAGGCGCTCGGTAAGACGCGCAGGCTAGTCTGCGCCGGACATGCGCTGGGGATTCCTCTCGGTAATAGCGATCGGTATCGTCATCGGCGTGATGGCGCCGGTGAAGCGTGCGCCGGCTCCGGTGGCTGCCGCGGCGGCTGCGTCGGAGCCCGCCGACGTGCCGGTGGAGACTGTGATCCGGCCGGACAATCGGGGGCATTTCTTCGCCTTTGCCGAGGTCGACGGCGAGATGACCAAGTTCCTCGTCGACACTGGCGCCGACATGGTGGCGCTCACGCTCGACGATGCACGTCGCGCCAGAGTGAAGTTCGATCCCGACCAGTTCGAAGTGGTGGCACGCGGCGCCGCGGGCGACGTGATGGGCCAGCGGGTGATGATCGACGACATCGTCCTCGACGGGAAACGGGTGCGCGACGTGCACGCGGCGGTGATCGAGGATCTCGACGTGTCGCTGCTCGGCCAATCCTATCTGCGAAAGCTGCGTTCGGTGCACCTGACCGGCGACGAGATGCGGCTCCGCTGACAGGCGGCAGGTGACGCGGCCGCATGCGCCCGCTATTGCCCGCAGCATGCGGGTCCCTGCCACTGTTGCTCTGGGTGCGGCGTCCGCCGGAATCGCGCTCTATTCGATCATGGACGCGGTGATGAAGGCAGTGTCGATCGAGATCGGCGCGTACAACACCCTGGTCTGGCGGCTCGGCGTCGCGGTGCTGCTGACCGGCGCGGCCTATGCCTTCACGCGGCCCACCTTGCCGAAGCGCAGCACGATGAAGGTGCATTTCGGCCGCAGCGTCCTCGTCGCGGTGATGGCGATCTCCTTCTTCTGGGGCATCGTCCGCGTGCCGCTGGCCGAGGCGATCGCTTTGTCGTTCATCGCCCCGCTGATCGCGCTGGGGCTCGCGGCGGTCTTCCTCAAGGAGCAGATCGGGGCGCAATCGGTGTGGGGATCGCTGCTCGGGCTCGCCGGCGTGGCGGTCGTCGTCGCCGGGCGCGTGGGCGGCACGCACAGCCGCGAGACCGTGATCGGCATGATCGCCGTGCTCTTCTCGGCGGTGGTCTATGCGATGAACCTCGTCGTCGCGCGGCACCAGGCACAGCTCGCAAAGCCGCTCGAAATCGCTTTCTTCCAGAATTTGTTCGCGCTCGGGCTGCTCGCGCTGGCGGCGCCGTGGTGGCTCGCCGTGCCGGCGGCGCAGCATTGGCCCGGGATCGTCACGGCGGCCCTGCTCGCGATCGTCTCGCTGCTGCTGCTTTCCTGGGCCTATGCCCGCGCCGAAGCGCAGGTCTTGCTTCCGGTCGAATATACCGCCTTCATCTGGGCGTCGCTGATGGGCTGGTGGATGTTCGGCGAGAAGGTGACCGTCGCCACTTTGGCGGGCACCGTTTTGATCGTCGCGGGTTGTCTGCTCGCGGCACGAAAGCAAGGCGGCCGCGGTGCCGCTCCCGAAGCAGAGGCTGTACTCCCATGATTCATATCCGTCCCGCCACGCCTGCCGACGTGCCGCTGATCCTGGGCCTGGTGCGCGAACTCGCCGAGTTCGAGCGCGAGCCCGAGGCGGTGGTGGCGACCGAGGAACTGCTGGCGGCGGCATTGTTCGGTGAGCGCCCGGCGGCCGAGGCCGTGATCGCCGAAATGGACGGCACGCCGATGGGTTTCGCCTTGTTTTTCCAGAATTTCTCGACCTGGACCGGACGGCCGGGCATCTATCTCGAAGATCTGTACGTCACGCCGGCGGCGCGCGGGGCGGGCGTGGGGACCGCATTGCTGCGACATCTCGCCGGCATCGCGCTCGACCGCGGTTGCGGCCGGTTCGAATGGGCGGTGCTCGACTGGAACGAACCGGCAATCAACTTCTATCGCGCCATGGGCGCGGTCGGCATGGACGAATGGCGCGTCCAGCGCGTTGCGGGCGATGCGCTGGTGAAACTCGCAGGGAGATAGAAGATGGCGTGGATCTGGCTCATCCTCGCTGGTTGCTTCGAGATCGGCTTCACCACTTGCCTTCGCTATGCCGATGGCTTCCGCAACATTCCCTGGACGCTCGGCTTCCTCGTTTCGGCGACGCTGTCGATGGTGCTGCTCGAGACGGCAGCGCGCACCATCCCGATGGGGACCGCTTACGCGGTGTGGACGGGTATCGGCGCGGTCGGCGCGGTGGTGGTCGGCATGCTGTGGTTCGGCGAGCCGGCCACCGTCCTGCGCTCGCTGCTGATCCTCGGCGTGGTGGCCTGCATCGCCGGGCTCAAGCTGACGGCGCAATAATGGCGGTCGATGAGGACCTTGTCGCCTGGATCACCGAGGCGCTCGAACCAGTCGGCACCGTGACGATGCGCCGGATGATGGGCGGCGCGACGCTCTATCTCGCCGGCGCGCCGTTCGCGATCGTCACTTCGGACGGCGTGCTGCGGTTCAAGGCCGATGCCGAGAGCGACGCATTGTGGGACGCCGCAGGCTGCGAGCGCTTCAGCTACGAATTCCCGAACGGCCGGATCGGCACCATGAATTATCGCCGCGCGCCGGACGACGTGTACGACGATGCCGACGCGATGCGCGAATGGGCGGCGCTGGGGATCGCTGCCGGGCAGCGCGCGCCGAAGAAGAAGCCGAAGAAGGGCCAGGACAGCCTCGGGTCCTAAATTGACTCTTTTGGCCGAAACGGCGCGCATCACGTAATATTCTTTCGCGAAGCGGAGCGGGGTTGCGGACCTGTCAAAGAGCGGCGGGACTTCTTCCCGACGGCGCGAGCGAAGCAGGTGAAATCCTACATTGCAAGGTGGGATGCGCTCCCTCCCTGCAAGGGAGGGGCTGGGGGTGGGTGCGAGCGCAGCGAGCCCTGCGATGCGCATGGAAGAAAGAAAAGACCGGGCATCGAGCCCGCTCTTTTCTACCCACCCCCGACCCCTCCCTTGCAGGGAGGGGAGGTCCGAATGGAATAGCGGCCCCGTCGCCTATCAGCCTTACGATCCCCCCAGCACATTGATCGTGAACGCGACGATGCCGAGGTTGAACACGAATGCCGCGAGGCAATGCAGCGTCACCACCTTGCGGATGCCGCGGTCGGTGACGCTCACGTCGCTGGTCTGGAAGGTCATGCCGAGGCAGAAGGCGAAATAGACGAAGTCCCAATAATCGGGCTCGGGCTCCTGGGGAATTCGAGGCCCGCGGCATCGCCGCCGTCGCCGGCGCGGTAATAGAGATGGGCGTAGTGCAGCGTGTAGATGGTGTTGCTGAACACCCAGCACAAAATGATGGTGCCCACGATCAGCGCAATCGATCGCATGTCGGGCGTGTCGCCCTCCATCAATATGCTGGCGACCGCGACGAAGACGACGAGGCTCACTGCGAGAGTGAGGAACAGCAGCAACAGCCGATTGGCGTCGTTGCGGCTTGCCGAGCGACGCATGTCATCCGAGCGATGCCGCAGCAGCGGCAGCACGGACAGGAGGAAGATCGAGGAGCCGGCGTCGAAACCGACCATCACCCCCGTGCGCAGCCCCAGCGCGGGGATCGCGAAGAACAGGGCAATGGCAGTGGCGGCGATGAACAGCAGGAAACGCGGCGGCGCGATCACATTGCCGATCGCCTTGCCGTGCGCGAGATTCTTTCGTGCCATCGCCGCCCCTCCATGGCCTTCGCCACCTCCCCCGGCGGGGAGAGGGGCAGGATCAGCCCTGCGGCGTGTCGACGCCGGTCGCGTCGACCGATTCCGCCGCGGCCGTCTTGTCCGCGTTGTAGCGGTCGATCGCCTCGAGGGTAATCCGGCGCGCATCCTCGGCGCCGCCCCAGGTGCCGATGCGCACCCACTTCTTCTTCTCGAGGTCCTTATAGTGGGTGAAGAAATGCTCGATCTGCTCCATCACGATGCTGGGCAGATCGTCCTTTTCCTCGATGTCCGAATAATAAGGAAAGGTCTTGTCGTCGGGGACGCAGACCAATTTCTCGTCGCCGCCGGCTTCGTCCTCGAGGTTGAGCACGGCGATCGGGCGCGCGCGCACGACGCAGCCCGGGATGAAGGGCGAGCGTGCGATCACCAGCGCGTCGAGCGGATCGCCATCCGGCGAGAGCGTGTGGAACGAAGCCGTAATTCGCCGGATAGCGCATCGGCGTGTGGAGGATGCGATCGACGAACAGCGCGCCGCTGGCCTTGTCGAATTCATATTTCACCGGCTCGCCGCCGGTCGGGACTTCGATGATGACGTTGAGAGTGTGCGGCGGATTCTCGCCCACCGGGATCAAGTCGATACGCATTTCGGACCTTGCTTGGTTGGCGCCGCGCCCCGTCTCAGCGGGGCTGCAGCAACTTGTCGAGGCCAGCCTCTCCCGTGGCCGTCTTCACGAGGTGCGGATAGCGAAGCCCGCCATGATAGTCGATGGCGACTTCGCGGTAGCGATCGCCGCTTTTGAGCAGCAGCTTGATCGGATCCTTCGAACCCTTGGCGTCCTTGACTGCCTGCTTCAGGCGATCGCCGGTGTAGGCGCGGCCGTTCACAGCGACGATCTCGTCGCCGAGGTCGATGCCCGCGTCGAACGCCGGGCTGTCCCAGGCGACGGTGCTGATGCCCTTGGGACCCAGGGACAGTCCCAGCGAGTAAGCGAAATCCACGCTGGTCTTCGGCGTCGCCTTGTTGGGCTCCTCGGTATAGACCAGTTTGTAGCCGTTGCGCTCGAACCCGGCGAGCGGCGCGCGCTCGGACACCTGGTTCACGCGCTGGTCGAGCAGGGCGCGCCAGTCATAGGGCTGGATCGCGCCCAGCGTGCGGACGACGTCGTCGAAATTGTAGGTCACTTCGCCATAATCGCCGTCGCGGCCCTGGAAGAAGGCGCGGGCGAAATCGTCGATCGACTTGGTGCCCTTCGATTGCTCGCGCAGGATCGAATCGACTTCCATCCAGATCAGCAGGCCCTCGTTGTAATAATCCTCGGAACGCTGCCAGCTGACCCAGCCCTTGGGCGCGCGCGGCGTGATCACCGGATCGTTGGTGGTGTCGCCCATCGGCCGCCACGTGCGGGCGAGACGATTGTCGAGGCTGGCCATGATCGCGGCATAGCCTTCGAGCGTATTCTCCTTGGTCACCAGCCCCGAGCGCGCCTGGAAGACATAGCCCCAGAACTGGGTCTGGCCCTCATAGACCCAGAGCAAAGAGCCCCGGGTCGGGGTGCGATAATCGGGTGCCCAGAGATCGGCGCCGCGGCGATATTTGCCGTCCCAGCTATGGGTATATTCGTGGGGCAGCAGGTTACGGCCGGTGGGATTTTCGTCCCACTTGATGAAATAGCCCGGCTTCACGCCGTTCTCGGAGCTGCGGTGATGCTCGAGGCCGATCCCGCCCAGCTCGTCGCTGATCGAGAGCAGGAAGTGATAATGGTCGTATTGCTGCGATCCCATCGTCTTGACCGCCTGATCGACGAGGCGCTTGTGGGCGTCGATCTGCTCGGGCTTGGCCTCGAGTTCGTCGGGGCTGTCGGCGAAGACGTCGAGCGTCACCCGCGGGCTCAATTCGATCGGGCGGTAATAGCGGCCGGCGAGCACCGGCGAATCGACCAGCACTTCGTAGTTGGTCTTCTCATAGGTGTAGGTCGATCCGGTCACCTTCGACGGCAGGCCGGAGGCGGCGGACCAGCCCTCGAGATATTTCACCTTGGCCTGCACCGGGATGCGGCGCACGAAATAGCCCGCCGGATAGAGGCTCATTGAATTGAACTGGAGGCTCATCATCGCGGGCGTCATGACGATGCGGCCCTGATCGCCCGAGGTGGCCGAGGCGAACTGGAATTCGAGATCGAGCTTCTTCGCGCCTGAAGGCACGTCGATATGGAAGGCGAAGACGTCGACGGGGTCGCGCTTCCATTGCAGCCGCTTGCCGTTGGCGCTGATCTGCAGCCCGGTCAGCTTCTCGATCTCGCCGCGGGGGCCGTGCTTGCCCTGCAGCCATTTGGGATAGAGCAAAACCATGTGCCCGCTCTTGGCGACGGGGATGGTCTGCTTGACCCGGAAGATGCCGCGCTGGGTGTCGGTCGCGTCCACGTCGAGCAGCATCGTGCCCGGATAGGCCATGTCGCGTGCCTCGGGGATCGTATCGACGATCGGCACCGGCTGGGGCGCGGAGTTCTGCGCGATGGCGGGGGCGGTGGTGGCGAGAAGAAGAGCGGCGAACGGCGGCGCACGATGCATTGTTGGCGACCTCATCGGAGGAAGGGATGGCGGCACTTAGGCCCTGAAATCACAGGCGGTAAAGAGGCGTGCAGGCGCGCCGCATCCTTCACCGCTCCCTAACCATTGCGGCCTAGATGTTTCGGCCATGTATCACGACCCCGCACTCGCCGCGCGCGCCAAGGCCGATCCGCGTCCGCGCTCGGCGGTGAGCGGCGCCGTCGGGCTGGTCGGGCTGATCGGCATGACCGCGTGGGTGGGCGTCGCGCATGTCTTCAGGCTGGACGGGCCGTTCTCGGCGCTGGTCAACGTCGCCGCCTGCGCGCTGCCGATGGTGATCTGGTCACTCGCGGTCGACAAGGTGCATCGCAATCCCTCGACCGGGATCGACTGGAGCCTCAAGCGGCCGTGGCGCGAGACGCTCGACGTGTCGGTGACCAAACTCACCGGGCTGTGGCTGACCTGGGGCGCGATCGCCGCGATCTATGCGCTGAGCCGCGTCTGGGGCGAGACTCGCTATGCAAACTATCCCTTCGCGATGTCGTGCTTCGTCGCAGTGGCGCCGGCGCTGTTCGTGCTCTCGGTGCCCTATGTACTCTGGCTCGACCGGAAGCTGACCGATCCGCGCGACGGGGCCTGGTCGCTCGGCGCCTGGGCAATGGGCGCGGAGGGCTGGGACCGCGAGGCGATCTTCAACCATCTGCGCAGCTGGGCCGTGAAGGCGTTCTTCCTCGCCTTCATGATCGCGATCGTGCCGCCGGGCTTTGCCGAGTTCGTTTCGATCGATCCGATGACGGTGCTGCGCAATCCGGTGGGGCTGGCGATGTATCTCGTCACCTTCATGTTCGTGATCGACGTGGCGTTCGCGACCGCGGGCTACATCCTGACCTTCCGCCCGCTCGATGCGCATATCCGCACCGCCAATCCCTATGCGGCGGGCTGGACCGCAGCGTTGATCTGCTATCCGCCGTTCCTGCTGATGGGCGAGGGCGGGCCGCTCGATTATCACCAGGGCACTGCCGACTGGTCCTATTGGCTGGACGGGCATGCGTGGCTGCTGGGCGCGCTCGGCGCGATTTTGGTTGTGCTGACTGCGATCTATGCCTGGGCGACGATCGCGTTCGGGCTGCGCTTCTCGAACCTCACCCATCGCGGCGTGCTGACCCATGGCCCTTATGCCTGGACCCGGCATCCGGCCTATCTCTCGAAGAACCTCTTCTGGTGGCTCTCGACGATGCCGTTCCTCGCCACCACCGGCTGGCACGACGCAGTCCGCAACGCCGCGGTGATGGCGTGCGTCAGCGGCGTCTATTACTGGCGCGCCAGGACCGAGGAGCGCCACCTCGGCGGCGATCCCGCCTATCAGGAATATTCGGCGTGGATGGCGCGCAATGCGCCGGTGCCGCGCCTGGTCGCCCGGGTCACCGGCCGGCGCCCCTGAGCGTTGCGATCCGCCATCGACTTGTCGCGCGGGACTAGCCTTTGCGTCATTTCGCACATATGCGCAGTCCTGGGCATTTGATCATGAGTAAAGGGGAATCCGATGAAAGCGTTATTGTTCGCGGTTTCAGTGGCAACCGTGGCCCTGGCAGTTACGCCGGCCGCCGCGCAGGGCGCCCGCGCGTCCAAGGGCCAGAAGATGCAGGAAGCTGCCGCGGCCGACGTGCCGCGGTGCACGCGCAAGCTGGGCACCGTCGCGATCATGGACGGCGACGATCCCAGCTATTGGACCCAGAACCAGCTGGCGCCGCCGCAGAAGCTGCTGCGCGTGCTCGTCCAGCGTTCGGGCTGCTTCAACATCGTCGATCGCGGCACCGGGCTCAATGCCGCGACGCGTGAGCGCAACATCGGCGCCGGCCTCGGCATGCAGCGCGGCTCGAACGTCGGCCAGGGCCAGATCAAGGCGGCGGACTATGTGCTGGTCGCCGAGATCCAGAGCGCGAACAGCAACGTCAGCGGCGGTGGTGCCGCCGCGGGAATCGGCGGGCTGGTCGGCGGTCGCGTCGGCGGCCTGCTCGGCGGCATCAAGAGCAAGAAGATGGAAGCCAATACCCAGCTTTCGCTGACCAACGTCCGAACGACCGAGACGATCGCCGTCGAAGAGGGCTATGCCGCCAAGAGCAATCTGTCGTTCGGCGGCGGCGGCTTCCTCGCGATCGGCGGCGCGGTCGGCGGCGGCTATGACAACACCGATATCGGCCGCATCGTCACATTGTCGTTCATCCAGGCGTATAGCCGGATGGTCACCGGGCTCGGCCTGGTGCGCGACGGCGACCAAGGTACGGCCGGCGCGACGCCGACCAAGACCTTCACTGCACAGGCTCCCGTCGCGTTGCGGGCATCCGCCTCGGCCTCGGCCAGGGTCCTCCGGACGCTGCCTGCGGGCGCGATCGTCTATCCCACCGGCACCAAGAATGGCCTGTGGTGGGAAGTCGCCGACGAGAACGACAATGTCGGCTGGGTGCTCAATACCAAGCTGGCGCCGTCCAACTGACGCACGTGAAATTCCTCCTCGCGCATGCGGGGAGGAATTTCAGCGGGACGCTCTAGAACTTCGCTTCTTCGTAGACACGAGTGATGTCGCCGCCCCAATCGCCGTTGAAGCGATCGAGCAGCACCTGGGCGGGCACCTTGCCGGTGCGGACGATCTCGCGCAGCGGATCGAGGAAGCCGCTCTCGTTATCGCCCGAGGCATTGATCCGGGCGCGGGCATTGAGCCCCGCCGCAGCGATGTCGAGCACTTCGCCGGCGATGTCGCGCAGCGTGCCACCGCCGGGGATCGGGGCATCGAGCGCGCGCTTCGGGACGGCGCTGCGCAGCGCCTCGCGCTCCTCCATCGACCAGTCCTTGACCAGCTCCCACGCCGCATCGAGCGCGGCATCGTCATAGAGCAATCCGACCCAGAAAGCCGGCAGCGCGCAGATCCGCCCCCAGCGCCCGCCATCCGCGCCGCGCATCTCGAGGAACTGCTTCATCCGCACTTCGGGGAAAGCGGTCGACAAATGGTCCGCCCAATCGTCGATCGTCGGCTTGTGGCCGGGATAAGCAGGCAATTCGCCCTTCAGGAAATCGCGGAAGCTCTGCCCGGCGGCGTCGATATATTTGCCGTCGCGGTAGACGAAGTACATCGGCACATCGAGCGCATAATCGGTGTAGCGCTCGTATCCGAAGCCGTCTTCGAACACGAAGGGCAGCATGCCGGTGCGTGCCGGATCGGTGTCCGACCAGATATGGCTGCGGAAGCTCAGGAAGCCGTTGGGCTTGCCTTCGGTGAAGGGCGAGTTCGCGAAGAGCGCAGTCGCCAGCGGCTGGAGCGCGAGCCCGACGCGGAACTTCTTCGCCATGTCGGCTTCGGAGGCATAGTCCAGATTGACCTGGATCGTGCAGGTCCGCAGCATCATGTCGAGCCCGAGATTGCCGACCCGCGGCATGTGGCGCAGCATGATCTCATACCGCCCCTTGGGCATGATCGGCAGCTCGGCGCGCGTCTTGTCGTGCCACATGCCGAGGCCGAGAAAGCCGATGCCGAGCCGGTCGCCGACTTCCTTGACCTGCTGAAGGTGACGCCCGGTTTCGGCGCAGGTCTCGTGCAGATTCTCGAGCGGGGCGCCCGAAAGCTCGAACTGGCCGGCCGGCTCGAGGCTGATCGCGCCATCGGGGCCCGAGAGCGCGATGATGTTCTCGCCCTCATAGACCGGTTTCCAGCCATAATGGGTGAGGCCGATCAGCAGCGCGTGGATGCCGCCGGGCTCCTCATAGCTGGGCGCGCGATGATCGGGCGTCTTCCAATAGACGAACTTCTCGTGTTCGGTGCCGATCCGCCAGCGGTCCTTCGGCTTCTCGCCGCGGGCGAAATATTCCACCAGCTGAGCACGGTCCTCGATGACCGCTGCGTTGCTGTTCGAAACGGTCTTCGTGCTCATCCGCGGGCCTTTAGCTGCGCGTGAGGGCACGCGCCAGTGGCAATTTCGTACCGTTCGGTCACCAATCCCCGACCGTTCCCATCCAAAGACTTACGGCCGCTGCCGCCGCGGTTTCGGCGCGCAGAATACGCGGTCCCAGCGCGATTCCCACTGCTTTCGGATGCGCACGGATCGCCTCGCGCTCCTCGGGGTCGAAGCCGCCTTCGGGACCGACGAGGATCGCGGCGGGGCCGGGATGGGCGCGCATCGCTTCCAGCGCCGGCAGGCCGCCGGTCTCGTCGGCGAAGAACAGGGTGCGCTCGCTCGGCCAGTCGCGCAGCATCGCGGTCAGCTTGACCGGCTCGACCAGCTCGGGGAGCGCGGTGCGGCCGCATTGCTCGGCGGCCTCGATCATATGGCTGCGCAGCCGGTCCAAATTGAGCTTGTCGACGACTGCGCGACGAGTGAGCACCGGCGCCAACCGCGCGACCCCGAGCTCGCACGCCTTTTCCGCGACCCAGTCGATCCGGCCTTTCTTGATCGGTGCGGCGCAGAGCCACAGGTCGGGCACCGGCTCGCGCTCGCGCAGCCGCTCGGTCACGTCGAGCACGAGATCGCGCTTGCCCATAGCTTGCGTGATGCCGAGCCATTCGCCGGTTTTGTCGTCGAACAGCTTGACCGGATCGCCGGCCTTCATCCGCATCACCTGGATCAGGTAATGCGCCGGCGGGCCCTCGATGCGCAGCGGGCCAGGGGCGAGCTCGGTCTCGACGAACAGGCGCGGCGTGGATTGCGGGGGCCAGGCGGGGGTTGCGGGCATTCGCATTCCCTAGCCGCCCGTCCCCCTCCGTCACCCCGGCGACATGCAGATCAGCTGACGGCGCTTCGACAGGCTCAGCGCGAACGGGGAGGGCATGGCCCGCCATCCGTTCGCCCTGAGCTTGTCGAAGGGCGTGTGGAAAGAAAGGCGATCGGCGGCCTATTGCGGAGCCTCCGGAATATCCGCCCGCGCGCCCTTGTCGTCGCCGCGCAGGCCGCGGCCGCCGAAGCCTCGCGACAATTTCGGCAGTTCGGCCTTGTCGATCTTCCCGTCATGGTTGGTATCGAGCATCGCGAAGCGCTGAGAGGCGGCCTTGGCGAACTCGGCCGGATCGACGCCGCGATTGAGGTTGCGATCGGCGACGGTCACCGGCTCGGGATAAGCGAGATAGCCGAAGCGCGCCGCGCCCTGCTTCATACCGATGCTCGGGTCGCGACCGGGACGCGGCCCGTCCTCGCCATCGCCGCCGCCCGGACCGCCCCTCCGGGGCCACCGCCGCCATGGCCGCCATGCCGTCCACCGCCATGGCCCCGACCGCCCGGCCTGCGCCCGCCACCACCACCGCCAAATCCGCTGGTGCGGATCTCGGGGGCGAGCACGGTCTCGTAGCGCTCCACATCGTCGGGATCGATCTCGCCGTCCTTGCGCACATCGAGCAGCGCGAAGAAGCGCGCGGCGTCGGCGATCATTTCGTCCTCGCTGAGTGCACCGTCATGATCTCGCATCGGCGCCGTCGAACCAGGCGTCCTGCGGCGCGGGGCCGCCGGGCGTGCCGCGAAAGGGTTCGCCCATCGGACTGATGAACAATGGGCCGCGATGCGGACCGCCCGGTGGAGGACCGTCCGGACGCCATTGGCCGGACGGCGGGCCTTCGGGCGGCGCGTCCTGCGCCCATGCGCTGCCGGTGACCGCGAGCACGATCAGACTTCCCAACACCAGTGCACGCATATCCCGCCTCCCGCGATCGAGCTTTCGGGGATCCCTGCGCGCGCTTTGTCGCCGGAATATGCCGGATTGTTGCAATCGCCCGCTTGATCTTTGCCCGGCCAGCGCGAAGACGGGGCCATGGCCGCCGCACCCGAGATCGTCCCCGACACCGAGCATCGCGGGCTGGTCGGGATGCTTCCCGCCGCCGTGCGCCCTATGCGCTGCTCGCGCGGTTCGATCGGCCGATCGGCTGGTGGCTGCTGTTCTGGCCCGGCGCCTGGGCCGTCGCGCTATCGGGAAATGCACTCGTCCGCTGGGACCTGATCCTGTGGTTCCTGCTCGGCAGCATCGCGATGCGCGGCGCGGGTTGCGTGTACAACGATATCGTCGACCGCGACCTCGACCGGCAGGTCGCGCGCACTGCCAGCCGCCCGCTCGCCAGCGGGGCAGTGTCGCTCAAGGCGGCGTGGATCTGGCTGGTGTCGCTTTGCCTGATCGGACTGGTGGTGCTGATCCAGCTGACTCCGCTCGCGGCCGGCGTCGCGCTCGGCAGTCTTATCCTGGTCGCGGCCTATCCCTTCATGAAGCGAGTCACCTGGTGGCCCCAGGCCTGGCTCGGGCTGGTATTCTCCTGGGCCGCTCTGGTCGGCTGGGCCGAGGCACCCGATTGGGGCTGGCTGCCCGGGCTGCTGCTCTATGCCGGCTGCATCTTCTGGGTGATCGGCTACGACACGATCTATGCGCTGCAGGATGTCGAGGACGACGCTTTGGTCGGCGTGCGTTCCTCCGCACGGCGGCTCGGCAGCCATGTTCGGGGCGGTGTTGCGGGCTTCTATGCCGTCGCGCTGGCATTGTGGGGCACCGCTTTCTGGCAGCTTCGTCCCGATCCTGTCGCGCTCGCGGCGCTGCTGCCGATGGCCTTGCATCTCGGCTGGCAGGTGGTGACCCTCGTGCCCGCCGATGGCGCCAATGCGCTCCATCGCTTCCGCTCGAACCGCAACGCGGGGCTGCTGATGTTCGCTGCCTGCTTCGTGGTCGGCCAGACTCTTTGACCTGTCTCTTTGACGTCAGCGGGTCGGCTCCCTAAGTCGCTGCGATGCTGACCGAGTCCCAAGCCTGCGAACGCGTCCACGACATCGTCGACAGGGCGCGTGCCGCGGGTGTCGACGCTTCCGACGCAGTGTTCGCCGCGGATCGTTCGCTGTCGGTTTCGGTGCGGATGGGCGCGCTCGAGGATGTCGAGCGTTCCGAAAGCGAGGAGCTGGGGCTGCGCGTGTTCGTCGGGCGGCGCTCGGCGAGCGTCTCGACTTCGGACCTGAGCAACGAGTCGCTCGATGCGCTGGTCGAGCGTGCGATCGCGATGGCGCGAGAAGCGCCGGAAGACAAATGGGCCGGGCTCGCGCCGCAGGAGCGGCTGATGCACGGCAGCCCGCCTCTGCTCGACCTCGACGACGGGGCCAACGACGCTCCCGAAACGCTGAGAGCACGCGCGCTCGCCGCCGAGGATGCCGCGCGTGCGGTTCCGGGCGTGACCAACAGCGAGGGCGGGAGCGCGAGCGCGAGCCGCTCGGTGATGGCGATCGCCACCAGCCACGGCTTCACCGGCGCCTATGCCCAGACCGGCCACGGCATATCGGCGAGCGTGCTCGCGGGCAGCGGTGGCGCGATGGAGCGCGACCATGCCCATCACAGCGCGCGCCACGCGTCGATGCTCGAGGCCCCCGAGGCGATCGGGCGGCTGGCGGGCGAGCGCGCGGTGGCCCGGCTCGATCCCGCCAAGGTGCCGAGCGGGGCGATGCCGGTGGTATTCGATCGCCGCGTCTCGGCGGGGCTCATCGGCCATCTGCTCGGCGCGATCGGCGGTTCGTCGATCACGCGCAAGACGAGCTTCCTGCTCGATTGCCTCGGCCAGCAGATATTCGCGAAGGGCGTGACGATCTGCGACGATCCGCACCGCCCGCGCGGGCTGCGCTCGCGGCCCTTCGACGGCGAGGGGCTGCCGGTGCTGCCGATCAAGCTGGTCGATCAGGGCATGCTGGAGACCTGGCTGCTCGACAGCGCCTCGGCGCGTCAGCTCGGGCTCGAGCCGACCGGCCATGCCTCGCGCGGCATCGGCGGCGCACCGGGGGTGGCGCCGAGTAATCTCTACATGCAGTCCGGCAGCATCCCGCCCGAGACCCTGGTCGGCGAAATCGATCGCGGCATCCTCGTCACCGAGCTGATCGGGCAGGGCGTCAACGGCGTCACCGGCGATTACAGCCGCGGCGCGGCGGGCTTCCTGATCGAGAAGGGTGAGATCACGCGGGCGGTGTCCGAGATCACCATCGCGGGCAATCTGAAGGACATGTTCCTCGCGCTCACGCCCGCCAACGACCTGGAATTCCGCTATGGCATCAACGCGCCGACCTTGCGCATCGACGGGATGACGATCGCCGGTGAATGAGTCCGATCTCGCCGCCGAAGTCGCGAACATCGCCGCCGATGCGGGGCGGTTCGCGATCCGGCTGTGGAACACCGATTTCCGCCGCTGGGAGAAGTCGCCGGGCAATCCGGTGTGCGCCGTCGATCTCGAAGTCGACGGGATGCTGCGCTACCGGCTCGGCGAATTGCTTCCCGATGCCGGCTGGCTCTCCGAAGAGACGATCGACAGCGCCGCGCGGCTGGATGCCGAGCGTATCTGGGTGGTCGATCCGATCGACGGGACGCGCGACTATCTGCGCGGGCGGCCGGGCTGGGCGGTCTCGGTGGCGCTGGTCGAGCGCGGCAAGCCGGTGATCGGCGTGCTCGACGCACCGGCACGGCAGGAAGTGTGGACCGCCGAGGCCGGGAAGGGCGCCTTCCGCAACGGCGAGCGGCTGCGGGTAGCCGAGCGTGATCAGCTTGTCGGCGCGCGGGTGCCTGCGGACCAGCTCTCCAAGGTCGACCATGACTTGGTGATGGTCGCCAAGCCCAATTCGATCGCATTGCGTATCGCTATGGTCGCGGCGGGCGAAGCCGATCTGCTCGCGACGATCCGCTGGGGTAATGAATGGGACATCGCCGCGGCGGTGTTGCTCGCCAGCGAGGCGGGGGCGGCGGTGAGCGACGCGTTCGGCCGCCCGCTCGATTTCAATACGCCTGATGCGCAGGCGTTCGGCGTGCTGGCCACGGCACCGGGCATCCACGCCGCGGCGGTCGAGCGGCTTGCCGACCGCGCGAATGAAGCGATCGGCAAGCCCTGAGGCGCGTCAGGGGCGCGTGGCTACCGCGATGAGCGCGGTCGACGGCACTGGCAGCACCTCCCGCCCGTCCGCGCGCCGATAGACTTCGTCGATCACTGCTTTCTGGTCGTCCGCACCGAGTGCGGCCCAATCCTCGCTCAGCCCGAACTGCGTTTCGGGAACTAGATCGGTCATCCGGAGCAGATAATCGTGCGTCATCGTTTCGATGATCGGCGCGACATAGCCCGCGGCGACCATCTCCGCGGCGAGCGTCTCGGGCTTGCCGAGCCAGGTCAGTCCTTCGGGCAGGCCGGTCCGCCAATCGCGTTCCGGGAATAATGCGCGGACGACCTGCGACAGCAGCAGATGCGTCGCCGCGCCTTCGCTGATCCAGGTGGCGACCACGCCATGCCCGCCCGGCCGGGTGACGCGCGCCATCTCGGCCAGCCCCTTGCGCCAATCGGGGAACATCATCACGCCGAACACGGAGAAAACCGCGTCGAACGAAGCATCGGGCAGGTCGAGCGCCTGGCCGTCCATCGTCCGGCCTTCGAGATTGGGCAGTTCGTGCGCAGTCACGCGCGCCACCATGCCGGGCGAGAAGTCGGTCGCGAGCACCTGCGCACCCTGCCACGCCGCCGCCAATGCGAGTGCTCCGGTGCCGGTCGCGACGTCGAGAAGGCGGGTCTGCCGCGTCACTTCGATCCGCGCGAGCGCCGCCTCCGCGAAGGGCGCAGTGAACGGGTGCGCGGTCTCCTCATAGTGCCTGGCCAGGTCGTTCCAGCGATCGGGGTCGTTCATTCGGCGCATTTCCACACTCCCGCGAATCATGTAACATCAAATGTATCATGATGAGCACTGCTTGCCAAATGCGGTGCGGGCTCCAAGGATCGGACGATGCGACGCGACAGCCGGCTTTCCCGAATGCTCCACGTGCTGCTCCACATGGCGCGGCATGACGGGCCGATGACCTCGGACGCGATCGCGACGATGCTGCGGACCAATCCGGTGGTCGTCCGCCGCACGATGGCGGGGCTGCGCGAGGCGGGCTATGTCCGCTCGGAAAAGGGGCATGGCGGCGGCTGGGTGCTCGCCTGCGATCTCGATGCGATCTCGCTGCTCGACGTCCATCGCGCAGTCGGCGGGCCGCAGATCTTCGCGATCGGCAACGAGGCCGGGCCGACGCATTGCCTGGTCGAGAAGCTGGTCAACGAATCGCTGGCGGATGCGCTGAGCGAGGCGGAGAAGTTGCTGATCGCGCGGTTCGGTTCGGTGAGCCTCGGCCAGCTCGCGCGCGACTTCGACGCGCGCTACGCCGGGCCGCTGCCCTCGTCGCCCTGATATTTGATCTGGAGATAGCGGCCGCGCGTCGCGAGCAAATCCAAGTCGCCTTGTGCGAGCTGGGCGGACATTTCGGCGATCTCGTCGTCGATCACCTGCAGGCCCTGGGCGAGCTGCTGATCGGGCGTGAGCCCGTTGCGCTCGACCCGGCGCAGCGGCTCGGGCACTCGCGCATAGCCCTTGATCAGCTCGGGGAGCTGCTCGCCGACCAGCTTGCGTACTTCGCCGGCCGCCGGGGATTGCTCGTCGAGCAGGGCCAGCTGCGGGGCGAGAAACTCCAGCTTCACGCCGATCGAATCGACCAGCCCCTGCACCGGCGCGGGCAATGCGGGGCGCTGCGCATCTAGCCAATGCTCGGTGGTGCGCGGCAATGCCTTGAGCGGCACCTGCGTCAATTGCTCGATCTCGGGAGTGCCGCCCCCGCGGGCAGCGCCGCGAAGACGATGGTCGCGACGATCAGCAGCAATGCGACGAGCATCGCGCCCATGATCCCCAGAGGCGCGACGGCGAGCGCAAACACGATCGCGCCGGCAAGGATCGCGCCGTCGGCGATCGCGATCCGGCCGACCCGCCGGACCACCTCCGCCTCGCGCCGGCGGCGCAGCCTCTGGTCGGCCGCGCTCGCCGGCGCGCGGGCCCGGGAGCGCTCGATCAGCTCGTCGGCACGCGCGCGGAGGCGATCGACATCGGTCACGGGCTTACATCGCCTCCAGCTTGAACGTGTCGGCGGGTGCGCCGCCCTGGTTCTGCGCGGCGCCCTCGGCCCGGGCGATATAGCCCTTCGACTTCTCGACTTCGTTCGAGAGCGTGTTGACCGTGGTCTTCATGCTGTCGAGCGCCTTCAATTTGAAGGTGTCGATCGCGTCCATCGTGTCGTAGATGTTCTGGAAGGCGCGCTGGAGCGTCTCGACGGGGATCGTCGAATTGGCCGCCTGCTCATGGATCGCGGCGGTGTTGCTCTTGAGCAATTGTCCGGTCGAATCGATCAGCCCCGCGGTCGTCGTGTTGATCGCCGTGATCTGGTCGAGCACGAGCTTCTGGTTGGTCAGCGCCTGCGCGACGGTGACTGCGGTGCGCAGCGCGGAAACCGTCGTGGTGGAGGCGCGGTCGACGCCCTTCACCAGCTCGACATTGTTCTTCTTGACCAGATCGAGCGCAAGATAGCCCTGCACCGTCACTGCCATCTGGGTGAGCAGGTCCTGGGTGCGCTGGCGGACATAGAAGAGCGCGGTCTCGCGCAGCGCCTTCGCCTTGGCGGGATCGGTGTGGTCGAGTTCGTTGGCCTTGTCCTCGATCTTGGCGTCCATCGCCTTGGACAGATAGATCATCTGCTCGAGGCGACCCATGGCGTTCCAGAGGTTCGCGCGCTCGGTGTCGATCGCGGCATTGTCCATCAGCAGCTCGTCCTTGCCGCTGGACAGGCTCTTCAGGATGCCCTGGATGTGGCTCTGCGACGACTGGTATTTGCGGAAATACTGCTTGAGCGGCGAGCCGCCGAACAGTTTCGACAGGAACCCGTCATTGCCGCCGATCAATTTGCCGTTGCGGCCCGGATCGAGCTCTTCGACGGTTTTCCGGAGCTGGAGCAGATCGGCACCGACGCCGGTATCGGTGCTCATCGCGCGCACCGGGCGATCGAGGAAGCGATTGGACTGGCCCGCCGCGTCGCGGATTTCCTTCTGCCCCATCGCGGCGATCGCATCGACGCGCTTGCCGAATTCGGGCGAGTTTACGTCCTGCGCGACCAGATCGTCGATGAAGCCTTCGACGCGCTTTTCGAGCTCGTTCTTCTTGGTGTCTTCCACCGGAACCAGCCCCGCGGCCTTTTCGGGCGCAACCACTTTCACCGGGTCGGGCGCAGTGAGCACCAGATCCTGTTCGGCCACTGCAGTCTCGGTCGCCATTCCAAACCCTCCAAAGCTGTCGCGGACACCCATAAGGGGTTCGCGGCAGCTATCCAAGTGTGTCAGTTAAATAGTACACCCCGAGCCATTCGCCAAGATCAGCGCGCCGCCTTGAGCGCGTGGCCCCACCACAGGAGTTCGTCGAACAAATGGCCGGTCCAGCGCAGGTCCTTGTCGTCACCCGTGAATACCCCGGCCTTCACCTTGCCCCACACGCCCATGATGTGGACCGATGCCTCGAGCGGCGCCATCTGCAGCTCGCGGGTCACGCAGGTCAGCAATTCGATCGATCGTGCCCCGCCATTGCCGCCATAGCCCACGAAGGTGACCGGCTTGCGGTTCCATTCGGCATAGACGAAGTCGAGTGCGTTCTTGAGCACGGCGGGCGGCCCGTGATTATATTCGGGGCAGATCAGGATATAGCCGTCGGCGCTCGCGATCTTTTCCGCCCAGCGGATCTGGAGCGGATCGGTGTACTTGCCCTGCGCGGGCGCGTGCGGGAAGGGATAGAAGGGCAGATCCCAGTCCTTGAGGTCGATCAGCTCGCAGGCGAGGCCTTCGCGCACCACGGCCTGCTCCAGCACCCAGTTGGCGACAGGCTCGGCCATGCGCCCTTCTCGGACACTGCCCATGATGACGAGAATGCGGAGCGGTTCGGCCATGTGTTTATCCGTAGCGGCGCGAAGACTTCCCGCAACGCACAAATTGCGCTAAGGGCGCCCCGCGAAACCGCCTTTTGCGGCCAATCAGGATATACGCATGAACCTCCGCAACGTGGCGATCATCGCCCACGTCGATCACGGCAAGACCACGCTCGTCGACCAGCTCTTCCGCCAGTCCGGCACGTTCCGCGACAACCAGCGCATCGAAGAGCGCGCGATGGACTCGAACGACCTCGAGAAGGAGCGCGGGATCACGATTCTCGCCAAGTGCACCTCGGTCGATTGGGAAGGCACGCGGATCAACATCGTCGACACCCCCGGCCACGCCGATTTCGGCGGCGAGGTGGAGCGGATCCTGTCGATGGTCGACGGCGTCATCCTGCTGGTCGATTCGTCCGAAGGCGCGATGCCGCAGACCAAGTTCGTCACCGGCAAGGCGCTGGCGCTGGGCCTGCGGCCGATCGTCGTGGTCAACAAAATCGACCGTCCGGACGAGCGCATCCAGGAAGTGCTCGACGAAGTGTTCGACCTGTTCGTGAGCCTAGAGGCGACCGACGAGCAGCTCGACTTCCCGGTGCTCTACGCCTCGGGCCGCAACGGCTATGCCAATGAGTCGCCGGATCTGCGCGAAGGCACGCTGGCGCCCTTGTTCAACAAGATCATCGAGCATGTGCCGCCGCCCTCGGCCGATCCGGACGGTCCGTTCAAGTTCCTCGTGACCCTGCTCGACCGCGACAATTTCCTCGGGCGCATCCTCACCGGCCTGGTGTTCTCGGGTTCGGTCAAGACCAACCAGCCGATCCACAGCCTCGATAATGACGGCAAGGTCGTCGAGACCGGGCGCGCGACCAAGATCATGACCTTCCACGGTCTCGAGCGCGTGCCGACCGACGAAGCGCAGGCGGGCGACATCATCTCGATCGCGGGGCTGACGCACACCACCGTCTCGAACACGATCTGCGACCCCTCGGTCTCCGAGCCGCTCCACGCCCAGCCGATCGATCCGCCGACGCTGAGCATGCGTTTCGCGGTCAACGATTCGCCGATGGCGGGCCGCGAGGGCACCAAGGTGACCAGCCGCATGATCCGCGATCGCCTGTTCCGCGAAGCCGAGAGCAACGTCGCGATCAAGGTCACCGAGGCCGACGACCGCGACTCGTACGAAGTCGCCGGCCGCGGCGAGCTCCAGCTCGGCGTACTGATCGAGACGATGCGCCGCGAGGGCTTCGAGCTCGGCATCAGCCGTCCGCGCGTGCTGTTCGGCACCGACGAGGACGGCAAGAAGACCGAGCCGTACGAGACCGTCATCATCGACGTGGACGAGGAATATTCGGGCACGGTCGTCGAGAAGATGAACATCCGCAAGGCCGAGATGACCGACATGCGTCCCTCGGGCGGCGGCAAGACCCGCATCACTTTCTCGGCGCCTTCGCGCGGGATGATCGGCTATCACGGCGAGTTCCTGTCGGACACGCGCGGCACCGGCATCATGAACCGGCTGTTCGAGAAATACGGCCCGCACAAGGGCAATATCGAGGGCCGCAAGAACGGCGTGCTGATCTCGAACGGCTCGGGCGAGGCCAACAGCTACGCGCTCGGCCCGCTCGAGGAGCGCGGCATCCTGTTCGTCGGACATGGCGAGGCGCTCTACGAGGGCATGGTGGTCGGCGAGAACGCCAAGCCGGATGACCTCGAGGTCAATCCAATGAAGGCGAAGCAGCTCACCAACTTCCGCGCATCGGGCGGCAAGGACGACGCGATCCGCCTGACCCCGCCGAAGAAGATGACGCTCGAGCAGGCGATCGCCTATATCGACGACGACGAGATGGTCGAAGTCACGCCCAAGTCGATCCGGCTGCGCAAGCGCTATTTGGATCCGCACGATCGCAAGCGGGCTTCGCGCGCCAAGCAGGCGGCCTGAGTTCGAAGGGCGTCCGGAGCGATCCGGGCGCCCTTTTCGCGAGGGCTACAGCCCGATGATCGCGATCTGCCGGCCGTAATCGGGCTCGCCGCGGTGCGTGGCGCGGCGGAAGCTGTAGAAACGGTCCGCGTCCGAATACGTGTCGAGCCCGAGCGTCTCGACGGTGCGGATTCCGCGGCGGCGAGGCGGTGCGCGACATAGGCTTCGAGATCGAACTGGTGGTGCCCGGGCCTTCCGTCGGCGAAGAAGCGTTCGTTGGCGGGGTCGGCCTCGGCGAAGCGGCGGAAGAAGCCGTCATCGACTTCGTAGCTGGCGCGGGCGATGCACGGGCCGACCGCGGCGGTGATGCGCTCGCGCTTTGCCCCCAAAGTCTCCATCAGGGCGATCGTCGAATCGGTGACGCCGCCGATCGCGCCCTTCCATCCGGCATGCGCCGCGCCGACGACGCCGGCCTCGCGATCGGCGAGGAGCACGGGTGCGCAGTCCGCGGTCAGGATGCCCAATGCGAGCCCGGGGCGATCGGTGACGAGCGCGTCGGCGCGCGGGCGCAGGCGATCGTCGAACGGCTCGATCACCGCGACGGCGTCGGGTGAGTGGACCTGATAGACCGTGACCAGCCGACTGCCCGGAAGCACGGCCTCGGCGGCGCGGCGGCGATTTTCGGCGATCGCCTGCGGATCGTCGGCCGAACCGGTGCCGACATTGAGTCCGGCCACGACGCCGGTCGAGACGCCGCCGCTGCGGCCGAGAAAGCCGTGCGAAACGCCGTCGAGCGCGCGAGCGCGAATGACTTCGACCTGGTTCATAGATCCGGGTTCACAGATCGAGGCTCCAGATGCGATCGTCGTCGACATGATCGCCGACGCGGAATTCGTATTTGCCGATCTCGCGGAAACCGTAGCGCGCGTAGAAACGCTGGGCGCGGTGATTGTCGACATAGACGCTGAGCACCATGCGGGCGAAGCCGCGCGCGCGGGCAGTGGCGATCGTCCAGTCCATCAGCTCGGGCGCCAGGCCTTCGCCTTGCCAGCGGCCGAGGACATAGAGCTGGTGCAGCTCGATCGTGTCGCTGGTCCAGTCGCCGGGGAAATCGACCGGGCCGATCTTGGCGAAGCCCGCCACGGCATCGCCGTCGAGCGCGACGCGGACGCTGAAGCGCGGATCGTCGAGCTGCGAGGGCAGGCCGTCGGCGCCGAAGGCCCGATCGAGGAACAAAGCGAGATCCTCGGCGCGGTAGAGACTGCCGAACGTATCGGTGAAGCAGCGCTGCGCCATTGCGGAGAGCGCGGGGCCGTCGGCGGGCAGGGCGTCGCGGTAATGGATCATTCGAACCCCTCGGGAATGGGCCAGCCCGGAGCGGTGAGGGCAACGACCTTGAACAATTCGCCCATCGCCTCGTCGCCGATCAGCCGGTCGCGGTCGATCGCCAGCGATTCGGCGCGGTCGGGGGATGCCCCGGCGAGCGCCTCGGTGCGCGCCTCGATGCCGAGCGCCTTGAGGAACGCGCCTTGCGTCACCGGGCCGTGGACGACCAGCCCCTCGGCCTCGGCGGCTTCCTTGAGCGTCGCGAAATCGACATGGGCGGTGAGGTCGGCCTCGCCGGGCTCCTCGAACGGATTGGCATAAGCGTGCCCGCGCACCGCCTGGAGCGTGTCGCCGATCGCCGGGCCCTCATAGCCATAGTCGATGATCAGCGCGGCGCCGCCCTGCGCGGTCAGCCGGGCGGCGAGTCCGCGCAGCACCGCGACGCCGGCAGGCGAGGTCTCGAGGATCGATCCCGGTGCGGCCCCGCGCAGGTCGGGCGGGATGATCATGTCGAAGCTGCGGTCGCCGGCGACCGGCAGGAACAAGGTGTCCTGGCACGCGACCAGCCGCTCGTGCCAGCCGTCCTCGGTGGCGACGAGTTGGCGGATCGGCAACGCGTCGAAGAATTCGTTGGCGACGATGAGCAGCGGCCCGTCTTCCGAGATTCCGGTGAAGCCGAGATGCCATTCGGCGCCCGGCACCCGCTCGGCCTGCGCGGCGCGCAAGGTCGGGCTGGTCTCGATGAAGTCGACCGGCGGTTCGAGTCCCGCCTTGGCCATTGCGCGCAGCGCATCGGCGGCGAGCGTGCCGCGGCCGGGGCCCAATTCGACATAACGCGCCACCGGCCGTCCGGCGCGGTCCCACAGGTCGGCGAGCCACAGCCCGATCAGCTCGCCGAACATCTGGCTGATCTCGGGCGCGGTGGTGAAATCGCCGCGCGCGCCCAGCGGATCGCGCGTCGCATAATAATGGGCGTTCGCCGCGCCCATGAATTGCGACAGCGGGATGGGGCCCGCCATCGTGATCGCGCGGGCGAGGCGTTCGGGGAGGAGCGGTTCGGAGTTCGTCATATCCATTCGGGACGACAGGATTACGCCACGCTCTCCGACCCCGCGATCGGCTCGACACGCTTGCGGCGGCGATTGGCGGTGGCGATCAGATAGATGCCGCCGACGATCATCGGGATGCACAGCCACTGGCCCATGTGCAGGCCGGTCGCGTCGACCAGCCAGACGAGCTGGGCATCGGGCTCGCGGAAGAACTCGACGAAGAAGCGGCACAGGCCGTAGCCGAGCACGAAGATGCCGACGAGCTTGCCGGGCTGGTAGCGCGAGTCGGTGCGCCAGAAGAAGAACCACAGGATGACGAAGAGCAGGATGCCCTCCAGTCCCGCCTCGTAGAGCTGGCTCGGGTGCCGTGCGGGCTCGGGCAGGCCGGTCTGCACGGTGTTGCGGAAGACGATCGCCCAAGGAAGGTCGGTGGTTTTGCCCCAGAGTTCGCCGTTCACAAAATTGGCGAGGCGGCCGAAGAACAATCCGAACGGCGCGACGCAGGCGACATAATCGTGGATGCGCAGCCAATCGAGCCCCTGGCGCCGCGCGAGCAGGATGATCGCGACCGTCGTCCCGATCACGCCGCCGTGGAACGACATGCCGCCGTCCCACAGCCGGAAGATTTGCAGCGGCGATTGAACGATCATCTCGGGCGCGTAGAACAGCACGTAGCCGATCCGCCCGCCGAGGATGATGCCGAGCGTCGCATAGAAGACGAGATCGTCGGCATGGCGGCGGGCCATTGGCGCGCCGGGCTGGGCGAGCAATTTGAGCAGGTACCACCAGCCGACCAGGATGCCGGCGATGTACGCCAGCGAATACCATTTGATCTGGAAGAAGCCGAGATTGACTGCGACCGGGTCGAGCCCGAGGTCCTTGAAGTGGAGATGGTCGCCCGCGGCGGCGAGAAGGTGGAGCAGCACGGTCTTGTCGTTCCCCGGCAATCGATCTTGCCGCAGCGATAGAGCAGCCGGGCGGCAAACCCAACGCCTTTCACGCGGCTGGCGTCGAGCGAAGCTGCGCGATACAGCGGGGCGATGGCGGTGGACACCAGCACGCGCAGCAAGCTCGACCGGCGGACGCTGCTGATCGGCGGCGGCGTCGGAATCGGGCTGGTCGTCGCCTGGGCGGCGTGGCCGCGCACCTATCTCCCCAATCTTACTCCCGCGCCGGGCGAGAGCCTGTTCGGCGCATGGCTCAAGATCGGCACCGACGGCCATGTCACGGTCGCCGTCCCGCAATGCGAGGAAGGGCAGGGGGTCTATACCGCCATGCCGCAGATCATCGCGGACGAGCTCGGCGCGGACTGGAAGATGGTGGGAGTCGAGCCCGCGCCGCTCAACCCGCTCTACGCCAATCCGCTTGCCGCGGAGGAATTGTTCGCGGCCGCGCTGGGGCCGCTTCCGGAGGCGCTGCGCCGCGCGCATGTCCGGCGGTCCGGACTGATGCTCACCGGCGCCTCGACTTCGATCCGCAATTTCGAGGGCGAGCTCCGGCACGCCGGCGCGGCGGCGCGGGTGCTGCTGGCCAAGGCGGCGGCGAAGCGCTGGGGCGTCGACTGGAAGGCCGTCGGCACCTTCAACGGTCTCGTCTATCAGGGCAATCGCAAGCTCGGCTTCGGCGTGCTCGCGGCCGAGGCGGCGGAGCAGAGCCTGCCGGACGACGTACCGCTCAGAACGGGGAAGGGCCTGGGCTCTTCGGCCAGCCGCTGCCGCGGCTCGATGCGCCGCCCAAGATCGACGGCAGCGCCAACTTCGCCGCCGATATCCGGCTGCCCGACATGGTCTATGCCTCGATCCGGCAGGGCCCCGCCGGCGAGACCGGGCTGGTCAAGGTCGATCGTGCCGCTGCCAACCGGATCCGCGGCATGCTCGCAGTGGTCACCACCGACGATTGGGTTGCTGCGGTCGCCGACAATTGGTGGGCGGCGGACCGCGCGATCGATGCGATGCGGCCGCGCTTCAAGACGCCCGAGCCAGTGGTCAACAGCGATTCGATCGAACAGGCGCTGAGCGCCGCGCTGGACGGCCAGGGCACGCGCATCGCCGAGGCGGGCGATCTCGCGGCGCAGTTCCGCGGGGCGCAGGTGGTCGCGGCCGAATATCGCGTCGGCCTCGCGCTCCACGCACCGTTGGAGCCGATGACCGCGACCGCGGTCCACCGTGACGGGCGGCTGACCCTGTGGCTGCCGACACAGGCGCCGGGACTTGCCCGCGCGGCGGCGGCGCGCGCGGCGGGGCTCGACGAGGGATCCGTGATCCTCCATCCGACGATGGCGGGCGGCTCGTTCGGCGCCAAGCTCGAAACCGACGTGGCGGCACAGGCGGCCTTGCTCGCGATGCGGATCGGTCGGCCCGTGCAGCTCACTTGGTCGCGCGGCGAGGATTTCCGGCGCGATCGCTTCCGTCCCGCCGCCGCCGGGCGGATGACCGCGCGGCTTAGTCAGCAGAAGCAGCTCACCGGCTGGCTCGCCAAGATCGCCGCGCCGGCCACGGGCCGCGAGCTTGCCGGGCGACTGCTGCGCGGCGCCGCGCTTCCCGGCATCGGGCTGACGCTCAGCGGCAGCGATCCCGGCGCGGTGGAGGGCGCGGTGCCGCCTTATGCGATTCCCCATCTCGCGGTGGACCATCATCCCGCCGAGATCGGCGTGCCGACCGGCTATTGGCGCTCGGGCGCCCATAGCTACACCTGCTTCTTCACCGAGAGCTTCCTCGACGAGCTCGCGCATATCGCCGAGCAGGACGCATTGTCGTTCCGCATGGCGATGCTTGGGGACAGCCGCGGCTGGCGCGCTGTCTCCAGACCGTGGCGCAACTCGGCGGCTGGCAGGGTGGGCAGCCGGGCAGCGGGCAGGGGATCGCGTGCCACAGCTTCCGCGGCTCGCACATCGCAGTGCTCGCCGAGGCGCAGCTGACCGGCGATCGCCGCGTCAAGGTCGAGCGACTGGTGGCGGCAGTCGATTGCGGGCGGATGGTCAATCCCGATCTCGTCATGCAGCAGATCGAGGGCGGGCTGCTGTTCGGGCTGGCCGGCGCCGTGGGCTGTTCGACCGGGTTCACCGAGAATGTCGCCGATGTCCGCGACATCACCGAGCTTCGCCTGCCGACGCTCGCCGACTGCCCCGACATCACCGTCGAATTGATCCGCAACGCCGACGAACCCGGGGGCGTGAGCGAGCTCGCGGTGCCGCCGGTCGCGCCGGCGATCGCCAATGCGCTGCAGGCGGCGACGGGCGTGCGCTTCCGGCGGCTGCCCTTGCTATCGGACATGGAATGATCCCGCCGCCCGATCATCCGAAGATCCCGCCGGCCAGGGTGGGCGTGCTGCTCGTCAATCTCGGCACGCCCGACGCGCCCGAGGCAGGCGCGGTGCGGCGCTATCTCGCCGAGTTCCTATCCGACCGCCGCGTGATCGAGATCCCCGGGCTGGTCTGGAAGCCGATCCTCCACGGGATCATACTGCGCACGCGCCCGGCCAGATCGGCGCATGCCTATCGGCAGGTGTGGCAGGAGGGCGGCTCGCCGCTCGCCGCGATCACCCGCGCGCAGGCCGAGGCGCTGCAGGGCGCGTTCGGGCCCGATGTGATCGTCGATCATGCGATGCGGTACGGACGCCCGGCGCTCGGCGAGCGGCTGCGCGCGCTCAAGGAAGCGGGCTGCGAGCGCATCCTGATCGCACCGCTCTATCCGCAATATTGCGCGGCGACGACCGCGACCGCCAACGACGCGGCCTTTGCCGAGCTGGCGAAGATGCGCTGGCAGCCGGCGCTCCGTACGCTGCCGCCTTATCATGACGACCCGGCGCATATCGCCGCGCTGAAGCAATCGGTCGAGGAATCGCTCGCCGCACTCGATTTCGAGCCGCAGTCGGTGCTCGCCAGTTTCCACGGCATGCCGGAACGGACCCTGCATCTTGGCGATCCCTATCATTGCCATTGTCAGAAGACCGCGCGGCTGCTGAGCGAGGCGCTGGGACGTGAGCTGACCGTCACTTTCCAGTCGCGCTTCGGTCGCGCCAAATGGCTCGAACCCGCCACCGATACGGTGCTGGCGGGGCTTCCGGGCAAGGGGATCACCCGGATCGCATTGGTCGCGCCCGGCTTCTCCGCCGATTGCGTCGAGACGCTCGAGGAGCTGGCGATCCGCGGCCGCGAGACCTTCATTGCGGCGGGCGGCACGCATTTCGCAGTGCTGCCCTGCCTCAATGCAAGCAATCCCGGGATCCTTATGCTCAAGAAGATATTGGAACGGGAACTTGCGGGCTGGGCAGACGCTCCCTAGCGTTACGTAACGACAACGGAGAGGATGGCGAAAAATGGCACGCGTAGCGATCGTGACGGGTGGAACGCGCGGTATCGGCGAGGCGATCAGCCTTGCGCTCAAGGACGCGGGCATGACGGTCGCTGCCAATTATGCCGGCAATGACGAGAAGGCGAAGGCCTTTACCGAGCGCACCGGCATCAAGGCCTATAAATGGGATGTCGGTGATTTCGACGCGTGCGCCGCGGGCGTGGCGCAGGTCGAGGCCGAGCTCGGGCCGGTCGACGTCGTCGTCAACAATGCCGGCGTCACCCGCGACGGCACCATCCTCAAGATGAGCCGCGACATGTGGGAGGACGTGATCCGCATCAATCTGGGCGGCTGCTTCAACATGGCGCACGCCACCTTCCCCGGCATGCGCAGCCGCAAATGGGGGCGCATCGTCAATATCGGCTCGATCAACGGGCAGGCGGGGCAATATGGCCAGGTCAATTATGCCGCCGCCAAATCGGGCATCCACGGCTTCACCAAGGCACTGGCGCAGGAAGGCGCTCGGGCAGGGGTGACGGTCAATGCGATCGCGCCGGGCTATATCGACACCGACATGGTCGCGGCGGTTCCGCCCGACGTACTCGAGAAGATCGTCGCCAAGATCCCGGTCGGCCGGCTCGGCCAGGCGAGCGAGATCGCGCGCGGCGTGGCGTTTCTGGTGTCGGAAGAGGGTGGATTCGTCACCGGATCGACGCTGTCGATCAACGGCGGGCAGCATATGTACTGACGGGCGCAGGCGCGGCAACGTCCGCGCCGATGCGTAGCAGCGCCCCGCCTTTCTTAATCCTCCCTCGCTTTAGCGGGGAGGTGGCATGCGCAGCATGACGGAGGGGCGTAGCCGCAAATACATCGCTTGCGGCCACGCCCCTCCACCACCGCCTTCGGCGGCGGTCCCCTCCCCGCTTCGCGAGGGAGGATTTAGGGGTGTCACAAACGAAAACGGGCCGGTCCCCGTGGGGAACCGGCCCTCGGTCCTCGATACGCAACGCGAGGACCTCGATACGCAAACTACGGCGCCGCTATATCCCAATTCCCTTTGCGCCAGCTGAACGCGCTGGTTATCTGGCGTTCATCTTTCTGCGCTGGCTCCGCCGCAGCGAGCGGCTATGACGCGGCCAATGCGTCTCGCTTTCCCGCTTTCCGTCCTTCTGATGCTGACCGTCACATCCTCGGGGGTCGAGCCGCGCCCGGTTCTGGGCGATCGGCCCGTGATGTGGGCGAAGCCGGTGCTGCTGGACGCGTCGGACCCGGCCAGGCAGCGGGTGGGGGCGCTCACCTATCTGGGCGGCCTCGCGCTGACGAGCCCGGATCCGGCGTTCGGCGGCTTCTCGGCGATGCGCGTGGCGGGCGAGCGTTTCACTTTGCTCAGCGACGGCGGCAATATCGTCGATTTCCGCATGGGGGCGGACTTGCAGCCGCGCGACGTGCGCTTCGCCGATCTGCCCGGTCCGGGCACCGGCGCGATCAAGCGCCACCGCGATTCCGAATCGCTGACCTGGGATTCGCAGAGCGGCCGGGCATGGGTCGGCTTCGAGAATCGCAACGCGATCTGGCGATACGACGCCACGCTTGCGCACAAGGAACGCAGTGTGCGGCCCGCCGCGATGGCCGATTGGTCGATCGCCGGCGGTGCGGAGGCGATGGTGCGGCTGCGGAACGGCCAGTTCATCGTGTTCAGCGAGACCGCCCGCCCCAAGGGATTGCGCGATGCGCGTATCGTGCTGCGCTTCGCGGGCGATCCCACCGAGATCAAAGGCGCTCCCCTGCGCTTCGCGTATGTGCCCCCGGCGGGATATGATCCCACCGACACCGCCGAGCTGCCCGACGGCCGGCTGCTGGTGCTCAATCGCCGCCTGTCGCTGGCCGGGCTGTTCACGGCGAAGATCAGCCTGATCGATATCCGCGGCGTCCGGCCGGGCGGCGTGGTCCGGGGAGCCGAGATCGCCAGCTTCGAGCGGCCGCTGCTGCACGATAATTTCGAGGCGCTGGCGATCACGCAGGAAGGCGCGGACACGATCGTCTGGATCGCGTCGGACGATAACGGCCAGTTCTGGGAGCAGTCCTTGCTCCTCAAGTTCCGTCTGGATTAAGGGTCCGCACCCCTCCCCGCAATGGCCATGACGGAGCGGATTTTGGCGCACAGGGAGGAATGAGGAGGGAGCGGTGCGTTGCCACCGTGACCGACGAATGACGCTGCTGTGCGCCAAAATCCGCCCGCCGCTTCGCGGTCGCCCGGAGACGAACGCTGGACTGCGTCAGCTCACTTGCACGGGCCACCAGCCCGCGCTGCGCGAGCTTTCTTGCCAGATGGCCAGGTGAAGCTGCCCCCGGGCAGCTTCAGCCAATGGCGGCCTGACCATCGTCTCCGGGCGATCCTGGCCATTGCGGGGAGGGGTGCGGACCCTCTGGACAAGCGAAAAGCCCGCTCCCCGCCAAGGGAACGGGCTGACGCCAGTTCGCCGAAGAAGTGTTAGGCGGCGGCCTTCTCGGCCGGCGCGGCCGCCTTGCGCACTTCGCGCTTCAGGCGGCGTGCGCGCAGCGACAGATCGTCGTCGCTGGCCTTGAGCAGCCAGTTGTCGAGACCGCCGACATGCTCGACCGAACGCAGGCCGTGCGTCGAGACGCGCAGGCGGATGCTGCGGCCGAGCGTATCCGACATCAGCGTCACGTTCTGCAAATTGGGCAGGAACGTGCGCTTGGTCTTGTTGTTGGCGTGGGAGACGTTGTGTCCCACCTGCCGGCCCTTGCCGGTCAGCTCGCAAATGCGCGACATCGCTTCAAATCCTGGTTTTGGGCATAAGCCGGAAAGGCCGCGCCGATAGCGGGAATGGGGGTGCGTCAACCGATTCGCCGATCAAACCGCTCGACGGCACGCAACCCACATGGCCGGTCGGGCGTTATTACGCAAACGATTCGATCCGGGAGAAGAAGACAATGCGCGCAATTCTGGTCCTTATCGGGCTCATCGCCGTCGGAGTCGTGGTGCTGATGTCGCTCGGCATGCTGCGGATCAATCAGCGGCAGGGCGCGAGCCTGCCCACCGTGACGCTGCAGGCGGAGGGCGGCCAATTGCCCAAATACAGCGCCGAGACCGGCAGCGTCGGGATCGGCAACACGGCGAAGACGGTCGAAGTGCCGACGGTGGAAATGAAGAACGCGACGGTGGTCCTGCCGACGATCGAAGTAAAACAGGCTCCGGGCGCGTCGCCCACGCCGGCGGCGAAATAATGCACGCCGGGCGCATCGTCGCGGCGGTGCTGCTGCCGCCGCTCGGCACCTATCTCGCATGCGGGCCCGGGCGGGACTTCTTGATAACGTGCGGGCTTACCGTGCTGGGCTTCCTGCCGGGCGTCGCCTTCGCGTTGTGGACGGTGCTGCGGGACGAACGGCGGGTGGCGGCCGCGGCATAGGGCTTTCGCCGAAAGAGACAGGGCACTAGTCACGTGCCTGTGTTTCCGCTTCCCGAACAGATGCGCACAGCGCTGGATGCCGCCGCGAGGGCCGGTGCGGCGGGCGAAGTGCCGGTGGGGGCGGTCGTGGTGCACGACGGCAGGATCGTCGCCGTCGCCGCCAATGCGCCGCGCACGCTCCACGATCCGACCGCGCATGCCGAGATGCTGGCGATTCGCGAGGCGGCGCGAATCCTCGGCCGTGAGCGGCTCGAGGATTGCGATCTGTGGGTGACGCTCGAGCCCTGCGCGATGTGTGCCGGGGCGATCGCCCATGCCCGCATCGCGCGGCTCTATTACGGCGCGAGCGACCCCAAGGGCGGCGCGGTGGAGCACGGCCCGCGATTCTTCGCGCAACCCACCTGCCACCACCACCCAGAAATCTATGCGGGCATCGGTGAAGTCGAGGCCGGCGCGCTGCTCAGGGATTTCTTCCGCGAGCGGCGCGCCTGATCTTCCGTCTCAGCCCAGGTCCTGCTGTGTGACGGGCACCAGCTTGATCTCGACCCGGCGATTGGCCGCCTTGCCTTCCTCGGTGTCGTTGCTCGCGATCGGCTGGCTCTCGCCGAAGCCGCGCGTGCCGAGCCGGGCGCTCTGCACGCCGCGCATCGTCAGATAATCGGCGACGGCGCTCGCCCGGCGCTGCGACAGGTCCAGATTGTACGAGTCGCTGCCGGTCGAATCGGTGTGGCCGTACACGTCGACATAGGTCTGGTTATATTGCCGGAGCACATCGGCGACCTGGTCCAGCGTCGTGCGGAACTGCGGCTGGATGCTCGATTGGTTGGTGGCGAAAGTAATGCCCGAAGGCATGTTGAGCACCAGGTCGTCTCCCTGCCGGATCACATGGACGTCGGTGCCTGCGGTGCGGCGGCGCAGTTCCTGCTCCTGTCGGTCCATATATGTGCCGATGCCGGCGCCGGCGAGGCCGCCGATGCCGGCGCCGATGATCTTCTCGGTGCGATCGTTGCGCCCGCCGACGAGATCGCCGAGCAGATAGCCACCCACCGCGCCGCCGACGCCGCCGATCGCGGCCTTCGACACGCGGCGCTCGCCGGTCACCGGATCGGTGACGCAGGCGGCGGTCAGCGTGGTTGCGGCGAGTGCGGCCGCGATCAGGACCTTGCTTGCATAGCCCATTATTTCCTCCCGAGTGGAACGGCTTGAGCCAGCAAAACCCGTCGTCGCGCCATGTTGTTCCGCCTGCGCATCGATATGCGCCGCAGCTAGCGGTTGTGAAGCAAGGTCGAGTGCGGATATGGAGGGCGCGCACCATGCCAGCCCCTTCCCCTGGATCGACGTCGCGATCATCCTCGTGCTGATCGCCGTGAACGGCGTCTTCTCGATGTCCGAACTCGCGATCGTCTCCGCCCGCCCTGCCCGGCTCGAGGCGATGGCGCGGACCAATCGCGGCGCCGCGACTGCGATTCTGCTTGCCGCCGATCCGGGCAAGTTCCTCTCGACCGTGCAGATCGGCATCACCCTGATCGGCATCGTCGCCGGTGCTTATTCGGGCGCGAGCCTCGGCACCCCGGTGGCGGAGCGCATCCAGGGCCTTGGGCTCTCGGCCGAGACCGCGCACACCCTAGGCATCGCGATCGTGATCGCGATCACCACGTATGCCTCGCTGGTGGTCGGCGAGTTGGTTCCCAAGCAATTCGCATTGCGCTCGCCCGAGCCGATCGCCGCGATCATGGCGATCCCGATGCTGTGGCTCAGCCGGATAACCGCGCCGGTGGTGTGGCTGCTCGACAAGTCGAGCGCGCTGATCTTCCGCGTGATCGGGCTCAAACGCGAATCGGAGAACCGCGTCACTGCCGAGGAGCTTCATCTGATCGTCGCCGAGGCGAGCAAGTCGGGCGTGATCGAGGAGCATGAGCGTTCGATCATCTCGGGCGTGGTCCGCCTCGCCGATCGTCCGGTGCGCGAAGTGATGACGCCGCGCACCGATGTCGACTGGCTCGATGTCGATCTCGACGCGGACGGGATCCGCGACGCGCTGCTGGCGACGCCGCATACCCGGTTGCCGGTGGCCGAGGGATCGGTCGATGCGGTGATCGGCGTGGTGCAGGCGCGCGACATCGCCGCGGCTTTGTTCCGCGGCGAGCCGCTCGAACTCAGGCGGCTTATGCGCCCCGCGCCGGTGCTCCCCGACCAGGTCGATGCGATGGATGCGCTGGGCGCGCTGCGCCGTGCCGAAGTGCCGATGGGGCTCGTCCACGACGAGTACGGCCATTTCGAAGGCATCGTGACGCCGGCCAACCTGCTCGCCGCGATCGCCGGCGATTTCGCTTCGGACGCCGAGCCGGGCGACAGCCCCAGCCTGATCGTGCGCGAGGACGGATCCCTGCTCGTCTCGGGCCAGATGCCCGCCGACGCGCTCGCCGAGCGGCTGGGGATCGAATTGCCCGAGGACCGCGACTATGCAACCGTCGCCGGCCTCGCGCTCGCGGTGCTCAAGCACCTTCCCGACGAAGGCGAAGTGTTCGCCGAACAGGGCTGGCGCTTCGAGATCGTCGACATGGACGGTCGCAAGATCGATAAGTTGCTGGTGCGCGAAGCGCGCAAGAGCGCCTGAGCCTCAGGCCGGTTCAGAGCTTCCCGAACACCGCTTCGTAGCCGGCGGTATCGCCGCGGGCGAGGAAACCTGCCTGCTCGATCCAGCGATCGCGGTGGATGCGGCCCTGGAAGGTGCCGAGCTCGGCGTCGAGGGCGGCGGCCTGTTCGGGCGTCAGCGCGGCGATCTGCGCGAAGCTGGTGACGCCGAGCGCGTTGAGGCGTTCCGCCAGCTTGGGGCCCACACCCTTCATGCGCGTGAAATCGTCGGTACCTGCGGGCGCGACTTCGGGTTCCGAGGCCGCGAGCGATGCCGGAGAGGCATCGAGCGGGGCCGCCGCGGCGATCGGTTCGTCGGCGAGCGGCGCGGGTTCCGGCGCGGGCTCGGGTGCTGGCGGAGGCGGTGCCGCGATCACCGGCGTTTCGGCGATCGGCGGCGGCGCGGGCGCTACCAGCGGCGCGGTCGGGTGCGCCGTTGGAGTCTTCGGGTCGCCCGCATTATGGAGTTCGCCGCGCTCTTCCAGCTGATCGCGCGCCTGCTGCCGACGCCTGGCGAGCCGCGTGCCCCAGGCGAGGATGAACAACGCGAACAGCACGCCGAGGCCGATCAGCACGAAGGATGCCGTGAGCCATACCGGGCCGCCGTCGATGATCGGTCCCCCGGTCTGCCAAGCCGTATCGTTCATTCAACTCGCTCCCGACGCCATGCAGTCACGCATATCCCAATTGCATAGCGCCGGATTCTGCAGCGTCCAGCGAGGCAATCGTCAGCCACCCCAACGAAAAGGGCCGGAGGATCGCTCCCCGGCCCAATTCTAATGCTTTGCAAAGCTCAATGCGTGCCGGGCACCGGGGGCTCGAGCTCTTCATAGGCCTCGGGTTCATGAACATCGATGATCCCGCGGCCGACATGGCTCTTGCGGCGGCTGTACGCGAAATAGACCACCAGCCCGATCGCCGCCCAGATGAAGAACATCATCTTGGTCTCGTAGCCCAGGCTGTAGAACAGATAGGCACAGCCGAGGATCGCTATCGGCGCGGTTACGACAATGAACGGCGTCCGGAACGGACGGTGCCGGGTCGGGTCGGTGCGGCGAAGCACCAGCACCGCGATCGACACTGCGGCGAACGCAAACAGCGTGCCCGAGTTTGAGATGTCGGCGAGCTTGCCGACCGGGAAGAACGCCGCGAAAAGAGCCACGAACACGCCCGTCAGGATCGTGATGACGTGCGGCGTGTGGAACTTCGGATGGACCTTGGAGAGGACCGCGGGAAGCAGTCCGTCGCGGCTCATCACGAAGAAGATGCGGGTCTGGCCGAACATCATCATCAAGATGACCGAAGGCAATGCCAGGCCGGCCGCGAGGCCGATCAGATTGCCGATCTGCGGCCAGCCGATCTCGCGCAGCGTCCAGGCGAGCGCTTCCTTTGAGCAGACCACTGCATCGTGGCCGGTGGCGGCGACATTGGCGGCGCACGCCTGGGTCAGTTCGACGCTGCCGGGCGCCAGTGCCGCGCCATCCGTGCCCAGCATCGGCTGGGCCCCGACGCTGCCGATCACGCCGGCGGCGACGAGCAGGTAGAAGATGGTGCAGATACCGAGCGAGCCGATCAGGCCGATCGGCATGTTGCGTTGCGGGTTCTTGGTTTCTTCCGCCGCGGTCGAGACCGCGTCGAAGCCGACATAGGCAAAGAAGATCGACGCGGCGGCGGCGGACACGCCTGCGAAACCCAGCGGCGAGAAGGGCTCGAAATTCTGCATGTTCATCACCGGCACCGCCAGGATGATGAACAGCGTCAGCGCCGCCACCTTGATCCCGACCAGCACGGCGTTGACCATCGCGCTCTCCTTGGTGCCGATCACCAGCAGCCAGGTGACGAGCCCGGCGATCCCCATTGCGGGCAAGTTGACGATGCCGCCGTCATAGGGGCCGCGCACCAGCATATCGGGTATGTCGATCGCGAAGGCGTTCTCGATCAGCCCGACGACATAGCCGGACCAGCCGACCGACACCGCGCCCGCGGCGACGGCATATTCGAGGATCAGCGCCCAGCCGACCATCCACGCGATCAGCTCGCCCATCACGGCATAGCTGTAGGTATAAGCGGAGCCCGAGACCGGCACCATCGCCGCCATCTCGGCATAGCAGAGCGCAGCGACCGCGCAGACCGCACCGGCGATCACGAACGCCAGCATCATGCCGGGTCCCGCCTTTTGCGCGGCCTCGGCGGTGAGAACGAAGATGCCGGTGCCGATCACTGCACCGATGCCGAGCATCGTGAGCTGGAAGGCGCCGAGCGATCGGTGAAGCGATTTCTTCTCGGCCGTCGCCAGAATGGCGTCGAGTGGTTTTACGCGCCCGAATATCATTGAGTGGTCCCCTTGCGGCGCAACCCGCGCGCCGCCCCGAATATGAAAGGCGCGAGCCTAGCCGCAAAACCCGCCTGCGCAATCCCTTAGTGCAGCGGCTCAGCGCGCCAGCATCGGTCCCAGCGGGTGACCGGCGAAGATATGGACGTGGAGATGCGGCACTTCCTGATGCGCGTCCTGCCCGATATTGGCGAGCAGCCGATAGCCCGGCGCAACCATCCCCGCCGCGCGCGCGACATGCCCGACGGCGCGGACGAACCCGGCGATCTCGGCGTCCGGGGCCTTGGCCGCGAAATCGTCCCAGCTGACATAGGGACCCTTGGGGATCACGAGGATGTGCTGCGGCGCCTGCGGATTGATGTCGTGGAAGGCGAGGGCGTGATCGTCCTCGTACACCTTGTTCGACGGAATCTCGCCGCGCAGGATCTTCGCGAAGATGTTCTGATCGTCATAAGGCTGGGTGGCGTCAATCGGCATTTCGGCTGGCCTTTTCATCGATACCCGACACGCCCTCGCGGCGGGCGAGCTCGGCGCGGACGTCATCGAGGCTGAGTCCTGCATCGGCGAGCAGCACCGCGAGGTGGAAGATCAGGTCGGTGGCCTCGCTGACGATCCCGGGCCTGTCGTCTTCGATCGCGGCGATCACCGTCTCGACGGCTTCTTCGCCCAGTTTCTGTGCGATCTTGGCGCGGCCTTTTGCGGTCAGCCGGGCGACATAGGAGCTGTCCGGATCGCCGCCGCGGCGTTCGCGGATCACGGCTTCGAGCGCATCGAAAGTATCTGCCATGCCGCTCCGGCTGCGGGAGCGGCGCGCGGCTGTCAATCCTTGGGCGCTTTGCCGCGGAAGCGCGCGCGCAGCCGATTGCGAACGAACCAGACGCCGAAGGCAGCGCAGGCGAACAGCGCAAGGTCCGAAAGTTCGGGCATCGAGCGGGTGCCCGCGACGCCGGTATGCGGGGGCTCCTCCGCCAAGGCGGGGGTGGCGATCAGCAGGGCGAGGGCGATGCGGAGCATGAGGCGGGTGTAAGGCCGGGGAGTTGGAGAAGGGTTAAACGACTGTCAGCTCCGAACCGGAATCCCCGCCGCCGCCAGCGCGGCATGCGCCTCGGCGATGGTCGCTTCGCCGAAATGGAAGATCGACGCGGCGAGCACCGCCGATGCGTGACCATCGCGGATGCCCTGGACGAGGTGCTGGAGATTGCCGACGCCACCCGACGCCACCACCGGCACGGTCACCTGGTCGGCGATCGCGCGGATCAGCTCCAGGTCATAGCCGTCGCGGGTGCCGTCGCGGTCCATCGACGTGACGAGCAACTCGCCCGCGCCCAGCTCGGCGAGCCGCAGCGCGTGTTCGACTGCGTCGATCCCGGTTTCGCGGCGTCCGCCATGGGTGAAGACCTCCCAGCGCGCGCCGACGCGGCGGGCATCGACCGAGGCGACGACGCACTGGCTGCCCATCCGGTCGGCGATCTCGGCGACGACTTCAGGGCGCGAAACCGCGGCGGAATTGACCGCGACCTTGTCGGCGCCCGCGAGCAGCAACGCGCGCGCATCCTCGACGCTGCGCACCCCGCCGCCGACGGTGAGCGGCATGAAGCACACTTCGGCGGTGCGGCGGACGACATCGACCATCGTGCCGCGGCCCTCGTGGCTCGCGCCGATGTCGAGGAAGCAGAGCTCGTCGGCGCCCGCCGCATCATAAGCGCGCGCCTGCTCGACCGGATCGCCGGCGTCGATCAGGTCGACGAAGTTGACGCCCTTCACGACGCGGCCATTCGCCACGTCGAGGCAAGGGATCACGCGGGCACGGACGGTCATGACTTAAGCCCCCCTTCAGGGGAGGGGTTGGGGGTGGGGCCTGTCCGCGAGCATTGCGCCTGAGGCACTGCCCCACCCCAACCCCTCCCCTGAAGGGAGGGGCTAGTTCTCGTTGCGCCCTCATCGGGCCACCTCGATCGCCCAGGCGAGGTCGAGCCGGCCATCGTACAGCGCGCGCCCGGTGATGACCCCTTCGACACCGTCGTCGACGTGGCGCTTCAGCGCGTGGATATCGCCGATATCGGTCACCCCGCCGCTGGCGATCACCGGGATCGTCACTGCGCGGGCGAGCGCCACCGTCGCTTCGACATTGCACCCCTTGAGCAGACCGTCGCGGCCGACATCGGTGAACAGCAACGCCGCGACGCCGGCATCCTCGAAGCGGCGGGCGAGATCGACCACCGATACGTCGGACACATCGGCCCAGCCGCGCGTCGCGACCAGTCCGTCGCGCGCGTCGACCGCGACGACGATCCGGCCGGGATTGTCGCGCGCGGCTTCGCGGACGAGACCGGGATTCTCCAGCGCCGCGGTGCCGATCACCACGCGTTCGACGCCGAGATCGAGCCAGCGCCCGATCGATTCGCGGTTGCGGATGCCGCCGCCCAACTGGATCTTGCCGCCGAAACGCTCGAGAATCGATGCGACCGCCGCGCCATTGACCGATTCGCCCGCGAACGCGCCGTCGAGGTCGACGACGTGGAGCCATTCGGCCCCGGCATTCGCGAAGATCTCGGCCTGCGCGGCGGGGTCGTCGCCATAGATGGTGGCGCGATCCATATCGCCCTCGGCGAGGCGGACGACCTGCCCGGCCTTCAAGTCGATGGCGGGGAAGACGATCAAGGCCGCCATGCGAGGAACCTCTCCAGCAGCGCGATGCCGTAGCGCTGGCTCTTTTCGGGGTGGAACTGGACGCCGGCCATATTGTCGCGGCCGATTGCGGCGGTGACGGTGCCGCCGTGCTCGGTGGTCGCCAGCACCGAATCGCCCGTGAAGGCGAAGCTGTGGAGGAAATAGGCCTCCCCGCGCTCGATCAGCGGGTGATCGGCGGCGGGAATCACGTCGTTCCAGCCCATGTGCGGCACGCGCACGGCGGGCGAGGGTGGCAGCGCGCGAACCGTGCCGGGGATCCAGCCGAGCCCTGCGTGCACGCCATATTCCTCGCCGGTATCCGCCATCAGCTGCATGCCGACGCAGACGCCCAGGAAAGGGGCGGCTTCCTGCCGAACCCGGCGGTCGAGCGCTTCGATCATGCCGGGGATTGCGCGGAGGCCCGCGGCGCAAGCAGCGAAGGCGCCGACTCCGGGCAACACGACGCGATCAGCCTTCGCCACCGCATCAGGATCGGCGGTGATGACGAGCCCCTCGGCGCCCGCGGCCTTGAGCGCATTGTGGACCGAATGAAGATTGCCCGCGCCGTAATCGATCAGCGCGACGCTCACGGCAGCAGCGACTCCAGCCCCGGCGCCGCCATGCTGGGGGTGAATTCGACGAAGTCGTTCTCCGCGACGCCCGCCAGCCGGTACGGATCCTGCGCGGCCCAGGCTTCGACGTCGCTGCGTTCGCCGCGGGCGATCAGCACGCCGCCGGTCTCGGGCTGGCGCCCCGCAGTGATCAGCCGGTCCTCGGCCAGCGCTTCGCGGAGCCATGCGACATGCGCGTCGCGGTGCGGCGTCACGTCGCCGGTGTAGCGGAGCAGGACGATGATCATCAGAGGACGCCTTTGGTGCTGGGGATGACGTCCGCCTTGCGCGGATCGATCTCGATCGCCTCGCGCAGCGCCCGGGCGAGCCCCTTGAACGCCGCCTCGGCGATATGGTGGTTGTTGGTGCCGTAGAGCGTCTCGACGTGGAGCGTCACGCCGGCGGTCTGGGCGAAGCTGTGGAACCAGTGTTCGAACATCTCGGTGTCCATCTCGCCGAGTCGCTTCTGGCTGAACTCGGTCTTCCAGACGAGGAAGGGCCGGCCCGAAATGTCGATCGCTACCCGCGCGAGCGTCTCGTCCATCGGCGAGAGCGCGTCGGCGTAGCGGCGGATACCCTTCTTGTCGCCCAGCGCCTTGGCCACCGCCTCGCCGATCGCGAGGCCGGTATCCTCCACCGTGTGGTGCTGGTCGATGTGCAGGTCGCCGACGGTCTTCACATCCATGTCGATCAGCGAGTGGCGGCTCAATTGCTCGAGCATGTGATCGAAGAAGCCGATGCCGGTCGAAACCGCAAAGGCGCCGGTGCCGTCGAGGTTGACGGTGACGTCGACCGAAGTCTCGCTCGTCTTTCGGCTGATCGTGGCGGTGCGCATGGCGCCCCCATAGCGGTCGTGCGCGTCCAAGCAAAATAGCCTTGCTTGGGGGCAAGCAGCATACGCTTGACCCGGAGGCGCGAAACGCTACCCAAGGCCTATGACCGGTACCGTGCCCGACAGCCTGATTCCCTATGACGAGATCGTCCAGGAGGCGCTCCGTGCCGTGGTCGGCCGCGTGCTCGGAACGGTCGCCGCGACTCAGGCGCTGCCCGGCGCGCACCATTTCTACATCACCTTCAAGACCCACGCGCCCGGGGTGGACATCCCGCAGCGGCTGATCGAGCGCTTCCCCGACGAGATGACGATCGTCCTCCAGCACCGCTTCTGGGACTTGATGGTCGACGAGGAGAAATTCTCGGTCGGGCTGAGCTTCAACCAGGTGCCGGCGATCCTCAACATTCCCTTCTCGGCGATCACCGGTTTCCACGATCCAGCGGTCAATTTCGAGCTGCGCTTCCAGGCGCAGGATGTGCCCGAGGGCCCCGAGCCGCACGAAGAGGCCGAGAATGACGGCCCGACCGTGACGCCCGCGGACGACGGATCGAACGTCGTCTCGGTGGACTTCAAGCGGAAGAAATAGCGGGAACTACCTTTCCCGTTCGCCCCCGGACTGGATCCGGGGTTGGCGAAGCGCCGCACTTCCTTCTACAGCGCCCGCGAAAAGAAGAACCGCCCTTCGACAAGCTCAGGGCGAACGGAGGTTGTGTGACTCAAGAAACCCGCACCGAAACCGATCTCGATCGGCGCCATCGAAGTTCCCGCCGACGCCTATTGGGGCGCGCAGACGCAGCGCTCGATCGAGAATTTCCCGTTCGGCGCCATGGAGCGCATGCCGCTGGGCATCGTCCATGCACAAGCCATCGTGAAGCAGGCCGCGGCGCGGGTGAACCGCAAGCATGGCCTCGACGCGAAGATCGTCGATGCGATCGAGGCTGCGGCGCAGGAGATCGTCGCGGGCACGCTCGACGATCAGTTCCCGCTGGTGATCTGGCAGACCGGCAGCGGCACCCAGACCAACATGAACGTCAACGAAGTGATCGCCGGCCGCGCCAACGAAGTGCTCGCCGGCACGCGCGGCGGCAAGAGCCCGGTGCACCCCAACGACCATGTCAACATGAGCCAGTCGTCCAACGACAGCTTCCCGACCGCGCTGCATGTCGCGACGGCAATCGCGACGCGTGACCTGCTGGTCCCCGCGCTCGAGCAGCTGACCGCGTCGCTGACCGCCAAAGCCGAAGCCTGGGATCACATCGTCAAGATCGGCCGCACCCACACCCAGGACGCGACGCCCCTGACTCTCGGTCAGGAATTTTCGGGCTATGCCGCGCAGCTGGTGAGCTGCAAGGCGCGGGTCGAGGGCGCGTTGAACGGCAATATCCGCAAGCTCGCGATCGGCGGCACAGCGGTCGGCACCGGCCTCAACGCGCCCGAGGGCTGGGCCGAGGACATGGCCGCCGCGATCAGCGACATCGCCGGAACCCAATTCGAAAGCGCGCCCAACAAGTTCGAGCAGCTCGCCGCCAAGGACGGCCTCGTCTTCTTCTCGGGTGCGCTCAACACGCTGGCGGTGGCGCTCAACAAGATCGCCAACGACATCCGCTTCCTCGGCTCGGGCCCGCGCTCGGGGCTGGGCGAGCTGTCGCTGCCCGCCAACGAGCCCGGCAGCTCGATCATGCCCGGCAAGGTCAACCCCACCCAGTGCGAATCGCTGACGATGGTCGCCGCGCAGGTGATCGGCAACAATCAGGCAGTCACGGTCGGCGGCATGCAGGGGCATTTCGAGCTCAACGTGTTCATGCCGCTGATCGGTGCGAACGTGCTGCGCTCGATCCACTTGCTCGCGGTGGGCATGACCAGCTTCGCCGAGCGCTGCGTCGACGGCACCGAGGCCAACGAGAAGCAGATCGCCGATCTGGTCGGCCGCTCGCTGATGCTGGTGACCGCGCTGGCGCCGGTGATCGGCTATGACAATGCCGCCAAGATCGCCAAGAACGCGCATGAGAAGGGGCTGACGCTCAAGGAATCCGGGCTGGCGCTCGGGCTCGTGGACGAGGCGACGTTCGACCAATATGTCCGCCCGGAGACGATGGTCGGGCGCTGATCGACGCTTTCCTCCCTTGCAGGGAGGGGAACAAGGTTGGTCTTCAACCGCTTACCCTCCGACCATGTAAGCGAGGGAGTATCCAATGATCGGCGACGCAATTGCAGGATGGATCGGCAACAAGATCGATCGCCGCGACGGCAAGGGCGGTGCGCTCGGCGCCATCGCGGGGGTGCTCACCTGGAAGGCCACCAAGCGAATCGTTCCCGCCGCGATCGTGCTCGGCGCGGTGGCGTATGGCGCCTACAAGCTTTCGCAGAATTCGAACCCGCCGGTGTGACGTGACGCTCTGACTTGACGGGGGCGAGTCCGCACGCCAGTAGCGCCCATGCCCCACCGCACCGAGAACGATCCGCATAAATTCCGCCGCCGCGGCGTCCTCTTCGTCCTTTCCTCGCCTTCGGGCGCGGGCAAGTCCACGATCGCGCGGAAACTGCTCAAGGCGGATCCGTATCTCGAAATGTCGGTGTCGTACACCACGCGGCCGATGCGCCCGGGCGAAGTCGACGGGGTCGACTATCATTTCGTCGATCTCGAGAAATTCCGCGAGATGGTCTCGAACAACGAGTTCCTCGAATGGGCGCACGTGTTCGACCAGCGCTACGGCACCCCGCGCGAGGGCGTGAACAAGATCCTCGCCTCGGGGCGCGACGTATTGTTCGACATCGACTGGCAGGGCGCGCAGCAATTGTTCCAGCTCGCCGGCGGCGACGTGGTCCGCGCCTTCATCCTGCCGCCGTCGCTCAAGGAGCTGCACGAGCGCCTGATCCGCCGCGCGACCGATACGGTCGAGGTGATCGACGCCCGCATGGCCCGCGCCACCGCCGAGGTCAGCCACTGGGACGGCTATGACTATGTCCTGGTCAACGACGACGTGGAGGAGTGCTTCGAGTCGGTGCACACGATCCTGAAGGCCGAACGGCTGCGGCGCTCGCGGCAGACGGGGCTGATCGGGTTCATCCGCGGGCTGAACAAGTAAAGCGACGGCGCTGCCCCGGGGCAGGTCGCTATTCCAGGCCGTTCGCGATCAAGGTGAGGGCGACGCGCCACCGCGCGGCATCTTGCGAACCGAAAGTCACACTAAGGTCACACTGACGCGCATGTTCCGGCGGCGAATGGGCCCTGCGGGAAATCACAAAGGTCTGGCCCGGAAGCGCCTTGCGTTCCGATTGCACCGACATTGTCAAAGAGCGGCCGCCGGGCGGCAGCGCCTCGATCCCAGCAAACGAAATCCTACATTGCAAGGGGCGATCAGCACCCACGATCCATAAAATTTCCCACGACGACAGCGTCGGCCTCCAGCGAGCGACCTATAACTCGGGAGCAGGAATTGCTGCGGGGAAATGGGAAAATTTCATGAAGCGGTTTGATCTATCGGTTTGCTTTGGCGCGCTCGTTGTATCGCTCCTGGCCAGTTCGCAGGGGCATGCACAGACGAGCGATGCGAATGCAGTTGCGCCGACGACCCGACCGGTCGCTGCCAAGACGGCTGCGCGAAACGAAGACGAGATCGTGGTCACCACGACTGCGCAGAAAAGGTTCGAGAACCTTCAGAACGTTCCGCTCGCGGTTCAGGTGATCTCGCCGGACCAGCTCGAGGCGCAGGGCGTCCGGCATTTCCAGGATCTGGGCAAGGTCGCGCCGTCGCTGACGATCCGGACGGCAGAGCACCCGGTCAACGCCAACGTGTCGTTGCGCGGCGTGGGCACCTTTGCGTTCGGCATCGGCGTCGAGTCGAGCGTCGCGGTGACGGTCGATGGTGCAGCAGTCCCCTTCCAGGCGCGCGCCTTCGCCGACCTTCCCGACGTGGCGCAGATCGAAGTGCTGCGCGGGCCGCAGAGCACATTGTACGGCAAGGCGGCCTCGGCCGGCCTGATCAAGATCATGACGGTCCAGCCGACCGACGCGTTTCACATGCGTGCCAATACGCTGGCCACCACCGACAGCGAATTTGGCGGCAATGTCAGCATCACCGGGCCGATCAGCGAGACGCTCGGCTACGTACTGTCGGCCGGCTATACGAACTGGGGCGGCAATGTCCGCAACCTGGTCAACGACAAGAAGGCGAACGGCCGCGAGACGCTCAACAGCCGCGGCAAGCTGCGCTGGAAGGCCTCTCCGGACGTCACCTTCACGCTGTCGGGCAATTATATGAACGGCAACACCACCGTCGGCCGCCCGTTCATCCGCATGGCGCCCGGCGCGCTGCTGCGTAACCAGCCTGGCCTGACGCCCGCCGTGGCGTTCCCGGGCGTGACGATCGACGAGAAGAACCAGGATGTCAGCAACAACTCTCCGTCGCGCACCAAATATTGGGGCTGGGGCACGCTGCTGCGTTCCGAGGCCAATATCGGCAAGATGAACATTTTGTCGCTGACCTCGTACGATCGCTTCCGCCTCGACGATTATCTGGACCATGACGACACGTCGGCGCCGGGCCCGTTCGGCAGCAATATCAACGTCGGCGCGTTCAAGTCGCGGCTGTTCACGCAGGAGCTTCGCCTGCTTTCGCCGGGCGACGAGGCGTTCCGCTATGCATTGGGCGTCTATTACGCCAATGTCGGCTTCGAGCGCCCGTTCAAGCGCGGCCCGGCCTTCTCGCCCGCCGACTGGGAAGCCACTTCGGGATCGCGCCAGATCGCCGGCTTCGCCCAGATCGACTGGGAATTCCTGCCGCATCTGACCGCGACTGCGGGTGGTCGCGTCCAGAACGAAGCGATCAAATACACCTTCCACGACAAGATCGCCGCGACCAACTTTGCCGGCGATGCGAGCGACAGCACCGCCACCTATCGCCTGGGTCTCAGCTATCAGGTGACGCCGGACGTCATGTTCTTCGGCAGCTATACGACCGGCTACAAGGGGCAGACCTATGATCTGACCACCGGCTTCAATGCCGCGCGTGCGGCGGCCGGCCCCATCCGGCCCGAAACGTCGCGCGACAAGGAATTCGGCCTGCGCACCCAGTTCTTCGATCGGCGTGCGACGTTCAACGTCACCTATTTCGACACCGATTATACCGATCTGCAGGCGCAATCGATCGAGACGGTGAACGGCACGTCCAACTTCCGCCTCACCAATGTCGGCGGGCTCAACACCAAGGGTCTCGAATTCGAACTCGGTGCCCGGGTCACGCACGACCTGAGCTTCAACGGCGCGGCGACCTATCTGGACGCGACCTACACGTCGTTCCCGGCCGCCCAATGCTATGTGCTGCAGACTGCCGCGCAGGGCTGCGTCGGCACGCCGGCCAGTCAGAATTTGACGGGCACGCGGGCGGTGCAGTCGCCGAAATGGAAGGCATCGGCGGGCGCCGAATATGCGCCGGCGCTGGGGGCGGCCTCAACGGCGTCGCACAGGCGAGCTGGCAATATCAGTCGAGCCTCTATTACGTCGCCCGCGATCCGCAGGCTTTCCAGCCGTCGTTCAGCGTCTTCAACGTCGGTCTGGGCGTGCGCGCATATGATCGCCGCTGGGAACTGACGGCGTTCGTCAACAACCTGTTCGACAAGCAATATTTTCAGTCGCTGGTGAATTCGGCGGGCAATTACGGCAACCGGGTCGCCACGCAGGCGCTGCTGCCGCGCGACTTCCGCCGCTATGGCGGCGTGCGGTTCGGCGTGAACTTCTGACGTCGAAACGGGGCGGGACCGGTTCCCGCCCCTATCGTCACCCGATCGGAAAAGCGTCGCCCTAAAGCAGCCCCAGAAACCGCGCGCCCGCGTCGAAATCCGCGCGGTGCGCGTCGCGCGCCTGGGTTGCGAGTTCGTCCTCGCCCCATTGCTCGGCCTGCCAGTCCTCGTCGATCTGCGCCGCGCGCCACGCCGTCTCGCGGTCGACGGCACCTTCGAGCAGCGCCAGCGCGGCGACCAGCGACCCGCTGACCGTCACCAGCGGGGACAGGCCCGCGAGGCGGAATGCGTCGAGCGCTGCCACGGCCTCGTGCAGCCGCGCCACGGTCGCGGCCGGCTGTGCGCGGTGCATCACGCCGGCGGTCGTCTCGAAATGCACGTCGTAGCGTCCGCGCGCCCATTCGAGCAGCGGGTCCCATGCGGCCATTTGCCGCTCGACCAGAGGCGGGGTCCTTCGGCGCGGTAATAAAGCAGGTCGCTCTCGCCATAGGCCGCGAGCCCCGCGGCGAAGGCCGTGGTGTCGGGCGCGATCCGGTCGATCGCCGCGTTCGCCAGCCCGGTCAGCGGCATCGCGCGCGGGTCGATCGTCTCGCCTGCCGCGCGCCATTCCCCGGCCACTGCCTCGGCCAGCTGCGGCGTCGGCAGCGCGAGCGGCGCCCGGCCGGGGTGCGCACCGGCTTGCCGTCGAGCGCGATGCCGTTGCCCGGCTCGATCGTCACGTGCTTCCAGAATCGCTTCACGGCCGCGGCGTTCTCCAGCGGCGCGCCATCGCGCGCGGCACCACTGCCATGAAATATAACGAGGAAAGCAGGATCGCGCCGCCGAGCACGCTGCCTTCCCAGCTGTTCGAGCGCCCGGCGACGAGCAGCCCGAGCACGGCGCCCGCGGTCGCGAGCATGTTGACTCCGACGATCATGAAATAGCGCTTCTGCGCCAGGCGGTCGGCATCGGTCATAGGGCCTCCAGGTGCGCGGGCAGCGCGGCCGCATGATCGACGACATGGCCGGCGCCCGCCTGCCACAGTTCATGCATGGTGTGGTAGCCCCATGCAACACCTACTGCATGCGCACCCGCCGCGCGCGCCATCAGGATGTCGAAGCTGGTGTCGCCGATCATCGCGGTGGTTCCGGGCGAAGCGCCGGCCTCGGCCATTGCCGTCTCGATCATCGAGGGGTGCGGCTTGGAGGGGTGACGGTCGGCGGTCTGGAGCGTGACGAAGCGATCGTAGAGGCCGTGATGCTCGAGAATGTGCTTGAGCCCGCGATCGGACTTGCCGGTGGCGACGCCGAGCAGCCAGCCATTGGCGTCGAGCGTCTCGATCGCGTCGGCGACGCCGTCGAAAAGGGGTTCCGGGGCGAGCGCACCGCTCGCGCGCATCGCGAAGAAGGCGCGCTTATAGTCCTCGGCCATCGCCTCGTGCTGGCCCGCCTCGGCCTCGGGAAGCAGCTGCGCGATGGCGGGAACTAGGCTGAGCCCGACGATCCGCCGGATCGCCTCGCGCGGCGGCGGATCGAGCCGCGAGACGGCGAAGCATTCCTCCATCGCGCGGCAGATATTGGCCTGGCTGTCGACGAGCGTGCCGTCGCAATCGAAGAGCGCGAGGCGGTTCATCGGGAAAATCCTCCCCCGGAGGGGAGGGGAACCGCGAAGCGGTGGAGGGGTAGTTGCCCCAAGCGATATCGCCCGTGGAGATTACCCCTCCACCAAGCTGCGCTTGGTCCCAGCGCGAGGTCGAACATGCCCCGCATGTTCGAGGATCGTCCGGGGACGATCCGACCCCGCGCTCCTTCCAGGGAGGATTGATTAGCGACATCACTTCTTCGGCTTCGCCTCGCCCCTGCCGCGCCGTTCGCCTCGCCGTTCCTTGCGGACACCCTTGGCGTGTGCGCGGGCCTGCGCCTTTTTCTGTTCGCGGTTCATCGGCGGGCGGTCGTCGAGCGCGTCGGTGTTGCCCAACGCCAGGTCGAAGCCGAGCGTGTGCATCGATTCGGCGAAATGCTTCGGCAGCTCGGCGGTGACGTCGATCTTGCCCTCGTCGGGATGATCGATGCGGATGCGCCGCGCGTGCAAGTGCATCTTCCGGGAGATGCCGCCGCTCAGGAATGCTTCCTGCAGCCCGTATTTGCCGTCGCCGACGATCGGATGGCCGATCGCCGCCATGTGGACGCGCAGCTGATGGGTGCGCCCGGTGAGCGGCTGGAGCTCGACCCATGCGGTGCGGTTGCCGGCCTGCTCGATCACGCGGTAGCGCGTGCGGCTCGGCGCGCCTTCCTTCATGTCGACCTGCATCTTCTCGCCGCCGGTGCCGGGCTGCTTGCCGATCGGCAGCTCGATCAGCCCGTCCTCGATCTCGGGCACGCCCATCACCAGCGCCCAATAGAGCTTCTTCGCGCTGCGGCCGGAGAAATGCTTCGAGAAGAAGGCGGCTGCGCGCGAGGTGCGGGCGAGCAGCAATGCGCCCGACGTATCCTTGTCGAGCCGGTGGACCAATTTGGGTCGTCCCTCGGCCTCGAACTGGAGCGCGTCGAGCAGGCCGTCGACATGCTCGAAGGTCTTGGTGCCGCCCTGCGTCGCGAGGCCCGGCGGCTTGTTGAGCACGATCGCCTGCGAGATCCTGGTGGATCACCATCTCGCGCGCGAACGCGATCTGGTCGTCGCTGAGCGGGGGCGGTCCGATTTGGGCTTGGCGGCGCTGGCCTTGACCGGTTCGGCCGGGGGCACGCGGATCATCTGGCCGGTGGCGACGCGGTCGCCCGGATCGGCGCGCGCGCCGTCGACGCGGAGCTGCCCGGTGCGCGCCCAGCGCGAGACGATGTTGAAGCTGGTGTCGGGCAGATGCCGCTTGAACCAGCGATCGAGGCGGATGCCGTCGTCGTCGGCGCCGACGCGGAACTGGCGGACGTCGGTGCCGCTCATGCGATTGCCCTTGCGATGCCGAGGCCCAGTGCGAGCGCCGCAAGCGCGCCGATCACCGAGGCGAGGATATAGCCGAGGCCCAGGATCCAGTCGCCGCGTTCGAGCATCAGCATCACGTCGAGCGAAAAGGCCGAGAAGGTCGTGAAGCCGCCGAGCGCGCCGACGCCGAGCAGCAGCCGCCATTGCTCGCCATTTTCGCCGAAGCGCATCAGGCCGCCCGCGAGCAGGCCCATCAGCAGCCCGCCGATCAGGTTCACGGCCAGCGTGCCCCACGGATAGTTTGGCCCGAACAGGCCGAGCGTCGCACGCCCGACGAGATGTCGGGCGCCGGAGCCGAATGCGCCGCCGAGCATGACGAGAAGAAGAGAAGGCATGGAGCGCCGGTAGCGCTTAATGCCTCTCAGGGGAACCGCGCTGTTCGCGTGCGGCGCGTCAGGCCCCGTTATTGGCGACCAGATCCACGTCGGTGCCGCCGTCCCTGCGCGTAGTCAGGAACAGCACATAGGCGCCGTCGTCGCGGGCGCGGGTGCCGCCGAGGATGTGCTGCGCGCCGTCGACCTGATGCTCGGCGCTGTACCCGGCGCGGACGGCTTTGGTGTAATACCAGTCGAGCAAAGTCTGCATCGGCTGGGCGGCGGAGAAGCTGACGACGCGCAGTGCGCAATTGCCCGGTGCGCCCGCAGCCTCGGTCACGCGTGCCTGTGGATAGAGCGGCAGATCGGCCGGAAGCCGCTGCGCCCAGCTCGCCGAATATTTGAGCGAACCCGCGCAGCCCCGCGTCCGCGCATTCTTCTGGCGCGCGGCGATTCCGGCGAGCGTCACCGATTCGCGTGCCGCGGCGCATTGGGGGCAATCCTTGCCGCTGACGGGCGGGGGCGTCCTGAGCAAGCCGGCGGTGTCGACCTTGGTGCCATTGGCGGCGACTGCGTCGTCGGGGATGCCGCCCGAATAAGGCTGGCTGGGTGGGCGCACCGCATCGCCATTGGCCTGACCGCCGAGCTGCGGGTCGACCATGATCTGGTCCTGCAGCGCGCCGGTGAGCGCCGGATCGGCGGCATTGCCCAATTCGGCGTCGCTCAGCGTGTTGTTGGCAATGTCTGCGCCGCTGCAGCCGGCAAGCGCGAGCGGCAGGAACACGAACAGGATGAAACCGATGGTGCGGAACATTACGCGAGGCGCTCCCTTGGGCATCGTCGCTTTGCCCGGCCAAGGTTAAGGAAGCGTTGGGAAACGCGGATGCGCCTTAGCTTGCCAACACACCTGATAGTCCCCATGTTCGCCCCATGCTGAACATTATCTCTATCCTGATCGGCCTGGTCGCAGGGCTGATCGCGCTGGTGGGCATCATCCCGGTGATCTCGCTGGTCAACTGGATCGCCTTTCCGATCGCGCTCGTGGGCGCGGTGATCGGCATGCTCTCGAGCAGCAATACCGGACGCAACCTCAATTTCCTGGTGCTGGCGATCAGCGGCTTGCGGCTCTTCCTCACCGGGGGCTGATCTAGAGCGAATTTGGGCTTGGTAGGCCCATGAACACCGTTCGCCCTGAGCTTGTCGAAGGGCTGCCCTTACTTTGCCCCGCGGATCGAAGAAGAACGGTGCTTCGACAAGCTCAGCACGAACGGGTGTAGTGCAACGAAAAGGCCCGACGCCGAAGCGCCGGGCCCTCTCTTGCCTGCGTGGCAAAGGCGTTAGCGGCAGCGGACCTGGCCGCGATCGACCGAGGAGCCGAGCGCCGCACCGGCGGCCGCGCCGAGCAATGTGCCGAGCGTGGCGTTGCGGCCGTTCGACAGCGTGTTGCCGAGGAGGCCACCGGCGACGCCGCCGATGATCAGGCCGGTCGTGCCGTCCGAGCGGCGGCAATAATAGCGACCGTCGTTACCGCGATAGACGCGGTCGTTCCGGCTCAGGCGACGCTCCTGATAATTGTTGCCGTCGCGATAATATTGATCGGCGTAATAAGCGCTCTGGCCGCGCGGCAGGCGGTTATAGTCGTAGTTGCGATACTGGCGCCAATCGCGGCCCTCGCGGCTGTTTCGCCAATCGCGACTGTCGCGGCTGTCGCGGCGATATTCGCGCTGCGCCTGCTGCATGTCGCGGCGGCATTCGCGCCTCTCGCGCTCATATTCGCGGCGGTTGTCGGCGCGGCGCAGCTCACGGTTGCAGTCGCGCTGCGCGTCGCGCACGTTTTCGCGATATTCCTGGCGGGGCGTCTGGGCCATCGCCGGCAGCGCCGGGATGGCCACGGCGGCAATGGCCGCGGCAAAAGGATACGCATGGATCAGCTCCTATTTTATTATTATCGTAGGTGCTGATCCAACGTACCGGCGCACCGCAGGGTTGCGTGAACGCGAAACTACGTTCCGTTCATCCGCAGGCCATGTCCGCGTTCAGATCCGCGCCGCACCCGGATACGCGAAGAGCAGGTCGCTCCCCATCTCCGCGTGGAGCTCGCATGTCCCTTCCAGCGTCACGCACTCGCCGGCGCGGAAGGCGACTCCATCGACCACGCCTTCGCCCGCGAGCGGAATCAGCCAGCCGGTAACGCCCTCGGGTAGCGTGAAGCTGCGCCTTCCGCCTTCCCAGCGTTCGAGCACGAATTTGGGCCCCTCGACGAGGATCTCGCGGTCGTCCGCGACCTTGCCCGGCATCGGATGCGGCACATAGGGCACCGGGTCCGACACCGCGACTCCGTCCTCGAGATGCAGCTCGCGCGGGCGACCGTAATCGTAGAGCCGATAGGTCGTCTCGCTGTTCTGCTGCACTTCGACCAAGGTGATCCCGGCGCCGATCGCATGGATCGTGCCCGAGCCGGAATAGAAGAAGTCGCCCGCCTTGACCGGCTTCCAGTCGAGCAGGCCCTCGATCGATCCGTCGAGCGCCGCGGCGCGCAGCGTCTCGCGGTCGATCGGCTCCCGCGTCCCGAGCGCGATCGTCGAATCGGGCTCGGCATCGAGGATCACCCAGCATTCGTCCTTGCCGCGCGGCAGGCCTTTCGCTTGCGCTTGTTCGTCGTTCGGATGGACCTGCACCGACAATTTCTCGCTGGTGAAGAGATATTTGATCAGCAGGTCGGGGGCGGCATTGCCCGGCGTCTGGAACCAGATCTCGCCCACTGGATCCTGGTCGGGCGCCGGATCGGCGAAGCCCGGCCACAGCGTGTGGCGTCCCCAGGGCTTTTCAACACGGTGCGTGGCGAGAAGCGTCGCAGTCACTCAATTTCCTCCCGATACTCGGATGCGCAATGACCAGCGCAACGCGCCCATGCGGGAGAAGGTCCCGCGAAAAAGCGCCCGCCGCACCGGCCGCCGCGGCCTATGACACAATCGCGCCGCGAAAAGGATTGTTTGACGCCACTACGCTCGGCTAAGACGCCCTCATATGCGTATTCCCCTTGCTCGCGCGCTCGCGCTCGCCCTCGTTCCGGTGCTTGCCTTCTCGGTCGCAGGCTGCGCCAAGCGCGGCGCGAAGACCGACCTTCCTTATGTCGCGCGCGACGTGGGAACGCTCTATTCGGCGGGCAAGCAGCGCCTCGACCAGCGCCAGTACAAGCTCGCCGCGGCATTGTTCGACGAAGTCGAGCGCCAGCATCCCTATTCCGTCTGGGCGCGCCGCGCGCAGCTGATGGGCGCGTTCAGCTATTATCTGAACCAGGATTATTCGGAGGCGGTCGCCTCGGCGCAGCGCTTCCTCGCGGTCCATCCGGGCAACCGCGACGCGCCTTATGCCTATTATCTGATCGGCATCAGCTATTACGAGCAGATCGCCGACGTCACGCGCGACCAGAAGATCACGCAGCAGGCGCTCGATTCGCTGGGCGAATTGACCCGCCGCTATCCCAACACCCGCTATGCCGCCGATGCGCGCCTCAAGATGGATCTCGTCCGCGACCACCTCGCGGGCAAGGAAATGGAGATCGGCCGCTTCTACGAAGGCCGCGGCCAGTGGCTCGCCGCGACGACGCGCTTCCGCACCGTCGTCGACAATTACCAGATGACCACGCACGTGCCCGAAGCGCTGCTGCGGCTGACCGAGGCCTATCTGGCGCTCGGCGTGCCGATGGAAGCGCAGAAGGCCGCCGCGGTGCTCGGCGCCAATTATCCCGGCACCGACTGGTACAAGCGCGCGTATGACCTGATGCAGAAGAATCAGGACAAGCTCGCCAAGGCGCAGAACCCCGCCGCGAGCTGAGTGCCATTCGGCGGATCGCGACAATGCCGTCACCCCGGCGAAAGCCGGGCCCCAGAGTTTCTCTGCCGTGTCGTGTGCGGCTCTGGATCCCGGCTTTCGCCGGGATGACGGCAAGGATGTGAGCCATGGCTTCCGTTCTTCCTCCGTTCCTGCAATAAGGCGCCGCGCATGCTGACGGCGCTCTCCATCCGCGATGTCGTCCTGATCGAGGCGCTGGACCTTGAGTTCGGCACCGGCCTCGGCGTGCTGACCGGCGAGACCGGCGCGGGCAAATCGATCCTGCTCGATGCGCTGGGGCTTGCGCTCGGCGCGCGCGGCGAGAGCGGGCTGGTGCGCCAGGGCGCCGCGCAGGCCGCGGTCACCGCCAGCTTCGAGACTCCGCCGCCGGGCGGCGCGATCGCCAATGTTATGGCGCAGAACGGGCTCGACCTCGAACCCGGCGAGCCTTTGCTCGTCCGCCGCATCGTCAAGTCGGACGGCGGCAGCCGCGCCTTCGTCAACGATCAGCCCGCCTCTGCCGGCCTGCTCCGCGAGCTCGCGCCGCATCTGGTCGAAATACATGGCCAGCACGACGATCGCGGACTGCTCAACCCGCGCGGCCATCGTGCCCTGCTCGACAGTTTCGGGCGGCTCGAAATCGGCCCTGTCGCGGTGGCGCATCGCGCGTGGCGCGAGGCCGAAGACGCGCTCGCGGTTGCCCGCGCCGAGCAGGATTTGGCCGAGCGCGACCGCGAATGGCTCGATCACGCCGTCACCGAACTGCGCGCGCTCGCACCCGAAGCGGGCGAGGAAGAGCGTCTCGCCGAACGCCGCGCGACGATGCAGCGCGGCGAGAAGGTCGCCGACGAGCTTCAGACGATCGCGCAACTGCTCGAAGGATCGGAAGGCGGGCTCAGCCAGCTGCGCCAGGCCGCGCGCGTGCTCGAGCGGATCGCCGACAGCCATGACGCGCTTGCCGAGGCGCTCGCCGCGATCGATCGTGCGATCACCGAGGGTGCCGAGGCGCAGGACCGGATCGATTTCGCCGCCGAGGCGCTGGCCTTCGATCCCGCCGCGCTCGAAGCCGACGAGACGCGGCTGTTCGAGCTGCGTGGCATCGCGCGCAAGCATCGCGTCCAGCCCGACGATCTGCCTGCGTTGCTGGAGGAATTGTCCGCCCGGCTCGAACGCGTCGAGAGCGGCGGCGCCGGCATTGCCCGGCTCGAACTCGCCGTCGAGGAAACCCACCGGACCTATCGCGAAGCGGCGCGCACGCTGTCGGCCGCACGCGCCGGGGCAGCCGCGCGGCTCGATGCCGCGGTCGAGGCCGAGCTCAAGCCCCTGAAGCTCGACGCCGCGCGCTTCCGCACCGTGGTCGAGCAACTCGACGAGGGGCAAGGGTCGGCGGCGGGCATGGACCGAGTCGAGTTCGAGGTCTCGACCAATCCGGGCGCCCCCTTCGCGCCGCTGATCAAGATCGCCAGCGGCGGCGAGCTTTCGCGCTTCATCCTCGCCTTGAAGGTAGCACTCGCCGAAGAGGGCGGTGCGGCGACACTGATCTTCGACGAGATCGATCGCGGCGTCGGCGGCGCGGTGGCCAGCGCGATCGGCGAGCGGCTGGCGCGGCTGTCGTCGAGCGCGCAGGTGCTCGTCGTGACGCACAGCCCGCAAGTGGCGGCGCGGGGCACGCAGCACCTGCTGATCGCCAAGAGCCATGACGGCTTCGTCACCCGGACCGGCGTCACGCCGCTCGACGCCGCACAGCGCCGCGAGGAGATCGCGCGCATGCTCTCCGGTGCCGAGATCACCCCCGAAGCGCGCGCGCAGGCGGAGCGTCTGCTGGTGGCCTAGCCAAAGCCCTCTCCCCTCCGGGGAGAGGGTTGGGAGAGGGGCAAGAGGGAGAGTGCGCCGCACTTCCCCTCTCCCGGCCCTCTCCCCGGAGGGGAGAGGGAGTGCAGTCTGAACGCCCGTTCAGTCTCCTTTCGCACATGCGACAAATCGCGACACAAAATGCCGGGCCATGGGACATCCCCGCGACAGGGGCGCTTCATAACGCCTTTCGACCGCAGCCGCGGTCCTGTTGCAAAAGGAGAGTAACATGAAGAAGTTCTCGCTCATTCTTGCCGGCCTCGGCATTGCCGCCGCGGCTGTCCCCGCCGCCGCCATCGCAGCGCCCGCGCCGCATTTCGCGAGCTATCAGGGCGGCTGGCAGAACATCAATGCGCGCCAGGCGAAGCTCGAGGCCCGCATCAACCAGGGCATCCGCTCAGGTTCGCTCACGCGGGCCGAAGCCGCCCGGCTCCGTGCGCAGTTCCGCGACCTCAATCGCCTCGAGGCGCGCTATCGTGCGAGCCGCCCCGGTCTGACGCTCGCCGAGCGCCGCGATCTCGATCGCCGCTTCGATGCGCTCTCGGCGCGGATCCGCTTCGAGAAGCATGATCGCCAGGGATATCGCGGCCGATAAGCGGCCTTGGCCGAAAGATCATGACGGGCTCCGCCAGCGATGGCGGAGCCCGTTCTACATCGGCCATGCGCCCCGTGCATTTGCTCCCAAAGAAAAATTAGGGCAGCAATTCAGACACATTTTTGTACAAGGACGCCATGTACGCTGCCGCCCAACCCCAGGCCGATTCCGCAACGCTCTTGGTTGTCGACGACGATCGGGACATTCGCCATCTGCTCGCGAACAGCCTCGGCGCGCACGGCTTCCGGGTCGAGACCGCCGCCGACGCGCGCAGTATGGACGAAGTGCTCGCGCGCACTTCCGTTGATTGCGTGATCCTCGACATCATGATGCCGGGCGAGGACGGCCTGTCCGCGTGCCGCCGCATCGCGAAGCGCGACGGGCCCGAAGTCATCCTGCTGAGTGCGCTCGGCGAGGAGCAGGACCGCATCCTCGGGCTCGAGGTCGGCGCCGGCCATTATCTGCCCAAGCCGTGCAGCCCGCGCGAGATCCTCGCCACGGTGCGCGCGGCGCTGCGCAAGCGCGGGACGAACCCTGCGCCGGTGAGCGAAGTCTATATGTTCGATGGCTGGCGGATCGACCTCGGCAGCCATGAGCTGTTCGATCCCGACGGCGTGCTGGTCGGGCTCACCGACGGCGAGTTCGCAGTGCTGCGCGTGTTCATCGAGCGGCCGCGGCGCGTGCTCTCGCGCGAGGCCTTGCTCCAGGCGGCGCGCGGTCCCGATTCGGACGCCTATGACCGTGCGATCGACGTGCAGGTCAGCCGCCTGCGGCGCAAGCTGCGCGCCGGCGCCGACGAGATCATCCGTACCGTCCGCAACGAAGGCTATCTGTTCGTGCCGCGAGTCGCGCGCGCATGATCCCAGCCGGGGCGCGGCCCGATCGCCGCTGTTCCTGCGCATCTTCCTGCTGATGCTGGTCTGCGTCGCCGTGGTCCAGCTCATGAACCTCGCGCTGCTGGTCGCGGCCCAGACGCCCTCGGCCAAGCTCTACACCATCGATTACATCGTCCAGACCATGAAGCAGGGCCGCGATCCGGGAGGCGAACTGCAGATCGCGCGGGTCGCGGACGTGCCGCCCGTGCCATGGAATCCGCGCAGCGAGCGGATCGGGGCGGCGCTGGCGACCGCGCTCGGCACCTCGGCCGACAAAGTGCGGATCAGTTTCCTCCGCCCTTCCTCCAGCGTGAGCGCGTGTTCGAGCGCTCCGCCGTGCCGCGCCCTTCGCCGATCAGCCCCACGGTCGCGCGCAACGTCATCGTCATCGGTGGGTTCTCGGCGGCGTGGCGCCAGCCCGACGGGCAATGGATCCGAGTCGAGCCGGTCGAGGCTTTCGAGCCGTGGCGCTGGTTCGTGCTGCTGTGGCTGATCGTCTCGGCGCTGGCCGTCGCGCCCTTCGCCTGGGCGCTCGCGCATCGCTTCGCCAAGCCGATCCGCGCTTTCGCCGCCGCCGCCGAGCGGCTGGGGCGCGATCCGCGCGCGCCGCCGCTCGAGCTCGAAGGGCCGGGCGAGATCGCCGAGGCGGCCGCCGCGTTCAACACGATGCAGGCGCGGCTCAATCGCTATGTCGACGATCGCACCACGGTGATCAGCGCAGTGGCGCACGATCTGCGCACGCCGCTGATGCGGCTCGGGCTGAGGCTCGAAGCCGCGCCCGATGACCTGCGCCGGGCGTGCGAAAGCGACATCCGCGACATGCAGGGGCTGGTCTCGACTGCGCTCGCTTATGTCCGCGATACCAGCGAAAAGCCGGTGCGGCGCCCGCTCGACCTGCGGTCGCTGACCGAGACGGTGGTCGACGATCTCGCCGATCGCGGGGAGGCGGTCACACTCGCGCCCGGAGAGACCGTGGTACTCGACGGCAATCCGGCGGCGATCAAGGCGCTGGTCACCAATCTCGTGATGAACGCCGTCAAATATGCCGGCGGCGCCGAAGTGACGCTCGATCGGGTCGATGGTCACGCGGTGCTGGAGGTGTGCGACCGCGGACCCGGCATCCCGCCCGAGGATCTCGATCATGTCTTCGAGCCGTTCTTCCGCGGCGAACGCTCGCGCAACAGGGACACCGGCGGGGTCGGCCTCGGCCTGCCCAGCGCGCGGGCAGTGGCGCGCGCGCATGGCGGCGATGTCGAACTGGCCGACCGGCCGGGCGGCGGGCTGATCGCGACAATGCGCCTGCCGATTTAGGTTGTATCGACATTCAGGCGAGCGAAGGCCTTCAATCCTCCCCCGCCAGGGGAGGTGGCACGCGCAGCGTGACGGAGGGGCGGAAGCACTGCGCTCAATGGGAGAGTACGCTGCGTACCTCCCCTCCGACGCCTTCGGCGCCACCTCCCCTGGCGGGGAGGATTTGAATGTCGATACAACCCGGCGCGAAGCGATCTGCCGGGGCGCCTCTCCGGCATACGACCATGAGGGGTCTTTCGCTCCCGTCCGCCATCATGATAGCGCTATCGCCTGCACGGCGGGCAGGTCGATTCACACGCGCGACGTGATCGAACGATCGGGCCCGCCCAAGCAGCGCGAGAGGAGAGGGTGATGAGCAACGGACGGAGCCGCCGCGAGATCCTGACCGGTTCGAGCGCCGCGCTGCTGGCAGCGACGCTGCCGGCATGCGGCTGGGCGCAGGAGCCGCCGAAACGCAAGCTGGGCTACGCGATCGTCGGGCTGGGCAGCTACGCCACCAACCAGATCATGCCTCGGCTGAAGGACTGCGAATTCGCCAAGCTCTCCGCGCTGATCAGCGGCACGCCCGAGAAGCTCGAGCGCTACGGTACCGAATACGGCATCCCGAAAACGCATCGCTACAGCTACGCCAATTACGACAGCATCCGCGACAATCCCGACATCGACCTGGTCTATGTCGTGCTGCCCAATTCGCTGCACGCCGAATATTCGATCCGCGCCAGCAAAGCGGGGAAGCATGTGCTCTGCGAGAAGCCGATGGCGGTGTCCTCGGCCGAATGCGAGGCGATGATCGCCGCCGCGAAGAAGGCGGGCAAGAAACTGATGATCGGCTATCGCAGCCATTTCGAGCCGTATAACCGCCATGGCATCGAACTGATCAAGAACGGTTTCATCGGCCGTCCGCGGCTGATCACCTCCGAGCACGGCTTCACCATCTCGCCCAACCAGTGGCGGCTCGATCGACCCTTGTCGGGCGGCGGATCGATGATGGACATCGGCATCTACAGCCTCAATGCCGCGCGCTACCTCTCGGGGAGGAGCCGATCGAGGTCAGTGCGATGGAATCGACCGACAGGACCGATCCGCGCTTCCGCAACGTCGAGGATCGGATCGACTGGCAGATGCGCTTCCCTCGGGCGCGCTGGCCGCGTGCGTGTCGAGCTACAGCTCGAACCACAATGCCTGGCGTGCCACCGGAGGCGATGGCTGGATCGGGATGGAGCCCGCGACACCCTATGAAGGGCAGCAGATGTGGACGCGCAAGAGAGGCAAGCCCGAGCAGGTGACTCTGCCGGTGCCGGCCAAGAACCAATTCGTGGCGCAGCTCGATCACCTTGCCGAATGCGCGATGAGCGGCCGCGAGCCGATCGTCGCGGGCGAGGAGGGCTTGCGCGACATGCGGCTGATCGAGGCGATCTATCGCTCGGCGCGCGAGGGCAGGGCGGTCCGGGTGGCCAAGGCGTGAAGGCGGACTGCGGGCAGCTTCTCATCACCAACCTCATCGAAATCCGCGTGGAGAGCGCCTGATGCCTGAGCCCTGGTACACGCTGGCGATCGTCGCCGCGAGCATCGCCGCGGTGATCGTGCTCGTCCTGCGCTTCAAGCTGCAGCCGTTCCTCGTCCTGCTGCTGGTGGCGCTGGTGACGGGCCTTGCATTCGGCGGCGAGCCCCAGTCGGTGATTGCCGCGATCCGCAAGGGCACGGGCGAGGCGCTCGGCTTCGTCGCAGTGGTGATCGGGCTCGGCGCAGTGCTCGGCGGGCTGCTCGAGGCGAGCGGCGGCGTCAACGCCATCGCGCATCGCCTGCTCGACTTGTTCGGCGAGAAGCGAGTGCCCTGGGCACTCACGGCGGTCGGCATCGTGGTCGGGGTGCCGTTGTTCTTCGACGTGGCCTTCATCATTCTCGCGCCCTTGCTCGCCACGCTGGCGATCCGCGCCGAGCGCCGGGTGACCTATTTCGCGCTGCCTCTGCTCGCCGGGCTGATGACGATGCACGCCTTGCTGCCGCCGCATCCGGGGCCTGTGGCGGTGGCCGAGCTGATCCACACCGATTACGGGCTGCTCGCTTTCTACGGCCTGATCTGCGGAATTCCCTCGGCACTCCTCGCCGGGCCGATCTTTGCGAAGATGTTCCATGGCGCGCCCGGTTTCGGAGATCAGGCGCCGCCGCCGATGCTCGACGAAGGCGCGCCCCAGACCAACCCGATCGGCTTCCTGCCGGCGTTGCTCGCGATGCTGTTCCCGCTCGCCTTGATCCTCATCGCGGCAGTGGCGGGGCAGGCGATGGCGCCGGGCCCGGCCAAGACCTTCCTGCTCTTCCTCGGCCACCCCTTCACTGCGCTGATGCTCGCCGCTTTGTCGGTGACCGGCTGGCTCCGCGTGCGCGAAGGCGCGCCCTGGGCGACGCTTTCGCGCATCATGACCCGCGCGCTCGAGCCTGCCGGCCTGATGGTGCTGATCATCGGCGCGGGCGCGGCGTACAAGGAAGTGCTGATCGAATCGGGGGCAGGGCAGCAGATCACCGCCCTGGTCACTGCGGCGCAGGTCTCGGTGCCGGTCTTCGCCTTCCTGCTCTCGGCGTTCGTCCGCATCGCGCAGGGCTCGGCCACCGTCGCGATGGTGACCGCCGCGGGTCTTGCCGGGCCGCTGATCACCGCGGCGGCGCTCAGCCCCAGCCGGATCGCATTGGTCACCATCGCGATCGGCGGCGGCGCCACGATCGCCAGCCATGTCAACGACACCGGCTTCTGGCTGGTGAAGCAATATCTGGGGCTGACCGAGGCGCAGACCTTCCGCAGCTGGACGATCGGCGCCACGATCGCCGGGCTCACCAGCTTCGGAATCGCGCTGCTGATCTGGCCGTTCGTGTAAAGAGAGGACATGACCAACTCCATCACGCGCCGCACGGCGCTCGCCGGAATGGCGGCGCTTCCCTTCGTCCCTGCGCTCGCACGCGCCAAAACCATCGGCAGCATCACCCGGCTCGATCCGGGCCTCGATGCCGTGATCGACGCGAACGCGCCGATCGAAGTGCTCGGCACCGGCTATCGATGGACCGAAGGTCCGGTCTGGGTGAAAAACGGCGGCTATCTGCTCTTCTCCGACGTGCCGGCGAACATCGCCTATCGCTGGAAGCAAGGCGAGGGCATCACGCCGTTCCTGAACCCGTCGGGACTGGTCGGGCCGATCCCGGCCGGCATTCGCGAGGCGGGATCGAACGGCCTCGGAGTCGATGCGCAGGGGCGGCTGATCATCGCCGATTCGGGAACCCGCGCGATCGCCGCGCTCGATCTCGCCACCAAACGCCGCACGATCCTCGCCGATCGCTATGAGGGCAAGCGCTTCAACAGCTGCAACGATGTCGCGTTCGGGCGGGACGGCGCGATCTACTTCACCGATCCGCCTTACGGCCTCACCGAAGGCGACACTTCGCCGCTCAAGGAACTGGCATTCAACGGCGTGTTCCGGCTCGATCGCGACGGCAAGGTCCGGGTGATCGACGACACGCTCAAGCGCCCCAACGGCATCGGCCTCTGCCCGAAAAAGACGACGCTCTATGTCGCGATGTCGGACGAGGCGCGGCCGCAGATCCTGGCTTATCCGCTGGGCGCCGACGGCATGCCGCGCGCCGCGCCGACCGTCTTCCACGATTTCAGCGAACCGCTTGCGCGCAAGCTTCCGGGGATGCCCGACGGGCTCGAGGTCGACAAGGCCGGCCGGCTGTTCGCTAGCGGGCCCGGCGGCATCTATGTCCTCTCGCCCGAAGGCAAGGCGCTCGGCCTGATCGCCACCGGCAAGGCCACGGCCAATTGCGCGTTCGGCGAGGATGGCCGGACCCTGTTCCTCACGTCGAGCGACATGCTCGCCCGCGTCCGGCTGAAGAGCTCGGGCTGGTAGAGCCGGGAATCGCCGCCTAGATCGGGTGCATGTCCGAACCCGAGGCGATTCCCGCGGCCACCGTGATCGTGATGCGCGAGACCGCCGACGGTCCGCCCGAATTGCTGATCGTCGAGCGCGCACGCGCGATGTCGTTCGCGGGCGGCGCACTGGTGTTTCCCGGCGGCCGTGTCGATCCGGGCGACCATGTGCTGGCGATGACGCTGGACGGGGATGCCGAAGACCGCGCCGCGCGGATCGCCGCGGTGCGCGAGACGATCGAGGAAGCCGGCGTCGCGGTCGGCGTGACGGTTCCCGTAGCGGCGATCCCCGGTCTCCAGCGCCGCCTCTATGCGGGCGAAACGATGGGGGCATTGCTCGACGAAGTCGGCGGCGCGCTCGATCTCGACGCGCTGGTGCCGTTTGCGCGCTGGCTGCCCGCCGGGGTCCATCACAAGGTGTTCGACACGCGCTTCTATCTCGCCCGGGCGCCGCGAGGCGCCGAGCCGGTGGTCGACGGCAACGAGAATGTCCGCGTCTTCTGGGCCTCGGCACGCGCAGTGCTCGACGCGGCCGATCGCGGCGAGGCCATGATCATCTTCCCCACCCGTCGCAACCTCGAACGGCTCGCATTGTTCGCCAGCTTCGCCGACGCGGCGGCCGATGCCCGCGCGCATCCGGTGCGCACGATCACGCCGTGGATCGAGGCGCGCGACGATGGCCGGCACCTCTGCATCCCCGACGATCTCGGCTATCCGGTCACGTCGGAGCCGCTCGCGCAGGCGATCCGCGCATGAGGACGATCCGCCAGGCGGTCCTCGCCGTCATCGCCTTCGCGGTGCTGCTCGGCCTCTTCTTCACGATCTATGCACTGGTCCGGAATCGACCGCAGGACCTGCCCTGGACGCGGCTCGATCTCGGCCAGCCGATCGGCGCCTTTACCGGGCGCAAGCTTGCCGGCCTGACCGACAATTTCGCCGAATGCCGCGCGCTGCTCCAGTCGGCGGGGGTGCGCTACACGATCCTGCCGACGGTGAAGTCGGGCGAGCGATGCGGCTATGCGGATGGGCTTCGCTTCGCGCCCGGCGGCAGCCAGCAGATCGAATTCAGCCCCGCGCGGCTCGGCGTCTCGTGCCCGGTCGCGGCCGCTCTGGCGATGTGGGAGTGGAACGTCCTCCAGCCCGCCGCGCAGAAGCATTTCGGCGCGCGGGTCGAGCGGATCGAGCATCTCGGCAGCTATTCGTGCCGCCGCATCTACGGCCGCAGCGCGGGCGACTGGAGCGAGCACGCCACCGCCGACGCGATCGATGTCGCCGGCTTCAGGCTTTCGGACGGCACGCACGTCAGCGTGCTGAATGATTGGGAGGATAAGGGAGAGAAAGCGGCGTTCCTGCGCGACGTGCGCACCGGCGGGTGCAAATTATTCTCGACGGTATTGTCGCCCGATTACAATGCGGCGCACCGCGATCACTTGCATCTCGACCAGGCGACCCGCGGGGAAATGGGGTGGCGGACCTGCCGGTAATAAAATCCTCCCTCGCGTAGCGGGGAGGGGACCACGAAGTGGTGGAGGGGCTTGGCCGCAGGCGATGGATTTGCGGCTACGCCCCTCCGTCGCCTTCGGCGCCACCTCCCCGCTTCGCGAGGGAGGATTTACGAGGGGATCAGTGCGGAAGCGCCGCCGCGTCGACCTTTTCCACCCATTGCGGGAAGAAAGCCGGCTGCCGGTTCGACCAGCCCGAGGCGGTCGCCGCGGCTTCGCTGATCGACTGGAGCAGTTTCCGGCGCAGATCCGGGTGCAGATGCGGCAGTGCTGCGGCGGAGCAGAAGGCCGAGGGCAGCCACGGACGGACCTCGGCGCCGATCAGCCGCTCATAGAGGAAGCGATAGGCCGAGAAGGTGGTCAGCCGCCCCTGGCCGAGATCGAAGGCCGACACGGTCACCAGCGGCGCCATGAACGGCTCGATCGAATCGAGATCGCTGTCCTCGGGCATCAGTGCGCGCAGTTCGGGAATGCGCTCGTACATGCGGGCCTGGGCGCGGATGCTCGCGGCCTCGACCACGTCGCGCGACCAGCGCTCCAGCGCGTCCTCGCGCTCGAACCCGATATCGAGCGCGCGGCGGACATAACGCTGCGTCGATGCGCTGAACCCCGCGAATTCCTTCATTTCGGCCAGCGTCATGGCGCCTTCGGCCGGCTTCATTCTGGATGCCATCACCTTAACTCCCACCCACTCAATCCCCGACGGTGATCATGCGGCAGAATGGTTAACGCGCCGCTTAATCAGCCGTTGGCTCCCATTCATCATAGGAATCGAAAAGGTGTTGCGGCGCAACAATGCTGCGATGAATCGAGTCCGCACTTGTGGAAAACTTGCACGCTGATGCTCTTGCGCAACAACGCAGCATTCGCCGAATCCGTCGCCCGGCATGCCTGGAATTAAGAAAGCATAAACCTTTGGAGCCAGCGAAAGCCGCTGTTTTCCGCGGTTTTTTGGCCGGTTCCTTCAATCCGTCGGTTCGTCGCAACGGTTCGTCGGATCGGTGGGGCGCAGGGCTGTACCGCCGTCCTATGTTGCGGTTAGCAACAATCAACAGCTTGATTCCTGACCGGGGGTCCATGAAGTTTCGTGTTCTCGCAGCGCGTTTTGCGCTGATGGCGGTTTGCGCCCTGCTCACCTCGGTGCCCGCCCAGGCGAAGAGCGCCTATCTCCAGTGCGTGCCTTATGCCCGTCAGGTCTCTGGCGTGAACATTCGCGGCAATGCCTGGACGTGGTGGGAACAGGCCGCCGGCCGCTACCAGCGCGGCGAAACCCCCAAGGTCGGCGCGGTGATGTCGTTCAAGAAGACCGCGCGGAACCCGTTCGGGCATGTCGCGATGGTTTCGGAAATCGTCAGTGACCGCGAAGTGCTGCTCACCCATGCCAACTGGTCGCGCCGCGGCGGCATCGAGCGCAACGTCCGCGCCGTCGACGTCTCGGCAGCCGGTGACTGGAGCGAAGTCCGCGTCTGGTTCGCCCCGCTCGGCGACCTCGGCACCTCGACCTACCCGATCAACGGCTTCATCTATTCGGACGGCGCGCCGGACGCATTCGCCGCACCGCAGGTAGCGAAGAAGGCCGACCCGATCGTCGTCGCCGCGCTGAACCTCGACCTCAGCGATCTCAAGCCCGAGACCGTCGCGAACTAAGCTTTCGCCGTGAACGTCAGCGCTACGCCGTTCATGCAATAGCGCTTGCCGGTGGGCTGGGGCCCGTCGTCGAAGACATGGCCGAGATGCCCGCCGCAGCGGCGGCACAGGATTTCGGTCCGCGCCATTCCCAGGGTCCGGTCGCTCTTCGTGATCACTGCATTTGGCAGGGCCGCAGTGAAGCTCGGCCATCCCGTGCCGCTGTCGAACTTGGTCGACGAGGCGAACAGCGGCAGCGCGCACCCCGCACAGGAAAACGTCCCCGCGCGATGCTCGCGATTGAGCGGGCTCGTCCCCGGAAACTCGGTCGCGCCCTGCCGAAGAGTTCGATAGGCGGCCGGGCTCAGCCGCTTCTTCCACTCGGCATCGGTGAGCGTGAAGGCGAAGCGTTGTGCCGCCTCGGCGGGCACACCACCGCATGCCGCGGTGATCGCGCCGAGGCCGGCGATGGTGAGAAGGGTGCGGCGATCGGTCTGCATGTAGAGAATGTGGGATCGCTTGGGGGCGATTCCAACGCTCCCTCTCCCTTTGGGAGAGGGAAGGGGCCCGCTCGCGAAGCGAGTGGGAAGGGTGAGGGCAGCTCGATCCTCACCCTTCCACCGACTTCGTCGGCTCCCTCCCTCTCCCAAAGGGAGAGGGAATTTGCTCAATATCTACTCAACTCCACCGGCATCTTCCTGTAGCCGTGGACGAAGCATGCCGCGACGCGCTCGGGCTCGCGCAGCACGTTCACGCGAAGCCGCCGCTTCGCCATTTCCTCGAGCAATATCCCGATCTGCAGCTCGGCGAGCCGCGCACCGACGCAGCGATGGATGCCATGCCCGAAGGCGAGGTGGCGCCGCGCATTCTCGCGATCGACGATGATCTTGTCGGCATTGGGGAAGATGCTCTCGTCGCGATTGGCCGAGAGATACCAGAGCGCCAGTTTGTCGCCTTCGCGGATCTTCTGGCCTTCCAGCTCGCTGTCCTGCGTCGCCGTCCGCCGCATATGCGCGAGCGGCGTCTGCCAGCGGATGATCTCCTGCACGGCGTTGGGGATCAGCCCCGGATCGGCCTCCAGCTTGGCGCGCTCGTCGGGGAATTGGTCGAGCCCCCAGGCATAGGCGCTCATCGAATTGCGCGTCGTATCGTTGCCGCCGACGATCAGCAGGATGAGGTTCCCGAGGAACTCCATCTGATCCATGTGGCTCATCGCATCCGAATGGATCATCATCGAGATGAGGTCCGGGGTCGGCTCCTTGCCGATCTTCCCCTGCCAGAGATTGCCGAAATAGGCGGCGCATTCGAACAGGATGTTGCGCCGCTCCTCCTTGCGCACCGGATCCTTGGCGATCTCGATATCGCCCGCCCAGTCGGACCAATAGGTCAGCAGCCGCCGCTCCTCCCACGGGAAGTCGAACAGGATCGCCAGCATCTGCGTGGTCAGCTCGATCGAGACGGTGTCGACCCAGTCGAACTCCTGTCCTACCGGCAGCGAATCGAGGATCTCGGCGCTGCGAACGCGTATATTCTCGTTCATCCGCACCATTTCCGAGGGCGTGAATGCCGGTGCCACCGTCCGGCGCTGTCCGGTATGCTTGGGCCGGTCCATCGCGATGAACATCGGCATCTTGATGTCGCCTTCCTTCAGGTCGGCGATGGTGATCCCGCCCGCCTCGGACGAATAGAGCTCGGGCAGCGATTCGACCTGGACGATCGGCTTGTACGACGAGACCGACCAGAACGGCCCGAAGCTGCTGTGCTCGGTATAATAGACCGGCGCCTTCTCGCGCAGCTCGCGGAACGGCGCCTGCCAGACATCGTCGCGGTACAATTCGGCCCGGCTCATATCGAGCGGATCGACGACCTTCTCCGGGCTCGACTCGGTCGCAAGCGTAGCCATTCCACCTCTCCTTTTCAGGCGAGCAGAACGCTAACTGACAGCAATGTCAATAGTGCCGCGCTTCCGCCGCTTCGGGCTGCCCGACTTGAGCACGCCGCGCCGGAACAGCCGCGCCGCCACCGTCACCGTGATCGCCACCCACAATATCTGCCAGGCCAGCGCCAGCGCGTGCGGCCAGAGCGCGGGCGAGTTCGCCGCATGCGCCGCCATCGCCAGCGGCGAGCTGAACGGGAAGATCTCCGCGGCGCGTGCCAGCCAGCTGTCGGTATGGCCGGCAGCATAGGATGCGAAGCCGAGCATCGCGAACTGGAAGATCGTGATCGGCAGCGACAGCATCTGGATCTCGCGCTGGGTGCCCGCCAGCGCTCCCACGCCCAGGAACACTGCGCTCTGCAGCATGTACGCCATGGTGAAATATACGACGAACAGCAGCGGGAAGACCGGCCCGACAGCGGCGCTCAGATTGCCCAGCTCGGCGGCGAAACCTGCCGGCACCACCTTGGGCAATTGCGCGATCAGCGTTCCCCAGAAGCACACGAACAGCAGCGCCGATCCGAACGCGCCGAGCAGTTTGCCGAAGAACACGCTCTCCAGCGGGATCGCGGCGGCAAGCACTTCGATCACCTTGTTCGATCGCTCCTCCGCCATCGCGCCCACTGCCTGGCCCGACAGCATCAGCGTCAGGAAGAAGATGCCCAAAGCGGCGAAATAGGCTGCCTGGCCGCGTCCGCCGGTCGTCGCCTGTCCGGTGGAGATCTCGGTGATTCTGGCGTGGCTTAAGGGGCCCGCACCGCCGCTGCGCTCGGCACGCAGCGCCTGCTCGGCGAGCTGGGCCAGATAGAGTCCCTCGGCATAGCCCGAGGGACGGCGCAGGATCTGTGGGCGGTCCAGCGGGCCGTAGAGCACCGCGGCCACGTCGAACTGGTTGCTGTCCAGCAGCGCGCGGGCCTGCGTTTTGATGTCGTCGCCGGCGCCTTCGATCTGGAGTTGCGGCCGGGCGGTCGGGTGGAGAAGACTTGCCGCAATTGCCTGTCGACCGCGGCGATCTCCGCGACCTTGTCGGGCGCGGCGATGACCACGACGCGCTGGCGCTCCTCGCTGCCGCCCGCGGCGCTGCTCGCGGTCATGCTGCCCACCGTTGCGAAGGCGATCATCAGCAGCGGGCTGAACAGGAAGAGCAGGAAGGTCGGCGTCATCACCGTCGCGGTGAAGTCGCGGCGCGCCACGGTGAGCGCCTTGCGGAGCATCCGTCCGAACTTCATGCCGCCTGCTCCAGCGCTTCGGGGCCGACGATCTTGACGAATGCGTCGTGCAGCCCGGGCCGCTCGATCGACAGCCCCGAAATCCCGTAACCGGCGTCGATCAATCGCACCAGCAGCGCCTCGATGCCTTCGGGCGGCACGGTGAAGCGCCAGCTCCCATTCTCGCGTTCGGCGTCCGCCGGCAGCAGCGCGCCTGCGGTGTCGGCATGGTGATGCGGTGTGTAATGCGCCTTGAGCGGCAGGGTCGATCGCGCTTCGTTCACCGTGCCCTCGAACTTCACCACGCCGCCGGCGATGATCGACAGCCGGTCGCACAGCCGCTCGGCATGCGCCATGACGTGGGTCGAGAACAGGATCGTCGCGCCGCGATCGCGCTGGCCGCGGATCAGTTTCTCGAGCCGTTCCTGATTGACCGGATCGAGTCCGGAAAAGGGTTCGTCGAGCACCAGCAATTCGGGCTCGTGCACCACCGAGCCCAGCAGCTGGACGAGCTGCGCCATGCCCTTGGAGAGCTTGCGGATCTTGTCGTCGGCGGCATGGCCGAGCCCGGCCGCTTCGAGCAATTCGCCCGCGCGTTTGCGCCCCACGCTCCACGGAAGTCCGCGCAGTGCGCCCATGAAGGCGATCGCCTCGCGGCACTTCATGTTGGGATAGAGCCCCCGCTCCTCGGGGAGATAGCCGACCCGGTCGCTGGCGTCGCGCGGCGCGTCATGGCCGAGCAGCATGCGTTCGCCCTCATCTGGCTCGATGATCCCGAGCAGCATGCGGAGCGTCGTGGTCTTGCCCGCGCCATTGGGCCCGAGCACGCCATAGATCATTCCCTTGTTGACTGCGATGTTGACACCGTCCACCGCCCGCCGATCGCCGAAGCGCTTGACGAGCCCCTTGGCGCTTACGGCCAAATCGCTGCTCAAATTGGTGCCCTCCATCAAGCTTCGTGGTAGCGGGTCCGCGTGCGCGAAGACAAGCCACTCGAAGTCCGGATCAAGGAGAAGGCGGCCGAAATCGGCTTTGCCGACTGCGGGATCGCACGTGCCGACGCCGCGCCCGCGGCGGGCGAACGGCTGCGCCAATGGCTGGCGGAGGGCCGTCACGGCTCGATGATCTGGATGGAGGAGCGCGCGCATCATCGCGAGAGCCCCACGTCGCTCTGGCCCGAAGTCCGTTCGGTGATCGCGCTCGGCATGAGCTACGCGCCGTCGGTCGATCCGCTCGCTCTGGAAAGGGAAGGGGAGGTCGGCCGGATCTCGGTCTATGCTCAGGGGGCCGACTATCATGATCTGATCAAGCGCAAGTTGAAGGAGCTCGCGCGCTGGCTGGTCGGCGCGGCGCCGGGTGCCGACGTGAAGGTGTTCGTCGATACCGCGCCGGTGATGGAGAAGCCATTGTCCGAGGCGGCGGGTCTCGGCTGGCAGGGCAAGCACACCAATCTCGTCAGCCGCAGCCACGGCAGCTGGCTGTTTCTCGGGGCGATCTACACCACGCTCGATCTTGCGCCCGATCACGCCGGCCGCTCGACCTGTGGAAGCTGCGACGCGTGCCAGACCGCATGCCCGACCGACGCGTTTCCGGCGCCGTACCGGCTCGATGCCCGGCGTTGCATCTCCTACCTCACGATCGAGCACAAAGGCCCGATTCCGCTCGAATTCCGCGAGAATATGGGCAACCGCATCTATGGCTGCGACGATTGCCTCGCGGTTTGCCCGTGGAACAAGTTCGCCGCCGCCGCCCAGGCCAATCTCGCCTTCGCCCCGCGCGCCGAACTGACGGCGCCCGCACTGGCCGACCTGCTCGCGCTCGACGACGCGGCTTTCCGCGAAGTCTTCGCCGGATCGCCGATCAAGCGAGATCGGCCGCGATCGCATGGTCCGCAATTGCCTGATCGCCGCGGGAAACAGCGGCAGTGAAGCGCTGATGGGGCCGGTGCGCGCGCTGCTTGGTGATCCCGACGAAACTATCCGCGAGGCGGCGGAATGGGCGTTGGCGCGATTGGAGGGAAACAGGGCGGAGGTGATCTGACCCAAGGCCGTGCTCCGGCGAAGGCCGGAGCCTTGGGTGGCGCGCGTCTCGCTCGATGCCAGCGCTCCGGCCTTCGCCGGAGCACAGTAGTTTTAACCGCGGCTCAGTATTCTACGTTCCGTTCGAACCGAGCTATGGAAGGGCCTTTCCTCTCCTTCTGCCAGCCTACCGCCCTGCCGGCTGCCGTGCCGCCAGCGCCGCGAGGCAGCTCGCCTGGTCGATCGGTCCGCCGTCGCGCTGGCGCGTGTCCAGCCAGGTCACCACCGGCTCGCCGCGCCCGTTCGAGGGCGGATATAGATATGCGTCGAGAACGCAGATCGGCCCGACGAACTGCAGCTTGCGCGCCCGGCTCTCGGTCGCGTCCATCGCCGGTGGGCCGAACTGCGCGATCAGACGCGCCGCGGTCTGGCCTTTCACCGCCGTGACGCTCGCCGGCGCGGCAGCGGGCGGCGCGGCGGGTACGGGGACATAGGCCGCGGGTCGCGCTTCGGGGATCAGTTCGCCCCCGCAGCCGCCCAGCGCCACCGCCCCCGCCAATATCCAGAACCTCATGCCTCTCTCCCGCGGTGGAATGCGTGCGTCGCCATCGCCGCGCCGAGCACCGGCGCCACCAGATTGATCACCGGCACGAGGAACAGTCCCGTGCCGATCGCGCCCAGCGAAAGACGGCGCAGGCGGGTTTGACGCCGCCACGCGTCGAGTTGCGCATAGGGCATATGTCGCGCCGCGACCATGTCGCCAAGGTCGCGCCCCAGCAGCCATGCGTTGACGAGGAAAAATGCCAGCGCTGTCCCAACACCGGTGACGAGCAGCATCAGATAGATCGGCGCGAGCAGCAGATTATAGCCGATCGTCCGCGCCGCCGATCCCACGCCCATCGCGATCGAGCGCCCCAGCGGCACCGCGCGCGCGGCGGCATGCGCGGCCGGATAATGCTTCGCCTCGACCGCCGCGACGACTTCGTCGGCGAAGATGCCCACCACCGCGACTGCCACCGCGCGGAACAGCAGCCACCAGCCGAGCACGAACAGCAGCAAGGTCGCGATATCCGCGAGCGCCCCGGCACCCGCGCCGTGCCCCATCCACTCGCCGGCCGCGCCCGCCAGCCAGCCCATCGCGAACCATAGCCCGACCCCGAGGCCCAAGAAGAGCAGCAAAGTCAGCGCCAGCGACTTGACCAGGACCAGCAGCACCGGTCGGTCGAACAGCTGGCCGACGGCGAGGAAGAACGCGTGTATCATTGCGCAATGCTTTGCCGCGCTCTAGGGCGCCCGCGCAACCCTATCGGAGCCCAGACTTGACCAGCCCCAACTATGACGTCGTCGCCATCGGCAACGCCATCGTCGACATTCTCGCCCAGGCCGAGGACAGCTTCATCGAGGAGATCGGCGTCGCCAAGGGCTCGATGCAGCTGATGTTCTCGCCCGAGGAGGCCGACGCGCTCTATGGCAAGATGGGCCCGGGCCGCGAAGTCTCGGGCGGTTCGGCCGCGAACACCGTCGCCGGCATCGCGGCTCTCGGGGAAAATGCGCGTTCATCGGCCAGGTCGCCGACGATCAGCTGGGTACCGTCTTCGCGCACGACATCCGCGCCGCCGGCGTCGACTTCGCCACTGCGGTCCGTCCCGGCCAGCCGACCACCGCGCGCTGCCTGATCTTCGTCACGCCCGACGGCCAGCGCACGATGAACACCTTTCTCGGCGCGTCGCAGTTCCTGCCCGCCGACGCGCTCGACGAAGCGGTGATCGCCAACGGCGCGATCCTCTATCTCGAAGGCTATCTCTGGGATCCCGAAGAGCCCCGCGCCGCGATGCGCAAGGCGATCGACATCGCCCGCGCCAACGGGCGGAAAGTCGCCTTCACGCTCTCCGACGTGTTCTGCATCTCGCGCCACGGCGGCGATTTCCGCAAGCTGATCGAGGATGGCCTGATCGACATCCTGTTCGCCAACGAGAGCGAATTGCTCGCCTTGTGCGAGCACGAGACGTTCGAGGCGGCGGTCGAGCACATCCACGGCAAGGTGCCTCTGCTCGTCGTCACGCGCAGCGAGCAGGGCGCGATGGCGCTGCAGGGCACCGAGCGCGTCGAAGTGCCGGCCGAGCCGATCGAGAAGCTGGTCGACACCACCGGCGCCGGCGACATGTTCGCCGCGGGCTTCCTGTTCGGCCAGGCGCAGGGCCGCGGTCTCGAGGAATCGCTTCGTCTCGGCGCGATCTGCGCGGCGGAGATCATCCAGCATTATGGCGCACGCGCCGAAGCGGACCTCAAGAAGCTCGCCGCTGGTTGAGGATCCCGCTCGATCGCTCTGGAAACATATCGGAAATACAATAGCCTGTTTCCGGGCGATATTTTTAAGCACTGAGAAACCTCGAGACCGGTAGACCGCTGAAACGGCTACCGTTTCGCGGGGGCAAAGAGTGCTGCGACGGATCGCGCCCGGGCAGGCCAGGATGGGGATGTTCATCCACGGCTTCGAAGGCTCCTGGTTCAACCATCCGTTCTGGCGCACGCGATTCCTGCTCGAACGGCCGGAGGACCTTGCCGCGTTGCTCGCCAGCGACGTTCCCGCGGTGCTGATCGACGTGGAACGTGGAGTCGGTCCCGAACCGTCTCCGGCGCCGCGTCCGGGGGCACGCGCGGCTCGCTCAAGCCCGCGCTCGCCGAGCTCCACGTCACGTCCTTCACCCCGGCCGATTCCGCCAAAGCCGACCGCGAGTTCGCGAAGAAGACCATCGCCCGATCGAAGCGCGTAGTGAGGAGGCGTTCGAAGGCGCGCGCCTGGGTCAGCCGATCCATGCCGAAGCGGTGGCATCGGTCGTCACCGACATCGCCCAGGCCGTCGATCGCAATCCCGCAATGTTCATCGACATGGCGCGGTTCAAGTCGAAGGACGAATATACCTATCTCCACTCGGTCTCGGTCTGCGCGTTGATGGTCAATTTCGCCAATCAGCTCGGCCTCGAGGAGCCGACGGTGCGGGCGATGGGGCTCGCCGGGCTGCTCCACGATATCGGCAAGATGGCGGTGCCCGAGGAGATCCTCAACAAGCCCGGCCGGCTCGATGACAAGGAGTTCGCGCTCATCCGCACGCATCCGGAGCACGGCCATGCGATGCTCGCCAGGGGCGAGGGCATCACGCAGGAAGTGCTCGACGTAAGCCTGCTCCACCACGAGAAGGTCGATGGCACCGGCTATCCCTATGGCCTGAAGGGGAGCGCGATCAGCCTCGCCGCGCGGATGGGTGCGATCTGCGACGTCTATGACGCATTGGTCTCGGACCGCGCCTATAAGGAGGGCTGGACCCCGCTAAGGGCGGCGACCGAGATGCATGGCTGGGAAGGGCATTTCGACCGCGAATTGCTGTTCAAGTTCTTCCGCAGCGTCGGCATCGCGCCCACCGGGCTGCTGGTGCGGATGCGCTCGAACCGGCTCGGCATCACCTTGCCCGACGGCACCGGGGAAACCCGCAGCAAGGTCCGCGTCTTCCACTGCGCGCTCGAACGCGCCCCACTCACGCTCGAAGACGTCTTCCTGTCCAGCGCGGGCGGCAGCGATCCGATCGTCAGCGAAGAGGATCCCGATCGCTGGGGCTTCGCCGATTGGCAGGGGCTGTCGCAGCAATTGATCGCGGGGCGTGCCGTACGGGGCTGAGGCGTTTGGAGCCGAATCGCCCCGCGCAATACTGCCAGCGATTTTCAGACATGGAGCCGCAAGCAACTAGTGTTTCGGAGTATCGGCGAACCTGTATTTGGGCAATATATGGCTTCCGTCATTGACGACATAACGCAAACGCCCTGCGAGCCATGCTTCCGCCTTTGGCCAATCCTTGAAACTGACTGGAAGCCGCGCGACGTGGTTCAGTTCGTGATCGTAGAGATCCACGTGTTGGAAAGGCATGACCATCACACTGACGATCATTTGTCCAAATCCCGCCAGACCAGAGATAGGGATAGTTTTGTTTTTAAAGAGGCGATGATAGATGATGGTTTCGCCTTCGACGCTCCAGCGTACATATTGCATCGCGATCCCGAGGACCATGAGGCCGATAAGGAAAACGCCAATGGCGACCGCGGACCAAAGTTCGTCTGGGGTCTGGTTTTCCGGATGCGTATAAATAGCATACGTCATCGCTATCAATGCGCCCGCAGCACCCAGGCAAACAAACCATCCCAACGCTCGTTTTGCAAACCCGGTCTTAAATACGAGATCATTCCGCATAAGATTCACCTATAAGATCAGGCCCAAAGGTATGGCCGATGGGTAGCGGGAACCCCGCGCCGAATTAATCGCCATGTCGCAGATGAGCGGAAAAAGGCCAACCGCTGGATGGTTCAGATCGTCGGGTGATCCAATCCTGCTTTGGTTTCAGAGCCCAGGTCATCCGGGGTATGACCGGCCCGGTGCTCTGCAAGCCGGGAGGAGTCAGTCTGTCTAATGTCGCCTCGACTTAAGCGGCGCCGGCCCTCGGCGGTTCGCTGATCCGCCCCGGCTGGCCATATTCGGCGAGCGCCTGGGGATAGCCGAGCAGGAAGCCCTGCACTTCGTCGCACCCTTCGCGCCGCAGCACGCCCAACTGGCGCTCGGTCTCGATGCCCTCCGCGAGCACGGGGATCGACAGGCTCTTGCCCAATGCGAGCACCGCCCGGACAATCGCGACTGCCTGCGGGCTCTCGAGCTCGGAGACGAACAGCCGGTCGAGCTTGATCTTGTCGAACGGAAACGCGCGCAACGTCTCGAGCGAGGAATAGCCGGTGCCGAAATCGTCCAGCGCGACGCCGATCCCCATCGCCTTGATCTGGCGCAGGACGTGCAGCGCGCGGTCCCGATCGGCGAAGATCGCGGTTTCGGTCAGCTCGATCTCGAGGCGGCGCGGCGGCAGCCCGGTATCGAGCAGCACCTGATGGAACAGCCGCGGCAGATCGGCATGGGCGAGCTGCATCGGCGAGACGTTGATCGCCACCTTGGCCTCGCTGGCCCAGCCGGCCGCGTCCGCGCAGGCGCGCCGCAGCACCCACTCGCCGAGCGGCAGGATCAGGCCGTTCTCCTCCGCGATCGGGATGAACTCGCTTGGTCCGATCGGCCCGCGTTCGGGGTGCGTCCAGCGCAGCAGCGCCTCGTACCCGGTCACTTCGTGCGTCGTGACCGAGGTCTGCACCTGATAATGGAGCTGAAGATCGCCCCGATCGAGCGCGATCCGCAGATCGTTCGCCAGCTCGCGCCGGTCGCGAATCGCTTCGTCGAGCGGCGCATCGTAATAACAGGGCGTGGGCGAGCGCTGGCTCTTGGCGCGGAACATCGCCAGATCGGCATTGTTCATCAGCGTTTCGGCATCGTCGGCGTCGGCCGGATAGACCGCGACGCCGAAGCTGCCGCCGACACGTGCGTCGAACTGGCCGAGCGCCAGCGGGGCTTCGACCGCTGCCTTCAGCCGGTCGGTGAAGAGAGTCAGCTGGCTGGGATGCTCGAAGCGCGTGAGCGCGACGAATTCGTCGCCGCCGAAACGCGCGACCATCTCGTGCCGGCCGAGCTGGCTCGCCATGCGTTGCGCGACGAGGACGAGGACCTGATCGCCGGCCTGGTGGCCGTGGATGTCGTTGATTTCCTTGAAGCGGTTGAGGTCGATCGCGACTACGCCCAGCTGGCTCCCGTTCGCGCGCGCCAGCTCGAGCTGATGCTTGAGCTCCGACTTGAAATTGACGCGGTTGGGAAGCCCGGTGAGCGCGTCGTTCATCGCCATATGGTGCAGCCGGTCCATCGCGTCCGAGCGCGTCCAGCGGTCGATCAGCGCGGCGAACACGCCGGCGGCGATCACCACCAGCCCCACCAGCGCGGTCGCGAGCGCGAGTGCCTGCATCTGCCCCGGTTCGAGCGGCGCGGCGCTGAGGCGGAGCGGGGTGATGCGCAGCGCCGTCATCGCCACGAAGTGCAATGTGGCGATCGCCGTGACCAGCAGCCCCGTGCTCGTCGCGACGCGGTAACGGCCCAGCCGGGGCGAGGCGAAGGCGCTGAGCGCGGCACCCGCGAAGACCACCGCGCACAGCACCGATGCCGCGACATAGGGGATTCGCCATTCGACGAGTCCGTCGATCCGATAGGCCGCCATGCCGGTGAAGTGCATGCCCGAAATCGCGAGGCCGACGACTCCGCCTCCCGCGATCGAATAAAAGCGGCTCCGGTGCGAAACTGCGATTCCGAATCCCATCCCCGTGCCGATGACCGCGGCGATCAGCGAGACGATGGTGAGCACCGGATCGAGCCGGACCGGAACACCCGCGCGATATGCCAGCATCGCCACGAAATGGGTGCACCAGATCGTCGCGCCGGCGCCGACGGCGGTGAGGAAAAGCCACGCGATCCGCTGAGGGCCGTCCGTGACCTGCGCGCGGCCGAACATCTGCATGATCGCGAACGCGCCGGTGCAGCAGACGAAGACTGCGAGCAGCACCAGCCAGGGATCATGGTCCCTGCCGATACACATTGCGACGTCGATCATCGGGCGGACCCTGTACGCTGCGGGCCGGAATGCCGGCACGCTTGAACACCCTCCCTGCGCAAAACGGGTTAAAAGGTGATGAAGTCCCGGCGCGACTCTCCAGCGAATGGCGGCGTCATGCGCTTGTCGCTTTGTTCATTCTTGCGGCGTAGCCACGAGATATTGGAGCCGTAAAGATGTTCGCCTTTCTAAACCGCAGGAAGGCCGCCGGCGTCGCAGCTGGTGAGGAGACCGCTGCCCTGGGAGTCTCGGCAAGCGCGCGCCGCAAGCGTCTGTTCGCCCGTATGGTCATGGCCCCCGACCCCGTAACGCCGGCTCCGCGCCTGCTCGCAACCCGCGACACCTTCGGATTGAAACCTCCGAGCGAGTGATCGGTTCGCACACGGCACGGCGGATTCGGCTTGCGCTATATGCCGCTGAACCCCACATGAGAGGCGCTGGCACTCGGGCTTTCAGAGTGCCAAATCGCAAATGGCGGCGCTGGCTTCCGATTGTTAAAACGACGCTTTGTCGTGGCCCAGCAATTGAACGGCCCGCCCCATGCCAGCCAAGGATCTGAAATTCTCGCGCGACGCGCGGGAGAGCATCGTTCGCGGCGTCGACATCCTCGCTGACGCCGTCAAAGTCACGCTTGGCCCCAAGGGGCGCAATGTCGTGCTCGACAAGGGCTATGGCGCGCCCCGGATCACGAAGGACGGCGTAACAGTCGCGAAAGAGATCGCGCTCCGGGACAAATTCGAGAATCTGGGGGCGCAACTGCTTCGCGCCGTCGCCTCGAAGACGCAGGATCACGCCGGTGACGGCACCACCACCGCCACCGTGCTCGCCCAGGCAATGGTGCGAGAGGGCATGAAATCGGTCTCGGCGGGCGTCAGTCCAATCGACCTCAAACGCGGCATCGACCTCGCGGTCCTGGCCGTCGTGGAGGTGCTGAAGGCGCGGTCGCGGCCGGTGTCCAGCAACGACGAGATCGCGCAAGTCGGTATCGTCTCCGCGAACGGCGACGAAGAGATCGGCCGCATGATCGCGGCGGCGATGGCCAAGGTCGGCAAGGAAGGCGTCATCTCGGTGGAGGACGCGCGCGGAATGGAATTCGAGCTCGAGATCGTCGAGGGCATGCAGTTCGATCGCGGCTATCTGTCGCCTTATTTCATCACCGATGCCGCGAAGATGACCGTCGAGCTTGAGAATCCCTACATCCTGATCCACGAGCAGAAGCTGTCCGATGCCCAGGCGCTGCTCCCGCTGCTGGAGGCCGTTGCGCAATCGGGCAGGCCGCTGCTGATCGTGGCGGAAGACGTCGAAGGTGCGGCGCTCGCGACCCTGGTGGTCAACCAGTTGCGCGGAGGACTCAAGGTCGCTGCAGTCAAGGCGCCGGGCTTCGGGGATCGCCGCAAGGCGATGCTCGAAGACCTCGCGGTCTTGACCGGCGGTGCGGTAGTTTCACCCGATATCGGCGTCAAGCTCGAGGGGTCGCGCTCGACAGCCTCGGCTCCGCCCGTCGCGTGACGATCGATAAAGACGATACCACCATCATCGACGGCGCTGGTGATGCCGCGGCGATCGCCGGCCGGGTAGCCGCGATCAAGCAACAGATCGAGCTCGGCGGCAGCGACTATGATCAGGAAAAGCTCCAGGAACGGCTTGCCAGACTGGCGGGCGGAGTCGCGATCATACGCGTCGGCGCCGCGACCGAAGTCGAGATGATCGAGCGCAAGGACCGGGTCGACGACGCGCTTCACGCGACGCGCGCCGCGGTGGAGGAAGGCGTGGTCCCAGGCGGCGGCACGGCGCTGCTCTACGCGTCGCGCGCCCTCGATGGCCTGACCGGCGCCAGCGACGACCAGATGCGAGGCGTCGATATCGTCCGCCAGGCGCTGTCCGCGCCGCTGCGCCAGATCGTCGAGAATGCCGGGCACGATGGCGGCGTCGTCGCCGGCCGCCTGCTCGACGGGAACGATGAGGAGATGGGCTTCAACGCCCAGACCGAAGTTTATGAGAATCTGGTCGCGGCGGGCGTGATCGATCCAACTCTAGTAGTTCGGTCCGCGCTTCAGGACGCCGCGTCGGTGGCGGGACTGGTGCTCACTACCGAAGTCGCGATCGTCGATTTTTCGGAGAGCTCGCCGGCCTCGCCGACAATGACCGGCACCGGCGGCTTTTGACCTACTCATTCGTCGCAACAGGAGGCCATATGTCGAGAGTTCCCGTTCGTCCCTATCTCGTCGCCAAGGACGAAGAAGGCGTCTTCCGCATCACCGTGCGTACGACGCGGTTCAATTCGCAAGGCTACCCGCTCGTGTCCAGCGAGACCCTCGCCGATGCATTCAAGACGCAGACCGCGGCGAAGGCGTTCGTGCGCGAGGAATTTCACGCCGAATCTAGCGACATCGCAATCAAATAGGGGCGGGATCGCCAGATCCGGGCAGAGGAAGCTAGCCGACCCGCTGCTGTCGCCACGCGCTCCGCGTGACGGGACCCGTGAGGACGCGGGCGCCATAAACGCGTGCAACAACGGCTGCATCGTCCGCGTTCATGAAGACCACCCGCGTGCCCTGCGGATGCAGCGGTTCGATCGCGCTGATCGCCGCGTTGTGTTCCGCCGACAGGGCAACCACCTCGTCGACGGTGGCGTCGATATTCACTGCGCGCGACATGCGAGCGCCAACGAGAGAGAAGGGACGGCCGGCGGCAACAACGGGCGGGAATTGCTTGCCGTGAAGAGCGAGAGAGGCGGCTTCTCACGGCGCTGCCCAGGCAGCGGCAACGGGACGAGGATTTCGGAAATTTGCAGCACGCGATGCTCCCAGCCAGAGCGGGAGCGCGAACCTCTCTCAGTCGCTTCCTTGCTCGTGACGAAGCGGAGCGATCCTTCCTAGATGGTCTTCGTGGCGCGTATTACCAGCGGCCTCGCCAAAGATATCGGGTCTGGATTCGCGGTAGGCGGTTTTCGGGGTGGAAAGCCCAGGGGGACGACAGCAACTTTACGACGTCAGGCCTCTCCCTCGCGCGCCACTTCGCGCCAGCCGATATCGCGCCGGCAGAAGCCGGTGGGGAAGTCGATCGCATCCACCGCGCGATAGGCGGCCGCCTGAGCCGCGCGTACCGAAGCGCCCCGCGCCGTCACGCCGAGCACACGCCCGCCGCTTGCCACCAGCGTCTCGCCGTCCAGCCGCGTGCCCGCGTGGAACACCTTCGCGCCAATCGCCTCGGCCGCGTCGATCCCGCGGATTGCGCCGCCGGTTTCGGGGTGCCCGGATAGCCGTTCGCCGCCATCACCACGGTCAGCGCCGTATCTGCGGAGAAGGCGGGATCGGGCCGGCCGCCAAGCTCGCCCTTCGCCGTCGCGATCATCAGCTCGAGCAGATCGCCTTCATAGCGCAGCATCAGTACCTGGCATTCGGGATCGCCGAACCTGGCGTTGTACTCGATCAACTTCGGTCCCCGATCGGTCAGCATCAGCCCCGCATAGAGCACGCCCGAATACGGCGAACCCATCCGTGCCAGCGCCTCGATCGTCGGGCGGACGATCGTCTCGATCGCTTCGCGTTCCAGCGCGGGCGTCAGCACCGGTGCGGGGCTGTAGGCGCCCATGCCGCCGGTATTGGGCCCGGTGTCGCCGTCGCCGACGCGCTTGTGGTCCTGCGCCGATCCGAACGGGAGCAGATGCGTTCCATCGGTCAGGACGAACAGGCTGGCTTCCTCGCCCTCGAGGAACTCCTCGATCACTGCGCTGGCACCGTGCACCGCGAAGATGTCGCGGATCGCCTCTTCGGCTTCCTCGCGCGTCATCGCCACGGTGACGCCCTTGCCCGCGGCGAGGCCGTCGGCCTTGATCACCACCGGCAGGGGAAAATCGTCGAGCGTCGCGAGCCCGCCGTCGCGGCTCTCGACGCGGACATAGCCCGCGGTCGGGATCTTCGCGCGCGCACACAGGTCCTTGGTGAAGCCCTTCGACCCCTCGAGCTGCGCCGCCGCCTTGTTGGGGCCGAACACGCCGATCCCCATCGTGCGCAGATTGTCGCCGAGCCCTTCGACCAACGGTGCCTCCGGGCCGATCACGACGAAGCCGATCGAGTGGCGGATGCAGAAATCGATGATCGCGCGATGGTCCGAAAGCGCGATCTCGGCCAGTTCGGCGTGTGCGGCTATTCCCGGATTGCCCGGCGCGGCGTAGAGCTTCGTGAGGAGCGGCGATTGCGCCAGCTTCCACGCGAGCGCATGTTCGCGGCCTCCCGACCCGAGTAGCAGGACGTTCATGGCCGACCCCTTTTCCGATACGTCATCCGGGCGGCTCGTAGCCGAGCAGGTGCCGGGGGACAACGCACCTGAAATGAGCGTCAGCGAACTCTCGCTCGCGCTCAAGCGGATGGTCGAGGGCGAATTCGGCCATGTCCGGCTGCGCGGCGAGATATCGGGCTGGAAACGCGCCGCCTCGGGCCACGCCTATCTCGCCCTCAAGGACGCCGATGCCGTGATCGACGGCGTGATCTGGCGCGGTGCCGCGAGCGCGATCCCGTTCCAGCCACAGGACGGGATCGAAGTGATCGTAACCGGCAAGCTCACCACTTATCCCGGCCGCTCCAAATATCAGATCGTGATCGAACGGATGGAGCTCGCCGGCGAAGGCGCGCTGATGGCTTTGTTCGAGAAACTGAAGGCGAAGCTGGCGGGCGAGGGGCTGTTCGATCCCGCGCGCAGGAAGCCCTTGCCCTATATGCCGCGCACGATCGGGGTGGTGACATCGCCGACCGGGGCAGTGATCCGCGATATCCTGCACCGGCTCGCCGATCGCTTCCCCAGCCATGTCCTCGTCTGGCCGGTCAAGGTGCAGGGGAGGGCGCCGCTGCCGAGGTCGCCGCGGCGGTGCAGGGATTCAATGCGCTTCCCGCCGACGGGCCGGTGCCGCGTCCTGATCTCGTCATCGTCGCGCGCGGCGGCGGCTCAATCGAGGATCTGTGGGCGTTCAACGAGGAAGTCGTCGTCCGGGCAGTCGCGAACAGCGACATTCCGGTGATCTCGGCGGTCGGCCACGAGACCGATACCAGCCTGTGCGATTTCGCCGCCGATCTGCGCGCGCCGACCCCCACTGCGGCCGCCGAGATCGCGGTGCCGGTGCTGGCGGACGTCCGCCACACCGTCGCGACGCTCGCGCATCGCACCGAACGCTGTGTCCGCCGCTATCACGAGCGTGCCGGCGAACAGCTCGCGGCATTGGTTCGGGTGCTGCCGCGCCGCGACGCGCTGCTCGGGCCCCAGCGCCAGAAGATGGACGATCTCGCCGGGCGCCTGGATCGCGCGCTCGAACGCCGGGTGACTCTCGCCCGCGCGCAGCTCGATCGCGACGCCGGCGCGCTGCGCCCCGCCGTGCTCGACCAATTGGTGGCGACGGCGCGGCATCGCTTCGAAGGCGCGTCGCGGCTGCTCGACAGCGTCAATCCCGACAATCTGCTCCAGCGCGGCTATGTCCGCGTGGGCGCCAAGGCGACCGGAAAGGTCGTCACCACCGTCGCCGAAGCCCAGGCGGCGGGGGCGATTACGCTTCAGTTCAGGGATGGCCCGGTAGATGCCCGGGTTGAGCGGCCCGCCGGCAAACCCTACACCGGTTCGGCCCCCGAGCAGCCGAGCTTGCTGTAAACCACTATGGAATCGAGACCGTCATGCTGATGTCCAACACCGCCCGCGCCGCCAAGCTCCATTACATGGCCAACGGCTTCCGCGTGCTCGCCCCCGGCGACCACGTCGTCTGCGCGGTCAGCGGTGAGCGCATCCCGCTCGACATGCTGCGCTACTGGAGCGTCGAGCGTCAGGAACCCTATGCCAGCGCCCAGCACGCTGCCGAGGCGATCCACGGCAAATGAGGCAAGCCCGGTTGGGGGCGGCTCTCGTGCTGGGCCTGCTCTGCGCCTCCGCCCAGGCCCGTGACGTTCAGCCCGCTGCGGCGGCGGTGCAGGCCGATCCCTTCGCACTGACCGGAAAGCTGGTGCAGGGCGGCATGGCGACCGGCACGGCGCCGCGCGGGACGACGCTGCTCAGCCTCGACGGCAAGCCCGTTCAGATTGCGTCCGACCGACGCTTCCTGATCGCGTTCGATCGCGATTCCGCTCCGGCGGCGACGCTCGTCGCCCGACTCGGCAACGGAATCGAGGTCCGCAAGCAGCTTTCGATCGCCCCGCGCGCCTGGGACATATCGCGCCTCAATACCTTGCCTAAATATCCGGTGCCTCGCCCCGAGTTCGACCGGGTGCGCCCGGCCGAGCTCGCCCAGATCAGCGCGGCGCGCGCGCTGGGGAGCGATTCCCAGGGCTGGCGGCAGACCTTCCTGTGGCCGGCGGTCGGCCGCATCTCGACGCTGTTCGGCTCGCAGCAGAATCTATGCCGGCGAACCCGGCGCCTATCATTCGGGCATCGATATCGCCCGGCCTACGGGCACGGTCGTGTTGGCGCCGGCCGACGGCGTGGTCATTCTCGCCACGCCCCGGCCCTTCACGCTCGAGGGCAATCTGGTGCTGATAGACCATGGCATGGGGCTCAACAGCGCGTTCATGCACCTCTCCCGAATCGACGTGAAGCTCGGTGAGCGCGTTCGCCGGGGACAGCCGCTCGGCGCGGTCGGCAAGAGCGGGCGGGCGACCGGCCCGCATCTGCATTGGGGGTTGCGCTGGAACGACGCCCGGCTTGATCCCTTGCTCGTCGCCGGACCCATGCCTGCCGCGGACTAATGTGTCCCCTGCATTGCGACGCAACATTATTTTCATGTCCCGCGTCGCTGACGCAACATTCAAACCAGCAATGTGGCATTTTGGATACAGTGCCTCCAAAAGGCGGGGTGCCAACCTGAATGCACGCTTTACAGCGGGCGGACCCCTCTCCATCCATCGAGCCAAGCTTTGCCCAGAGCATGTCTACAGACGTGCGGGGGCGGAGCGGGGAGACACATCGGCCGGAATGCACTGCAGCACGGCCGGACCAAGCGAGGGAAATTCATGAAGAAGACCCAGATCACACGCGGTCTGCGCGGCGGTACGGCTTTGTCCGCTATCGTACTCGCAGGCACGCTGTTCGCCGCGCCTGCGTTCGCGCAGGACGCATCGACGCCGGGGCAGACCCAGATTGCGACGCAGGCCGACGACGCGCAGGACACGGGCGACATCGTCGTCACCGGCACGCTCTTCCGTCGCACCGACACGGAAACCGCTTCGCCGGTGACCGTCGTCACCAGCGAGACGCTCAGCCGTGCAGGCACCACCACGATCGCCGACGCGATCCGGCAGGTTTCGGCCGACAGCGCCGGCTCGATCCCGACCGGCTTCCAGGGCGGCTTCTCGGCCGGCGGTTCGGCAGTCTCGCTGCGCGGCCTCGGCGTTTCGTCGACTCTCGTCCTCATCGACGGCCTCCGCTCGGCTGCCTTCCCGCTGAACGACGACGGCCACAATTCCTATACCGATCTCAACTCGATTCCCTTCAGCATCGTCGATCGCGTCGAAGTCCTGAAGGACGGCGCTTCGTCGACCTATGGCGCCGAGGCGATCGGCGGCGTGGTCAACGTCATCCTCAAGAAGCAGTTCACCGGCGTCGCCGGCACCGTCGAGGGCGGCGTTGCGGAGGGCGGCTATGGCGCGCGCTATCGCGGCAACCTGACGGCGGGCTTCGGCGACTACGAAGCCACCGGCTGGAACTTCTACGTCAACGGCGAATACCAGCAGGACCGCCGCATCTCGGTGCAGGATGCCGGTTTCCCGTTCAACACCACCGATCTGAGCTCGATCGGCCTGATCGACAACAATACCGGCGACAGCGCGCTGTCGACCGCCACGATCAACGCCGTGGTTCGCCGCACGACCCAGAGCGATCTCAACAATCCGTTCACCGGCGGCGTTGCTGCAACGGGCCTCTACACCACGCTGAACCCCTCCAATTGCGTGGGTAACACCTACACCGTTGCAGGCGCTTCGGGTGGCGTCGGCTGCCGGCATGACAACACCTATGAGTTCAGCCAGGTGCAGCCGTTCCAGGAGCGCTTCTCGGTCAATGGTCGCCTCAGCATTCGCCTGACCGACGATATCGAAGCCTATGTGCTCGGCAGCTATTCGCACAGCCAGGTCGACATCAAGGCCGCGCCTTCGGCGATCCGCCAGCGTCAGCCTTATGGTGCGGCACCGACCACTGCGTCGAACAACCCCGGCATTGTGCTGCCTTATTATGTCTGCGCAGCGGGCGTGAACTGCATCACCGCCGCCGACCGGCGCCTGAACCCGAACAATCCTTATGCGACCGTCAACGGCGCCGATGCAGCGACTGCGGCGGCGAACGCGGCACGCATCTACTATCTGTTCGGCGACATCCGCACGGGCACCGAGCGTGGCAACGAAGTCATTCGCGGCGCGATCGGCTTCAACGGCTCGTTCGGCGACAAGACCCACTGGCGGGTCGAAGCAGTCGGCGCGCGTGACAATCTGGAGCTCAATGCGTTCGGCGTGATCAACATCGCAGGCCTGAAGCAGGCGGTGAACACCGGCGCGTACAACTTCATCAATCCGTCGGCCAACACCGACGCGGTGCGTCAGCTGATCGCTCCGAACATCACCAACCGGGCAACCACGTCGCTGGCATCGTTCGATGCGTCGATCACGCACGAGTTCTTCCAGCTTCCCGGCGGTCCGCTCCAGGTCGCCGTCGGCGGCCAGATCCGTCGTGAGACGCTCGACAATCCGGGCCTGAACCCGAACCGTGAGAATTATGCCAACACGGCGGCTGCTTTCGGCGCGCACACCGTGACGGCGGGCTATTTCGAAATCAGCGCACCGATCCTGCCGGTCCTCGAACTGAGCGGCTCGGGCCGGTACGATCATTATTCGGAAGGCTTCTCGCGCTTCTCGCCGAAGGTCGGCGCGAAGTTCACGCCGATCCGTGAAGTGGCGATCCGCGGCACCTATTCGCAGGGCTTCCGCGCTCCGACCTTCGCGGAAAGCAACCCGCGTTCGAGCTTCCCGGGCTTCGTGACCTTCACGCCGCCGACGAGCTTCCAGATCGCGCACGGCGGCCTGATCAGCGGCGGCAATACCAACCCCTATGCGCAGTCGTATGCCATCGGCGGCGGCTTCTCGGGCAACCCGGACCTCAAGCCGGAGACCTCGCGTTCCTTCACCGGCGGTATCGTTGTCGAGCCGACCCGCGGCGTCAGCATCACGGTCGACTATTACAACATCAAGAAGAACAACGTGATCGTCGCCGGCCCGGATGCCGGTGCGGCACGCGCAGCCTACTTCGCCGGTCAGCCGCTTCCGGCGGGCTATACGGTGGGCGCCGTCGACGCGATCGACCCGCTCTTCCCGAATGCCCTGCCGCGTGTGCTGGTCATCAACGGCCCCTACGTCAACGCCGGTTACTTCAAGACCCAAGGCCTCGACTTCTCGGCTTCGCTCGATCTTCCGATCACGGACGGCGTGCGGTTCGTCAGCCGTCTCGACGTCAACAAGATCCTGAAGTTCGACGTCGACTTCGGCGACGGCACGACGCGTCCGTATGTCGGTACGCTCGGGCCGTACGAGCTGTCGTCGGGTGCCGGTACGCCGGAATGGCGCGGCAACTGGCAGAATACGCTCGAACTGGGTGACTTCTCGATCAGCGCGACGACTTATTATGTCTCGCGGATCAAGGCTGTCGCTGCCGACGAAGTCGAGCCGGACAACAACGGCGACCTCGATCTATCGTGCGACCAGAACCTGTACGGGACCGGTGAAGATGCGTGCTACATCAAGCGCTTCATCTATGCCGACCTGAACATGACGTATAAGGTCAACGACGACTTCTCGTTCTACATGAACGTTGGCAACTTCACCAACGAGCGCGCGCCGATCGCTCCGGCGTCCTACTCGGGCGTGAACTACCTGCCGACGTGGCATTTCCCGGGCGTTATCGGCCGCACCTTCCGTGCGGGCGCTTCGTTCAAGTTCTAAGAACCGGACAGCACAACAAAATGGGGCGGCTCCGCGAGGAGCCGCCCCTTCTTGCCCGGCGATCGCGGCTCAGACGACGCTGAGTTTCAGAGCCCCGTCCCCTTCGTCGATCGCCACGGTCGACCCGTCCTTGACGTCGCCGCGCAGGATCAGGTCCGCGAGCGGGTCCTGCAGATAACGCTGCACCGCGCGCTTGAGCGGACGGGCGCCATAGACCGGATCGTAGCCGACCCGCCCGAGCCACGCGCGCGCGGCGTCGGTGAGCTCGATCCGGATCTTGCGATCCGCGAGCAGCTTGCTCACCCGGCCCACCTGGATGTCGACGATCGGCGCCATATGCTCCTGGCCCAGCCGGTGGAACAGGATGATCTCGTCGAGCCGATTGAGGAACTCGGGCCGGAAATGCGCGCGGACGATCTCCATCACCTGCGGCTCGACATCCTCCACCTTCTGCCCGTCGGCGAGGTTGGTCAGGAACTGCGATCCGAGATTCGAGGTCAGGATCACGATCGTGTTCGAGAAGTCGACCGTGCGGCCCTGGCCGTCGGTCAGCCGCCCATCGTCGAGCACCTGGAGCAGGACGTTGAACACGTCGCTATGCGCCTTCTCGACCTCGTCGAACAGCACGACCTGATAGGGCCGCCGGCGAACCGCTTCGGTCAGCACGCCGCCTTCCTCATAGCCGACATAGCCTGGAGGCGCGCCGAGCAGCCGCGCCACGGAATGCTTCTCCATGAACTCGCTCATGTCGATGCGGACCATCGCGTTGCTATCGTCGAACAGGAATTCGGCGAGCGCCTTGGTCAGCTCGGTCTTGCCGACGCCGGTGGGCCCGAGGAACAGGAACGAACCGAGCGGGCGATTGGGATCCTGCAGCCCGGCGCGGCTGCGGCGCACTGCGGTCGCCACGGCCTTCACGGCTTCGGCCTGGCCGATCACGCGCTTCCCGAGCTGTTCCTCCATGTTGAGAAGCTTCTCGCGTTCGCCCTCGAGCATCCGCTCCATCGGGATGCCGGTCCAGCGCGCGACCACCGCGGCGATGTCGTCGGCGGTAACTTCCTCGCGCAGCATCGCGCCTTTGGTCGTCGCCTGTGCCTCTTCCAGCTGCCGGGTCAGCGCCGGGATCGTCCCGTAATTGAGCTCGGCCATCTTGCCGAGATCGCCTGCGCGCTGCGCCTGCTCGAGCTCCATTTGGCGGCGTCGAGCTGCTCCTTGAGCCGCGATTCGGCGTTGATCTTGTCCTTCTCCGCCTGCCAGCGCCCGGTGAGCTCAGCCGACTGCTGCTCGAGATTGGCGAGCTCGGCCTCGAGCGTGGCGAGCCGGTCCTTCGACGCGGCGTCGGTCTCCTTTTGAGTGCCTCGCGCTCGATCTTGAGCTGGATGATCTCGCCGGTCGAGATTCTCGATCTCCTCGGGCTTGCTTTCCACTTCCATGCGGATGCGGCTGGCGGCCTCGTCCATCAGGTCGATTGCCTTGTCGGGCAGAAAGCGATCGGTGATGTAGCGGTTGGAGAGCGTCGCGGCGCTGACGATTGCGCCGTCGGTGATCCGCACCCCGTGGTGCAGCTCGTATTTTTCCTTCAGCCCGCGCAGGATCGAGATCGTGTCCTCGACCGTGGGCTCGCCGACGAAGACCGGCTGGAAGCGCCGCTGGAGCGCGGCATCCTTCTCGACATATTTGCGGTACTCGTCGAGCGTGGTGGCGCCGATGCAGTGGAGTTCGCCGCGCGCGAGCGCGGGCTTGAGCAGATTGCCCGCATCCATCGCGCCCTCGGTCTTTCCGGCGCCGATCAGCTGGTGCATCTCGTCGATGAACAGGATGATATGGCCTTCGCCGGCCTTGACCTCGTCGAGCACGCCCTTCAGCCGCTCCTCGAATTCGCCGCGATATTTGGCGCCCGCGATCAGGCTGCCCATGTCGAGCGACATCAAAGCGCGGTCCTTGAGATTGTCGGGAACGTCGCCATTGGCGATGCGCAGCGCCAGCCCTTCGGCGATCGCGGTCTTGCCGACGCCGGGCTCGCCGATCAGGACGGGATTGTTCTTGGTGCGCCGGGCGAGGATCTGGATCGTGCGGCGAATCTCCTCGTCGCGTCCGATCACCGGATCGAGCTTGCCGTCGCGCGCCGCCTGGGTGAGATCGCGCGCGAACTTCTTGAGCGCGTCGTAGCGATCCTCGGCGCCCGCAGTGTCGGCGGTGCGCCCGCCGCGAAGCTTGTCGATCGCGGCATTGAGATTTTGCGGCGTGACGCCGGCGGCGGCGAGTGCCTTGCCCGCGGTCGTGGTGCTGGCCAGCGCCAGCGCGAGCAGTAGCCGCTCGACCGTCACGAAGCTGTCGCCGGCCTTGGCCGCGACCTGCTCGGCCTGGTCGAGCACGCGCACCGCGTCGTTATCCAGACCAGGCGTCTGCTGCGCGCCTCCGCCCGACACGGCTGGAACCTTGGCCAGTGCCGCATCGGTTTCGGAGAGCGCGCGCTTCGCATCGCCGCCTGCTGCATTGATCAGTCCGCTCGCCATGCCCTGCTCGTCCTCGAGCAGCGCCTTGAGCAGATGTTCGGGCGAGATCCGCTGGTGGTTCATCCGGATCGCCACGGTCTGCGCCGACTGGAGGAATCCCTTGGCGCGGTCGGTGAATTTTTCGAGGTTCATGCTGGCCCCTGTTGGTTACGGAGCCGATGTAGTGTTGCCATTGTGCAACACAAGGGTCTTGTCGTGTGGGCTCAATCCGGAATGTCGTCCTGGAAATCTTCGTACGTCTCGCCATTGAGCAGGAAGAATGTCAGCCGGTCCAGCTCTTCCTCCTGCTCGGCGTTCATGCCGTGCATTCTCGCGAAGAGCTGCACCGCGATCGTTCCGATGTGCTCGTAATGTATCTCACCATCTTCAATGGATACGACGGTCAGGTCGATCGCGGTCTTCAAATGTCGCGCGGCTTCCTTGAGATTCTTCGGCGCATTGAAATCGATGAACTTCGTCAGGGCGCGTGCGGCGGTAAGTTTCCAGCCGGTTCCTTCGTCGTCCGCTTCGAGATCCTGACGTTTCGACAGCTCCTTCAGATCTTTCTTGGCGCTCTTCTCGTCCGCGCCGCCCGTGCCGCCGCTGGTCATCCCTTGCTTGCGGTCATAAGCGGACCCTGCGCGCTTGTTCCACACGCGGAGGAACATTTCGAGGATGTTGCTCAACGTCTCGTTGAGATCCTCGCCCTCTGCGCCGTGTGTCGCTTCATGGTGATATTGCCCGATCAGCGGCTCGATGCTCGACAGGTCGATGGTATGAAATTTGTTGTCGCCGCCAAGATATTTGGCGCTCGCCTCGGCATCGAGGTGCAACAGCATTCCTGGAGCGTCGTCGCTATCTGGACATGAGTCTTGTCGCGGCAATGTTTCTCCAAAGCCAGTTCGACCAGCGCCTCGGCAACGGTGTGGTCGCCTTGCCCGCCCGAGGCCGTCGTCGGCACGCGCTCTGCGAACTGGATCTTGTCCACGACGCGCGACGCCATGTGCTTGCGGGTCGTGACCTTGATCAGGATGCATTGAGCGACATCGGCCTCCGCGGCGCGCTGCAACGGTACCGCCGCCGCGGTCTGCGGCTGCGCGTCCGCGCGGGTACCCATCACGTCCGCCTCGCGCTCCAGTGCCGGATCGTCGTTTATCGCGGTGTCGTTCGCCCTCAGCGTCGGACGCACCCGGCCCTGTTTCTGCTGCACCACGTGCCACGCTTCGTGGGGAAGATGATGGTTTTGGCCGGGTGCAAGATGGATGTCGCTGCCCTGGGCATAGGCATGTGCGCCGAGTTGCGCGGGCTTGTCCGAATTGCGATGCACGCGGACATCGTCGAGCGACAGACCCGACACCGCCTCCATTCCCAGCTTGAGTCGATCGGGAGTCCGGTGCGATTGGCCGCGCGGGCATTCAGCTGTGCCGCACGATCGCGCATCGCCTGCATCGTCGGGCGTTCGGTTAGCTGGTGCGGGCTTGGCGAAGCGTCCCGCGCGGGGCTTGCCGACGAAAGCGGTCCCGCTTGCTCCCTTTCGAGCTATACTGCGTCATCCGCATCTCCTTCGTCGCCGACCGCCGCGCCCGCTGGAAGTGCGCGCGTCGCGGCCACGGAAACCGTCGAATCCTCGCCGAACGTCTCCCTCCACTGGTGCTGGAAGCTCTGCTCGCCCTCGCGTCCGTACATCTCGTAGGTCGGCACGACGCGCGGGGCATCCTCGTCTGCACCTACCCGCCGCCACGTTTCCATCGTCATGTCGTCCGGTCCATCCTTCGCCACGACCGCCGCGCCGTGATATTTGGTGCCATCGCCGCTTTGCCGCACTATCACATAGCCTTGGCCCACCGCCGGGCTTGCTTCCGCATCCTGATCGGTGGCCGCGCCGCGCTGGACGTTCAGCGCGTCGCTTTCGCCCCAGAGCGATCGCGCGCCGGTCTCGGGATGGATCAGGTCGGATACGTCATGGCCTTCGTTGAGCTGCTGCCCGTGCATGATTTCTTCCATGCCATGGGTGCAATCCTCAAGGACCTCGATGGCTGGTTTGTAGCGGTCGTAGGTGATGGTTTCGGGGGCCGCATCGGCAGCGTCCGCTCCCGCTTCTGCGGCGCCTTGCCAAGCGGGGTTGGGCAACTCGGCCGTCCCGTCCGCTGTGCTCTGGTGCGGGGCCGCCTCGCCTTGCGCGGCATAGCCGGAGGACTGCCCGCCATCCTCATCGATCGCGTAGCGCTGGTTCTTCGAAAAGGTATAGTCCCCATGGTCGAAGAAGCATTGGACCACCGGCGTCGCCGCCCGTCGCTGGACCAATGCAGCGGCAATCCGGCGCTGGGCCGTCACGCTCGCCCGGGCGTTGAGGCTGGCGGCGATCGACGCCTCCCGCGGCGATCGGTCGGCGGCGGCGTGCGTGTGCCCGCTTGCATTCGCCATTCGGCGGGTGGGCGTCGCGAATTCGGCCATCGTGCTGCCTCGAGTGCGGACGCCGGGATAATGCATCCGCGCGCGAGCGAGGTGACAATCGTCCCCGTTATGGAGCGGTCTTTGCCGGTCGAGGTGCGCGGGGCGCGCCCTTGGCGAAGCGATTGCCATAGCGATTGCCTTCATACCAGCGCGGCGGCTCGGGCGCGTCGGCCACTTCGCGGGCGATCAGGTAGTTGAGCCGCGCGAACTTGGCTCCCGCCTCCCAGTTGAAGGGCAGATCTGCCTGATCGGACGGCTGATGGTAGTTCTTCGCGAGGAAGTTCCTGAACGCCTTTTCGCCGCCATTCTTGAACCCCGTCATCAGGAAGATCGACGGCACACCGACCTTGACGAAGCTGTAATGGTCGGAGCGTTCGAAGAAATCCTCCTCGGGCATCGGATCGGGGAGACCGACACGCCCATGCTGGCGCCCGCACGGGCAGTGACTTCGCCCAACGTCGAATGCTCGCCGCCAAAGGCGATCACGTCCTGAAAGTCGTAGAGCAGGATCGGCATGTCGAGATTGATGTCGGCGACGACCCTGCCCTTGCCGACCACCGGATTGCGGGCGAGGTAGTTCGATCCCAGCAGCCCGCTTTCCTCACCCGCCAGCGCTACGAACAGGATCGATCGCTTCGGCCGCTGCCTGCTCCCGGCGAATGCGCGCGCCGTCTCGAGCATGGTCGCGACGCCCGAGGCATTGTCCATCGCGCCGTTGTAGATCTTGTCGCCCGCGCGCAGCGGATCGGTTCCGACATGGTCGAGATGCGCGCTCAGCACGACATATTCGTTCCTTAGCACCGGATCGGAGCCGGGCAGGACGCCGATGACGTTGGGTGCCTTGTAGATGCGCTGGCGCGGCGGATCCCCCGCCGTGATCGGGAGCTTCGCGATCTGGAACCAGCCCGCGTCAGTCCGGGCCTGAACCAGTCCGAGCGCGGCAAAGTGCTCGGCGACATAGACGGCTGCGGTCAGATAGCCTTTCGACAAGGTATAGCGGCCCCCTAGCGCGTCGTCGGCGAGGAACTCGACATGCTTGCGCACTTCGCTGGCGCTGAACGCCGGTTCGTTCGGAGCTGCCTGGGCATGCGCGGCCATGGGCGCGAGGACGAGCGAGAGCCCGGCGAGGAGCATCGGAACACGCATGGGAGGTCTCTCGGAAAAAGGCGCCAATCGGCTCGAGGCTAATCGAAAAACGGTCGGCTGCAAACGCTTACGGATTCGGTTGCAGCGGTTACCGCCTGCGCTATGTTCGGCCGCAGCCTCATCCTTTCCCGGGAAGCCCACCGCACATGAAATCGTTCCTGATGTACTGCAGTGCAGCCACGGTTGCGCTCGCCACCGCTTCGATTCCGCCGCCGCGCAGCAGGTCGCCGCGAGCGCTTCCGCCGCAAAGCCGGTGCCGGTGGCCGAACTCGTGAAGCGCGTCGACATTCCCTTTGAGGAATTCACGCTCAAGAATGGCCTGCGCGTCATCGTCCACACCGATCGCAAGGCGCCGATCGTCGCGGTGTCGACCTGGTACGATGTCGGATCGAAGCACGAGCCGCAGGGCAAGACCGGCTTTGCGCATCTGTTCGAGCATCTGATGTTCAACGGCTCGGAAAACGCTCCGGGCGATTTCTTCGAGCCGCTGAAACAGGTCGGCGCGACCGACTTCAACGGCACCACCAGCTTCGACCGCACCAATTATTTCGAGACCGTCCCGCGCCCGGCGCTCGATCGCGCCTTGTTCCTCGAGAGCGACCGCATGGGCTATCTGCTCGGCGCGATCACCCAGGACGTGCTCGACGAGCAGCGCGGCGTCGTCCAGAACGAGAAGCGCCAGGGCGACAACCAGCCTTATGGCCTCGTCTATTACAAGCTGCTCGAGGAGCTGCTGGCGGGCAACGCCTATGGCCATAACGTGATCGGATCGATGGCCGATCTCGATGCCGCGAGCCTCGACGACGTCAAGAACTGGTTCCGCTCGCATTACGGCCCGAACAACGCCGTGCTGGTGCTCGCCGGCGATGTCGACGCGAAGGAAGCGCGGCCGCTGGTCGAGAAATATTTCGGCGCGATCGCCGCGGGGCCGAAGAGCGTGCTGCCCAAGGTCGAGGTGCCGACGCTGCCGCAGTCCAAGACCGTGGTGATGAAGGACCGCGTCGCCGCGACGATGATCCTGCGTACCTGGGCCGTGCCGGGCATGAACGATCCCGATGCCGTCGCGCTCGACGTGTTCGGCGACGTGCTCGGCGGTCTCGCCAGCTCGCGGCTCGACAATGCGCTGGTGCGCAAGGACAAGGTCGCGGTCCAGGTCTCGGCCGGCATACAGTCGATGTCGCAGCTCGGCATCTTCCAGGTTCAGGCGATCGTGAAGCCGGGCGTGGACGCTGCGCTGGTGGCGAAGCGGCTCGACGAGATCGTGGCCGATCTGATCAAGAACGGCCCCACCGCGGATGAAGTCCAGCGCGTCGCCACCACCACCGTTTCGGGCCGCATTTCGGGGCTGGAATCGGTCGGCGGCTTCGGCGGCAAGGCCGTCGCTCTGGCGTCGGGCGAACTCTATTCGGGCGATCCCGCTTTCTACAAGAAGCAGCTCGCCGAAACGGCGGCGGTGACGCCGGCGCAGGTTCAAGCCGCCGGCCGCAAGTGGCTGAGCCGGTCGTCGCTGACGATCCTGGTCGAGCCCGGCCAGCGCGAAGCCTATCAGGAAGCGCAAGCAGTGCCGGCCGCCGCCAAGCCCGCCGAAGGCGCAGCCAAGGCCGAGCCGGTCAAGGGTACCCGCGGCGCATTGCCGGGCGTCTCGCAGATCGGCGATCTCGACTTCCCGGACGTCAGCCGCACCAAGCTCTCCAATGGCGTCGAGATCGTCTACGCCAACCGAACCGCGGTTCCGGTCACGCAGGTGGTGATGAGCTTCGACGCAGGCGTCGCGGCGGATCCCGCCGCCAAGCTCGGCACGCAGAACCTCGTATTGTCGCTGCTCGACGAAGGCACCACCAGCCTCAACTCGACGGCGATCGCCGAGGCGCGCGAGCGGCTGGGGGCGAGCATCGGCACCGGCAGTTCGTCGGACCGCACCTATTTGTCGGTGGCCGCGCCGAGCCCCAATTTGCCGGGCGCGCTCGACCTGTTCGCCGATGTGGTGCGTAACCCGGCCTTCGCGCCCGACGAGATCGAGCGCATCCGCGCCACCCAGCTCACGGGAATCGCGCAGGAACTCACCAGCCCGCAGGGGCTCGCCAATCGGGCATTGCCACCGCTGCTCTATGGCCCGGGCAATCCTTATGTGAAGCTGGCCGCCGGTTCGGGCGATCCCGCGGCGGTCAAGTCGCTCACCCGTGACGATCTGCTCGCTTTCTATCGGGCGTGGATCCGCCCGGATAAGGCCAAGGTCTTCGTCGTCAGTGATCGCCCGCTCGCCGAGGTCAAGGCGGCGCTCGAGGCGCGCTTCGGCAACTGGAAGGGTCAGGGCGCCGCGGGCGTGAAGGCGTTCAACGTCGCGCCGAAGCAGGTCGCGCCGAAGATCGTGCTGGTCGACCGTCCGGATTCGCCTCAGTCGCTGATCCTCGCCGCGCAGATGACGCAACTCGATCCGTCGAGTGAATTGCTGACTCAGGTCACTGCCAATCAGGTACTCGGTGCCGGCTTCCTGTCGCGGATCAACATGGAACTGCGCGAGAACAAGCATTGGTCCTATGGCGCGCGCGGCGGCTATGACTGGCTCGAAAAGGCCGTGCCCTACACGATCAGCGCGCCCGTCCAGGCCGACAAGACCGGCGAATCAATCAAGGCGATCCAGCAGCAGGTCGGCGATTTCCTGACGACGAAGGGCGTCACCGACGCCGAACTCACCCGCGAGATCAACGGCACGACGCGCGAGCTGGCCGGCCGATCTCGAAACCTCCGGCGCAGTGCTCTCGGCGATGCAGCAGAACGACCTGCGGCACCGTCCGGACAATTTCTACGATACCGTCACGCAAAAATATCGGGCGATGACCGTCGCGCAGCTTGACGCTGCGGCACGCGCGGCTTTGGACCCGAAGAAGTTCGTCTGGGTGGTCGTGGGCGATGCCGCGAAGGTCAAGCCGCAGCTTGACAGCCTCGGCCTGCCTGTCGAGGTGGTCCCCGCAGCGTCGGTTGCGGGCTCGGCCGCGACCGCCGCATCGAAGTAAAATCCGGATCAGGAGAGACGATATGGCGAATGTCGATGGCAGCTGGAACACGGTGACCAAGTCGCCGATGGGCGACCAGCAGGCAGTGCTGACAGTGCAGAGCGCGGGCGACAGCTTCACCGGCAATTTCTCGGGCGGGCTCGGCACCACCGACATCAAGGACGGCAAGGTCGACGGCGACACGCTGACCTTCTCGCTCGACATCACCGTGCCGATGCCGATGACGCTCACCGTCGAGGCCACCGTGGACGGCGACGACCTCAATGGCACCGTCACCGCGGGTGCGTTCGGGAGCTTCCCGATCAACGGTACGCGCGGCTGAGGTTTCGCTTCGGGTGAAAGGGGCCCGCTTCCGAAAGGAGGCGGGCCTTTTTGTTCAATCCTCCCCGCCAGGGGAGGTGTCGGCGAAGGCGACGGAGGGGGAGGACTCACTACACTCAGTGAAACCTCCCCTCCGTCATGCTACGCATGCCACCTCCCCTGGCGGGGGAGGATTAGGTGCGCTTAACCCGCGTCACATGCCCCATCTTGCGCCCCGGCCGGGCATTGCCCTTGCCGTAAAGGTGCAGATGCGTTCCCGGCTCGGCGAGCAGTTCCGCCCATTGGTCGGCATCGCTGCCGATCAGGTTGATCATCTCGACATGGCTGCCGGTGAGCGCGGTCGATCCCAGCGGCAGGCCGCAGATCGCGCGGATGTGATTCTCGAATTGCGAGGTCTCGGCGCCCTCGATCGTCCAGTGCCCCGAATTGTGCACCCGCGGCGCCATCTCGTTGAACACCGGGCCGTCTTCGGTCGCGAAGAATTCGAGCGTCAGTACGCCGACATGGCCGAGCGCCTCGGCCACGCGTCCCGCAAGCGTCGCCGCCTCGGCCCAGTGCCGCGCGATCTCGGCGGGGGCGGGGAGCGAGGAGCGCGCGAGGATGCCGTCCTTGTGTTCGTTCCACGGCGGCGGATAGCTGGTTAGTTCGCCGTCCACCCCGCGCACGGTGATGATCGAGAATTCGTGGCTGAATTCGACGAACCCCTCGAGGATCGCCGGCCGCTCGCCGATCTCGGCCCAGGCGGCTTCGGCTTCAGCAGCGTCGCGGATGCGCACCTGGCCCTTGCCGTCATAACCGAGCCGCAATGTCTTGAGGATCGCCGGCGCGCCGATCTGGTCGACTGCGGCCTTCAATTCCTCGAGCGTCGAGACCGGCGCCCAGGGCGCGGTCCGCCCGCCGATCCCGCCGACGAACGCCTTCTCGCGCGCGCGGTCCTGCGCGATCGAAAGGCTCTGTGGGCCGGGCCGCACCGGCACCTTGCCCGACAGATATTCGACCGGACCGATCGCGATATTCTCGAATTCGTAGGTCACCACGTCGGTCTGCCCGGCGACTTCGTCGAGCACGATGCGGCTGTGATAATCGGCGCGAGTGTAGCTGGAGGCGGTCTGCGCGGCGACGCTTTCGGCATCGGGGGCGAGAACGTGGGTGCGATAGCCGAGCTGCGCGGCGGCGACTGCCAGCATCCGCCCGAGCTGGCCGCCGCCCAAAATACCGATGATCGATCCGGGAGGCAGCGCAGTCATTCGGGGTTGGTCGCCACGCTGTCGGTCTGCGCCGCGCGCCACGCCTTGAGCCGTTCGGTGAGCGCCTCGTCCGACGTCGCGAGGATCGCCGCGGCGAGCAGCCCCGCATTGATCGCACCGGGCTTGCCGATCGCCAGCGTGCCCACGGGCACGCCGCCGGGCATCTGGACGATCGAATAGAGGCTGTCGACGCCCTTCAGCGCCTTGGACTCGACCGGCACGCCGAGCACTGGCAGATGCGTCATCGATGCCGCCATGCCCGGCAGATGCGCCGCACCGCCCGCGCCGGCGATCACTACCTTGAGCCCGCGGTCGGCGGCGCCGGTGGCGTAATCGTAGAGCCGCTGCGGAGTGCGATGGGCGGAGACGACCCTGGTCTCGTGCGGCACACCCAGTTCGTCGAGCACGCGCGCGGCATGGCGCATCGTCTCCCAATCGGAAGTGCTGCCCATGATGATGCCGACTAGAGGTGCGTCCGACATGCCTGCCCCGTGTTGCGGAAGGCTGGGTTGTTAGTGGGGGAGGGGGCGAGGGCAATTCTATTCCTGCAAGGGCACGGGGGCACGAAGAAGAAGGGGTTCACGCGGAGGCGCGGAGAAGAGAGAAGGTTGTTCACGCGACGGCGCGACGAGGGTGCGCCGGCGCGCCAGCGGCGCTCTTCAGCCGCGTGGCAATGTCTCCCGACGTGAGCGTAGGGCGATAACATCGTCGCGTCGTTGCGTCGTTGCGCGAAATCTCCGCGCCTTCGCGCCTCCGCGTGAACCTTTTACCGCTCGCTCAGATAATACCGATCCGTCGCCACCAGCCCTTCGTCCAGCTCGTAGACGATCGGCTGCCCCGTCGGGATTTCGAGGTTGACGATCTCCTCGTCCGGGATTCCCGACAGATGCTTGACCAAGGCCCGCAGCGAATTGCCGTGCGCCGAGATCAGCACGCGCTTGCCCGCGCGGATCTCGGGCGCGATCCGCTCTTCCCAATAAGGCAGCACCCGCGCGATCGTGTCCTTCAGGCTCTCGGTCTGCGGGATCGGCACGCCGTGATAGCGCAGGTCCTTGGCAAGGTCCCAGGGCGACCCCTCCTCGGGCAGCGGCGGCGGGATGTCGAAGCTGCGGCGCCAGATCTTGACCTGCTCGTCGCCGTGCAGCGCCGCGGTCTCGGCCTTGTTGAGCCCGGTGAGCCCGCCATAATGCCGCTCGTTCAATTTCCAGCTCTTCTCGGTCGGCAGCCACAGCCGGCCCATCGCCTCGAGCGACAGGTTGAGCGTCTTGATCGCTCTGGACTGGAAGCTGGTGAAGGTCAGGTCGAAATCGAGCCCCTTTTCCTTCATCAGCTCACCTGCGGCCCAAGCTTCCTTGACACCCAGCTCGGTCAGATCGACGTCCCACCAGCCGGTGAAGCGGTTCTCGAGGTTCCAGGCCGACTGGCCGTGGCGGATCAGGACGAGCTTGGGCATGGGGCCTCCTTGCAACACTTTGGGCAGGTCCTTAGCGAGTCACGCGGCGCGGACAAGCGGGCGGTCGTTCGGGTGAACCAACGCGGCCCTCGCTCAGTTTCCCGGGCGGTCCAGGACGAGCAGGGAGACGCCTTGCCGGCGCAGGGTTACCTCCAGGTTTGCTCGACCGCCACTGACCGCGACGCTACGGGCCGGTCCCACCGGCGCGAGCTGAGAGGCTTTCTCCAGCACGGCATATTGGGCGGCATCGGGCGATTGCGGGGAGCCCATCGCCTTCCATGCGCTGAACGCATTGGCATGACTCTCGTCGACCGGCCACTCCGTCAACTGGCGGCTCTTGCCGCGGCCCAGCCCCGCCAGATTCACGCGGATGGCGGCGTCGGGGCCGGCAAGATCGTCGTCATGATAATACCAGATGAGGATCGCCAGCTTCCCGTCGGCAGTCGTGGTGGCGATCGTGCCGATATCGGGAGCGCTGCGGACACCCGCCTCCATCATGGCGGCGAGCGGGATCTGGCCGCTGCTTCGTGCCGCGATGCGCGTGTCGCCCAGCTGAGCGAACAGCCGGAACACGTTGAGGACGGGCAAGTCGATGCCGTTGGTGGCGAGCTGGCGATAGCCGGCGAACCAGGGCTGGTCCTCGAAAGTGAAGGCCCAGGTGAGCGCGCCTTCGATGTTCACCTTGTGCTGGTCGGCTAAGTCCCAGATCCGCGCGAAGCTGGCGGCGGTGTAGCTCGAATACATCGTGCCGTTGCGATAGGCGTTCTGCGGACCGGGGCAGGCGGCACATCCTCGGGATCGCTTTCGCCGATGACGATCGGCTTGCTCGCCAGCTCGGGCACGGCCGCGATCTTGGCGAAACCGTTGCTCACGCCCTTCAGATGCGTCGCGATGCCCATGCGGACGTGACCGTCGACGAAGCTCGGCTGTCCCTTGGCGTGGAAGGCGAGGAAGTCGGTCGGTGTGCCGATCCTGCCCGTGGCGTGATTGGTGCCACGCGCGACATGGGCGAGGAACTCGTCCATGAACGCGCCGCCCGATCCGGCGACGTCGGGTCCGCCCACGCGCGCAGTGGGAAGCGCCCGGCGCACGGCATCGATCGCATAGTCGTGGAGCTTGTTGAACTCTCCCTGCGTGCCCGTCCAATAAGACGGGCCGTTGGGCTCGTTCCAGACCTCGAAATACCAGCTTTCGACTTCTTCGCGCCCGTAGCGTTCGACATTGTGCTTCGTCCATTGATAGACGAGCTCCGCCCATTTGGCGTAGTCCCGGGGCGGCGCATTCCACGCCCCGGCGATGAGGTTATAGGCGAAGCCGGGGCGCCAGCTGTGCTGATAGGGCGTGCCCGGCGGCGCCGAGGACAGGGCTTCGGGCATGAAGCCGATCTGGAGATAGGGCCTGACGCCGCGCGCGCGATAGGTGTCGATAATCCGGTCGACCACCGTCCAGTCATAGACCGGTTTGCCGTCGGCACGCTCGGTATAGGCGTTGGTGCTGCCCCATTTGAACGCGGGCGTGCCGTCGCCCGTGTTGAGCAGATTGTGCGCGCGGAAATACACCGCGCCCGGCTTCAGCGCACCCAGATGGGCGAGCAGCTTTCGGCCGTCCTTCATCGTCGCGTAATTGGGCTCGTCTGCACCGAAGAAGCGCCAGATGGGCTTCAGCGGACCGCGCCGGAGGCCGGCGTCGACCTCGATAATGACAGGGATGCTGGCGGGGGCCGAGACCTGGGCGGCGGGCGCGTTTTGCGGCGGTGCCGCCGCGACAGGGAGCGCTGGACTGGCGAGCAAGGCGATCATCGCGACCCCGCTCGCGATCCGTGTAATCGCCCGCATCATTCCCCCTTTTGCAAAGCAACGTTCCGTACCGGCGGCTTCGCAGGATCAATTAGCAGGTATCTGAACCACTGCTAGTCGGCGCATTGTCAGCGTGCGCCGCCGCCTGCGAGGGCCTGAACCCGCAAGCGCGGGAAAACCACTTCGAGCGGCTTCGTGTCGGGCAGCACGTAGACATATCCGCCCTTCTTCCGGAAAAGCGGGCGCACGGTCTTGCTGTAGAAGGTCGCGGGCACGTTGATGCACCCGAAGGTTATCCGATTGTCGTCGGAAGTCGGCGACAGCATCCGCTGGCGCCGCCGCTCCTTCGCACTGACGCCCTTCGGGATCGGGTGCAACGCCACGGACGTGGCGTAGTCGACCCAGAGCACCTTTTCCTTGCCCGCGGCCAATCCGTATTTCGCGAGGAAACGCCCAGCGGGTGTCGTCTTCTCCGCAGGGCCGATCTCGGCGAGGTTTTTGCTGCCGATGCCAGGGCTGGCATCGTCCCCGACGGCGACCCCGATCAGCACCGGAACCTGGCCGAGCGCCTTCCCCTTCGCATCGAACAGCAAGAGGGAGGCACTTGTCTTGTCGACGATGATATAGGGCAAAGAGCGATTATCACCCGACGCGGCAACCCAGTCGGCGACGCGCGCAGCCGCTGCCGAAGGGCTGATTTCAACCGGGGGCGGCGTTGCTTCCGATGGCCGGGGATCCCCGGCCATCAGGAAGCTTGCGAGCCCGGCGAGCGCCAGAAACACGTTGCTCATCGAATCGGGCGCTCACCCTGCGGCGATACGATCGCCGCGAAAGATTTCAGCATTTGCGAGCCTGTAATCTCAATTGCGCGGCCGCTTTGCCCGATTCTCCTGCGCCTGCAGCCGCTGCTCCACGCCGTCGACCCGGCCGTTGAGCTGATCGAGCCGCTGGCCGTTATTCTGCGCTTGCCCGGATGCGGCCTGTGCCTCTGCGAGTGCAGCCTTTGCGGTGCCGTCGGTTTCCTGCAATTTCGCCTCGAGTGCATCGACGCGCTGGCTGACAGGAGCGATCTGCTCTCTCACGAAGGATTTGGATGCGCAGCCGCCCAGGCCGGTTGCACCGGCCAGAATGACGGCTGCGGGCAAAAGTTTAGTCACGAAGTGCGACATGGTGTTTCTTTCATTAATTAACCAAGCGGAACAACCCAAGCCGAGCGTTCTGGTTCCAACAATCCGATTCTGTCCGGCTGTGCATCTTCTCCGGCCAGCGGAGGTGGCAGCCCGCGATCACGCGTTCGCTAATCCCTGGATTTGGGCTCGGTGTCGGGTGCGAACGGGTCCTTGGGTATCAGGCCCGATCGGCCCTTCTCACGAGCGCCTACCGCTGTTTTCGCACTGAAAATCTCGACACAGTGCCGGAGCTCGGCGACCGCAGCACCACTCCCCTCGAGGCTCAATTGCTCGACCGGCACCTTGCCGCGATAGATGTGAAGGGCCTTGGATGTGGCGAAATAGGAGGGGAATTTCGGCTCGAAATTCGTGACGAAACCCTGCTTCCCCTGCGACGCCATTCCGACGACCGGCTGATTGGAATAGCCGCCATTGGAGAGGCGAAAGGTCAATTTCCACCGGTCCTTCGGCTTGATCGACCAATTGGCATTCAGGACCGAGAGATGGTTGCCGCCGTCGACATCGAGGCCGAGAAGAAGCGTCGTTTCCCCGTCGCCCCCGTACGTCCGGGTCACGAAGCAACCCTCTTTATCCTTGCTCGCCGCCACGGTCCAACCGCCGACATCGCGCGCAGGATAGTCCTGAGCGGACGCAGGCGCGCCTGCGAACAGGCCTGCGAAGAGCGCGAACGGAAAGAATGCCGAGCAGAAGCTCGCCCGAAACCAGACATGGACCAGTTCACGCATTCAGCACCTATTCTCCGGGGCGTCCTATCCGATAGCGGCGCCGTTGGCCACGAACGCCGCGCGACGGCGGACGCTCCGCAACCCTTGCACGAATGACTGCGTTCGGGTCGTGGTCAGATCGACTGCGGCGCGGACAAGCAGGAGACAGATAATGGCAGTCGTTCGGCGGCCCCTGGTTTATGACGGCCCGGGCGGCCCTTTCGAAGGCGTCGCGGCATGGGACGACGCCGTCGAGGGACCGCGCCCCTGCCTGCTCGTCCTGCCCAATGTGCTCGGCCAGAAGGAAGCGGATAATCTCAAGGCCGATGCCTTGGCCGGACTGGGCTATGTCGCGCTTGCCGCCGATCTGTTCGGGCAGGGCAAGCGCACCACGCTGCAGGCCGAGGACCGCAGCCGCTACATGGACGAACTGAACGCCGATCGCGCGCTGCTCCGCGACCGCCTTGCGGCATCGCTCGCGGCGCTCACGGGCCTGTCTCAGGCCGATCCGGACAATGCGGCCGCGATCGGCTTCTGCTTCGGCGGCAAATGCGTGCTCGACATGGCGCGCGCCGGACTGGGTATCCGCGGCGGCGTGTCGTTCCACGGCATCTATGATCGGCCCGATTACGCCAGCGTCTCCCCGATCGCGGCGAAACTGCTGGTCTGCCACGGCTGGAACGATCCGATCGCCTCTCCCGACGCGACCGTCGCGCTGGCGAACGAGCTCACGAAAAGCGGCGCCGACTGGCAGCTGCATGCGTACGGCCATGCCGGCCATGCCTTCACCGATGTTAGCAGGGCTGGGCCGGGCAATATCGCCTACGAGCCGCGCGCCGATCGCCGCAGCTGGCAGGCGATGCAGGATTTTCTCGGGGAATTGTTTCGTTAGCGACCGTCCAGCGTGGTCACGGGGCCAGGTTGTCAAAGTTTCCCATCGCTGGCTGGCCCGGTATCGCCTGCTTGAGCCTGATTCGTGCACGCGCGCATCGGCGTATCGGTATCCGAGGGGACTCCCGATACCCGTTCGAACCCACCCGCCTTCTGCTTTCCGGCAGGGTCTGGCGGCATCTGCTCCGATGGAGCACCGGCCGCGGCGTCTGTCTCCGGAAGCCCGCCCGTTCGATCATTCGAATGCCATTCGAGATGCGCCAGAATGCGGGCGAGGCGCCGTAACGACACCATTGCCGATCAGCGCTCCGGGACGGTTCGCGACCGCCTCAGCGTGAGTAGGCGATTCTCGATCATCGGGCTTTCCCCGTTGTGCGCGAAGCTTGGGCTTGCGCTGGCGATCGGGCACTGCACGCGATGTCACATCTATTCGGCGCGGCCCGTCTGAAGCTGCGGACCTACAAGGAGAGCGGCCTCGTTACAACCCTGTAAGTATTGTAAAATCATGTAACATCAGTGATTTGGTTGTAGGTCCTCCGATTTCGAGCGCGTCATTCGATGTCCGTCATTTTATTGCTGCCGAGTTGAGACTTGGCGGCGGTTTCGTCTATGCCGCGCGGCGGACAAGGTGAAGGAGACGGCATGAAGGCGCGACAGGCGATCGCGGGAGCGATGCTCTTCCTTGTCGGCGCATGCACGTCTCCGCTCACCCGGGAAGGCCGACTGCCGCCCGCGGCGGCGGGGCTTGCGGACCCGACCTATGTCCTCGCCTCCATGCCGGGCGAAAGCGACGCCGCCGCCTCGGATGCCGCCGCGCTGGTTCGCTCAGCACTTGCGGCGAAAGGCTATCGCGAAACTCCCGACGGGCGGTACCGTCTCGAAATCGGCCTCGCGACCGCACCTGCGAAGCTCGCGGTAAGACGCGGCGAGGCCGCTGAACGGCCGGCGACCGTGAGCGCGCGCAACCCCGTCGTCCTGTGCCGCCCGCGACGCCACGTGCTCACGGTAGGCATGATCGATCGCACGAGCGGGGCTATACTCTTCCGCAATGCCGCCGCCGCCCAGCACTGCGGCCCTTCTCTGGAGGAAATATTGCCGCGGATGGCGCGCGCGGCCGTCAACGGCTGAGGGAACCGGCAAACTCCGGCAGCACCAGGGCGAAGCGCGACCCGTGCGGCGAGACGGGAGCATAATCGAGCCTGCCGCCATGGCGCTCGGCTACGGCCCGCACATAAGCGAGCCCCAGCCCGACGCTGCGTCCTGGCCTGGCGGCCAGAGGGCCGAAACGACCGGTGAGATCTGCCAGCCGCTCCTCGGGAATGCCGGCGCCATGGTCCTCGATCCAGGCCTCGAACATCGGGGTTCCTTCAGCGGTCGCCGCCGCGACTCCGCAGTGGACCTCGGCGTCGGCCGGGCTGAACCGCACCGCATTGTCGAGCAGGTTGAGGAAAGCCCGGGTAAGCGCATGGCGCTCACCGGCGACGCAGCAGGGCTCGCCGGAATGCACGATGATCCGCACACCCTTTTTCGATGCGAGCGGCCACAACGCGTCACTCGCCTCTCCGAGACAATCGTGAAGGTCGGTTTCCTCGGGAGCGAAGCTGGTCTCCCGAAGCCGTGCGAGCTGCACGAAATTCTCCGCCAGCTCCAGCGTTCGCCGTGCATGATAGGCGATCTTGTCCGCCACATTGCGCGTGAGCCTCTCTCCGCTGTCGGGTCCGCTCCCGGACGGGCCGTGCAACAAGGTGAGGATCGACGCCTGTGGCGAGCGCATGTCGTGGCTGAGAAACTCGAGGGCCTGTTCCCGTTCGCGCTCCACGGCGCGGATGTCGGTGATCTCGGCCAGAAGATGGATCCAGCCGCGCTGTCCGCCGTCTGCATCGGCGAGCGGCGTCCGGCGATGGGAGAAGTGCCGGCCGTCGGCCGATATCAGGTCTCTGGCTGACGGAAGGCGATAGAATGCCGCATGGAGATCGGCATCACTCGCGAGGAGAGCCTCGGCGGGCCGGTTGGCGACCAGTATTTCTCCCTCCATCGTGGTGACGACGAGCGGATCGGCCACGCCTTCGATCGTGTCCGTCACGAGCCGCTTCAGATCGCGCAGCGCGGCTATCGAACCGCTCAACGCCGCGGCATTGCGGCCGGCATGGTCGAGTGGCTGCGAGGCCGCCGCCACCGGATCGCCGAGATCGAGCGAGAGGGTCGAAAGCTCGCCGGCGATCGCCCGGTCGATCGTGTGGAGGCGTCGCCAGCCCCAGAGCGGATAGACGAACAGGACGCCGAGCAAGGCCGTCGCTGGCGGGATCCACAAGCCGGTGGTTGCGACCAGTAATACCGGCAACGCAGCGACCAGCGCGAACATCGCCAGTGCCGCGATCAAGGCGCGCGAAGGCGTGAGGCGCCAGAACAGGAGCAGGAGGAAGATTGCCGGGAACGTGCCCGCCGCCAGCCGCACCGGCAGCGATGCCTCCCGGACGAAGCGGTCGGCGAGCATGGCGCTGAGCAGGTTCGCCTGCACCTCGACGCCGGCCAGCGTTCCTGCGCCCGACACGTCGTGACGGTCCCCCAGGCCCCCGGCGGTCGCGCCGACGAGGACGAGGCGGTCGCGGATGAAGTCCGCAGGCAGGCGGCCGGCGACGAGATCGCTGAACGACACGCTGCGCCACGCGCCGGCCGGGCGATAGGGCACCAGCACCGACATTTCGTCCCGCGCCTTGGCGCGCTGCCAGGCGGGGGAGGGATGACCGAATGCCAGCCGATAGGTCTGCTCGACGAGATGGGGCCAGCTGCGTGATCCGTCATCGACCTCCAGCAGCGCGGCACGCGCCGTTCCGTCTTCCTCATGGGGAGCGCGACCTGGCCGAGCGCTCCGGCGGTTTCCGCGATCGGTGCGACCGGAGGGATCGTGTCGAAATCACGCCCGTCTTTGCCGGGGGCGTCGAAAAGCACCGGCAGCGCGACTTTCGCATGTCGCAAGGCTTGGGCGAGCGCCGCATCCTCCCCGGTGGTGCGTCCCGGTTCGGTGAACAGCACGTCATAGGCAATTGCCGCGGGCGCCGCACGGGCAAGCGTGTCGATTGCGCGGGCGTGGGTCGTGCGTGGCCATGGCCATTGGCCGAGTGCCGCGAGGCTCGCATCGTCGATCGCGACGACGAGAATTCGCTCGAAGCGGGCGGTGCGCGCAACTCGACGACGAGGTCGTAGAGCGCGTCGTCGGCCCGCGCGGTGACACCGCTGAGGGTGAGGCCCAGCGTCAGCGCCAGTACCAGCAGCGCGACTGCGCACCATTCGACCAACAGCCGCCGGAACAACCGTTATCGCCTTCGCGGTCGCGACGGATCGGTGATCGTCAGCTTCGCCGGATCGGTCCAACTTTCGGTGACTTCGCCGTCCTCGACCTGCACCAGGCCGACGCGCCAATGATAGACGCCGGGGAAGCCGTCGCAGCGTCAGCGCATCGCGCTCCAGTGCGACTTCGTCGACCAGGGGTTTGTCTTCCGACCCGTCGCGCATCAGCTGGAACCGATAGCGGCGAACACCTCCGCCCGCTCCGGACCAGCGGAACCGATAGCCTTCGTCTCCGGTCTCGACCAAAGCGTGGATCGACGCGAGCCGCCGCGTGAAGCTGTACGATTGCGCGAGACCCTCGAGACCCGAGCGGGCGATGGCCGAAACCCGGACGAACAGGTTCCCATTCGGGAGATCGTCGAGCGCGAACACGCCCTCGTCCGAGAATTGCTCCGCGATATTGTCGATGAAGCCGGCGTCCGACGCGATCAGGACGCGATAGCGTGTCGCGCCGTCGAGCTTGCTTGCGCGGAATTCCACAGCGTCCCGGGTCTGAACCGGCGCCGGATTGTCGAGCTCGGGCGCGCCCAGCAGCTTCTCGACGCGAGGCGTGCTGTTTGGATCCAGCGTTGCGCCGACGCCGCGCTCCAGGTCGACCGATGCCGCGCTCCCGGGAGCCGAGAAGGCGACGGTCCCGGCGAGGACCTCGGTTGCGGCCGTGCGGTTCGCCTCTTCGAACGAGACGCGGAATTGCGTGCCGCGCACCGCAGTCATGCTGATCGGCGTGCCGATGCGGTAACGACCCGAGGGCCGATCAAGCGGCGTGACCTTGGTCTCCAGCCGGCCCTTTTCTACGTCGATGCGATAGTCGATCGCGCCGGTGAGCAGGAACCGGCGCAATTCGCGGATCCGGACCCGACTCTGCGAGGGGATCACCACCTGCGAGCGATCGGCGAGAATGAGTGTCGCGAAGCTGTTGCCGGCCGTCGCCACCTGAGTGCCCTCGCCGATGATCGCGCCGCGTGACGGAGATATCGCGCGGCCGCCGATCGAGAGGCTGATCGTGCCGCGATAGCTGACGAGCCGGGCGGGCTCGACCGTGAAGCGGAGCCACAATCTCGGGATGAGAAGGCGCCGCCCGATCGGAAGACGCCTGGGGTTGCGGATCGCCGCGAGCTTCAGCAGCGCCCGCCACCGCCGTTCCGGCACGAGAAAGCTACGGCTCAACCGGTCGAGCGTGTCGCCGCGGCGGACGGTGTAAGCGATTATCTCGCCCGAAGGGGCGGCGATACCGGTGCAGCGGCCTGGAGCGCGACCGCAAGAAACATGTTTAACCCTCTGTCCCGAAACGCTCGATGCGATAGCCATAACCGGAAATCGCAACGATGCGGTAGCCGTTCTCCGGAGTTAGTCTGAGTTTTGTGCGGATCCTCGAAACATGCATGTCGAGCGTGCGCGTCGAGAGATCGGCTGCGCTCTGCCAGATCGTCTCGAGCAGATAGCTTCTCGACAGCGCACGATGCATGTTCTCGAACAGGGTCAGCGCCAGCTGGAACTCCTTCGCGCTGAGCGCCACTTCTTCATCGCCGATCTTCACGCGTTCGGTGAGCCGGTCGAAGGCATAGGGTCCGAACTGCAGGACCCGTTCCCGCGCAGCGCTGGGCATCGCCCGCCGCAGCACCGCCTGCACCCGGGCGACGATCACCGAGGAGGTCTCCGGCTTCACGACATAGTCGTCAGCCCCGGCGTGCAATGCGGCGGCGACGTCGTCCTTGTCGGACCGGCTGGTCAGCATGATGATCGCAGTCGCGCGGGATACTGCGTCCCGGATCGAGCGGAGCAGCTCCATTCCGGAACTGTCGGGCAGGTTCCAGTCGAGCAGGATCAGGTCGAAGGTTTGCCTGCGCAGGGCCGCCAGAAGCGCGGCGCCGGTGCGAAAGCCGGTGCAACCGTGCCCGGCAGCACCCAGCGCTGCCGAAGCGAACTCGATCACGCCTTCATCGTCGTCGACAATGGCTATCCGCATGCAAGACCCCGGTACCAGCTCAAAAGCGCTGGGCCAAAGGCGCCGCTGCCGGAGGTCGCGAAGCGGCGCGGGACCATTGTTGCGAGAAGGCCCGAACGGCGCGGGCGGCAAGCGTGTTCAGATGTCGTATATCGAGGCGGATTGCGGCAATGTCGCGCCGCCCGGTCGTGCCGCGGCCACCGGCTGCAGTGCCTGCAATTGCGGATGAACCTCGGGAAGCGATCATCGACATGCGCCGCTGCTAGCAATGGGGCGGGAGAGCGACAATCGCGCCGTTGTAAACAGTTGTAACAAATTGCGGACATTACGTTACGTCAGGGCCGCGCTGCGCCCTGTTCCCGGCACGTTGGTCCCGCCGGCGCGAAGCCGGCGGGACCGCGTGGCCCATCATGCTGTTGGCGAGCATGTGCGCTTCGCTTCCACTGCGGTCATGTGTCGGCGAAATTGGGAGATCGTCGGGCCGCAGCGCCTTTTCGAATAGCAGGTCGAAGAGGCTGTAAGGACCGGATTCTAATCAATTTACAAGAATTTACATGGACTGTTCTTGAACCGGATCAGGGTGAAGTCATCAGACTCTAGTCGTCCTGAAACCGTTCTCCCGTTTACAACTGTTTACTGGCCAGTTTCGCAGCGCGCGATAGCTTCGCCTTATGGTTCCCGCACCATCCCTTCGTCCTGACCGCGCCCGCGATGGCCTGCGGATTCTGGTCGTCGAGGATGATGATCGGATCCGTCATCAGATCGTCGACTATCTGGCAGCCGGCGGACATGCGATCGTAGAAGCCACGAGCGCGGACCACGCCTTGCAGCTTCTGGAAGGCAATGGCCGCCCGTTCGATTGCGTATTCTCGGATGTTCAGATGCCGGGCCACATGGACGGTCTCGCTTTGGCGCGGTGGATTCGGCGCAATCGCCCGGGACTCCCCGTTCTGCTCGCCTCCGGAAATGTCCGCGCCGACGACCTCGAGCCGGACCTTCGAGCAGCCGTGCCGCTGATGACCAAGCCTTATCTCGGCCATGCGATCGAGACGCATATGGCGGCGCTGATCGCGAGAAGCGCGACCTAGCTGGGTCGAATCCACGCGAACGCCGTACGGCAAATGCCCGCTTTCGTCTGCGGCGTCCGCCCGAAATATCTTGCGGACCACCGCGATCGGGCTTCTGCGCCACCGATCAGCAACGTATCCGGTTGCAATCGCTCAAAACGGCTGGGTGCGTCCGGGCTTATTGACTGGAGATCGCGTCGCCGGACCACGTCGCACCGTCCAGCGGCACGCCGGCGTTACTCGTGCGTTGAAGCGGAAGACGAGGAGTCGCCCGGTCGCCCAAAAGGTAACCAAGGCATTAGGCATGCCCATCGTCCGTTCCTTAGGGATGTCCGGCTAGGCCGTGGCATCGGATGAAGGAGTTTCGGTGATGGCACGTTTTGCAGCGATGTTCGCATGTACGCTCGGTGTGTTGGCCGCGGCTCCTGCGCAGGCGTCGGACGCCGGCGCCGAATCCACCGGCACTGTCACCATCACCGTCAACATTCCGCCGTTCGCCGCGGGACTGGCCGCGCAGGGCGAAGGGGCGGTGGGGCTGTGGACCGTCTCCACCGACAGTTCCGCGCTGATGCTCAAGCTTCCGGACACCCTTACTTCGGACAAGGCGGCCGACGCAGCGATCTTCACCAACGGCAATACCGTGCTCGACATCTCGGTCGATGCGCCGTCGAGGCTCGAGATCGTCCGCACCGGCTCGCGTGTCGATAACGGGCTGGTCCGCCAGGCGCTCAGCCTGCGTCCGCTCGACGCGGCGTTGAGCGACCCTGCGGTGCCCGTGACGATGTTCATCCGCACCCTCTGACCGGGCGTTTCACTTCGGGACGGCGTCTGTAGCGGTCCTTGACCTATACCCTTCGATATAGGACACGCCCCGGTGGGGGTGCCGTCTGCGAATGATTCGCGGGCGGTTGGGGGAGTATTGTTTCAATGCGAGTGCACATGGCTGCAGCCGGGCTTCTGCTCGGCTCGGCGGTTAGCGTCCCTGCGCATGCGCAGTTGGCGATCGATCGGCTTTGGGTCGATTTCGAGCCTGGTGCACAGCCGCGCGCGGACGTGGTGATCCGCAATGAGAGTGCAGACCGCTATTATATCTCGGTATCGCCGGTTGAAGTCGCGCATCCAGGCGGCAACGATGAATCGCGGACCGACGAGAGCGATCCCGAGAAGCTCGGACTGCTGGTCTCGCCCAATCGGCTGGTGATCGATCCGGGCGGCATGCGCTCGCTCCGGATCGTCTCGCTCAACAGCGCCCTGACTGCCGACCGGATCTATCGCGTCAAAGTCGTGCCGCAAGTGGGTGAGATCCAGGCTGGGGATCCGGGCACCGGCAATCGCGGCGTCTCGGTGAAGCTGCTCACGGCCTATGACCTGCTGGTCACGGTGCGCCCTTCCAAGGCGAAGTCCGAATTGACCGCGACCCGCACGCCCACCGGCCTGACGATCCGCAATAGCGGGAACACGAACACGCTGCTGTTCGAAGGTCAGGCCTGCAAAATCGGTGTAAAACCCGGCGCGAGCTCAGATTGCGAGGATTTGGGTGCTCGCCGTGTCTACGCGGGTAACGAATGGATCATTCCGATGAAGGATCCATCTGCTCGCGTCTATTTCAAAGAGCGGCGTCTAGCTTCTTCGGAAGCTAGAGATGTGAGCTTCTAAAACAACTTTTGGCAGTCACGTTCTAATTACTTCCGAAATCTTTGGTTTCGGGATAGTAAATACGCGAGAGAATGTTAACCAATTTTGGTAAGAGCCGTAAGTTTAAGAGAAATTTATTAAACTTCCGTTGACTCTCATTAAATCTTTATTTACCTCCCGGCGCCGGGAAGGGGGCCATGGGGGTGCCTGTCCCTAATTGAAGGGATTTCTGAATGAAGAAGATTCTTACGCTGGCCGCTCTGGCGGCCACGATCGCGGTTTCGCCCGCATTCGCTCAGGACGGCGATCTCAGCCAGACTTCGAGCCAGGCGGAAGTCGACGTGACCGCCAACATCCCGCGCATGGTTCGCATTTCGGGTCTCGAGGACCTGACCCTGAACGTCACTGCCGCGGCTCTGTCGAACGCCGGCGGCGCCCAGAACCTCGGCCAGAAGTTCTGCGTCTACTCGAACGACACGCTGCAGGGCCTCTACAAGCTCGCAGTGCTCGGCCAGGCCGGCGCCGAGCTGAACACCGGCGAGGCGAAGTATTCGCTGAACGGTCCGGAGCAGCAGACGCTCTCGTTCGCGCTGTGGACCTCGGACAACGCCAACGACGTCTATGGCGGCGGCACGCGTGCGCCGGGCGTTGCCAAGAACGGCAAGACCACTGCGGGCAACCAGCCGCGCACCACGACCACCAACTGCAGCGGCAACGACAATGCGGCGATGAACATTCGCTTCACCAACGCGCGTCTCCTCGGAGCGGTTGCGGGTACCTATACCGGCACGCTGACCTTCGTCGTCTCGCCGCTGTAAGTGAAATCCTTGGCGGGGCCGCGCTCCCGCCAGGGCTGGCACGTCTGGGGAGGGGTGCGGCGCATGATCATGACCGTTCTGGCCATTATGGCCGCATTTGCGTCTGCACCCGGTGCGGACGCCCGACCTGATCCGACTCCGGCGACGCAAGCCGGAGACGCCGCGCCCGTCGCCCAGATCCGCATATTCGCGAGCGATGGCCGTCATGGCCGTCGCAACGATCTCGTGAACGGCAGCTCGGCCACATTGTGCGTCGCGAGCACGACCGGGCGCTACCGCCTGCACGTGCTCAGCAATTCGGGCGGCGTGATGCGCGGCAGCGATGTCCGCGCCGGGCTCGCCTTCCGCGTCCGGTTCCGCGACGCCAGCGGCAGCGAGCAGGTCAAGCAGATGGACGGCGGCGAGATCGTCTTCGAAGGGCGGTCGCCCAGCCAGGCCGATTGCCGCGGCGGCGTCAATGCCTTCCTCCTCGTCGACAGCCCCGAAAGCGATATTCTGAAGAACGTCGCCGGCGAGTATGCGGATCGGCTCACGCTGTCCGTCGAACCTCTTTGAGCAAAAGGCGGCTCGCGCAGATGCGCAATCTTCACCGGACCGCCTGCCGGGCCAGCAGCTGGGCGATCGCGATATCGCTCGCCACCTCGGCAACGGCGCAGGAAGCCGCGCCCGGATCTGTGCAGGAGGCACCTGTCCCGCAGTCCGGCACCGTATTGCGAACCGGCGTTCCTGCCGGGTTCGACGATATCGACACGTCGGTCCAGACACTGTTCGATCTGACCTTCCAGGATGCGCGTGTCGGATCCTTCTCGGCGACGCTGAAGGACGGGCTCTTTTCGTTCGATGATCCCGCTGCCGTCGCCGCGGCGCTCGGCGACGCCGTCGATCGCGCGGGGCTGATCGCCTTCCTGTCGAAGCCTTTGTCCGCCAACGAGCAATTCCGCTGTCGGCCGGGGCAGAACATCGCGGTTGGCTGCGGCATCCTGCCGGCCGGCACCGCGGGCGTGATCGTCAACCTGGATTCCTTCGGCGTCACGCTCTTCGTTCCGCGCGAACTGCTAAGCACCCGGATCGTGACGGCGCGCGAACTGGGCCCGCCGATGTCGGGGCCGTCGCTGATCCAGAATGTCCGCATGTCGGCAGCGTCGGTCGACGGCGATCTCAATTATGGCGGCACCTTCTCCACGCTGGCGAGCATCGGCCGCACGGCGCTGATCGGCCAGACCACGCTCACCGACGCGACCGGCCTGCGCAGCGAAGAACTCTACGTGCAGCACATCTGGGCCGAACGCCGCGCCGCGGCGGGCCTGATGCAGGATTATCGCGCGCTGACGCTGAACAGCTATCGCATGGTGGGCGCCGAGTTCGGTTCCTTCTTCGGTACGCGGATCGATCCCAGCAACGACAGCGCGACGCCGGTCGAAGTGCTGCTGCCCAAGCGCCTGCAGGTCGAAGTCTATCGCTACGGCGTGCTCGTCCAGAGCGCACAATATGATGCCGGGTTGCAGCTGATCGACACGCGCGCGCTTCCCGACGGCACCTACAGCATCCGCATCGTCGCGCGCGACGGCAATCAGGTGGTGATCGACGAGACGCGGACCTTCTCGCGCCTCAACACGTCGCTGCCCGCCGGCAAGATCGGGTTCCGCGTGCGCGCGGGCGAACGCGTGCGCGACGACATCTTCTCGACCGGGACCTTCGGCGAGAACGGGGATTCCTGCCGCGGACCACCGGGGAGGTCGTTGTTTCCGGCGCGCTTCAGCGGCGGCTCGGGCCATCGATGATCGGTGGCGTGACGGCTACCAGCTTCGGGTCGCAATTTTTCGGCGAAGGCTCGCTGGAGGTCAGCCAGGGGATCGTCAGCGGGCTGGTCGGCGTCGGGGGCGGGTCCGGAGGGGCCTATTCGGCGTTGGTCACCGGCACGGTCCAGTTTCCGCGCATCAGCATGTTCCTCTCGGCGCGGCGGATGCACGTCGATGACGACGCCATCGCGATCGACCGGCTGGATCGGTATCAGCCCTATTTCCGGACGCAGGACAATATCTTCGGGTCCGTGCAGATGCGCGCGTTGGGCGGCTCGGTGAACCTCAGCGGCAGCTATACCCGCTCGCCGAGGCTGCCCACGCGCCATACGCTCGGCCTCCAATATACGCGCTCGATGCAGATCGCCCGGCTCGGCACGGCGATGGTCACCGCGGGCGCCTCGAAGTCGGACATCGACACGCGGTTCGGCTTCTCGATCTCGCTCTTCCGCCGAGTCGACCGGAAGACGACCGCGAGCTTCACCGGCGGCGGACAATATGTCTCGGAGACGATGCCCGGGGAGGGCGTCGGGGCTTCTCGCCGGTCGCCGGGGCCTCGCTCTCGCGCGCCGAGCAGATGGGATCGACGGAAGTGCTCGGCGAAGTCGGCGTCTCCACCGACGCCGATTCCGATCAGGCGATCGCGCGCCTGCGGGCACTGTCGAACCTCGGCACGGCCGACGTCGCTGCGCAGTGGCGGTCGCGCGCCTTCGGCGACAGCGAGCTTTCCTATCAGTTCAACGGCGAGAGCGGCTTTGCCATCGGCGGCGGGGCAGTGAAGCTCGGTCTGCGCAACCCTGCGGAATCGATGGTGCTCGTCGATCTCGGCAAAGTGCGCGCCAGGCCGGTCGAACCCGAGCTCGACGATATTCCGCCGGCTACCGCTGCGGGTCCCGACACCGGCGTGGAAGCCGCGGGGATCGCCGCGACTTCCGAGGCGGCGCCGCCGCCGCGGGTCGCCGAGGGCGGATATCGCGTGACGATCGACGGCCGGGCCCAGAGCTATGTCGGCCCCGGCGCGCGCGTCGCGCTCGGCGTCCAGCCGCTCGGCGAATATGTGGTCGGGCTCAAGCCGGAGGGCGCGCCGCAGTTCGACCTCGATGCGACCCAGCGCTCGGTCACCGTCTATCCGGGCAATGTCGTGCGCGTGCGCTTCGAGGCGCAGAAGGTCATCAGCCTGTTCGGTCAGGTGCTCGATGCGGCAGGACGTCCGCTCCGCGCCGCGCGGGTCGAGGCGGGAGCAGACGTCGCATTGGCGGACGATCGCGGATATTTCACGATCACGGCACCGGTCGATTCTGACCCTGTCGATCCGCGCGCCCGGCGGTGAACTCTGTCTTCAGCGCCCGGTCGGGACGCTCGCCGACGTCAGCCAGCCCGCCTTGCTCTATCGCTTCGGCCAGATCCGCTGCCAGTCGGGCGTGAACGCGACGGAGCGCCGCGTGCCGACGGCGGTGTCTCGCCTTGCAGCCGCCGGCCAGCGACGCGACGGCAGCCCAATCCTCGCAACCGCCCGGTGCCGTCCCCGCAGCTGCGGCTCCCGATCGCGGGGCCACCGAAGCGAGTTCAGCGACCGGTGCGTCGACGGAGACGAGTTCGGTGATCATTCCGAAGCGGGAGATCCCGATGCTGCTTGCGGTGGCGCGCGCCGATCTCGACTATCTCGACATGGTGCTGGGACGCGCTGCTACGCGCTATCTTTGACGGCTGGACGAGCCCTTGTCGGTGGGTATCGGTAGTCCGAGTCGCAATATGAAACGTCCCCCGCACCGGCCAGGGGAACCTTTACGTGGCATCAACGCTTCCGACGGCATAATGCCGGCGATACGGGCGGTAGAGGAACACGCACGCATGGATCGCCTGAGCAGCCTGCCGATCAGCCGCCGCCTGGGTGCGCGCAGCCTCGCGCTGGTGGGCAAACTGGAAGTCGGTCTGCCGCGCCTGATGATCTTCTGGGTGGTTCTGGTGAGCTTCGCCGCGGGCTTGCGGCTGGCCTATGCCGCGACGCCGATCGCCACCCCGACCGACGCGATCCGGAATGCGCTGCCCTATCTGCTCGTGATCGTGACGCCGATCGCGACGATCTTCTTCGGCCTGCGCGCTTTCCCTTCGGGCGCGTTCGTCCCCCAGCCGACCGGACGGCTCGCCCAGTTCGGCCGCTGGCGGCGCATCGACGCAGTGACCGCACGAACGCTACCCCTGTTCGGCGCCGGCGGGTTCATGGCCTCTTTGCTGATCGGCATCCTGATCAACGTGCCCTTCCGCACGTTCGAGTTCCTCGCCGGCGTGCCGGCACTGGGCGGAATGGCGCCCGACTGGTTCCGCATGCTCTACGTGATGATGTTCGTCGACCTCGTCTTCCTGTCGGGCCTCTACGCCTTCGCGTTCGTCCTCGCCTTGCGCCATGTCCCGGTCTTTCCCCGCTTTCTCGCCGGCGTGTGGGTGATCGACGTCCTGATGCAGATCTGTATCGCACGCGCGATGGCGCAGGTCGCCGATCTGCCCGGCCCGGTCGGCGCGTCGCTGGCGGACATGCTCGAGGGCAATCTGAAGAAAGTGCTGATCAGCGTCGCGATCTGGCTGCCTTATCTGCTGCTGTCGCACCGCGTGAACCTGACCTATCGCTGGCGCGTGCCTGCCTGAGCCGGGTCCACGCGGAGCTGGAGCAGCAACAGCGCAATCGCCACGGTCGCCGGAACAGCAACAGCGCAATCGCCACGGTCGCCGGAACAGCGCTTGCCGCAACCACGTACAGGAAATCGAACATCGATCCGAAGATCGCGATCGTCGAGGCGAGTTCGCAGGCAAGGAAAACCTGCACCGAGCGGCGATCACGCGCGATGACTGCGATTGCGAACGACAACAGATCGGCGAGCAAGAGATAGCGTTCGTGCATCTTCGGCAGGAGATACGGGAACGTCATCGCCGAGAGCAAAGCGATGCGCATCGTCATCATCGGATCGAGGCGCCTGCGCGCGAAGACCGCGACATAGGCGACGACCGCGATCATAGCCGCAGTATAGCCCAGCGCGAATATCGCCATCGGTTCCCGCGCATGAAATGCCGCGACCACCGCCCAGGGCCGGGCGCGGTTCCGATCGTGTTGAAATAGGCACCTTGCCGTAGATAGATCGTCGCCAGATCGGCGGCGGGCCAGCCGGCGAGCCACGCCGGCAGCATCGCCAATGCGTAGATCGCCAGCGGCAGCGGCCATTCGATCAGGCGCGACCGATGCCGCAACAGCATGACGAGCACGAACGGCGCGAGGAAGATCGCCTGCAGCTTGAAGGCAAGGCCGAGGCCGAACCAGATGAGCATCGCACGGGGCCGCGCATCAGCCGCCGACACCGTCGCCATGACACAGGCGGCAACCCAATAGCCGTCACACTGGCCGTATATCGCAGCGTTGCCCAACACGCTCGGCAACAACACCGCCAGCAGCGCCGCCTCGTTGGCGAAGGGCCGCCGGCCGATCAGCCGGCGCACCGCGAAGGCGGCGGCGAGCACCGACAATAGCGCCAGCGACTTGACGATCGCTAGAGGATTGGTGGTCACCAGCGACGCCGCGGACAAGAGGTATAGATAGGGAGGCGTGTAGTTGCTGAACGGGACGGCGAAGGCCTTGATCCGGCCGGCCGACAGGATGTGATCGATCCACGGATACAGGAATGTGTGCAGGTCCGGCGCGACGATCGGCCAGCACAGGCCGTAGACCAGAAGCGTCGAGAGCCCGATCTGGAGCGCCGCGCGCGGATTGGCGCGCACCCATTCGCGCATCCCGATCGAACCCGGCGATGGCGTGTTCATCGGCGCGGAACGGTCGCGGGGCGGTCGCGGATGTGGATCACTGCCCATTTATCGGCATATAGCCGCCGCCAGCCCGGTTCCTTGTCGAGCACGGCGACCAGTGCGTTGTCGGGCGGCAGGATCGTCCAGCCGAACTTCCAGCGGGCATCGGCCTCACGCCAGCCACGAACATCGCCTTGGGTGATCTTGTAGTAACGGGCAGTGAAATCGTCGCCGTACATGTCCGAGCGGCCATCGATGAACGGTGCGATGCCATGGAAGATGAGCAGCCCGCCGAAGCTGTATTCGTTGAAGACCGGCTGGCGCCGCAGCTCGGGCGGGACATGCCGGAGCGCGGTGATCGGCACGCCGTAGCTATCGGCTCGCTCGAACGGCGCGATCATGCGCCAGGCCGCGGTTCCGGCGAACAGCAGCAGTCCGACGATCAGGATCGGCGCAAGCGCGCGCCGCGCGGTCCAGACCTGCGGGAGTATCGCCGGGCGGGGCCGCTCCGCGCCATCGGCCCATGCCCGGCCGAGCGGCTCGGCAAGCAGGATCACGGCAAGCGTGACCAGCACCATCTGGTTGCGGATATGATCCAGCGTCAGATGCAGCGCCACGAGCAGGATCAGCAATCGCAGGACCGGAACGCGCGTCGGGCGGAAGAACAGGAAGAACAGGCCCGAGAGCAACAGGACTTCGAGCGCCGACGCCCCGCCGAACCGCGCCGGCTGCCACTCGTCGATATAGGTGAGCAGGCTCAGGACGTTGACATAGAACGGGTATAGCAGGCCGCCGATCCCGCCCGGAGTCAGCAAGGCCGCGACCAGGCATGCCACGCCGAACAGCCCCCAGTCGCGGACCACCTTCATTCGGCTTCCGGCCGGTGCAGCGACGAGCGCCTCGAGGCCGAACCCGCCGGCGAGCGCCAGCCCGAACACGAAGCTGCCATGCGCATTGGCCCAGACGAGCATCAACAATGCGAGCGCGAGCGGAGGCGCGCGCTCGCGCTCGCGCGCACGAAGCAAGGCGACCAGCCAACCGGCGAGCATCGGCAGCGCGAGCAGATGCGGGCGGGCGAGCACGGACTGCGCGAGCCCGAGCGACAGATAGAGCAGCATCAGCGCCGCTCCGCCGGGCCGCTGCCAGCGAAGCAGGTGCAGCGCGAGGATCGCATAAAGTGCCGCGGCGGCAGCGCCGAACAGCAGGATCAGCCCGCTCCAGCCGCCCCAGCGCCAGGCTGCATACATCGCCACTTCGGACAGCCATTCATGCGCCACCCAGGGCTGGCCGCGCGCGGTGAACGAAAAGGGGTCGGCCTGCGGGACGACGCCGTGCGCGACGATCCACGCGCCAGTCGCGATGTGCCAGCCGGTATCCCCGTCGGCGAGCGCCGACGACAGCACGACGACGAGGGCGAAGGCGGCAAGGCTTGCCGCAAGTACGAAGGTGATTCCGGAAAGATCAGGCCCGGTGACCTGTGGCCGTTCCATTCCGGTTCCCCCAAGGTCCTCCTAAATGGAGCCCCTCCATCCACGAATCACTCTATCGCCCGAGTCGCTCCGGACAAAGCCGAATCTGGTTAATTGTGGAAAACGGACAGTAACTTGGGAGTTATCGGATAAAAAAGACCTAAGTATATGACCTGAGCGGTCCATGAATATGTATGTCAAAGGATATAACAATTATAACCCTTGTCTCGAATGGCACATTTTTTCAGCAATTCTGGATGGTTAACCGAATGTGTCTACTATGGACATAATACAGGCTATATAGTTGTTTTTACAGGATATATTTTATCATAGTTAATACGGATTAGCGTTAAACTACTGATAATAAACATTAAATAAACCCTTATTGACTTGGTTGTCGCTTGGGTTCCCTGTCGGACTGCAATCCAGGCGTATCGGGCCTTTCGGAGCTTTCGGATGCTCCGGCGCAGCTGGCGAAAAGACCAGCATCAATCGCTCCTGACGTCGCCTCGAGATGAGCAACAGGCCGGGGGCCTTCTTCCGGCGGGGTTTGGGGAATTGTGATGACGACGATCAAGAACCTTCTGATGGACACCAGCGGCGCCTCGGCGGCCGAATATGCACTTATCCTGGCGATCGTGGGCACCGGCATCGCCGTGGCCGCCTTCACGCTCGGCGGCTCGATCAGCAACGCCATGAACAAGGCGTCGAACTGCATCACCCGCACGCCGAGCGCCACGGCCTGCTGATCCCGACGGGGCGCCGTTTCGGCGTCCCGCCGTTCCGGCCGGGCGGGTTCCGGCACAGGAAAGGAAATCACCATGACGACGATCAAGAATCTTCTGATCGACACCAGCGGCGCCTCGGCAGCCGAATATGCGCTGATCCTGGCGATCGTGGGCACCGGCATCGCCGTGGCCGCCTTCACGCTCGGCGGCTCGATCAGCAACGCCATGACGAAGGCGTCGAACTGCATCAACGCCGCGCCGAGTGCCACGGGCTGCCCGTGATCTGACGGGGCCGCGCTCCGGCGCGGTCCCCGACGGCTAGTATTGCATTCGGCCAAGCGGGGGCGACGGTCATGCGTGGACAGGGACTTATCATTCTCGGCGTTGCGATCCTGGTGGGGCTCGCGGCGGTATTCCTCGCCAACAGCTATCTGGGGCGTGTCGAGGAACGACAGGCCACGACGCCGCGCGGCATGGCCAAGGTCGCCGTCGCGCGCGTGCCGCTCGAATTCGGCACGGTGATCACGCCCGACAAGATAACGCTGATCGACTTGCCGATGGACACCTTGCCCGTGGGTACCTTCTCGTCGGTCTCGCAGCTTCTGCCGATGAACCGCAACCGCGTCGCGCTGCGGCCGATGGCAGTCAACGAGCCGATCCTGCGCTCCAAGATTTCCGGCGAAGGCGGGCGCGCGGCAATTTCCGCGGTGCTCAAGCCGGACATGCGCGCCGCCGCGGTCCGGGTAGGCGACGTCGCCGGGGTCGGCGGATTCGTGCTGCCGGGAGACGTGGTCGACGTGCTCGTTACCCGTTCGCCGCCCAACGCCAATGGCGGCGGGCAGATCACCGACATCCTGCTGCAGAAAGTCCGCGTCATCGCGATCGATCAGGATGCCAGCGATTCCGCGGACAAGCCGGTGATCGGCAAGACCGCGACGCTCGAGGTTTTCCAGGTCGACGCACAGAAGCTCGCGCTCGCCCAGCAAGTCGGCCAGATCAGCCTGGTTCTCGCCAATCCTTCGGCGGTGACGAGTCCGACGGTCGAGACGGTGAGCGTCGAGGACCTGCGCGACGGCGCCTATGTCGGCGGCTATTCGGACAAGGCGCCGACCTACCAGCCGCCGATGCCCTATCTGGCCGCCGCTCCGCCACGCGTGGCGAGAAGCATTGTCCGGCCGCCATCTGCCGACAGCTCGACCGTTCTCATCGTCCGCGGGACCAAGGACAGCAGCTATGAGGTTCGTCATTATGGCGCGCACTAAGATAGCCTCGCGCCCGACGCTGGCGCGCGCACTCGCAGTCGCCGCCCTGCTGGCCGTGCCGGCCGCGGCGCAGGCACAGGGCCCGGTTTCGCTGCCGGGCTCCGATGTTCTCGCCGGCCAGCTCGATGTGCCGGTCAACAAGAGCCAGGTGCTGACCGCCGATCGGCCGTTCGCCAAGGCGCTGATCGGCAATGCCGACATCGCCGACGTGCTGCCGCTGACCAACCGGTCGCTCTACGTCCTCGGCAAGAAGATCGGCACGACCAGCCTGACTTTGTACGACCGCAACAACAATCTGATCTCGGTCGTCGACGTCGCGGTGGGTCCCGACGTGATAACGCTGCGGCGAACATTGCGCGATCTGATGCCCAACGAGACCATCGGCGCGCAGATCTCCGGCGATTCGGTCGTCCTCACCGGCGTCGTGTCGAGCGGCCCCGCGGTCGATCGCGCCAAGCAGATCGCGACCACCTATTCGGGCGAAAAGGTCGTCAATCTGCTGACGGTGGGCGCCTCGCAGCAGGTCATGCTCGAAGTGCGCTTCTCCGAAATGAACCGGACCGCCGCCAAGAATCTCGGCCTGAACACCGGCTTCACCAACGGCAACGGCCCGCGCACCTTCCAGGGCGGCTTCGGCAACACCGCGCCGACCACGACCTTGCTGACCAACAAGAACGGCTCGCCGACGATCGATCTCGCCGGCGTGCTGAGCAGCTTCGGCATCGTCGCCAAGGGCATCACGCTCGGCAATCTCAACATCTTCACCGCGCTCGATGCGCTCGAGCGCAAGGGGTGGTGACGACGCTTGCCGAACCGACTTTGGTGGCATTGTCGGGCGAGTCCGCATCGTTCCTGGCGGGCGGCGAATTTCCGGTGCCGGTCGCGCAGGGCGGCGGCGGAACCGGGAACGGCAACACCAGCATCACGGTCGAGTTCAAGCCCTTCGGCGTGAGCCTCGCCTTCACGCCCACCGTGCTCGACGACGGCGTGATCAATCTGGTGGTCGCGCCGGAAGTCAGCTCGATCGATCCCTCGGCATCGATCAACGTCAACGGCCTGACGATCCCGGGGCTGCAGACGCGCCGCGCCAAGACCACGCTCGAATTGCGCGACGGGCAATCCTTCGCGATCGCCGGGCTGCTGCGCAACGACTTCCAGAGCACCGTCCGGCAATTTCCGCTGCTCGGCTCGATTCCGATCATCGGCACGCTGTTCCGCTCGACCGGCTTCCAGAAGCAGGAGACCGAACTGGTCATCATCGTGACGCCGCGGCTGGTGCGCCCGGTCCCCGCGGGCCAGATGAAGCTGCCCACCGATCGCGTGCGGCCGCCCAGCGAGCTCGATCTGTTCCTGAACGGCAGGACGGACAGCGCGGTCGGCGCCAATCCGCTGGATCCGAAGGACGCGCCGAAGAACCCGTATCCGGCAGCGCCCGCTCCGGCGGTGCCGGAGGGCGGTTTCTCCGGTCCCAACGGCCATCAAGGGAGGTAGCGGACATGCGCGGCACCAAGATCCTCGTTCCGTTCGCACTGCTCGTGCTGGCTGGATGCACGCCGATCGACGCGACCTTCGGCGATGCGGTGAAGACCGACTATGCGCTGCAGGTCATCAACCCCGAGCCGAGGCCGGTCTCCGCCGAAACCGCGGTGATGGAAGGCGGCTCGGGCGATTTGGCGGGCGCCGCATCCGAACGCTATCGCAAGGGCACGGTCAGGCAGCCGCAGCCGGTCCAGACGACCACCAAATCGAGCGGCGGGGCGGGGCCGAACTGACATGGGCCAGGCTGGACGGCATCTCTGGCGTTCGGAAGAAGGCTCTGTCGCGCCATTGGTCGCCATCTCGCTGTTCGCGCTGATCGGTGCCGCGGGCATCGGCTTCGATTATGCCCGGATGGCGGGAATGGACAGCGAATTGCAAGGCGTCGCCGACCAGGCCGCGCTGGCCGCCGCGACCCAGCTCGACGGCAAGACGAACGCGATCGCCCGTGCCACGAGAGCCGCGCGCCAGCTGATCGCGAACGAGACCCGCTTCGCCAATGATGCCAAGACGGGCGCAGTCTCTGGAACCGATCTGACGCTGGTCTTCTACGACGGGTACGACCGCACCAACGATACCTATGGCACCGCCACGACGACCGACGCGGCGGCGGTGATCGTCAAGGTGACGACTGCCGGGCGCGAGACGTTCTTCGCGCTCACGCCGGTCGTCGCGGCGCTGCGTTCGGGCAGCATCACTGCATCGGCCACTGCCGGCCTGGGCCAGTCGATCTGCAAGGTCCCGCCGGTGATGATCTGCAATCCGGGCGAGCCGGTCAACAATGCCGACGAGAATCTTGCCTTCGCGCCGGTGGCGGGGCTCGGGCTGAAGCTGATCACCGGCAATGCCGATGCGCCCGGCAATTTCGGCTGGCTCGAGGCCGGGCTGGGCAATGGCGCGCCCGGCCTGTCCGCATTGCTCGGCAACGACACGCTGAAGGTCGATTGCCAGCCGGTCAGCGGCGTGACGACCAGCACGGGCATGAAGACCTCCGTCATGGATGCCTTCAACACGCGCTTCGACGTCTACAATAACGGCAATATCGGGTGCAGCGGACCCTGTTCGCCCTCCACCAATGTGCGCAAGGACATGGTGTGTAAGACTTCGGGTGCCAGCTGTGGCGGCAACAAATACGACATTCCCGCCAGTTTCTATCAGCCGCCTTATCCGCCCGTCGCGCTCGCCACCGACGGCAGCCAGGATCCGCCGATCATGGGCTATCCGGTGGATATCTGCCACGCGGTCGCCAAGAAGGATGCGGCCACCTGCGGGGTCATCGGCAACGGCACCTGGGATCGCGCCGCCTTTTTCCGAGTGAACTATGGCAGCGCCTTCGACTGGCAGACGGCGATGGCGAACGCCGGCTACACTGCGGCGACGGTCACCCGCTACCAGGTCTATCAATGGGAGCTCGCCCACCCCTCGGTCACTGTCGGCGGCGTGGCCAAGGGGATCAGCGTCGGCCAGCCGGTGGGCAACGACAAGGCGTTCGGCCAGCCGGCCAACGGCGTCGCGGGAATCAGCCCGGGTTCGGGGATCGACCGACGGCGATTGTCGGTCGCGGTCATCAACTGCAACGCCACCAACCTGCACGGCAAGACGACCAATGTGCCGGTGACGAAATGGCTCGACGTCTTCCTCGTCCAGCCGGTTGCTTCGCGCGGCAACGGCACCAACGCGCAAACCGACATGTCCGACATCTATGTCGAGGAAATCGGCGAGACCGGCTCGGGCACCGGCGGGGCCTCCACAGCGCAGGTCATCCAGCGCGCCGTGCCGTATCTGATCCGGTAGCGGCAGATGCGACACCCACGCCTCGCGCGAATGATCGCCTCCACCGCCGGTTCGGCCGCGGCGGAAATGGCGATGGTCGCGCCGATCTTCGTCGTGCTGATGTTCGGCGCGGTCGAACTGGGCAATTACTTCCTCAGCGAGCATGTCGTCGTGAAGGCAGTGCGCGACGGCGCCCGCTACGCATCGCGGCTGAACTTTTCCAACTATCCCTGCGCATCCGCGTCCACCGGCAATGTACCGGGCGGGTCGGTTGTCACCGACGTCGGCAACGTGGCGCGCAACCAATTGGTATCGGGCGGGTCGCCGCGTCTGGTCGGCTGGACCGACGCAACGACGATCACCGTCAGCTACGATTGCGTGACCACCAACGGCGGGGCCGATTATTCCGGGCTCTACAAGGGGATGACGCTGGCCCCGACGGTCAATGTCTCGGCCACCGTCCCCTATAATTCGCTGTTCAACAATCTCGGCTTCACCAGCACCAATTTGTCGCTGAGAGCGCGTTCGCAAGCTGCGGTGATGGGCCTGTGAGCGCGCTGGCGAAACTGCTCGGCGATCGCCGCGGATCGACCGCAGCCGAATTCGGCCTGGTCGCGCCGCTGCTGATCGCCTTCCTGATCGGCACGATCGACATGGGCCGGTTCCTCTGGGAATGTAACCGCGCGGAAAAAGCGACCCAGATGGGCGCCCGTTTCGCAGTCGCGACGAACATGATCCCGACCGGCCTTTCGAATTACAGCTTCGCGGTCAGCGGCAACCTTGTTCAGGGCGATCCGATCCCGGCGAGCGCCTTTGGCGGCGCAAGCTGCAAATCGACCGGCGAGACGGTAAGCTGCACCTGCGCTACCGGTCAGACCTGCCCGACACTGACACCCGTCGACACTGCCGCATTCACCAACATCGTGAACCGGATGCAGCTGTTCGATCCGGCAATCGCCGCGGCCAATGTCACGGTGGGATATGAATATTCCGGGCTTGGCTTTGCCGGGGATCCCAATGGAAGCGATGTCGCACCGTTGGTCACGGTAAAGCTGAACGGTGTCACCTTCACTCCGATGCTGTTCCGTTTCTTCGGCTCATCGAGCGTCACGCTGCCCAGTTTCAGCACGGCACTCACGCTGGAGGACGGAATCGGCAACGTTTCCGATTAGAGGTTAGTAACGTGGAAGTAGATTTGTCTGAACTCGCGTCTACCGGCTGGACCATCAAGCGCACCGACGCGATGGTCGAACTGATTCTGTCGCGCGAAGAGATCGTCGCGGCGGAGTTCGGCGAGAGCGTCGTCGCCGGCATGGCGTTCGACACCAGCGAACTCGATGCCGAAGCCGATATCCCCGCCGAGATCGTCAAGCGCGCGCGCGTCGTCATCGTCGAGGTTCGCACCGATCGGCCGGCATCGCTTCGCCGGCTGACGCGGCTGCACGGCGAGAACCGGGCGCTGGTGATCATCGCCGCGGTCCGGGATCCGTCGATCACTGCGATGCAGGCTTTGCTCCGCGCCGGAATCAACGACGTCGTCGCCTTGCCGCTGGCGCGGCGCGATCTGGAAGCCGCGCTCGAACGGATCCGCAGCGAGCTCGAACGCGGCACGAGCGAGGAGACCGCCAGGGGCAAGACGGTATCGATCATCAAAAGCGTGGGCGGTGTCGGCGCGACGGCGTTGCTGAGCCAGGTCGCGGCGCTCTATGCCCAGCGCGAGGGCGAGCGCGGACGATCGGTCTGCCTGCTGGACCTCGATCTGCAGGGCGGCAATGCGGCGACGCATCTGGGGGTCAATCCCGATCTGACGGTCAGCGACCTGCTCGACGCCGGCAAGCGGCTCGACCCCGCCGTCCTGACCTCGGTCGCCGCCACGCATTCCTCGGGCCTCAGCCTGTTCGGCGCGCCGAACGAACTGATGCCGACCGACGCCGTCGGCACCGATCAGGTGTGCGACATCGTCCATCTCGCGATGACGCAATATGGCACGGTCTTCCTCGATCTGCCGAGCGACTGGACCAACTGGTCGCTCTCGCTGGTCGCGCAATCCGACATCGTGTTCCTGGTCATCGAACTGTCGATCGCCAGCCTGCGTCAGGCGCAACGGCAGCTCTCGCTGCTGACCAAATTGGGAGTCACCCCCGACGCGGTTCAGGTCGTCGTCAATCGTGTCGAGAAGCAGATGTTCAAGCAGATCAACCTGCGCGACGCTTCCGAGACCCTGGGCAAGCCGATCGGGCTGAGCGTGACCAGCGATTTCGCGCTGATGAACACGGCGCTCAATCGCGGCACGATGATCCGCGACATCAAGTCGAAGAGCGCGATCGGGCGGGATCTGGGCAAGATGCTCGATGCCATCGACATGCTGCTCGAGCGCGGCGGATGAGCGTCTGGCAGATCAGGCGGGCAGGCGAGCTCGCGGCGGCCAAGGCTTCGGAGGCGCCTGCCGATCCGACATGCGAAGGGATCGACCGCAACACGGCGCTGAAAGTCGAACTCCACCAGCGCCTGCTCGACCTGATCAACCTCTCCGCACTCGACGGCATGACCCGCGAACAGGTCCAGGGCGAGATCGGAGAAATAGTCTACGAGCAATTGTCCCTGCAAAAGCACGCCCTGAACCTCGCCGAGCGGCAGCGGCTGGTCAGCGATATTCTCGACGAACTGCTGGGCCTGGGGCCGATCGAGCCGCTGCTCAAGGACGAGTCGATCACCGACATTCTCGTCAACGGCCATGATTCGGTCTTCGTGGAGCGGCGCGGACGGCTCGAACCCTCGCCGGTCCGCTTCAAGGACGAGCGGCATTTGCTGCGCATCATCCAGAAGATCGTCGCCGCGGTGGGCCGCCGGGTCGACGAGGCATCGCCTTATGTCGATGCCCGGCTTGCGGACGGATCCCGCGTCAATGCGATCATCCCGCCGCTCGCGGTCGACGGGTCGCTGCTCTCGATCCGCAAATTCGCGCGCACGCCGATCGACATGGCACGCCTGACCAGCCTCGGCAGTATTCCTGCGACGGTCGCGGAAGTGCTGCGGGCCGTGGTCGAGGCGCGGCGCAACATCCTGATCTCGGGGGAACCGGTTCGGGCAAGACGACGCTGCTCAACGCGATGTCGGCCTATATCGACGATGCCGAACGCATCGTGACGATCGAGGATTCGGCCGAACTCCAGCTGCAGCAGGCGCACATTGCGCGGCTCGAGACCCGCCCGCCCAATATCGAGGGGAATGGCGAGGTCACCCAGCGCGACCTGCTCAAGAATGCGCTGCGCATGCGCCCCGACCGCATCATCGTCGGCGAGGTCCGCGCCGGCGAGGCGTTCGACATGCTGCAGGCGATGAATACCGGCCATGACGGATCGATGACCACGGTCCACGCCAACACGCCGCGCGACGCATTGTCCCGGCTCGAGCAGATGATCGGGATGAGCGGCATCGACATCGCGCCGCGGTCCGCCCGCGCGCAGATCGCTTCCGCGATCAATGTCGTCATCCAGGTCGGCCGCCTCGCCGACGGCAAGCGGCGGTTGCTCAGCCTGTCCGAGCTCATCGGCATGGAGGGCGAGGTGGTCACCATGCAGGAGATCTTCCGTTTCCGGCTGACCGGCCGCGATGACGAAGGTGGCGTATTGGGCCGGTTCGAAGCGACTGGAATCAGGCCGCACTTCATGCGCGAGCTCGAGGATCGCGGGATCAGCCTGCCGGCCGATATCTTCAATCCCAACATGGTGCTCGACTGATGTCGATGACCTCGATCCGACTGATCGTCCTCGCGCTGATATTCGCTGCGGTGATCCTCGCGGTCGAGGGAACGGTGACCTGGGTCCGCGCCAATCGCGGCGGGGTGCGCGCGATCAACGAGCGCCTGCGCCTCATCGCGACGGGGCACCAGCGTCCCGAAGTTCTCGCGCGCCTCAGGCGCGATGCCTGGGGCGGCGGCATCTATCTGCCGGGGCCGCTCGCGGATACGGGGCGCAAGCTCGACAATCTGCTGCGCGGCGCCTCGTTCGGCATGTCGCCGGCGCGGCTGCTGTTCCTGATGGTGCTGGCGGTCGGCCTGCTCTTCGTCGCGACGGTCGTGTTCGCGCTCGCCGCCGGCCTGACCATCAGCTTCGGCACGATATTGATGGCGGCCTGCTTTGCCGGCGCGACCGGGCTGGGGCTGCCGCTGATGTTCATCGCGCGCCGCGCCGACCGCCGCCGCAAGCGGATGGCCGAGCAGTTCCCTGTGGCGCTCGATATCTTCGTTCGCGGCCTGCGCGCGGGCCATCCGGTCGCGGCCGCGCTCGACTTGCTCACGCACGAGATGAGCGACCCGATCGGCAGCGAGTTCGGCATCGTGACCGACGAGGTCGCCTATGGCGCGGACCTGCGCGACGCGCTGCACAACATGGCCAATCGCTGCGATCTGGACGATCTCAGGATGTTCGTCGTCTCGCTGTCGGTGCAGAGCGAGACCGGCGGCAACCTCGCCGAAATCCTCGAGAACCTCTCCAAGGTGATCCGCGACCGCGCGAGCATGGTCCTGATGGTCCGCGCTTTGAGCTCGGAAGGGCGGATGACCGCGACCATATTGACCGCATTGCCCGTGATGGCGTTCGTCGCCCTGTTCCTGCTCAATCCGCCATTCTACCTGCAGGTGGCCAACGATCCGGCATTCTCGGTCGGGTTCGGATGCCTGATCGCGCTCTATACGGTGGGATTCGTCATCATCCGCCGCCTCGTGAACCTGAAGGTCTAGGACGATGTGGGAAGCCGCTCTCAATCAATTTCCGCGCTTCGTCATTCTCGGCGGGCTGTTCGCGGTCGTCGTCCTGCTGGTGATCGGCGTCTCGACCGTCGCCACGAGCCGCGCCGCGATCCGCCGCCGGCTGGCGGAGACCGCGACCGCGCGGGGGCCGGGCGCAGCGGCTTCGTTGCGCGGACCCTCCGGGCCCGATGCCTGGTCGAGCCTGGTCGATGCGATCGAGAAGCGCGGAATCTCGCTGCTCGACACCAACAATGCCGGGCTGGTCGCGAAGCTCGCCGCCGCCGGTTACACCTCGCCTCAGGCGCCGCGCGTCTTCACGCTCATTCGCGTCGGCACGACCTTGTGCCTGCCGCTGCTGCTGGTCGCCGCGACCCTGATCAACGGCGCGCCGCCGTCGCTGTTCAAGCTCTATATGTTCGGATCGCTGCTCGCGGTGCTGGGTCTTTATCTGCCCAATCTATGGGTATCGGCGCGCGCCTCGCGCCGTCAGGACCAGATCACCCGCGGCTTTCCGGACGCGCTCGACCTGATGCTCGTCTGCGTCGAGGCCGGGCTCGGCATGGAGGCGGCTTTCGATCGGGTGGGTCGCGAGATGGCGACCACGCATCCGCTGGTCGCCGGCCTGCTGGCGAACACGGTTCTCGAGCTCCGCGCCGGCCGCGGGCGCGAGGATGCGCTGCGCCGGATGGGCGAGCGGGCAGGGGTGGATCAGATCAAATCCTTCGCCACATTGCTCATCCAGTCGAACAAATTGGGATCGAGCATCGGCCAGACACTGCGGATCTACGCGACCGAGATGCGGGAACGGCGCAAGATGCTCGCCCAGGAAAAGGCGCACCGGCTGCCGGTCCTGCTCTCGATTCCGCTGGTCGCCTGCATGCTGCCGGTGATGATCGGCGTGCTCATGCTGCCCGCTGCGATCCGCGTCGTGCGCCAGCTCATGCCGATGATGTCGGGCTGATGCGTCGGGGGACCGCTTCGCGCCTGGCGCTGTGCGGCATCCTGTTGGCCGCCAATGGCTGCATGGGTTCCGACGGCAGGCTCGCTCTGCCTGAGGGCACGCGATTCACGGGGAAGCCGGAGGTGTCGCTGGCGGCGGCGCAGCGCTTCGTGGCGAACGGCAATTACGGGCTCGGGATCGAAACCTACCGCCGCTATCTCTCCGCCAATCCGGAGGATGCGAGAGCGGTCGAGGGGCTCGCGATCGCCTATGACCGCCTGCAGCGCTTCGACCTCAGCGACCGCTATTTCCAGCAGGCGCTGGCGCTGGCGCCGCGCGACCCGGAAATCTACATGGCTTACGGCCGGTCGCTGCGCGCGCAGGGGAAGGATTTCGACGCCGATCTGCTCGATGTCGACATGCGCGCGATGCTTGCGCAGGATGCGCCGAATGCCGGAATTGCGGCGGCAACGCCCGCGATAGCGGCTCCCGTGATTGCCGCGAGCCAGGCGATCGTCCCGGTCGCTCCGGCCGGGCGGCAGCGCCAAGGACCCGGCTCGATCGCTCCTCGGCGGGCGAAGTCAGGCTGGTTTTGCCGCCTGAGGGCAATGCGGCCTCCTATGGCATTGCCGCGCGCACGCCTGTGCGTGCAACGCCGCCGGTGCCGCTCGCTTCGTTGCCGACACGGATCGTCAACGCCGCCGGGCGGCAGGGGATAGCGCGCAGGATTCAGGCCTTTCTGGGCAGCCGCGGCTGGTCGCGCCTCGACACCGGCGACAATGCGGTGCGGCTCGACGAAAGCAGGATCGTGTTTCCCGTCGGATCAGTCGACGCGGCACGCCGCCTTGCCCGGGCGCTGCCGTTCCGCACGCGGCTCTATCCGTCGTCGCGGGCCAATCGCGTGCAGTTGCTCGTCGGCGCCAATGCGGTGGGTTTCGATGCAAGGTTGAAGCGGAAATGATCGCGCTGCTGCGCCTGATCCTGCTCGGCGCCGTGGCGATTTCCACTGCCGCCCAGGCCAGCCCGGCCGACGATATGCCGCTGGTCGCGGCGGCGATCCGATCGGGCCGGTTGGTGCAGGCCGAGCTGATGCTTGCCCGGATGACGCCGTCACAGGCCGGCGAAGCGACGACCGAACTGGAGATATTGCACGGCCAGCTGGCACTTGCGCAGGGTCGCGATCAGGATGCCCGGCGCGATTTCGGCGCGCTCGCGCTGCGCGTGCCCGACGATTGTCGCGTGCTGCTGGGGCTCGGCATGGCCGAATCCGACCTGGGCGACGCCGATCGTGCGATCACGCATCTCGAAGGCGCGACCCGGACCTGCGCGGCGGACTGGAAAGCCTGGTCCGCGCTCGGCTTCGCTTATGATGCCAAGGCGCGCTGGGGCGACAGCGACGCCGCTTATGCCCGTGCAATGGCGAGCGGGGGCGAGCAGCCTGCATTGCTCAACAACGTCGCTGCGTCGCGCATCAGGCAGCGCCGTTTCGCCGAGGCGGAGCCGATCCTGGCGCGCGCGCGTGCCGGGGCTCCCGATGACCTGCGCATCGCGAACAATCTCGATATCGCCGCCGGCGCGCTCGGGCGGATGCCGGTACGCGGCTTGAGAGACAGCACGTCGCGCTGGGCCGAGCGGCTCAACAATGCGGGGTACGCCGCCATGCTCGCCGGGCGCGGCGACGATGCACGCAAATGGCTGACCATGGCCGTTGCCGCCGACCCGGTCTTTCAGACGATCGCGGCCGCCAACCTCGCGCGGCTGGACGCCCGGAAATGATCTCGCTCGGCGCCTTCGTGACGAGCGCGCTCTGCCTTCTGCTGTTGCTGGCGGCAGTGGTGGACATCTGGAAACTGAGAATCCCGAACCTGTTCCCGATCGCGATCCTCCTGCTGTTTCCGCTCTGGGTCTATCACGCGGGCTGGACCCCCACATTGTGGCAGAACGCCGTCCTGCTGCTCGCGACTTTCCTCGGCGGCGCATTGATCTTTTCGCGGGGCTGGCTGGGCGGCGGCGACGTCAAGCTGCTCGCGGCGACCGCCTTGTGGTTCGATTTCAAGGGCGCCGCCGCATTGTTCCTGTTCGTCGCGGTCGGCGGCGCGCTGCTGAGCATCGTGTTCATACTCCTGCGCCGGATCGTCCCCGCCCGCCTGACGCGCGAAGGCAACATTCCCAGCCTGAAGGCGCGCGGGCCCATCCCCTACGGCGTGGCAATCGCGGGCGGCGCGCTGCTGGCCGTCCTGAGCGGCCAGATCAGCCCGCAACCCATTCCCTGGTATTTGCGGCCGTTGCGGATCGGCGCGACGACAATTCAGAGCGATTCCGCGGCGAGCATCATGATCAGCTGGGCCCGCGACTGGATCCCCAGCGTCGAATAGATACGGTGCAAATGCAGCTTGACCGTTCCCTCGGTCAGGCCGCAGCGCTGGCCGATCTCCCGGTTGCGCAGCCCTTCGCCGACCAGCCGCACGATCTCCTCCTGCCGCCGCGTGAGATTGTATTTCGGCAGGACCGGCATGGTGTGCGCGGTCAGGCTGCGCCGGAGCGCGCTCTCGAGGATCGTCGGATCGATCCAGGTATCGCCGCGAGTCACTGCCTCGATGCAGGTCAGCAGGTTTTCCGGATCGCTGTGCTTCAGGACGATCCCGTTCACGCCGAGGTTGACCGCTTCCATCGTCTCGACCGGCTTCAGGCCGACCGTCAGGAAGATGACCGGCAGGCGGTTTCCGCCGGCGCGCATCGTCCGCAGCACGTGCAGCCCGCCGCCTTCGGACATGCAGACGTCGATGATCAGGATGTCGATCGTGCCCTGCTCGACGATCCGCAACGCCGCGCTCGGCGTTCGGGCCGTCGATTCGACGAAATGATCATTGGTCTCGAGGAACTGGTTCAGCCCCTCGAGAAAGATCGGGTGGTCGTCAACGATCAGCAGTCGGGACATCGACCATCGCCTCCAGTGGAATTCGGATGGACAAGAGAACGCCGCGCTCCATCGGGTCGGCGTACGCGCGGCCGTTGAGCGCGTTCAATCGACGGGTCAGCGACTGGGATTTCACGCCCTCGATACCCGACGCGCCGGTTTCCGATGCCAATACGGTGGCACCGTCGCTCTTCAGCGTGACGAACAAGGCATCGTCGCGCAGTGCAGCCACGACATTCACGCTCGACGATTTGGCGTGCTGAACGGCGTTGGACACTGCCTCGCGGACGAGGAACTCGACTTCGACGGCGACATCCGGAGACACCCAGAGCGAAGCGGGATCCGTCGTGAGCGTGCAGGTGATGGCCCATTGCCGCGACAGCAATTCCGCGCGCTGCGCCAGGTGGCTGGCGAGATCGATCTTTTCGCCGATCGGCAAATTGGCGTCGGTGACGAGCTCGCGCAGGCATGCCTGTTCGGCGGCGATGATCGATTGCAGCGATTCGAGCCGTTTGGTCCTCGCCGCGACGGGCAGGTCCTTGTCCTTGATGAGCGACGCCACCTGCATGCGAAGCCCGCCGAGCGTCTGCAGCACGCTGTCGTGCATGTCGCGGCTCAGGTCGAGCCGGGCATTGGCAAAGGCCCGTTCGCGCCACGCCTCGAACATCAGATAGCGATCGAGCGTCGCGCTCACCGCGCGCGAGGCGGCGACGATTTGGCTGAGCATCAGTTCCGAAATCCGGGGAAAATCCAGCAAATAGATATATCCGGTGAGCGCCCCGGTCCGGATCGGCAAAGCGGCGACGTTCCCGCCTGCCGCGGCCTCGGGCGCCGGCAGGAACCCCGCCGGGATCGTGCGCACCGCCGGGCCCAACCGGAGCTTCGCATCGACCAGCGCGCTTCCGCTTTCCGAATCCCGGATGAACCCTTCGCCGCTTCCGTCGGGTGCGAGCATCCGCTCGAGCAGGGCCGGATCGAGCTCGACGTTCGACAATTCACCATCGCTGAACCGGTAGCATTCGGGAATCCGGTCCACTTCGCGCTGCCAGCAGATCAGCATCTCGGATGTGCCGAACCGTTCGGACAGTTTCGTCGCGATGCCTGCGATGGGGAGCGTTCGTGCCCGAATGCTGGTGTCGAGCAATTCCTCGTTCCAACGGTCGCCGACCGGTGCGGATAGTTGCACACCGCGTCGAAGCGGACGTCCACCGAAGCCGCGCTGACCGCGAGAGTCGCCGGATCGACCATCCGGTCGATCTGCAGCGTGTTGCCGGAGAGACCGCGGAAATTGATCTGGTTGCCCGACCGCAGCCTGGGCTCGGCCACCGCACACACCGGAGGCGTGTTGCCGGTCACCGGCAGGGTCTTGGTCGCCACGGTCGACTGGGCAGATGTTGGGGGTGCACAGGGGAGACCGCAGACGACCAAGACCAATCCAAGGAGCGGCAGATGTTTCATGTCAGGAGGCCACTGCGAGAGTGACGGTGACATTGCCCTGATAGTTGGTGTCCGCGACGAGGCGTTGCGTCGCACCGCCCGCCGTCGAGAACCCGCCGATCGAGACCGTGATGTCCCCCGAAAATGCCGTGAGCCGCGACTGCACCGCTGCCGGATTGGTCGTCGCGCTCGTCGAGAAGCTCGCCGCCGTCGTCGTCCAGCCTGCCGCGGTCGCGGTATAGTTGACCGAACGCGAGAAGCCGGTGGGCGGCGTGGTGGTGAAGGTCTGCGCCGCCAGCGGCGTCGCATTGACCGTGATCGTGCTGCGCGAACTGCAGAACGATCCCGCCAGCACCTTGGGCGGCGCCGCCAGATCGGTGCGCAGCAGGCCGGTATTGACGTCGATGAGCACACCGAGCGCGAAGGTCGAGCCGGTACCGGAGACGATCCCCCGACGCACATCGAAGGCACGTTGCCGGTGACGATGAAATTCTTGGTGTCGGTCGCGCTCTGCGCCGATGCCGTGCCTGCCCAGGACAGAGCGGCGAGCGCCGTCAGTCCGAACAGTCGATGATACATGCTCATCACAAGCCTCCGCCTGAAGGTGCCGGGCCGAGCGTCACGATGACGAGGCCGCTATAGGAACCGGCGGTCAGCAATGCGTCCGACGGTGCAGTGAAATTGGAGAGGTTGACGGTCAGGTCGGCGATCTTCGGCGCGCCCTGCGTCGCCCCGACGCTCGATGCGCTCGGCGTTCCGCCGCCCGCTGTGGCGCCGGTAGTCGTGGTTGCCGCGCCCGGAGCCCAGTTGGTGACCGCCGCCGTGTAGTTCACCGCGCGGGCGAACCCGGTCGGAGCCGGCGTCGCGTCACTGTTGACCAGGGCAGTCGCGGTCACGGTGATCGCGGAACCGGCAAAGTTGCAGAACGAGCCGGCAAGCGTGACTGTGCGCGGCGTGATCGCGGCGATCCTGCCGACGCGCGTGCCCGACGTCGTCGCCAGCTGGCCGAGATCGACCGGTGCCGGCGTCGGCGTCCCCAGCATGCACAGCTGGGAGACGTTGCCTGCGACCGCGACGTCACCCGTCGCGGTGTCGGTCACCGTCTGGCCGTGCGCGATACCCGGCAGGGCGGCCGCGGCGAGCAATGGAAGGATAAGGCGCTTCACGGTCCCGGTTTCCTCAATTCAAGAGCGGCAGGCTGACGTTGGGCGTCAGCGTGACCAGGACCTGGCCCGAATAGCTGCCGGCAACGAGGATGCCGCCGGTCGGCGACGAGGAGCCCGCCAAAGTCACCACGACGTTGCCGGTGAACAGGCCGACCGGAACGGCCGTGCCGGCCCCGGCTGACAGGGACGTGTCGGTGGCGGTTGCGCTGTTGGCGAGAGCGCTCGCCGAATAATTGACTACGCTGTCGAAGCCCGTGGGGGCCGCGCCGACAAAGGTCGTGTCGACCAACGGCTGCGCCTCGACGCTCATCGATGCGGCAGTGCCGTTGCACCAGCCGACCAGCGTGCGGGCCTGGCCGTCGAGCTTGCTGGTATCCAGTTTGCCCGCGGTCGATCCCGATCCCTGCAGCGCCAGTTCGCCGGCATTGATGACGGCGGATGGCGTCGTGAACTGGCAACGGTCAGCGACCGAACCGTTCACCGTGACAGTGCCCGTTGCCGACGTCGACTGAGCGGCGGCGGGCAGGGCGGCAGTAGCGGCGACGACCGCGGCGACTGCAAGGATCGAGTTCTTCATGTCATTATGCTCCGATGAAGCCGATCACGCGCCGGGCGCGATGACGATCGAGATGTTTCCGGTGTACGAGCCCGCGACGAGCAGGTCGGTCGGCAGGGCCGTGCCGAACGTGTCCGCCGTGATGGTCACGTTCGCGCTGCCGTTATTGGCCAGGCGGCCACCGGCGGGTGTCGCTGCGGTCGGCAGGTTGCGGCTGTCGTTGCTCACCGTGGCCGTACCGGCCGGCGTGAGCGCGACGGCGACATTGGCGTTATAGTCGATCCGGGCCGCATAACCGGCCGGAGCGAGGCCCGCGGTGGTCAGCTGGGTCGAATCGACTGCAATGGTCGGGTTCGACGTGTTGCAGACGACGCGGAATGCGAGCGTGGCGGGCCCCGACGCGTTGAAGCGCGTGGCGAGGTCGGTCGCCATCGTGCCGTCTGCCTGGGCCAGTTCGCCGAGCGCCACCGTGCTGGTGAAGGTGCTGCCCGAACCGGGCAGGACGGCGCACTTGTTGGCGACGCTGCCGGTGATGTTGACGGTGCCCGTCACCGTCTGTGCCGATGCCGGCACGGCGATGGTGAGCATGGTGCCGGCGCCGAGCGCCGCGATCAGATACTTGTTCATTGTCTTGCCTTTTCCCATTCAGATTGAATCCGACGGTGCGCCCGGCCGATGACCCGGCACCCTCCCCTTCGACAATCGAACGGCCGCCCCGAGGCTGGGTGAGCCGCTCTGTGCGCGGCGCCGTCATGACGCCGCGCTCACCGTCACCGTTAAGGTGTCGGAATAGATGCCCCCGATCAGCGCGCTCGAGCCGTTGTAGGCGGGCGCGCTGACGCGGAGATACGTGCCGGGCTGATTGACCGACGTGGAATTGAGCAGAAGGCCTTGCGACATGCTCACGGGCCCGCGGAATGCGCAGGGTGCCGCCGCGGCTGCCGCCAGTGTCGCTACGGTGCAAGTGCCCGTCGCCGTGCTCGACGATCCGACCAGGTTGAGCGACACGTCATAGGGTGCCAGCACGGCATAGCCGGGCGAGACCGATCCGCCGGTCTGCAGGCCGCCATTGGCCGAGACCACCGCAACCCGCGAAGGGCCGGTGCAATCGAGCTGGAAGCTGAAATCGTGGCTGAAGCCGGTGACGTCGAAGTCGGGCTGATTGTAACTGCCCGAGGGTGCCGATCCCGTCGCGAAGCCGCAACGGCCGCCGACCGAAGCGGTCACCTGCACCGGCAGCTGGCGGTTGCCGCCCACGACACCGGGCTGGCCAGCGGCATATACCGTCTGTGCGGCGGCAGCATGCGGCAGCATGGCAACGCCAATCGCGAGCAGACATATGCCTATTGAACACCGGCCAATCACAGTTCCCGCCCCTCCCAAGGCAAATGAACGATTGGCTAATGATCAATTCATCCCGCTAAAACGCAAGAAGATTTTTTAAAGCTTTAATTAACCATTTGATGAGTCTAAAGAAAAACCTATATGGGCTAAGGATATATAAATATATCTTTGGATATAATGAGTCAGAAATACGTCGGTATTACTTGTGTATGAATGAGACAAATATTTTACTTCGCAGTATTGTACCTAAGTTTTTCGGAAAATAACCTCGCATCTTGAGCCGCAATGTCGAGGATGTTATCAGATATACTACTGTGTTCGGAGAGGTCAGCGTTGAACGATCGGCCACCGACAAGATGAATCGGCCTAAAACGCCGAACAGAAAAATGACGCCGGATTAGAATAAAGTCCCGATTCCTGGCACGTATGTGTCCTTCATCCAGTTCTCGAACCCAGCCGCGCCGAACGACTCGGAGTTCTGCCACTCGCTCTTGCCCGGGATTATCGCAGGAGGTCCCCCAACGCGCCGGGAGTGACGGGGCGCCGGAATGTCATTCCCGACATCTATGGAGCATGACGGTCACCGCCAGGGCAGGGGGCTGCTGCCGTTGCACTCGGGACGACGATACGGAATGAGGACTCTATGAAGCTCGACGACGTCGATGATCAAGGCACTGGCCCGAAACCAGCGAGGGGGCCGTTGTTCAGCGATGCGCGAGTGCGACCGGTCGCCTGGGGATGGTGCCTGGCCTGGCCCATCCTGCTCGCCATGCACCTCGCCGGGCAGCTCCGCGCCGGCTGGACCGACAATGTCGATCGCCCGTTTGGAGAGGATTTCATCAACTTCTGGTCCGCGGCGCGCCTGGCGATGACAGGCGCCTCAGGATCGATCTACGATATCGAGGCTTTCCACGCGTTCGAAGTCCGCGTGGTTGGCAACGCCATAGACCTCTATCACTATAGCTATCCTCCAACCCTGGCATTGCTGACCTTTCCGTTCGCGCTGCTGCCGTATCCCGTGGCCTGGGGAGCGTGGCAGCTGCTCGGCTGGCTTGCCTTCGCCCTGGCACTGCGGCGGTTCGCGCCAGGCGGCTGGCTGCTCGTTGCGTTTGCCTGGCCGGCGGTGTTCATCAACGCGATGGGCGGGCAGGCGGGTGCCTGGATCGCGGCGATCCTCGGCTGGGCGTTGATCCTGCTGCCCCGCCGGCCGTTGGTCGCCGGGCTACTCCTCGCGTTGCTGACCGTGAAACCGCAACTTTTCTGGCTGGTGCCGATCGCGTTGCTTGCCGGAAAGCAATGGCGCGCCCTGATCGGCCTGGCCGTCGGCGGGGCGCTGTTGCTCGCGCTCGCCACTTTGTGTTTCGGCGTCGAGATCTGGCCGGCCTATGCGCAGCAGGCCGCGATGCTGAAGCGCGTGATCCTCGAGGACGGCGCTGGCGTCTGGCACCGCATGATCTCGATCTTCGTGCTGGTGCGGCATCTGGGCGCTCCTCCCGCTGGCCTATTCGGCGCAAGCGCTGGTGAGCCTGGCGGTCGCGGCAATGGTCTTTTGGGCCTGGCACCGCGACACTCCGGCAAAGGTGCCGCTACTGGTCACCGGCATGGTTGTCGGTTCGCTCTATGTCAGCGACTATGATTGCGTCATGCTCGCCTTTCCGGCCGTATGGTTGTGGTCGCAAGCCACCGGGCCCCGCATATGGATTGTGCTCGCAGCGCTTCTCCCGCTGATCGCCGCGGTGCTGGCGGTATCCACCGGCGCGGCGATAGGCGCTCTGTTGCTGTGGCCGCTTATGCTGGCGCTCTGGCGGGCTAATTCGTTTCCTGCGTCGGGAGAATCAAATACGTGAGGCCGTAGCCCTGCATCTTTGACGCGAGCTATGACCTGACTTGCCTCGATGCGGCCGCGGCTCGCCCGCTTCCCGTCTCGGCAGCCGATGAAACAGGCAGGTCGTCAGCGCATCCGCGTCCTGAGCGACAGGCCGAAAATCCGCGGCTCGTTGACGAAGCCGGTATTGTTGTTGAAGTCGATGCCGCCTTTGACATTCTCCTCGTCGGTGATGTTTCGGACGAAGGCGGCGAGCTCGAAGCTGCCGTCGCGCCTGGCGTAGCCGATGCGAAGTCCACCTTCGAACTGGCCGTCGCTGTAGAATTCGCGCGACTGGTAGAGGAAGAAGTTGGTGTAGCCTTGATAGGCCCAGTCGGTGAAGGCGAAGATCTCGCCGCCGTCGCTGACGGGAATCGCATAGCGCGCGGTGGCGTCCACGATCCATTCCGGCGCTTGCGGGAACGGATTGCCGTCGACCAGCGCGCGTTGCGTGCCAGCGATCGTAACCAGCGGATCCGTGACGGTGCACTGCGCGCAGATGCCGACTGCAAGGTCGGGATCGTCGATCCTGGTATTGTTGTAGCTCACGCCGGCGGTGAAAGTGAGCGACGATGTCGGGCGGAATTCGGAATCGAGCTCGAATCCCCAGGCCTTGCCCTTGTCGGCATTGAGCAGCTGGACGAGGTTGCCGCTGCCGCCGACTGCAGTGAACTGCGGATCGTCGACCGTATAGGTGAAGGCGGTGGCATTGATGCGCACGCGGCGATCGAACAGCTCGCTCTTGAAGCCGGCCTCCCAGGACAGGATCTTCTCCGATGTCGCGACCGAGGGCGGATTGAAGAAGGCGACGTCGCGGCCCTGGATCGATGGGGCGCGGAAGCCGCTGGCGACGCGGCCGTAGATGCTGAACGTCGGCGTGAAATCGTACATCGCGCTGACGTCCCAGCTGACGCGCGCGTCCGAGACCGAGCGATCGTCGGCAGATGATCCGCCAATTACCTCGAATTGCTTGTCGTCCTCGGTATAGCGCAGTCCGCCGGTGAGCTTGAATGCGTCCGTCAGCTTGTAGCTCGCCTGGCCGAACACCGCCCAGCTCTGATTCTGGTGACGCACGGTGGTAGGCGGGGGAAGCTGAAGCCTTCGGTCAGCACGGTGAAGTCGCTATCGAAATAATAGGCACCGACCTGCCACCCGAACGGGCCGCCGCCAGTGCTGGCAAGCCGAACCTCCTGCGTCCATTGGTTGAGATCGAGCGAGTCCTGCGTATCGGACTGGAAGGGAATGAAACCCGGACCGTCCGTGGCGGTGCCGCCGTCGACATCGGCACGGCTGCTGCCTTGCGTGGTTTCATAGGCAGTGATCGAAGTGAGCACGGCACTCCCGAAATCATAATCGAGCTTCAGCGAGCTGCCCCAGCCCCGATACTGGGCGCGATTGTCGCCGCCTGCGTCCAGATACACCGTATCGCGCTTGAAATTGCCGTTGAGGTCATTGTTGCCGGGGCCGAGAATATTCGCGCGGAACACCGCCGCGGCGCCTTCGCCGTCGAAGCGGCGATAGTGGATATTGGCGAGCGCACTGAACGCTTCGGTCGGCGTGAACAGCAGCTGCCCGCGCGCGGCGACTTCGTCATACTGGCCATAGGCGTTTTTCTGGCCGGTGAAGCCGTTGTCGATCCAATTGTCGCGATGCTGGAAGAGCACCGAGACGCGCGCCGCGAGCCTGCCCGGAACGATCGGCCCGCCGGCGCCCGCATCGGCGCTGACCGTGCCGTAGGTTCCCGCCGAAACCGAGGCCTGCGCGCTGAACGTGTCGGACGGCTTGACCGTGTCGAACTTGATGATGCCCGCCGGCGTGTTGCGGCCGAACAGAGTGCCCTGCGGTCCGCGGAGCACCTCGACGCGTTCGATGTCGAACACCGGCGTGCTCTTCAGCGCGACATTCTCGAGCACGACATCGTCCATGATGACGGAGACGGGCTGCGAGGCGGCGAGATCGAAATCGGTGTTGCCGAGGCCGCGGATATAGAAGCGTGGCGCGACGCGGCCGTTCGAACTCTCCGCATAGAGTCCGGGCACGCGGGTCGCGAGCGCAGTGATGTCGTTGCCCGAATCGAAGATCGTCTGAAGCTGCTCGCCGTCCATCGTCGCGACCGATACCGGCACGTCCTGGATGTTCTCGGCGCGCCGCTGCGCGGTCACGACGATCTCCGGAATCGCGCTTTCCTGTTCGCTCTCGGTATCCTGCGCCTGGGCAGCGCCCGCTGCGGCCATGAGAGGAAGCGCTGCGGCCACGGTGACGAGCCAGCGGGTGCGGGAGCGAATGGTCGCGCGGTCTTGGTGCATCGGAACCCCTTGTCTGCCGCGGGCACACCCCAGTTGGCTGCGCTGCAATGCAGCGAATCCCGCTCGTCAAGAAACTGACACAGAAACGACGCTTTCGCGATAGGATTCGGGAACGGTGCGGCAACTCGAACGAATTTTTGCTGCGGCGCAAAGCGATTGCGGCCAGCCGCCTCGGCGGATTTTGAATGGCCGCATGGCCTGCAGTGTCGATAACATCGATTCAGGGCAGTCCCTGGGAGCAGATCTACCTTACGGCTGCCGCCCCGGCGGCATCGCGCGCCAGATGCGCGTCGTCCATCGGGGTAGCTCGCAAACCGCCACAGCCACAGCCGCTCCAGCGGTGGGCGAAGTTGATCCGGCGCGAATATCGACGATGCGCCTCGGCCGGCGCGCGCCGCAGGCCATCCGCATCCGCCGGAACCAGGATCAGGTGAACGTGATTGGGCATCAGGCACCAGGCCAGGCAATGCACGTCGCGCTGGCGGCAGGCTGCAGACACCAGTTCGATATATGCGGAATAATCCTCGTCCTCGAAGAATACCGGCTGCCGCCGGTTGCCCGCTGGGTCACGTGATGCGCAACCTGGGGAACCACAATGCGCGCCAGCCTTGCCATCTCCGCAATCTATCGGATCGCGCGCGTTTGGCAATTAGGTATAGTGTCGCCGGAATTTTCCGGAATTTTAGGTATAGTGTCCCCGGAATTTTATGTCTTCGCAATTCCTAGTGCCCCCGGAATCTTGGAATTCCCGATTACGGAGCAACGGCATCCGCACAGCTCGCCTTGTACGCAACTCTATAAAAACGAATACTGTAAAATATGTTTGCGCAGAGACCAGATGATATCATATATCCAAATACCATCGATAAAGAGTTTTCAGGAAAACTATAAGATACAAAACTTATGGCGCAATACAATAGTGGGATAACAGAGATCAAAGCCGTAAAATACAATAATTTATCCAACTTAGTTTCCATGGTTATTTCCCGGTGCATATGTTGTTTACAAGTTTATCAAATTTCTTCTGGAGATAAAGCCCTGCCACTCCGCCAGCTACCATCCCAACGATGCCGCCGATGCGGCCAGCCCTAGCTCCAGCAATCGCAGTTGAGCCGACTCTAGAGCCTATAACCTCACCGCTGTTCATCGCACGGAAAGCTGTAATTCCGGTCGCTCTTCCGATAGCGTTGCCAATAGCGCTTCCTGCAAGACCGGTAGCAAGTTGCACAGGGTCGGAGCCCACGTTGTTGAGCGCAAACACGCATACACGGTCGGGTTTCGGCGGCTCTACCTTTTTCGGCGGCTCTGCCTTTTTCGGCGCGTTAACCTCGAGCTCACAGCTCTTGTCGCCTTCTTTGCAATCGAAACCAACATCTCCGGTTCCTGGTTGCTCCAACACGTCCCCAGGGACAATGAAACCTCGTCCTCCTAGAGATTCAGTGAGCGGATCAAACACGTTTGTCCAACCACACCTCTCATACCCCTCAATTCCTAGACAGTTATAAACCATCTTCAATCCTGTCGGATCGACGAAATTGACCGGATCCCCGCCAACGTAGTTATACAGATTCGTTCCGTCGCCGTACCCGATCGGATCGGTTTGCATGAATCGCCCCAGCGTGGGCGAATACATCCGCGCCTTGTAGTAATACATCCCAAGCTCGGGCAGCCATGCCTGGCCGGTGTACTGGAAGCGGCCGATGTTGGTCGATGCCGGGATGCCGTACTCGTCATAAACGTTACCTGCGATAACGGTGCCCGAGGCATTGCTCACGGCAACCACCGAGCCACGCTCGTCGGCGTGCAGCCAGCGCCGGTCGCTCGTGCCTGCCCCTTCGTACCAGACGACGGGCTCATCTACGCCGGGACCCGGCACATAGCGTCGCAAAAAGGTCAGTGGCGTGGCAGGTAACGCGCGCATCTCGGCGATCATCTGACCGCCCGACCATGCAAAGCGCAAATCTCCGGTCGGCGTAGTTCCGTATTGAAGCAGCTGGCCTCCGGCTGGTTCATACACCATGGTCGCGTCCGGCGCCGACCACATCCGGTTCTCGGCGGTATAGCCGTAGCTCGAGCTGCCGGAACTGGTCAGGTTGCCGCGCCCGTCATAGCCGAGACTGGTCGCCCCCGCCGTGGTCATCTGGTTGAGGCCGTTCACGCCGTAGCTGCGGTCGACATTGTAGTGGCCGCCCCATGAATATGCGTCATTCGAACGGGTAGCCGAAGCGATCTGGCCGGCCGGATTGTAGCTGAAGGAATGGGTAAAGTCATGGGCGCTGCCCGCCATGTCCTGGCTGAACGAGGCAAGGCGCGACACTGCGTCGTAGCTGTAGTTCGTGGTCGTGCCGTTGCCACGCGTGACGCTCGCCCTTCGCCCGAGATCATCATAGAGGTAGATCGCCAGCACACCGGCGCCGGAGCTCGCCCCGTTTTCCCGGATGGCCGTCATCTCGCCGGTGACGTTGTACTCATAATTGACGTAGAAGCCGTCGTACCAAGTCAGCCGGGTCTGCCGCCCGGCCAGATCGTAGGCGTGGTACGTCGCGGCGTTATATTTCTGCTCGGTTAGCAGCCGACCAAGCGCGTCGTAGCTGAAGGCATTGGTAGCCCAACCGTTGCCGATCGCGCTGGTCAGGCGTCCCAGCAAATCATAGCCATAGCCCACGCTCCAGTCGAGATACGCACTCCCGGGCGTGTTCTTGACCGCCATCCGATTGAGATTGTCATAGCCATAGGTGATCGTCTGGCCGTCGCGCAGGCGACGGCTGGTGACATTGCTCGCGGCGTCGTAGCCGAGCTGCTCATAGTCGGTGGTCGAGCTCGTGGCCGCGGCGACCGTGGTTATCGGGTAACGCGTGATCGAGGGCCGATCGAAGCCGTCATATTCGTAAGTGGTCTTGTTGCCCTCGGCGTCGGTGACGCTCGCGAGTTTGCCGTTGCCGGTATAGCTGTTGATCACCTCATCCGACTGGTCGGCGGTTCCATAAGCCGTCTGCACCTTGGTGAGCTGGCGGGCGCTGTCGTAATTGTTGCGCGTGATGCGGTCCGGTCCGGCCGCTCCTGATGTCGTCAAAGTGCATGCATCAGGCAGCGAGCCCCAGGTCGCGCTGTTCATCCGGACAGCAGTGCAATCGTAAAGTCCGGCCGGATCATAGGCATACTGCACCACCTGATACGTCGAGCCGCCCGCACTCAAGGTCTGTTTTACCGCGCGGTCGGCAGCATCATAGTCGGTACCCACCTGCTGCAGGCTCGAAAAACCAGCCCAGTCACCGTCGCTCTGGCTGTTGACGTTGCCCGTTTCGGCAAGCGTCGGCCGCCCCTTCACATCATAGGTGATGCGCTGTGCGCGAGGCTTGAGCGATCCGCCCCCGTCGGGGTCGGGGCTGGTGACGCCCACCAGTTGCCGCGCGGCATCGTAGCGATAGCGCGTGGTATCGCCGCTTCCCACAAGCGGGCCATCGACCGTCATAGCGTTGCCGACGTCGTCGTAGACCACGCTCGTCGTGGCGGTCAGCGACCCGTTTCCGGCGCCTTTGCTGACGACGTTCGGCAGACCATTGGTGTCATAGCCGATGCTGGTCTTTACCTCGTCGGCCGTCCCGGCGCACGAAGCCGTGGTCTGGCAAGTCGAGACGCCGCTGACCTGCTGAACGCCGTTGATTGCCGAATAGCTGTAAGTGGTCGTCGGCCGGATTCCGCCGCTGGCTGCCGCGGGCAATGCGACGCTCACCAGCTCACCGGTGGTCGTGTTGTAGCTATAGTCGGTCTGATTGGTCTTCGGGTCCCGGGTCCAGTTCGGCTGGTTGCACTTGGCCGCATAGGTGCAGGACGCGTCGTAATCGGAGGCCGAGACGATGTCGGCAAGCCCGGAGCCGGATTTCGCGACGTCGCGCCGCTCGGTGACGTTGCCGCGGGCGTCATAGGTGATTTGGGTGTAGTTTCCCTCGTGATAGGTGATGCGAGTCACGCGCCCGTTCGAATCATATTGCCAGGAGGTCGTGTGGTTGAGGGGATCCTGCACCGACTTCATGCGCTGCGAAGCGATGTCGAAGACATAGTTGGTCGCGCCGGCAGTCGGCGGGGTGACCGTGACGAACCGCTCGCCGCCCGAATCATACGATGAATACGCGGTCGTACCGATCGGGGAGGTGACCGCCGACACTCTGCCGCCGGTATAGGCGATCGTCACGTCCTCGGCGCTGCTTCCGGGCCGCTTGATGCCGACCACGGCGCCATTGCTCGAACGAAAACCCGTGGTCGGGTTGATCTCGTCGGTGATGTTGTAGGTCGTGCCGTTCCATCCGAAGCTCTGCGTGCGCACACTCGCGCCGGACACACCTGTGTTGGTCATCGAAACGCCGGTGATGTCACCCCAGGCCGACCAATAGCTGCTGTCTGGAACTTCGTCCGGATCCCAACTCAGTCCATCCCAGTTCCCGTAGACAAAGATCAGGCGATATTTCGAGTTGTTGGTGACGTTGGCGATCCGATACGCCGTTCTTGTCTGTGTGCAGACATTGCCTGCGCCGCCCGGCTTGTTTGCCGCACAATAGGACACGGAGTCGTACGTGTAGGTAGTCACCTCGCCGTCGGGCCGCGTGATATCGGTCACGATGCCGGTCGAGCTTCCGTAAGGATAGGCCCCGACATAGGTCTTGGTGAAGTGCGCGACGCTGCCGTCGGCCATGGCGTAGGTGTACACATTGCCGCTCAGCGACAGGCTGGTCCCGTTGCCTTCGGTGCCGGCGTACGTGGTGCCCGAGACCGTGAAGCGGTCGGTCTTGCCGGCATAATAGATGTAGACTGTGGAGCCGCTCACGGTGAGCGAGGCCATGAGGTTATCGCCCCAGCCGGTGTTGCCGCGGTTGAGCTTGTAATAAGAGAGACCCTGCGCGCCGCCCTGTCCGGCCGAAAGCGCTGGCCCGTCGGTGTTCATCGTACCCAGGAAAAGATCAACGCCATTTGAGTCGATCGATTGCCGCACCGGCGCGGCGGCGGCGACCTGCGCCCTGGCCGCCGGTATCAGGCACAGGCCACCGATCGCGGGCACGGAGAGGATCGAGCAGGCAAGCAATCTGGCAATGGCGCGGCGCGCGCCCGGGCGCACGGCCCCGACGTTGTTCAGCATCTGTATCCCCTGTCGGAAGAGTGGAAGTGCCCCGGTGCCGCTGCGATGGCGGCGCGCCCGGCTCTACGGCGGCGGCGGGTTGGGCGAGCCGGTGACCTTGAGGTTGCGGCGGTTGTTCGCCTTGTCGTGCGTGTATTCGTACTTCACGCCGTTGTTCACTGCGCCCGATCGCTCGGCCTTGATGAGCCGGCCCTTGGCGTCATAGGTGTATGTGATCGTCTCGGAGGCGCCTGCTTGTGCGGTCACGAAGCCGCAGGACGCCAAAACAAAGCCCAGGCGCAAGACACGCATACCGACCCCCTCGATTAACCGCAAAGCCCGTAATCGCAATAATGGGAATGTTCGCCTGCGCCCCGGGGCGAATCGCTTTTGTTTCGATTATGATGAGAGCGCAACTTGGCATCGCGCGCAACGCCTAAGTCTGGTTCATGCGCGGTTAGTATCGAAGCTGGGCTTGCCCCACCGGAAGGCCCGGCGCACGATCGTCTTGTGCTGGACTATGCCTTCTCCGCGGCTCTTTCGCGGCTCCCGATGGCAAGCTGGGCCTACGGCACCTCTTTGGACGACCCGGCCAGGTCGACATCCGTCGGGGCTCACGGTGGTCCTGGGATGTTTCATCCTGTTCGGCTCCTCCAGCATCGTGGCCGGACTGCGGAACCTGATCCGTGAAGGTGGCGCGCGCCTCCCGGCGCCGGTCGCGCAGGCGGAGGTCTCGCCACTGGCAACGCCGCCGCAACGGCCTGCCGGTTACGACCCTTATGCCGGTGCTGCCGTGCCCACGCGGTAACTGGTTCGCTGATGTTGCGTACCGGAAGCAACGCGGGCATTTCGTCAGTAATGGAGGTTGTATCTGCCTTCTTCGTCCTGCCCTGGATGCCGGCGCGCTGCACTGCTATCGCCATCGCGCCGTGAGCTCGGGGTGATGGGACTCGCTACAGGACGAGGAGGACGGGATGGCAGCTTTGAGCTCGCAGGATCAGGATCTTCGGGGTGCTCTTACGAGATTGATCGCTCGGGAAGGGCACGCGCCGTCCATTGCGGATTTGGCCAAGGAGTGCCTGCTCACGCCAAGCGAGGCTCAAGCCGGCCTGCGGCGACTTGCCGACGCCCACGCATTGCTGCTTCATCCGGATTCAGATGAACCTTGGGCTGTGCATCCGTTCGCCTTGGCGCCTGGAAGCTGTTGGGTCGAAGCCGGGGGCAGGGGTATTGGGCGAACTGCCTATATTGCGCATTCGGAATTGCCGCAGCGCTCAAATGCGACGCGACCATCACCACCCGATATGGAGGAGAGGCCGATACGGTGCGCTACCGTGTCGAGCACAATTCGGTTGAACCCTGCTCTGACCTCTTCCACCTTTCAACGCCGCCTCGGAAATGGTGGGACAACGTCATATTCGCGTGCTCTTCTTTCCAGCCGTTTCGAAACAGGCGGGAGATAGAGGATTGGGTCGACCGGCACCGGCTCCCCCAAGGTGCCGTAATGACAATCCCCCAACTTTGGGCCTTCGCTCAGGAATGGTACGGAGAGTATCTGGCAACGCCGTGGCGGAAGCGAACGCCCGATGAAGCCTCCGACTTGTTTCGCCGGCATAACCTCACTGGCGCATTCTGGGCATTCGACTAGCTCTCGGGTAACAATCATCGGATCTTTCCCCAGCAAGGTGCCTTCACGCATCGCTACCGCTGCAAGCCGTCCCGCGGGATACCTGTCGGTCTGGCTTATGGAGGCACCTTGAACAGGTATCGAACCATACCCTTTCCCGAAGGGTTTTGCGTAGGTTGAGCTGGAAATCCTGCCCAACGTGCCCCAAGCGGCCACCCAGCCGAACGCACGTTCGCCGGCAAGGTTCGGAGTTTCCTACTGAAAGTGGTGGTGCCGCTTACAGGACTCGAACCTGTGACCCCCGCATTACGAATGCGATGCTCTACCAGCTGAGCTAAAGCGGCCCGTCCGAAGCGTGTCGCCCCGGAAGAGAGCGCGCGCTTACCAGCATGATTCGTAGCTGACAAGCGTTGCGATTTGCTTGCCGCGCCGCAGCCCGGCACTGCAACAATACGTACCCGGCGGGCTTTACGCGTCGTTTACCATGGAGGGTGCACAAGCTCTGGCTCAAGGATCGGGCGGGTTGCCCGCAACGGAGCACGCGCATGGACATGGCTCGCGGTATCAATGAGCCCTTTGACTCGACTCCCGAGGTGTCGAACGACGATGCCGTTTCGGATCGGCCGATGGAAATCGGCGCCGACGAGCGCCGCATGCACGTGCGTGCGTACAATTATTGGGTCTCGCTGCTCCATGGCCGCGCTTATCCCTCGATCGAGAATCTCGATCCCGAGAATATCGCCGATTTCGGCCCGCACAGCGTGCTGCTCGATTTCACGCGCGGCGTCTCGGATCCCTCGATTCGCTTCCTCGGCGAGTCGCTGCGCGAGGAATGCGGTTTCACGCCGTCGATCCAGACCGTCGGCGAAGTGCCGAGCCGCTCGCTGCTCTCGCGCCTGACCGACCATTATCTCCAGATCATCGCCAATCGCGCACCGATCGGCTTCGAGGCCGAATTCGTCGGCCAGCGCGGGCACAACACGCTGTATCGCGGCATCCTGATGCCCTTCTCGTCGGACGGCGAGACGATCGACTTCATCTATGGCGTGATCAACTGGAAGGAACTGGTCGACGCCGAGACCCAGGCGCGTCTCAATGCGGAGATCGAGGAATCGCGCCGTGCCGTTCCGCAGACTCCGGTTGCCGCCGCGGTCTGGGCCGACGGGCCAAGCGCCGGCTTCGATGCGGTGGGGGAGGCTGTCGAGGCGCTCGCCCATGATTCGAGCCTCGCCGACCAATTGATGCTGGCGCGCGAGATCTGCGGCCGCGGCGCGCGCATCCGACACGCGCAGCCGTTCGGCGCTCTACCGTGCACTCAGCCGCGCCTATGATTTCGCGCTCGCCGCCGAGGCGGAGCCCGAGGGTTACCAGCTATTGCTCCGCGACGCCGGCCTCAACATGCAGGCGCGCGCGCCGATGACGCCGCCGGTCAAGCTCGTCTTCGGTGTGGATTACGACAAGACCCGCCTCACCGAATTCGCTGCGGTGCTCAGCTATGCCCGCCGCCAGGATGTGCCGCAGAATGGGCTCGACGCCTTCCTCGAGGTCGCTCCGGGCGGAATCAAGGGCGTGGTGAAGGCCGAGCGTGATCATCGCCGCCCGGCACCGGCGCGCGATGTCTTCGCGCAGGCGGCCGAGGAGATGCGCAGCCGTCCGCCGCTCGGCCATGTCGCGATGCCGACGCACGGCGAGTTCGTCGTGCTGCTCGCGCGGGCGGGCCATGACGGCCTCGATATCGTCGCCAGCTTCGAAGACGACACGGCGCTCACCGAACGCGCGATCCGCAAGGCCGCCGCCTGAGTTTTTCGATAAACTAGTCGCAACCGTTACTTTCTTGCGCGCCGAGCCTTGAGGTCGGGCGCCGGGCAGAGCATAGCGGCGCCCATGAAAAGCATGATGACGTCGCTCACGCAGGCGTTCGAGGCGCAGCTGCTCGAAGGAGCGCTGCCGGGAGAGCTGGAAGGCCTTGACGAGGGCGAGCGCGCCGAAGCGGCCGGCTTCGTCGCCGAAGCCGCGGCGGTGCGCCCCCGGGCAGCCCGCAGATCCGGCTGGAGACCTATCTCGACGAGGAACGCCGCAGCATGCGGCTCGCGGTCGTCAACGACGACATGCCCTTCCTCGTCGATTCGATCTCGGGCGCGATCGCCGCGCACGACATCGCGATCTTCCGCCTCATCCATCCCGTGATCGCCGTCGAGCGCGACGGCGACGGCAAGCTCGTCTCGATCGGTCCGGCGGCGGCCGCCGCCCGCCGCGAATCGATGATCTATATCGAGATGGAGCGCAGCGACGCGCGCACGCGCCGCAGCCTCGTTTCCGAGATCGAAAGCACGCTCGCGCAGGTTCGCAGCGCAGTCGAGGACTGGCGCGCGCTCCAGGCCGCGATCGTCGCCGATGCCGATGCGTTGCCGACCGCCGAGGGCACGGCGCTGCTCCGCTGGTTCAACGACGGGGCGATGACTCTGCTCGCGCACGAGAAGTGGCGCACCGACGGCAAGGTCTCCGATCAGCTCGGTCTCGCACGCTACAAGCTCGACACGCCGATCCTCGCCGAGGCATCGCGCGAGGCCGCGGTCGAGCATTTCCGCAAGGGCGGCGAATCGCCCTTGCTGCTCAAGTCGAATTCGATCTCGACCGTGCATCGCCGCGTGCCGCTCGACATCGTCGTCGTGCCGATCCTCACCGGCGCGGAAGTGACCGGCCTGTCGATCCATGCCGGGCTGTGGACCAGCGCCGCCTTGTTCGCCGATCCGCAGGACGTGCCGTTGCTGCGCACGCGCCTCGCCGGGCTGGAGAAGAAATTCGGCTTCGATCCCAAAGGGCATACCGGCAAGGCGATGTCGCACGCGCTGACTGCGCTGCCGCATGACCTGACCACGGCGTTCGACGCGGCCTCGCTCGAAAATCTCGTGCTCACTGCGATGTCGGTCGCCGATCGGCCGCGTTCGAAGCTGGTGCTGGTCCGCAGCCTGCTCGGGCGGCACCTCTTCGCTTTCGTCTGGCTGCCGCGCGACGAAGTCTCGACCGGCCGCCGCGAGGCGATCGGCGACATGCTCGCCGATGCCGCCAGCGCGAAGCTGATCAACTGGTCGATCGCGCTCGAGGACGGTGTCGTCGCCTTGCTGCGCTACACGCTCGATCTGCGCGGCGGCGGCGTCATGCCCGATGCCGGCGAGCTCGACACGCGACTGGCGCGGATGCTGCGCGGCTGGGTGCCCGCGGTCGAGGCGGCCCTGGTCGAACAGGCCGGCGGCGCGTCGACGCGCCTCGCATTGCGTTTCGCCAATGCCTTCCCCGCGGTCTATCGCGCGACCAGCACGCCCGAGGAAGCCGCGCGCGACATCCTCCGCATCGCCACGCTCGACGGCGCCGGCGATCGCTCGGTCCGGATCACCCCGCATCCGACCCGGAAGGGCCAGTACCGGATCAAGCTCTACGCCCAGGGCGGCGCGCTCGCATTGTCCGACGCGGTCCCGGCATTCGAGAATTTCGGCTTCCGGGTGATCGAGGAAGTGCCGACCCAGCTCGCCAACGGCTGCTTCCTCCACGATTTCGAAGTCGCGCTGACCGGCACCGCCCCGGCGCTCGCCGACGATCCGACTCTCGTCGAGGATGCCATCGCCGCGGTGCTCGAAGGCCGCGCCGAGAACGACATCTTCAACCGGCTGATCGTCGAGGGCGGCATGCGGCCGACTTCGGTGGTGCTGTTCCGCGCCTGGTTCCGCTATCTCCGCCAGACCGGCATGAACTACGGCATGGGCACGGTGGTCGACGCGCTGCGCCGCGCGCCCAAGGTCGCCGCCGCGCTGATCGAGCGGTTCGAGGCCGCGCACGATCCCGCCCGCGCCGGCAAGGACGAAAGCGCCCTCAAGGCCGCAGCCAAGGCGATCGACGCCGGGCTCGATCAGGTCTCGGCGATCGACGACGATCGCATCCTGCGCACCTTGCGCGGCGTCGTCCTCGCCACGCTCCGTACCAACGCCTTCGCGCCCGCCGCGGCCGAAGCGCTCGCCTTCAAGATGGATTCGGCCAAGGTCCCCGGGCTTCCGGCGCCGCTCCCTGGCGCGAGATCTGGATATACAGCCCGCGCGTCGAGGGCATCCACCTGCGCGCCGGCCCGATCGCGCGCGGCGGGCTGCGCTGGTCCGATCGCCGCGACGACTTCCGCACCGAGATCCTCGGGCTGATGAAGGCGCAGCGCGTCAAGAACGCCGTGATCGTGCCGACCGGCGCCAAGGGCGGCTTCTATCCCAAGCTGCTGCCGTCGCCCGCAGTCGATCGCGACGCCTGGTTCGCCGAGGGCACCGAGAGCTACCGCGTCTTCATCCGCGCGCTTCTGTCGGTCACCGACAATATCGTCGCGGGCAAGGTCGTCCATCCCGATCAGGTCGCGATCCTCGACGGCGAGGATCCCTATTTCGTCGTCGCCGCCGACAAGGGCACCGCCACCTTCTCCGACGTCGCCAACGCACTCGCGGTCGAGCGCAACTTCTGGCTGGGCGACGCCTTCGCCTCGGGCGGGTCGCACGGCTATGACCACAAGGCGATGGGCATCACCGCCAAGGGCGCGTGGATATCGGTCCGCCGGCACTTCCTCGAAATGGGCGTCGACGTGCAGTCCGAACCCATCCGCGTCGCGGGCTGCGGCGACATGTCGGGCGACGTGTTCGGCAACGGCATGCTGCTGTCCAAAGCGCTGAAGCTGGTCGCGGCGTTCGACCATCGCCACATCTTCCTCGATCCCGATCCCGATCCGGCGAAGAGCTGGGACGAGCGCGCCCGCATGTTCGCGCTGCCGCGGTCGAGCTGGGCGGACTATAATCCGGACCTGATCTCGAAGGGCGGCGGCGTGTTCCCGCGCACCGAGAAATCGATCCCGCTCAGCGCCGAAGTGCAGGCGATGCTCGGCCTCGATGTTCCCGAGATCGATCCCAACAGCCTGGTCTCGGCGATCCTCAAGGCCCAGGTCGACCTGCTCTGGTTCGGCGGCATCGGCACCTATGTGAAGGCCGCGAGCGAGAACCATGTCGAAGTCGGCGATCCCGCCAATGACCGGCTCCGCGTCAATGCCGAGCAGGTCCGCGCCAGGGCGATCGGCGAGGGCGCCAATCTCGGCGTCACCCAGGCCGCGCGCATCGCCTTTGCCAGCCATGGCGGCCGGATCAACACCGACTTCATCGACAATTCGGCGGGCGTCGATTGCTCGGACAACGAGGTCAACATCAAGATCGCGCTCAACCGCGAAGTGATCGAGGGCCGGCTCGCTTTCGAGGACCGCAACACTTTGCTCGTCGAGATGACCGACGACGTCGCGCATCTCGTGCTCGAGGATAATCGTCTCCAGACGCTCGCACTCTCCTTCATGGAGAATGACGGCGCGGTGTCGCTGCCCAGCTATGTCCGGGTGATCGAGATCCTCGAAAGCACCGGCCGGCTGGATCGCGCAGTCGAGGGGCTTTCGTCGAACGAGGAGCTGCTCCGCCGCGCGCAGGAGGGCAGGGGCTCACCCGGCCCGAATTGTCAGTGCTGCTCGCTTCGACCAAGCTCGCGCTGCAGGACGCGATCGAGCACGGCCAGCTGGGTGCTGACCCCGAACTCGATGACGATCTGCGCGCGGCTTTCCCGCACGCGATGCAGCAACGCTTCGCCACGGCGATCGACGAGCATCGCCTGCGGGGCGAGATCGTCGCGACCAAGCTCGCCAACCGCATGGTCAATCGCCTCGGCGTGCTCCATCCGTTCGAGCTCGCCGAGGAGGAAGGCGCCTCGATGGCCGATATCGCGGCGATGTTCGTCGTCGCCGAGCGGTTGTTCTGCTTGCCCGCGGTCTGGGAAGCGGTCGAGAATGCGCAGATCGGCGAAGGCGCGCGCCTCGCCTTGCTCGACGAGATGGCAGTTGCGGTGCGCGGCCAGGTCGCCGATCTGCTCCGCGTCTGCCGGCCCGGCGCGGGCCCGGCCGAAGTGATCGCCCGGCTCAAGCCCGGCATCGACGCGCTCGACAAGCAGGCCAAGGCGCTGCTGCTCGACGAAGTGAAGAGCCAGAGCGGGCGCATCTCGGCCAAGCTCGAAGCGGCCGGCGCGCCGCCCGAGCTCGTCGCCAAGGTCGTCCGGCTGTTCGAGATGGACGGCGCGGTCGGCCTCGCCGAACTCGGCGTGCGCAAAGGGATCGACGAGACCGTGCTCACCCGCGCCTTCACCCATCTGGGGCAGGCGCTCGGGCTCGACTGGGCCCAGTCGACCGCGGCGCGGATCACCACCGGCGATCCGTGGGAGCGGCTGCTCATCGCGGGCCTCGCGCGCGACTTCCAGCAGCTCCGCCTCGAATTCCTCAGCCGCTCGGGCGGGAAGGACCCGCAGGCGGCCGTGGAAACCTGGCTCGAGGCGAACCGCGCCCGGGTCGATCAGTTCGCGAACCTCGTCCGCCGCGCGCGGCAGGTGGCGGTGCCCAACGCCGCAATGCTCGCGCAGATCGCGGGCCAGGCGCGCGTGCTGCTGGGGCGGGAATAGGAATTTACGGCAGTAGATTCCGCCACCCTCATGATTGCAATTGCGAATCGTTCGCGTTATCGGCGGAGCTCCTGATCGCTCGAGTCATCCCCACCTCATGCATGGTACCGCCGCCACTCCGGCCAAAGTGAAGCGCAGCCGGAAGAGCTTCTGGCTGAAGCAGCTCCATACCTGGCATTGGATGAGCTCGGCGGTGAGCCTGGTCGGGCTGCTGCTGTTCGCGATCACCGGCTTCACGCTCAATCACGCCGCCGATATCGAAGCCACGCCCCAATCGGTCGAGCGCGCAGCGCAATTGCCGCCGCCGCTGCGCGCTTTGGTGAAGCCCGACGACGCGCCCGACAGCAAGAAGCCGCTGCCCGCGGCGGTCGCCAAGTTCGTCGGCGAAAAGCTGGAAATGCCCACGACCGGCGACGCCGAATGGTCGATCGATACCGTGTATCTCGCCAAGCCGCGCCCCGGCGGCGACGGCTGGATCTCGATCGATCGCGAGACCGGTGCCGTCACCAGCGAAGTCAGCTCGCGCGGCTGGATCGCCTATCTCAACGATCTCCACAAGGGCCGCAACGCCGGCACCGTGTGGAAATGGTTCATCGATGTCTTCGTGTTCGCGTGCATCGTCTTCACGCTCACCGGGCTCGTGCTGCTGTGGATGCATTCGCGGCACCGCAGGAGCACCTGGCCGATCGTCGCGGCGGGGCTCGCCATCCCGGCTTTGCTCGCCATCTTCTTCATCCACTAAAGGGTTTCGCCATGCAGATCCGCCTGACCGGTCTCACTGCAACCGCCTTCGGCGCGGGCGCGCTCGTCGCCGGCCCGGCCGCGGCGCAGACGCTCGACCTGACGGTCACCATCCCCAAGCTCAGCGTCGCCGAATATCACCGCCCCTATGTCGCGATGTGGCTGGAGAAGGAGGGTGTCGCCCCGCGCACCATCCAGATCTGGTACGATGTCGACAAGAAAGGCGGCGAAGGCACCAAATGGCTGCGCGACGTCCGCCAATGGTGGCGCGCCTCGGGCCGGTCGACGTCTTTCCCGGCCGACGGCGTCAGCGGCGCCACCCGCGCGCCGGGACCGCAGAAGCTCCGTCTCGTCGGCGGCCGCGGCGGCATGCCGACGCTCAGCCCGGGCAATTACACCCTCATCGTAGAGGCGGCGCGCGAAGTCGGCGGGCGGGAGGTCGTCCGCCTGCCTTTCGCCTGGAACGGCACTTCGGCCACCGCCGCTGGCAAAGGCTCGACTGAGCTCGGTGGCGTGTCGCTCACGCTCAAGCGCTAAAGGGGGAACATCATGAACCTACGCATGCCACTCATCGCGATCGGCGCCGTCGCCGCGCTCGCCGCACCGGCGGCGCTCGCGCACCGCATGTGGATGATCGCCTCGTCCACCACCGTCTCGGGCGCCGATAACTGGGTAACCGTCGACGCCGCGGTGTCGAACGATCTGTTCTTCTTCGATCACCAGCCGATCCGCGTGGTACCGACGGTCCTCCAGCCCGATGGTACCGAAGGCGCGGTCGAGAACCATGCCGTCGGCAAGTTCCGCGCGACCTTCGACGTGCACCTGACGCAGCAGGGCACCTATCGCATCGGCGTGGTCAATCAGGGCGTGTTCGGCAGCTACAAGCTGAACGGCGAGAACAAGATGATCCCGCGCGGCACGACCGCGGACAAGCTCGCTTCGGTGATCCCGGCGGGCGCGACCGACGTCCAGACCACCGAGAGTCTCTCGCGCAACGAGATCTATGTGACGCAGGGTGCGCCGACCACCACGGTGTTCAAGCCCAGCGGCAAGGGCATCGAGCTCGTCCCCGTCACCCATCCGAACGATCTCGTCGCAGGGGAGGCCGCGACCTTCCAGTTCCTGCTCGACGGCAAGCCCGCGCCCGATCTGTTCGTGACCGTGATCCCCGGCGGCATCCGCTATCGCGATGCGCTCAAGCAGCAGGATCTCAAGACCGGCGCCGACGGCAAGGTCTCGATCAACTGGCCCGATCCCGGCCTCTATTGGGTCAACGTCACCCCCACTCGCCCGCGCGAGGAAGGCCAGGGCGGGCCGGGTGCAGGCGCTCCCGGCGCCGGTGGTCCGCAGGGCGCAGGCCGTCCGGCCGGCCCGCCGCAGCGCCGCGTGAGCTATGTCACCACGGTCGAGGTGCTCGCCCCTGACCGCAGCCCGGATCGCGATACCGGCGGGCCTCTCGCCGGGGGCGTTCCATCGCCGCCGCGCGGGCGCCCCGCTCGTCTGGTTGGGCGGCGAGACGATGGGCACGAGCTGGTCGGTCCGCGCTGTCGATCCGCCGGCGGAACTGCGCGCCGAGATCCATGGCGTCCTTGCGCGCATCGTCGCCGAGATGAGCCATTGGGAGCCGGGTTCGAACCTCAGCCGCTTCAATCGCGCCGAACCTGGCCGCTGGCAGCCGCTCCCGCCCGGCTTTGCCCAGGTCCTCGCTGCCGGCCTCGCGATCGCCGATGCGAGCGGCGGCGCCTTCGATCCCGCAATGGGCGCGCTCGCCGATCTCTGGGGCTTCGGCCCCACAGGCCCGCAACCTTTCCCTGCTGACGCGGCAGTTGCTTGGGCGCTTGCCCGCTCGGGCCATCGCCATATCGAGCAGGACGGTGCCCGTGCCCGCCGCACCGCGCCCGTCGCGCTCGATTTCTCGGGCATCGCCAAGGGCTATGCCGTCGACGCGGTCGCCGAGCGCCTGCGCGGGCTCGGCCTTTCCGACTTCCTCGTCGAGATAGGGGGCGAGCTGCGCGGCGAAGGCATCAAGCCCGATGGCCAGCCCTGGTGGGTCGATTGCGAAGCGGTTCCCGGCGTGGCCGCCGCGCCGCTGCGCGTGGCGCTCCACGGCCTGTCGATCGCCACTTCGGGCGATTATCGCCGCGGCTTCGACGCGAACGGCCGCCGCTACGCCCACACGATCGATCCGCGCTCCGGCAGGTCGCTCGAAAACCATGTCGCCTCGGTCAGCGTGCTCCACGCGAGTTGCCTGCACGCCGATGCCTGGGCGACTGCGCTCGGCGTGCTCGGGCCCGCCGGCATGGCATTGGCCGAGCGCGAGGGTCTCGCCGTCCGCTTGCTGGTCCGCGGCGTCGGCGAATATCTGTCGCCGATGCTGAAGGCGATGCTCGATTAGGGCGTATCGATATTCAACAGCTGACTCCTCCCTGCTTGCAGAGCACAGGGTAAACAGCGCGGGGCGCTGTTTACCCTGTGCTGGGCTGGGGTGGGTGCGCGCGTCTGCGCGCCTAAAAGAATCTCTGACTTCGCAGCAAAATAGCACCGGCTGGGGCATCGAGCCCCAGTCGGTGCCACCACTCTAACCCCTCCCTGGAAGGGAGGGGGAACAGTTGAATGTAGCCCGGTTGCGACCATGGCCGGCCGCGGCTAGCCCGCGCGCATGCAGATCCGCAAAGCCACGCCCGAAGATGCCCCTGCCATCGCGGCGATCCTCCTCCCGATCATTCGCGAAGGCGCGACCTACGCGCTCGATCCCGCGATGACCGAAGCCGAGGCGCTGGCCTGGTGGATGGCGCCCGAAAAGGAGACATTCGTCGCCGAGGAAGCCGGCGAAATCCTCGGCACTTATTATCTGCGCACCAACCAGCCGGGGGCGGGGCGCATGTCTGCAATTGCGGCTATATGGTCGGCGCCGCGGCGACGGGGCGCGGTGTCGCCCGCCGGATGGCCGAGCATTCGCTCGATCACGCCCGGGCGCGCGGCTATCGTGCAATGCAGTTCAATTTCGTGGTCAGTACCAACGAGCGCGCCGTGCGGCTCTGGCAATCGCTCGGCTTCGCGATCGTCGGCCGCCTTCCCGGCGCCTTCCGCCATCCTGCCCATGGCTTCGTCGATGCGCTGGTGATGTACCAGCCGCTCTGAGCGGTTGCAGGCGTCGGCCCACATCCTGAGCAGATTGGTCGCTGGCTCGGCGTCAGTAAACGCGTTTATGGGGTCACGACCTGGAACAAAGCTTGAACATCACCCGGTGACGCACCATGTCGCATCGGCGAACATCGCGCTCTTTGACATCGCCGGATCACGCTCTTTGGCGAATTGATTTGCCTGACACGTGTCAAGCGGGCTTCTGGGCAATATCAAGATAAATCAATATATTACGCCGCTGGCACTGTTTTGCGAAACCCGCGGCAGTGTGACCTTAGTGTGACCTTAGGCGTCGGCCCACATCCTGAGCAGGTTGTGATACACCCCCGTCAGCTCGATTACCGACCGGTCGCCGCCGCCGAGCTGGGCGGTGAGCCGCTGGACCGACTGGTCGAGGTCGAACAAGGTCCGTCGCGCCCCGTCGTCGCGGATCATCGACTGGAGCCAGAAGAAGCTCGCCACCCGCACGCCGCGCGTCACCGGCGTCACATGGTGCAGGCTAGACGAGGGATAGAGCATTGCGTGCCCGGCGGGCAGCTTGACCCGCTGCACCCCGAAATGATCCTCGACCATCAGCTCGCCGCCGTCATAGGCGTCCGGGTCCTCGAGGAAGACCGTCATGGAGAGGTCGCTGCGGATGCGGAACTCGGTGCCGCGCTGGATGCGGATCGCATTGTCGACATGCGTGCCGAAGGTCTGGCCTTCGCCATAGCGGTTGAACAAGGGCGGAAAGACCTTGAGCGGCAGCGCCGCCGCGAAGAACAAGGGCGACTTGCCGAGCGCCTCGAGGACGATCGCCCCGGCTTCCTTCGCCGCGGGGCTGGCTTCGGGGAGCTGCTCGTTGTTCTTGGCGAGTGCCGACTGGTGCCCTGAGGTCACGTTGCCGTCGATCCATTCACCGGCATCGATGATCGTCCGGACCCGCGCCACGGCGGTGGCATCGAGCAATTCGGGTATCGCGATCATCATGGCAGCGCGCTTTCGAGTTCGGGCCAGGGAGACCCGCGCAGCCAGGCACGCGCCTTTGTGATGAACGCCGCGGTTGCGGTCTCGCCGCACCGCGCAAGCCAGCCGCGCGCTGCCTCGAGTTCGTCGCTTTCGGCAAGCATCCGCGCGTGGTTGAACTGGCCGCGGAAATCGCCGCCCTCGGCTGCCTTAGCGTAGTATTCCGCAGCCTTGGTCCTGTCTCGCGGCACCACCCAGCCGTCCTCATGAAAGCTGCCGACATAATTGAGCGCCTTGGCATTGCCCATCGCGGACGCCTTCTCGAACCACGCCAGTGCAGCCGGCCTGTCCTCAGCCACGCCTTCGCCCAGCGTGAGCGCGGTCGCGTAATTGTACATGCCCCAGTCGAGCCCTCGCTCGGCGGCAATGCGGAAGCATTCGGCGGCGCGTGCCTTGTCCACTTGCGTGCCCCAGCCGAGATCGTAGCAGCGCCCGACCATGTTGAGCGCCATCAGATGGCCCTGCGCCGCCGCCTTGTTGAACCAGCCGAAGCCGGCGCGGGCATCGCCGGCGTCGAGCAGCATTTGGCCATGGACGGCCTGCGCTTCGGCCACGCCCGCCTCGGCGCCTTCCCGGATCAGCGCCGCCCGCGCCTCCGGCGAACCGGAGAGGCGGGCGGCGATCTCCTGGGGGAGATGGAGTCGAGCGTTTCGTTCAACGCGTCAGAACTTGAACCCGAGCGTCGCGAAGGCCGAGCGGCCGGGCGCGATCGTCGCGTAGTGCGAGGTATAGGCCTGGGTGAAATAGGTCTCGTCGGTGACGTTGTTCACGTTGACGCTCAATTCGATCTGGTCGGTCACTTTATAGCCCAGCCGTGCGTCGAAGCGCCAATATTCGGGGATCGTGCGCGATATGACCTTGGTCGCGGGGACGACGGTCACCACGCCGGCCGCGTTCTGCGTTGCGCTGCGATTGTCCTGATACCCGCCGAACACGCGGCTGGTGTAGAAGGCGCCGCCGCCGATGCTGAGGCGGCTGGTCGGCTTGAGATCGGCCCACAAGGTGAAGCTGTCCCTCGCCGTCTGCGGTGCCTGCCGCCCCGTGTTCACCGACGGCACGAGGACGGTCTTCGCAGCCTGGGGTCCCACCGCTGCCGCGGTGAGTGCAGTGAAGCCGCCTTCGACGATCTTCGGATCGAGGTGCGTGTAGCCCCCGAACACCGTCAGCCAGCGCGTGACGTTGCCGTTGAAGTTGAACTCGACACCGCGGATGCGGCGCTTGCCGATGAATTCGATATTGTTGTTGGGCCCGGTGACGCGGGCATTGTCGGTATCGGTCTGGAAGGCGGCGAGCGTCAGCGACAGCTGCTCGTCGAACAGGTTCGCCTTGGCGCCGACTTCATAGGATTTGGTCTTCTCGACCTTGATGCTGTCGAGCAAGGCGAGTGCCTGCGGCGTATTGGTGGTGCCGAGGCCGTTGCCTTCCTGACCCTCGGCGATCAGGCTGTTCGGCGGCGTCGCGGAGGTCGCATAGCTGGCATAGAGGCTGGTGTTCCCGGTCGGCTTGAAGACGAGGCCCGCCTGCCAGTTGAACAGATCGTCGGTGCGGCTGAGCCGGAAGGTGCTGGTCCCGGCCGCGGCCAGGCCCGGCGTCACTGTCGATTCGAAGCGGTCGAAGCGCACGCCGAGGTTGAGCACCAGCGCCGGGATCAATGTGATCGAGTCGAACGCATAGGCCGCGAGCGTCTTCGCATCGTTCTGGGTCTCCTCGATCGGCAGCGAGCGCACGATCGCTGCCGGTGTGGTGGACGTGTCGCTCGCATAGTTGATCCAGCGATCGTCGGGGTTCGGATTGAACAGGCTCGTGCAGTAACCGCGCGCGATCGTGTCGGTGTTGCACCGCGGCGTCGTCTGCGAGCCCGTCGACAGGACCTCGACCCCGCTGGCATTGAGATAGCCGCGCGTGACGAAGGTGCCGCGGCGCGCCTTCTCCCAGCTCAGTTCGGTGCCGAGCGCGAAGCTGTGCTTGATCGAACCGGTCTGGAAGGTGCCGTAGAGGTCGGTCTGGTTGGTCAGTGCCTCGGTATAACCATAGCGCGTGTTGCCGCGGCGCCAGACATAGCCGCCGGTCAGCACGTCGCCGCGCGCGGCGGCGGGGCCGGTGAGGGGTTGGTGGCGGCGGTGCCGAAGACATTGCCTTGGCTGTCGTCGGGCAGCAGGAAGATATAGGCCTGATCGTTGCGGCTGTAGCGCGCGTTGTTGCGCAGCGTGACCGTGCCGAAATCATGCTCGACGCGCAGTGTCGCCTGGTGCGTCGTCGCATCGCGGAAATCGCGCGACTTGAGGCCGTAATAGGTGCTGCGGTCGACATGGCCGGTGACCCCGCCGATCGTGGTGACGTCGCCGATCGCGGGTTCCGAATAGATCTCGCCGGTGCCGGGCGCGTTCGCCAGCGTGTAGAGATACGGGATGCCGCTGTCGGGCAACTCGTGGCTCTCGAGATAATAATAAGCCAGCGTCATCCGCGTGTCGGTGCCGAGGCCCAAGGTCAGCGAAGGCGCGACACCCCAGCGGCGCGACCAGATCGCATCGCGCCCCGCGACATCCTGATCGTGCCACATCGCCGCGATGCGCACGCCGATCAGATCGGTGAGCCGCTGGTTCACGTCGAGCGTGGCGCGCTTGTAGTCGTCGGTCCCGACGCTGGCGGTGGCCCTGACGAAATTCTCGGTGGTCGGCAATTTGGTGATGATGTTGATCGATCCGCCTGCGCTGCCACGGCCGCCCAGCGTGGAATCCGAACCCCGCACGATCTGGACCTGCTCGATCGCAAAGACCTCGCGAGTCTGCGCCGCGATGTCGCGCACCCCGTCGACGAAGGTGCTGCCCTGGCTGTCGAAGCCGCGAATGAAGGGGCGGTCGCCGATCGGATTGCCGCCCTCGGCCGCGCCGAACGTGATGCCGGGGACGGTGCGCAAGGCATCGGCGAGCGTCGTCGAGCCGGTCTGCTCGATCACTTCCTTGGGCAGCACCACGACCGAGCGCGGCGTGTTGACCAGCTTCTCGGTGGCCTTGGGGCTGTTGCGCTGTTCGCGCTCGCCGGTAACGACGATCTGACTGCGATCCTGCTCGTCGTCACCGGCTGCCGGGCCATCCGGACCATCGGGACCGGCATGAGCCGGCGCGCTGGCGATGAAGCCGACGCAGGCGAGCGCAAGGAATGCCGGCGATGCGGCAGGCGTGGAACGCGTCACGAGAATCCCCTTTGGTGTCGTTACGCGGTCAGCTATTGCGAGGCGTTCGCAGAGTCAATGATATTGCGACTGGTTCTCAACTTTGTCGCAAATTGTCGCTGCGGGCGTTGGCGAAAAGCCAGGTCCGGAGGGCGCTCGCCAGATTGGGAGGGTTGTCGGTCTGGATTCGGGCATGGTCGATCGCCGCGATCAACGCGTTGAGGGGCAGCGTGCGTGCCACCGCCGCCGCTTCCAGCGCTTCCCAGAAGATCGGTTCGAGACTGATCGAGGTCTGATGCCCGGCGATGGTGACCGAGCGCTTCATCGGCCCACGAAACCCGCCGGCGGGCGGATCGACGTTCACCCTTCCGTAGTCATCCCGGCGAAAGCCGGGACCCAGAGCCCGAGGCGACGTCCTGCTTTGCCCTGGGGCCCGGCCTGCGCCGGGGTGACGGAAGCAAGAGAAGTCATTCGGTGTCGAACAAGGCCGCGAGCTGCTCCACCATCGTGCCGGCGAGCTGCTCGGCATCCATGATCGTCACGGCGCGCTGGTAATAGCGCGTCACGTCATGGCCGATGCCGATCGCCACCAATTCGACCGGCGAACGCGATTCGATCCAGCCGATCACCTGGCGGAGGTGACGCTCGAGATAGGAGCCCGAATTCACCGAGAGCGTGGAATCGTCGACCGGCGCGCCGTCCGATATCACCATCAGGATCTTGCGCTCCTCGGGCCGCCCGACCATCCGCTGGTGCGCCCAGAGCAGGGCCTCGCCGTCGATATTCTCCTTGAGCAGCCCCTCGCGCATCATCAGCCCGAGCGACTTCTTGGCGCGGCGCCACGGCTCGTCGGCCTGCTTGTAGACGATATGGCGCACGTCGTTGAGCCGGCCCGGCTGAGTCGGACGCCCCTCGGCCAGCCATTTCTCGCGTGCCTGCCCGCCCTTCCAGGCGCGCGTGGTGAAGCCGAGGATCTCGGTCTTTACCCCGACGCGCTCGAGCGTGCGCGCCATGATGTCGGCGCTGATCGCCGCGATCGAGATCGGACGGCCGCGCATCGATCCCGAATTGTCGATCAGCAGGGTGACCACGGTGTCGCGGAATTCGGTGTCGCGCTCGATCTTGTACGACAGCGACTGCATCGGATTGACGATGACGCGGGCGAGCCGCGCTGCATCGAGCAGCCCCTCGTCCTGATCGAAATCCCAGCTGCGCGATTGCTGCGCCATCAGCCGGCGCTGGAGCCGGTTGGCGAGCTTGGTGACCGCGCCCTGCAAATGGACGAGCTGCTGGTCGAGATAGGAGCGCAGCCGATCGAGCTCCTCGGCATCGCACAGCTCGGTCGCCGCGATCACTTCGTCGAATTGGGTGGTGTAGGGACGATACTCGAATTGCGGCGGCATATCGCTCCACGGGCGATTGGGGCGCGTGGGCATCATGCCCTCCTCGCCATCGTCGCCGGGCTCGCCGTCGGCATCGTCCATCGCTTCGGACTGGCTGTCCTCGCCCTGTTCGCTTTCGTCGGACTCGCGCTGCTCGCCGCGCGCCTCTACTTCGCCTTCGCCCTGCTGCGCCTCGCTGTCGCCGTCCTCGTCGCCCGGCTCATTCTGATCGTCGGTGCCTTCGTCCTCTCCGCCGCCGTCATCGGCCTCGTCCGGGATCATCTCGCCTTCGACGAGGTCGAGGTCTCGGAGCAATTTGGTGGCGAGGCTGGCGAAGGCCTGCTGGTCGTCGATCGTCAGTGCGAGCGCGTCGAGATCCTCCGCCGCCCGCTCCTCGATCCAGTCGCGGATCAGTGCCATGCCCATCGCGGCGCCGGCCGGCGCCTCGCGTCCCGTCAGCCGCTCGCGGACCATCAGCCCCAGCGCGGTGGACAGCGGCACCTCCTCGCGGTTGCGCGCGCGCGCGATCGGATCGGACCGCAGCCGTACGCCCAGCGAATGCTCCAGATTGTCGGCGATGCCCGCATAGCCGCGCGAGCCGAGCGCCTCGATCCGCGCGGTTTCGATCGCATCGAACACTGCCCGCGCCACCGGCTCGCCGGGCGCGGCGCGCTGGTGCAGACCCACGTCGTGATGCCTCAGCCGCAGCGCGAAGCCGTCCGCAAAGCCGCGCGCCTCGGCGACCTGCTCGGCAGGCAGCGTGCGCGACGGCATCGGCACCTTGATGCTGCGTCCGTCCTGTCGCGGCGCCTCGGAAGTGAAGGCGAGCTCGGCCTCGGCCTCGCCCGACAGCGCACGCGCAGTGCCGCCCAGCACGTTGCGAAGCTGCTCAAGGGGGAATCGGCTGCCACAAAGGTCATGTGGCGGGATGGGGCCGCGAAATCAATCGCGCAGGTTTCCCAAGTGAGCGCGAGCATGGTTTAGCGAAATGCTAATCAACCTTCAGCATATTGCAGCGATCGGCTTTGGGGACGGCGGATGCGGGCACGCGGCAAGTTCGTACTGGCAGTGATGGGTGCAGTGGCGCTGTTCGTCGCCCTGGCCGAGCCTGCCGAGGCGCGGCGGCGCTTTCGTTTCGGCAGCTTCGGCGGCTTTGGCGGAAGCAGCGGCTATGCCGAGAAGATCGACAAGGTCTATGACCTGCCCGACACCGGCACCTATTTTCACGACGGCAAATATTACGATCTCGGCGCCTTTTATCAGGTCCGTGACGGTGCCGAGATCTATCCCGCCGAGCCGAGCTTCGTGCTCTACAATGGCGATCGCTATGTGAAATTGGGCGGTGCCGAGCTCACGATGCTCACCGTCGAGCTCGGGATGGATCCCACGGCGACCTATCGCGCCAACTACTCTTCGAAAATCGCGGTGCGGCCGAAAGGCGCCAACGAGATCGAACGGCTTCCCGGCGAAACGAACGAACAGCTCCGTGCACGCGTGCGCGGCATGGCACATGCGCAGGGCAAGGGCAGCGACCCGGCGCCCGGCACCGCTGCGAAGGTCGGCGCCGGCTGGACCTTCGCTTTCTTTCTGCCGGTACTGCTGATCGGCGGGATATTCGTGTTCGGGCTGCGGAAGTTTCTGCGCCGACGCGTCGCCAATGTGCTCGCCGTGGAACCTGAAACGGGCGCCGCCGACGTCTATACCGCCACCTTCGACCAGCGCATCGCGGCGCGGCTGCGCGAACTCAATGGCGGGCAGGGCGAAGCGACGGGCCAGCCGGCCGCCGCACCGGCGATGCCGGCGCCGCGGACCTTCGGCCGCAAGCTGGCCTAGGCCGACTTGCCGACCACGCTCTCGGGCAGATCCTTGCCGAACACCCGCTGATAATATTCGGCGACCTGCGCGCGCTCGGCCTCGTCGCATTTGTTGAGGAACGAGAGGCGAAAGGCGAAGCCGACATCGCCGAAGATCAGTGCGTTCTGTGCCCAGGTGATCACCGTACGCGGGCTCATCACCGTCGAGATGTCGCCGTTGATGAAGCCCTTCCGGGTCAGATCGGCGACGCGGACCATGTTCTCGACGACTTCCTTGCCGCCCGGCTTGTCATACTCGCCCGATTTGGCGAGCACGATCTGTGCCTCGACCGCGGCGGGGAGGTAGTTGAGCGTCACCACCACGTTCCAGCGGTCCATCTGGCCCTGGTTGATCTGCTGGGTGCCGTGATAGAGCCCGCTGGTATCGCCCAAGCCCACCGTATTGGCAGTGGCGAACAGGCGGAACCATGGGTTCGGGCGGATCACGCGATTCTGGTCGAGCAGGGTCAGCTTGCCCTCGGTCTCGAGCACGCGCTGGATCACGAACATCACGTCCGGGCGCCCCGCGTCATATTCGTCGAACACCAGAGCGGTCGGAGTCTGGATCGCCCAGGGGAGCAGGCCCTCGCGGAATTCGGTGACCTGCTGGCCGTCCTTGAGCACGATCGCGTCACGGCCGATCAGGTCGATGCGGCTGATATGCGCGTCGAGATTGATGCGGATGCACGGCCAGTTGAGCCGCGCGGCGACCTGCTCGATATGCGTCGACTTGCCGGTGCCGTGATAGCCCTGGATCATCACGCGGCGATTGTGCGCGAAGCCGGCGAGCACGGCGAGCGTGGTGTCGGGATCGAACACATAGGCGGGATCGAGATCGGGGACGCGCTCGTCCGCCTCGCTGAAGGCGGGGCATTCCATGTCCGAATCGATGCCGAACAGGTCGCGCACCTTCACCATCTTGTCGGGCGAATCGAGGATCGTCGTCTCGCGACTATCGGGCTGGGTGTTGGGGATGTCGGCCATCATCGCTTCCTGCAAGAACGCCTCGCGAGCTAGTGGGCTGTTTGCCGCACCGCAACGTCAAAGCGCAGGGGGCCTCCGCCTATCAGTCGTTTGAGAAAACGGGAAGGGCAAACAGGTCGACGAAGCGTTGTCCGAGCACAATATCGCCGGTTACGGTCACCCGGCCCTCGCGCATCGACTCGATCAGCGGGTCGCGGCCGTAGAATGTCGCCGCCAGATTCGTCGGTTCGCCGGCGAAGATCACTTGGGCTCCTTCGGGATCGCGCCGCTCGATTTCGAGCATGCCGTTCACGATCTGCGCGCGGAAGGGTTCGCCGCCGATGCGGAAGCCGAGATCGGGCGTGAAATCGGGATCGGCCTCCCCGTCCATCATCGTTCGCAGCGAGAGCATGAAGGCGCCGTTGCTGAGCGGCAAAGTCACGTCGTGCGCGGGCGATCCCGCCGCCCAGCGGCTGAGCGCGAAGATCGGCTCCTCCAGCGCGCGGCCCCATTTGGTGAGCTCATAGACCTGGGCGTTGGTGGGCGAGGGCAGGGTGCGGCGGCGCAGGATCCCGGCCTTCTCCATGCCTTCCAGTCGCTGGGTCAGGATGTTGGCGCTCAATCCCTCCAGCGCGCCGCGTATCTCGCCGAAGCGCCTTGGGCCCAACAGCAGTTCGCGGGCAATCAGCAGGGTCCAACGCTCGCCCACCAGATCCATCGCCAAAGCGGTTCCACAGGCGTCGAGATACCAGCGGCGCGCCTTGCCGAGATCGGTAGTAGTTATTTTTGTGACTCCATGGTTGCTTTTTATAACTGAGTCGCGCATCAAGATCAAGGAAGTGATTCGCGACACCCTAGAAGCGGAGGTTTGCATGACGGTCGAAACGATCCTGCCCCCGGCCGAGGTACTGGCGGCGCGCTGCGAGGCGCGCTGGCCTGGCGAAAGCGCCGAATATCGCGCCGCGCGCACGGCGCTGCTGGCCGAGGAAATCGAACTGCGCCGCCAGATCGAGCGCGTCGCCGAACAGCGCCGCGCGCTTCCCGCCGGCCCGGAAGTCACGCGGGAATACAGTTTCGAAGGCGCCGAGGGCCCGGTGACGCTGGAAGCGCTGTTCGGCGACAAGGATACGCTGGTCGTCTACGCGTGGATGTTCGGGCCGCAGCGCGAACGGCCTTGCCCGATGTGCACGTCGTTGCTCTCGGCCTGGGAAGGCGAAGCGCTCGACATCCAGCAGCGCGTCGCCTTCGCGGTGACGGCGCGCTCGCCGCTCGACAAGCTTCGCGCCTTTGCCGAGGAGCGCGGCTGGCGGCATTTGCCGCTCTATTCGGACGCCGAACAGACGTTCAGCCGCGATTTTTACGCGCTCGCCCCCGACGGCGGCGACATTCCGCAGCTCCTCGTCTTCTCTCGCCGCGACGGCGCGATCCGGTTGTTCTGGGCAGGAGAGATGGACGACAGCACCGCAGACCCGGGGCAGGACCCGCGCGGTGCGCCCGATTTGATGCCGCTTTGGACGATTCTCGACTCCACCCCCGAAGGACGCGGTGCAGACTGGTACCCGTCGCTCACTTACCCGACGAAATGAAAAGGAGAAGAACGATGCCCCAGATGATCTTCGTGAATTTGCCCGTGAAGGACGTGGCCAAGTCGACCGCCTTTTACGAGGCGATCGGTTGCACCAAGGATCTTCGCTTCAGCAACGAAGCGGCGAGCGCGATGCAGCTTTCCGACGAGATCGTGTTCATGATCCTGTCGCAAGATTTCTTCAAAACCTTCACGCCGAAGCAGATCGCCGACGCGCATGCCACGACCGAAGTGCTGATCGCGCTGTCGCGCGACAGCCGCGAGGCAGTGGACACGATCGTCGAGGCGGCGGCGGCGGCCGGCGGCAAGGCCGATATCCGGGAGAAGCAGGACATGGGCTTCATGTACGGGCGCAGCTTCGAGGATCCCGACGGCCACATCTTCGAGCCGATGTTCATGGACATGGAGGCCGCAATGGCCGCCTTCCCCGAAGGCCCGGCTCACGAACCCGCCTGACAGGGAGAAGTCCGATGTCGTTCCAGGCCTATCTGACCAATATCGAAGCGAAGACCGGCAAGGGCCCCGCCGACTTCCGTGCCTATGCGGCGGCGAAGGACTGGCTGGACGGCGGGACGCTGCGGCCCGACGTGAAGGCCGGAACGATCGTGGCGGACCTCAAGCAGCAGTTCGCGCTCGGCCATGGCCACGCGATGGCGATCGTCGCCCTGCTCAAGGGCAAGAAGAAGGAAGGCGACGCCTGAGCGCGTCGTCGAGATTGGAGCAACCGCCATGTCGACCGAATTTTCCCCGTCCGGCCGCCGCCAGCATATCGCTGGCTGGGTGCTGAGCGGCCTCGTCATCTTGTTTCTCGCGATGGATGCCGGCGGCAAACTGTTCGCACCGGCGGTGATGATCGCCAACAGCCCGCCGCTCGGGATATCACCGGACGTGACCGTCTATCGCGAGCTGGGCGTGATTCTTGCGATCTGCACCCTGCTCTATGCGATCCCGCGCACCGCCCTGCTCGGCGCGATCCTGCTCACCGGCTATCTGGGCGGCGCGATCGCGATGCAGTTCCGCGTCGCCAGCCCATTGCTCAGCCATACGCTGTTCGGCGTCTATCTCGGGCTCTTCGCCTGGGGCGGCCTGTGGCTGCGCGATGCCCGACTTCGGACGCTGATTCCGCTGATGCACTGACAAACAAATCTGGGAGAGAGATGATGGACAAGCTGACCACCTGCATCTGGTACAATTATACCGCCGAGGAAGCGGCGAACTTCTACGCGTCGCTGCTTCCCGACAGCCGTGTCACCCGCGTCCAGCGCACGCCCGCCGACACGCCCTCGCAAAAGGCGGGTGAAGTGATCGTCGTCGAGTTCGAAGTGCTGGGCCAGAAATTCGTCGGCCTCAACGGCGGCCCGATGTTCCCACAGACCGAGGCGGTGAGCTTCATGATCCTCACCGACAGCCAGGAGGAGACCGACCGGCTGTGGAACGCGATCGTGGGCAATGAGGGCGCGGAAAGCGCGTGCGGCTGGTGCAAGGACAAATGGGGCGTCAATTGGCAGATCACGCCCAAGCGGATGATGGAGCTGATCTGGGACAATCCCGATCCTGCCTCCGCGAAACGCGCGATGGATGCGATGATGCAGATGCGCAAGATCGACATTGCGACGATCGAGCGCGCCGCGGCTGCGGCCTGAGGAGAGCGACATGACCGGCCAACCGACCATCAGCGCCTTTTGCTGGGTACCCGATTTCGCTCGCGGCGTCGTCCGCGACCTCCGCGTTCGCTGGGCGCTGGAGGAAGCGGGGAAGGGCTATTCGGTGCGCAAACTCGATCCCCGCGGCGAGCGCCCGGCGGACTATTTCATCGAGCAGCCCTTCGGCCAGGTGCCGAGCTACCGGGACGAGCAGGTCAGTCTGTTCGAGTCCGGTGCGATCGTGCTCCATATCGGCCAGTCGAGCGAGGCGTTGCTGCCGGCCGATCCGGGCGAGCGCGCCCGCGCCACGGCATGGGTGATCGCGGCGCTCAACAGCATCGAGCCCTATCTCCAGCAGCTGGCCACGATCGACCTGTTCAGCGCCGGCGAGGATTGGGCGAAGGCGCGGCGGCCCGACGTGGTCAAGATGATCCAGGGCCGGTTCCAGCGGCTCGCCGATCATCTGGGGAATCGCGAGTGGCTCGAGGAGCGCTTCACTGCGGGCGACCTGATGATGGTCACCGTGCTGCGCATCGTGCGCGGCACCGGACTGGTCGAGCAATTCCCGACGCTCGCTGCCTATCAGGCGCGGGGCGAAGCGCGTCCCGCGTTCCAGCGCGCATTGGCGGCGCAGTTCGCCGATTTCGAAGAACCGGAACCCGTGGCCGCCTGAGCGGCGCGGATAAAAGAGGAGAGAAGATGTCCTATCTAGACGGATTTGTCCTGCCCGTACCCGAGGGCAAGAAGGAAGCTTATCGCGAGATGGCGGCAAAGGCCTCGAAGGTCTTCCAGGAGCATGGCGCCACCCGCGTGATGGAAGCCTGGGGCAACGACCTGCCGCGTGGGACGACCACCGATTTCTTCATGGCGGTGAAGGCCGAGGAGGGCGAAAATGTCGTCTTCTCGTGGATCATCTGGCCTTCGAAAGAGGCCCGCGACGCCGGCTGGGAAAAGGTGATGGCCGACGAGCGGATGAAGCCGGACATGGAGAACATGCCCTTCGACGGCAAGCGCATGTTCTGGGGCGGCTTCGAGCCGATCGTCGACGAAGGCTGAACCCCGATCCTCCCCGAGGCGAGCTCGGGGAGGATCTGACAACGGAGATTCATCATGACCAATCCGCATGGAACGCCGATCTGGTACGAGCTGATCACCGGCGATCCCGATGCTGCCGGCGCTTTCTACCGGAAGGTGATCGGCTGGCAGGACGGCGGCTGCCCCGGTGGCACTGCCGACGGAACCGGCGACTATCACGTGTATCTCGCACCGGACGGGCAGGGCGTGGCGGGCATGATGAAGACTCCTGGGGGTGCGCCGCCGGAGCCGCGTTGGTTCAGCTATATCGGTGTGAACGATGTCGACGCCGCCGCCGAGAAGATCGTCGCGGCGGGCGGCAGCATCCACATGCCGCCGACCACGCTGGAAGGCGTCGGCCGGATGGCGATGGTCGCCGATCCGCAGGGCGTGGTCTTCTACGTCATGAAGGGCTCCAGCCCTGAAGGCAGCACCGCGTTCAAGCGCATGGCGCCAGGTCACGGCGAATGGAACGAGCTCCAGACCAGCGACGATCAGGCCGCGCTCGCATTTTACGGCGACCAGTTCGGCTGGACGAAGGACGGCGCGATGCCGATGGGCGAGATGGGCGATTACAGCTTCCTCGGCCATGACGGCGGCATGATCGGCGCAGTGATGAAGGCGCCTCCCGGCGAGACGCCGGGCTGGAACTATTTCTTCCGCGTCGGCGACATCGACGAGGCGAAGCAGCGCATCGAGGAAGCCGGCGGCAGCATCGTCCAGGAGCCGATGGAAGTGCCGGGCGGCGACTTCGTGATCTATGCGAAGGACCCGCAGGGCGCGAAGTTCGGCGTAGTGGGATCGCGCTGATGCTCGAGCTCTACGCACATCCCTTCTCGTCTTATTGCTGGAAGGTACTGATCCCGCTCTACGAGAACGGCACGCCATTCGAGTATCGGATGATCGAAGATCCGGCGAACGCGGCCGAACTTGCCCGGCTGTGGCCGCCGGGCAAGTTTCCGCTGCTCGTCGACGATGGCCGTCCGGTGATGGAATCGAGCGTCATCATCGAGCACCTCCAGCGTTTCCATCCCGGCGCGGTCGCCTTCCTTCCCGAGGGCGACGCGGCGCTCGAAGTGCGAATGCTCGATCGCATCTTCGACAATCACTTGATGAACCAGATGAATCGGGTGGTTGCGGACGCATTGCGCGGCCCGGAGCGGCACGACCCGATCGAGGTCGTGCAGGCGAAGGCGGCGTTGCAGAAGAGCTACGCCTGGCTGGAGACCTGGCTCGAGGGGCGCGAATGGGCGGCTGCAGGCGCCTTCTCGCTCGCCGACTGCGCCGCCGCACCGGCGCTGTTCTACGCCGACTGGGTCGATCCGATTCCCGAGAAGCTGGTCAATCTGCGGGCCTATCGCGCCCGTCTGCTCGCCCGGCCCTCGGTCGTACGTGCGGTTGACGAGGCCCGCCCCTATCGCGCCTATTTCCCGCTGGGTGCCCCCGACAGAGACTAGGAGAGATGTCGATGCGTAGAATCATCGGTGGTGTGTTCCAGTCGCTCGACGGCGTGATGCAGGCGCCGGGTGGGCCGAGCGAAGACTGGACCGGCGGGTTCGCGCTCGGCGGCTGGTCTGCGACTTATTGGGACGAGGCGATGGGCAATGCGATGGGCGCAATGTTCGGAGGGCCCTTCGACCTGCTGCTCGGGCGCAAGACCTGGGAGATCTTCGCGGCGCATTGGCCCTATGTCGGTCCCGACGACCCGATCGGGCCGGCGTTCGACAAGGCCAACAAATATGTCCTGACTCGCGGCACCGAACCGCTCGAATGGCAGAACAGCCACCGCGTCGGCAGCATCGATGCCGTCGCGGAGATCAAGGCGGGCGAGGGGCCGGACATTCTGATCCAGGGCAGCAGCACGCTCTATCCGGGCCTGTTCGCCGCCGGCCTCGTCGACCGGCTGTTCGTGATGACCTTTCCGGTAGTGCTGGGCGGCGGCAAGCGGCTGTTCGGCGATGGCACGCCGCCCTTTGCGCTCAAGCTGATCGAGCATCAGACGAGCACGACCGGCGTGACGATGGCGACGTACGAGCCGGCTGGGGAAGTGCCGATCGGCAGTTTCCAGCTGTCCGAACCGAGCGCGCGCGAACAGGCGCGGCAGGAACGGATGAAGCGCGAGGGCTAGGCGAAAGCCGGCGCGCTCCTGAGGTGCTGGTACGCGGCGATGACTTCCTGCAGTTGCGCTTCATGGCCGCGGTCGCCGCCGTTGCGATCGGGGTGGAAGCGCCGCACCAGCTCCGAATAGCGCTTCCTGAGCGCCATCCGGTCAGCGTCGATCTCGAGCGCGAGCGTGCGCATCGCCTCGCGGTCCTTGCCCGACAGCGGCTTGCCGTCCTTGCGTTCGGCGCGGTCCTTCATCCGCTCGCGGAAGCGCGCGCTGATCGCGTCGAGCGGATCGGAGAAATCGGCCCAGCGCGGCGGGCGGTCGGCACCGCCGGTGGCATTGAACGCGCGAGTCTCGCGCTCCCAGCCCGCGAACGGGCGCTGCGCGTCGTGGATCTCGTCGGGGCTCATCCCCTTGAAGAAATTATAGCCCGAATTGAATGCGCGGACATGCTCGAGGCACAGCCAGCGGAACGGCGGCGGGCCGTCGCCCACACGGCCGGTGCCTTCGAGCGGCGGCGCGCGGAACTCGCCCGGCTCGGGGCAGCCCGGCTCGGCGCACAGCCGTCCCTGCGCCTCCACGCGACCGTGGAAACGGGCATTGGGTCGATCCTTTCGCGGCTGGCCGTCAGGCACGCTACCTCCCTTGAACAAACGGACTATATAGGCGCGATGACCGACCCTGCCAGCGGCCGACTCGCCGACATCATCGCATCTCGCCTCACTGCCGCGCTCGCCCCGACGCAGCTCGAGGTGATCAACGACAGCCACCATCATGCCGGCCATCTCGGCGACGACGGCACCGGCGAATCGCACTGGACCGTGGTGGTCGAGAGCGGAGCCTTTGTGGGCCAGTCGCGCGTTCAGCGGCAGCGACTGGTCAACAACGCGCTCGCCGATCTGCTCGCCGGCCGCATCCACGCGCTGGCGATAAAGGCTCGCGCTCCGGGAGAATAAGCATGACGACGTACAAGCTCTGGTACTGGGCGGAGATCCAGGGGCGGGGCGAGTTCGTCCGGTTGGCGATGGAGGCGGGCGACATCGCTTATGTCGATGTGGCCCGCGAGCGCGGCAGCGACGCGCTGATCGAGGACATGAAGGCCCGGGAACACCGCCCACCCTTCGCGCCGCCCTATCTCGATACCGGCACGCAGGTGATCGCACAGGTCGCCAACATCCTGCTCTATCTGGGCGACAAGCACGGCATCGCGCCTTCGGATGAAGCCGGGCGGCGCTGGCTCCACGAGGTCCAGCTCACCATCACCGATTTCATCGCCGAAGTGCACCAGGTCCATCATCCCGTGGGCACCGGGCTCTATTACGAGGACCAGCGGGCCGAGGCCGCGCGCTTCGCCGAGGAGTTCCGCGAGAAGCGGATGCCCAAGTTCCTCGGCTGGTTCGAACGCTCGGTCGAGGGCGAATGGCTGACCGGCGATCGCTGGAGCTACGGCGACACGTCGATCTTCCAGCTGATCGAGGGACTGCATTACATGTTCCCGAAGCGGATGAAGGCGATCGAGGGCGATTATCCGAAGCTGATCGCGATCCGCGACCGGGTCGCCCAGCTCCCCGGCATTCACGACTATTGCGCCAGCGACCGGCGGATCGGCTTCAACACGCAGGGCATCTTCCGGCATTATCCCGAGCTGGATGCCGCCTGATCGGAAAATCTGCCTTTCCAAACTGTGGCTGTCCCGCCCCCGCCGACTGGCTATTCCGATGATCGAACGGAGGCAGCATGACCGAAGACCTGATCATCCAGACGATCGAGCCCGTCACCCATGATCTGGGCGGCTTCAAGGTGCACCGCACCTTGCCGTCGCGGCCGCGGACGATGGTGGGCCCCTTCATCTTCTTCGACCAGATGGGGCCCGCGCGGCTCGACATCGGCACCGGCATCGACGTGCGGCCGCACCCGCACATCAATCTCGCGACGGTGACCTATCTCTATGCCGGCGCGATCGACCATCGCGACTCGATCGGCACCTTCGCGACGATCGAGCCCGGTGCGGTCAATCTGATGACCGCGGGCAGCGGCATCGTCCATTCGGAGCGCTCGCCCTCAGCGGAACGCGCGATCGGGCCGGAGCTTTCCGGCATCCAGACGTGGCTCGCGCTGCCCGAAGCCGATGAGGAAATGGACGCCGCGTTCGAGCATGTCGCCGCCGCCGACCTGCCGATCGTCCAGTCCGGCGGGGCCACCGCCCGCATCATCATGGGCGAACTCTGGGGCGCCGCGGCACCGACCACCACCTATGCGGGGACGATCTACGCCGACATCGCGCTCGCCCCGGGCGCGAGCATTCCCGTCGATCCCGGTGCCGACGAGCGTGCGGTCTATGTGTCGATGGGCGAAGCGAGCCTCGACGGGCTCCGGCTCGAGCCGATGACGCTCTACGTCCTGCGCCCCGGCATTGCGGCGACCCTGCGCTCGGAGCAGGGCGGCCGGGTGATACTCTGCGGCGGCGAAGCCTTCGCGACACCGCGCCACGTCTGGTGGAACTTCGTCTCGTCGAGCCGCGACCGGATCAACCAGGCCAAGCAGGACTGGACGGCGGGCAATTTCCCCAAGGTCCCCGGCGACGACAAGGAATGGATCCCGATCCCCGAAGTGCCCAAGACGGTGAGCTATCCCTAGAACCCGGCTCAGCGTGTGCCGGCGCAAGGCGGGTTACGCTTCCGAGGCCGACGCGCTGGCGGCGATCCAGCGTTCGGGGCTCGAACTCCGCCTGTATCGCTGCGATCGGTGCGACCGGTTCCACTTGACCAGCCGCACCAAGGGCAAGCGGCTGCCCTAATCGCTCCCCTTCCGCTTGCGGGAGGGGTCGGGGAGGGCATGAAATGGAACGGGAGGCCAGCCCCTCCCTAACCCCTCCCGCAAGCGGAAGGGGAACAGAGCAGGAGGGGAATATGGAGGAACTCCAGCGGATCGCACTTCCCACCGGCGTGGAGCTCGACGTCGCCATCGCCGGCGATCCGGCCAATCCGCCGATCTTCCTGCTCCACGGCTTTCCGGAATCGCACCGGACCTGGCGGCACCAGATTCCGGAACTCGCGAAGGACCATTATGTCGTCGCGCCCGATCAGCGCGGCTTCGCGCGCTCGTCCAAGCCCGAAGGCGTGGAGAATTATACCCCGGACAAGCCGGTCGGCGACCTGCTCGCGCTGGCGGACCATCTCGGAGTCGATCGGTTCACGCTCGCCGGGCATGACTGGGGCGGGGCGATCGCGTGGATGGCGGCGCTGCAGAACCCGCAGCGCATCGCGCGGCTGATCATCGTCAACGCGCCGCATCCCAAGGTCTTCCAGAAGTCGCTGTTCGACGATCCCGCACAGCGAAAGGGAAGCCAGTATATCACGCGCTTCCGCGACACGCGGATCGATCAGGGATTGATCGGTGCCGGGCTCGAACGCTTCTTCGCTTCGACTTTCGCGCAGCACATCGTCGGCGGGATCGCGGGCGAGGACAAGGCGGCGTACATGGACGAATGGGGCCAGCCCGGCGCGATGACCGCGATGCTCAACTGGTACCGCGCGAGCAGCATCGTAGTGCCGAAGCCCGATGAGGATGCGGAACGCCCGGCCTGGCTCGGCGCGCCCTTCCCGCCGATCACCCAGCCGACTTTGGTGATCTGGGGCATGCAGGACAAGGCGTTGCTGCCGGTGCAGCTCGAGCTGGACGAATTCGTGCCGGACCTGACCATTGCCCGCATCGAGGATGGTGGGCATTTCGTGCCTTGGGAAAAGCCCGAGGCAGTGACCGCGGCGATTCGGGAGTGGCTTGCCGGGCACTGACTCATTCGTCATCCCGGCTTTCGCCGGGATGACGAATCAGCGCTTGCTGCGCATGCCCGGAGTCTTCTTGACCGAAGGGTCGACGAGGAGGCGGGCATAGGCGTCGCTCTGCGGATCAACCAGCGCGATCCGGCCCTCGGTGTCGTGGTGGATACCCCAGCCGAACTGCTTGACCAAAGGCGAGGCGCGCAGACATGCCTGAGGCCTGGCGAAGAACTCCTCGCGGCTTTTGTCGCCGTCGCGCGCGCGGTGCGTCTCGTAGAGCAGGTCGTCGCTGGTCATCGCATAGGGCGTGGCGAGCAGGGCGTGCTGGATCGTGGCGATGGTGCCGGGTTTTTCGGGGATCGTGCCGTTGGGCACCGGACAATCCGTCGACACGGTGATCAGCGTGTCGCGATAATTGGTGCTGTGCATCCTAATAGGCTCGCATGACATAGGGACGCGTCTCATACGGCGGTTCGAGCGCCTCGACCCAGGCGCCGTGGGCATGGGTCAGCGCGACCAGCTGCATCGGCGTGTCGCCGGGCCAGCCGCGGACGCGGACTTCGTGGCGGTGGAGATCGCGATTGGGCTCCATCATCACCCAGCCGAGCGGCCGCTCGGGCGTGGCGCGCGCCCCCGCGGCGAGCATCGCGGCGGCGATGCGCTGCTGAGTGCTATCGGGGAGATATTGCCAGACGACCGAGTGCATCAGCACGCGCGTCACGCCTTCCGCCTGCGGCTCGGCCAGGCGGGCTTCGACCCAGTCGGCGGCGTCGCCCTGCACCAGATCGACGCCTTCGGCACGGACCATCGCGATGGTCTTTTCCAGCCGTGCCTGCCGCTCGGTGTTCTCGACCCAGCAATAGGCCTGCAGCCGCTCGGCATTGCGATCATCCGACAGATCGAGCGGCTGGATATCGACGCCGCGGGCGGAGAGGATCTCGACCGGCGCATCCGGCGGCGGCGGGCCGCGCCACTCGGGCCTGATCTCGACCGGGAGTCTGCCGGGCCGGCGCGGACCCCGTCCAGATCGAAGCGGTAGCGGCCGATCAGCAGGTTGAGGCCGGCGCTCGATCCGATCTCGAGCACTTCGAATTTCGGACCGTAGCGCGCCGCGAGATGGAGGATGCCGGTCATCAGCCCGGCGGATCGGCCGGCTTCGTTGGTCTGGGGCGGGCCGTCGAGCCACGGGAGGAGTTCGGCGTCGTGGGCGACGAACACCGCGTTGAGGATGGTGCCGATCTGCGTCTCGTCGGTGATCGCGCCGGTGAAGACGGGCGCGATTTCGGGCACGCCGCGGCGGTATAGCGCATGCAACCCGCCGATCAGCCGCAGCACCAGCGCGTCGGCGACGGGCTCGCCCGGCCAGTCGAGCACGCGGCGGCCGGTTTCGCTGTCGCGAGTGAGGCTCTGCCCGAGGACGGTCGATACGCGCGCAGTGATTGGCGCGGCCATCGCGGTGCAATAGCCGGCCTGGATGGCGAAACTGTCGCGGTTGGTCTGTTCGTCGGCCATGCGGCGCGTGTTGCGCCCGGGGCACCCCCAAGTAAAGCCCCGGCCACTCATGCAAGAACCGCTCATCCTTGCCGTCCCCAAAGGGCGCATCCTCGACGAGGCGCTGCCGCTGCTCGCGGCAGTCGGCATCGTGCCGGAACCCGCCTTTGCCGATCCGGACAGCCGGGCGCTGCGCTTCAAGACCAACAGCCCTGCGATCGACCTGATCCGCGTCCGCGCGTTCGATGTCGCCACCTTCGTCGCGCATGGCGCGGCACAGCTCGGCATCGTCGGGTCGGACGTGCTCGCCGAGTTCGACTATTCGGAGCTCTACGCGCCGGTCGATCTCGGCATCGGCCATTGCCGCATCTCGGTCGCCGAGCCCGCCGACATGGCGAAGAAGGACGATCCGCGCGGCTGGAGCCATGTGCGCATCGCGACGAAGTATCCGCACATCACCCGCGCGCATTTCGAGGCACGCGGCGTGCAGGCGGAGTGCGTCAAGCTGAACGGCGCGATGGAACTGGCGCCGGTGCTCGGGCTGGCGCCGCGGATCGTGGACCTCGTCTCTTCGGGCAAGACGCTCAAGGAGAACGGCCTCGTCGAAGTCGAAGTGATCGCGCAAGTCACCAGCCGGCTGATCGTCAACCGTGCGGCGTTCAAGATGCGCGCGGGGGAAGTGGTGCCGCTGGTCGATGCGTTCCGGAGGGCGGTCGGATGAGACAAGCGAACCTTAGAGCCCCTCCCCTTCAGGGGAGGGGTTGGGGTGGGGCAGTGCCCCAAGCGAAAGTCTCGATGAGACGGCGAGGCCCCACCCCAGCCCCTCCCCTGAAGGGAGGGGAGCAAAAGATGATCCGGCTCGACGCTTCTTCCCCGGACTTCGCCGCGAAGTTCACTACCCTCGTCAATGCCCGCCGCGAGGCGGACGAGGATGTCGCGCGCAACGTCACGCACATCATCAAGCGGGTGCGCGACGAGGGCGACGCGGCCCTCAAGGACCTGACCCGGCTGTTCGACAAGCACGATCTCGACCAGACCGGCTGGAAGATCGACCGCGCCGATTGCCTTGCGGCATGGGAGGGGCTGACTCCCGAACTGCGCGACGCGCTCGAGCTCGCGGCGGAACGGATCGCCGTCTATCATGCGAAGCAGAAGCCGCAGGACAGCGACGGGATCGACGAACTCGGCATCCGGCTCGGCGCGCGCTGGCGGGCAGTGGATTCGGCGGGGGTGTACGTCCCCGGCGGGCGGGCGGCCTATCCCAGCTCGGTGCTGATGAATGCGATCCCCGCCAAGGCCGCGGGCGTGCGGCGGCTGGTGATGGTCACGCCGACGCCGAATGGCGAGGTCAATCCGCTGGTGCTCGCCGCGGCGCATATCGCGGGCGTGGACGAATTGTGGCGCGTCGGCGGGGCGCAGGCAGTGGCGGCGCTGGCCTATGGCACCGAGAAGATCGCGCCGGTCGACGTGGTGACCGGGCCGGGCAACGCCTGGGTCGCGGAGGCCAAGCGCCAGCTCTACGGCGTGGTGGGCATCGACATGGTCGCGGGGCCGAGCGAGATCGTCGTCGTCGCCGACGGCAAGAACGATCCCGAATGGATTGCGGCGGACCTGCTCAGCCAGGCCGAGCACGACCCGACCAGCCAGTCGATCCTGTTCACCGACGATGCCGGGTTCGGCGACCGGGTGGCGGCGGCGGTCGATGCGCAGATCGAGACCTTGTCGACCGCGGCGACGGCGCGGGCGAGCTGGGATGCCAATGGCGCGATCATCCTGGTGCCGAACCTCGTCGAGGCGATTCCCTGTGCGACCGGCTGGCGCCCGAGCATCTCGAACTGGCGTGCGACGAAGCCGAGGCCTTGTTCGACATGGTCCACCATGCCGGGTCGGTGTTCCTCGGCCGGCATACGCCCGAGGCGGTCGGCGATTATGTCGCCGGACCGAACCACGTGCTGCCCACGGGGCGGCGCGCGCTTTGCTTCGGGGCTCTCGGTGCTCGATTTCATGAAGCGGACCAGCTTCCTGGCCTTGGACGAAGCCGGGCTTGCTGCTATCGGGCCGGCCGCGGTCGCGCTGGCGAATGCCGAAGGGCTGCCCGCGCACGCGAAATCGGTCGCCATTCGACTGAACAATTAATCGCCGTTCGCCCTGAGCTTGTCGAAGGGCCGTTCTTCTTTCATGGCGGAAGGAAGAACAGGGCTTCGACAAGCTCAGCCCGAACGGATTTGGTGTATAGAGAAGAACATGCCCAGCCCCAAAGCCAAGACCCGATCCAAGGCCCGCGCCGCCGCGCGGCTGGCCGCCGTGCAGGCGCTGTACCAGCAGGAGATGGAGGGCACACGGCTCACCGTGCTGCTCACCGAATTCCACCAGCACCGGCTCGGGGCGACGATCGAGGATGTCGAATATGCCGACGCCGATGTCGCGTTCTTCGACGATATCGTGAAGGGCGTCGACGCGCGGCGCGAGGAGATCGACCGGCTGATCGCGGATAAGCTCGCCGCCGACTGGTCGCTCGACCGGCTCGACAAGCCGATGCGGCAGATTTTGCGCGCTGGCACCTATGAGCTGATGGCGCGCGCCGATGTGCCGGTCGGGGCGGTGATCAGCGAGTATCTCGATGTGACCGATGCATTCTACGACCGGCGCGAGAAGGGGTTCGTCAACGGGATCCTCGACGCGGTGGCGAAGGAAGTGCGGGGTTGAGGCCGATCCTCCCCTTCGGGAGGATTTGCGCGTGAACGAAGCCCAGTTCATCGCCGCGCTGCGCACCCTGCCGCTGCATCCCGGCGCGCAGGATCTGCGCGACGATGCGGCGGTGATCGAGATCGGCGGCGAGGCGCTCGTCGTCACGCACGACGCGATTGCCGAGGGCGTGCATTACCGCGCCGGCACCGATCCGGCCGACATTGCGTGGAAGCTGGTGGCGGTGAACCTTTCCGATCTCGCGGCCAAGGCCGCCGAGCCGATCGGGGTGCTGATCGGGGCGACCTTGGTCGAGGGTGCCGAGCGGTTCGTGGCGGGGCTGCGCGACGTGCTCGATGCTTACGGCGTGAAGCTGCTCGGCGGGGACACCATCGCGCATGCCGGGCCAGCGACGTTCGGTTGCACGGCGATCGGGCGGGCGACGGCGCGGCCGGTGCCGGCGCGGGCCGGGGCGCAGGCGGGAGATGTACTCTACCTCACCGGCGCGATCGGCGCGGCGATGCTCGGGTTCGAGGCCGGCGACGGCGCGGCTTATCTGCGCCCGCGCCCACGGCTGGCCGAGGGGCTGGCGCTGGGGCGGCACGTGCATGCGATGATGGATGTGTCCGACGGGCTGCTGCTCGATGCGCGGCGGATGGCCGAGGCGAGCGGATGCACGGCTGCGATCGATCTCGACGCGATCCCGTTTGCGCAAGGCGTGCGCGACCGGCTGGCGGCGGCGAGTTGGGGCGACGATTACGAGCTCCTGTTCGCCGCGCCCGACGGAATCGTCCTGCCGGTGTCCGCCACGCGGATCGGCACGATGCTTCGGAAATCCGCGCAACCCCTTCTCCTCGACGGAAAATCCCCGCCCGAACGGCTCGGCTACGAACACCGCTGAGGCGGGTTGCGCCCGCTCGGGGTGCCCGATACCTTCCCGGCTCCGCAAAGACCGGTGGCAAGGCCGGCGGCGGTTCCAGTTCTAGGGGAAGGACTTCGCCTGATGACGATTGTTTATCTCGCCATCGCCTGCGGTTTGCTGGCGGTGGCCTATGGCTTTCTGACGAGTCAGCAAGTGCTCAGGGCATCGCCCGGCAATGAGAAGATGCAGGATATCGCCGCCGCCATCCAGGAAGGCGCCAAGGCCTATCTCGGCCGGCAATATATGACGATCGCGATCGTCGGCGTGATCGTCGCGGTCGTGCTGTTCTTCACGCTCGGCGGGCTCTCCACGGTCAGCTTCCTGATCGGCGCGGTGCTTTCGGGCGTTGCCGGATATGTCGGCATGAACATCTCGGTGCGCGCGAACGTCCGCACCGCGGAGGCTGCACGCACCTCGCTGCAGGGCGGGCTCACGCTCGCCTTCCGCTCGGGCGCGATCACCGGCATGCTCGTCGCGGGCCTCGGCCTGCTCTCGATCGCCGGCATCTTCTGGTATCTGGTGGAGCAGTCGCATCTGGCGCCCAACAGCCGCGAAGTCATCGCCGCACTCACCGCGCTCGCCTTCGGCGCCTCCCTGATCTCGATCTTCGCGCGTCTCGGCGGCGGCATCTTCACCAAGGCCGCGGATGTCGGCGCCGATCTGGTGGGCAAGGTCGAGGCCGGAATCCCCGAGGACGATCCCCGCAACCCCGCCGTGATCGCGGACAATGTCGGCGACAATGTCGGCGACTGCGCGGGCATGGCCGCCGACCTGTTCGAGACCTATGTCGTCACGCTCGGCCTCACCATGGTCTCCCTCGCGCTGATGATGCGAAATGTCAGCACGGAGATGCTCACCAAGCTGATGGCGCTGCCGCTGATCGTGGGCGGCGTATGCATCATCACCTCGATCATCGGCACCTATATGGTCCGCCTCGGCAAGGGCCAGTCGATCATGGGCGCGCTGTACAAGGGCTTCTGGACCACCGTGATCCTGTCGGTCCCGGCAATCTATCTCGTCACCCAATATGTCGTCGGCGACATGAACGCGATGATCGGCGGCCTCGATCCGGCCGCACTGATCGGCGACGACGCGCTTCTCGCCGAGGGCGCAACCGGGCTTGCCGGTCCGCAATTCACCGGCATGAGCCTGTTCTACTGCATGATGATCGGGCTGGTCGTCACCGGCCTGCTGGTGTGGATCACCGAATATTACACCGGCACCAATTATCGCCCGGTCAAGTCGATCGCCAAGGCATCGGTCACCGGCCACGGCACGAACGTCATCCAGGGCCTCGCGATCAGCCTCGAATCGACGGCGCTGCCCACGCTCGTGATCGTCGTGGCGGTGATCGCGACCTTCCAGATCGCCGGCATCATCGGCGTCGCCTTCGCCGCAACCTCGCTGCTGGCGCTCGCCGGCATGGTGGTCGCGCTCGATGCCTATGGTCCCGTCACCGACAATGCCGGCGGTATCGCGGAGATGGCCGGTCTGCCCGACGATGTGCGCCACAGGACCGACGCGCTCGACGCGGTGGGCAACACCACCAAGGCAGTGACCAAGGGCTATGCGATCGGCTCGGCGGCGCTCGCGGCGCTGGTTCTGTTCGGCGCCTACACCACCGATCTCACGCACTATGCGAAGGAGCTCGGCCTCGCCGTCGATCCGATCACGCACAAGGCGATGGTCGATTTCTCGCTGAGCAATCCATTCGTCATCGTCGGATTGCTGCTCGGCGCGCTGCTGCCTTATCTGTTCGGTGCGTTCGGCATGACCGCGGTCGGCCGCGCGGCGGGATCGGTGGTGCAGGACGTGCGCGATCAGTTCCGCGACAATCCGGGCATCATGGAAGGGACCAGCCGTCCCAATTACGGCCGCACGGTCGACATCGTCACCAAGGCGGCGATCAAGGAAATGATCGTGCCCTCGCTGCTGCCGGTGCTGAGCCCGATCGCGGTGTATTTCCTCATCGCCGCAGTCGCCGGCAAGGAACAGGGCTTCGCGGCGCTGGGCGCGATGCTGCTCGGCGTGATCGTCTCCGGCCTGTTCGTCGCCATCTCGATGACCTCGGGCGGCGGGGCGTGGGACAATGCCAAGAAGTATATCGAGGACGGCAATCACGGCGGCAAGGGATCCGAGGCCCACAAGGCCGCGGTGACCGGCGACACCGTCGGCGATCCGTACAAGGATACGGCGGGTCCGGCGGTCAATCCGATGATCAAGATCACCAACATCGTGGCGCTGCTGCTGCTCGCCGCGCTGGCGGGGAGTCATGTCGCGGGCTGAGGTTGCTCCTCGGCGCCGACAGGCGTAAACAGGGTTTGCCGCGGCGCGCGACCGTTTCGACGGAAGCGGCTGCGGCAAATGCCTTGATCGGGCTGCGTGCCCGGTCCTTGGCAGCAGTCTCGCGACACATTGAGACATGCACTGGGCTGTACCATGTTGGGCAAGGGTAGTACCTTTCCAGGTCCCGTCCTTGTGGCTCCATGGTAACCTAGTCCGCCGGCTTCGAGCCGGCGGACGTGCATTGGGCTTTGGCCGGCGCTGTTCTTGCGATAGCGTGCGGCATGTTTGTCCGGGCTTGTTTTCCTTTCTTCGATACGCGATTCGCGCGTGAGGATGCCGCGGTTGATCTTCGCCCGGCACCGCGCTGGCTTTATGGCGAGCCGCCGCCGCCGGCCGATTATGTCGGGCGATTGGGCAAGGTGGCGAAATGGATTCCACCGCGGCCCTATGCGCGCTGCTCCGCCGCCGACCTGATCAAGATCGAGCGCGGCGACGAGGATCAGTTCGCGCTGCGCGTGGACGGGATCGAGATCGTCGCCGACCAGCACGGCCATGCCCGGCTCGCGGTGACGCTGGACGCGCAGGCCGCGGCCGGTGGGCAGGCGCAGCTGGGCGAGCTGATCGAGATGGTCTCCACCGCCGACGTCAGCGTCCGCCACCCCGATCGCCGGGGCGTATACGATACGCTGGGCGCGGCAGCGGAGGTGCTGTGCGACCTTTACGCGCGCGAATCCGCCCGCACCGCACCCGAGCCGCGCGGCGGGTATCAGCCCGACTGGGTCCATCCCGGACGCCCCTTCCTCGTGCTCGTCAACACGCGTCGCGAACCGGTCGCGCTGCCGCTGACGCTCGACATGCCCGCGCCCGATCCCGGCTTTGGCGGACGTATCCATTTCTTTCCGTGGCGCGCACCCGACGGCGATACCGCGCTGCCGGTCTGGTATATCGACGCACCGCGTGGGGGTGACGCCTGGCGCCAGCCCGCCGAGGCGCTCGAGGATCTGACTGCGCATTACGAGGAATTGTTCCTCTGCGCGATGCTGGAGGAGCAGGCGGGCGACGATCCCGCTTATGCCGGCTTCCTCGAGCGGCATCGCAAACGGCTGGCCGGATCGCTGCGCCGCGAGCGTCGCCACGGCGTCGATCTGCAGGCGGCGCTGCGGCTGCTTTCGGACTATGACCGCTCCGTGCTCAAACCGCGCGAATCCGACACTCTCGAAGCGACCTTGATTGCGCGGATCAACGCGCAGGTCGGCGATTCCATCCTGAGGAGAAACATCGTGGTCAACATCACCGGCGACAACAATCTCGTGAACCTCGGCGTGATGAGCAACAACACCATCACCATGACCAACAAGGCGATCGACGAGGCCACGGCCCCGGACGCGCTCAAGACCCAGCTCAAGGCGCTCCGCGATCCGCTGATCGAAGCGGCCAAGGAATTGCCCGAGGAGGACGCCAAGGCCCTGCTGAAGGATTACGAGACCTTCACGGATGCGGCGCTGCGGAAGAATCCGCCAAAGGAAGTGGTCAAGGCGCAGGGCAAGAACCTGATCGATACGGTCAAAGGCTTCGCCGCCTTCGCCACGCCGGTGGCGACGATCGTCGGCGCGATCCTCAAGATCGTCGCCGGCTGAATCCACGGGTCAGAGGCTGCGCGCGATCAGTACCTTCATGATCTCGTTCGACCCGCCATAGATGCGCTGCACGCGGGCGTTCCGCCACATCCGCGCGATCGGATAGTCGTTGATATAGCCATAGCCGCCATGGAGCTGGAGGCACTCGTCGACCACCTGGCCTTCGCTGTCGGTGACCCAAAGCTTGGCGATCGCGGCAGTGGTGAGGTCGAGCGTGCCGGCGAGCTGGCGCGTGATGCAGTCGTTGACGAACACACGCGCCACTTCCGCCTTGGCCTTGCATTCGGCGAGCTTGAACTGGGTGTTCTGGAAGTCGAACACGCGCTGTCCGAACGCCTGACGTTGCTTGACGTATTCGGTCGTCACCTCGACGGCCTTCTCCATCGTGATCACGCTGGAGACCGCGATGACGAGGCGTTCGCGCGGCAGCTCGGCCATCAGCTGGCGGAAACCCTGACCCTCGGTCGTGCCGAGCAGATTGTCGGCGGGCACCCAGACATCGTCGAAGAACAGCTCGGAGGTGTCCTGCGCATCGAGTCCGATCTTGTCGAGCGCCTTGCCGCGGCGGAAGCCTTCGGCCTGATCGGTCTCGACGACGAGTAGCGAGACGCCCTTGCCGCCAGCCGCCGGATCGGTCTTGGCGACGACGATGACGAAATCGGCGATCTGGCCGTTCGAGATGAAGGTCTTGGCGCCGTTGATCCGATAGCCGTTGCCGTCCTTCAGCGCCGTGGTGCGGATCGCCTGCAGGTCGGAGCCTGCGCCGGGCTCGCTCATCGCGATCGCCGCGACGCTCTCGCCCGAGCAGAGCTTCGGCAGCCAGCGGCGTTTCTGCTCCTCGGTGCCGTGGGCGAGGACATAGGGCAGGATGATGACGTTGTGCAGCGACAGCGCGAAACCCTCGACGCCGTGGCGGCCGACCTGTTCGACGAGCGTGACGTCATGACGGAAGTCGCCGCCGGCGCCGCCATATTCGGCCGGGATCGAGACGCCGAGCAACCCGGCTTCGCCTGCCTGCCGCCAGAAGGCGCGCTCGACCTGTCCGGCGTCGCGCCATTTGGCGATGCGCTCGGGAGGGGCTTCGCGCTCGAAGAAACGCGCGGCGCCGTCGGCGAGGGCGACCAGTTCGGGGTCTTCGCGCCAGTTGCTCACCGCGGCGCCATGCGGATCGCGCCGTCGAGCCGCACGTCCTCGCCGTTGAAATAGGGGTTGCGCAGCATCTCGAGCGCGAGGCTGGCATAGTCTTCCGGCCGCCCGAGGCGCTTGGGGAAGGGCACCGAGGCGGCCAGCGCTTCCTTCACTTGCGGCGGCGCGGCGTTCATCAGCGGCGTGTCGAAGATGCCGGGGAGGATCGTGTTGACGCGGATGCCCTCGCCCGAAAGGTCGCGCGCGATCGGCAGGGTCATGCCGACGATCCCGCCCTTCGACGCCGAATAGGCCGCCTGGCCGATCTGGCCGTCCTCGGCGGCGACGCTGGCGGTGTTGACGATCGCGCCGCGCTCGCCGTCTTGGTCGGGGTCGAGTGTGAGCATGCCGGCGGCCGACTTCACGATGCAGCGGAAGCTGCCGACGAGGTTGACCTGGATCACCCAGTCGAACGCCGCGGCGGGGAATTGGCGGATCTCGCCGGTCGCCTTGTCGCGCCCGACGGTCTTGAAGGCATTGCCCACGCCGGCGCAATTGACGAGGATCCGCTCCTGGCCGTGCGCGTCGCGAGCCTTGGCGAAACCGGCATCGACTTCGTCGTCCGAGCGGACGTCGACCTTGCAGAAGATTCCGCCGATCTCGGCCGCGAGCAGTTCGCCCTTTTCGGCATTCATGTCGAACAACGCGACCTTCGCACCCGCCGCGGCGAGTGCCCGCGCGGTTGCCGCGCCGAGGCCCGAGGCGCCGCCCGTCACCACTGCTGCAATGTTCTCGAACTTCATGCCATTCTCCTCAGCCGATCGTCACCGCGGCTTTCAGGGCCGCGATCCGGGGTTCGTCATATCCGAGCTCGGCCAGCACCCGATCGGTCCATTCGCCGGGTTGTGAAACCTTCGGCGGCGATGCGGGTGTGGCGGCGAAGCGCGGCGCGGGGTGGGGGCGCCGCCCGCGAAGGTGCCGCGCTCAACGTTGTGCGGGTGGGCTGCCGCCTCGTCGAAAGTGAGGACCGGCGACACGCACGCCTCGGGCGCGAAATGCGCGACCCATTCGTCGCGCGTGCGGGTGGCGAAGATCGCCGCGAAGCGTTCGGTCCGCGCGGGCCAGGCGGCGGCGTCCATCTGGCCGGCACCGTCCTCGCCGAGGCCTGCCACCAGCGCGGCATAGAATTGCGGCTCGATCGCGCCGACTGCGACATAGCGGCCATCGGCGCAGGCATAGGTCCGGTAGAAAGGCGCGGCGCCGCTCAGCAGGTTCGCGCCCGGGCCGTCCTGCCACATGCCCGCGGCCTTGAACCCCCAGCTCATGCTGGCGAGCAATGCGGCGCCCTCGGTCATCGCCGCGTCGACGACTTGTCCGGGCGCGCCCATCTTCACGCCGAGCAATGCGCTGACCATCCCGAAGGCGAGCAGCATCCCGCCGCCGCCGAAATCGCCGACATAATTGACCGGGGCGACCGGCGGCCCGCCCGGTGTGCCGATCCCGTCGAGCAGCCCGGCGACGGCGATATAGTTGATGTCGTGGCCGGGGGCTTGGGCGAGCGGGCCGTCCTGTCCCCAGCCGGTCATCCGGCCATAGACGAGGCGCGGATTATCGCCGAGCAGCACTTCCGGCCCGAGGCCCAGCCGTTCCATCACGCCCGGGCGAAATCCTTCGATGATGCCGTCGGTGCCGCGGCACAGCGCGCGGGCGATCTCCACGCCTTCGGGTGCCTTGAGCTCGACGCCGATGGCCTTGCGGTTTCGGGCCAGCGCGTGCGGGCCGAAGGCGGCGCCGGGGCGCTCGATCCGGATCACCTCGGCACCGTGATCGGCAAGCATCATCGCGGCGAACGGGCCGGGGCCGATGCCGCCGAACTCGATGATGCGGATGCCGGAGAGGGTGCCCATCAAAATCCTCCCCCGGAGGGGAGGGGGACCGCGAAGCGGTGGAGGGGTAGTTGCCCCAAGCGATATCGCCCGTGGAGACTACCCCTCCACCAAGCTGCGCTTGGTTCCCCTCCCCTCCGGGGAGGATTGTGTGAACCCTCACAGCGCCTCGACGATCGTCACGTTGGCGATGCCGCCGCCCTCGCACATCGTCTGGAGGCCGTAGCGCAGGCCGCGCTTGCGCAGCGCGTGGACGAGCGTCGTCATCAGCTTGGTGCCCGAAGCGCCCAGAGGGTGGCCGAGCGCGATCGCGCCGCCGTTTACGTTGAGCTTGTCGGGATCGGCGCCGACATGCCCGAGCCACGCCAGCGGCACCGGCGCGAACGCTTCGTTGACTTCGTACAGGTCGATATCGTCGATCCGCATCCCCGCGCGCCTGAGCGCCCGGTCGGTCGCGAACAGCGGCTCCTCCAGCATGATCACCGGATCGCCCGCCGTGACGGTGAGGTTGTGGATGCGCGCCAGCGGCGTCAGCCCATGCGCCTTGAGCGCGGTCTCGCTCACCACCATCACCCCCGATGCGCCGTCGCAGATCTGGCTCGCATTGCCCGCGGTGATCACGCCGCCTTCGACCAAAGTCTTGAGGCTGCCCAGCCCCTCCCTGCTCGCATCGAAGCGGATGCCTTCGTCCTGTGCGTGCCGGGCGGGGCCGTCGGCGGTCTCGATATCGAGCGCAAGGATCTCGTCGGCGAAGTCGCCGCGTTCGACCGCGGCGGCGGCGCGGCGGTGGCTCTCAAGCGACCAGGCGTCGAGTGCTTCGCGGCTGTGCCCGTATTTCTTCGCGATCATCTCGGCGCCGGTGAACTGGCTGAACCCGCGCACGCCGAAGCGTTCCAGCTGGCGATCGCTATAGGGCTTCGCGCCGGCGACCGACGTTCCCATCGGTACGCGGCTCATATGCTCGACGCCGGCGGCGATCACCACGTCCTGCGTGCCCGACATCACGGCTTGCGCGGCGAACTGGATCGCCTGTTGCGAGCTGCCGCACTGGCGGTCGATCGTGACGGCGGGGATGCTCGCGGGAAGCCCCGAGGCGAGCACTGCGTTGCGGCCGACGTGGAGTGCCTGCTCGCCCGCCTGGCCGACACAGCCCATGATGACGTCGTCGATCGCGGCGGGATCCACGCCGCTCCGCGCCGCGACCTCGGCGAGCATTGCTCCGGCGAGATCGACCGGGTGCCAACCCATCAGCCGGCCGCCCCGCCGCCCGCCGGCGGTGCGCGCCGCCGCGACGATATATGCCTCCGCCATCACCCTCTCCTCGCGGCACTGCCGGCCGTCACTTACATCAGTGTAAGTGGCGCGCGACGGCCAAGGCAAGCGCTTGTTCGGCGCTGGACTTTGCGGGCCGGGCACCCCATCTTGGCACATTGGACGTCGCGATCTGCCGTCCACCTTCCCTTTTCATGCGCGGCAGAGTAAAGGCACCGCCACTTTTGCTCGCATTCACTCGAGAGGCATATTTTTGGCCAAAGAAGAACTCCTTGAAATGCGCGGTCAGGTCGTTGAGCTTCTGCCCAACGCCATGTTCCGCGTTCGGCTCGAGAATGATCACGAGATCCTCGGCCACACCGCCGGCAAGATGCGCAAGAATCGCATCCGCGTGCTGGTCGGCGACGAAGTTCTCGTCGAACTCACGCCCTACGACCTGACCAAGGGCCGTATCACCTACCGCTTCAAGTGAGCGTCGGGCCGATGCGGCTCGTCCTCGCTTCCACTTCGCCCCGCCGGCTGGATCTGCTCAAGCGGATCGGCGCCGAGCCTGCGCGCATCGCCGCCCCCGACGTCGACGAGGACGTCCATGCCGGCGAGCTGCCGCGTGCCTATGTGCTCCGCGTCGCTTTGGCCAAGGCGCAGGCGGTCGAGCGCGGCGCGGACGAGATCGTCCTCGCCGGCGATACCACCATCGCCGTCGGCCGCCGCATCCTCGCCAAGCCCGCGGACGAAGCCGATCTGCGCCGGATGCTGGCGCTGCTCTCGGGCCGGCGGCACCATTGCCTGTCGGCGGTGTGCCTGATCGGGCTGGACGGGAAAGCCCGGACACGGATCTCGGACACGATCGTCACCTTCAAACGGCTGAGCGACGCCGAGATCGACTGGTACGTCGCGAGCGGCGAAGGCATGGGCAAGGCGGGCGGCTATGCGATCCAGGGCAAGGCCGAGGCCTTTGTCCGCTTCCTCTCGGGCAGCCATTCGGGCGTGGTCGGGTTGCCGGTGTTCGAGACCCGCGCACTGCTCGAGGCTGCTGGCCACCCGCTGCATCAGCAGCGGGACCACGAAGGGCGCGCGCTTGGCTGAGTGGCTCTACGAGGCCGGCATCGGCGAGAACCGCGCCGCGCTCGTCTCGCGCGGGGTCATCTGGAAGGCGCGGATCGAACTCGAAGGCAGCGCACCGCGACACGGGGCGGTGCTGAACGCGCGGCTGGTCGACAAGAGCACCGGCAAGGTCGCGTTCGAAGGCGGCGAGGCACTGTGCGATCCGCTGCCGCAGGGAATCACCCAGGGCGGCACGCTGAGGGTGCGGATCGTGCGCGAGGCGATTCCCGAGCCCGGCCGTGCCAAGCTTCCCAAGGCAGTGCCGGCGGGCGTGGACGCGGTGCCGGGCGAAGGGCCGGACCTGCTGGCGCGGATCTCCGCGACCGAGGTGCCGGTACGAATGCTGCGCGCGCATGAGAGCGACCTGCTGGAGGAAGCGGGTTGGTCCGAAGTGCTCGAAGAGGCAGTGACCGGCGAGATCGGGTTCCCCGGCGGCGCGCTGCGGCTGTCGCCCACGCCGGCGATGACCTTGTTCGACGTCGACGGCGGCGGACCGCTCGAACCGCTGGCGGTGGCGGCCGCGCATGCGGTGGCACGGGCGATCGAACGGCACGGGATCGCCGGGTCGATCGGCGTGGATTTCCCGACCCTGGCGAACAAGGCGGCGCGGCAGGCAGTGGCGGAGGCGATCGACGCGGCACTGCCACAGCCGTTCGAACGCACCACCGTCAACGGTTTCGGTTTCCTGCAGATCGTGCGGCGGCGGACCCGTCCCTCGCTTCCGGAGCTGTTGCGTGCCGATCCGGTGGGAGCACAGGCACGCGCGGAGCTGCGCCGTATCGAGCGGCTTCCCCGCCGCCGCCGGCTACCCATATGGTGGACAGGCGAATCGCCAACCGGCTGGCGCAGCGGCCCGAATGGACCGCCGAGCTGGCGCGGCGCATCGGCGGCGCGACGGCGTTCGTCGCCCCCAAGGAGTAGACATTGGCCAAGCGTGACGGCTGCCCGATTTGCGGCAAACCAACCGAACCCGGATTCAAGCCCTTTTGCAGCCGCGGCTGCAAGGATCGCGACCTGCTGCAATGGCTGGGCGAAGGCTATCGTGTTCCTGGCGAGCCTGTCGATCCGGGACAACAAAGCGGGCTGGACAGCGCGCGGGACGCCGACTAAGAGGCCCGCTCCCGGCCACGCCGGGCCCTGCCCGGGTAGCTCAGTTGGTAGAGCATGCGACTGAAAATCGCAGTGTCGGCGGTTCGACTCCGTCCCCGGGCACCACTTTCCTCGCGCTGAAACCTAAGCCTCGCCGGGAGTCCCGCCTGCGTGTCGGCGCGCCTGTTCTGGCGCGACTGGACGAACGCACTGACGAGGATTCCGCCGAGGATCAGCGCCATGCCGGCGAAATGATGCGCGTGCAGTTGTTCGCCCAGCGTGAGCGCCGCGAGCAGCGCGCCGAACAGCGGCATCAGCGTAATCGCCTGGCCCGCGCTTGCCGGGCCCAGCGTCGCGACGGCGGCGTTGAACAGCGCAAAAGCGACGACCGAGGGCAGCAACGCCACGTAGAGCACCGCGGCGAACACGCGCGGCGTCCAGTGCATCACGGCGATCTCGTGCCATTCGGTGGCGGCCAGTGGGAGCATCGCGAGCACGCCGATCGCGAAGGTGACCGCGAGGAAGCTCGGGGCATGAAGCTTCGGGCGGAGGCGCAGCAGCGAGGTGTAAAAGGCCCAGGCGACCACGCCGCACAGGATCAGCGCGTCGCCACGATTGAAAGCGACCTGCGACAGCGCGCCGAGCTTGCCCTGGAAGATAATCACGACGACGCCGAACGTAGACAGCGCGACACCGATGATCGCACCGATCCCTGCGCGCGCGCCGAAGATGAGGAAGTCGACGAGCAGTACCAGAGCGGGGATCGCCGCCTGCACCAGCAGGCCATTGGTCGCCGTGGTGTAGCGCAGCCCGGAATAAAGGAAGCCGTTGAATGCGGCGACGCCGAGCAGGCCCAGGAGGAGGATCACCGGCCAGCTCCGTGCGATCGCTGCACGATCCTGGGCGATGTGGCGGGCGGCGAAGGGGGCGATCACCAGCAAAGCGCCCGTCCAGCGCAGCAATGCGAGAAACAGCGGCGGTATGTCTTCGCGTACCGCGCGGCCGACGATCGAATTGCCCGCCCAGAGCAGCATCACCAATGCGAGCATGCAATACGCGGCGGTCTGGGGACGCAGGCGGATCATGCCCGCCCTCTAGGGGAGGTGGCACCCGTTCGCCAGACGGAAGGGGCGGGACGACCGCTGACGCCCCAATTGCAGACATTTGCAAACATGCTTGCAATGTAGGATTTCGCCTGACAGCCTCATCTAGCTCTTTGACATCGTAACGCCCCTCTCATCCTGCTCGTGCGAAAGCAGGATAAGCGCTGCCTGGTCCACACCATCCTGGATTGCCTGCGCAGGAACACGGCCGGCCAGAACCACGCAATCAGTGTGACCCTAGTGTGACCTTTCGCGGCTAACCACCCGTTCTCCGTCGTGAGGCACCGGGCGGCTAGCGCACCAGCAGCGGACGCATCCCGGGAACAACGGCCGCGAGCTCGCGCGTGACCATCGCGGCGAAATAGTTCGCGCCCTCGATTCCCAGGTGCGTGCGATCGAACGAGAGCTTGGGCTGGGCCATCGGTTGGACCTCGACTTCGGTCGCGGTTGCCGGCACGGGCGCGACCGGCGCGGAGCCGGGCCGGAGCTGCGCGAAGCGGTCCGCCGCGGCCTCGCCCATCGCCTGCACCGCGGCACTGCTCTCGGCATTGAGGTCGAGCAACGGAACCTTCTTCTCGGCCGCGACCTTGCGGATCGCGGCAGCCCAGGGATCGAGGTCGTTCTGGAGCCTGCCGTCCTTGAACATGCGGCGGGTGAGCGGCGTCAGCAGCACCGGCTTCGCGCCCGCGGCGCGGACCTCGTCGACATAGCGCGCCATATTGAGAGGGAATTCCGTGGCAAGATCGGTCGAGCGGCCGGGCTTGCCGGGCTGGTCGTTATGGCCGAACTGGATCAGCACCCAGACGTTCTTGTAGCCCGGCGTGCGCATCTCGGCGAGCGCGAGGTCCCACGAGCCTTCGGCGCGATAGCTGCCCGAACTGCGCCCGCCGCGCGCGAGGTTCACGCACGCGGCAAAGGACGTCACGTGATAGGCGCAGAAGCTCGGCCCCCAGCCCCCGATCACCGCAGTGGTCGAATCGCCGACGAGGATGATCTTCGAGGCGGCGATCGGACGCGGCGCTTCCGGCGCGGTCTGCGCAACGGCCGGGGCGGCGAGCAGCATCGCGGCGAAGGCGAGGCTGCGCATCACAGCGCGCGGAACCGGAAGTCGCGGAAGCGCGCCTCGCCTTCGCCGGCGGAATAGAGGCCCGGGCGCAGCATCAGGAAGCCGCCGCGGACATTGTGATGGTAGCCCGAGACTTCCATGCCGCGATCGAAGCGCTTCCAGGTCTGGCCGCCGTCTCCCGAGGTGTGGAAGGAGACGATGTGGCGATTGTTGGTGACGCGCATCTTCATGCGGCGCCCGTGCGGATTGGCCGGGCGCCCGCGCTCGATGCCATATTGGTGCGTGACGAAGCGCTTCTCGTCGAAGCCGAGGCCGGCATAGAGCTTCTCGTCATAGAAGAGCAGCAGGCCCGCGACGCCGCCGGGGGCGATCTCGATATCGCATTCGAACTGATAGGCCTGGTCTCCGGCGATGAGGAGCAAGGGCGAGGAGCTGCTCGGCGCAGTGCCGCTGGCCTTGAGCACGAGCGCGCCATTCTCGACGCGCTGGCGGTTGCTCTCGTCGGGCGCGGGCTTGAAGAAATTCCAGTGGCTGCCGAGCTGCAGCGGCTTGCTGAAATCGTCCGAGAGCGGCTGGCCATGGGGCAGCGCGGTGCCGCTTTTGGGCTTGCGGATCGGCTGCGACAGATCGCCGCCCTTCATCCTGAACCAGCCGTCCTTCGTCCATTCGACCGGATCGAGCAGGGTCTGGCGGCCGAGCGTCCAATAGCCGTTCTCGAAGCCGTGATAGACCGACCACCAGCTGCCGTCGGGCGCCTCGACAAGGCTGGCATGGCCGCGCGACCACCATTTCTCGTCCACGCTGGTGGTGCGCACCAGCGGATTGGCGGGGCATTGCTCCCACGGCCCATGGATCGAGCGCGCGCGTGCGGCGATGACCATGTGGCCGGTGGGCGGACCGGCGGTGCCGCCCACCGCGGTGATCATGTAGAAATACTCGCCGTGACGGTGGATCTTGGGACCCTCGGGGGAAAAGCCCTCGACATCCCAATCGTCGGGATAGCGCCACGGATCATAGACATGCTCGACTGAGCCGACGGTCGAGAGGCCGTCGGCGGACAGGCGGATGCGGTCGCCGCCCGACAGGAACAGCCAGCGCGAGCCGTCCTCGCCGACGGCGTGGCACGGGTCGATATGGTTGGGCATCTTGAGGTCGATCGGATCGCTCCACGGCCCGTCGATATGATCGGCCCAGATCACGAAGATCGAGTTCGGCTTCGCCTTTACGGGAATGTAGAGGAAATAGCGGCCGTCATGCTTCTCGAGGCTGACCGCCCAGACCGAGCCGATGTTCTTCGTCAGCGCGGCCTTGCGCGGCTGCCAGTTCACTAGATCGCGCGAATGCCAGATCGTGAGCCCCGGATAGGAATCGAAGCTGGAGAAGGTCATGTAATAATCCGTGCCGTCCTTGAGGATGGCGGGATCGGCGCGATCGCCCGAGATCAGCGGATTGAGGAAATTGCCGTTGCCCAGATCGGCGACGCGCTGATTGTCGAAGCCGCGCTTCCAGTCGGGTGCGGGCTTGCGCGCGGGCGCCGCACCGGCAGGTAGCGCCAGCGCGCCGCCTCCGAGCAAGGCGGTGCCGATCGATTCGCGACGCGTGAGCTTCATCGGTCTATCCTCGAAAACTGGAGGCGGTGAGAGTGAGCCGTGCAATATCGGTCGGAAGGGTGGCGGCAATGCCGATATGCATCGCCGCCTTGCCCCTTAGAAGATCAGCCGCAGGCCGCCGGTGACGATGCGACCGGTGCTGGCATAGGTCTGGGTGACCGGATTTGCGCCGTACATCGTGCGATATTGCGGGTCGTTGGTCAGGTTGCGCGCCTCGAGCGTGAGCTTGGCGAAGTTCGTGACGTTTACGGCGAACGCAAGGTCGATGTTGAGCGTGTTCTCGTTATAGCCGAAATCGGCCACGACCGGCGAGTTGCACGCGGCGCCGGCATTGGTGGTGGTGCCGACCGAGCAGGTGCCGCTCGCGAGCGGGAAGCGGTTGACGTAGCGCGTGCGATACGCCCCCGACACGCGCGCCGACCAGACGCTGTTCTCGTAATAAAGCGTGGCGTTGAAGGCGTCGGGCGAGGTGTTGAGGAACGGCCCTTCGGCGAAGCTGTTCTGCGCGGTCGAGCCTCCGGTCTGGGTCGTATTGAGCACCGTACCGGTGAGATAGCTCAGGTTCGAATCGATGTGCGTATAGTTGGCAGTGATGCCGAACTTGTCGAACGGCGCGGGCAGGAAATAGAAGTCGGTCTGCAGATTGACTTCCACGCCCTTGATATCGCCGCCCGGCGCGTCGGCGAACTGGCGGATCGCCCAGATGCCGCCGGCACGCGTGTAGGACTGGAGCGTCGGGCTCGTGATCGACGCGAGCACCTGTTGGTAGAGCGCCGGTTCGAACACCGACGACAAAGGCGCCTCCAGCGCGATCTGCTGCGGGAAGCTGCCGATGCTCTTCTTGAAGAAATTGACCGCGATCAGCCCGTTATGGGAGAAATATTTCTCGAAGCTGAGATCGAGATTGGTCGCGCGGAAAGGGTTGAGATAGGGATTGCCGATGGTGACCGCCGGCGCCGCGCCGGTCGCGTTCAGGCCGGTGGCGAACGAAGTGGTGCCCGGCGTCAGCGCAGAAAGCTGCGGACGCGACATAACCTCCGCCGCGGCGAAGCGGATCAGGAAATTGTCGGCGACTTCCCAATTGGCATTCATCGAGGGCAGCCAGTCCCAATATTCGTTGTGCGCGGTGACGGGTACGCCCGCTACGCCGTCGCTGCCGCCGACATTGCCCGAGCCGGAGACGCGCGTGTTGGCGATGCGCATGCCGACATTGCCGCGCAACGGCCGGCCGAACAGATCGACCTTGTAATCGACCTGGAAGAAACCCGAGACGTCCTGCTCGGTGACTGCGGCGCGCTGGCGCCCGTCGACGATCGCGCGGAAATCGCCCCATTTGTTGACGCAGTTGCAGTCGATGCCGAACTGGTTGACGAACTTGTTCAGGTCCGGCGCAAAATAGCTGGTCGGCGTTCCTGCGGTAACGTTCAGCCCCTGGCCGAAACCGACGGTCTGGCCGAGATCGGTGACGTTGAGATGCGCCTCGGCGAGGGTCGGGTTGATCGCCTCCATTCCCTGGTTGCGACGGCCCTGATCGCCGGAATAGTCGAACTTCTTGGCGGTCATGCCGAACTTGAGCGCCATCTCCGGCAGCGCTTCATACGTGAAGTTGACACGAGCGACCCGGAATTCGTTGTCGACGGTGTTGGTGAAATAGCGGATCGTCGACAGGCCCTTGACCAGCGACCAGCTCTGCGGGTTGGCGACGTCGAAGCCGGGATTGAACCCCGGCATCTTGCCGCCGTCGCGATCGTCGAACGTGTAGCCGTCACGATCGATCGCATTGAACTCGGCGAGCAGCCCGTAAGCGCGGAATTCGGACTTCGACCAGCCGGCGGTCGCATCGACATAGAGGCCGTCGGTCAGATCCTGGTGTATGTTCGCGGTGAGCTGCTTGAACTCGGTGGTGCCGAACTGCGCGTCGGCAAAGCTGCGCCAGTCGACATCGTCGAGGACGAGATAATCGGCCTGGTTCGCGCCGTTGACGTGCGCCGCGCGGATCTTGGTGTTCGGACGGCCGATCAGTTCGTTGTAGAAGCCGGTGCCGTTCGCCGTTGCCACATAGCCGGGCGAAGCGGGATTGTTGTAGTAATCGAACGGATTGAGGTTGTTCGGATTGAGGCTGTTGAAATAGCCGGGCAGCGGCGTTGCGCCGAGGCCCGTCCCGGCGGCCTCGCCGTTGCAGTCGATGACCGCGCTCGGCACGCAATTGGGATAGAGCGCGACGCGATCGGCGAAGTAATTGGCGTTGCCGACCGGCCGCAGCCCCGCCGAGCCCGTCTGCGCGGCGCGCGCATTGGTGCCGTTGCGGTTCAGGCCGATGGTGGTGATGCCGCTCGAATTGCTGTTCTGATCATATTTCGAATAGACGCCGTCGATCGTGATCTCGGTGCCGGGTGCCGGATGCCATTGCGCCGTTGCGGTGAAGCCGAGCCGCTCGTAATCCAGAAACTGACGGCCGATCGAAGGCAAGGTCGGGATGATCGTGGTCGGCGTGATCAGGGCATAGGCCGCAGGATCCGAACCGAAGGTGGCGCCGGTGCCGCCCGGACGCGCAAAGCCGTAGGTGATCGGCGTCACGCCGTTCAGCTGCGAATTGCGATAGGCATATTCGAACGCGCCGATGCCGCGGCGGTACGAATCGATCTGCTGCTCCTGCTTCTGGTATGCGCCCGAGACGAGGATGCCGAAATTGTCTGTGATCTTGACCGACGCGAGCCCGGTGAAGCGCGGATTCCAGCTCTTGCCGTTCTCGCGATACTCGCCCTCGGCGCCGATGGCGAAGCGATTGCCCTTGTAGGACAGCGGCCGTCCGGTGGTGAGATCAATGATCGCGCCGAGTGAGCCTTCGTCATTTTCGGCGGCGGTCGACTTGGTAATCTTGATTCCGCCGAACAGCTCGGAGGCGAAGGTATTGAAGTCGAAGCCGCGCGAGCGGTTGGCGCCGGCGTCCGACTGATTGCCGCCCGCGACGTTCTGCGCATCCGCGCCGTTGAGCCGCACCATCTGGAAGTCGCCGCCGAGGCCGCGCACAGTGATCGTGCGGCCCTCGCCATTGTCGCGGTCGATTGAAACGCCGGGCAGGCGCTGGATCGATTCGGCGAGGTTGGCGTCGGGGAAATCGGCGATGTCCTCGGCGGTAATCGCGTCGACGATCTGGTTCGAGGCGCGCTTGATGTTCAGTGCGTTCTGCAGCGAGGCGCGAAAGCCGGTGACGACGATCTCGTCACTCTGGGACGGGGCATCGACCTGGTTCTGAGCGGCGGCGGTCTGCACTTCGGCTGCGGGCGCGGCGTCCTGTGCGAGGGCAGCGCTGCCCCAGGCCGCGGCCAGCGCGAGCGCGGCAAAGGACGCGCCGGTGCGCAGTATCGTGGCGGTGGCGTTCTTCTTGGTCATCTTTTCCTCCCGTTGGCGGGCGCCGCCATCCCAAGCGGTCGTCCCCATCATATGTCGTCGAGGAGGGGCGGCGTTTGCCGCGATTGCCGGGGTATGCGGGCGATCGAACCGTCGCTGCAGGACCCGCGGGCGTTTGCCTCTCCTCGTTTCGCGCGGCCTTTGCGACCGTCGCTCCGGAATCGTCATAGACACCGGTAGCATAAAGGTAGCGCGAACCCCTTGCTCGGGCAACCGCAAGCGCGCTGATTAAATCGATTGAAAATCAATGATATGGCAATATTGATACCGGTATCAATTGAAGATGGAAACCATATTCGCGCCATTCCGCCCGAATCGAATCGATGAGAAATCAGTTTGTCCGGGGAAGGCCCAAGGTCGCGTGCCATCGTCTCCGCAGCACTCCCGGATCCATCGGTATGCGATCGTCGAGGATCGTGACCCCCGCGATCCGATCCAACCGGAAGCTACGGAAATCGTTTCGCAATTCGCACCACGCGATGAGCACCCGGACCGCGTGGAGATAGCCGATCACCAGCGGCCAGACCGTCCGTTCGGTGCGCTTGTCAGACGGATCGACATAGGAAATATGGATCTTGCACGCGGCGCGGATGGCGCCCCGCAGCTGGGCTGCGTCGACGCGATCCTCGACCGTTTCCCACGCCGGCGGCGTTCGTGCCGAGGGTCTTCGAGAAAGGCGCGCATATCGTCGGGCAACACCGCCGCGACCTTGGCGAGCACGTCGCGTGCGGCACGCGCCAGCGCGGGATCGGCATGGCCGGCAACCCATTGCACGCCCAGAGCCACCGCATCGATCTCGTCCGCGGTAAGCATCAGCGGGGGCAGATCGAAGCCGCCTTCGAGAACATAGCCGATCCCCGCCTCGCCGCGGATCGGCACGCGTTGCCCGATCAACGCGGCGATGTCGCGATAGACCGAGCGTTTCGAGGTCTCGAGCTCGGCGGCGATCGCGTCAGCGGTCACCGGCCGGCCGGTGCGGCGGAGGATCTGGACGATCTGGAAGAGGCGGTCGGCCTTGCGCATAAAAAGGACCTTACTGCCATGCTGCTGACACCATGCTGGCAGTAGCATGGCAGTAAGTCTAGCTTTCGAAAGCAAAGGGAGTCGAACGATGCAGAAGACCTATCATGGCAGCTGCCATTGCGGCGCGGTGCGCTTCGAGGCCGAGATCGATCTCGAAGCAGGCACGGGCAAATGCAATTGCTCGATCTGCACCAAGAGGCGCAATTGGGGCGCGCTGCTCAAGCCCGAAGCGTTCCGGCTGCTGAGTGGCGAAGAGGTGTTGAGCGACTATTCGTTCGGGACGGGGCAGGGGAGCCACCGCTTCTGCAGCAAATGCGGCTGCGCGCCGTTCAGCCAGGGCGACGTGCCCGAGATCGGCGGTGCGTTCGTGTCGGTGCAATTGGGATCGCTCGACGATGCGACCGACGAGGAACTGGCGGCCGCGCCGATCAATTATGGTGACGGGCGCAACAACGCGTGGTGGCAGCCGCCCGCAGTGACGAGCTATCTCTAGCCGATGGCCGCGAGCAGGCGGGGGATCTCTCCGACCAGCTCGCGGCCGAGAAAGCCGAGCGGACCCACGCGCTCGGCCAGCCGGCGCCCCGCTTCGCCGTGCAGCCACACCCCCCAGGCGGCGGCGATGCGGGGCGCCGCACCGCGCGCCAGCAGGCCGCCGATGATGCCGGCAAGGACGTCGCCCGAACCGCCGGTCGCCAGCCCCGGTCCGCCGCCGGGATAACGGAGCACATCCTCGCCGGGGCAAGCGATCCAGGTCTCCGGGCCCTTGAGCAGCACCACGGCATCGAAGTGCCGGGCGGCTTCGTGCACGAGACCGGCCGGATCCTCCTTCGCCCGCGCGGGATCGCAGCGCATCAGCTTCGCCATCTCGCCGGGATGGGGCGTGAGCACGATATGGCCGCGATGCGCCCGGATCTGCGCCGCGAGATCGGCGGCGGCGGCGATCGGAGCAGCATCGATCACCAGCGAGAGACCGGCGCGGGGCTCGGCGATCACCGCCTTCAGGATCGCCGCGGCGGGCGCCTTCGCGCCCATGCCTGGGCCCAGCACGAGCGCATCGCAGCGCTCGAGATAGCCGCGCAGCGCTTCGCCTGCATCGTCGCCGAGCTCGCCCGCTTCATTGGCGGAAAGCGGGAAGATCGCGGCTTCGGGAACGAACATGCCGAGATGCAGTGCGACTCGTTCGACGGTGGCGAGCTGGAGCTTGCCCGCGCCGGCGCGGAGCGCGGCCTCGCCGGTCAGGCGAAGCGCACCGGGGACGGTCTCCGAGCCGCCGGCGACGAGTACGCGGCCGCGGCTGTTCTTGTTGGTATCGGCGGCGGGCGCGGGAAGTGGGTGGGCGGCGAGCCAGGCAGCGTCGAGCGGCGTCATCCGCGTGCGGCGACCATCGCGTCCGGCGCGGAGGTGGTCTCCGCGACGGGATCCTCGTCGACCGGCGCGGTGACGTTGTAGCGGACGAGAACCAGCCCGCCGTCCTTTCCGATTCCGGGATCGTGCGCATATTCGGTGATCGAGCAATTGGCGACGTCGCTCGCCTTGTCGATTGCGAGAATCTCGGCCTCGCTCAGGTTCTCGATGATGTAGCGAAGGCAGAGCACCACCACCTGGTGCGCGACGATCATCACGTCGCGTCCGGCATGATGCAGCGAGACCGTGTCCATCAGCGAGCGGAGACGGAAGATCACGTCGCACCAGCTCGCCGCCGGGCGGCCGGTGATAGAATTTGCCAAGCAGGCGGCGGAACTCGGCCTGTTCGGGCTGCACCGCGCGGATGCCGGCGGTGGTGAGGCCGTCGAGGATGCCGAACTCCTTCTCGCGCAGGCGTTCGTCGACGCAGATGGCTTCATTCGGGTTTGCGCCCCCGGCGTCGCGGAAGCGCCGTGCGGTTTCGCGGGCGCGGAGATAGGGGCTGGCGAGGATCACGTCGGGGCAGCCATGGCCCTCGCCGCGTACGAACCAGCGGCCGAGTGCCTCTGCCTGGCGTTCGCCCAGTTCGGACAAGGGCACATCGACATCGCGGATGTCGATGGCGATACGGTGCTCGCCCGACGCGTGGGCGAGGTCGCGCGCGACGTTGCCGGCGCTCTGGCCGTGCCGGACGAGCCACAGCCGCGTGGGCCAGCGCGTGATGGTCATGCGGAGGGTTTCCGGGGTCGCATGGCGAGAGAAATGCGGGGAGGCCGATGCCTGTTCCCTTGTCCCGCGGCGCGTCCCTCGGTCGCGGACCTTCGGGGCGGCTATTCGGCGACCGTCAAAAAATTTGCAGGGCGCTGTCGATTCCCCAAAACCTCGTTCGTCGTTCCGATGCCGGGTCGATGAAGCCGGCTCAGACAGGAGACAGACAATGCGTGTGATGGTGTTCGTGAAGGCTACCGAGGACAGCGAAAAGGGCCTTTTCCCGACGGCCGAGACGGCCGCGATGTTCGAGGCGATGGGCAAGTTCAACGAGGAGCTGGTCAATGCCGGCATCATGCTCGCGGGCGACGGCCTCAAGCCATCCTCGCAGGGCAAGCGCATCGCGTTCGACGGCCCCGGCCGCACCGTGATCGACGGCCCTTTTGCCGAAACCCGCGAGCTGGTCGCCGGCTATTGGCTCTGGGAAGTCAAGGACATGGACGAGGCCGTCGCCTGGGTGAAGCGCTGCCCGAATCCGATGATGGGACCGAGCGAAATCGAAATCCGGCCGCTCTACGAGATGGCCGATTTCGAGAGCCTGACGCCGCGCCGGTAAAGAAGAAGGCCGGAGGACTCGCGTCCTCCGGCCTCCGGTTTGCTTCGCGACGGCTCCGTCAGAAGCGGAAGCGCACGCCCAGCGAGTAGCTGCGCTCGAGATACAGGATCTGTCGCGCATAGACGTCGCCGGTGTCGTATGCGCGCTCGCGCTGCAGCGGGTTGCCGAGCAGGTTCACGATGTCGAACGCGATCGTGATGTTCGGGACCGGCGTGACCGAGGTCGAGAAGTCGAGTTGGCTGCGGCCCTTTTCCTTGATGGCGTGCGCGATCGGATCGAACGTCTCGAGGGTGTAGTTCGTCACGAACTTCGACCGGTAGTTGTAGGCGAGACGCGCCGAGAACTGTGGCTTCTCGTATAGCGCAACGAGATTGTACGTCCATTTCGAGACGCCCGGGAACTCCTGCTGCTCGTTGTTGAGCGTCGCGGCGAAATTGGGCTGCAGGTCACCCTTGGCGTCGATATAGGTGCCGTTGGCCTGAAGGCCGAAGCCCTTCATCCATTCCGGCAGCCCGTCGATGTCGAGGAAGCTGGTGAAGGTGACTTCCGCGCCCTGCAGCCGGGTCTGGCCGAGGTTCACCGGCCGGTCGATGCGCAGGCCGGGAGCCGAGCGATCCGCCACCGTCGCCAGGAAGCCCGCGGCATCGTGGCGGAAGACCGCCGCCGTGAGCGAGCCCGTGCGCGAGAAATAATATTCGAGGCTCACATCGTAATTGTCCGAAGTGAGCGGCTTCAGGTCTGGATTGCCGGCCGAACCACCGCGGCGCAGACGCTCGACGCAGTCCGGGGTTGTCGGAGTGAGCAGGCAGGGATCGCCCGGTGCGAGGATCGGCGGCTGGAACAAAGTCGTGTTGGGGCGAAGATCGAAGAAGTTCGGCCGGGTGCGCGTCTGGGTGTAGGCAAGGCGCAGCTGCAGCTGGTCGGTCAGGCCGATGCGTGCGCTCGCATTGGGCAGATAGTCGGTATATTCGCTCTCGGCGGTGACCGCCGGGTTGGTGACCGGAACCCCCGGCGCCTCGACGCGCGAGAAGCCGTCGATCTTCAGCTTGGTCTTGACGGCGCGCAGCCCGACGACGCCGTCCACTACGACGCCGCCCAGATCGAAGCCGTATTTCAGCTGCGCATAGCCGGCATAGGACTTTTCATTGGCGCGGAAATTCTCGGACGGATTGAACGGCGGAATGCCTGCGGGCACGCCGTAAAAGCTGCGCAACGCGGGGAGATTGTCGCGAATGCTGTCGCGCGTGATCGCGGCGTAAAAGACGTTCGGCTGTACGGTGTTGTAGGTGAAGCCCGGCAGGCTGGCGACGACTTCGGCGCCCGGAAGCGCAGTCATCGGGATGCCTGCGCCTTCGTTGTTGACGTAGAGGTTGCCGAAATCGCGGCCGGCCTTGCGGTTGGCGTAGCGCAGGCCGACTTCGAGGCGCTTCAGGAAGCCGAGGTCGAGATCGTAGGAAAGGTCGGTGCGCGCCTGCCAGTCCTTGCCGTTCACCACCAGTTTCTCCTGGTAGAGACCGCGGCTGATGAAGTTGGCGGGATCGCCGATGTTGAAGTTGAGGAAGGTCTGCGTCGGCCCGCCGTCATGTGCGGCATCGAACTGAACGTTGCGCACCGGCGAGTTCGCCATTGCATAGTCGATGTTGACGAGGTCTGCAGTGTACTGGCTGTCGGTATAGGCGATATCGGCCGAGATCCGCAGCCGGTCGCGCGTCCAGATCACGCCGCCGCCACCCTGATAGGTGTCGGTCTTGCCGTTGAACGAGCCGGTATAGCCGTCGGGCCGCACCGCGCCCGAGACGGTCATGCTCGAAATCTGGTTGGTGCCGGGGATCGTCGAGATGTTCGTCAGCGTGAGACCGGTCGAAACGCCGGGCACCGTGGCGCCGCCGAAGATCGGGATGAACATCCAGCGATTGTAATCCTTCGAGCGGAAGCCCTGGAAAAGGCCGTCGGCGTAGATTTCGAGCTCGGGGTGGGCTTCCATTGGAAGGCGGCATTCGCCGAAGGGCGCCAGCGGTTGCCGTAACCGAGGAAATTGCCCTGCGCATCGGGGAAGCGCAGTCCCGCCGGAGCGCCTGGCGCATAGTTGGAGATCGAGCCGTCGCCGTTGACCTGATTTGTCTTGGCAATCACCAGCGACTGCTCGCGCGTCGAATCGAGGAACTGGATGCCGACATAGGAGACGTTGAGCAAAAGCCCCATCTCGCCGATGCCGGTATTCCAGCGATCGCTGATCAGCAGATTGCCGTTGGGGGCCTCGCGCTGCGCCTGCTCCGAATGCACGTAGTTGAGCGAGCCCGAAAGCTCGAAGCCGTTGAAGTCGAACGGCTTGCGTCCGCGCACGTTGACCGCGCCGGCGATGCCGCCTTCGATCTGGGGGCGAGACCCGATTTGTACACTTCCAGCGCCGCGACGGTGCCGGCGGGAAAGTCCTGGATCTGAACGTAACGGCCCTCGGCGGTGAAGATCTCGCGGCCATTATAGGTGGTGGTCAGATTGGGCAGGCCGCGCACTGTGACGCCTGCCGATTCACCGCCGCCGCGGGTCACCGCCACGCCGGCGACGCGCTGGAGCGCGGAGGAAGCGAAGGTGTCGGGCAGCTTGCCGATATCCTCGGCGACGATCGCGTCGACGATGCCTTCGGATTCGCGCTTGATCCGCTGCGAGGTCTCGAGGCTGCGACGAAGGCCGGTGACGACGATCGCGTCCTCCTCGGCTTGCTGCGTCGAGGTGCCGGCTGCAGTGGCATCTTGCGCCCCAACCGCCGCATCTTGCGCTGCCGCCGTCGAATCGGTCTGGGCAAAGGCGGGCGCAGCCTCGGCGAGAATGAAGAACGAAGTCGAAGCTAGAATCATGGATTTCAGGCGCATCGCGCATACCTCCCCTGGCGAATTTCGAGCAGGACTCTTGGCGAGCCTCTCTGTTCAGCCCGAGGCTATGCAACCGGTTCCGGCCACTGCCAAGTGATTTATCATATCAATAAGATGGGACGCGCAAAAAGCGCGGACAGCGTGGCGTAAAGGACACAGTATGGGAGCCTGGGTGCGCCGATCCCGGATCATGGCGCACGTCATGCGGCCGGCCCCGGTTAGTGGGACCGGCCTTTGGACTCTAGAAAGCGAACGGCTCGGTCACGCGGCGCTCGGCCATCATGAAGGCGTCGGCGACGATCTGGAGCGGGCGGATATCAACATCGCTCTCGCCGCGCGCGACCAGCTCGGCGAAGCGCGCATAGAGCCGCGGATATTCGCGGTCCGGCGCCTTCTGCTCTTCGCCGCCGGGAAGCTGCAGGATGCTGCCGCCCATTCCGAGCCGCAGCATGCCGACGTCGGTGTCGATCTCGATGTCCCAGGTCTGGGGGCCGGTCTGAAGGAAGTCGAACATGATATCGACCCGCGCATCGCCGCTGCGCATCTCGAGCGCGGCGGCGAGCGGCGAGGCGCGGCCTTCGGGCACTTCCATCCACGCCGATTTGAGCAGCATCGGATCGGGCAGGATCTTGGTCGCGATCGACAATGCGTTGATGCCCGGATCGAACACGCCGAAGCCGCCCGCGGCGAGGATCCATTCCTGCCCGGGGTGCCAGCGGCGAATGTCTTCCTTCCAGGTGATCCGCACTGCGAGGATTTGCTTGCCGTGGAGCCATGCCTTGGCCGGCTCCACGCCCGCGGCCTCGCGCGAATGCCAGGTCGTGAACAGCACGACACCTTTGGCGCTGGCGCGCTCGGCGAGCGCTGCGATCTCGGTGAGCGTCGCCGCCGGTGGCTTTTCGAGCATCACATGCAGCCCGGCGTCGATCGCAGTCACTGCCTGTTCGTAACGCCCGTCGGGCGGCGTGCAGAGCGAGACCGCATCGAGATCGTGCCCGCCCGCGATCATCGTGGCGATATCGGGATAGCCGGTGACGCCGTCGAGCGTAGCATGCCGGCTGGCGGTCGCCACCAGTTCGAAGCGGCCATCCGCCGCGAGAGCGGGAAGATGCTGGTCGCGGGCGATCTTGCCGATCCCCACCAATCCCAGCCGAATTGGACGCACTTCACTCACCGACATCCTCATAATTTCCTTTTATAAGATATATATGCTCTTCCTATTGCCGTACTCTGCCGGTATCAAGCCTGCACGACGCTGCCGGCCCGAACAAAGAAGGCGCCGGAGCGCAAGGCATATTACGCACCGGAGAGGTGAATGAGCGACGCGAAATCTGGTTTGAATGGCGGACGTCCGCCGCTGCGGTCGCGTGCCTGGTTCGATAACCCGTCCAATCCGGACATGACGGCGCTCTATGTCGAGCGCTATCTCAATTTCGGCATCAGCCTCGAAGAGATCCAGTCGGGCAGGCCGATCATCGGAATCGCCCAGACCGGCAGCGATCTCGCGCCGTGCAATCGCCACCATCTCGAGCTTGCCAAGCGCGTGCGCGAGGGGATTCGCGACGCGGGGGGCATCGCGCTCGAATTCGGCACCCATCCGATTCAGGAAACCGGCAAGCGCCCGACCGCGGGGCTGGATCGCAACCTGCAATATCTCAGCCTCGTCGAATCGATCTACGGCTATCCGATGGACGGCGTCGTCCTGACGATCGGCTGCGACAAGACCACGCCCGCCTGCCTGATGGCCGCCGCCACCGTGAACATCCCCTCGATCGCCTTGTCGGTCGGCCCGATGCTCAACGGCTGGTTCAAGGGCGAACGCACCGGATCGGGCACGATCGTATGGAAGGCGCGCGAAATGCTCGCCGCGGGTGAAATCGACTATCAGGGCTTCATCAAGCTCGTCGCCTCGTCGGCGCCGTCGACCGGCTGGTGCAACACCATGGGCACCGCGACGACGATGAATTCCTTGTGCGAAGCGCTCGGCATGTCGCTGCCCGGCTCGGCGGCGATCCCCGCGCCCTATCGCGACCGGCAGGAAAATGCCTATCGCACCGGGCTGCAGATCGTCGAGATGGTGCATGCCGACCGGAAACCTTCGGACGTGCTGACGCGCACTGCCTTCATGAACGCGATCCGCGTCAACTCGGCGATCGGCGGCTCGACCAACGCGCCGATCCACCTCAATGCGATCGCCCGCCACATCGGCGTCGAACTGAGCCTCGCCGACTGGGAAGAGCATGGCGCGGACGTGCCCCTGGTCGTCAACCTCCAGCCGGCAGGCAAATATCTGGGCGAGGATTTCTACCGCGCCGGCGGCGTGCCCGCAGTGATGGGGCAGCTGCTCCGCGCCGGCCTGATCGACGGCAGCGCACTGACCGTCAACGGCAAGACCGTCGCCGACAATGTCGGCACTGCCGAAACTGAGGATGCGGATGTCATTTTCCCGCTCGATGCGCCGATGATGCGTGCCGCGGGGCTCACTGTATTGTCGGGCAATCTGTTCGACAGCGCCGTGATGAAATTGAGCGTGATCTCCGACGAGTTCCGCGCGCGCTATCTCTCCAATCCCGACGATCCCGAGGCGTTCGAGGGCAAGGCCTTCGTGTTCGACGGGCCCGAGGATTATCATCACCGTATCGACGATCCGTCGCTGGGCATCGACGACAATTCGATCCTGATCATGCGCGGCGCGGGGCCGGTCGGCTATCCGGGCGGCGCCGAAGTGGTGAACATGCGTCCCCCGTCGCATTGATCCGCGCCGGGGTGCATGCGCTGCCGTGCCTCGGCGACGGGCGCCAGTCGGGCACCAGCGGAAGCCCGTCGATCCTCAACGCGGCGCCCGAGGCCGCGGTCGGCGGCGGGCTCGCCTTGGTCCGGACCGGCGATCGCATCCGCATCGACCTCAGGAAGCTCCGCGTCGACGTGCTGGTCGACGATGCCGAACTCGCGCGGCGCCGCGAAGCTTTGGCCATCGACTACGTTCCCGAGAGCCAGACTCCCTGGCAGGAGATCCACCGCAATCTGGTCGGACAATTCGATACTGGCGCGGTGCTCGAAAACGCGGTCAAATACCAGCGCATCGCCCAGACGAAGGGCATTCCGCGCGACAGCCACTGATCCGGACCGACAAGAACAAAATGGAGGGAGAGAGAATGAAGACGATCGCTGCTCTGGGACTATTGGCCGCCCTGGCAATCGCCGCGCCCGCCGCCGACGCCGCCACGGCGAAGCGCGGCACCTTCGGCAAACTGCCCGACGGCCGCACGGTCGATTCGGTGCTGCTCACCAACAATCGCGGCCTCTCGGCCAACATCATCGCTTATGGCGCGTCGATCCAGTCGCTGGTGATGCTCGATCGCGCCGGCAAGAAGGCCGATATCGCGCTCGGCCACGAGAACATGGACGGCTATCTCAAGTTCCCCAACTTCATCGGCGCCACGGTCGGCCGCTTCGCCAATCGCATCGATGCGGGGCGCTTCACGCTGAACGGCCGCCAATATCAGACCCCGCTCAACGACAGCACCAATTCGCTCCACGGCGGTTCGATCGGCTTCGACAAGGTACTGTGGCAGGTCGTCTCGGTGAAGAACGGCCCAACTGCGTCGGTGACCCTGCGCTATGTCAGCCCCGACGGTGATCAGGGTTATCCCGGCACGATGACGGTCGATACCACCTATGCGCTGGACGAGCAGAACAACCTGACGATCGAATATACCGCGACCACCGACAAGGAGACGATCGTCAACATCTCCAACCACGCATACTGGAACCTGTCGGGCGAAGGCTCCTCCAACGGCGCGATGGGGCACGTCGTCACCATCCCGGCGGATTCGATCACACCGGTCGACGAGACGCTGATCCCCACCGGCGAGTTCCGCCCGGTCGCCGGCACCGTGTTCGATTTCCGCAAGCCGCGCGCGATCGGCGATCGCGTCCGCGACGCCAGCGACAAGCAGATGGTCTATGGCCGCGGCTATGATCACAATTGGGTGATCGGCCACAAGGTCACCACGACCCAGCATCTGATGTCGCGCGTCTCGGATCCGGTCTCGGGCCGCAGCTTCGAACTCTGGTCGAACCAGCCGGGGCTGCAATTCTATTCGGGCAATTTCCTCAACGGCACCTTCTCGGGCAAGGCGAAGAAGATCTATCGCGAGGGCGACGCAATTGTGATGGAGCCGCAGATCTTCCCCGACGCGATCAACCAGAAGGGCTTCCCCGAGGCGCGTCTCCAGCCAGGCCAGACCTATCGCAACGTCATGACCTACAAGTTCAGCAGCGGTGCGGCCGCCGGCCGGCGCTGATCTTTCAGGAGAGACCAGAATGATCCGTCGCAGCTTCCTTTTCGCGGCCTCGGCGCTCGTCCTCGCCACAGGGATCGCCCCGGCGCAGGCGCGCGATGCCTGGACCAAAACCCAGGCCAACGCCTGGTACGACAAACAGCCCTGGATGGTCGGCGCCAACTACAACCCGCGCACCGCGATCAATCAGTTCGAGATGTGGCAGGCCGATACCTTCGATCCGAAGACGATCGATCAGGAGCTCGGCTGGGCGAACGCGATCGGCATGAACGTCATGCGCGTCTATCTCCACAACATGCCGTGGGAAGAGGACCCCGAGGGCCTCAAGCGCCGCATGGACCAGTTCCTCGCGATCGCGGACAAGCACAAGGTCCGCATCATGTTCGTGCTGTTCGACAGCTGCTGGGATCCCGATCCCGTCTCGGGCCGCCAGCGTCCGCCGATCCCCGGCGTCCACAATTCGGGCTGGATGCAGGCACCCGGCGCCGCGCGCCTCGCCGACAAGAGCCAATATGACAAGCTGCTCGCCTATGTCACCGACGTGGTCGGCCATTTCAGGAACGACAAGCGCATCGTCGCGTGGGACGTGTGGAACGAGGCCAACAATGAGGGCGGCGGCAATTACAAGCCGACTCCGCGCAAGAAGGAGCTCGTCGCCGGGCTGCTCGGTCGGGTGTTCGACGCGGCCTATGCTGTCGATCCCACCCAACCGCTCACCAGCGGCGTCTGGATCGGCGAGAATTGGGACAAGCGAGAGACTCGACGCCGTCGAGAGGATCCAGATCGATCGTTCGGAAGTGATGAGCTTCCACGATTACAACTGGCCCGAGCAGTGGGAACGCCGCGCGAAGCAGATGCAGAGCTATGGCCGCCCGGTTTTGTGCACCGAATATATGGCGCGCGGCAACGGCTCGACCTTCGACGGCTCGCTGCCGCTCGGCAAGAAATACAATATCGCGATGATCAACTGGGGCTTCGTCGACGGCAAGTCGCAGACGCGTCTGCCGTGGGACAGCTGGAAGAAGCCCTACACCTATGACGAGCCGACGATCTGGTTTCACGAGGTCTTCCGTGCCGACGGCAGGCCCTATCGCCAGGCCGAGGTCGATCTGATCAAGCGCCTGACCGCGGCGCCGAAGGGCGTGGTGCCCGCTTCGGGCAAGTAATGCGCGGCTTGCTGTTCGCGGCGCTGCTGGCGGGCCTCTCGCCGGCAGCGTCCGCGCAGGAAGTGAAGTCGGTCCTGGCCGGCGCCGATCCCGATATCGAGTTCGCGGAAGGCCGTTACTGGATCTACCCGACCGGCGGCGACGGCCTCTCAGCCTGGTCCTCCGCCGACAAGCTCGAGTGGACGCGCGGCGAGCCGCTCCTCCGCCTCAAGGATATCCGCTGGGTCGAAGACGACCGCGCCCCACGCCATTTCCTCTGGGCGCCCGACATGGTCCAGGCCAATGGCGGCTGGTATTTCTATTATTCGGTCGGCCCCCAGAACCCGACCCCAAGCCGCATCGGCGTCGCGGTGTGCAAGGGGCCGGCGGGCCCTGCACCGACAGCGGCAAGCCGCTGATTACCGGCGGCAGTGGCTTCGAGGCGATCGATCCCGCCGTCTTCATCGATCCCAAGAGCAAGACGCCGTATCTCTACGCGGGCGGCAGCGCCGGCGCGACATTGCGTGTCTGGGCGCTCAAGCCCGACATGGTCAGCCTGGACCATGAAGTGAAGGTCGATACGCCGCCCAATTTCACCGAGGGCGCCTTCATGCATTATCGCAAGGGCATCTATTATCTGTCCTATTCGGCGGGGAAGTGGGACACCTCCTCCTATCAGGTCCATTATGCCGTATCGCTCTCGCCGACCGGCCCGTGGCGCTATGGCGGCCCCTTGCTCGTCGGCGACAAGCGCTATCGCGGTCCCGGCCACCACGCCTTCTTCGAGGATCCGAAGGACGGCAAATGGTACATCGCCTATCATCGCTGGGAAGGGCAGTTCGGCGACGGCCCTTATCAGGGCAGCCGCCGCGTCGCGATCCAGCCGATCACCTATCGCGAGGATGGCGCGATCGAAACGATCCGGATGAAGTAGTTTAATCCTCCCCCGCCAGGGGGTGTCGCCGAAGGCGACGGAGGGGAGGAAGCACTAACCTCGCGGTGTGCTTCCTCCCCTCCGTCATGCTGCGCATGCCACCTCCCCCTGGCGGGGGAGGATTGAAGACGAAAAGGGCGCCGCAGCTTTTGTCGCGACGCCCCAATTCTGTTCGAGAGGACAGGCTTTAGAACGAAGCCCAGTCGTCCGATCCGCCGCCATTGGCCATAGCGGCGACGGGCAGCGGCTTGACCGGCGAGACGTAGCCGTTCGCCTTGGCCGTCCTCGCGGGCCTCGCCGGCACCTGCGTCCGCACCGCGGCGACGCGGGCGCCGTTGCCGACGTTGAACTTCGACGCCTGTTCGCTGAGCGCAGCGACTTCGCCCGACAGATTGCGTGCCGCGGCCGAGGTCTCTTCGACCATCGCGGCATTCTGCTGGGTCGACTGGTCCATCGTCCCGATGGCGACGCTGATCTGGGTGATCGCCGTCGACTGCGCCTGGTTGTCGGTCGCCATCTGGTTGAGCAGGCTGTGCACTTCGGCAACGTCGCCCGAGATGTCGGCGAGCGCGCCGTCGACCTTCTGGACCATCTCGACTGCCGCGACGATGTCGGTCTGGGTCGCGGTCAGCTGGTCGCGGGCGCGGCCGGCTTCCTCTTCGGCGCGCATCGCGAGCGCCGAGACGAGATCTGCGACCACCGCGAAGCCGCGGCCTGCTTCGCCGGCCCGGCCTGCTTCCACCGCGGCGTTCATCGCGAGCACGCGGGTCTGGAAGGCAATCTTGTCGAGGCCCTCGATCACGCTGTCGATGCCCTTGGCGCTGTCGGCCACGCGGGTCATCGCTTGCACGGCCTCGTCGGCGATCCCGCGGCCGCCGCTCACGGTGGCGATCGCGCCGTCGGCACGCTCGACCGTGCGGCTGGCGGATGCGGCAGTCGCCTTGAGGCGGCCGTCCATCTGGGTCACCGCCGCCGACGTCTCCTCGAGGCTCGCGGCATTGGCCTCGGTGCGCCGCGCGAGATCCTCCGATGCCTGGGCGATCTCGCCCGAGCCGGTGCGGATCGTCGCGGCGCTTTCCATCACCGTGCCGATCAGGTCGCGGAGCTCGGCCACGGCGCCGTTGAAATTGACCTTCACCGATTCATAGGCCGGCGAGAATGCCTCGCTGATCTCGCTGGTCAGGTCGCCTTGCGCGAGCTTGCCGAGATTGGCCTCGAGCGTCTCGACCACGCGCTGCTGCTCGGCATCGGCGATTCGCTTGGCCGCGTCGGATTTCTCCTTCTCGATCGCCGCCTCGCGGAACACCAGAACCGCCTTCGCCATCGCACCGATCTCGTCGCCGCGATCCGTGCCCGGAACGTCGACGGCGTTGTCGCCGCCGGCGAGCTTGTTCATCACGCCGGTCATCTGCGCGACCGGCGCCGCGATGCCGCGTGAGAGCAGCCAGCCGAACAGCACCGACACCGCAAGCGCGAACGCGCCGCCGATCCAGATCGCCCAGGTCGACGAAGCGACCGCCGCCTCCTCGGTGGCGATCCGCTTCACGACGCGCTCTTCCTGGACCTTGCCGATCTCCTTGATCAGCGGACGGATATCGCCGAGCATCTTGACGCCCGAAAGCTCGCCGGCCTGGCCGCGCGTCGCGGGATTGCGCGCGAGTTCGATGACGTGATCGAGCTTGCCGCGCAGCGTCTGCACATTGGCGACCAGCTGGTCGATACGGGCGTGCTGCTCGGGCGAAGTCGAGTATTTCTTGAACTCCGCGACCGTCTCGCCGAATTTCTCGCCATTCTCCTGATAGGTTTTGAAGAACTCTTCCTTGCCGAGGATGGCGAAGCCGCGCGCGGCGTTCTGCTGCTCGAGCACGTCGGTCAGCAGTTTCTGGCTTTTCTCGAGCGCGCGCAGCGACTGCTCCTTTTCGGCGGCAGCAGTGACGAGCGACGAGAGGTTCGAGAAGACGAGACCGCCTACACCGACGAAGATCACGATCAGCACGGCAAAGGCGCCGCCGAGCTTGCGGGAAATGGAGAGGTTCTGCAGCGACATCATCGGCTCCGTACAACAGCTTCCGGCGGAGCCCTCGCCAATGGCGAGCGCCTGCGAACACGCTCGCTTTCGCGGGTCCGGCACGCCGGGTCATCAATGCCATCATAGGAGGAGGGGCAGGGGACTCGCGCTGCCAACCCCATATTATTCCTCGGGAAAAACCGCGGCGGGCATTTGTTGCCAGCTTGTTTCTGCCTTATCGCAATGACTTATAGCGCACTCTGACTATCTTTTGCGACACGCAGCCAACCTACGTTCAGCCGAACAGGGAGCGGCCGGCGCGCGGACTCCGATACTTGCCGTCGCTGTCGAGGCGAATCTCCTGAGCTCCCGATGGCGCAGCCGGAGCGAGGCGCCGGGCTTTCCGACCAGGGCGAAGGATCGAAGCTCGCTTTTGCTCCACGCCAGATCGACGGTCACGCCCCGCGGGCCCTGACGCCCTTCACGCGGCCGGTGGGCCAGCTGGTGGGCAGGGCCGGCAGCAACAGGATTTCCCCGCCCCAGGATTGGACGATCATTTCCAGGATCCCCGCCGCGCCGCCGAAATTGCCGTCGATCTGGAAGGGAGGGTGGGCGTCGAACATGTTGGGATAGGTGCGCTGCGGTCCCTGCAGCGCCTTCAATATGCGGTGCGCATGGTCGCCATCTCCCATGCGTGCCCACAGGCACAGGCGCCAGGCGGTGCCCCAGCCCGTCGCCATGTCGCCTCGCTGCCGGAGCGTCGTCTTCGCGGCCTCGATCATCGCGGGCGTGTCGCGGACATTCAACTGGCTGGCGGGGTAAACGGCATAGAGATGGGAGACGTGGCGATGATGCACGTCCGGTGCCTCCGCATCCCAGTCTTCGAGCCATTCCTGCAGCTGCCCCGCTTTGCCGATCCGGTCCGGCGCGATGCGCGCGCGCGTCTGGGCAATTCGCTTCAGGAGCGGATCGTCGGCCTGCAACAGCTTGCCGGCCTGAACGCAATTGTCGAACAGGTCGCGGATGATCTGACGGTCCATTGCCGGCCCCGCGCAAAGCGACGAGCCGAACGGGTGCTGATTCTCCGGCGAGACCGAGGGTGAGGTGATCAGGCCTCGGCCCTTTGGGTCCTCGACCAAAGTATCGAGGAAGAACTCCGATGCCCCCTTGAGCAGCGGATACAGCCGGCGGAGCACGCGCTCGTCCCGGGTATAATCATAATGGTCCCACAAGCTGTTGCAGAGCCAGGCTCCGCCGCAGGGCCACAATCCCCAGAGCGGTCCGTCGATGGGAGCGGAGGCGCGCCACAGATCGGTGTTGTGATGCGTCACCCAGCCGCGGGCATCGTACATCGTCCTGGCGGTCTTCGCGCCGGTCACTGCAAGATCCTCGACCATGCGAAGCAGTGGTTCGACGCACACGCTCAGGCCGGCCGGGTCGGCGGGCCAGTAATTCATCTCGGTATTGATGTTGATCGTGTACTTGCTGCCCCAGGGCGGATTGGTGCCTTCGTTCCATATCCCCTGCAGGTTGGCGGGCTGGGTTCCGGAGCGCGACGACGAGATCAGCAGATAGCGGGCGTACTGGAAATAGAGCGCGCTTAGCGCCGGATCGTCCGCGGTTTCGAAGGCGGCGATGCGGGCATCGGTCGGCCTCGACGCGGCGGGGCTGCGGCCCAGATCGAGCGAAACCGATTTGAACAAGGTCTGATAGTCGCGGATATGGTCGCGCCGGATCAGGTCATAGGGCTTTGCCGCAGCCGCTTCCGTTTGCCGCCGTACCCGGGCGACCGGGTCTCCGCTGACATCCCGGTAATTGACGAAGCTGGTGGCTCCGGCGATCAGCAGCGTGACGTGGCTCGCCCCGCGTACCTTGATGCCGGCACTTCCGATCGTCACCTGACCATCCGAGAGCGCCTTGATCCGCATCGCAAAGGTTAGTCCGGACGGAACGCCGTCATTTCCTTCGTTTCTTCCGGTAGCCAGGAATGCGTCGGCGCCGTCAGCCGCCAAGGTCAGGCCCGGTCGAGTCTCACCCGGCGGCTCGACGGCGAGCCAGTCGACGGGCTGCGCCGTGGCCAGATCCGTCGCAGAGCCCCTGTAATCGGGCGAGGCATATTCGACCTTGCGCGCGCCCCGATAGGCCAGATCGAAACCGAAGCGCCCCTCTTGGGCTTCGATGCGCAGGACGATCACCTGATCCGGCGCCGAGACGAAAACCTCACGCGCGAAGACGGCCGAGGCGATCTTATAGTCGGTCCGCGCAATCGCGGTCTCGAGATCGAGGCCACGTTCATACGCCAGGGGCTTCTGCGCCCCGTCGAACGTGAGCAGGATGTCCCCCAAGCTGCCGTACGGCATCTGCCGTAGCGGTTTCGCCATCATCCTGGCCGAAGCCAGGTCCGTCGCTTCCTTGTAGCGGCCCTGGGCGATCAATCGCCGCACTTCGGGCAGCGCGGCGAGGGCCTCGGGATTGTCCGGGTATAAGGCGCTCCCGCCCACAGGGTGTCCTCGTTCAGTTGCAGGCGCTCCTGCGCCACCCGGCCGAACACCATCGCTCCCAATCGCCCGTTGCCGACGGGCAGGGCCTCGTTCCAGCGCGCGGCGGGTTGCCGATACCATAATGAGAGATCGCTTCTGCTCGGCGCGGTTCTGGCCGACGCCGATGCCGGCAGCAGCCAAAACGCCGCCCCGCTCGCCAACACCGAACGCCGCGAAACCGATCCGTCTCCGCTTTCCACTTATTCCTCTCCTTTTTGTCGTCGTTGGCGACTTTGGATCTTGCCGATCAGGACGCGGCATTCCCGCGAGAGAGGATGCGGGTTATCATTAGTGAGGTCAATTTTATATATGAATGCCAGTTTTCGCAGATTCATCCCGTTTGGAACCCGCCACCGTTCCCGGACATTCGTGTAGCGAACGCGATCGTAGCGGCGTCTAATGACCGCTGCTTTTTCCCTCTCCCCTTGTGGGAGAGGGAAGGGGCCCGCTCGCAAAGCGAGTGGGAAGGGTGAGGGGGACTGAGTCTCACTCCCCCTCACCCTTCCGCCGACTTCGTCGGCTCCCTCCCTCTCCCACAAGGGAGAGGAGTTTTAGTCAGCTTTCAACCAATAGCAGGCGCTCAGTCCTCGGCCGGCCCCGCTTCGACATTCTCGATCAGGTCGAGCACGTCGCTGATCAGTGCCCGCATCGCGGTGCGCGCGGCATCGGGATCGCGCGCTTCGATGGCGTCGCGCACCGCGGCGTGATCGGCGACATTGGCGGTGCGGCCCTTCATCCGGTTGGTGAAGCGGATCGAGGTGCGCAGCGCAGTGCCCACCACGTCGCGGAACTGCGCGTAGAAGGGATTGCCCGATGCGCGCAGGATCGCGACGTGAAAGGCGATATCGGCTTCGAGCGTGTCCTCGAGGCCCTGTTCGGCGGCTTCCATGCGCTCGAGTCCGTTCGAGATCCGGGCAAGGTCCTCCGGCGTGGCGACGCGCGCGGCAAGCGATGCGGCCTCGGGCTCGATCGCGACGCGGAGCTGGTTGAACTGGCGCAGCAGGTCGACCGAGAATTGCCGCTCGAGCAGCCAGTGCAGCACATCGGTATCGAACAGGTTCCAGTTGGTCGCGGGCTGCACCACCGTGCCCTGGCGCGGGCGGGCGCTCAGAAGTCCCTTGGCGGTCAGCATCTTGACGGCCTCGCGCGTCACCGATCGGCTGACGCCGTGCTGCTTGGCGAGCTCGGCCTCGGTGGGAAAGGCCTCGCGCTCATAACGGCCGGTGACGATCGCGCGCCCCAGGCTGTCGAGCATGCCATAGGTCAGGTTCCGCCCGAGCTGAGGGCCTGCATTCTCCGCGTCGAGCCTCGGATAATTCGGCATTCTGGTTGCCCCTTGATCGATCCTGACAACCTTGTCAGGATCCCTCTCCTCGTCATTGTTCCGCATACGTTAGCGCAGCGGTGGCGCTGGACAAGTCCAATAAATACGATAAATGAACCAAAGCCGCGCAAATAGCGGCGGCAAGGCGGGACTAGAGCGCGGCACGAGCCGCCGGACCGCGGGGCAGGGAGGAAGCGAATGACGAGTCTCTCGCAGATCGATCTCATCGTCGTGATCGTTTACGCCATAGGTATTTTCGGCCTAGCGCAATGGGTTAGTCGCGAAAAAGCCGGGCATGCCAAGGATACGTCGGATTATTTCCTCGCGTCCAAGTCGCTGCCGTGGTGGGCGATCGGTGCTTCGCTGATCGCCGCAAATATTTCTGCAGAACAAATCGTCGGCATGGCCGGTTCGGGCTATGCGCTCGGCCTCGCGATCGCTTCCTATGAGTGGATGGCGGCGCTGACGCTGCTGATCGTCGGCAAATTCTTCCTGCCGATCTTCCTCAGGAACGAGATCTACACGATGCCGCAGTTCCTCGAGCAGCGGTTCGGCCGCGTGCTCCCGGTGCTGATGGCGGTGTTCTGGCTCGCGCTCTACGTCTTCGTGAACCTCACTTCGATCATCTGGCTCGGCTCGATCGCGGTCAACAAGGTCGCGGGCGTCGATCAGACCGCGGCGCTGATTGCGCTCGGTGGCTTCGCCTTGCTCTACCAGCTCTATGGCGGCCTCAAGGCAGTTGCGCTCACCGATATCGTCCAGGTCACTTTGCTCGTGCTCGGCGGCTTGGTCGTGTCGTATCTCACGCTCAACCAGATCGGCGGCGATCAGGGCGTGCTCGCCGGCTTCTCGGTGCTCACCGAGCGCGCGCCGGCGCATTTCGACATGATCCTCGCGCAGGACAATCCCTTCTACAAGGATCTGCCGGGCATCGCGGTGCTGGTCGGCGGCATGTGGATCGCCAACCTGTCCTATTGGGGCTTCAACCAGTACATCATCCAGCGCGCGCTCGCCGCGAAGAACCTCGGCGAGGCGCAGAAGGGCGTGGTGTTCGCAGCCTATCTCAAGCTGCTGATGCCGGTAATCATCGTGCTGCCGGGCATCGCCGCAGTGGTGCTCGCGCCTGAGCTGGCCAAGCCGGATGAGGCTTATCCGACGATGATGAAGCTGCTGCCCCCGGGCCTGCTCGGCCTCGTCTTCGCGGCGCTGATTGCGGCGATCATCGCGTCGACGGCCTCCAAGATCAATTCGATCGCCACCATCTTCACGCTCGATCTCTATGCCAAGGCACGCGGCATGAAGACGCGTGGGGAGGACGGCATCGCGGTGGTCGAGGGGCAGGAGAAGCATCTCGTCCTCGTCGGCCGCGTCGTCGCAGCCATCGCCGTGGTGATCGCGATCATCGCCGCCAAGCCGCTGATCGGCCAGTCGGATCAGGCCTTCCAGTTCATCCAGGAATTCTCGGGCTTCTTCACGCCGGGCATCACGGTGATCTTCCTGCTCGGCCTGTTCTGGAAGCCGGCGACCGAAGCCGGGGCGATCGTCGCCGCGCTCACCTCGGTGCTGCTCTCGACCTTGCTCAAATATTCGGTGCCGGCGCCGTGGCTGCCCGATGCGCTCAACGCCTATCTGCTGCCTTTCATGAACCGGATGATGTTCGTGTTCGTGGTGAGCCTGTTCCTCGCGATGGTCGTCTCGCTGGTCGTCCGCGGCCGCGGCGATGCCAACCGGGTGACGATGGAGGGCGTGACCTTCCGCACCTCGGGCGCGTTCAACATCGCCGGCGTGGGCGTGATCCTCATCCTCATCGCATTGTACGCGACCTGGTGGTGAGTTTCGGCAGCCGCTTCCTCGCCGTCGACTGGGGCACGACCAATAGGCGCGTGTTCCTGATCCATGGCGGCGTTGTCGCGAAGACCGAACGTGACGACCGGGGGTTACCTCGGTCGAGGACTTCGAAGCCGAGGCGGCGGCGATCCGCGGCCGCTTCGGCGACCTGCCGATGCTGCTCGCGGGGATGGTCGGCTCGAACATCGGCTGGCGGCCGGCGCCCTATGTCGCCGCGCCCGCCGGCATGGCCGAGCTGGCGGCGGGTTTGCTCTGGATCGACGACCACACCGCGATCGTCCCCGGCATCTCGACGCTGGTGAACGGTCGCCCGGACGTGATGCGCGGCGAGGAAGTCCAGCTGCTCGGCGCAGTTGCCGCCGGCCTCGTCCCGGCGGACTCCCTGCTCGCCCAGCCGGGAACCCACTGCAAATGGGTCGAGATGCGGGACGGCAGGATCGCCGACTTCGTCACGGCGATGACCGGCGAGCTGTTCGCATTGCTCCGCAAACACGGCCTGCTCGCCGCGCAGCTCGGCAGCGAAGTCAGTCTCGGCGACGCCTTTCGCGAAGGCGTTGAGGATGGCAAGCGGCAGGACCTCGCGGCGTCACTCTTCGGCATCCGCGCCGCCAAGATGCTGGGGCAACGCGACGATGCCGACGCGGCCTCCTATGCCAGCGGCCTGCTGATCGGCACCGACGTCGCCGCCCGCCTCGCGAGCTCGGCGCACGACGCCGTCCACATCCTCGCCGATCCGATATTGGGCGGCCTCTATTCCGCGGCCATTCAAGCCCATGGCCGCAATGCCTATCTGATCGACAGCCACGCGGCGTTCGTCGCCGGCATCAACGAGATCGTGAAACAATGACCCAGGTCGCCGCCTTCGATTCCGCCTTCGCCCGCTGCCCCCTCATTGCCATCCTGCGCGGCGTGAAGCCGGACGAGGTCGAGGGCATCGGCGATGCGCTGGTCGATGCCGGTTTCACGCTGATCGAAGTCCCGATGAACTCCCCGATCCGCTCGACAGCATCGCCCGCCTCGCGCGCCGCTTCGAGGGGCGGGCGGTGATCGGCGCCGGCACCGTCCTTACCGAGGGGCAGGTCGAGCAGGTCCGCACCGTCGGTGGCACGATGATCATCTCGCCCAACGCCAATACTCGCGTGATCGCCGCCAGCGCCGAGGCCGGCATGGTCTCGCTCCCCGGCGTAGTGACCCCGACCGAAGCCTTCGCCGCGATCGAGGCCGGCGCCACCGCGCTAAAGCTCTTCCCCGCCGAGGGTTCCAGCCCCGCGACCCTCAAGGCGATGCGCGCCGTGCTCCCGAAGGACATGCGCCTGCTCCCCGTCGGCGGGATCGCGCCCGACACTATGGGTCCGTGGCGCGAGGCCGGCGCGGCGGGCTTCGGGCTCGGCTCGGCGCTCTATAAGCCCGGCCTCACCGCCGCCGAAGTCGGCGCGCGGGCCCGGGCCTTCGTCTCGGCACTGGCCAGCTGACCGATTGATCGCCTAGGCTCCTCCCGGAGAGGGGGCGCGGTGAACCAGCCGGCTAAGAAAGTGATCGTCATCGGCGGCGGCACCGCCGGCTGGATGGCCGCATCGGCGCTCGGCAAGATGCTGCCGCACGCGTGCAGCGTCGAGCTGATCGAATCCGCCGAGATCGGCATCGTCGGGGTCGGCGAGGCGACGCTCCCGCATCTGCGCGCCTTCATCCAGACGCTCGGGCTCGACGAGGCCGAGTTCATGACCGCCACCCACGCCACCTACAAGCTCGGCATCGAATTCCGCGATTTCGGCAAGCCGGGCGATTCCTATCTCCACCCGTTCGGCGATTTCGGCCGCCCGCTGAACGGCGTGCCCTTCCTGCAATATTGGCTGCGGATGCGCGCGCTGGGGCAGGGTGGCGAGATCTTCGAATATTCGATGGCCAATGTCATGGCGGCGGCAAAGCGCTTCGCTCCGCCCGAGAGCGACCCTGCCTCTCTGCTTTCGACCATCGGCTATGCCTATCAATTCGATGCGACGCGCTTCGGCCCCTATCTGCGCGGTTTCGCGGAGGGGCAGGGGGTGAAGCGTACCGAGGGCCGGATCGTCTCGGTCGAGCGCGACTCGAAACCGGCGACGTCGTGGCGGTGTTGCTCGAAAGCGGCGTGCGAGTGGAGGGCGACCTGTTCGTCGATTGCTCGGGCTTCCGCAGCCTGCTGCTCGGCGACGCGCTGGGCGAGGAATGGGAGGATTGGTCGCACTGGCTGCCCTGCGATCGCGCGATGGCCTTGCCCTGCGCCTCGCCGCCGGGCGAGATCGAGCCGCTCACCCGCGCCACCGCGATGGCGGCTGGGTGGCGCTGGCGCATTCCGCTCCAGCACCGAATCGGCAACGGCTATGTCTATTCGAGCGCGCATCTGTCCGATGACGAAGCGTCGGACGCGATCCTCGCCGCAGTCGAAGGCGAAGCGCTCGCCGATCCGCGCGTGCTCCGCTTCCGTGCCGGGCGCCGCAAGCGGAGCTGGTCGCACAATGTGGTCGCGGTCGGGCTCGCCTCGGGCTTTCTCGAGCCGCTCGAATCGACCAGCATCTATCTCGTCCAGGCAGCGATCACCCAATTGCTCGAGCTGTTCCCGATCCGCGGCATCGAAGCCGCCGACCGCGACGAGTTCAACCGGCTGATCGACTATGAATATGACCGGATCCGCGACTTCCTGATCCTCCATTACCACGCCAGCACGCGCGACGATCCGGAGTTCTGGCGCTACGTCCGCCATATGCCGATCCCCGACAGTCTGTCGGATAAGATCGAATTGTTCCGCCGCGCCGGGCGCATCCAGCGCTACGCCCATGGCCTGTTCTTCGAACCGAGCTGGATCGCGGTGCTGATCGGGCAGGGCGTGATCCCCGAGGGCTGGGACCAGCGCATCGCTGCAGCGCCGCCGCAGGAGCTCGGCCAGGCGCTCGAGCGGCTGCGCGGCCGGATCGCCGTGGAGGTACGCGCGCTGCCCGGGCATCGCCAGACGCTCGAACGGCAGAAATTGCTGTGAGCGATCGCGCGATCCGCAGCGTCGCGATCCTCGGCGGCGGGATCACCGGCCTGTCCGCCGCGGCCGCCTTCGCGCGCGCGCTGCCGCAGGTCGCGATCACCGTGATCGAGACCGCGCCCGATCCCGCCGCGCTCGCCGATCGGCTGCCGGGCAGCATGACGTCTATCCATCGCTTCCACGCGAGCATCGGCCTCGACGAGGCGGTGCTGGTCGGTGCGGGGGCCGCGATCCCGCGGCTGGGGCTCCGCTTCGAGAATTGGCCCGCGGGCGGCGAACCCTGGTATCATGTCCACGGCGATCACGGCGCACCGACGGGGACGGTGGCCTTCCACCAGCTCTGGGCGCGCGCGCGGCGCGAGGGGCAGGCCGAACAATATCACCGCTACGCGGCCGCCGGTGTGCTCGCCGAAGCGGGAAGGTTCGTACATCCGCAGGGCGATCCCGGATCACCGCTGACAACCTTCGATTACGCGCTGCGGCTCGATCCCGAACGCTACCGCGAGATCCTCGCGTCGCTCGCGGACCAGTTGCGCGTGGTGCGCATCCAAGGCAGTTTTGGCGGCATTGATCGGCATGGGGACGGCATGGTCGCGGCGCTGCTGCTCGCCGACGGTCGCCGGATCGAGGCCGATCTGTATCTGGATGCCTCGGGCCCCGCGGCGGTGCTGGCCGAAGCGGTTGGCGGCGCCTTCGAGGACTGGAGCGGCACGCTACCCTGCGATCGCCTGTTGCTGGGCGAGGGGCCGTCGAGCGCCGCAAGCCCGAACGACACGATCGTCGGCGGCGCGCAGGGCTGGCAGTTCGCCTGCCCGCTGCCCGGGCGGACCATGCTTGGGCATGTCTGGTCCTCGGCCGATCCCGCGCCCGATCCTCATGGGCGTTCGCTCGCGATTCGTCCCGGCCGACGCGCCGATCCGTGGATTCGTAACGTCCTCATGCTCGGTGATGCCGCGATCGTGCTCGACCCGCTCCACTGGCCCCATCTACACCTCACCCAAACCGCCATCGCCCGCGCGCTCGATTTGCTCCCGGGGCGCGATTGTCATCCGGTGGAGATCGCCGAGTATAACCGTCGCTCGCGCGAGGAAGCCCGGCGGATGCGCGACTTTCAGGCACTCCATTATCTCCGCGCGGGCGCCTCGATCGAAGTGCCCGAGAGCCTCGCCCGGACGCTCCAGCAGTTCGAAAGTCGGGGGCGATTGCCCGTTTATGACGAGGACAGCTTGCCCGACGAAATCTGGTTGTCGGCGCTGCTCGGCCTGAGCGTGCTGCCCCGCGACATCCAGCCGCTCGCTGCGGCGGTGGACCCCGTGGTGGCGGCTACCCGGATGACGGAAATGCGGGTCGGCCTCGCGCAATTGCCCGCACGGGTGCCTGGGTTTGCCGACTACCTCACGCGCGTTGCGGAGCCGCGGCGCTAAGGCTGGCCGGTCGCCGCTTCCGGGCCCTGCGAAGTCGCCCGCAGCAGCGAATCGCCGCCCAGCGTGCGGTACAGCGTCACGAGGTTGCTCGCCTGCACCAGCCGCGTGTTCACCAAGGTACGTTGCGCCGTATAAAGCGAGCGCTGGGCATCGAGACTGGACAAAAACGGGTCGATCCCGCCGCGATAGCGCGCCTCGGCCAGCCGGAAAGTATCGGCCGCCGCCGTCGCCTGCGCCTGTGTCGCGCGAAGCTGCTCGGTGATCGTCCCGCGTCGCGCCAATGCATCGGCAACTTCGCGGAACGCCGACTGGATCGCCCGTTCATAGGTGGCGACCGCCGCCTCGCGCTGCGCCTCGCTCAGCCGCACATTCGCGCGGCCCGCACCGGCATTGAAGATCGAATAATTCGCATCGGCGCCGGCGGACCAGTTGAACCCGTTGCCGCTGAACAGCCCGGTCAGCGCGTTGCTGGCGAGCCCCAGCAGCCCGGTGAGCGAGATGCGCGGAAACAAGGCGGCGCGCGCCGCGCCGATCTCGGCATTGGCGGCGCGCAGCTGATATTCGGCCTGCACCACATCGGGGCGGCGAAGCAGCACGCTCGAATCCACACCGGCGGGCAATTCGGCGATCGTCGGCGCGGCCTCGTCGAGCGACGCGGGCAGCAGCGTCGGATCGATCGGCGCGCCGACCAGCAGCTGGAGCGCATTGATGTCCTGCGCCAGCGCAGTGCGCTGCTGGGCAAGGTCTGCGCGCGCGCCTTCGAGTATTTGCTCGGCCTGGCGCAGATCGGTGCGCGGTGCGATCCCGCCCTCGAGCCGGGCGCGGGTCAGGCGCACGCTGTTCTCGGCATTGCCCGCAGTGTCCTGCGCGATCTTGAGCAGGCTGGCATCCGCCGCATAGTTCAGCCACGCATCGGCGATGTCGCCGACCAGGGTGAGATAGGTCGCGCGCGCGCCGGCTTCGGTGGCGAAATAGCGGTTCTGCTCGGCGCGGGTGAGCGAGGCGACGCGGCCGAACAGGTCGAGCTCGAAGCCGGTGATCCCGGCATCGGCGGTGAAGCGCGTGCGGGCGCCCGATCCCCCAGTCGAGGAGCCGGTGCTCTGGCCGTCGGAGACTGTCGCTCCTGCGCCGGCGCTGACTTCGGGCAACCGATCGGCGCGCTGGATGCGATATTGCTCGCGCGCGGCGCGGATGTTCGCCGCGGCGAGGCGAAGGTCGCGATTCTCGGTCAGCGCCCGGGCGATCAGCGACTGGAGCCGCGCATCGCGGAAGATGTCGCGATAGGTGACCGCGGGCAGCGCGGCTTCGCTGTTCGCCAGATAGGCGTCGCCGACCGGCCAGGACGGAGGCACCGGCGCGGCGGGCTGGACGTATTTGGGATCCATCGAGCAGCCGGCGAGCGCGGTCGCGGCAAGGAACAGCGCCGCGCGCCTCATGCCGTGGCCTCCGGATTATCGTCGTGATGGCCCCGCTCGCGGATCGCCTTCAGCCCGTCGCGCACGCCGCGGCGGACCAGCACGAAGAACAGGGGAATGTAGAAGATCGCGAGGATCGTCGCGGTCAGCATGCCGCCGATCACCGCGGTGCCGATCGCGATGCGGCTGTTGGCGCCGGCGCCGGTCGAGATCGCCAGCGGCAGCACGCCGAAGATGAAGGCGAGGCTGGTCATCAGGATCGGCCGGAGACGGATGCGTGCCGCCTCCAGCGCCGCATCGATGACGCGCTTGCCTTCCTTCTCGGCGCGCTCTGCGAACTCGATCATCAGGATCGCGTTCTTCGCCGCGAGGCCCATGGTGGTGAGCAGGCCGATCTGGAGATAGACGTCGTTCTGCAAGCCCCGGAGGGTCACTGCGAACACCGCGCCGACCAGGCCCAGCGGAATCACGAGCAGCACCGCGACCGGGATACTCCAGCTCTCATACAAGGCGGCGAGGCATAGGAAGACGACGAGCAGCGACACCGCGTAGAGATACGGCGCCTGCCCGGAGGACAGCCGCTCCTGGAAGGAGAGGCCGGCCCATGCGACGCTCGTCCCCGGGACCTGCGCAGCGAGCTCCTCCATCCGGCGCATCGCCTCGCCCGAGCTCCGCCCCGGCGCGGCCTGGCCCTGGAACTCGAAGGCGGGAATGCCCTGGAAGCGCGACATCGTCGTCGGCGCGGTCGCCCAGCTCGTTTGCGCGAAGGAGGAGAAGGGCGCCATCTGCCCGTTGTTGGTGCGGACGAACCATTCGTCGATATTGTCCGGGTTCGCACGATATTGCGCGTCGCCCTGCACATAGACGCGCTTCACTCGGCCGCGATCGATGAAGTCGTTGACGTAGCGGCCACCCCAGGCAGTCGAGAGCGTGCTGTTGACGTCGCCCTGGCTCAGGCCGAGCGCGGCGAGCTTCTGCTGGTCGATATCGACCTTGAGCGTGGCGACATCCGGCAGATCGGACAGGCGCACCTGGGCGAGCGCGGGGTCGGCATTGGCGGCGGCGAGCAGCCTGTCGCGCGCGGCGAGGAACTGGTCGCGCGGCATGCTGCTGGCGTTCTGGAGCTCCATCGTGAAGCCGCTCGACTGGCCGAGACCGCGGATCGCGGGGGGCACAAGTGCGAAAACCTGCGCATCGCGGAAGTTGCGGAACGCCCCCGCCGCGCGCTGAACGATAGCTTCGGCACCGTTTTCTTTGCCATGGCGCTGTGACCAATCGGCGAGGTTGATGAAGCCCTGGCCGGTATTCTGGCCGCTCGCGGCGCCGCCGCCCCCGCCGCCGCCGGTGACAGTGAACATCACAGTGGTGTTCTTGCCTTCCTGCTCCGTGAAATAGTGTTCGACTGCCTTCTGGACTTCCTGTGTACGGCTCTGCGTCGCGCCGGCGGGCAAGCGGAACTGCACCGATGCCGCGCCCTGGTCCTCGGTCGGCAGGAAGCCGGTGGGAAGGCGGGTGAACATCAATACCAGCAACAGGCAGACCACTGCGTAGATCAGCAGGAACAGCCATTTGCGGTTGACCACGGTGGTAACCGCGCTCGTGTAGCGCTGGACGCCGCGATCGAAGTTGGTGTTGAACCAGTCGCGGGCATTGCCGAAGAAGCGGCCGACTGCGGGGAAGCGCCGCTCGACCCAGCCATTATGCTCTTCGCTCTTCTTCTTGAGCAGAGTGGCGGTGAGCGCGGGCGTGAGGATCAGGGCGACCAGCACCGAGAGCACCATCGCCGAGACGATGGTCACCGAGAATTGCCGATAGATCACGCCGGTCGATCCGCCGAAGAACGCCATCGGCAGGAACACCGCGGAGAGCACCAATGCGATGCCGACCAGCGCCATCTGGATCTGCTCCATCGACTTGATCGTCGCGTCGCGCGGGGAAAGATCGGGATCCTCCTCCATCAGCCGCTCGACATTCTCGACCACGACGATCGCGTCATCGACGAGCATGCCGATCGCCAGCACGAGCCCGAACAGAGTGAGCGTGTTGATCGAGAAACCCAGCGCGTAGAACACCGCGAAGGTGCCCAGCAGCACCACCGGCACCGCGATGAACGGGATCAAGGTCGCACGGATGCTCTGCAGGAAGATGAACATCACTATCACGACGAGGATGATCGCCTCGACCAGCGTCTTCACCACCTCCTCGATCGAAAGCTTGATGAACGCAGTCGTGTCGTTGGCGTAGGCGAACTTGAACCCGGCGGGGAAGCTGCGCGCGATCGATTCGACCTCGGCCTTCACCAGTTCCGCGGTTTCGAGCGCGTCGGCGCCGGGGGCGAGGCTGATCGCGATGCCCGCGCCGGGATGGCCGTTGACGCGGCTGACGGCGTTATAACTCTCCGCACCGAGCTCGACGCGGGCGACGTCCTTGAGCAGCACCCTGGCGCCGCTGGTCTCGGTCTTGAGGATGATCTGCTCGAACTGCGCCGGCGTCTGGAGGCGCGACTGGGCGGTGACGGTGGCGTTGAGCATCTGCGTCGGCGGCTGCGGCTGGCCGCCGATCTCGCCCGCGGCGACTTCGGTATTCTGGTTCTGGATCGCAGTGACCACGTCGCTCGGCATCAGCGAATAGCTCGCCAGCCGATCGGGGTTCAGCCAGATGCGCATCGCATAGGGCGCGCCGAACACGTTGGTGTCGCCGACGCCCGGAGTGCGCGCCAGCGTGTCCTGCATGTTCGAGGCCATCCAGTCCGAAACGTCCTGGTTGGTCCGCTTGTCGGTCTCGTCATAGACGCCGACGATCATCAGGAAGTCGGGGTTGGACTTGGTGACGCGCAGCCCCTGTTGCTGGACCTGCTGGGGCAGGCGCGACAAGGCCTGCTGCACCTGGTTCTGGACCTGGACCTGCGCGATGTCCGGATCGGTGCCTTTCTCGAACGTCGCCGAGATGTTGACCTGCCCGCGCGAAGTGGAGGACGAGCTGAAATAAATCAGGCCGTCGATCCCGGTCAGCTGCTGCTCGATCACCTGCGTGACCGAATTCTGCACCGTCTCGGCGGAGGCGCCGGGATAGGAGGCGCGAACGTTGACCTGCGGCGGCGCGACGTCGGGATATTGCGCGATCGGCAGCGCCATGATCGCGCCCACGCCCGCCAGCATGATGATGATCGCGATCACCCATGCGAAGATCGGGCGATCGATGAAGATGCGTGACATGGGCGGTCAGCCGCCCTTCTTCGCCGCGCTGCCCTGCGCGTTCTGCCCGGCCTTCGGGGCTTCGATCCGCTGGGGAGCGGTGTAGGGGACGGGGCGGATCTCGGCGTCGGGGCGCAGATTGGCGGTGCCCTGCACGATCACCTTGTCGCCGGCCGCGAGTCCCTGCGTCACTACCCAGTTCGCACCCTCGGTACGCGCCGCGACCACCGTGCGGGCGACCGCGCGATTGCCCGGCCCCACGACATAGACGGTCGCGTTGCCGCGCGGATCGCGCGAGAGCCCCGCCTGCGGCACGAGGAACGCCTGGGTATCGATCGCCTGCGCGAACGACGCGCGGACGAACATGCCGGGAAGCAAGATGCCCTGTGGATTGGGGAAGCGTGCCCGGAGCGTCACCGTCCCCGTATTCTCGTTGACCATCACTTCGGAGAATTCGACGGTGCCGGTCTGGCCATATTCGGCGCCGTCCTCCAGCCGCAGCCGGACCACTGCGGTGGTCGGGGTAAGTCCCCCGCGCGCCAATGCCTTGCGCAGCGACAGCATGTCGGCGCTCGACTGCTGGATGTCGACGTTGATCGGATCGAGCCGCTGGATCACGGCGAGCGGATCGGCCTGATTGGTGGTGACCAGCGCGCCTTCGGTGAACAGCGAGCGCCCGATCCGCCCGGTGATCGGGGCGGGGACGCGTGTGAAGCGCAGATTGATCTGCGCGGTGCGGAGCTGCGCGCTGTTCTGCGCGACTGCCGCGGCGGCCTGGCGCGCCTGCGCGGCGGCGTCGGTATAGTCCTGCTGGCTGACCGCTTCCATCTTGGCGAGCGGGCGATAGCGATCGGCGCGGATTCGGGCGGCCTCGGCAGTGGCGCGTGCGCTCTGGAGGTTGGCCTCGGCTTCGGATGCCTGCGCCTGATAGATGCTGGGATCGATCTGGTAGAGCGTCTGGCCGGCGCGGACGATCGAGCCTTCGGTGAAGAAGCGCCGCTGGACGATCCCGGCGACCTGCGGCCGCACCTCGGAAGTCTGGAATGCCGTCACGCGACCCGAAAGCTCGGTGACCAGGGGCACGTTGCTCGGCTGCACCACGACGAAGCCGACCTGTGGCGGGCCGCCGGCGCCTTTTTCTGGGCGCTGTTGCCGCCGCCGCTGCACGAAGTGACGAGAAGGGCCGCCGCGACCAACGCCGCACACGATCCGCCGGAGATGTTCGCTCGGTTCAGATTCAATTGGCAGACCCGCTCTTGCGCCGGGCGGCGCTGTTCAGTTCCGAAAACCGCCATAGGGCAGCTGGTCGCGCGGCTACTAGGGGGAATTGTATCAGAATGTGTCAGACACGATTCGGACATACGAAAGGGCCGGATACACGAAAGGCCGCTCCCCGCTGGGGAACGGCCTTTCCATTGTCAGCCGCTGCGGCGAGCGACCTTTAACATCAATGCCTCAGGCGGCGGCTCCGATGGAGCGGACCGAACCCTGAGTGCGCGCCGCAGACGGCGTTTGACAATGAGACATTCGATCACCTCCTTCCATGTTGTTGAACTCGAACGGGAATATGGGTGCCCACAACGGGATTTAAAGGGGAGTGGCGCAAGCGTGCCTAACGCCCTAGAAACCCGCGCGAAATGGCACGTATCGAAACCCCCAAGCGCATCCGGGGCACCCAGGACATTTTCGGCGACGAGCAGAGGCGCTTCGCGCATGTGCTCGACACGTTCGAGCGCGTCCGCCGGCTCTATTGCTTCCAGCGGCTCGAGATCCCGATCTTCGAGGCGACCGGCGTATTCGCCCGCTCGATGGGCGAGACTTCGGATGTCGTCTCCAAGGAGATGTACACGTTCGAGGATCGCGGCGGCGATTCGCTCACGCTGCGCCCGGAGTTCACCGCCGGCATCGCCCGCGCCTATATCACCGAGGGCTGGCAGCAATATGCACCGCTCAAGCTCGCCGCCGCGGGTCCGGTGTTCCGTTACGAGCGCCCGCAAAAGGGGCGTTTCCGCCAGTTCCACCAGATCGATGCCGAAATCATCGGCGCGGCGGAGCCTGCCGCGGATGTCGAATTGCTCGTCCTCGCCGACCAGCTGCTCCACGAGCTGGGCATCGCGGAAGGTGTGACGCTCCAGCTCAACACCTTGGGCGATGCCGAGACGCGCGACGCATGGCGCACGGCTCTGGTCGCGCATTTCGAGGGGCATCGCGACGCGCTGTCCGAGGACAGCCAGGTCCGTCTCGACAAGAACCCGATGCGCATCCTCGATTCGAAGGACCCGCGCGACCGCCCGATCGCCGACAGCGCGCCGGGGATCGATGAATTTCTGACGACCGAGGCTTCCGAATTTTTCGAAGCCGTGAAAGACGGCTTGCATGCGGCGGACGTTGATTTCGTACGAAATGACCGACTGGTTCGCGGCCTCGACTACTACCGCCACACTGCATTCGAGTTCGTCACCGATCGGCTTGGCGCGCAGGGCACTGTCTTGGCAGGTGGTCGCTATGACGGATTGATCGGCTCGCTCGGTGGACCGGAAACGCCGGGCGTTGGCTGGGCAGCAGGTGTTGAGCGGTTGGCGATGCTTTTAGAGCACGAGTTGGATAAGCCGATTTTCGTTGCCGTAATTCCCGAGCGAAAGAGCGACGAACTTCTTTGTGTCAGATTAATTGCCGCTCTTCGTCGTCATGATGTTGCGGCCAGCATGGCATACAAAGGCAAGGCTGCCCGGCACTTTGAAATTGCAAAGAAGTTGGGTGCAGCCGTCACGATCAATGTGTCAACGATCACAGCTGCTGAGGGGAGCGTGGGTGAAATCAAGGTGCGACCGGTGGATCTGGTGCGAGAAACCCGGGAGCTCAGAGATAAGGTGATCGCCGCTCTTGCCGTGGAACTTGATGTTAAATCACACTTGCAAAGTGGTGATCTAATCGGCGCGCCAACGCTGTATTTGTCGGAACGGCAATGACCTCCATCCCCGCCGACCGCATCGCCGCGATCGAGGCGCGGCGCGACGAGTTGCAGGCGCTGATGGCGACTGGCGACTTGTCGGGCGAGAAGTTCGTCCAGGTCTCGAAGGAATATGCCGAGCTCGAGCCCGTCGCGCAGGCGGCGAGCGAAGTGCGGCGGCTGCGTGCCGAGGCGCAGTCGCTCCAGCACATGACGCACGACGCCGATGACGAGATCCGGCAGATGGCGTCCGAGGAGCTCCATGCGAACGGCGAGGCGCTCGCCGCCGCCGACCGCAAGCTCGCACTCGCTTTGCTCCCGCGCGATGCCGCCGACGAGCGCGCCGCGATGCTCGAGATCCGCGCCGGCACCGGCGGCGACGAGGCCGCGCTCTTCGGCGGCGACCTGTTCCGCATGTACCAGAAATATGCCGAAAAGCAGGGCTGGAAGGTCGAACTGATCTCCTCCTCGGCCTCCGATGCGGGCGGGTTCAAGGAAGCGATCGCCTCGGTCGAGGGCAAGGGCGTGTTCGCCAGATTGAAGTTCGAGAGCGGCGTCCACCGCGTCCAGCGCGTGCCCGCCACCGAGACGCAGGGCCGCATCCACACCTCCGCCGCCACTGTCGCGGTGCTGCCCGAGGCCGAGGAAGTCGATATCAAGATCGACGACAAGGACCTCCGCATCGACATCTATCGCTCGTCCGGCCCCGGCGGCCAGTCGGTCAACACCACCGATTCGGCGGTGCGCATCGTCCACATCCCTACCGGCCTCGTGGTGATCCAGCAGGACGAGAAGTCGCAGCACAAGAACAAGGCCAAGGCGATGAAGGTGCTCCGCACCCGCCTCTACGAGCAGGAGCGCGAGCGCCTCCACGCCGAGCGCGCCGGCGCGCGGAAGTCGATGGTCGGCTCCGGCGACCGTTCGGAGCGCATCCGCACGTATAATTTCCCGCAGGGCCGGGTGACCGATCACCGCATCAACCTGACCCTCCACCGCCTGCCCGAGATCCTTGAAGGCGAAATGGACGAACTGATCGGCGCGCTGATCGCGCAGGACGAGGCGGATCGGCTGGCGCAGCTGGATGGCTGAGCGGCCCAGAAAAGCCCCTTTGATACGACAAGCTCTATCGGAAGCCGCGCAGCGCCTCCTGGGCGTGACCGACACCCCCGACTCGACGCCGAACTGCTCATGGCCCACGCCCTCGGCATCTCGCGCCAGGACCTTTTGCTCCGCCATCTCGACGATCCCGCGCCCGAGACCTTCGAGCCCCTCCTCCAGCGCCGTCTCGCGCACGAGCCGATCGCCTATATCACGGGCACCCGCGCCTTCTGGACGATCGAGCTGCAAGTCGGCCCCGGCGCGCTGATTCCGCGGCCAGACAGCGAGACGCTGATCGAAGCCGCGATCGAGCATTTCGACGAGCGCGCACCCGCGACGATTCTCGATCTCGGCACCGGTCCCGGCACGCTGCTCCTCGCCGCGCTCGACCAGTGGCCGGAAGCGCACGGGCTGGGAGTCGATGCGTCGGAAAAGGCGCTCGCTTATGCCCGCATCAATGCGGGGCGCCTCGGCATGGCCAATCGCGCCGAGTTCCGCGCGGGCGATTGGGCCCAAGGCGTGGAAGGCCCGTTCGACCTGATCCTCGCCAATCCGCCTTATATCGGCACGAACGAGCAGCTTCCGGCCGAAGTCCGCGATCACGAACCCGGCTCGGCGCTGTTCGCCGGTATCGACGGCCTCGACGATTATCGCCGCATCATTCCCGAGCTCCCCCGCCTGCTCGCTCCGGGCGGCGCGGCGATCCTCGAGATCGGCTGGACGCAGGCGAAAGCGGTCTCCGCGCTCGCGCTCCAGCATGGGTTGTTGCCGGCAGTCCATAATGATCTGGGAAACCGTCCCCGGGCGGTACTGCTCACTTGAAAGTGCAAAGCCGGCCCCCATATTTCCTCTTGGAGATTGGTGCTCCACGGGCTAAGACAGCGCCGGGGCGAGGCACTTTCAACCAAGTTGTTGAAACATAGGGCTAAGGCCTACTCCATGGTCATGTGTGCCGCTGCAGTCCGGCGGCCATGGCGAGCGGAAACGCCGGTTTCGGCGCTGTCCGCAAGTGTAACGTGCATCCGGGACCCCGAATGGATCGACGGACGGCTTAAGTAGACAGGACATACAGACCTTGATGAACAATCGTCAGGCTAATAACGGCCGCCGTCGCGGCCGTGGTGGTCAACAGCGCCAGGGTGGCGGCAACCCCAACCAGGGTAATGGCAACCGCATCGACAATCGTGCGCGCGGTAATGCCGCCCAGCTTCTCGAGAAGTACAAGAACCTTGCTCGCGATGCGCAGATGCAGGGCGATCGGGTCAACGCCGAATATTATCTCCAGTTCGCGGATCACTATTTCCGGGTGCTGAGCGAGACCCGTTCGCGCTTCGAGGAGGCGAACCCGAACCAGCCGCAGCAGCGCCGCCCGAGCAACGACATCGACGGCGACGACGAGGATTTCGAGTTCGAGGCCGAGGGCAATCGCGACGACCAGCGCGACGATCGCCAGCAGCAGCAGCCGCAGCAACGCGAGCCGCGCTACGAGCGCGAACCCCGCCAGGATCGCGAAGCCCGCGAGCCGCGTCCGGATCGGGAATTCCGCCAGGACCGCGAGCCGCGTCAGGATCGTGAGGTCCGCCAGGATCGCGAACCCCGCGAGAATCGTGACCGCGAAGGCCGCCGCGATCGTCGTCCCAACGGCAACACCAACGCCAACGGTTACGCCAACGGCCACCAGCCCGAGGCACAGGAAGCCCAGGCGCCCGAGCTGTTCGCCGAGCAGCGTGATGCCGGCGAGGAGCGTGCGCCGCGCGCCGCCCGCGGCCGTGGTCGTCCGCGCCGCGACGAAGCCGAAGTCGAAGCGCCGCAGGGCATCGATGTCGCGATCCTTCCGCCCGCCTTCGGTACAGAGGCGAGCGCCGCCAACGATGCCGACGAAGCGCCCAAGAAGCCGCGCCGCCGTCGCACCGTGAAGAGCGACGACACCGAGGTTCCGCCCACGGCCTGATATCTTCCGCGACGGGCTGGCCCTTCGCGATCAACCTGCTAGCATCCTTCCCTGAGATGGCCTTGGGGAGGATGCTTTGCGTTTGACGGCTCTCGTTCTGCTGGCGATTCCGTTCGCCGCGCATGCCCAGACCCAGCCGGCGTCGTCGGTGCCGTCCCCCGACCAGAGCGCGCAGGGCGACGTCTCGGTCACCATCTATCAGAACGGTCAGGCGCTGGTGCAGGATGTGCGTCAGCTCGATCTGTCCGCCGGCCGCACGCGGCAGGAATTTCCCGACGTGTCGGCGCAGATCCGTTCGGAAACCGTGACGTTGTCCGGCCCCGGCCTCGGCATCGTCGAGCAGAATTTCGATTATGACCTGCTCTCTCCCGACAAATTGATGGAAAAGGCAGTGGGTTCGGTCGTCACGATCGTCCGCACCAATCCGGCAACCGGCGCCGAGACGCGCGAGCAGGCGCGGGTGCTCGCCGCCAATGGCGGCATCGTGCTCCAGATCGGGAACCGCATCGAAGTGCTGCGCGACGACGGGCTGCCCGTTCGCGTGATCTTCGATAAGGTCCCCGAGAATCTGCGCGCGCGCCCGACGCTGTCGGTGACGCTGCAGGCGGCGAATGCCGGCCGCGTGCCGGCGACGCTCACCTATCTCACTCCCGGTCTCGGCTGGACCAGCGACTATGTAATGCTGTTCGACGAGGCCAAAAGCGCGATCGACATGCAGGGCTGGGTGACGCTCACCAACAGCACTGGCACCAATTATCGGAGTGCCGATGTGCTGCTGGTCGCGGGCAATCCCAATCGCGGCAATGGCGGGCTGTCGCAGCTCGGCGATTCGACGATCGAACAGGCCGGCACGGAGACCGGCCCGCGCGAGAAATTGGGCGACTATTATCTCTATCCGCTGGGCGAACGCACCACGATCGCCAACGCCCAGCAGAAGCAGGTCAGCTTCCTCGACGTGAAGAACACGCCGGCGCGCAAGACCTATGAATGGGTGAACGGTTGGCTGGAGACGCAGTCCGAGCCGCGCAGCGCCGCGACGGTGCTCAAATTCTCGACTTCGAAGAGCGGCGGCCTTGGCGATCAGCTGCCCTCGGGCACGATCCGCGTCTATATGCGCGATGCGCGCGGCGATCCGCAGTTCATCGGCGAGAGCCAGGTCGCGGCCGCGCCGATGGGGTCTGCGATGTCGATCCGCACCGGTGAAGCGTTCGATGTGAAGGGCGCTGCGGTGGTGGTCGAACGCAAGCGGCAATCCTCGTCGCGCTGGCGCACCTCGATGCGCTACGATTTCACCAACGCCCGGCCTGAGCCGGTCACCGTCGATCTCGCCCAGAACGGGCTGTGGGGCGACGTCCGGCTGGTCGAGCAGAGCCTGACCGGCGAGCGCGTCTCGGCCGAACGGATGGAATGGAAGGTGCCGGTGCCCGCCAATGGCAAGGCATCGGTGACCGTGGTGTTCGACACGCGCTACTGACCGATGCGCCGCATCGCCCTTTTCCTTTCCCTGCTGCTCGCCGCCCGCCGGTGGCGGCGCAGACTTTGGTCGAGTCCGACAGGATCGATGCGGTGTCGGTGACGCTCTATCGCGATCCGAATCGCGGAGAAGGCGCGATTCCCGCGGGCGGCTGGCCGGGCGGCTATGCGCTGGTCACCGAGACTCGCACGATTCGCGTGCCTGCGGGCAAATCGGTGATCCGCTTCGTCGGCGTATCCGAAGGGATGATGCCCGAGACTGCGATCGTCACCGGGCTGCCGCAGCAGGTGGACGAGAAGAATCGCGACGCGCGGCTGCTGTCGCCCGCGGCGCTGATCGACGCGTATCTCAAGCGCCGCGTCACGATCCGCCGCACCAATCGCGCGACCGGCAAGGTCACCGAAGGCGAGGCCATCATCCAGTCCGGCCCCGGCGGCGGCGTATTGCTGACCACTGCCGGCGGCGTCGAGGCGCTGGGCTGCTCCGGCCTGCCGGAAACGCTCAGCTATCCCGGCGTGCCCGCCGATCTTTCCGCCAGGCCGACCTTGTCGGTTACGACCGACAATGCGGCGGCCGCGACGGTGACGGTCCAGCTCTCCTATCTCGCGCAGGGGTTCGACTGGTCGGCCAATTATGTCGCGCACGTCGCCGACGACGGCGAGACGCTCGATCTGTTCGCCTGGCTGACCGTGGCCAATGGCGGCAGCCAGGGATTCGCGCAGGCGAGGACCAATGCCGTGGCGGGCGCGCCGAACAAGGAGCGGGCCGCCGTTCTGCCCAAGGGGACGCCGCCGGAGTTGCATCTCCGCTGCTGGCCGATGGACGTCACCAGCACCCATCCGCGTTGGGGAATCGCGCCCAATCCGCCGCCACCCCCGCCTGCCCCAGCAGTCAGCGCGGAGGATATCGGCAGTTTAGAGGATATCACCGTCAGCGGCAGCCTGAAGCGTATGTCGGGCGTGATGATGAGCGCGCCCGTGATGGTGGCGCAGCAGGAGGAGCTCGGCGACCTCAAGCTCTATCGCATTCCCGAGCCCGTCACCGTCGCCGCGTTGAGTCGCAAGCAGGTGGCGATGATCGATCGCAAGAAGGTCGCCTTCGCGCGGATATATACCGGCGACTTCGAGCAATTCGATTATGACCGCGATGCCGACGCGCCCGAGAGCAAGGCGGCCGAGCGGATCCTGCGCACCGAGAATATCAAGGGGAAGGGTCTCGGGCTCGCTGCCGGCCGGGCGCGTTGCGGTGTTCGAACGTGCGCGGAGGAATCTCTGTTGGTCGGCGAGGGGGCGCTGTCGGATCGTGCGATCGGCGAGGAAGTCGAGTTCGCGACCGGCGAGAGCAGCGACGTCCGCTACAAGATCGTCGCGCGCCCGCCTTCGCGCAGCCGCCAGCCCTATGTCGTCGAAGTCACCAATGCGCGCTCGACCCCCGAGACGTTCGAGATGGCGATTCCCTACAAGCTCGCTTCGTCGAGCGCGAAGCTGATCGAGCGCAAGGGCCTCAAGACGTGGCGGGCAACGGTGCCGGCCAATGGCACCGCCAAGTTCGAATTCGCGCTCAAGCTGGAGGTCGAGCGCTGACCTCAGTCGAGGCCGATCTCGCCCTTGAGCGGATCCTCGACTCGCTCGTCATGCCCGGTACCCGAGCTCAGGAACATCAGCCCCATCAGCGCCGCGGCGACCATCATCGTCACGAACACGCCGAGAAAGGTGGCGCTGGCCGTGACGAAGTTGAGCTCGCCCAGCCAGAGATAGAGCACCAGCTCGGCCAGCGCCGCGGTCAACAGCGCGGCCAATGCCATCCAGCGCAGGATTCGCTTGAAGCGTCCCCAGGCGAAGGCGGCATATTCGGGATCGTCGAGATCGTGCCGCGGCATGTTCATGGCTTTGCAATTGGGCGCGAATCATGGGAGAAACAATCGCCTGAACCCGAAAGCGGAGACGAGCGATGACCATCGCGGCAATCCTGGGGGAAAAGGGCATGACGTGGTGTCGATCGCGGGGATCGCACCGTGGCGGAAGCCGTCGCCCTGCTCGCCGGCCATCGAATAGGCGCAGTCCCTGTCGTCGACGGCGATACCGTGGCCGGCATCTTTTCCGAGCGCGACGTGATCTATTGCCTCGAGCGCGACGGCGTCGCTGCGCTCGATCGCAAGGTGAGTGAGGTGATGACCGCGCCGGCGATCACCGTGCCGCCCGACGAATCGGTGCTCGGCGCGCTGGCTTTGATGACGCGGCGGCGGGTACGCCATTTGCCGGTGGTCGATCGCGGCAAGGTGGTCGGCTTCATCTCGATCGGCGATCTGGTGAAATACCGGATCGAACGGATCGAATCCGAGGCCGAGGCGATGCGCGCCTATATCCAGGCGGTCTAGCGCCCCTCAGCCGCGCCGGTTGCGGACCAGCGCAATCACTTCGGCCAGCGTATCGCGCGCGAACAGTGCGAGCCATCCGCCATAGACCAGAGCGCCCGTGCATCCGAGCAGCACGAGCTGGGCTAGCGACGGCATCGGTGGCAGCACGCGCGCGAGCAGCGACACGGCCAGGGCCATCGCCGTCGCCGCGAATATCGCCGGGGTCAGGCCGTCGACCAGATCGCGGAGCCGAACGCCGATGACCGGCAGCGTCCGCCACGTCGATATCGCCAGATAGAACGGATAGGCCAGGAACCACGCGGCGACGA
>NZ_CP115960.1:3910000-4423370 GCF_027941955.1 Sphingomonas sp. 7/4-4
TCTACCAAACCTAACCAAACTCCGAATACCTATGAGTACTATGCGGGAGACAGACGGCGGGTGCTAAGGTCCGTCGTCAAAAGGGAAACAGCCCTGACCTACAGCTAAGGTCCCCAAGTCGTGTCTAAGTGGGAAAGCATGTGGGAATCCCAAAACAACCAGGAGGTTGGCTTAGAAGCAGCCATCCTTTAAAGAAAGCGTAACAGCTCACTGGTCTAAATAAGGGTTCCTGCGGCGAAGATGTAACGGGGCTCAAGACACGCACCGAAGCTTAGGGTGTGATCGTTTACGATCACGCGGTAGCGGAGCGTTCCGTAAGCCGTTGAAGCGATCTGGTAATGGGTCGTGGAGGTATCGGAAGTGCGAATGCAGACATGAGTAGCGATAAAGAGGGTGAGATGCCCTCTCGCCGAAAGACCAAGGGTTCCTGCGCAAGGCTAATCCGCGCAGGGTGAGCCGGCCCCTAAGACGAGCCCGAAGGGGGTAGTCGATGGGAACCACGTTAATATTCGTGGGCCTGGTGGTGTGTGACGGATCTCGTGTGTTGTACGATCTTATCGGATTGATCGTGCTTCGAAGAGGTCCCGGGAAATAGCCCCACCGTATAGACCGTACCCGAAACCGACACAGGTGGTCAGGTAGAGTATACCAAGGCGCTTGAGAGAAGTGTCCTGAAGGAACTCGGCAAATTGCCTCCGTACCTTCGGAAGAAGGAGGCCCTCACTGAGCGCAAGCTTTTTGAGGGGGCACAGGCCAGGGGGTAGCGACTGTTTAGCAAAAACACAGGGCTCTGCTAAGTCGGCTTCAAGACGACGTATAGGGTCTGACGCCTGCCCGGTGCCTGAAGGTTAAGTGGAGGGGTGCAAGCTCCGAAATGAAGCCCAGGTAAACGGCGGCCGTAACTATAACGGTCCTAAGGTAGCGAAATTCCTTGTCGGGTAAGTTCCGACCTGCACGAATGGCGTAACGACTTCCCCACTGTCTCCAGGACATGCTCAGCGAAATTGAATTCTCCGTGAAGATGCGGAGTACCCGCGGTTAGACGGAAAGACCCCGTGCACCTTTACTGCAGCTTCAGAGTGGCATTAGGAAGAAACTGTGTAGAATAGGTGGGAGGCTTTGAAGCATGGGCGCCAGCCCGTGTGGAGCCACAATGTGAAATACCACCCTGTTTGTTTCTGATGTCTAACCACGCACCGTCATCCGGTGCTGGGACCCTCTGTGGCGGGTAGTTTGACTGGGGCGGTCGCCTCCTAAAGAGTAACGGAGGCGCGCGAAGGTTGGCTCAGGACGGTTGGAAACCGTCTGTTAGAGTGCAATGGCATAAGCCAGCCTGACTGCGAGACTGACAAGTCGAGCAGAGACGAAAGTCGGTCATAGTGATCCGGTGGTCCCTCGTGGAAGGGCCATCGCTCAACGGATAAAAGGTACGCCGGGGATAACAGGCTGATAACCCCCAAGAGCTCATATCGACGGGGTTGTTTGGCACCTCGATGTCGGCTCATCACATCCTGGGGCTGGAGCAGGTCCCAAGGGTTTGGCTGTTCGCCAATTAAAGTGGTACGTGAGCTGGGTTCAGAACGTCGCGAGACAGTTTGGTCCCTATCTGCCGTGGGCGTCGAAATTTGAGAGGAGTTGACCCTAGTACGAGAGGACCGGGTTGAACATACCTCTGGTGTACCAGTCGTTCTGCCAAGAGCGCAGCTGGGTAGCTATGTATGGACGGGATAACCGCTGAAAGCATCTAAGCGGGAAGCCTCCCTCGAGATAAGATTTCTTAGGACGGTCGGAGACCACGACCTTGATAGACTGGATGTGGAAGTGCGGTAACGCATGGAGCTAACCAGTACTAATTGTCCTATTCGCGCTTGAGAGTTCCACCATCAATGACAATTCTGGGTACCACCCGGTGTTGCAAATGGTCGGATGATCATCGCAGCTATATTCGAACACATGTGCACGGTATCGATTTGAACCCCAAGATTTGCGCCCAAAAGGGCAGCCTCACCGGCTGCCCGTCGCACGGGCTCCATTGCCTGGTGGCTATGGCGTCTGTGAACCACCCGATCCCATCCCGAACTCGGCCGTGAAACCAGACAGCGCCGATGGTACTATCGCTCAAGCGATGGAAGAGTAGGTCGTCGCCAGGCATTGCAGCCCGTGCGAAACGCAAATCCAAGGTTCCCCACAGGAAAAACCCATTCACTTTCTTTGTTGGCCTCAGGCGCCGGCAGCCGCATCCGCGGCTTTGGCTTTCGCGCCAATAAGGCGCGGCGGCCGGTCGGCCTTGCGGAGGCTTCGCCTCCGTCCCTGATCCCAACACCATGGTGGCGCGGGATGGAGCAGCCCGGTAGCTCGTCAGGCTCATAACCTGAAGGTCGTAGGTTCAAATCCTACTCCCGCAACCAACACCAAAGCCCGCATGCCACATGGCACGCGGGCTTTTCGCGTCTCAGCCGCGACGGTGTGCGCCGCCTAAAACCGTGTTCCCGCCCTTATGCCGATCGTCCGCGGCGTGATCGGGACGATATAGGGCCGCTGGTCGCACGCGCCGCATTGCTGGAAGCGCGAGATCTGGCCGCGTTCGTCCCAGATGTTCTGCGCGAACAACTCGAAATTCACGCGTGAGAGTTCGAAACCGACCGCGAGATTGCCGGTCGTGTAGGACTCGATTCGGCCCAACGCCGCCGCCTTCGCGACGCGGATGTCCGATGATGCCGAACTTTGATGGGCCACAAGGCCCTGCACGTAGGCCCGGCCCGATCCTATGGGCACGGAATAGCGCGCATTGCCGCTGATCTTGAAGCGCGGCGTGATCGGCAGCCGCGTGCCTTCGGGTGCCAGCACGTCGCTGCCGTCACCGACGCAGATCTGCGTTTCGCACAGATCCTCGCGGGTCTTGGCATCGGTGTACGACCCGGCGACCGTGAGGCTCAGCCCGCCCAGCAGGAGGTTGGCGTCCATTTCCGCCCCGTAGATGCGCGCATCCGGGCCGTTCTGGATGATCGTGAAGCTGTTCTCGCCGAGGAACGAGAACTGGAAGTCCTTCCAGTTCTGTCGATAGATCGCGCCGTTGAAGCGCAGCATGCCGTCGGCCAGCGTCGTCTTCCAGCCCAGCTCGTAATTGGTGAGCACGTCGGTGGCATAGGGTGACGTCGCCGCGGCGGTTGATCCCGCCCGGCCGGAAACCGCTCGACGCGACGGCGTAGAACATCAGCGCATCGTTGGGCTTCCACGTCAGGTTGAAGCGATAGGTGACGCCCTGGCCGCTCGTCTTCTTGGGACGCAGTTCGCCGGCCACATAGGTTGCCAGATTGGTGCAGGGTCCGCCCGAGACCATCGGCGGCAGCAGCGTATTGGTGGGACTGCCGTCGAGATAGGCGTCGCGCAGCGTCCGTCCGTCGGACAGGAAGCAGCCGGCGACGCCGGTGCGCGAGCTTCCCGCGGCGTTGAACGGCGACGCCGTATAGGGTCGTCCGTCGCCGGGATCGACACCCGGATTCCTGCCGAAGCCGAAGAAGCCGATCAGCGAATTGTCGTAGATATAGGCGCGCCCGCCCGCGGTGAAGGTCAGCTTCGGCGAAAGGTCGAAGCTCGCCTCGCCGAACATCGCATAATCCTTGTCGACGCGGTGCTGCTGCGTCAGCCACAAAGTGCCCGGCGAACCGTTGACCGAGACATCGGCGCCGAGGCCGGGAATCTGATAGTCCTGATGGATCAGGTTCGACTGGCGCTGGTAGAACATGCCCGCGACGATCCGGAAGCGCTCCGTGGACGGCGAGGCGACGCGCAGCTCCTGGCTGGTCTTCTTGAAATGATCGGTGCCGATCACCCACTGGCGCGGGTCGATCGTGTTGCCGGCATTATCCTGATAATAGAAATAGCCAGCCAGCCCGCCGACCGAGGCGTAGAGATTGTCGTACGCTTCGGAATAGTCGGTATAATCGGTCGCCGAATAGGTCTTCCGGTCGAGATAGGCACCGGCATAGGTGACGTCCCAATTGCCGATCCTGCCCTCGATGGTCAGCGCGCCCTGGATGAAGCGGTCGCGGCGATATTCGGGGTAGAAATGCTGCACCTCGAGGTCGCCGACGCTCGGATCGAACCCGTAGGTGCCGTGGCTGCGCATCTCCTGGTAGAGCACGCTCGGCGTGACGGTCCAGGTGTCGTCGAGATCGACCTTCAGCGCGGCCCGCCCGCCCCAGGTTTCGGTGTCGTTATAATCCTTCTCGACGAATTCGTCATTGTCGACGGTGATCCCTCCGGGTGTCGGCAGGAAGCTGCGCGTGCCGGGCACATTGTCGATATAGCCGGCATCGCGCTGGTAGAAGCCGACGACGCGCAGCGCCGCCCAATCGGAGAAGGGCGTGTTGATCATGCCCTCGATCTTGCCGCCCTGGCCACCGTTCGCGACGGTGTTGACCTCGGCATCAACGCGGCCTTCGAACGCGGTAGTGCTGGGCTTGTTGGTGATGATCCGGATCGTGCCCGCCTGGCTCGACGCGCCGTACAGCGTGCCCTGCGGACCCGCGAGGCTCTCGATCCGCGCGATATCGTAGATATGGACGTCGAGCGTGCCGCCGATCGTCGTCACCGGCTGCTCGTCGAGATAGCTGCCCACCGAGGGCAGCGAGCCCGAATGGTTGCCGTCGCCGCCTGATGCGACGCCGCGCATATAGACGGTGGTCACGCCCGGCTGCGAGGTCTGGAACGCCACCGACGGCAGCAGCTGGGTATATTCATTGAAGTTCGAGATGTTGAGCTGATCGAGCTTGCGCGTCCCGATCGCCTGGATGCTGATCGGGACCGACTGGATGTTCTCGTCGCGCTTCTGCGCAGTGACGACGATCTCGTCGCGATCGGGGGGCAGATCGGAGGGGGTACTTTGCGTATCCTGGGCTTGCGCCACGGCTGGAAGCGTCAGGGCCGTCGAAGCGAGCAACCCGGAAATCACGGCACGGCGCACGGATACGATCATTGCGGTCCCCAGCGTAACATCAATGTAAGTAAGAGACTGTGCTGCGTCGCAGCAGTCGTCAATCTGCCGTACAGATGGAAATGCGCGATCTTTCGATGACCGTGATGTTTCTGCAACGTTACAGCGTGTCGGGGACCTGCGGGTAGGTATCGACGACATCGCCCAGCGCGGCGACGAGCGGACCCAGATGCGGCGCGAACGGGCGCCAGGCGCGGTCGCCGCCGGTGAAGATCGGCTGGCGCACCTGTTCGGAGCTGGCGGTGCGCACTGCGCGTTCGGTCTCGTGGAAGGCGAGGCAGGCCGGCTCGAAACCGACGCCGCAGGCTTGGAGCAGCCTAACCACCTCGGTCTCGGTATCCGCGACCAGCGCCTCGTGGATCACGCGGTGCACCTGCCTAGGCTGGACGCGGTCGAGATGCGCCATCAGCCGTACGTAATCGCGATAATAGCGCCCCATGTCGTCGAGCGCGTAGCTGAACGCCTGGCCGCGTGCGAAATGCTGCTTGAAGTTGGAGAAGCAGCAGGCGCGCGGCTCGCGGCGGGCGTCGATGATCGTTGCGTTGGGCAGGATCAGCCGGATCAGCACGACATGTGCCCAATTGTTGGGGAGCTTGTCGACGAACAGTGGACGATCGGTGCGGCGCTGGACCGCGGTGCGATGCAGATATTCTTCGCCGAGTTCGCGCGCGCGTTCGGCAGTCAGCGCGGCAAGGCCGTGCGGATAGTTCGGGATGCGCCGAGCGAGGGCAGGGAGGTCCGGAAGCTCGGTAGTGCCCTCGATCTGGCTGTGGCTCGCGAGGATCTGCTCGACCAGAGTCGAGCCCGCGCGCGGCATGCCGAGGATGAAGACCGGATCGCGTGCATCACTGCCCCAGCCGGCGCGATCGGCGAAGAATTCCGGCGTGGCGAGTGCGATGCAATCATCGACGAAGCGTTCGGTCTCGTCGGCATCATAGACGAGTTGCGTTCGACGCAGCGCATTGCCCGCGGCGTAATGCGCGAAGGCACGCTGGGCCTCGCGCCGGTCCTCGAACGCCTTGCCGAGCGCGAAATCCAGATGGAACCGGTCTTCATCGCTTATGCCGGATTCGGTCTGCGCGGCCTCCATCGCCGCGATATCGGCATCGTCGAAGCGCACGGTCTTGAGATTGGCGAGGCTCCACCACGCCTCCCCCAGCGTCGGCGAAAGCGCGAGCGCCTTGCGATACGCCGCGACGCCTTCCGCCTGACGTCCCAGGGTCTTGAGCATATGGCCGTAGCTCATCCACAATTTGGACTGCGCAGGTGCCTCGGCGAGCACGCGTTCGTAGAGCGTGATCGCCTCCTCGAACGCGCCGAGCCGGCCGAGCGTGGCGGCCTTGAGATTGGCATGGCCGGGGTGGTCCGGCTCGGCTTCGATCAGCCGGTCGAGCTCCTCCAGCGCCTCGCTCGCGCGGTTCTGGCGGTAGAGGACGAGCGCGAGATTAGCGCGCGCCGCCGTGAATGCGGGGGCGATCTCGACGGCGCGACGCAGCAGATTCTCGGCATCCTTGAGCCGTCCGATCCTCCCGGCTAGCTCGGCGAGCATGCGGATCGCGCGCGCATCGAAGGGATCGCGCTTCAGATAATCCTTTAGCCGCGCTCGGCGTCGGGAAGGCGGTTGTCGTGGAGCGCCAGCGCGGCCGCCATCAGGTCCGGGGGAAAGCGCGTCGCGAGCATCGCGCGATGATGACCACGCGGCTGTCCCGCGATCAAGCGCCGTGCTGTTTTTCGCGCTGGACGTGCACCGCGGTCGTCGCGACAACGGGTGCGTGACCGATACCGCCACCGTATCGCCGCGACGCGTGCTCGGCTTCTGGCCGGCGCTGGCGCTGGTGGTAGGCAACATGATCGGATCGGGCATCTATCTGCTGCCCGCGACGCTCGCGCCGCTCGGCGCCAATGCACTGATCGGCTGGGGCGTGACGATACTCGGTGCGATGGCGCTGGCGTTCGTGTTCGCCCGGCTCGCGGCGAAACTGCCCTGCGCAGGCGGGCCCTATGCCTTTGCCGACGCCGCGTTCGGGCCGGTGGTCGGGTTCGCGGTGGCGTGGAGCTACTGGATCCTCATCTGGGCGGGCAATGGCGCGCTGGCGATCGCGGTGGTGAGCGCGCTGAGCGTGCCGTTTCCGGCGATGGCAGGCGGCGCACCGGCCTTCGTGATAGCGCTGGCGCTGATCTGGGCACTGGTTGCGGTCAATATCCATGGCGTGGCGTTGGCGGGCCGCATCCAGCTGGTGACTGCGTTGCTCAAGCTCGCGCCTCTCGTCGCGATCATCGTCGTCGTGCTCTGGGCGCTGTTTCGCGAGGGCGGATCGGCCGTCGTGGACAACCCGCCCGTGCCGATCGGCGCGGGCGCGGTCGCGGGCGCCATCGCACTGACCTTCTGGGGGTTCCTCGGCGTCGAATCGGCGACGGTGCCGGCGGACAAGGTGAAGAATGCGGCACGGACGGTGCCGATCGTCACGTTGCTCGGCACTGCGCTGACCGGCGCGATCTATGTCCTCGTCGCCGGCGGAGTCACGCTGATGATGCCCGCCGACGAGGTCGCCGCGTCGCACGCGCCGCTCGCGGCATTCCTCGGCCGCTTTTGGGGCGGGGAAGTGGAGCAGATCGTCGCTGTCTTCGCCGCGATCAGCGCGCTCGGCACGCTCAATGGCTTCATCCTGCTGCAGGGCGAGATGCCCTGGGCGATGGCGCGCGGCGGCGTGTTTCCCGTGTGGTTCGGCAAGGAGAGCCGCCGCGGCACCCCGGCGCGCGCGCACTTGGTCTCGGGCCTGCTGGTGACGTTGGTGATGGCACTCAATTACACCGGCTCCACGGGAGCCCTGTTCGCCGAAATCGCGACGATCAGCCTCGCGGCGGGGATGCTCGCATATTTCGTCAGTGCGCTCGCCGCGCTCAAGCTGCTCGCCGGGGATCGTCCCGTGCAATTGGCGGCCGCCATCTCCGCCGGATTCGTGCTGTGGATGATCTATGGGCTGGGGCTGCACGCGAACCTGTGGGGGTTCGGGCTGCTGGCGCTGGGGCTGCCGGTATTCCTGTGGGTGCGGATGAGGCGTTAGATCGGCAGCAATCGCCTGACGAATGAGCGATCCCGCAGAATCTCGTGCGCGGCGTTATGCCCGGGCGCGCCGGTGACACCGCCGCCGGGATGCGTGCCCGAACCGCACATGTAGAGCCCCTGGATCGGCGCGCGATAATCGCCATGACCGAGCACCGGGCGCGCCGCCCAGAGCTGGTCGAGCCCCATCGCGCCGTGAAAGATGTCCCCGCCGATCAGCCCGAACTTGCGCTCGAGATCGAGCGGCGAATGGATCTGCCGGGCGATCACGCTCGCCTTGAAATTGGGGGCATGGTCGTTGACCGTGTCGATGATCAGGTCGGCGACTTCCTCACGCGCATCGTCCCAGCTGCGCCCGTCGGGCAGCTCGGGCGCGAATTGCTGGCAGAACAGGCTGGCGATGTGCATGCCCTCGGGGGCGAGGCTGTCATCGACCGCGGTCGGCAGCTTCATCTCGACGATCGGCTTCCTCGACCAGCCCTGCGCCTTCGCGTCGTCATAGGCCTGGTCCATATAATCCATGCCGGGCGCGATGATGATGCCGGCGGTGTGGTGCTCGGCCTTTTCCTTGCCGCGCAGCACGGTGAAGTCGGGCAGCTCGGAAAGCGCGACGTTCATCCGGAAGGTGCCCGATCCGATCTTGAAGCTCTTCATGCGCTTGTTGAAGTCGGCGGGCAGGTCGCTGGTGTCGAGCATCTGCCGGTAGAGCAAGGCGGGCCCGACATTGGCGGCGACGATCGGTGCGGCGATCTCCTCACCGCTCTCCAGCTGCACGCCCGCAGCCTTGCCGCCGTCGATGAGCACGCGAGCGACAGGCGCCTCGAGGCTGATCTCGACCCCCGCATCTTCGCAGGCGCGCGCCATCGCCTGGGTGATTGCGCCCATTCCGCCCACCGAATGGCCCCAGGCACCGAGCTTGCCGTTCACTTCACCGAACACGTGGTGGAGCAGGACATAGGCCGAACCGGGCGTGGAGACGCCGGCATAATTGCCGACCACCGCGTCGAAGGCGAAGGCGGTCTTGACGTGATCGTCCTCATACCAGCCGTCGAGGAAATCGCGCGCCGATTTGGTGAACACGTCGAGCAGGTCGCGCTGCGCCTCGATACCCATTCTCGACAAGGGCCAGCCCTGCGCCGCGCCGGAGAGCAATGCGCGCAGCCCGCCGCCGGCATTGGGCGGCGTCTTGAGAGCAAGGTCGCGCAGCACCTGCGCCACCTTCTCCAGCGCCGCGTCATAAGCCGGATAGGCGTCCGCGTCCTTTTGCGAGAAACGCGCGAACTCGGCCTGGGTGCGCTGCGTGCCGCCGCCCAGCTTGAGATAGGTGTTTTCGAACGGGAAGAAGTTGCTGATCGTCCGCTCGATGATGCGATAGCCGCGATCGTGCAGCTTCATATCGGCGATCACCTTAGGGCGAAGCAGGCTGACGGTGTAGCTAGCGGTCGAATTGCGGAAGCCCGGATGGAATTCCTCGGTCACCGCCGCGCCCCCGACGACGTGTCGCCGCTCGAGCACGCGGACCTTCAATCCGGCACGCGCGAGATAGAAGGCGCAGACGAGGCCGTTATGCCCACCACCGATGACGATCGCGTCGTATTTCTTCATGGCTATCCCCCGGAATCACTATCCCCGTTCGCCCTGAGCTTGTCGAAGGGCCGCTCTTTCTGCTTCGCGGCCGAAAGAGAAAGGCGGTGCTTTGACAAGCTCAGCACGAACGGGTGGGTTGCTTGATCAATCGCGGTTCATACCGAGCCTGGTCGCGACCAGCCCGGTGCCGGCGCGCGGTGCAGCCGGGCCTCGGGGATGATCGCGCGAACCTTGGCCGCGAAGCCGCGCAGGCACACCTCGCTCGCGCCGATCGGTCCGGCGGTGTAGCTGCCCGACGCCATGCCCTGCTGGACGCGCTCGATCAGCCAGGTGTCCTCGGCGTTGACCACGCGGTTGATCCGCCAGTTGGCGTAGCGGACGAGCTTCATGCTCCGGCGGTCATCGGGCAGGGCGAACGCCATCTCGCGCAGCACGCAGCTGGTCGGCGACGTTGGCAGCCATTGCATGAAATCGATCTGGTCGGCGTAGATGTCGAACGCCATGTTGGGCCAAAGCTTGTAATAGAGCCAGCGCCGCTGATTGGCCTCGGGCAAATGGTCGACGCGCGGCAGGTGGCGCTGGTAGAATGCTTCCCACGGATTGGCCGAAGGGCGATCGACCAGATCGCCCGACATCTTGTCGACCCAGCCCGACGCCTCGATCGCATAGCTCTTGCCGAACAGCCGGGTCAGGCCGTCATGCGCGACGGGGATGTGGAGATTGTCCGAATAATTGTCGCCGACATTCTTCCAGTTGACCGCGCGGTCGCGGGTGCGGACGTCGCCGATCCGGCGCATGTCCTCGAAGCGATAAGGCGCGATCTCGGCGTCATAGGGCGCCATCATCTCGGCGACTGAGGGGCCATCATCATCCTCGAGCCGCACGAAGACGAAGCCGCGCCACGTCGAAACCTGGACCGGCACGAGCCCGATCGCATCGATGTCGAGCGCCGGATAGTCGCGCCGCATCGGCACGCCCGACAGGCGGCCATCGAGTTCATAGGTCCAGGCATGATAGGGGCAGACGAGCTTGCTCGCGCAGCCTGCATCGCCTTCGACGATGCGCATCGCGCGGTGACGACAGACATTGTGGAAGGCACGGATAGCGCCGTCGCGCCCGCGCACCGCGACGATATTCTCGCCGAGGTAGCTGATCGTCCGCCAATCGCCGGGTTCGGCCAGGTCGCTCTCGTGACACAGAATCTGCCACGATGGGCGCAGGATGCGCGCGGTTTCGAGCTCGAGGAACTCCGGATCGGTGTAGATCCAGCCGGGCAGCGACCAGTCGGCGTCGGGATCGACGATGGGAAGAGAGGCGAGGGTCGCCATGGCCGGCTCCGCGATTGCTTGTTGCACGATCGTATAATAAGCTAGCATTATGAGCAAGCCCGCCTTCACCCGCGCCGAACCGGACGCGCGGCGCCTGTCGTTGATCGAGGCGACGGCGCGAGTGTTGGCACGCGACGGGGCAAGCGGTGCCTCGGTACGCGCGATCACGCTGGAGGCGGGAGTATCGCCCGGGCTGGTCGCGCACCATTTCGGCGGCGTCGATGCGCTGATCGCGGCCACCTACCGGCATGTCGGCGATCGGGTCTCCGCTGCCCTGGACGCGGCCGTTGTCGCGGCGGGCGAGGATCGCGGGCGCGCCTCACGGCCTATGTCGCGGCGAGCTTCGCCCCGCCGATCGCCGACCGCGCCCTGCTGGCGACGTGGACGGCATTCTGGGGACTGGTGATCGCCCAGCCCGGGATCGCGAAGCTCCATGATCACCAATATGCGCGGTATCGCGCGGAGATGGGGAACTGCTTGCCGCATGCGGGCTTGCCTCCGCGGCGAAGCGCCGCGCGGCGATCGCGATCACTGCGTTGGTCGACGGGCTGTGGCTCGAGCTCTGCCTGTCGCCCGCGGTGCTCGACGCCGACGAAGCCCGCGCGATCACCGAAGCGCAGATCGCCTCGCTGCTGCGGTAGGGCAACACCGACGGATTGCGCGCAAGCCATCGATTATCCACACAGAATTTCCGGAGACCTGTCCGATCCCGGCACAGACGGGTTGAGCGGCGCAATGTTGCTGTCATGATCGCGTCCTAGCGAGACACAGCGTCGGGATTCGCCCCGACACTCTGTTCTCCATCCCGTCGCCCGACGGCCGCGACCGCGGCCAATCGAAGGACCCGCCATGCCCGCTCCCGCGTTCATCAACGAGATCCATTACGACAATGCTGGCGCCGACAGCGGCGAGTTCATCGAGATCGCGGGCGTCGCGGGCACCGATCTCACCGGCTGGAAGATCGTCCTCTACAACGGCGCGAACGGCGCCAGCTACAACCCGGTCATGACGCTGAGCGGCGTCATCGCAAATCAGCAGAATGGCTTCGGCACGATCTCCGTCGCCTATCCGACCGACGGCATCCAGAACGGTTCGCCCGATGCCATCGCACTCGTCGATGCGAGCAACAACGTCATCCAGTTCCTCAGCTACGAAGGCAGCTTCACTGCCACCAACGGCCCCGCCGCGGGCCTGACCAGCGTCAATGTCGGCGTGTCCGAGAACGGTACGCAGAGCGGCACTTCGATCGGCCTGATCGGCAGCGGCACGACCTATGAGGATTTCCACTGGGCGCTGATCAACGGCAGCACCGCGGGCGGCGTCAATGCCGGCCAGAGCTTCGGCGGCGTGGTGCCGCCTCAGCCGGGCACGCTCAACATCGCCGATGCGACCACCGTCGAGAGCAATAGCGGGGCGCACGACATCGTCTTCACCGTGACGCGCGCCGACGGCAGCGCGGGCGCGGTCTCCGCCACCTGGACCGTCGCTCTAGGCAGCGCCGATGCCGCGGACTTCGGCGTGGGCTTCACTGCCACCGGCACGGTCAGCTTCGCCGACGGTGCCACCACCGCCGAGATCCGCCTGCCGGTACAGGGCGACACCGCATTCGAATCGAACGACGGCTTCACCGTGACGCTGAGCGCGCCCCAGGGCGGCGTAGCGCTGGGCGATGCGGTCGCGACCGGCACGATCACCAACGACGACGCTGCGCCCCCGCGCCGCCGGCGAACGTGTTCATCAACGAGATCCATTACGACAATGCCGGCACCGATGCGGGCGAGGAGATCGAGATCGCCGGCACCGCGGGCACCGATCTCACCGGATACAAATTGGTCTTCTACAACGGCTCGAACACCCCCGGCGCCGCCCCGGTCTATGACACGCTCAACCTTTCGGGCGTGATCGACGACGAATCGAACGGCTTCGGCGCGCTCGGTTTCCTCCGCGCCGGCATCCAGAACGGCGCGGCGGACGGCGTCGCGCTGATCGCCCCCGACGGCAGCGTGGTCCAATTGCTCTCCTATGAAGGCAGCTTCACCGCGGCAGCGGGCACCCCCGCCGCCGGCACGACCAGTACCGATATCGGCGTGACCGAGGAGCCGGCCCCGCCGCCGGCCTGTCGCTCCAGCTCAAGGGCAGCGGCTCGAGCGCCGCCGACTTCGCCTGGGCCGATGCTTCGGACGACAGCTTCGGCTCGCTCAACGCGGGTCAGTCGTTCCTCCCGGCGACCGGCACCGGCCATCTGCGCATCGGCGACGCCCGCGTCGTCGAGGGTGACAGCGGCACCACCAACCTCATCTTCACCGTCAATCGCGCGGGCGGTTCCGCGCTCGCCGCGAGCGTAGACTATGCGATCAACCTCGACGGCACTGCCACCGCGGACGATCTCGCTCTCGGCGCAGTCCTTTCGGGCACGCTGAGCTTCGCTCCCGGCGAATTCTCGAAGCAGATCGTCGTAGCGGTCAACGGCGATCTCGTCGGCGAGCCCAACGAGACGCTGTCGGTCAGCCTCGGCGCGACCACCGGCAATGTCGTGATCGACGATGCCGTCGCGACCGGCACGATCACCAACGACGATCCGATCGCGCTCACGATCAGCCAGATCCAGGGCGCGGGTCACGTCTCGGCCTATGCGGGCCAGGTCGTGATCACCACCGGCATCGTCACGGCAGTCGATTCCAACGGCTTCTATCTCCAGTCGGCGGTGGGAGACGGCGATGCCGCTACTTCCGACGCGGTCTTCGTCTTCACCAGCACCGCGCCAGGCGTCGCGGTTGGCGACGGCGTATCGGTGCGTGGCTCGGTCGCCGAGTTTCAGGGCAGCACCGCCAGCCTCAGCCTGACCGAAATCGTCGCGCCGACCGTCACGGTCGAAACGCACGGCAATGCGCTGCCCACGGCATTGCTGATCGGCACCGGTGGCATCCTCCCGCCGACCGAGGCGATCGATGACGACGGCCTGACCAGCTACGATCCGCTCCACGACGGCGTGGACTTCTGGGAATCGCTGGAGGGTATGCGCGTCACGCTCGATACGCCGCAGGCGGTGTCGAACACCACATCGTTCGGCGAGACCGATGTCGTCGTCTCGCACGGCAATGGCGCCAGCGGAATCAACGATCGCGGCGGCATCACCATCTCGGGCGATGGATCGGGCGTCCCCGATTACAATCCCGAGAAGATCCAGATCGACGACGACAGCGGCATCTTCGCGGGCTTCACGCCCGGCTACACGATCGGCGATCAACTCAGCAGCGTCACCGGCATCGTCAATTATTCGTTCGACGCATATGAAGTGCTCGTCACCGAGGCCGTGACCGTCACGCAGGACACGACGCTCACCCGCGAGCAGACCGCGCTCCACGGCGACGCCAATTACCTCTCGCTGGCGACCTATAATCTCGAGAATCTCGATGCGTCGGACCAGAAGTTCGACATCCTCGCCGCCGACATCGTCTACAATCTCCGCGCGCCCGACATCATCGCGGTGCAGGAAATCCAGGACGCCGACGGCGCCGGTTCGGGCTCGAACCTCTCGGGCACGGTCACTGCGCAGGGCCTGATCGATGCGATCTACGCCCAGTCCGGGCTGCATTACGCCTATATCGAGATCGCGCCGACCACCGCGGGATCGACCGGCGGCGAGCCCGGCGGCAACATCCGCAACGGCTATTTCTATAACATCGACCGCGTGTCCTATGTCGAAGGCAGCGCCGAGCTGATCGACGGCGCCGCCTATAACGGTACCCGGAAACCGCTGGTCGCGCAGTTCGCCTTTGCCGGCCAGACGATCACTGCGATCGACGTCCACCTCACCTCGCGCCTCGGCAGCGATCCGCTATGGGGCGACAACCAGCCCGCCAACGATGCCGGCGACGCCGCCCGCACCGCGCAGGCGGCGGGGGTCAAGGCATGGGTCCAGGAGCATCTCGCCGACAATCCGGCGCTCAACATCGCCGTGCTCGGCGACTGGAACGGCTTCTATTTCGAGAATGCGCAGACCCAGCTCACCGATCCGGGGCAGGGCGGGGTGTTCACCAATCTCAACACGCTGCTGCCCGAGCAGGAGCGCTACAGCTACATGTTCGAGGGCAATGCCCAGCAGATCGACAACATCCTCGTCACCGGCGGGCTGGTCACCAACGCGCAATATGACGCGGTCCACCTGAACTCGCAGTTCGGCGGCGCGCGCGCGACCGATCACGATCCGCAGATCTCGCTGCTGTTCCTCGGCGCCGCGCCGAAGGACCTTGCCCTCAGCAACGCCAGCGTCGCCGAAAATCTGCCTGCGGGCAGCGTGGTCGGCACGGTCTCGGCCACCGATACTGCCAATGACACGCTCCATTATGCGCTGGTCGACAATGCCGGCGGGCTCTTCGCCATCGACGCGGCGACGGGCGTGATCACCACCACCGCGCCGCTCAACCATGAGGCGGTGGCGGAGTACGCGCTGATCGCAAAGGCGACCGACAGCGGCGGGCTGGTCGTCCAGCAGAGCTTCACCGTCGCAGTGACCGACGTCAACGAGGCGCCCGTCGCCGCGCACGACGCAGTCGCAGTCAACGAGGATGCGACCACCGCGAACCTCTGGACGACCTTGCTCGGCAACGATTCGGATCCCGATGCCGGGCAGACGCTGGCGATCAGTGCGGTCAACAGCTCGGGGACGCTCGGAAGCCTCGTCTTCGACGCAGCGAGCCATACGCTGAAATATGTCGCCGATGCCGACGCGTTCGACGCGCTGGCACCGGGCGCCACCCAGGTCGATCATTTCAGCTACACCGTCACCGACGGCAACGGCCTCACCAGCACCGCGATCGTCGACGTGACCGTCACCGGCATCGCCGACGGCATCACGCGCAACGGCACGATCTTCTCCGATACGCTGAACGGCACCGCGGGCGAGGACAGACTGTCGGGCGGGATCGGCAGCGACACGCTGTATGGCCTTGGCGGGCATGACTGGCTCGACGGCGGCATCGGCAATGACAAGCTCTATGGCGGCGACGGCAACGACGTGCTGTTCGGCGATCTCGGCAACGACACCCTGTGGGGTGGCAACGGCCGCGACGTGCTGTTCGGCGGGCTCGGCAACGACACGCTCTATGGCGGTGCCGATGCTGACAGCTTCCACTTCGGCCGGCTCGAAGGCAGCGGCACGATCGCCGATTTCAATACCGCCGAGGACAAGATCGTCCTCGACGACGGCGTCTCGATCACGCGCACCAAGGTGCAGGACGTCAATCGCGACGGGGTCAAGGACCTGACCCTCACGCTGAGCTGGGGCAGCAGCGTCACGTTGCTTGGCGTCAGCGACGTGTCACAGGTCAAGTTCGGTGCGCCGGACTATTATTCGGATCACCAGCCCGGACTTGGCGGCTTGCTCGACAACATTGGCGATCTCTTCGATAGCCTGTACGGTGGTCATCAGAAGTTGATCGACACCGGATGGTTCTGACGATTTGCGACATCGCGTAACGACAAGTATCGAAGCCTCGCCGCGCGATCTTCCGGGTCGCGCGGCACTGCGTTTAGCGGGGGCAAGCCATGCGAATTGAACGCCCGATCGGGGTGCTGCGTCAGGCGCTGGCGTTGTGCCGGCGGCATTTCGTCTCCGCCGCGGCGTTCAGCGCGCTGATCAACCTGCTCTACATCGTGCCCACGCTCTACATGCTGCAGGTCTATGATCGCGTAGTGCCGACCCAGGGCCTGCAGACGCTCGCGTTCCTCACGCTGGTGCTGCTGTTCGCACTGGGCACGCTGTCGCTGCTCGATCGCATCCGCACGCGGCTGCTGGTCCGCGCCGGCGTCCAGCTCGATGCGACGCTCGCGCCGCTGATCCTCGACGCGACTTTGGGTCGGCCCGAGCTGCCGGTGGCGCGGCAGGCGCTGCGCGAATTCGATACGATGCGCGGCACGCTCACCGGTCCGGGAATCCTCGCATTGTTCGATGCGCCCTGGGTCCCGATCTACATCCTGGTCTGCTTTCTGGTGCATCCATGGCTCGGCGTCGTCGCGATAGTGGGATGCACGATTCTGCCGCTCATCGCCTGGGCAAACGAGCGCGCGACTCGCAGCCGTCTCGATCGTGCCCAACTGATCGCCAGCACTTCCTACGCCAATCAGGATGCCCTGCTCGGCTCGAGCGACAGCATCCGGGCGCTGGGCATGCGCCGGGCGATGGTTGCGCGGCAGCTGCGCCAGCGCGAGGCCATGCTCGCCGCGCAGACCGAGGCGAGCTTCGCTTCGGGCAGCTATCTCACTGCCACCAAGTTCACGCGCCTCGCGCTCCAGTCGCTCGCCTTGGGGCTGGGCGCTCTGCTCGCGATCGACAACCTCATCTCGGGCGGCGCGATCTTCGCCGCCTCCTTCCTGATCGCCCGCGCGCTCGCGCCGATCGAGCAGCTGATCGGCACGTGGAAGACGCTCGTCCAGGCGCATCAGAGCTATCGCAGTCTCGGCACGCTCCTCGAGGGCAGCAGCACCCGGCCCGAACCGACCCGGCTGCCGCCGCCGCAGGGCGCGGTCGCGCTGGAAGGCATCACCGTCCTCAACGAGGCGCGTGACGGCGCGATCCTGAACAGCATCTCGCTGCGCTTCGATCCCGGCGAAGTGATCGCGATCGTCGGCCCCAGCGGTGCGGGCAAATCGACTCTGGTCCGCACGATCGCCGGCGCGCTTCCGGCCGATCGTGGCACGATCCGGCTCGACGGCGCGGATACGCGCGATTGGGATCCCGAGCAGCTGGCCCGCCACATCGGCTATCTGCCGCAGGATGCCGCTTTGTTCGCCGGATCGGTCGCCGAAAACATCGCGCGCTTCGCCGGCGAGTTGGGCGAAGATCGTGCCACGCTCGATACCGCGGTAGTCGCCGCGGCGTCCAAGGTCGGTGCCGATCCGCTGATCCGGCGCCTGCCGAACGGCTATGATCATCAGCTCAAGCTGGGCGGTCGCGGCGTATCGGCCGGTCAGGCGCAGCGCATTGCGCTCGCCCGCGCCGTCTATGGCGATCCGCGCATCCTGATTCTCGACGAGCCCAATGCGCATCTCGATACCGAAGGCGATGCCGCTCTGGTCGCCGCGCTGGGAACACTCAAGGCGGAAGGCCGCACGATCCTGATCGTCTCGCACAAACTTGGTATCCTGCCCGTGGTCGACAAGATCCTCGTCCTGCGCGACGGTCGTGTCGAACTCTATGGCCCGCGCGACGAAGTGCTTCCCAAGATCGCGCCGCCCAATCTCCGGCGTGTCGCTCCGCCCACTGCCGCGGCGAGTGGCGCATGAACATGCCGATCCTCCTCGCGCCCTCGGGCGAAGCGCCGGTCTCCGCGTCGCCGGTCGCCGATCCGCGACGCGACATCCGCATCGGGTTGGTGATCGCCGCCCTCTTCTTCGTGATATTTCTCGGCTGGGCGATGTTCGCGCGGCTCGATGCCGCTGCTTATGCACCGGGCACTTTGGTGGTGTCGGGCCAGCGCCAGTCGGTCCAGCACCGCGACGGCGGTGTCGTCGGCAAGATCTATGTCCGCGAGGGCCAGCGCGTCGAGCGCGGCCAGCTGCTGGTCCAGCTCGCCGCAGCCGAGGTTCAGGCGCAGGAGCGGGCGCTTGCCTCGCAGGCGATCCGGCTGCTCGCCCAACGCGCGCGGCTCGAAGCCGAGCAGCTCGGGCGCGGCCAGGTCGCAGCACCGAAGGAATTCGCCTCGCTCTCGCCCGAAGACCGCGAGGAAGCGGCGCTGGCGATGCGGCTGCAGCAGACCGAACTCTCGGCGCGAACCTCGGTGCTGTCTGCCCAGCGCGGCGCGCTCGGTCAACGCGTTCTCCAGTCGGGCGAACAAGGGCGTGGCTATGGCGAGCAGGCAGTGTCTTCGACCGAGCAGCTCCGCCTGATCGAAGAGCAGATCGCCGCGCTCAAGCCCGTCGCCGACAAGGGCTTCGTCTCGGCGACGCGGATGCGCGAGCTCGAGCGTGCGCGCGCCCAGCTTCAGGGCCAGCGCGGCCAATATACTGCCAGCGTCGCCCAGACCCGCGGCGCCGCGCGCGAGAACGAGATTCAGGTGCTCGAGGCCGAACGAACCTTCCGCGAGCGTACCGCGTCCGATCTCCGCGACGTCGAGACCCGGCTGGGCGACGTCCTGCCGCGCTGGACCGCCGCGCGCGACCAGCTCGAACGCACGGCAATCCGCTCGCCCGCCACCGGCGCGGTGGTCGGCCTGTCGGTGTTCACCCCGGGCGGCGTGGTCGCGCCGGGCCAGAAGCTGATGGACGTCGTCCCTGAACGCACGCCGCTATTGATCCAGGCCCGGATATCGCCCGAGGATGCCGACGATCTCCAAGTCGGCCAGCGCACCCTCGTCAAATTCTCCGGGCTCCACGAGCGGACCCTGCCCAATCTCGAAGGCAGGCTGACGCGGCTCTCCGCCGACAGCTTTACCGACGAGAAGAGCGGGATGAGCTATTTCACCGGCGAGATCACCGTCCCGCGCGAGCAATTGAACCTGATCCAGGGCGTCCGCGGTGCCGATTTCGCGCTCAGGGCCGGCATGCCCGTCCAGGTGCTGATCCCGTTGCGCAGGCGCACGGCGCTGGATTATGCGCTCGAGCCGCTGATCGGCAGCTTCTGGTCCTCGTTCCGCGAGCATTGATCGCTCGCCGCGAGCCTCGCCTCAGCGGATCGGGCGCACCCGTCCCATCAGCGTCGTCGCAGTGCGCACTTCGCGGGCAACCACCCCGGCGGTGAAGCGTTCGATCACGCCGCGGGTGCGCCGCATCGGGCGCGCGTCGCTGCTGTGCGCGGACGCCACCAGCCCACTGCCCCAATTGTCCGCCAGCGCGCGGACCCGCGCCGCCAGCATCGATCGCCGGTCCTCGCCTCCCAGCACGATCGACGGGAAGGGGAGCGGCGTGCGCGGCGAGGCGAAGGTATCGAGCAAGGTCTCGACGCTCTCGCCCTGCTCGTCGATCGGCTCGAAGAACAAGGCGCCCGCGACACGCGAGACGTAGGAAGCCGGCGACAGCCGCGCCCACCACGCCGTCGCGAAGCAGCTCGCGCCCTCGGCGATCAGCAGCACCGCGCCGTCCGCGCGCGTCACCGCCGCATCGAGCTTCGCCGCGAGCAGATTGCGCTCCGATTGCGTACCCGCGCGATAGGGGATGTGCTCCCGCGCCGGTCCCGTGAACAGATTGCGCCACGGCGCGCCGGCAGCACCCGATATTTCGACGAGCGACAGGTTCGCGGGAAGGGACAGCGCAGGCACCATGGCGCACTCCATCAGCTGAAGGTCGATCCTAATCCGATCCGACGATTCTCGCCAGCGGATTCCCAGTCATCGAGTAGAGATTGAGCGCAAAAGCCGCTCAGGCCAGCGTATGGCTGAGCGTGATCTCGGCCTTGAGCAGCTTCGAGATCGGGCAATTGGCCTTGGCCCCGGCGGCGAGCTCGTCGAACTGCTCGGGCGAGATGCCCGGCACTTCGGCCTTGAGCGTCAGGTCCGATCGCGTCACCGCGAAGCTGTCGCCCTGCTGCTCGAGCTTGACCGCGGCAGTCGTCTCGAGGCTGCCTTCGCTGAACCCCGCCCGCGCAAGCGCGAAGCTCAGCGCCATGGTGAAGCATCCGGCATGCGCCGCCGCGATCAGCTCCTCGGGGTTGGTGCCCTTCTCGTCGCCGAAGCGGGTATTGTAGCTATAGGGCGTCGCGTCGAGCACGCCCGAGGGCGTGTCGAGCTGGCCTTTGCCGTCCTTGCCGAAGCCCTGGTAGCGAGCGGTCGCAGTCCGTGTCGTCATGGATTCCCCTTCGAGTGATGGGACGCGGCGACAGCGTGCCGCCGCGTCCCGGATTGTCAACGGCAGCGAACTTGGTTCTTGTCGATCGCCGAGCCGGCCGCGGCGCCGGCTGCCGCGCCGAGCACCGTGCCCAGCAGCTCCGATCCGCCCGGCGCGATGATATTGCCCAGCACGCCGCCGGCAACCCCGCCGACGATCAGCCCGGTCGTCCCGTCCGAACGGCGGCAATAATAACGCCCGTCCCGGCCGCGATAGAGGCGATCCTGCCGCGACAGGCGGCGCTCGCGATAGCTGCGGTCGTCGCGATAATAACGGTCGGCATAATAGCCGCCGTACGAGGGGTCGGGCCGGTTCCAGTCATAGCTGCGATAGCCGCCGTCATAGCTCGACGTGCCATAGCCCGTGTCCGCACAGCCGGCGAGCGTGCCCGCGGCCAGCAATCCCAACAACATGGTGCGCATGTCTACTCTCCCATGAAGATTCCTATGGAGAGGGAATGCGTGGCGCCGGGAAAGTTGCGCCGGCGCTATGATCAGGACGGCCGTCAGGCTTCGGCCTGCAGCCGCGCGAGGATCTCGCGTACCCGCCCCAGCACTTCCGGCTCGCCGTCCACCCAGAAACGGCGCTTGTCGGAAGGATCGGGGTCCGCGTGAGCAGGCCTAGAGCCTCGAGCCGTCGACATGGCGCAGCGCCGTCGTCGTCGGCACGCCCGAGGCATGGCACAGCCCCGAAACCGAGACCGCGCGCCGCTCGTCGGCCGCCACCACCAGATCGAGCAGCATGTCCCAGGCGGGATCGCGGAACACCGGCGTGCCGAGCATCTCGTTCCGGCGCAGGCGGACCGCGCGCAGACCGGCCGCGAACTGTGCGACCGATTTATAGGAAGGCTTGTTCAGTCCCGCCGCGGCCGAATCCTGGAGGAACGCGATTGCCGCATCGGCGTCTCCTCCGCGTTGCGCGGCGATCGCCTCGACCAGCTGCGTCAGCCGGAGCAACTGTTCCCTGGAAAGTACGACACGCGCGCCCATCGACGATGCCCCTTCGGTGGTTGCCAGACGGTTGTGACGGAGGGGCTGGACGTGGCAAGCGCGGGAAAGGCTTAACGCCGGCGAAACCGTGGATGCCAACGACACGATGTTTCTGATTGATTTCCGTAGATTTTCCGGAACTCGCAACCGATCGAGGTCGGCGGCTCGACCCTTCAGCGGATCCTGCTCCCGGTTCGTCGGTAAAAACCGCCGGCGCGAGCCGGGATCCAGCGCTCCGCGCGCCATCCCCGTGCGAGGTGGCGCCGGACAAATCCTGTAGTCTTGCGCATATGGGAATAGTCGCGGGCGTCGCGCTCGGCCGCCTCAATCGGCGTAGAGCACCGCCTCGGCCGCGCGCCGTTTGGTCAGGCCGGGCAGCACTTTACCCGCCGCCTTGTTCCACCGGCCGAATTGCTGTTGCGCACCCGCAAAGTCGCCTGCTTTGTGGAGTCGCAGCAAGGTGCTGTTCGCCAGGTTCGTCACGCCGACATTATAGGCGAAGCTCACCATCGCATCGAACTGATTCTGGCTGGTCGGCGCTCCGCCGATCACCGCGGAAACCTTCGCTGCGAAGCTGGCGACGTCCTTCGCCAGCCGATCGTCGCATTGCTGCTGGGTCCAGATCACCCCCGGCTTTACGTCCGCGCCCGTGGTTCCCCAGCCGATCGTCCATGGATCGCCGCCCGTTCCCGGATCGGGATAGGCGATGAACCTGCCATCCGCCCGTTTCTTCGCGCAGCCCTCGAATCGCCGCACCAGCGCGGTGCACGCGGAACCTGGCGTCATCGGAACCTCCCCCGAAGTCGATGTCCATAAAGCGGATCGACTTGTGCACCAGCTGCCGCAGCCTGGCCATGAACGTTGCATCCGGAGTGGTTGCACAGCGGGAGAAGGCGCGCCTAAAGGCGGCGGATGGGCAAACAGCGCGCCGATCAGATGCTCGTCGACCGGGGGCTGGCCGAGAGCCGCACCCGCGCACAGGCCCTGATCATGGCCGGCCTCGTCTTCGCGGGCGATCGCAAGGTCGACAAATCGGGGCAGCAATTCGCCGACGACGTGGTGCTCGACGTGCGCGGCCGCGATCATCCCTGGGTTTCGCGCGGCGGGATCAAGCTGGCGCACGCGCTCGACCATTTCGGGTGGGACGTCACGCAAATGGTCGCGATCGACGTCGGCTCCTCGACCGGCGGCTTCACCGACGTGCTGCTCACCCGTGGCGCAGCACGCGTCTATGCGGTCGACAGCGGCACCAACCAGCTCGCCTGGAAGCTCCGCCAGGATCCGCGCGTGATCGTCCTTGAGCAGACCAGCGCGCGCGTGCTCACCGAAGCGCATATCCCGGAGCCGGTGGACATCATTGTCTGCGACGCCAGCTTCATCGGCCTCGCCAAGGTGCTCGAAGTGCCGTTCCGCTTCGCCAAACCGCAGGCCCGGCTCGCAGCGCTGATCAAGCCGCAGTTCGAGGCGGGGCGCGGGGAAGTGGGCAAGGGCGGGGTGGTGCGCGATCCGCAAGTGCACGAGCGCGTCTGCCGCGAAGTATCCGAATGGGTCGCCGCGCAGGGCTGGCGGGTATTGGGGATCACCCAGAGCCCGATCACCGGGCCCGAAGGCAATGTTGAATTCCTGATCGGGGCGGAGCGAGGCGGCGCGTAATCCTGCGCGCTACTCCTCGAAACGCCCGTCGGTCTCCCTGTCTCGCGCATAATGTCGTTTGAGCGGAAAGGGCGGCAGCCACGCCTCGCGGCGGATCACCCAATTCTCATAGCTCGGCATGAACTGGTCCGGTGTATCGAGCGCCCCCAGATGCACTTCGATCTCGTCCGCGAAACGCGCGAAGACCGACGAGCCGCAGCGGGGGCAGAAATGCCGGCCGCGATAGTCGCGGGTCTCGCCTTCGACGGTCACGGCATCCTGCGGGAATATCGCCGCGGCGAAGAAAAGCGCGCCGTGATGCTTGCGGCAGTCGAGACAATGGCAAAGCCCGACGCGGTAGGGCGCGCCTGTTGCCGTGATCCGAACATCGCCGCACAAGCAGCCTCCGGTAACTTGCTCCATACCGCGCCTCCGTCATTTCGGGTCGGGGCACATTTACATGACGATCGCATCTTTGCGACTGCGCAGACATTGGATTAGGGGATCATCCCGGGGGCGGCGCTTGCGTGCCGCAAAGGAGGAACCGGGTTGAGAGAGATCGCGTCCAGGGGTCAGTTGCGCCTCGCTTATTTTCGCTGGGCCATCGTGACGGTCCCGCTCATGCTGTTGCTGGGGCTGGGTTCGGGAAGGCTCGCACCAAGCGGCGACGAGAATCCGTGGTTCGTCCAGCTCGCCAAGCCCGGCATCATGCCGCCCGGCTGGGCTTTCGGCGTCGCGTGGAGCATCCTTTACGTCCTGATGGGGCTGGCGCTTGCGCTGGTGATCAATGCGCGCGGCTCGCGCGGCCGCGGTCTCGCGTTGCTGGTTTTCGTCGCCCAGCTCGCGATCAACCTCGCCTGGAGCCCGGTGTTCTTCGGGCTGCACAAGGTCGATACCGCGTTGCTGATGATCGGTGCATTGGTCGCATTGGCGCTGCTCACCCTCCTGCTTTTCTGGCGCATCCGGAAGGTCGCGGGGGCGCTGCTGCTGCCCTATTTCGCCTGGCTCTGCTTCGCCTTCGTGCTGCTCTGGCAGATCCACGCGCTCAATCCGAACGCCGGGTCCCTTGTACCTTCGCGCTCGGCTGACCAAATTGAGATCCGTTGAAGTTCGTTTAGGAAGCTCGAAATGCAGACCGACAACCGCCTGTTCGACGATTTCGTCAAGTTCGTGAACGGTGCGGCAGGCACCGTCGCCGGCATGGCGCGCGAGGCCGAGGGCGCCACGCGGGAACGTGCGCGCGAATGGCTCGGCGGGCTCGATTTCGTGTCGCGCGAGGAATTCGACGCGGTGAAGGCGATGGCGGTCGCCGCGCGGGACGAGAATGATGCGCTCAAGGCACGGATCGAGGCGCTCGAGGCCAAGCTCGGCGGTCAGGCCGCCAAGCCCGCCCGTGCGCCCAAGGCTCCGAAGGCAGACGTTTGAGCCAACCGGTTAACGACTGCTTGTCCACAGCTTTTCGACAGGGTTGCGCACCGCGCGCTTGTGCCGCCGGAGCACGATTGGCAGGATTCGCCTCAGCCAATTCCGGTGTGTGGAGGTGAGGATGTTGGACGAGGCCGAATACGACCGCGACGACGCCGCGCCGATCGACATGCTCGAAAATTATTTCGCGGCGCATGGCTGGACCTTCGAGCGCGAGGACGACGAGATCGTCGCCAAGTTCAAAGGCAGCTGGACCGAATATGAGTTGCGCGCGATCTGGCGCGAGGACGATGGCGTCCTTCAGTTCCTCGCCTTCCCCGACATCCGTGTCGCCGACGAGCGCCGCGCGGCGGTCTATGAGACGATCGGGCTGGTCAACGAACAGCTCTGGATCGGCCATTTCGAGCTCTGGTCGGCCAGCGGCATCCTGCTCTTCCGCCACGCCGCGATGATCGACGGTGCGGGCGAGAAGACGCTGACGCTCGATCAGGCTGAATTGCTGGTCGAGAGCGCGATCGACGAGTGCGAGCGCTTCTACCCCGTCTTCCAGTTCGTATTGTGGGGCGGCAAGAGCCCTGCCGAGGCGATCGCAGCCGCGCTGATCGAGACGCAGGGCGAGGCGTGAGCACGGCTGCGCCGCTCCGGCTATGGCTGGTCGGCTGCGGCAACATGGCCGGCGCGATGCTCCGCCGCTGGATAGAAAGCGGGGTGATCGCGCCCGAAAACGTCTTCGTCGTCAATCGCCACGATCGCGAGCTCCCCGCCGGCGTGCGGCAGGGCAGGGCCTTCCCCGACGAAGCGGCGCCCGATTTCATCCAGCTCGGCATGAAGCCGCAGCAAATCGATGATGTTGCGCCGTTGATCCACTCCCTACCGTCGGGCGGCGTGCCCCTCATCTCGATCCTCGCCGGAGCCGAGGTCGCGACGCTGAGGGAGCGTTTCCCCGGCCACTCGATCGTCCGCGCCATGCCCAATCTTCCCGTCGCGCTCGGCAAGGGCGTCGTCGGGCTCCACGGAGATCGCGTCCCCGGCGTGGACGCGCTGATGGCGCCCCTCGGCCTCGTCGAATGGATCCATGACGAGGGCCTGTTCGAAGCCGTCACGACGCTGTCGGGCTGCGGCCCCGCCTTCGTCTATCGATTTATCGACGCATTGGCCGAAGCGGGCGCGGCGCTCGGTCTCGATTCCGATCAGGCGCAGCGGCTCGCGATTGCTACGGTGGAGGGCTCGGGCCTGCTCGCCGCACAGGCCGATGTCGCGCCCGGCATTCTCGCCGATCGCGTCGCCAGCCCCGGCGGCTCGACGCGTCAGGGCCTCAACGTGCTCGACCGCGACGACGCGCTCAAAGGCTGCTCCGCGAGACCCTCGCCGCCTCGCAGCGCCGCAACGCCGAAATGGCCGCAGAGGCACGCCGCTGACTTTCGCGCAGGAAGTATTTTCCTACACGCGCATTTTATGCCATACCGATGTTCGCTCTTTGATCCGGTGAACCTTCCTGGAAATCCCTGCGTAACATCCTTGCTTTGGCGCGCAACGAAATGTCCCAAACCGCGGGCAAAGTGCGAAGTTAAGCGCCGCAAATCCAACACGGAACGCGGGCCTTCCCAATTTGTTTTGCTTCCGACTCATCCATCAATGGAGGCGGTAATGGCGACCACCACGGCCACGCGTGACAGCAAGGGACGTTTCAAGGGCTCCTCTTCGTCGAAGGGCAATGAAGGCCGGTCGAGCAATTTCGGCATGGTCGCCGGCGCGGTGGCGGGCGGCGCTGCGCTTGGTATCCTCGCGATGTTCGGCCGCAAGGCTGCGGTGCAGGCGCCGACCGCGCTCGCCGGTAATTGGGACGAGGCGCTGGTCGTCGAGCATCAGGCCACGCTCAAGGTGTTCGATGCCATCGAGGCGACCGACGAGAACAACACCGTCAAGCGCTCGATGCTGCTCTCGCACCTCAAGCACGCATTGCTCAAGCACGCGGTCGAGGAAGAGAATGTGATCTATCCCGCGCTCCGCGAGATCGGCCAGCGCGACGCCGCCGATGCCCTCACCAAGGAGCATGGCTATGTGAAGCAGTATCTCTACGAGCTGGAGAATACGCCCGCGGCCTCGCCCGACTGGATCGCCAAGGTTCGCGAGTTCCGCGCCGACATCGAGAAGCACATGCAGGAAGAGGAGATGCACCTCTTCCCGATGCTCCGCGCCCAGCTCTCCGAAGAAAAGAACAAGGCGCTGACGCTGACGATGAACAAAGAGGGCTTCAAGGTCGCCTGAGCGCGCTGCTAGCGCCCCGAGACGCTGCTCCGCTCGCTTTCGGGCACCAGCCCTTCGAGCACTGCCCAAAAGCCGCCGACAGCGCCCTGCCCGGCGCTCGAATACGCCGCGGACATCTTCTCGCGGAGCGCGTCGAACAATTCGGCCTCCAGCGCCGCGCCAGCCGGCGTCAGCCGCAGCAGCCGCTGGCGCCGGTCGCGCTCGCCGGCGCGGGTCTCGACCATGCCGCGGTCGGCGAGCTCGCCCAGCACCCGGCCGAGCGACTGCTTGGTGATGCCCAGGATCGTCAGCAGCGCGCTCACCGTCAGGTCGGGCTGGCGCGCGATGAAATAGAGCGCGCGGTGGTGCGCGCGGCCCAGTCCCTGCTTGGCCAAGCCCGCGTCGATCGAGCGCGTCAGATTGGCATAGCCGAAATAGAGCAGCTCGATGCCGCGGCGGATCTCGGGCTCGCGCAGGAACAGTGGTGAGGCAGGAATTGGGGCAGCCATGTTGACCATTCTAGCCTCGCGGCCTAGTCGTCCGCAAGTCGATCCGGCCAGACTCGGCCGGTGCTCTCGGGAAGGGTATGATGGAAGACGCGACGGTCCTGGATTTCGAGTTCGAGGCGCATGCGAATCCGGTGGCGGTGGCCGACCGTGCGGCGCTCCTTGCCAATCCCGGCTTCGGCAAGATCTTCACCGATCACATGGCGGTGATCCATTACTCCGCCGACAAGGGCTGGCACGATGCGCGGATCGAGCCGCGCCGTCCGATCCAGCTCGATCCCGCCTGCGCCGTGCTCCATTATGCGCAGGAGATCTTCGAGGGTCTCAAGGCCTATCGCATGCCCGATGGCGGCGCGACCCTGTTCCGCGCCGACGCCAATGCCCGCCGCTTCGCCGAATCGGCGCAGCGCATGGCGATGCCGCCGCTGCCCGAGGAACTGTTCCTCGCCTCGATCCGCGAACTGGTCAGCACCGACCGCGACTGGATCCCGGAGGGCGAGGGCGCCTCGCTCTATCTGCGTCCCTTCATGTTCGCGAGCGAGACCTTCCTCGGCGTCCGGCCCGCGCAGGAGTATCTCTATCTGGTGATCGCTTCCCCGGCGGGCGCCTATTTCAAGGGCGGCGCGCCGTCGGTTACCTTGTGGGTTTCCGAACATTACACCCGCGCCGCGCCGGGCGGCACCGGTGCAGCGAAGTGCGGCGGCAATTATGCCGCCAGCCTCGTCGCCCAGGCCGAGGCGATCGGCCATGCCTGCGACCAGGTCGTCTTCCTCGACGCGGCGGAGAACCGCTATGTCGAGGAACTGGGCGGCATGAACGTCTTCTTCGTGTTCGACGACGGCTCGATCCAGACTCCGCCGCTGACCGGCACGATCCTGCCCGGCATCACCCGCGAATCGCTGCTGACGCTCGCCCGCGACGCCGGCATCACGGTGCGCGAGGAGCGTTACAGCCTCGAGGAGTGGCAGGCCGATGCCGCCAGCGGGCGCCTGCGTGAGGCGTTTGCGTGCGGTACTGCCGCGGTGGTCACGCCGATCGGCCGGGTGCGCGGGCGCGGCTTCGATTTCGCGATCGGAAACGGTGGTCCGGGCATGCTCACCGAGCAACTCCGCACGCAGCTCGTCGCGATCCAGCGCGGAACCGCGCCCGATCCGTACGGCTGGGTTGAACGGCTCTTCTAAGGCCCTATAAGCCCGCTTCCCGTTGGGGCGTCGCCAAGTGGTAAGGCACCGGTTTTTGGTACCGGCATTCGCAGGTTCGAATCCTGCCGCCCCAGCCAGCTACCATGTTTGGGGTCCCCAAGGCCCCATGACGCTGAACTCCGCCGGATCAAGCTGCTCGAACGGCACGCCGGTTGATCCCGCTATCCGCATGGCATGCCCGCCGGCTATGCTCACATCTTCGGGCCGCTCACGTTCGTCCGGAGCAGATAGGGCGCGGCGGCAGCGCCGGTCTTCGCGGCGGGCCGGAAGGGAGAACGCATGAGCTCGTGTATCCACAGCGCAACGATCAATCAGGTGACGCCGAGCGCGCAGGGCTGCGAGGAGTGCCTCGAGATCGGCAGCCCATGGCTTCATCTCCGCATCTGCCGCGCCTGCGGCCATGTCGGCTGCTGCGACCAGTCGCCGCACCGCCACGCCACCGCGCATTTCCACGCGACGCGCCATCCGATCATCGAGGGTTAGACCCGCCCGAAGGCTGGGGCTGGTGTTATGTCGACGAAGTCGAGATCGACTTGCCGGACCAGACGCCGCAACGTGGCCCCATTCCGCGATATTATTGAGACGAAAGGTCAGGCGCGGTTCGCGGATTTTTCTTGCAGTCGGTGTGCTCCGTACCATTGTCCGGGAAGACTGCTCCAGCCGGGCGGCGGAAGGATAGGCGTCATGTCGAAGCAGCGTTCGGACAAGCCCGAGATCAAGCCTTTTGCCGGTCCGGCGGGCGGATGGGGCTCGGTACGCTCGCTCGCTGAGATCCTGCCGCGCGAGCGTGTCACGCCTGATGCGCTGCTCCAGCTCGCGCGCCAGAACAAGCCCCATGGCTTCATGTGCACCAGTTGCGCCTGGCCCAAACCCGCGGATCATCACCCCGCGGAGTTCTGCGAGGAAGGCGCGAAGGCGACTGCTTGGGAGCTGACCACGCTGCGCACCACGCCGGAATTCTTCGAACAGCACACGCTGACCGAGCTGCGCGACTGGAAGGATTACGATCTCGAGCAGCACGGCCGGCTGACGCATCCACTGCGCTATGATGCAGTCACCGACAAATATGTCGCGTGCAGCTGGGAAGAGGCTTTCGACGCGATCGGCGCGGCGCTGCGCCCGCTCGATCCCAGGTCGGTCGCCTTCTACTCGTCGGGGCGAACCAGCCTCGAGGCGTCGTACATGTACGGGCTGATGGCGCGGATGTTCGGCAACCAGAACCTGCCCGACAGCTCGAACATGTGCCACGAATCGACCTCGGTGGGGCTGAAGGCGGCGATCGGCGTCCCGGTGGGGACGACGCAGCTCAGGGATTTCGAGACGTGCGACGCGATCTTCTTCTTCGGCCAGAATGTCGGATCTAATGCGCCGCGGATGCTCCACGACCTGCGCAGCGCGCGCAAGCGCGGGGTGGAGATCATTACCTTCAATCCGCTCCGGGAGCGCGGGCTCGAACGCTTCACCGATCCGCAGAACCCGATCGAAATGGTGACGGGCGGCGAGACGCAGATCTCGACGCAATATCACCAGGTGAAGGCCGGCGGCGACATCGCCGCGATGCTCGGCATCGCCAAATTCCTGATCGAATGGGACGATGCCGCGCTGGCGGTCGGCGACCCGCCGGTCCTCGATCATGAATTCATCGCGCAGCACACGCATGATTTCCACGCCTTCGCCGATGCGGCGCGCTCCGTGGAATGGACGGATATCGAGCGCGAGTCCGGATTGGCGCGATCGGCGCTGGAGCAGGCGGCGCGGGTCTATGCGAAAGCGAAGGCCGTGCTCGCCATCTACGGCATGGGGCTGACCCAGCATGTGAAGGGCGTCGAGAATGTCCGCATGGTGGTCAATTTGCTGCTGTTGCGTGGCAATATCGGCAGGCCCGGCGCTGGGCCTACGCCGGTGCGCGGCCATTCGAACGTCCAGGGCCAGCGCACCGTCGGCATCACCGAGAAGACCGAATTGGTGCCCGTCGACAGGCTGAAGGAGCTGTACGGCTTCGATCCGCCGACCGAGAAAGGGCTCGATACCGTCGAGACCTGTCGCGGCGTCATCGATGGCTCCGTGAAAGCCGTGATCGGGCTCGGCGGCAATTTCCTGCGCGCGGTGCCGGAAACCGCGGCGATGGAGGAAGCCTGGCCGCGCCTCGACCTCTCCGTCCAGATTGCGACCAAGCTCAATCGCAATCATCTCTTCGCCGGGAAGATCACCTATCTTCTGCCCTGCCTCGGCCGGATCGAGGAGGATGTGCAGGCGAGCGGACCGCAGGCGGTATCCACCGAGGATTCGACCAGTTGCATCCACGGCTCGCGCGGCAAGGCGAAGCCCGCCGGCCCGCATCTTCTGTCCGAGCCGCGCATCGTCGCGGAACTCGCCAAGCGTATCCTGCCGCCCAATCCGCGCGTGGACTGGGACGGCTGGGTCGCCGACTACAGCCGGATCCGGGAAGCGATCGAGGCGACGTATCCGGCGATCTTCAAGGACTATAACCAGCGCCTGTTCACGCCCGGCGGCTTCTGGAAAGGCAACAAGGCGGCCGAACGGATCTGGCAGACTCCGAGCGGCAAGGCCGAGTTCCTCGCGCCGAGCGGGCTGAGCGCGACCGGGTTCGCCGATGCGGAAGGGCGCTTCCGGCTGATGACCCTGCGCTCGAACGACCAGTTCAACACGACGATCTACGGCTATCACGATCGCTTCCGCGGCGTGAAAGGGACGCGCGACGTGCTGTTCATCAATCGCGAGGACATGGCCGTGGCGGGCGTGTCCGAAGGCCAGATCGTTGCATTGGAGAGCGACGCCGGGGACGGCAGGTTGCGCCGGCGCGAGGGGCTGATCGTCACGCCCTACGACATTCCGCGCGGCTGCCTGGGAGCCTATTATCCGGAGGCGAACGTGCTGATGCCGGTCGAGCATCACGCCGAGCAGAGCCATGTCCCCGCGGCGAAATCGGTGCCCGTCCGGATACGCGTTTGACCGCCGCACTGACTCTCCCATTCGAGTGGATCGGCGCCGACGGCAGCGCCGACGTGCGGGAGCGTGCGATCGCCGAGGAAGTGCCGGTGGCAATCGAGTGCAATGGCCTTGGCTATGCTGTGCTGATGGCCAGTCCGGGCGATCTGCTCGATATGGGCTATGGCTTCGCGCTGACCGAGCGGCTGATCGACGATGCCGGCGACATGCTCGACGCCGAAGTGCATGCGCTCGAACATGGCACGGTACTGCGCCTGACCTTGTCGCAACGCGTGGCGAACCGCGTTTCGGATCGCGTCCGCCATCGCACTGCCGATTCCTCTTGTGGATTGTGTGGGGTAGAAAGCCTCGAACAGGCGCTGCGCCCGTTGCCTTCGCGATCGATGCCTTGGGCCGGCGACGACCAGGCGATATTCACTGCGCTGCAAGCACTCGAGAAGACCCAACCGCTCGGCGCGGCGACGCGCGCGGTGCACGCCGCGGCGGCCTGCACGCAGGCGGGCGCGATCCGGCTCGTTCGCGAGGATGTCGGCCGCCACAACGCATTCGACAAGCTCATCGGAGCGATGCTGCGCGAAGGGTTGTCGTGGGACCAGGGCTTCGCCTTGCTCACTTCGCGCTGCTCCTACGAGCTGGTGGAGAAGGCCGCTTTGTCGGGTTGCCCCATGCTCGCGACGATCTCCGCTCCGACCGCGCTTGCGTTGACGCGCGCGCGGTCGGCCGGGCTTGAATTGCGCGTGCTTACCCGTCCCGACGCGCTGCTGCGGCCGATCGCGTGAAGCTGCTCGGCGCGATCCTTGCCGGCGGTCGCTCGCGCCGCTTCGGCAGCGACAAGGCCGAGGCCGTGCTCAATGGCCGAACGCTCCTCGCGCACGTCGCCGATGCGCTTCGTCCGCACTGTGATGCACTTGTCGTTTGCGGCCGAACGCATCGCGAAATGGCCTCGCTGGAGGATCGCCCGCATGCCGGTCTCGGTCCACTCGGCGGGCTTTGCGCGGCCCTGACTTTCGGCAAGGATGCAGGCTTCACGGCCGTGCTAAGCGCGCCCTGTGATGCGCCGGACCTGCCGAGCGGTCTTTGCGATCGCCTGCTGGAGGAATCGGGCCCGGCCTATGTCGCCGATCTTCCCGTGGTCGGCCTCTGGCCCTGCGTACTGGCGGAACATCTGCATTCCTGGCTCGATAGGAATAACGATCGTTCGTTCAGCATCTGGGCGCGTGCGGTGTCGGCCAAGCCCGTGGAATTTGAGCACAAGTTCGGCAACATCAACACGCCCGATGATCTGAGCGTATACGAACATCGCCACGCAATACGCTGGTGAGAAGCTGAGCCCGCAGCGGCCGCTTCCACAGTCCCGGGGCGTAGCAATCCCTTAAACGCGATTAACCGACCCTGCTCGCACCGCTTTTAATAGTCTCGTCTATTCGGCTCGTGCAAAGGTCCACTGTCTGGGCCGAAGAGGGGGCGGATATGGCGGCGAACTTCACGCATGAATTCAAGGCATTCCACAATGGCTTCATGGCGGAAGTCAATGACGCTCCGGCCGACGCCATCGCAACCGAACCCGATGATGTAAACGAAGCGCCGGTAATCAAGGACAGCCGCAATATCATCTTCATCGACGAAGGTGAGACTTTCGTCACCGCGAGCTTCGCTGCCACCGATCCCGATGGCGATACGCTCACCTACAGTCTCGGCCAGCGGTACGACGAGGATGCCGGGCTCTTCACGATCGATCCCGCCACCGGCGCGCTCCGGTTCACGGTGGCGCCCGATTACGAGCACCCGACCAGCTACAGCGGCGAGAACTATTATTATAAAGTCGAGATAATCGTCTCGGACGGTTATCTCAGCGATCGCTTTACCGTCCGCATCGGCGTCGACAATGTCAACGAGGGGCTGTTCGTCACGTCGTTCGGCGGCGCGGCCTCGGCGACGGTCGCCGCGATCGAGAACAGCCAGGCCGTCGCGACGTTCACCGTCTACGATCCCGACAACACTCCGCCCCATTTCTCGCTAGCCGGCGCCGACGCCGCGTTGTTCGGGATCAATCCCTTCACCGGGCAGGTCTATTTCAAGTCCGCGCCCGATTATGAGGCGCCGACGGACGCCAATGGCGACAACGTCTATGAGGTCACCGCGCAAGCGGGCGACGGCACGTTCGTCGTCACCCAGGCCTGGGCAGTGACCGTTGCCGATACGAGCCAGGGCAATGTCTCGATCACTTCGAGCTATGGCAATCCCGGCGCTTCCTACGCGATATCCGAGAACAGCACCGCCGTCGCCACGATCGCCGCCCGCGATGACGAGGGAGGCGCAGTGAGCTATCGGATCGCCGGCGGCGCCGATGCCGCGCTCTTCGCCATCGACACCGGCAGCGGCGCGCTCCATTTTGTCGCCGCGCCGGATTATGAGGCGCCTTCCAGCAGCACCGGGACCAATTACTACGAAGTCACGGTCGAGGCGACGAACGGCTCGAGTGTCGACAGCCAGGACGTGGCTGTTCAGGTGACCGATGTCGCGCCGGCGCTGGCGATCACTTCGCTGGGCGGCGGCGCCACTGCCGCGACCGATGTGGTGGAGCTTGGTTGGGGGACCGTGGCCAGGATCACGACCGCGGGCGCCAGCGGCAATGTGCGCTACTCGATCGTCCCGACCGACGATTATCAGGCGTTCACTGTCGACGGGGCCGGCTGGCTTTCCTTCTCGACCATTCCCGATTTCGAAAATCCACGCGATGCCGATGGCGACAACGTCTATTTCGTCACGGTTCGCGCTGATGACAATGAGGGCGGCGACACGCAGAGGATCGCCGTTACCGTCACGGATTTCGTCAGCCCGATCGCGATCACCTCCAATGGCGGCGGCGCCACCGCCTCGGTCAATTTTGACGAGAACGGCAGCGGCGCGGTCACGACCGTCAGGGTTGCCGACGCATGGGGCGCGCCTGCCTTCTCGATCGTCGGCGGTGCCGATGCCGGTGCATTCCAGCTCGATGGCAACGGCGTGCTGCACTTTACGGCGGTGCCCGACTTCGAGAACGCACGCGATGTCGACGGCGATAATGTCTATGAAGTCATCGTCGCCGCGAAGGACGTGGAGGAGGTGACACCCAGGCCATCTCGGTCCACGTCGTGAATTTCAGCCCGATAACAATCACTTCAAATGGCGGCGGCGATACCGCGTCGGTCGACTTCGCCGAGAACGGCACGGGCGTGGTCACGACGGTTCGGGTCTCCGGTGCCGTCAGCCAGCCCGGCTACGCCATCGTGGGCGGCGCCGACGCCGCTTTGTTCGTGATCGACAGCAGCGGCGCACTGCGTTTCGCCGCGGCGCCCGATTTCGAGAATGCGCGCGATGCCGACGGCAACAATATCTATGACGTGCTCGTCCGCGCGAAAGACATGGAGGGCAGCGACGTCCAGGCGATCTCGGTCAATGTTCGGGATTTGGGTGATAGTCAGGGTGTCAACATCACTGGCAACTCGGGGCCCGGCACGCATACGGGCACTGCCTATGCGGACGAGATCCGCGGGCTTGGCGGGAACGACGTTCTCTACGGCCTGGGCGGCAACGATCTGCTCGACGGCGGTGCGCAGAACGACGTGCTGATCGGCGGTGCGGGGAGGGATACGCTGATCGGCGGCAGCGGCAGCGATCAGTTCGTTTTCGAGACGCTGGCGGACAGCAGCTTCTCGGCTCCGGACACGATCGCCGATTTCAGCCACGGCGAGGACCGCATCTCGCTCTCGGCGATCGACGCCAATGTGCTCGCGTCGGGCAATCAGGCATTCACGTTCATCGGCAGCAGCGCCTTCACCGGCAGTGCGGGCCAGCTCCGCTACACCTATTCCGGCGGCGATCTGATCGTCACCGGCGACGTCGACGGTGACCGCCATGCCGATTTCAGCCTGATCGTGGACGGCGGCTGGTCCTCGCTGTCGTCGAGCGATTTCCTTCTTTGAGCGACCGGATCGTCTAGCCGGATCAAGGATCGAGCGGATCGGCGGCTTCGACGTGGAAAGCGATCGGCGCGGGCGTGAAGCGCAGGCTGAACCGGTCGGGGCCCGGCGCGAGGCGGCCCGGCTGGACGCCCATCTCGCGCAGGTTGCGCTGGGCGAGTTCGGTGCCGCCGATATACTGGATCGTGCGGTGGTCCGAGACGACCAGCGCCGGCCGATCGACCGGGAAGCCGGCGGCGAGGAGCAGCCGGGCGCAATTGCGCAAATTGGTCGTGGTGTGGCGGGCGTGCGGCTCGATCAGGATGCGGTCGGCCGGAACGCCGTGCTCGGTGACGAGAAGCCGCTTCATCTCGATCGCTTCGTTGAACGGCGTACGGTTGGGGTGGACGTTGCCGCCCGACACGATGATGAACGGCGCGAGCCCGCGTGCGAACATGTCGGCGGCGATCCGCATGCGGATGTGCCCCATCACCCCGGTGCGCGATTGCGCATCCTCGGGGCCGTGCCCGAACACCAGCAGCGCAGTATAAGGGCGTGCCTGCCAGTCGGTCCCGGCGACTGCGCGCAGTGCCGCGGCATTCTCGCCACCCAAAAGCGGTCGATAGGCACCCGCCTCCGTACGCTCGTTCATCTGGAGCAGCCCGATCGCGTAGCGTAGCGATGGGTCGAAGAAGAGATCATCGTCATGCCTCAGCGCCGCAGTGGCCACGCCGTGCGCGCTCAGCACGTCGGCATATTCGGGTCTGGCGGTGTCGAAGATGATCGCGTCGATCTTGGGATAACGCGGCGGAATCCCCTTGGCATAGACCGCGATCACGCGATTGATCGCGGCGGCGGCCTCGTCCCAGGCGGTGGCGACGAGATCCGCGTCGGCCAGGGATTCGTGGCGTGCGAACCGTCCCGAAGGCCGCATCTGCCGACCGACAAGCGCCGCGCCGAGGCGGCGATCGCGCGTCAGCAGCCGCAGCCGAGCCTCCACCGTGGCGATGTCGGCATCGGTCCAGACCCACGCATCGGCAAGGCATTGCGGCGACGGAGTGCACGTGTCCTGTGGCACGCGTGCGGCGCGCTCCGTCGCGAGCTGGCGAAGGATCCTGTCGTCGCGCAGCGCCTGCGCCCAGCCGTCCGCCGTCCGCAGCATCGCGAAGAGCGGGAAGACCCGCGTCTCCAGCGAGTCGGCGAACGGCGCGGAATAGCCTCGGGGATCCTGCGCCCAGGCCGCCGCGGGCGCCCAGGCCAGTGCGACGGCGAGAGCGATGGCGGCGTGGCGCAACTTACCAGCTCCGGCTGAGGATGAAGCGGAAGTTGCGGCCGAACAGCGGACGGCCATAGATCGCGTCGGTCGCGCCCTGGCCGGCGAGCTGGTCGGTGCGCGGGTTGCCCTCGGTGAGGCCCTTGGCGTTGGTGAGATTGTCGGCCACCACCTGGACCCGCCACGGGCCGTAGGTGACCGACGCGTTCGCGCCGAAGGTCTGATAGGCCGGCAGCGCCGTCAGGTTGAACAGGTCGACATAGCGGCGGCCGACCCATTCGTAGCGGCCGGCGATCTCGAGCTCACCCTCGCCGACGGGGAAGTGGACTGCGGGGCGCAGATTGCCGAAGAATTTCGGCTCGCGGATGATCTGGTTGCCGTTGACCGCGCTGGGATCCGCGCCCGACGTATTCTCGAGGTTGCGATATTGCGGATCGGCGACGGTGACCGAGCCGGTCAGCTCGAACCAGCGCAGCGGCGCGACCTTCCCGTCGATTTCGACGCCCTTGACGACGGCCTCGCCGACGAACGGCACCGATTGATCGTTGCGCCCGGTCACCGGATTGAACGCGACGAACGAGGCGTTGAACGGATCGAACTTGGTATAGAAGCCCGTGACATAGAGGTAATTGCGCCCGAAGCTCGCCTTGACGCCGGCTTCATATTGCCGCGCTTTGGTCTTGATGATCGTCGGCGCAGTGCTCGTCGTCACGCCGAGCTGCGGCGGCACCTCGAGATTGGAGATGCGGCCATAGGCGCCGAGATTGTCGGTGAAATCATAGTTGAGGCCGGCCGTCCAATTGGTCGTCGACGGCTTCAGCTTGCGCGATACGAACGCGCCGGTGAAGGCGCGGGTGGTGTTGTCGGCAAGGGTGGTCGCATCGCCCAGATTGGCTTCGGCCGAAAGCAGGGCATAGCCGTCATAATCATACCATTCCTTGCGTACGCCCGCGTCGAGCCGCAGTCCGTTGGTGATTTCCCACGTGTCGTTGGCATAGACCGCGACCATCTTCGCGTTGCCCTCACCCTGGTTGAGCGTGGTCGTATAGCGCAGCACGCCGTTCTGCGTCACCGAGCCGAGCACCGCGCCGGCGGCCGAATACGCCACGAGGTCGATCGTCCGCGGCTTGCTCCGCACTTCGATCAGCATGTCCTGATAGACCTGCCGGCTGCTCACGCCATAAGCCGAGCCGTAGATTCCGGCGCGGATATCGTGCGTGCCGAAGCCGGTCTCGAACTTGCGGGTGACACTGAGATCGGCCTGGCTCGAATAGAAATCGGCGTCGACCGCGCGATACTGGCCCGACATGATCAGACCCGAAGCGGTGGCGGGATCGTAAGCCGTCGCGCCGTTGCTGCCCGCGATCGCATAGCCGAGCCGCGAGACGCCGGCGCCGAACGCAGCGCGCGCCGCAGGGAGATAGCCGGCGGCGAAGGTGGCTGCGTCGGCCGGATTGGTGGTCGAGTAGAAGGCATCGAAGCTGCTCTTGCCCTTGGTGAGGCCGAGCCTGGCGGAGACCAGCCAGCCGTCGAAATCGGCCTCCCAGTCCACCGCGCCGTTGAAGAAGCGCATGTAGCGGCCGTCGGCGAGATCGCGGTTCAGGGTCTGCACCGCACCCGTGCCGTCGCGATACCGGATATTGACGTCGCGTAGCGCCGGCGAGTTCAGCGTGCCGGTGTGATAGTCGATATAGGGATCGAGCGAGACCGACGGGTTGCGCGGATCGGCGACCGGAATCGGCAGATAGAACAGATTGTGGTCGTTGACGTACATCGCCGAGATCTTGACGAAGCCATTGTCGAAATCGTGCTTCAGATTGGCGCGGATCTGCCCGCCTTTATCGCTGGGGAAGCCGCTGTCGCGATAGCCGTCATGCTGGCGCAGGAAGCCGCCCACCGCGAAATAGGTCCGGTCGTCGATCGGGCCCGACTGCATCAGATCGAGCCGGTACAGGCCGGTGTCGCCGAGCGTCAGCTGCGCGCGGCCGCGCGATCGGGCGTCGCCGGTCACGGTGATGTTGTTGGCGATCGCGGCGGCGCTGCTCGCATAGACCGGCGCCGGGCCGCCACGGACGATCTCGACCCGCTCGGTCATCAGGTCGTAGCGGTTCATGCCTTCGCCCGAATTGAAGAACACGCCGTCGATCTCGTGATACAGCGGCAGGCCGTCCTGCTGGAAGATCAGATAACCGCGATCGGTCGGGATGCCGCGGACGCGGGTGATGTTCTGCACCTCGCCGCCGGTCGCTTCCACCTGGATGCCCGGAACGGTGCCGAGCAGGTCGGCGAAGTTCTTCGGCGCGATCTTCTGGACTTCCTCCTGGCTCAACGAATTGACCGCATAGGAGACGTCGAAGCGGCGCTGGGCACGCGCAGTGCCGGTGACGACGATGTCGTCGGCCGGATCCGCCTCGACCTGGGGTTCCGCCGCAGGCGTGGCCGGCTGGCCCGCATCCTGCGCAGCGGCGACCCCGGGTAGTGCGCAGGCCAAAGCGCATGCGGATGCGAGAAGCGACATTGCGGAAGTTTTCTTGCCCGAGACGTGCATTTTGCGAACCCCTTATCTGGATCGGCTGCGGCTAGGGGCCGTTCACTACGGCGCGATGACACCGCGAACCGGAACGGATTACCAGAACAGTGCCAGGCGATTCACGGATCGGGGTTCAACCGATCGACCGCGCACCTTGCCGCAAAAGCTCCGCGCTCGTCCTTTGACTGTCACATGCGAGGACTATTTCCCGGACAGTGTTGGAGAGGGTGTTGGTGATGCGTGCTTTCAATCCGCTGTTCGCGGCGGAGGTCGTCGACTGTGTGGCCCAGGGCCGCGCACCGACGGTTCAAGAGCTGTTTGCGGTTGCGGAGCGCATTCGTCATGATGCCGGGATGCGGCCGATCTTCGGCTGGGACGGTGCTTCGAGCAACCAGGAGGAATGCCTTCTCATTCGTGCAGCCCACGCCGCGCTATGCGGGACTACGGGCTAGCGGCGGCACGGTTTTCGGCATTGCAGTCGGTGCCGTGCGATGCCTGATTTTGCAGCGTCCATCAAAAAATTGAAATGCGGGAGTTGGCCCGTGTAGGGATGCGCATGCGGATCTCACAGGAGACCTGACATGGGCACCATTCCACGCCGGAGCATTACCGGTCTGCGGCAATTCGTGGATCTCGAGCAGCAGCGCGCCTGGATGGAGGACGACGCGCAATTGCCCGATGCCGGCGAGCGCGCGGAGTCGCTGGAACAGCGCTTCAAATATGTCGTGCGATTTCAGAAGCTGCTTGCTCGCCCGCAGGCAGAAGACGTGCTGGAGATACTCGGGATCTACGGCGCGACCTGCATTCCGATCCCGCGCCGGACCGAGCGTCATTATTGGTCGGTTTCCTGTCTGCCGTCGACCTCCGACAAGCCACTCGCCCGCGTCAATGCGAGCTGGATGGAACTCTTCACGCTCTATGCGGACGGCGAGGGTATCCGCGCCAGATTCATCGTGCACCTTTCCGACTTCACGGCGGATCGCTCGCTGGCACAGGAGCAGGTGGACGAATCCTTTCTCGAGCACTGTGTCACGACGCCGGAAGACATCGGCTGTTTTTTCCCACGCGGCGCGGACATTTTCGGCATCAACGTGCGCGGGGCCGCCTCCATCCGCAAATTCCTCGCGACCCGCCAAGCGGTGCGCGCGATCCGGAGGTTCAATCTGACGCACATGAACCGAGGCCGGAATGCCTATCAGGCGAGCCACTGCTACAGCCTGGCGGATCACATGCTGGTGGACTGATCGGTTTTGGCGGCGCGGCGGTGCTCGTTATTGGCGATTGCAGACTGGCTCGAGGCAATCCCGGCAGTGCGCTGATGACCAGTTACGACCGAGCTATATTGGCCAGCTTTCCTGTGGATCATCGAGCCTGAAACGGAACAGGCGGCTGGGGCCGTCTTCCGGGACGACATACAGTTCGCGGCCTTCGATCGCCATTCCCTCGCCGGTATAGGGCCCGCCGCGGCCCAAGGGCCTGACCGGTCCGATTGCGCCGGCGCGCAATGTCCGCTTGAGCTTCATCGACGGCCAGTCGATCCAGTCGACGGCGCCGCTCCACAAAGTCAGCGATCCGCTGGCCACAAGCTGTCCGTCGACGAACTTCATGTCCTGATAGTGCGTCGGGGAAGGGTTCGGCACGACGCGCGTCCGCGCATTGTCGCCCAGATCGAATATGTAGAGCAATTCGCTGTCCCAATTGCCCGCCACGAGGGTGCGGCCAGATGCTGCCACGCACCCCAGATGGTCCGCGACGTGAATTCTCCGGCGTATCTGCAGGCTGTCCGCATCGATCTCGACAAGTACCGAGGCACTCTTCGGCTTCATTTCCGCAACCGGAACCCAGATCGAACTGCCGGAAATCGATATCCCGCCAGGATGATATTTTGCCCCGTCCGTCAGCTCCAGCCGCCGCCGGAGCTTGCCCGTGCGCCGGTCGAACTCGTGGATATAGCCCTTGCGGTTCTCCTGATCGACCGAAGTGACCCAGATGCGCCGGCTATCGAGTTCGAGGCCCTGGACATGGAACAACTCCCCTTCGAGCGCGAGCGTGCCCAGGAGGCGGGCATGTTCGATCGTTCCGTCGAACTGGTCCGGAGCCGCGGACACCGACAGGCTCGGCAATACCAGGAAAAGCGCAGTCAAACTGGTTCGGATGGTCTTGCGGATCATCTGACTTGCCCCCGGACTTTGCGTATCCGGGCCCCATGGCAAACTTGTGTGTCAGAATGACTGCGCGAATTTTTTGATGCGAATGTGAGAGACTTCGTGGGCTCTGAAGCAGGGCCGCGCGCGCCGGGGCCGCGGATCGGCCGGCGCGCGCGGGAATCGGACGGCTAGAACTGGAAATTCACCGCCAGCGCAAAGGTGCGTCCGAAATAGGCGGTGTAGAGCGGGTCCTGGCGCACGGTGTCGGTGTACAGCCGGTTGGTCTCGTTGGTGATGTTGCTTACTTCCGCGATGAGTTTGATGTTCTCGCTCAGGTTGTACGAGGCGGAAGCGTCGACGAAGATCGAGCTGGCGGCGCCGTTCGCGTCGCTGTCGGTCGGTCCGGGGATGCCCGTCAGATAGCCGGCCCGATAATTGACCGTGGAGCGGATGCTGAACTTGCTGTCCTCGTAATAAAGCGTGCCGCTGGCAGTCTCCGGCGACAGGCCGACGAGCGGTGCGTTGCGCGTGATCGTCGGCGAGATGATGTAGTTGATGTTGGAGCGCACGCGCGTGAAGTTGGCGAGAACGCCGAAATTCTTGAGCATGCCCGGCAGGAAGCGGAAGGGCAGCTGCAGGTTCACTTCGAACCCGCGCAGCGGCCCGCCCTCGGTATTGTTGCTTCGCGTCACGCTGAACAGTTCGTCCGGCGTCACACCGGTGCCCGTGCCGCTGAGCAGCGACAGCGGGAGACCCAGCTCGCGGAAAGGCACCAGCTGGCTGGTGTTCTGGATATAGGTCTCGATGTTCTTGTAGAAATACGCGACCGACAGCAGCGAGCCTGGAGCGAAATACCATTCGAGCGAGGCGTCCATCGTATTGGCGCGGATCGGATCGAGATACGGGTTGCTGATCGAGGCGGTGCGGATCACGATGTTCGCGCTGCCGCTGGGAATCAGCTGCCCATAAGCCGGGCGGGACATCACCCGCGATGCCGAGAAGCGTGCGATCACGTTCGGCGTGACGTCGAGCGCGAGGTTCATCGACGGCAGAAAATCCTCGTACGAGCGCTGCACCTGCGAGATGACGTAGAAAGAGGGTAGGGCGCCCCGGTCGGCGCGGCAGTGGGGATCGGTCCATAGGTGTCGAGGCTGGTGTGGACATAGCGCACGCCGGCATCGCCGCGCAGCGTGAACGGCAGCGTTTCCTCGGTGTTGAACTTCACCATCAGATAGCCGGAGCTGTATTTCTCGCTGACTCCGCCATAGGTGCCCTTCGCGCATTCGACGCTGCAATATTGGAAGCTGTCGAAGTTCACTGCGCTGCGGAACTTGTCCGGATCGATCGCGACGAAATCCTGCATGTTGCCGCCCAGGTTCTTGCCGATGCCGCTCGTCAGGAACGTGATGTCGGCCATCGACACGCCCGCCGGCAGAGTCAGCGGCAGCGACTGGCTCGGGATCAGCTGACGCTCGCGCGCAGTGTATTTGTTGGTGCGATACTGTCCCCCGACCTGCACGGTGAAGCCCGGTGCCGCCTTCCACTCGCTGTTGAGTTCGAAGGTCTTGCTGACGATGGTGTTGTCGCGAATGAAGTTCGAGATCTGGCCCCGTTGGCTGCCGTCGGCGAGCGGCGGGCCGTAGAGGAAATTCGCCGGATTGGTGAGGTCGATGCCATAGTCGATCTTGGGAAGGTTCGGATCGTCGCGGAAGTCGATCGAGAAATTGTCGGTGTCGTTGGAGTCGATCGCGACCTGCAGCCGGTTCACGTGCAGGCGCGAGTCATTGATGCCGGCAAGGCCGTAGATGCGGAAACTGTCGGAGAAGCGCTGGTCGAAGTTCAGGTTCACCTGGCGGAATGTCGAGGTGAAATGCTCGTCCTGCATCTCGGAGCGCAGGTCGACGCCGTCCCACAGCCCATGGATGAGCGAGCCGTTGTCGTCGACCTCGATGTCGCGGATCGACATCATCGGCTGGCCGTTGTTCGAAGCGGTGCGACCCATCGAGCGAGCGTCGAGCATCGTGTCGAGCCGGTTGACCTTGAAGCGCGAATAGAGGCTATCGATCGAGATGTCGGTGTTGTCGCTCGGCTTCCACTGGAGCGTCAGCGAGCCCGCAAGGCGCTCCTGGTTCTGGCTGCCCTTCACCGGACGGGGCAGGCGCGGCAGGAACACGCCGCCGCCCGGGCGGCCCGAAACGCCGGTGCGGCTCATGATATAGTCGTAAGCGGCCGCGGTGCTGGTGCGTGGATTGCCGGTGCTGCAATTGGCTGCGTCGGCACCCACCGAGACGCCGCTATTGGCGTAGCCCGGGGCGGGGCTGGTCACCGCCACCCCTTGATAGGTGTAGCCGACAGGCGTGCAGAACGGGAAGATGATGTTGGTCGGAGTCGTTGCGCCGGGCAAGGTCACCGGACGCGATTGTCCCGCGACATAAGTCGGCAGGATATCGACGGCCGAATAGGCATATTCGTCGATATGGCGCTTCGAATAAGCGACGCTGGCCAGCACGCCGAACGTATCGCCGAACTTTTTGGACACCAGAGCCGAGAGGCGCGGATCGGCCTTCTTGCTGATGTCGTTATAGATGCCACGTGCCGTGGCCGAAAGGACGAAGTCCTTCTTCTGATCGAACGGCTTGGGCGCGCGCAGGTCGACCGTCGCGCCGAGCGATCCTTCCTCGACATCGGCCGACAGCGTTTTCCGGACGGCCAGTGAGGAGAAGATCTCGGTCGGGAAGGTCACGAAGTCGAACGAGCGCCCGGTGGCGACGCCGCCGCGGATGTCGCTGCCGCTGACCTGCGACACGCCTTCCATCCCGTTGATGCGGACGCGCGTGAACTGTGCGCCGAGGCCGCGGACCGAGATGTTGCGGCCCTCGCCGCCGTCGCCGCGCGACAGCGCGACGCCGGGGATGCGCTGCATCGATTCGGCCAGGTTCGAGTCAGGGAACTTGCCGATGTCCTCGGCGACGATCGAGTCGACGGCGGCGGTCTCTTCGCGCTTGAGGTTCAGCGCATTGTCCAGCGAAGCGCGGAAGCCCTGGACGACGATCTCCTGTTCCTGCGGCTGTTGTGCGTCCGGCCCGGCAGGCTCCGCAGCCTGTGGATCGCCTCCTGTCCCGCCCGGAGGCGTCGTCTGCCCCTGTGCCGATGCCGCAGCCAAAAGGCTCGCCAGGCTGGCCGAGACGAGCAGTCCCCGCCGGTTGAATCGATCGCGCCTCATTCCCCTCTCCCATTGACCCGGGCATTCGGCAGTTTCCGCCGCCCGGGAGGTAATTGTCGGCAATTTGCATTTTTGATTTATTTTCCGAGCTGCTATCATGGTCAGGCCACATTGGCAATGAGGCCTGACTCATTTCGCCGATGTGGTATGGCCGTTTGCCTTTACGTGTGGTTGGCCAATACGTTACTGTCTGACAATGTTGTTGCATGTGGTCTGACCGAGATCTATCAGTCGCAAGAAGCCGCGCCGTAAAATGCGCGCGGATGACACAGGGTGAGGATGTCAATGATGGCGTCAGGAACAGCGCGGCGCTCGAGCCCGGCCTCCGGGATCAGAAGAATAGTCCGCACCATGGCGTTGGCACTGCTCACCGCCACGGTCGCGACAATGTCTTCCGCGGCGATGCAGAAAGCCGCGCCGTGGCGCGCAATGACGCCGGCCACCGGTTTGGCGGGCTGGCACGTCACCGGCGGGAACGCGAAGTTCGCGGTCGAGAATGGCGAGCTGGTCGGGCGCGCCGCGCCGGGATCGCCGAACAGCTGGCTGGTGTCGGACACGCAGTTCGGCGACTTCATCCTCGAATTCGAGGCGAAGACCGATCCGGCGCTCAATTCCGGCGTGATGATCCGCGGCCAGAGCCGGCCGGATTACCGCAAGGGTGTCGTCTTCGGCTATCAGGCCGAGATCGACCCGTCGAAGCGGGCGTGGAGCGCCGGCATCTATGACGAGCAGCGCCGCCAGTGGCTCTACACGCTCGGCCGCAACGATGCGGCGCGACAGGTTTTCCGATCGGGGGACTGGAATCGCTATCGGGTGGAAGCGATCGGCAACCGGATCCGCACCTGGATAAACGGCGTGCCCGCCGCCGATCTGGTCGACGATACCGATGCCCGCGGGTTCATCGCCTTCCAGGTCCACGCCATACCCGACGCCGAGGCGGCCCGGGGACCCGAAGTGCGGTTCCGGGGGATCCGGATCATCGACGCCGGCGCGGCACGGTTCGCGGCGCCCGCGACGCCGCTGGAGCAGCAGGCCTGGCTCGCCAACCGCCTGTCCGACGGTGAGCGCCGGGCCGGTTGGCGCTTGCTGTGGGACGGCCGAACCAATGCCGGCTGGCACAGCGCCAAAGGCGGCGGGTTTCCGGCAAAGGGCTGGTCGATCGGCGACGGAATATTGCGGGTCGAAGGCGGCGGCGGAGATATCGTGAGCGATCGCGCATATCGCGACTTCGAGCTGTCGATCGACTTTCGCCTCTCCCGGTGCCAATAGCGGGATCAAATATTTCCTCGACGGCAAGGATTCCACGGTCGGGCTCGAATATCAGCTGCTCGACGATGCCCGCCACCCCGATGCGAAGATGGGGCGTGACGGCAACCGGACGGTTGGCTCGCTCTACGATCTGATCGCGGCGCGCAACCTTTCGGATCCCGACAGTCCGGGCAAAAGGGTCAACCCTCCAGGCGAGTGGAACCGGGCGGTGATCGTCGCACGCGGCCGGCATGTCGAGCACTGGCTGAACGGCTTCAAGGTCGTCGAATATGACCGCGGGTCGCCCGAGTTCCGGGCGTTGGTGGCGCAGAGCAAGTTCGCCGGGCGGGCGAATTTCGGCGAGGCCGAGCAGAGCCCGATCCTGCTCCAGGATCATGGCGACCGCGTCGAGTTCCGTTCGATCAAATTGCGCGCGCTTTGAGGAGATGACGATGCTCGACCGCCGGACGATGATCAAGGGTGCGGGCGCCGCTGCGGGAATCGCGATGAGCGCCCGCAGCTATGCGCGGATCAGAGGCGCCAACGATCGGCTGCGCGTCGCAGTGGTCGGCGTCAACGGCCGCGGGCAGGCGCATATGAGCGCCTTCTCGAAGCTGCCCAATGTCGAAGTCACCCATTTCGTCGACGTCGATTCGAACGTGCTGGCGAAACGCGCGGGCGAATTCGCCGCGAAAGGGCATCCGGCGCCGCAGACCGAGGGCGACTATCGCCGCCTGTTCGATCGCAAGGCAGTCGACATCGTCACGGTCGCCACGCCCGATCACTGGCATGCCAAGCTTGGCATCGATGCGATGGATTCGGGCCATCATGTCTATCTCGAAAAGCCGATCGGCATGGCGCCTGCCGAAGGCGAAGCACTGATCGCGGCGCAGCAACGCACCGGGCGGAAGCTGCAGGTGGGCAACCAGCAGCGCTCGAGCGCGGAGACGCAGCAGCTGGTTGCTTTGGTCAAGGCAGGCGAGCTCGGCAACGTCTACGAGGCGCAGACCTGGTATGCGAACAATCGCGTCTCGATCGGCCGCGGGCACGAAACCGCGCCGCCGCCGAACCTCGACTGGGACCTGTGGCAGGGGCCACGTCCGCGCGGGCCCTATCGCTCCAATCTCGTTCCCTACAACTGGCACTGGTTCTGGAAATACGGGACGGGCGAGACCTGCAACAATGCGATGCACGAGCTCGATGTGGCGCGCTGGGCGATGGGGCTGGCCTTCCCCGAGAAAGTGACCGCGCGCGGCTCGCGCCAGTTCTTCCGCGACGACGATTGGGAGATGTACGACACGCTGTCGATGGACCTGCTCTATGCGGACGGCCGCACGATCCGCTGGGACGGCAACAGCTGCAACGGCATGCTGCGCTACGGCCGCGGCCGCGGCGTGCTGCTGCTCGGCACCAAGGGCTCGGCGGTGGTCGATCGCAACGGCTATGAGCTGTTCGATCTGGCGGGCAAGTCGACACGCGTGGTCAAGGCGCCCGCGACGTCGGAAACCACCGGAACGGTGGGCGAGGGCGCGCTCGACATCTACCATGCCGGCAATCTCGTCGATGTGATCCGGGGCCGCGCCCCGCGCTCGCCTCGCCGATCCGCGAAGGGCATATCAGCACCACGCTTTGCCACCTCGGCAACATCGCTTATCGCACCAAGTCGACGCTGTCGCTGGACGTGGCGACGGGCAAGCCGAAGAGCCCGGAGGCGATGAAATTATGGGCGGTGGACTATCAGCCCGGCTGGGAGGTCAAGGCCTGATCGCTTCCCCGATCCCGATGCATGCCGAACGGTTCGCAGCAATGGGCACCCGCGTCGAACTCCATCTGTTCGGCACGGTCGAGCGCGCGGCGATCGATGCGGCGCGGCGGGCGATCGAGGCGGTGGACGATGCCCTGACGATCCACCGTCCCTCGGCTACGACCGCGCTCAACGATTGCCTGATGGCGGGGCGGCCCTGCCATGTCGACGATCCGTTGCTGCTCGACGCGCTGATCGAGATCGAGACGGCGCATGCACTGACGCAGGGTCTGTTCGATCCGGCCGCAGACGCGGCACGCCCGGGAGCGGGATGGGGAGCGGTTCGATTTGATCGAAGTGCCGCACGCATCGCGGCTTCGCAGCCGGTGGCGTTCGACTTTGGCGGGTTCGGCAAAGGTTTCGCGCTCGACCGCGCATGCGACGCGCTGCGCGACGCGGGAGTGACTTCGGCCTTTCTCTGCGCGGGCGAGAGCTCGATCGCGGTCATCGGCGAGCATCCGCTGGGGGAGGCTGGCCGGTCGCCATACCCCATCCGCTCGAGGCCGAGCGCGTTCTGGTGGAACTCGAGCTGCGTGACGAGGCGCTCTCGGTCTCGTCGACGGTGGGTGCGGGGGCGAGTGCGCCCGGGCGCGCGCCTATGATCCGGCCGACCGACGGCTCCCGCGTCACCGCGGCACGCACGGCTGTCGCGGTGGATTACAGGGGGTCGCGTGCCGAAGTGATGAGCACCGCGCTGCTTGTCGCCGACGAGGTGCAGGCCGGGTGCTTTCCGGATGGCGGACGGTCGCGCCGTTTTCTGTTCGATTTCAGTCTCGAGCGGGCGATGCCCGCGCATGCGTACGAGGTGGCTCTGCAATGACCGACAAGGATTTCGACCTGACGCGACGCGCGTTCCTCGACGGCGTGCTGAAGGCGACGGCGGGGGCGGGGATGACCGCTGCCGCGCCTTGGGCGGTGTCCGCCGCGGCGGCCGAGCCGCTCCAGCGCGATCGTGTGCGGCTGGGCGTGATCGGGACCGGTGACCGGGGCCGGACCCTGATCCGCAACATCCTCAAGACCCGCAATTGCACCGTCGCGGCGGTCTGCGACAATTTCGAGCCGCATCTCGCGAAAGGGCGGGCACTGGTGGCAGCGAACACGCCCGCCTTTGCCGATCACCGCGCGATGCTCGACGCCGGCGGTTTGGACGCCGTCGTCATCGCGACGCCGCTGGACATGCATGCACGCCAAGCCTTCGATGCGTTCGGCGCGGGCCAGCACGTGTGGTGCGAGAAGGCGATGGCGCGCACCATCGCGGACTGCACTGCGATGGTGAAACGATCGCAGGACAGCCGCAAGGTGCTGCAGATCGGTCATCAGCGCATGTTCCACCCGACCTATCTGAACGCGCTCAAGCGCGTGAAGGCGGGCGAGATCGGCGAGATTACCCAGATCCGTGCCAGCTGGCACCGCAACACCAGCTGGCGGCGCCCGATCCCGCCGGGAAGCACCGACCGCAAGATCAACTGGCGCCTGTATCGCGACGCCTCGGCGGGGCTGATGACCGAGCTGGCGACGCACCAGCTGCAGATCGGCGGCTGGTTCCTCGACGCGGTGCCGACGCGGGTGATCGGATCGGGCAGCATCTGCTTCTGGAAGGATGGCCGCGAGGTCTACGACCATGTCGCTCTGGTCTACGAATATCCGGACGGCCGCAAATTCGTCTACACGTCGCTGCTCAACAATGCGCGCTATGGCTGTGAGGAGCAGATTCAGGGCAGCAAGGGCACGATCGAGCCCGAGCTCGGCCGCATCTATCAGGAAGTGCCGCCCAAGGTGCTGGCGCTCCAGCGGATGCAGGAGGACGTCAAGCGCGGGCACAAGCGCGTCGTGCCGATCGGCGGCGCGACCTGGTTCCCGGAGCTTCCGGTGACGACGCCGGGCGAATCGCTCGGTTGGGGCGAATATGACGAGACGATGCTGCAGTTCGAAGGCTTTGGCGAGGCGGTGCGTGCGGGGAAGCCGCTGCCGGGGATGCTGGCCCAGGCCTATCACGCAAGCGTCGCATCGCTGCTCGGCGAGCAGGCGATGGACCGCGGCGAAGCGGTGACTTGGCCGACCAACCTGATCACCGTCTGACCGCGCCGCAATTCAAGGGGAAAACTCGTGACCGAATCCAGCCGTCGCCAGGTCCTCGGCCTGCTGTCCGCCGGCGCTGCCGCCGGCTTCACTGCCGACGCGCTCGCCCAGTCCGTCACTCGCGGCGATGCGCCGACCGAAACCGCGCAGGCACGGCCCGCACCGGAGGCGAAATACCGCCTGCCCTTCGCAGTGATCGGACTGGATCACAACCACATCTATGGCATCACCGACGCAGTGATCCGCGGCGGCGGCGTGCTGACCAGCTTCCATGCCACCGATCCCAAACAGATCGCGATGTTCCAGAAGCGCTACCCTGGCGTGAAGCTGGCGCGCTCGCAGGAGGAGATTCTCGCGGACCGGAGTATCAAGCTGGTCTGCAGCGCGGCGATCCCGAATCTGCGCGCACCGCTCGGTATCCGGGTGATGCGCGCGGGCAAGGATTATCTGAGCGACAAGGCGGCGGTGACCACGCTTGCGCAGCTGGCCGACGTGCGCCGCGCTATCAAGGAGACCGGCCGCAAATACGGCATCATGTATTCGGAACGGCTCGAGGTTCCCGCCGCGGTGATGGCGGGCCAGCTCGTCCATGACGGCGCGATCGGGCGGGTCCTCCAGACCGTCAATCTCGCGCCGCACCGGCTCGCCGCGCCGACCCGGCCCGAATGGTTCTGGGATCCGGCGCGCAACGGCGGCATCCTCACCGATGTGGGCAGCCACCAGGCCGACCAGTTCGTCTATCTGACGGGCAGCAAGCGCGCGCGCGTGGTCGCCTCGCAGACCGGCAATTTCGGCCATCCGGAGCATCCCGCGTTCAATGATTTCGGCGACATGATGCTGAACGGCGACGGCGGTACCGGCTATGTCCGGGTCGACTGGTTCACGCCCGACGGACTTCCCACCTGGGGCGACGGCCGCCTGTTCATCCTCGGGACCGAGGGATTCATCGAGCTGCGCAAATATGTCGATATCGCCGGGCGGCCTGGCGGCAATCACCTGTTCCTCGCGGACCGAAAGGGCACGCGCTATCTTGATTGCTCCAGGGTTCCGCTTCCTTTCGGCCCGCAATTCGTGACCGACCTCGTCGAGCGCACCTCGATCGCGCAGGACCAGGAGGGTGCGCTGCTCGCCGCCGAACTCGTGCTCACAGCCCAGGCGCACGCCACTCCGGCGATGTGGCCCGCGGAGGTTCGTTTGCCGTGAGACCCTCCACCTAGCCCCGGGGGATCGGGAAATTCGTTCAAATTCTGGAAGTTGCCGTTGGGGCGACCGTTAAGCGCGACCCTCATCCAGCCTTCATCGAACGCGACCTCGTAATTGTCGTCGGCGTGGCGAGGGCAGCCGAGGGAAGCCATTAAGATCGTCACGGCGCCAGACCCTTGGCGGTTCTCTGATTGATATATTAAGTCTAGGCCTATTTGCTGTCAGAGTGTTTTTGTTCGTGCCGGCACAAACGGTTATCTCTTTTATCGAGCCGACTGATTTACATCATACGCCCTTTGACTGTAGAATGGTCCGCCGAGAAATGGGGCTCGATTCGGGCGCACACCCGAGACCCCGTTCAGCTTAGATTCTGGCAACTTTTCGACCGGGTTCGAAGGGGAAAACGTGCGCATCGCAATCGTCAGTCTCGTGCGATTATTGGGCGAAGCCGTCGCCCAGTCGTTGTGCGCGCGCGACGCCTCGCTCGATATCAAGCTGGTGCGGGAGTTCGACGAACTACGCCGCGCGACGCTGGGGGCATCGCTGTTCGATCTCGTGGTGGTCGACACCACCCAGGGCCTCGATCTCGACGCGGTGCGCGCATTCCGCCGCGATCATCCGGGCCTCCCGCTGCTGGCGCTCGGCCTGCGCGAGAAGGAGGCCGAAGTGGTCGCGCACGGCAGCGCCGGCTTCACTTGCTATGTACGGCGCGAGGACGGGCTCGAGCGGCTCCACGCGATGCTGTGTGATGCCGTCGCGGGCCGGCTCACCTGTTCTCCGGAGATCGCCGCCTCGATGATGCGCGCGCTGTTCCGCAACGGGCCGGTCGCGGTCCCCGAAGAGGGTGGCCACCTCACGCGGCGCGAGGACGAAGTCGCGCACCTGGTCGCCCAGGCGTTGTCGAACAAGGAAGTGGCGCGCGAACTCGGCCTGAGCGAGTCGACCGTCAAGCACCACGTCCATTCGATCCTCGGCAAATTCGGACTGGCCACGCGCGGCCAATTGATGCGGCGGATGCGCACCGACAGTCGACCGATGCAGCCCAGCCGGATGGCGGTCTAGCGTCGATCTTCACCTTGATCGTTCGGTGACGGGGGCTGGCTCCCGCGCGGGATCGCCCGATTTCTGCACGCAACCCGGCGAGGCGGTCGGGGAAGACCGACAGCCGATCGCCGACCGCGATCCCCGCATGATTGAGCCGCTGTCCGATGCCGTCTAGCGCGTCATGGGCGTTGGTCACGCGCGCTGGATCACCCGACAACCCGTCGAGGATCGCACGCGGCAGCGCCTTGGCCAGCGACAGCAAGGCGGGCAGCGCATCCGGGGCTACGTCGTGTTCGGGCCGCGCCGGCGTCCGTTTCGCGGCATCAAGCGAAGCCCGCATCCGCCCGAGCTTGGCGTCGATCCGGCGCCGGATCTCGCCGAGCGCGATGCCGAATTCCTGTTTCGCCCAGGCATGCGCTTCGTTTTCGGTGACTTCGTATCGCCCGAGCCAGTCGGGATCGACCGCCGCTTCGTCGCCCGCGAGGGAACGAATAACCAGGGGGCCAGGCGGGCGGGTGGCGACGTCTGGAAGAATGAAGTGCCGCATCCCATCGGATGTACGCCAAAGCTGCTCATCGAGATTCATAACTGGTGCCCCAGATTATGTTCGACCACCCAGCGAAGGTCGGGCCAATTCTGTTCCGTGGTCAGCAATTTCACACCGTCGGCGATTGCCGGGGGCATCTCGCCAAATTGCCGTGCCATCCACCACGCCGCGGTGTTCAGCGTTCCCCAGCCGCGAATGGGATCGCTCCCTTCGGCAAGCACTGCCGTCGCTTCGGCGTGAGCAACGCCGTCATAATCCATACCGCCTGCCTCGATCGCGCGGGCCAGCCCGGTATCGATCTCGTCCTTCGGGCCGCCGGAACCGGACAGCGTGCCGGCCAGCGAGAGCAATGTGCTTTCGCCCGAACCGATCCGCGTCCAAAGGCCCCAGCTCTTCATGCGCGGCGCCCCCGAATCGATCCCGCTGAAGCTTTCGATCAGGTCGCGCCGGATCGACGCCGACCCTGCGGGCGGCGGGCTCGCCCGCCAGAAGTGCTGATAGGCGAGCGCGATCGCCAGCCTTCGCCATGGCCCGAGCGGCTCGCTCCGGACCGGCGGGTCGTCTTCCCCACGGATGACGGCGTCGAGCCAGTCGGCAAAGGCAATGAATTCGGCGGTGGGATTGAACCTTCGTGCCAACCGGCTCGCGGCTTCTTCATACGCCGCCGGGTCCCGACTGCGGGCGGCGACCAGGTCCAGCAAGGCCTCCTGCCCGAGCGCCCATTCGAGCGCCGTGAGGTCCTCGCCGCCGAGATGGCGATGGAGCGCCTCGAGCGGGCCGCGCAATGCGGGCCAACCTTGCTTGAGCCGCCCGACGAGTTCCGCATCATCCAGGATGATGTGGGTCAGAATGAACATGGGCAGCAAATGCCGCGCCGTCGCGGCGAGCGTCAGCGCCTGGCCCTCGCTTACGACCACGCCAGTCCATTCGGTGACCGGCCGACCAGGCCAGGCGACCAGCCCGAAGATCAGCACATCGGATCGCCAGAGCGGAAGCAGCGCGGGAAACCCCGCGCGCGCCAGCGCCTCGCGACGCGCAGGTTCGACCGTGGCGAGGATCATGTCGTCGATCTGCTCAACCTTGCTTGCGAGCGCTTCGGCTGTCGCCGTCCAGTCTTCGATTTCGCGCATTCGTGTCTCTCCAATGCTCATACCGGCCGATCGAACGGGTCCCAGCTGCTGACATAGGCACTCTGCAGATCGTTCATTGCGGCCTCCTGTTCGTCGGCCGTGCCCTCGCGCGCGGTCTTCATCGCCTGTTTCACGACGCTCGACCCGCTGACATAGGCCTGGCGGACGGCTTCATTGGTCAGCAGGTTGAACTTGGTGCGGAAATTACGCGTGATGAAACCCTTCTGGCGCTCTTCGATATCCAGGAATTCATTTTCGAGCGCCGCCGCCTTCGCCCGTGCGTCGACGAGCAGCAGACGGGACCCACGCTTCGCATCGCGCGGTGCGCTGCTGTCGGTCTCGGCGTCGGTGATCTGGCGATAGACGTCGGCGATGAACGACCTCCAGCCCGGGCGCCTGGGATTGACCGAGAAGAACAGTCGCTCGCTATTCTTCGCCTTCAATTTCGCACCCATAATCGCCTCGCCTTCGTCTCCGTCGGCCAGCGCCTGGAGTATTCTTGACGACTTGACGTTGTGCGCGCCGCCCATATGGACCTTGTGCGACAGCGAGATCGCGCTCAGCATGTCGCAGCTGCCGGAGATGAGCGGATCGATTTCCTCTGCCGCTCCTCCATGTCGCGCGCCAGCTCGCGCGCTTTCTCATTCTCGTTCCAGGGTGCGCGGCGGAGCCCGGCAGCCACGTTGCCGTAAAGTTCGTTCATCGCTCTGGCGAAGCCCTGCGCCGGGACGTGGTGGGACTCGCGCGGCTTGTTGGGATGCGCGCTTGATCCCAGTTTGACGACTCCGTGCAGCCCGGCGAACGGCTTGCCCCGCGCAGCAACCGCCCGCATGATCTGGCGGACGCTTTGCGCCAGCACCTGTTCCGCCGCCTTGACGGCCGCTTCCGCCGCGGTCGCATCCTCGCCCTGTTCGACCTTCTTGCGGGCCTTGCGCGCTTCGGTGCGGACATTGGCCAGGTCCGCCTTTGCCGTACCGACCAGGCCGGGCACCTTGGGGTTCGCCGCCGCGGCGGCCTTCACTGCCTCGCTGCGGAGGAACTGCGCGAGCGGTTCGGTGTTGCTCGCGACCATGATCTCGGGTTCGGCGCCACCGCCCTCCACCCACAAGTGATGTTCCTCGCCATCTGCTTCGAATGGGATGTCTTCGCCGATCTGCGCGGTCGCCTTGTCTTTATCCTTGTCCTTTTTCCCACCGATCCCGAGCGCGGCGAGCAGCGATTTGCCTTTCTCGATCAGCCAGTCGAACGCCTTTTCGATCATCCCCAGGATCCAAACGCGGAATCCCTTGATCTGCTTGGCGACCATCTTGGGCAGATCACCCAGGCTGAAATAGTCGGCGATGAACCCCAGGACCGGGGCGATCAGCATCTCGAGGCCCTTTTCGACCGCATTGGCGAAGCCGCCGATATTGCCGGCGATGATGTCGGCCAGCCCGTTCACGATCGTCTCGATCAGCGTGAAGATGCGCGCGGCGTTCTGGAACACCCATTTGAGCACGCGATAGATCGCCTCGATTGCCTGCAGGATCGCGCCGGCGGGATTGAACAGCAACGCGATCCGGATCGCGACCTGCTTGGCGATGGCGGTGACCATATATTCGACCGCCATCTGGACGACCTGATCGACGATCGCCTGGGGGTCGAGCTTCTCCTTGATCATCTCGAAGATGCCTTCGGGACCCTTGTCCATCAGCACCGAGACGAGCGACCAGACCTTCTCGATCAGCGCGACATTCTTCTCGCCGATCTTCTTGGCGATGATCTTGCGGATGTTGGGCCAGGTGATGCCCATGATCTGCAGGAAGAACGTGATGATGCTCTTGAGCGACAGGTCCTTGGGGATCTGGACGTCCTTGAGATCGCCGAGCAGCCAGGACAGGAAGCCGCGCAGCATGTGCGCGGGGAAATTGTCGAAGAACTGGCTGAACCCCTGGCCGATCCCCGCCATCAGATTGTTCGCGAACCCCATCGGGTCGTCGACGATGTCCTTGGCGACCTTCTTGATCTTGGCGATCACCGCCCAGAATGCCGGCGGCGAGATGCCGAGCAGTTCGAGCAGCCCCTCGATGATGAACTTGACCGGATCGTCGAGGAACCGGCCGACCGCGTCGACGATCCGGCCGACCAGCCCGCCGGCCTTCTTGCGCAGCTCGGCGATCTCGGTGCGGACCTCGTCGACTGCCTGCGAAGCGCGGCCGGCCAGATCCTTGTTGAACGATTCCTGGGTGGCGTGGACTTCCTGGCCGAGCTTGTCGAGCTGACCGTCGAACTTGGCCTGTTCGCCCGTCGCCCATTCCTTGAGCGACGCCGGCAGCGCGCCGAAAATCTCGGCGATGCGATCGCGGGCTTTCTTGATCAGCGCCTCGCACGCCTTGATGATGGCATCGACTTCGGTCGAGATCTCGGTGAGCTTGGCGATCACGCCGTCGGCGAAACTTTTCTCCGCCTTGTCATAGGCCTCGGTCGCCCAGCCGGGAAGGCCGGTGACTGCGTCCCACAGCCCGACGACGAAGCCCGACGCGCCCGAATGGCGGTCGTCCACGCGATCCTGGACGATCTTGAGGTCGGCCTTGAATTGGGTGGTCAGGGAAGCCTTGGCGGTCTCCCATTTCTGCATCGCGTTGGGGACGAGATCCTTGAGCAGGTCCTTGACCAGCCCCTGCGCCTCGTCGAACGCGGCCTTGGCATCGGTGCCTGCCTGCGCGCGCATCTGCGCCTCGCTGCCGACCATCCCCTTTTTGTGTTCGGTGGCCTGCCCAGCGGTCCCGCCGCGCTCGGCGGTCAGCGCGGCCAGCGCGCGCAACTGGAGTGCGCCCATATCGGCATTGGCCTTGGCGAGGGCTTCCTTCTGTTCGGCCACCACCTTGCCGGGATCGGTCTTGGCGAGATCGTCGAGCTCGCCTTGCGCGGCACGCGTCTCGGCGACCGGGCCGCTCTGGACCAGTGCCGCGGCCGGCTTGTTCATGCCCGCGGCATCGGCTTTCTTGCGCGCCTCCTCGGCATCCTTGTCGAGCGAGACGTTGTCGGCAGGCACGGCATCGGGCGTCGCCGACTTGGCGTTGAGCGGCGCGGTCTGCGCGGCGGCGGGCTGCGGCGTCAGCGGCGGCGCGGGTGTCGCCGGGGGCGTCGCGCCCGGAGTCTGCAGCGATTGGTAATTGTCCTCGACCTTCTTGCTTTCGCCCTGGACGGTCGCGTTGAGTTCGCTGCCCGCCTCGGCGGCCGCCTTGTCGGGTTCCGCCTCGAGCAGCGCGTCCTCGTCAGGGGGCGCTTGTCGCGGATCACCTGGCGGATGCGCTCGCACAATTTGACGATCGCGGGGCTGGGCGCGGCATTGACCTGGGCAATCAGCTGCGCGCGCGCCTCGGCCAGTCGCTCGGCATCGGGCGGAGTCACTGCCTTTTGCGCGTCGCCCACCTGGTTCGCGGCATCGGGCAGGGTGGCCTGCGCGGTAGCGGTGCCGCCGGCGCGCTCCTTGACTCCCGCGATCCGGCCCATCGTCGCCTTGGACGGCTTGGTCGGCGGTTCGGGGATGTGCAGCTTGACCTTGGCCTCGGCGGCCTGCTCGCCGCCTCCGCCGCCTTCCGGTCCGCCGCCCTCGACCGGCGCGGGCGCCTTGGCCTTGGCGTCGAGTTCGACGGCGTCCTTCTTGTGGGCACCCTGGCCTTTCTTGCCCCCGCTATGGGCGGGGCTCGCGGTACTGCCGGATTCGTGATGCGTCGACCCAGCCGCCCGCCTGGCGCGGGCGGGGTGAGCGTGGCCGGCCAGCATCTTGTGCACACCGCTCGCGCCGATCCGGCTCTGCAGCGCCGCCGCGGCGCTCACCGGGGCGGCGGGATGCGGGCGCACCGGCGCCCGCGCCGGGGTCGGCGCGGGCAGGCTCTTGATGGCTTTGGCGGCTCGCTCCACGCCTTCGTCTCTCTGGCCCGCCGCCGGCGGCGCCGGCTGGGGTCAGGACCCGGTCGAAACCCGATCGTCGATCGGATCTTCGATCAATTGCGGCCGGACGAACCGCCGCACGCCCTTGTGCAGCACCACCCAGCCGTCATCCTCGGTCCAGCGCGCCCAGCCGAGCAGCACGCAGCAACCGCACTCGCAGGCCGATCCGCACCCGCAATCGGGCGGGCAGTCGGCGGTAGCCTGGGGCGCGGGTGCCTGGTTCCCGGCCGGTTTCGGTTGATCGGTATCCTTGGTGCCCTTGGGCGCAGGCGCGGAAGCGGCTTCGGCGATCGGCATCAGCCGTTTGGCCAGCGCCTCGCGCTCGGCGCTGTCGCTCGGCAAGGCGTCGGAGCTGAAGGCGCAAGCGCAGTCGGGCGGGTCGAACGTGATCGAGATCTCGGTGGCGCCGCGCGCGCGTTGCCTGGCGGATATCGTCGAGCGAATCGTCGCAGACCAGCGAGCGCGGCGCGCAGCGGCGTTCCGTGCCGCAGGCCAGGATCCAGAATTCCGTGCGCTTCGGCGGGTCCTTCGTGCCCGTCGGGCTCAGCACGCCGGTGCGCTCGTCGAGCTTGACCGCCGCCGGGCCCGCCAGATGAAGCGGATCGCCGCAGCCGTCGAGCGCGAGGCCCGGGGCAATGGTGACAGTCAGTCCGCAATCCTCGCGGATGCCGACGCGCAGTCCGCAGATGACGCCGCATCCGAACAAGGTCCGGAACAGCAGGCGGTTGAGTTCGCGGGTATAGTCGACCGCCGCGGTCAGGTCTGAATCCTGGAGGATCAGACCGGGTGCGTAGAGCGGGCGTTCGATCTGGCCGATGACGGTCGTCGCCAGGCGGTCTTCGGTGCCGTGGCAGCTGCAATCGTGGGACATGGTCAGGCCTCCTGCGGCGGCTGCGATGCCGCCGATTTGATGGGATCTTTCGTGTCGGGCGTGGCCGTCTCGTCGGGTTCGGCGGTTTCGACTGCATCATCCTCCGCCAGCACCACGAAGCTGCTGAGATAACGGCCGCCCGGCGTGCAACCGTCGGTCGGCACATAGCGGCCGCCGCCGGCGACTTCCTGACCGCGCGCATCGACGATGAAGCCGGTACGGACCTCGATCTCGACCATGGTATCGCCTTCGAACCCCGAACTGTTGTCGGGGTTGATCTCGCCTTCCCAGAATCGCGCGGCGACCAGCGGGCGGAACGCGCGCGTCGTGCCGGCGGGATCGCCGGGGCTCGGATCGGCAACCGCGACTGCGGCGACCGGCACGCGGTACATCGTTCCGACGTCCTCGTTGGCGTCGCGCTGGACGATCGTCATCGCCAGCACGTCGGGAGTCAGCGAATTGGTCTGGACCGGGCCCGAGAAGCTGACCCAGAATTTGGTGTCGACCGGCGGGCGAAGCGTCCTGCCCCTCTTGGTCTTGGGGCCGGCGGGGGCACGCGGCGGCGCGACGAACATCGCCGCGAAGCGGTCGAACGGCACTCGGCGATGACTGTGCGGCAGCCAGCGGGACCAGCCGACATCCTGTATCCGGGTCAGATCGCAACCGCGGATCAGGTCGAACAAACTATTGTTGGGATAGGCCAGGCGGCGTGCGCGATGATCGTCGATCGGCGCGGCGATATGCGGTTTGCCGCAGGCGAAGGCGATGGCGACGCAGGCGATCGGCACGCCGTCGTCGAGCGCCACATGGAGATGACCGACCTTCGTCAGCCGCGGCCGTGCGCACAGATGCGGATCGTGCCGGGCGAGACTCCAGTCGACCAGTTGGTCGTGCGGGCCGCGATCGTGGACCGCAGCGATATGCGGATCGCCGTCCGGCGAGGGTTCGTGCGACCAGCGCGGCTCGCCCTTCTCGGACTCAGAGGGCTCGCATGCACATTGGCAATCGGGCAGTCCGTGGGTGCAGTTCGGCGTCAGCGAATAGACCACCGTCTCGCAGACGTGATTGCCTTCGCAGCGCGTATCGCCGCAACCGTCTTCAACACGGATGCCGTCGATCCATGCTTCGGCGTAATGGGCGCGGAGCAGGTAGCGGCGATGCTGTTCCGTCTCCTCTGTGTAGTCCTTCTCGCCCTTCTCCCGCTTGTCGTCCTCGGGCTCGGAGGGGTGCTCGCCTGCGGTCCAGCCGCATTCCCTCGGATCAGCCACAGCAGGTCATCCGGCGCGGTCAGGTCGACCGGCTCGCAAGCGACGAGCTCGCGGCCGCGCGCATCGAACGCCATTCCGGGGCCGACCGTGATTCCCGCTTCGCCGGGAATGATCGCGAACCCCTCGGCGACGCCCCAGCCGAGCATCGTGCGGTTGATCAGCCGCCGTCGCTCGATCAGATAATCCTGCTCGAGCTCGAAATCGGCGACGGTCAATTTCTTGCCGCGGAAATAGCGGTTTCGTTCGGACGGGCTGCACGGGCCGCACCGCGTCGCAGTCCTTGGTGCTGGCGTTTCGCAGCGCATGACTTTTTCCTCCTTCGATTTCATGACAGGGCTCCGGCGATCGGCACGCCGCCCTCGCGGAGCCTGGGCGCGCGGTCGCCGCCCAGGCTGGCGGTGCCGAGCGGACGCGGATCGCCCAATGCGAGCGGGCGATTGGGGTCGGCGATCATCGGCAGGTCGCCGGACGCCGCAATGTTCAGGTCGATCCAGCGGACGCGAAGCCGCACGCCGGCGGGCACCATCTCGGCGATCATCCGCTCGATCGCGTTGCCCCAGCGACGCTGCTCCCGGCCGGTCGCGGGAATCTCGACGAGGAGTTCGGTGCCGCGCGTGACCTGCTCGGGCCGGTCCGGATCGGGTGGGCACAAGGCGGTTCGGCCGAGTACCAGCCGCGCGCTCAGCATCGGCGTGCGGATCGACGGTCCGTTCAGGAACCCCGGCAGCCGCGATCCGGCCAGCCCATCGCCGCCCAGCGTCACCGGCGCGAATTCCTCGCTGCGATCGACCACGCGATAGCCGCGGTCGCCGAGCACCGCCCGCAGCAGGGCGAGCACCCCACGGCGGGTGCCGCGGCCGGCGAGCAATGCGGGGGCGGCGACCACCAAACGGCGCTGGGCGTCCTGGGCAAGCGTCGCATCGAACGGCAGCCCGAGCAACGCGGCGAGATCGGGAAGCCAGCGCGCCTCGGTCCGCGCCGGATCGAGCCGGTCGGCGAGTGCGCCGATCTCGCCATCGATTCCCTGACTGACCGCTTCGAACACCGCCAGCAGACGCGACAATGTGTGGTCCTGATCGCCATCGGGGCCACGGAAGACGGCGGGCAGATAATCGATCAGCCCCGGTGAATCGTGGACCACGGACACCAGGTCGATCCGTGGCGCGATGCCTGGTTGTCCGGGGATGCTGTTGCCGTCGAGCGTCAGTTCGAGCCACAGGAAGCTGCCATCGACCTCGTCGAGCGGGAAGCTGAAATCCTCGACCACCGGGTCGCCGTTGCGCGCGACACCGACGAAGCTGCGGCGCAGCGGCGACCAATCGAGCCGACGGTCGAGATCGCGGATGCGATCGCCCTTCAGCCTGGTCTCGTCGGTGGCGATGATGTGGGCGGCGTTGCGCATCGAAGCGCTTCGGCTCGCCGCCCAACGCAGGCCGAGCGTCGCGCCTTCGGGCAGCAGTGCGCGCATATCGGCGCGCAGCCATTTGCCGTCCAGCGTGTCGCTTTCGAGCGCCGGGCTCAGCCACATCCTGCCGCCCGCGGCAGCTCCCCGGCGAACCGGCGCACGGTCCAGATGCTGCCGGTGTCGAAGAGCGCGATCAGATCGTCGCCGGCGCAGGCGAACGCGACGGGGCCGGCCCGGCCCAGATACCCCAGCGCGACGGCTCGCCGGCATCGTCGAGCAACAGGAAGCCGGGTTCGCCGTTCCACTCGCCCGCCAGGCAAAAGCCCGACGATGCCGAGGACAGGGTGTTCGCCGCGAAGGTCGGCGCATCGCTGCCGAGGATCACGCGCAGGTCGACGGTCAGCGCCGCAGCCCCCGACGGAAGCAGGGTGAGCGTGCCGGATGCGATATCGAGCAAGGCAATGGTCGTGCCGTGTGCGGCGATCCGGTCGGCTGACGGGATCGGGGTTGGCCCGCCCAGGATACGCCCGCCGGCGTCGAGATGGACCAGGCCGTGGCCGGTCATCACCCAGAGCCCGTCATGCGCCGCTCCGGCAATATCCCGCACGCCGGCGAGATGAACGGTCCCCAGCCGCTGCAGGGTGGCTGCGTCGAACCGCTGCAACCCGGTATCGTCGAGTACCCAGGTCACACGCCGGCCGGGCACCAGCCGCCGCACCTCGCCGAGCAGCGGCCCGGCGCAATCGCCATTGGCCCGGAGCGCGCCGTCTGCGCCGACCCACAGCAACCCGCCGTCGGGCGCCGCGGCGAATCCCGTCACCGGTCCGGACAGGCGCATGACCTCCACGCCGTCGTCCGGCCGCAGGTCGCCGCGCTCGGGGATCGCCACCGTCAGCCAGCGGCTCCATTGCTCGGGCGTCGCGAAACGATAGCTGTCGCCGTCGGTCATCGCGGGCCCTCCATGATCGTGATCTCGGCGGGCGCGACGAGCTGGGGCAATTCGCCTTTGCCCACCGGAATCCGCCCGGCGATTCCTCCCGCGGCAGTCAGCCGGACCTCGACATCTCCACCCACGCCTTCGACACGCCGGATCCAGCCGGCCATCGCCTCCGCGTCAACGTCGCGGCCGAGCGGCCAGGCCGCTTTGGCGGTGTCGAAACGGCCCGTCAGCATCGCCCGGACGCGTTTGGCGACATCGGCGCGATCGGCACCCGGCGCCAGCCGGAGCGTCACCGCGGCGGTGAACGGACGATAGGACGGGGCCGCGATCACCAGCCGTTCGCCGATCGCGATGCGGGGGACGACCGCGCGCCGAATCCGTGCCAGCCAGTCCTGCGTCTCCCGCCCGGCGAAGCGGTGGCCGACGATCAAGGTCCGCGTCGCCGCAATCGCCGGCTGCGCGCGGTTTGGCTCCCAGCCTTCGATCACCGTCGCGCGGACCATTGCGAGCGCGGGATCGAGCGCCAATGCCGCGTCTTCGATCTCTCGGGCGGTGGCGAGCACACGGTTGCTGGCGAGTCCGGTCCGCACCGCGGCCAGCGTGGTGCCAACCGACTGGGCATTCTGGCCACCCTCGATCGGTGTCCGATTGCGCCACATCGTGCGCTGGCCGTCGAGCAGCCAATCGACGGGGTGGCGGACATCGCCGCCCGAGCCGCAGCTCAGCGTCAGTGTGACCGCGATTGTCTCTTCAGGTGCAGGTGTGCGGCCATTGATCCCGTTGCCGAAGCGCAGCCGGATACTGCTGCCATCGGCCCGCTCGGCGACACTGAAGCGGCGGTCGTCGGGGCCGGCGGGGTCGAGCCGGCCCGGGGTCCAGCGTGACATGGCCGCGTCGAGCGTGATGACGGCAACCGCGTCTTCCGCGTCGCTGATCCGCCATGTCCGCTCCTCAACCAGTTCGTCGGCGAGGAACAGGTCGCCTGGCGTCACCGAGATGGTCTGGCCCGGCCGGTCGTTGCCGCGATAGACCGGCAGCGCGATCGTCGCGCGCTGGGCGACCGGCAGCGCGTTGGCCGAGACTCGCACCAGCCGCGGCGACAAAGCGTAGTCGTGTCCCGGGCGCAACACGATCGCGTCGCCGAACGTGGCGGGATCGATCACAACGATGATGACACCGCTGCGCTGGAGCCCGAAGGTGCTGTCGAGGCGCCGGTCGAGTGTGCGGCCTGCTGCGTCGTGGGCATGGACGCGGCCGTCGCGCTGCGGCGGTTGCGCGGGTCCGGCACCGTCGACCTCGACGCCGATCGAGAGCAGCAACGGCGTGGCCGCGGGCCAGGCGATTCCCGGCAGCCGGGACAATTCGATCCGCAGTGTGCCGTCGCCGTCTTCCCCGAAAGGCGCGAACGTCGCGCGGGCACGGGCATTGACTGCAGTGTGATCGTCGCGATGACCGTCTGGATAGTCGGTCGCGACGCGGCTGATCTCGACGGGCAGCACATCCATGTCGGCGGCGGCTTCGAGCCGGGGCACCGCCTCACGGACCGGCTTGAGCACCGATCCGGCGATGACTCGATGGATCGTATCAGGTGCATCGGCCGGAAACAGCATGCCCTGGGCCGGCACCGCGCCGCGCGCCGACACGCCGAGCAGACGCGCCATCGCCGCTTGCTCGTCCTGGCGGTTGCGCGCGAGCGAATAGATCTGGCTGTCGGCCAGCCACGCCAGCAGCTCGACCAGCATGATGCCGGGATCGTGATAATTATAATCGGTCCATTGGGGCGCCAATGCCGGGAGCCGCGCGCGCGCGGCGGCAAGCAGGCCATCGAAATCGATATCGTCAAGATTGGGCGCGAGCGGGATCATGCCGCGGCCTCCCCGTAAGCGCGAACCATGATGTCCGCGCGCTCGATCCGGATCAGCACGTCGCCGGGGAAGGGATCCGGCATCGCCTGATGCGGGTCGGACCGGCCGATCGCGATGTCGCTGATCACAGCGCGATCACTGAGCGGGGCGAGTGCGGCGGCGATATCGTCGATTGTCGGCAGCCTGCCAACCGGCCATCCCCGGCCCTGGAATCCGCCGGTCTCATGGTCGCACAAAGCGAGGATCGCCGCTGCCGCTGCTTCCTCGATACCAACGAAATCCACTCCGGGGTCAGGCTCGACGGTCAGCGCCACTCCGATCGGCAGCAACCGGGGGCCGACCACCGTCAGCCGCGTGCGGACTCCGAAACTGGCGACCGCCTCCAGCGCACGCACGATCGCCTTGCGCGCCGAGGGCGGCGGGATCAGCCGTGCGCCGGCTCCGACGACGACCAGCCGGGTGCCGCCGTGGCGGTTCTCCGCCCGCGCCTGGGCGATGGTCGGGTCGCGCGCGAGGACATGGTTCTCGATATCGGCGAGCGTCACGATGCGGCCGTCATTGGCAAGCTTGGCCGGTGCACGGGCCCGCGCTCTTTCAGGGGCTTCGACATCGGCACCCCCGCCGCGCCGTCGAGCGCCGTCACCCGGTCGATCCCGGCGATCGGCGAGACCAGCTGCAGCTTGTCCCCAGCGCTCACTGCATTGGCGGACGCTCCGGCGACGCGCTGATAGGCAAGCGCAAGCACCGCGCTGCCCATCGGCGGCACCAATGCGTTGCGGCCGTTACCGAAGCCGACAATGCCGCGCTCCGCGTCGGTCGTGAACAGCCGGGCCGGAGCGGTGCTGCCCTCGACGGGGAATTCGTCGACCCGCGTCCAGGCGACCCACGGACCGGGCATGCCGGCGACATCGGAGGCGGCGCCGAGCGCGAGCGCCTCGTCCTCGCCAACAGGTTCGGCCACGCGAAGGATCAGGCTATCGGGATCAATCGGAGTAGCGAACAACCGGAATTGCTGATCGGGTGCCCCCGACGAGGTGCCGATCGTCTCGATCGTGCGAGTCTCGACCGACGCGGCGACGACGCCGTTCAGATAGACTCCGCGCAACCGGGGCGACCAGGCAGTCGCGTCGCCCTTCGGCGTCAGGCGTAGCCAATAGGCGCTGGTCCCGAACAGGACAATGCGATCGGGTGGTTGCGCCACCTCGATCGCGATCACCCCGCTCTCGCCCAGGCCGCTGCTACCGTCGCTCAGCACGCGCGCGGTCCAGAACCCTCCGGCGCGGAACATCGCCGCTTCAATCGCCCAGTCGCCGCCATGCGCGACCGCATCGACGAACAGCGACAACGGCGACTGGTCGATCGGCTGGTCGAACCCGATCAGCACCGCGCGCGAGGCCGCGGAAGCCGGCTCGGGGCCAGTGCCCGGCGCTATCGTGTCTGTGTCGGGCATTTCACGGCAACAATCCGGGATCGAATTGAAGTCCGGCGCGGCCGCTGCCTGCGGGGCGAGCGCTTCGGCGACGGTCGGAAAGATCGTCACCGGCAGGCCGGCGTCATTGGCGTTGGTCTGATCGATCATGCCGAGATTGTCGGCGGTGACGACGATCGCCGGCTTGACCGGCTCGGTCACGCAATAATTGATCTTCAGGCTGATTATGTAGGGGGCACGGATCGCGCTCAGGTCGCGTGTCACGCTCTGCTCGGTCTTAGTGCCTTTCACTTCCGAGGTGACAGTGACCTTTGCCTCGCCGTAATCGCCCCCGACGAGGCGCGCCCGGATCCACAGATTCTTGCGTCCACCGACTTCGGTCTCGGTCAGGTTCGCCGGGGCCTTGAAGAAGATTCCCTGACTTATCTGCAGGTTGGCGGTGCGGTCGGAGAAATCGAACGCGTCGGTATCGAGTGCCCACCACGACGCGCCGTTCCAATATTCCCAGGACAGGGCCGGATTGGCCGGATCGCTGGGCCCCAATGCGGTCCAGCCGCCTGCCGCCACAGTCAGCACCGCGGTTTCGTCGTCGATCAGGGCGTGGTCGAGCCGGATTGCCGGGAAGTTGCCGAAATACTCTACGCGCGTGACGGCGAAGTCGCTGTAGAACGACCGTAACGACACCGTTGTGAGCAATTGCGACAGGTCCAGCGCGTCGGACGGCTGGAGCTGGAAGTAATCCTGCAACTTCAGATCGGCGTCGGCGATCAGATCGAGCAATTGATAGGCCAGGCCGGTATGTGCCGGCAGATCCGGCGAGTCGGCCGGCAGCTTCCAGGCAGCGTCATCGTCGTCATAGCGCAGGTGCCAGATGCCGAGCGGCTGGCCGGCGATGCTCAGGAACAGATCGACTGCGTGCTGCGCCGTGCTGACATGGCCCGATTGATCGGTGAGCGTGATCAGCCCGCCGTTTTCGGCGATCGTGCCGGTTTCGGTGCCTTTTTTGAAGAACGACCCGCTGCGCGTCACGCCCGACGCCGTCCCATCCGGGGTCAAGGGCAGCAGCAGTCGGTCGCCGCTGCCATCGGCGATCAGATAGCCGCCGCCATTGTCCTCGTCCGCGTCGACGAAATAGATCGCCCCGGCGGGGACGTCGCGACCATCGGCGACCTGGCGCTGTGTGCCGGTGACCTTGATCGGCTGGTTCAGCTGGTCGCCCGGCGCGGCACGATAGAGCAGGCCGCGATCCCAATGCTGGGTCATCGCGCGATCCCCGGCGAAGACGATCTGGCGGACCGGATTGGTGCTGTCGCCGATCGCTTCGATTCCATAGGTAGCCTCGAAATCGTCGCCGCGGCGGATGAAGCGGACAGGCGTCGCGGTCGCGATCGCGATCACCGGTGCGCCGTCGTCCTCGACCGGCGGCTCGAAGGTGATCGGCAAAGGCGGGCAAGTGCCGACCTCGACGACCTCGCCGGCACCGCCGGAGTCGAGCGTGACCAATTGCAGATTCTGCCTCGCCGTCCGCCGGCGCCGCATCGTCATAGCCGGCGATGTGGAAGCGATCGAAGCTGTCGCCGGGCGGTGCGCAGGCGGCGCGGCCGGAGGCGGGCAGTTCGTCCGGGTCGAGCAGCGCGAAGTCGAAGGGGTCGGCGACGGCGCCCTGCTTGACGCGGACGCGCCACTGGCCGCCTTCGTCGACGATCAGCAGCGCGGCGTCGCGGCCCTGGACCGGGATCAGGTCATAGGCGTCTTCGGGGGCTGGAGCTCGAAGGCACGGCTGCGCCAGCTCTGCAGCCGCGTGCCGACCATGGCATGGATCGATCCTTCGAAGATGTTTGCGGCAATCACCGCGCCGACCGGCACCGCGGCATCCTCGGGCGCGGCTGCCAGTTTCGTCCATCTGACCGCGCCTTCGACCAACGGCGTGCCGATCGGAAATTCGGCGAGATAGACCGCGCCGATCCCGCCGATCGCGATCCGCACCCATTCGCTGTCGATCCGCGCCGACAGATGCGGCTGGTCAGGCAGTTCGGCGGGCCGATCGCCGTCGCGCGGCCCGGGCACGACCGAGAAGCTCGGCATGCCGAAGCCGAACCGTGCCGCATAGAGCTGGTGATCGGTGCCGAGGCCGAACATATAGGTCAAACCGCCCCCGCCGCCGCGACGATCCGCTCGAGCGACGCGCCCCCAGCGACAGGCACAGGCTGACCTCGGCGCCGGCTTTCCCGAAGGCTTCGGCGCAGCCGACGTAGAAGGCGTCGTACAGACGCGGCTCGCGGCCGAAGGGGTAATAGGGCTTGTTGGGGACGACTGGTGTGGTGACCGCGACTGCGTCATATTCGACCGCGGGCAGCTCGGTCCCGCTCGCAGGGGCGCAGCGCCGATCATGCTCCATCGAGCATAATCCGCCGCTCGACACCGCCATGGTGATGTCGGTCGCGAGGGAGGAGCCGGCCGAGCTGCCGTCGAGCCGTCCGCGAATCCACAGCGCGTTGCGCCCATCGACGATCGTCTTCTCGGGCTTGCCCTCGGGCTTCTCCAGTGCCCAGTGATCGGTATCGAAACGGGCCTCGAATGCCTGCCAGCCGGCGGGTGCGCCGTCGGCGCCCGGCCCGAACCATTCCCAGGTCATTGCCTGGCCCGGCTCGACTCCAGCAACGGTGATGGTCAATGCACCGGCGACATCGAGCATCGTCGGGTGGCTGAGGTAGAGCGCGTGGTCCTGCCGGTTGCGCGAGCCGGCGAACGGCACGAAGCGATCGACCACGAACAATTGGTCGCCCTTGGCGATCGTCCCGGCGAGCGCCGGCGTGAAGCTGACGACGTCGTTCTTGACCTCGGTGATGTCATATTCCGGCGTGCCGTCCGCGGTGAAGCAGATCGTCATGCCCTTAACGAGCCCCAGGACGGGATCCACCTGGACCATCGTCGCGCCGGAGCCCGCTGCGCTGCGAACGTTGCGCGTCACCACGGCGGGGGCGGGCAGCACCGGGGTCACCACGCCCGATGGCGCCAGATAGATCGCGTCTGCGCTCAGATCGGCGGCGGTCAGCGCCGCAACCTTGCCGCGAACCAGGGCGATGCCGCTTTCGATTTCGAAAATGGTCGGAGTCGTGCCGGTATCGGCCATCAATTTCGTGCGCGCCGGTGCGACCAGCCCACCGGGTGCGGTATCGCTCAGCTTGAGCGCCACCGGCACGCGCGCCGGAAGAGCCGGATCACGCCCGATCCCCATCGCCGCGTAGAAATTGTCGGCCTGTTTCTCGGGCACCTTGTCGAGCCGCCGCGTGACTTCCTCGAACATCCGCGCCGCGGCGCCGATCAGCGCAGCCTCGATCGTGCCCGGCTCGACCGGCGCGCCATCGGGGCCGAGCAACGCCGTCGCCCGGCGCACCAGTTGCGCGCGGACCATTTCCTGGCTGCGGCCGTCCAGCTTCTCGCTCATGGCGTGCCGCTCTCCTTGAAGTAGAACGGATAGACGAGGTTGTCGGTCTGGTTGGTGCGGCGGACGCGATAGTCGATCCCGACCAACAACAGACCGTCGAGCGCGCCCATAGGATCGACCTTGACGCTCAGCAGTTCGATCCGTGGCTCATAGGTATTGAGCGCATCGCGCACCGCCTGCTCGACTGCGTAAAGCGTCGTGGTGCTCATCTCCTCGAACACGAAATCGTGGATGCCGCAGCCGAATCGCGGCCGCATCACACGTTCGCCGCGCGCGGTTTGCAGAATGATGCGGATCGCTTCCTTGATGTCGCGGCCATAAGCCGACAGCGCGATATCGCCGGTGGCAGGATCGGTGGCGACCGGGAACCGCCAGCCGATGCCGAGGAAGTCGCGATGTCCCTGACTGTCCATATCAGCCTCCGACCAGCACGGTGGGGGCGCCCATCGCGATCGCGTTGGGGGCGCCGGCCTCGACCACCATGTCGCCCTGGCGCGCGGCGGGAAGGCCGCCGATCAGCACCGTCGCGCTGCCCAGGGCAACCACGCCGCCGACATGCGGTTTGACGCCGTCGACCAGCGGACAGACATGCGTGTCGCCGCCCGCGCGCCAGGCCGGCTGGCCGGCGATCAGCACGGTCGGCGCGCCCGGGCCGGGGCCGAGCGGCGTGCCGTGGCTGGTGGGGTCTCCGACGCGGGCGGCTGGCTGTCCCATCAGTTGATCTTCACCATGCCGGCGCTCGCGCTGAGCGTTGCGCCGCCCTTGAGTTCGAGCGATGCCGAGGCCTCGATCGTGATCTTGGGTGCTTTCAGCGACAGGCTGGCCGAAGCCTCGACGCTGATCGCGCCGCTTTTGGTATCGATCGAGATTGTGTTGCTCGCATCGGTGATGCGGATGCCGTCGTCGTCGATCTCGACTTTCTTGCCGTCGCTCAGCTGGACCGTGACGACGCCCTTGGCATCGCTGTCGTCGAACTGCAGCATGTGGCCCTTGCGCGACTTGATCACGCGATGGTCGTTCTTCTTGCTGTCGTTGGCGTCGGGCGGCTTGTCCGTGTCGCTCCACAGCCCGCCCAGCACATAGGGCTTGCGGATGTCGTCGCGGTCGAACGCGACCAGGACCTCGTCGCCGACTTCGGGCAGGAAATAGGCACCGCGCGCGGCGCCGGCCATCGGGGCCATGCAGCGCACCCAATCGGTGGTGAAGCCGGCCTCACGCCACGGGAAATTGAGCTTGACCCTGCCGAGCCCCTGGGGATCGGCATTGTCGACGACGGTGGCGACGGCGACGCCGGCGACCGAGCCGCCGGCCTCGCGTTGCGATTCGAGAAGGAGTCGAGGCCGCTCATGCGACCGGCCGCTCGACCGAGAATTTCGTCCGATACCCGGCGCCGTCATAGCGGTGGACGGTCTTGGTGACGTAGTAATTGTTCGAAAATTGCTGGCCGATCCCGGCCAGCGTGATGCTGGTATCGGGCAGCAATTCGGGCAGGCCGAACGTCTCGCCTTCGCCTTTCATCAGATTGTTGCTCAGCTTGGCCAGTTCGGCGGCGGCGATCTGGTCGGCCTCCTGTTTCGACTTGACCGCGCGGCGCTCACGGCGGACCGCGCTGCGGCCATAAGCCGAGGCGATGATGTCGCCGCCGGAAGGCTCGCCCTTATTGCCCTTGTCGGCAGTGGCGACGCCGACGATCGCCTCCTTCTTGACTTCGTCCCAGCCGAGGATCTCGAACTTCTTGACCTGTTTGCCCAAATCGATGTCGGGCTTGAAACTGAGCAGGTCGCCGCCCCAGTCGAGTGTCGTCAGCGGGGGATCGATCGGGCTGCGCGGGCGGAACACCAGGACGTCGCGTCCCGGGGACGCGCGCACGAAGAATTCCCATTTCTGCTTCGGGTTGGAGAAATTCTCGGCGAGCTTGCGCAGGAATTCCAGGTCGTTCTGCAGATTGGCGTCGAGCGTGATGTTGGACGGCGGATCGCCCGAGAATTTGAGCGTCACGCCGTAAGCCTGGGCGACTTCGTTGACGGCGTCGCGGATCGAGCGGTTCTCCAGCCGGTGCTCGGTCGTGTCGAACGTCATCATTTGCAGGACATCGAGACCCGACACTTCGATCTCGGGGGCGCCGCCCTCCGCGAAGCTTGTCGAGATCGAATTGATGAAGCCCGAGATCAGAAGCGTCTGATGCGCCCGATCGCCATAGCCCATCTTGATCCACACCGATTGGCCGAGCTTGAGCAGCGGCATCAGCGCTTCGCCGCGCGGCGTGAAGAAGTCGCGCTTCTCGGCGTCGAAGGCGTGCGGGATGGTGAAGCGGAACGCGCCGACCGTGCTGATCGCCAGATCGACCTCCACCTGCGTGAAATCGAGTCCGTAGCGATCACGCATATCGGTGTCGGCGCTGCCGAGCGCGATCGTCGCGCCCGGCACGTACAGCTTGCTCGGCGCGCTATTGCGATCGGTTAAGAGCATTGCTCACCTCCAGCGGCGGCACGCGTAGCCAGTCGCCCGGGACCAGCGCACGGGGGTCGTCCACGTCACTCGCCGCGGCGACCACGCGCCAGTAGCGAGGATCGCCATATTCCGTGTCGGCGATCTCCCAGATCGTCTCTGCCGCCCCGATCTGACGGCGCTTGGTCTTGTCGGCGGATTCGAGGCGTACCTTGGGCGCGTCGCGATCGTGCGGCGTAAACCCCTTGAACGACACCGACAGATTGGCGCGCGCCGGCGTGCCGTCGGGGCGGAACAGGGAGGTCTTGCGGCCGATCTTCTCGATCACTGCGTCGAACCGCAGCGGCCCCCAGACGAACCGCACCGGCGGCGGCGCGTGGAGCGTGCGGTCGATATCGAGCAGCGAAAGGATCTCGTCGATCCGATCCTTGACGCTCTTGCCGCCGCCCGAGGCGATCGGGAGGAAGTCGTCGGGCGGGCCCTTGGGATCGGTCCAGTCATCGAGGAACAGGTCCATCGACAAGGTCGGTGCGTCGCCGTTGACGAACTGGATCAGCGGGCCGCCCAGCCCCGGCAGGGGAGTCGACTTATAGGCGTTGCCGCGCTCGAGGCTGTATTCGGCCGGGTTGAACAGCACCTGGATGCGTTCGCCCATGCGGGCGCCGCCGAGTATTTCGATATAGGCTTTTTCGAGCGACTTGCCGAACATCACATCCCCCGGCGCTGGCGGTCTTGGCGGGTCTGGCGCTCGATCCGGCGCATGACCTCGTCGACCAGGCGGTTGACGTCGGGGGCCGCTGCGGCAGGCGCGGCGACGGACCCCGGAGCGACGGCGATTGCCGGGGCGGACATGCCTGGCGACGAGAAAATCGGCGCGAAGGCCTGCGTGAACGATGCGCCGGCGGCGGTTTGCGGAGCGGACCAGACCTGCTCGGCGGGGTGCGCGCGGGCCGCCCGTGCGGGACGCGCCGGGGCGATATCGAGCGCTCTGCGGACCGGGCTCGCCATGCGCGAGGCGGTTGCGGTGCGTGCGGTGTCGGCGGGCCGAGGCGCCGAGGGCGTGACCGAGATCCGGCGAAGCGACCGGTGTACCAGCGGGTCCGCGGTGAACAGCGGGCGATCGTCCGGCCGCATCGGGCGGGAGAGACTTGGGGCGGTCCGCCTCGTTGCCGAATGGGTCTCAAGGGGAATATCGGACCGGCGCGACGGCCGCATCACGGGGAAATGGCGATCGGCTGACGAGTGCGATGCGGTGCCGGCCTCGCCGTGTTCGACCGGCGAATGAAAGGTCATCCGCGTGCGCAGCCAGCGCTGCTCGATCAGGGGGTAGAGCGTCCGCGCGAAGCTCGGCGATGGGTCGGAAACTGCCTCGGGCGAACGCATCGCGGAAGGGAGCGAAGGCTGTGTCGCCGACGGCTGCGGTGCGGTCCCCGAGCGTTTGGACGGAGTCTGGGATGGCGCGTTCCGGATCGCGTCGCGCCGCTCCCAAATCATGACCGTTCCGGCCTTCGCGACATGGCGGGGCGTGATGGCCGCTGCTCCCGGTGCCGGCTGGGCTGGCGGTGTCGCCGGTGCCGTGACGGTCGAACGGAACAGCAGATTGACGGTCAGCGGCCAATGATGGTGGACTTCGTGACGTGTCGACGCGCCCGCCGCGATGCGGGTGGCTCGGCGCCAGGACAGGGGCGCTCCCCGCCGTCGGGCGGCCGGCACGGGCGATCCCGGCGGGGCGATCGTGGTGGCGAGCGGGCGCGTGCACCCGAGTGGCGGACGCGGGGTCACAGCCCGATGCTCCCGAGGCCGGGGCGCAACAGATAGCCGGTATGCGCGAACTCGACCGATTCAGCCGCGACCTGGCCCGAATTGGCGTCGAAATCGGTCACGGTCCATTTGACCGGATAGGCGTTGAGCACGTTCCAGCTCCACGCCGTGCCGCCTTCGGTATTGCGCAGCGTGACGGTGATGATCGCGCGCTTGACCATCCCTTCGACGACCGCCTGGTGCCAGGCATAGAGCGCCGGATCGGCCAGCCCGCGCTCCAGCACCAGATTGCCATAGGTGGTCAGCGAGGCGAGCTTGTGTTCGTGATCGTTGACCCCGCCTTCGCGGAAGCTCTCGACCTTGGTCTCGCGCGACAGGCCGCGGACCTTGGTGAAGCCGCCGGCCTCGAGCTGGTCGACCAGCACGACGAAGCGGAAACCGGAATAGGGGCCGATCGCCATCTCACAACCCCGCGAACGGATCGTCGGCGCTCGCGCCGAGCATGCGGTTGATCCGCGAGATCTCGCGGCACCAGCGGCGGCGCTCGCCATGCTCCATCGTCAGCAGCGTCTCGCTGCTCCAGTGGAAATGCGCGGCGATGAACGCCATTTCCCCGTAAAGATCGGCCACGGGGTAGGCCATCAGGCTTCCCCCAGGACGGTGAGGCCCCCGCCGTCCGCCCGTTGGCCGCGGCGGCGACTGCGGGCGCGGGCACCGCGGCGGGTTCTTCAGCGGCGTTGATCTCCTCGTACAACCGACGGAGATATTCGATGTCGCAGGCGAACAGCGCCTCGACCAGCTGGGTGTCGATATGCGCGACGCTGCCCAATCGCGTGACGACGCGCGCCAGCACGATGATCGTCAGATAAGCGGGATTGGCCTGCACCCGGGGATCGCGCAGCGGCAGGATCTCGTCGGCGGCGGTGGCCAGCCGCATGACGCCGCGCTTATGCAGCACGCCCGTCTCGTCGATAAAGCCCTTGGGCAAAGTGAAGTCGATTTCGGTCTTGAACCCCGGGTTCGCGATGCGATCCATGGCGGCCTCCTATTTGGTGCGCTCGATGCCTTCGTTGACCAGCTCGAGGAGTTCGATGAACACCTCGTTTCCCTTGCCGTTGAGGTCGCTGGGATCGTATTTGGTCGGCCAGGCCTCGGACACGAGGAAGCTCGCTTTGTCCGCGCCGGATTCGTCGATGACGATGATCTTGACCGTCTTGCGCGCATCCTTGATGCCGCCGCCGACCACCTTCTTGTGCCACTCGTAGAGTTCCTGGGAATCGGTCACGCCCCATTTCAGCGTGATGTTCCCGAATTTGGTCAGGCCCGGCAGCTTGCGGACGTGCGTGGGGTCGGCGCCTTCGCGATAGTCGATCGCTTCGTTCGAGGTTTCGCCGATCATCACTTCGCTGAAGAAGCCTTGGGTGATCTGATCGATCTCGACCCGGAACCGCATGTTCCGGAGGGGTCGTTGCGTGCCATGGTGCGTCTCCTGTTGGCGCCGGTCAGCTCTGGGCTTCGGCGGTGTTCTGGAAGATGCGGAAGACGACGAACTCGGCCGGGCGCACCGGCGCGATGCCGATTTCGCAGATCAGCCGGCCGTTCAGGATGTCGTCCTGCGTCATCGTCGAGCGGTCGCAGGCGATGGTGAAGGCCTGGTCCTCGGTCAGCCCCATCAGCGCGCCGTTGCGCCACTGGGTGCGCAGGAACAGGCGGACCGTATCCTTGACGCGTTCCCACAGGCGTTCGTCATTAGGCTCGAACACGACCCATTGCGTGCCTTCGTAGATCGACCGTTCGAGGAAGATGAACAGCCGCCGCACGCTGACATATTTCCACAGCGAATTGGACGAGAGGGTGCGCGCCCCCATACCCGGATGCCGCGGCCGGGGAAGCGGCGGATGGCGTTGACCCCGTTGGGGTTGAGCACTTGCTGCATCTGGTCGTTGACCAGATATTCGAGGTCGAAGACGCCGCTCAGCGTGTCGTTGGCCGGCGCCTTCCACACCCCGCGATCGACATCGGTGCGGGCGTAGAGGCCGAGGACATGGCCGCCGGGCGGCACGGTCTTCTTCTGCCCGCTGCGCAGGTCCGCGACGCCGATCCAGGGGTAATAGAAAGCCGCGTAGCTGGTGTCCCAATTGTCGCGCGGGGTGATCAACGAGACGTCGGCGCTGCTCTTGGGTGCGTCGATCACCGCGAAGCGGAACTGGTTCCGCTCGCAATGGCTATAGACTTCCTGAGCAACGTCGTCGGCGGCCGCGGGCGCGTAGACGAGCGCCACGTCGCGGAACGCGTCGAGCTCGAGTGCGGACAGGCCGGTGCGCAGATTGCTGTCGGTATTCCCGCCCTTATACTCGACCAGTCCCGGGTCGGCGCTGGCGTCGGTGCCGCCCGCCAGCGCGGTGAAGGCGCCCGTCGGCTGCGAAGTCAGCGGTATCGCGGCGCTCACCTTGACCAGCGCGCTCGCGGTTTCCAGCCGCTTGACGAAATAGTCGGGCGAATTGGGGTCGTCCCACACCAGATCGTCGAAATCCTCACGGATCGTCGGCGCCGGAAAGCGTGGCTGGGTCGGGTCGAAGGGATCGGGATAGGTGCCGCCGGGCGACGGCGTCTGCCAATAGGCGACCTGCAGACGGAAACCGATCGGGGCCCCTGCGCGCGTCGTGCTGCTGTCGACCACCTTGGCGAAGATACGGTTGCCCGAATCGCCGGGCCCGGCGGCGGAGATCGTCAGCCCGCCCATGTCGATCGTCGCAACGGCGGCGCCCGGGCCGACGATGCGGCAGACATAGAGGCGCTGCCCGCCATTGTCGAAGAAGCCCGATGCCGCGTCGGGCAGGAATTTCCCGTCGGCGAAGCTGGTGCCGAAATAGCGGCGGAAATCGTTGAAATTGGTCACCAGCCGCGGCCAGGTCTGGCCGCGCTCGGTTTCGCCGAGGAAAGCAGCGGTGCTGGTCGAGACGCCTTCGATCGGCCGCGGGCCGCGCTCGATCTCTTCGATGAACACGCCGGGTGCGAGGTATTCAGCCATGTCGTCCTCCGTTCGGATTTGCGCGCGTCGTCACGATGCGGTCGGGGTGAGCAATGCCTTGGCGCTCTTGATCCAGATGTCGTCCTTGAGCGTGCTCCAGCGCTGTTTGAGCGTGGCGGCGTCGTCGGGATCGATCTTGAAGTCGGCCTCGGCGGCGGCGCGCGCCACGGCAGCGTCCTTCCATTTGGTCAGGACGTCGGCCCGCTTGGGGGCAGGTCGACCGGCGGGATCACATAGACGCCGCCGGCGTTGCGTGCCGTCACCGGATCGAGCCAGGCGGCGAGATCGGCGAAGCCGGCCTGGGCGACTGCGTTCTTGACCTTGCCCAGCGCAGTCTTGGCGTCGTCCGTCAGCGTTCCGTCGGAAACCTGAAGATGCTTCGGCGCGACTTCGAACCAGAAGCTGAGGATCGCCGAATCGGGTGCGTTTCCGCCGTTGATCTCGAGATCGAGCTTGTTGATCTGATCGGCATAGCCCGCGACGATCTTGGTGATCGTATCGGCCGGCGCCGACCAATCGGCGAAGCGTGCGCCCCAGGCCTTGGCGTCATCCTGCGCGGCAGCGCGGGCGCGTTCACGAGAGCCGAGCGTGGCGTCGAGGTCGGTCCTGGTCTTCGCCCGCGTGACGAGAAGCTGGTGCAGCGGGCCGGTGGCGACCTTCTTCACCCACTCGTCGAGCGCATCGACCATGAAGCCGGCGGTCTCGTTGAAATTGGCGTTGGCGGCATCGAGCTTGCGGCGCAGATCGCCGCCGGGCGCCACGGCCTTGGCATATTTGTCGGCGATCGCGTCGCGCGCAGCCTGGCGGTCGACAGCATAGAGATCGGCTGCGGCCGCTTCGATCGGCTTCATCGCATCGGCGAGCGCCAATTGCGTCGCGATGACGCGCTGCGGATCATTGCCCCAATCGCCTGGCGGTGCCGGGGGCGGAGCCGGTGGTGCGGGGGCGAGGGTACTGCGGCCGGAGCGGTATCGTCGTCAGTCTCGGGGGGCATGTCGAGTCTCCTTGGATTCCTGGTCATGGTGCGGGCAATGCGGGCGGCGCAGCCGCCAAAGCGGCCCAGACAAAGGGTGCAGGTGCCTGAAAGAGGCGAGCACGGCGGAGCGGCAGCAGCAGGCTGTGGCGCGTGGTCGCGCCGACGGTGAAGGCGATCCAGCCGATTACCGCACCGTCGGGCGCGGGCGCCTTTTGCGGCATCGACGCATCGCCGGCGAGATCGCCGACAACGGCGACGAACCCGCCTCGCGTGTCGCTGATCGCCTGATAATTGCTGTCGAGTGCGGCGGCATCGTTGCGCGACTGCAGCCAGATTCTCACTTTTGCGCCGGCGACGGGCTGGCGCGAGGCGGCCGCGTCGATCAGCATTCCGGCGGCTGCCAGCCGTCCGGGTGGCGCCTGGTAGAGGCCCGTCGGCACCAGCGTGTCGCGATAAACGGGCGGCGGCACATCTTTCAGGCGGACCGGCAATGTCAGCGTTCGGCTATAAGGCGCGAACTGACCGTGACGGGCGATCGCCTCGATCGCCAGCTGACGGTCAGGCGGCGGCGCCGGATCGGCCGGATCGAGCGGTGGCTGCGGATCGGTCCACACGATCTGCCCGGCGCGCGTGACCGAGGGCGCCGCGAAACCTGGCCCGCTGACTCGCATGTCTGCTCCTGCCAGCCGGCCGGTGATCGGGTCGACCAATTCGAGCGCGACCATCACGCGACGCTTGACGATGTCCGGCGACAGGAGGGCCAGCGACGCGGTCATGCCTCCTCCAACATCCGCCCGGCTTTCGAACTGCTCTCGCTGACCGGCGTCGCGTCGTCCTCCACCGCGCGCGGATCGATCCAGACCGGGCTGGCGCGGAAAGCGATCGACGACCGGCAATTCTCGTTGGGGAACAATCCCCAGATCCGGGCCATCTCATCGGAGGACAAAGTCAGCAGCGACAGCCAGATGGCCTCCTGGAATGCGGCCGGCACGGCGAGCGGCGAGGCGCCCTCGATCGCGCGGACCGCGTCGACCAGCCGGCTCAGTCCGGCCGCGCCCGCGGGCGCGCCGGCGCCGACGGTCAGCAGAAAATGTAGCTCGAGCGCGACTGCCGGCTCGATCACCCGCGGCGGGTCATTGGGGCCGGGCCAGGGTCGGATGCGCTCGGCGTTGCGCAGCTCGGGCGCGGGGGTCACGAGGTAGAGGAAAAGCACGACATCGGCATTGGCCGCGCCCTCGTTGGGCGAGGCGAAACTGATGACATAGGAATTGGGCGGCACGCCCTCCTGGTTGCCCAGCGACTCCTTGAGCATGTCGATGATCGCGGCGGTGACGGTATCGATCGCCATTACGCCGCCTTTGCCCTGGCGGCGGTAGCGATCGCGTCGAGCCGGGGAAGGTCGGTATAGAGGCCGAGCCTGACGAGCTGGCTGCGCACGCCCGACAGGACATGGTCGAAGCGGATCAGCCCGCCTTCCTCGGCGGCGAGCATCGCGGCATGGACCGCCATCTGGCGGATCGTTCCGCCGGTCAGGTCGAACGCGAAGGCGATGGCGCGCAAGTCGAGCGTCTCGGCGCGCAAGTCGGCCGGGAACGATTGTTCCCAGATCGTCAGCCGGTCAGACGCGGTGGGCCGTGGGAACTCGATCCGGAAGCGCAACCGACGCGTGAAGGCGGGGTCCAGATTGTCGGCATGATTGGTGGTCAGCAGCGCCAGGCCGGTGAACCGCTGGATCCGCTGCAGCAGGTGCGCGACTTCGATATTGGCGTAGCGATCACGCGCGTCGCTGACCGCGCTGCGCTTGCCGAACAGTGCGTCGGCCTCGTCGAACAGCAATACCGCCCCGGCGCGCTGCGCGTCGTCGAATATCAGGTCGAGATTCTTCTCGGTCTCGCCGATATATTTGCTCACTACCTGGGCGAGGTCGATCGCGTAGAGGTCCGCCCCCAATTCGGCGGCGATCGCGTGCGCGGCAGTGGTCTTGCCGGTGCCGCTGTCGCCCGAGAACAGAGCGGCGATGCCCTGGCCGTCGGTCAGTGCGGCATAGCCCCAATCCTCGAGCACGACGCGGCTGTGGCGGACATGGCTGATCAGCTCGGCCAGTTGATCGCGCTGTGCCGCGGGCAGCACCACTATGTCGAGCGGGCTCTCGTCATCGCCGGTATCAGTCGCGGGCGGCTCGATGCGCCGCGCCAGCGTCGGCAGCCGCGCCCCGGCGATGCGGCGGAAACCGCCCAGCCAGTCGGCGTCGTCGGGTTGGTTGGGCCGACCGTTGGCGGCGGCCCGGGCGAGTGCCACGGCTACTGCCTGCGGCACGGCGTCGAGCGGGACCGGGAAGCCGTCGGTCAGCCGATCGGTCAGTGCGTCGCTGCCGCCGCCCAGATCGGCAAGCGCGGCGACGATCGTGTCGCGGCGGTCTCTCCGGGTCGGCGGGGAGGTCGGCGACGACGATATGCGGCTGCGGCGCAGTGGCTAGGCGACGCTCGGGATTGTCCGCGATGACATAAGGCGGTTGATCGAACAGGTCCCAGGACGCAGTCAGCACCTGCCACAACGCGTCGCCTTCGGGGCCATCACCGTCAAGGTCGGCAACCACGCGCCGCCCGGACAGGAAAGCGGCGTCGGCGATGTCTGTGAGTGCGCCGGCCAGCACCTCGGCATTGGTCTCTCCCGCCGCCGGACCGATGATCATCGCGGGTTCGCTGATCTCGGCCGCTTCGACCCGTATCCAGTCGGGCGCCGAGCCGGCGAGCATGATCGCCGACACGCGGTCGCCGTCGCGCCCGACCAAGGCGTGGCGCACCGAAGCCCGGACCCGCCGCAGGCGATCTGCCGACAGCAAGCGGGCGGCTTCGGCCTTCGCCGGCCGACGCAATCGCCGCGCTTCGGGGCCGCTGAGCGCATCGGCGTCGCCGGTGAGCAGCCAGTCGATCATCGTCGCGGCCAGCCGCAGCGGCGCCTCGGCGGAGTCGACCAGCGGTCCGGCTGCCCTGGTCAGTCCGAGCCGGCGCAGATGCGGGTTGGTCGCGAGCTCGCCACGCACCTTGGCCGGCGACACGCCCTTGGTTCCCGCCGCGATGATCGCGCAGGCCAGGCCGACCGAGGCGTAGCGCCGCGCGAAATCGTCGTGCAATGCGCCGAACAGGCGGTGGAAGCGGATGTCGAGATCGCCCGCCGCCGCGATCAACGCGATCTTGAGCGCGAGCGGATCGCGTTCGATGCGCTCGTAGAGAGAGGCGAGGGGATGTGTGCGTGCTCGTTATCCTCCAGTAGGGCGATCAGGCGGCGAAAGACGCGTTCGGGCCGATCGTCGACCGATTCGACCAGCCGCACCATATTGGCCAGCCAGCTCTCGAGCGCGCCCCAGCTGAGCGCGAAGCCGGCGCTCTCATCCTTGCGGCTGCTCGACCAGATGCCGACCAATACCCGCGTCGCCGCTTCGACCCATTCGAGCGCGAGATCGATCGCGTCGACCGACTTCGAATCGAGCTGGATGACCGTCACCACCGGCAGGTTGCGGGGCGGTCCGGCGGAAGCGCCTGTATCGCCTGCGTCATTCGCCGGCAGCCGCGCGGTGAAACGCAGCAGCTTGCCCTTTTCCCGGCGAAAGCCGCGGCCGGGGCGCGAAAGCGTGCGAAGGACGCTGTTGAGTTCGTCGAAATTGGGATCGCGCAGCGACAGATTGGCGGTGCCGGTCTCGATCGCCAGCGCGACGAGGTGAATATCGGGGAGCACCGCGCGGATCTCGCCGACGATGGCGGGGATGCGCGCCTCGCGGCTGATGATCAGGATGACGCTGAGTGTCGTGCCGCGGCGCCGGGCTTCCTCGATTCCGGCCGCAAGGTCCAGCGGCGCCGGAGTCGCGATGACGATCCCGGGATCGTTCGCGAGACTCTGGAGTATGCCGTCGATCGGATCGTCGGCGCCGTCCTTGATGACCAGAACATGAGTGACATCCAACGCGATGATCCTTTCGCCCATCGCAGGATAGGCGCGGCATCATCGGCGCGGCATCGACCGCACGGGGCCAATAACGATCCCGACCGAACGATCCGGTCGGCGATCGATCGATGGATCCATGTCGGGCGAGATCGATCTACCTGAACGATCGATCCGGCGCCGGGTGAGCGGGGGCGTGACGGGTTGGCACGATCGACGGGGTCGAGCATTGAGGAACCCATGACCGCCGACGCGACTGCAGTTCCCGCGACGATCTCGATCCCCGTTCGCGGTCCCGGTGTTCCGCGCTGTCTGGTTCGCCAGCGTCGCATCCAATTTCGGCGGATTGATTCAGTCGGTTGGCGCGTCCTGGCTGATGATTTCCTCGCCAGTTCGCCCCAGCTGATCGCGCTGGTTCAGGCTTCGACGACACTACCCATCATGCTGCTGTCGCTTTGGGCCGGCGCCATTGCCGACAATCTCGATCGCCGCCGGGTGATGCTCGCGGCCCAGGTCTTCATGCTTCTCGTCTCGGCTGCCCTTGCGGTGTGTGCCTGGACCGGGATCCTCAGCCCATGGCTGCTCCTTGCATTCACTTTCCTCATCGGCTGCGGCACCGCGATCAATGGCCCGGCCTGGCAGGCATCGGTCGGCGACATAGTTCCCCGCAGCGTGCTGCCGCAGGCGATCGCGTTCAATTCGATGGGCTTCAATATCGCCCGAAGCGTGGGGCCCGCGCTGGGCGGCCTGATCGTTGCCGCAGCCGGCGCGGCGGCTGCCTTTCTGATCAATGCGTTGAGCTATGTCGGGTTGATCGTTGTGCTCGCTCGCTGGCGCCCGGGCCTGCCGCCCAGATTGCTGCCGCGCGAACGGCTGGGCGTCGCGATGGCGGCCGGCATCCGTTACGTCGCGATGTCGCCCAATCTGCGGATCGTCCTGCTGCGCGCGGCGCTGTTCGGCCTCGCCGCAAGTGCGGTCCCGGCGCTCATGCCGCTGGTCGCGCGCGATATCATCAAGGGTGGACCGCTTACCTATGGCATGCTGCTCGGCGCCTTTGGCATCGGCGCGGTCGGTGCCGCCGTGATGAGCAGCCGGCTGCGACGGGCGCTGCCGGTCGAGGGCCTCGTTCGCCTTGGTGCGATCGCGCTTGCCGTGGGGGCGGCCGTCTCCGGCGTGAGCTCGAACCTGTTGCTGACGATCCCCGCGCTGGCCGCTGCGGGAGCCGGTTGGGTGCTTGCGCTATCCACGTTCAACGTCACGGTGCAGATGGCCGCGCCGCGCTGGGTCGTCGCGAGGGCTTTGGCCCTGTACCAGATGGCCGCGTTCGGCGGCATGGCCGCGGGGAGCTGGTTGTTCGGCACGGTCGCGGAGGGGCAGGGCGTGGGAACCGCCTTGCTTTGCGCCGCCGCCATACAATTGTCAGGTGCGCTGCTCGGGATTTGGCTGCCGATCCCCCAGATCGAGGCAATCAACCTGGATCCGCAAGGCACGTGGACCGAGCCGGATACAATAGTGCCAATCGAGCTGCGCAGCGGCCCGATCGTCGTCACGATCACCTATCATATCGCGCAAAAGGATATTGTCCGGTTCCTTCGAACCATGGCCGAGCGAAGGCGAATTCGCCGACGCGATGGCGCGCGCGACTGGACCCTCCTGCGAGATCTGGCCGACCCCGAGGCCTGGATCGAACGCTATCACGTCGCCACCTGGCTGGATTATGTCCGCCACAACCAGCGCCGCACGGAAGCGGATCGTGCCAATAGCGAAGCGATCGCCGCGCTGCACAAAGGGCCGGAGCCGCCGCAAGTGCACCGCATGATCGAGCGCCAGACCGGGTCGCTGCCCGCAACCCGCGCGCTCGATCCTCGCGAAATGGCCGACCCGATGACTGATCCTTCGCGCTCGAGCTAATGACGCCGGGCGGCGCAGGCATCTTGCGATCAACCTCGCGCGACAGGGTGATCTTGCTCGCGTTTTCGCTATGCGAGAACAGGCGATCGACGCCCCGTCAGGACGGCATGTTCCAGCCATTGCCTGAAACGGAGTACGGCCGGCCGCGCCTCACCGGGACGCAGGAGCAGCCAGTGGTAATCGGGGCCTTCCAGGACGTGCGGAAACGGCTGAACCAGCTTTCGCTCGTGCAGCGCGGAGGCAAATAGCATCGGCGAAAGCAACGCGACTGCAGCACCCTCGATCGCGGCAGTCGCATCGAGTTCGTGCGTGGGATAGTCGTCGGCGTAGAAGCGCAATTCGACTGTCTCGCCACATTCACGGAACCAGCGCCGCCATTGGTCGTGCGGCAACAACGGCAAGGCCGCAAGGTCGCGCGGAGACGTGAGATCAATGCTCGCCGCGAGCGCAGGGCTCAACATCGGCGTCGATTCGACGGGCATCAGGCGAACGGCTTCGAAGCCCGGCCAGTTTCGGGGACCTGTTCGGATCGCGATGTCGAAATCGTCTCCCGGCCGCAGCCCGGTCGACGCGTCGAGTTGGATCGGAGCTGAATCGGGAAGCGCGTGATAAGAAGCGAGGCGCGGTGCCAGCCAGCGAGTGGCGAATGTCGGCACGGCGGTGATGCGCAGTTTCGTTTGCGTGCTTTGGCACGCGTCGACTGCGGAACGGATGAGATCGAGAGCCTCGGTCAGCCGCGCTGCCAGGTCCAGGCCCGCCTGCGTCGGCGCGACCCTTGGCCCGAACCGATCGAAAAGCCTCGTTCCCAGGTCCGCTTCCAAATCGCGAATGCGAAGGCTCACTGCCGTCGGAGTGACCCCAAGCTCATTCGCCGCACGCGCAAAATTCGAGTGCCGGACACATGCTTCGAGGAACCGGAGAGACTCAAGGGAAGGCGGCCGGTTTCGCATTCAGGACAATAAGCACAGATTCATATGACAGGGAAAAATGCGCACTGTCGAAACGCCACGCCCTGAGACATTCAAGCGATCCATACGAACATCGTATCGCGGAGGTGCCGAATGCGCGCGTTGGAGTCCCGTCATCTTTTCAGCCTGGATATCGATCTGCATCCGATGATCGAACTGGGCACCACCCCTGTCGGCGGACGGCGCATCTTCCCTGTTTCAGGGGGAACATTCGCGGGCGAGCGCCTCAGCGGCGAAATCTCTCCTTATGCAGGATCGGACGTGCTGCTCGTCCGCTCCGACGGATCGCGGGAGCAGGACGTCCGCCTGTTGCTCCTGACTGACGACGGTTCGCAGATCCTGATGACCTATCGTGGCCGGGCCCACACTCGGCCCCAGGTCCCCGCACACGGCGAAACCGCGCAAGACCTTTATCTCAGGACGGTTCCTTTCTTCGAGACGGCGTCGCCAGATTATGCGTGGCTCAATTCGATCGTATCCGTGAGCGTAGGCGAGCGTCGCTCCGACAACTCGGTTCACTACGAAGTCTTCGAGATATTGTGATGCGCAACATACGCCCAATTGCGGTCGTTCAGTCGTTGCGGGGAGCGACGGGCTTGGCTTTGCTAAGCCCGTCGCTTGGATCCCATACGCTTCAGAACCGGAACTGCGCGCCGAGATAGAATTGCGCGCCGGTGTGGCTGTAGACGAACGTGCTGTCGCGATCCGAGTCGATATATTGGCGATAGGGCCGGTCGAACAGGTTCAGCCCCTCGAAGCTCAGCTTGATCTTGTCGGTGAGCTGATACGACACCGAGAGATCAAAGATGAGCGACTTGTCGACGCCCTCGAGGTCCTGGAGCGGATTGTTCGCCGGCAATGCGATGATGTACGGTCCGCGATACGAGCCCGAGATACGCGCGCTCAGCTTGCTGTCCTCGTAATAAAGCGTGCCGTTGAAGGCATCGCGCGACAGCCCGAGCAGATCGCGATCGGTGGTGTTGCTCGCGCTCGCTGCGAGGAAATAGGTGATCGTCGATTTCACGTGCGTGTAGTTCGCCAGCACGCCCAGATTGCGGAGGAAGCCGGGCAGGAAGGTGAAGGCGTGCTGGTAGTTGATCTCATAGCCTTCGAGCGGCCCACCCGGCGTGTTGCGCGCCTGGTTCACCGTGAACACCGAGACGTTGGGATCGAGGCCGCTATTGGCCAGCAGGCTCAGCGGCAGTCCGGTCTGGGCGAAGGTCATCTGCAGCGCCTGGTTCTGGATATAGGACTGGATGTCCTTGCGGAAATACGCCGCCGACAGCAGCGAATTGGGCGCGAAATACCATTCGATCGCGGCATCATAGGTGGTGGCGCGGATCGGTTCGAGCAGCGGATTGCCGCTGTTGACGCTGGGCGTGCCGCTGATCACGACATTGGCGCCGGGGCTCAGGAAGCCGAGTTCGGGCCGCGTGATCACCTTTGCCACGGCACCGCGGATCAACAGCTTCGAGGTCAGATCGGCGACCACGTTGAGCGACGGCAACCAATCCTCATAGCTGTTCTGCACCGTCACGAATTGCCCCAGCGACGTCGAATAGCCGGTCGAATCGAGCGAGGTGCGGGCATAGCGCATGCCGACATTGCCACGGATCGGCGCGCCTGCGGCGGACAAGTCGAAATCCACCTGGCCAAAGGCTGAGACGACGTCTTCGCGCACCTTGCGGGTGCCGCCGAGATTCTGGATGAGCGCGAAGTCGCCGGTGTAATTATCCAGCCCGTAGCGCTTGGCGAAATCCTGATAGTTGATCGCGACCCATGAGCTCGGGAACACGCCTTCGCGCATGCCCTCGCCGAAGCCCTCGACCAGATGCGTCATGCCGGCGAGGTCGGACGGACTCACCGTCGGCACGAGGAAGTTGTTGGCGCGCTGATAGGGCAGGATGCTGAAGTCGAACCGGTCGAAATGCACGCCGCCCTTCAGCGTGAACCCCTCCGTCGCCTTCCACTTGAAGCTGCCCTCGACCATCTTGTTGACGTTGTCGATGAACGACGGCGCGGTGCGGATCTCGGCACTGCCGGGCGCCAGTGTGAACTGGTTCGGATCGGTGACGTCGAAGCCGAAGCCGATCGTCGGCTGATTGCGGTCCTCGCGGAAATCGATCGTCTGGCGCGTGTTGTTGCGGCCGAACAGGAACGTGGTCTGCTCGGTCTGGTCGTAATTGGTGCTCGCCTTGCCCGCGAGCAGGTTCAGCCGCAGCCGATCGGTTACGTCGAACTTGCCGTAGAGCGAATATTGCGTGAAGCGGCTGCGGAAGCGATCGTATTGGGTGTCCGAACGCACGTCGACGCCGTCGAACACGCCATAATCGATGTCGTAGACGGTCTGGCCGAAATTCGCGCCCTGGGTGTGGCTGACGCCCGCCTCGCGCAGGATAGCCTCGCGGATCGCGGTCTGCGGCTTGCCGAAGTTCGGCGAAGCGATCGCGCGGGCAAAGGAGAAGCCCTCGAGCCAGTTCTCCTCGCGGAATACCTTGTAATCCGAATAGAGCAGGTCGCCGCCGATCTCGATGCCGGGCGCCGGCTCCCACTGCACCGATCCGGTAACGCCGAGGCGCTTCTGGTCATGATGGAAGCGCCCGTAGCGCGGAAGCCGCGGAAGGAAGACGGTCGAACGATTGACCAGCCCATAATTGGTATCGTTCGCCGCGGGGCGCGGCACGCCCGTCGCGCAATCGCTCGCCGTCGTTCCCTGGGCGGGGTTGAGCGCGGGTGAAACCGGCGCCACGCCGACAGGAGAGCAGAAGCCGCCGTCCACGGTGGCGGGGTTCCAGCCGCCCGAGCCGAACTGGTCCTCATAATAATTGCGGCGGCTATAGGCTGCGGAAGCGAGCACGCCGATCCGGCCGATCCCGGTCTCCCAGGTGTTCGCGATCAGGCTGCTGAACTTCGGATCTATGTTCTTGGCGAGCGTGTTGTATCCGGCCTGCGCGCCGAGGGCCAAGGTGAAGCCCTTGTAATCGAATGGCCGGGCGACGTTCAGATCCACCGTCGCGCCCAGCGAGCCTTCGATCGTCTCGGCATCCGCGGTCTTGCGGACGACCAGATTGTTGAACAGCTCGGAAGCGAAGACGTTGAAGTCGAACCCGCGCCCGGTGTTGGTGCCGCGATCGGAGGTGGTCGCGCCGGAAATGGCCTGCGCCTCCATCCCGTTGATGCGCACGCGCGTGAAGCTGCCCGAGAGGCCGCGAACCGTGATCGCCCTGCCTTCACCCCCGACGCGGTTGATCGAGACGCCGGGTATGCGCTGGAGCGATTCGGCCAGATTATTGTCGGGGAAGTCGGCAATGTCCTCCGCCTTGATGACGTCGATTGCCGAAGTTTCCGCGCGCTTGGCGTTGAGCGCGCTGCCGAGGCTGGCGCGGAAACCGGTGACTACGATCTCGTTTTCCTGCGTCTCGGGTTCTGCCGCCGGGGCCTCCGTGGCGGGCGTATCCGATTGCGCGCTTTGCGCGGCCGCCGAGTTCGTCGCGAGCAACAATGCCAACGGGGAAACGCCGCAGATCAGTGCGGCATAGGCAATCCTGGCTTCAGACATTCTCATCTCTCCCCTTTTGCCGCGTAAGCCATGGTGCGGCCTCGCGTTTCACTTTTCGTAGGTACGTTCCACTATATGACAAATTGCAAATGTCTGATCAATCCGATTTCGGCGAGGAGGGTGAGAATTGCGATCTGTTGCCACCTGCTCGTATGGAGAGGAGCAGGCGTGCATCGGCAAAGGATCGAGCTTGCTGACAAGTCGGCGATGATCGTCCAGGCCACGACGCAAATCGGTGCGGGATTTGTCGTCACCGAGTTGCGCGCGGGTGTACTCGGAGTATTGCGCCAGGCGTACCTTGCGCTGCATTGCCGGGCTGGGGATAATGCAGGGCGTATCAGGGGGAATCCACTATGGCATCGGACAGCGAAGACGCCCCGGAGCCTGCGCGTTCTACCGCCGGCCCCTTCGCGTCGTCCGCCAAGGGCACCGGCCGGCGCCTGCGCGGTGCGGTTGCGCATTATCTCGGAACCGCGATCGTTTCGGGACGCATCGCTCCGGGCGAGCGGCTGACGGGGAAGTCGCCAATTCGGAAGCGCTCGACGTTTCCCGCAGCGCCTATCGCGAGGCGGTACAGGTGCTAGCGGCGAAGGGGCTGGTCGAAAGTCGCACGAAAGCGGGAACGCGGGTGCTCCCGCGCAGCCGCTGGAACGTGCTCGACCCGGTGGTACTGGCTTGGGCCTTTTCGGGCGAGCCCGATCTGGAATTCGTCCGCGACCTGTTCGAGCTGCGCGCTATCGTCGAGCCGGCGGCTGCCCGGATTGCGGCGGGACGTCGCGAAAAGGCCGATATCAAGGCGATGAAGGAGGCGTTGGCCGGGATGCGCCGCTTCACCCTGGCGACCGAGGCGGGCCGGGCCGCGGACCGCGACTTCCACGACGCGCTGCTGCAAGCCACCCACAACAACGCGCTGATCGCGCTGAGCGCCAGCATCGGCGCGGCAGTGAACTGGACGACCCAGTTCAAGCAGCGCACGCGCGCGCTGCCGCGTGATCCGCTGCCCGACCATGCGCGCGTCTTCGAGGCGATCGCCGCCGGAGATCCCGACGCTGCGAGCGAGGCAATGCGGATTCTCGTCGACCTGGCGCTCGAGGATACGCGCTCGTCGATGTGAGCGCCGAAGCGGCCCCGGGCCGCTCCGGCGGGAGGTGCATTACCGGGGCGCGGCAAACGCCAGATGCTTGCTGAAGAACGGGATCACCTGTTCCTGGAAGCGCGCGGCGACGTCGCTCGTGTGATCGCCGGGATAGACTTCGAAGCTGTTGGCGATGCCATAGCGATCGAGCGCCTCGTGCAGCTTTCGCGAGTCCTCCTTGAGCCCGTCACGGTCGCCGACGTCGATGGCGATCGCGCGGTAGCGGCGGAGATTGCCGACATATTGGTCGACGAATGCGAGCGGCGCGTTCGCCGCCCATTTCGCCACTATCTCGGGCCGCACCACGCCGTCCTTCATCGGCAGGTCGAGGTACAAAGGCGGATTCCGGGGATTGGGCGACCAGGCCGCTGCGGTAGCGAGTTGCGCGCGTTCGCCCCAGCCGAGCTTGCTCGCCTCTTCCAGCGACTGCACCTTGGCGAGCTTCGCCCCGGTCGCCGCGTCGAACTGGGCGGGGTCACGCGGCGAGAGACAGCACGGGCTCATCATGTAGATCGCTCCGAACATGTCGGGGTGCTTCATTCCGATGCGTGCGGTGCCGTACCCGCCCATCGAATGGCCGGCCAGTCCACGGCTCTCACGCTTGGCCAGCGTGCGGTAATGCGTGTCGATATGCTGCACCAGGTCGTGCGATATGAACGTTTCGAAATCGCCGGTAGTCGCCGAACTCGAATACATCGATCCGTTATGCGCGGTCTTGCTGTCGGGAAGCACGACGATCATTTCCTTCGCGCCCTTGGCGAAGGCGCCTTCGATCGTCTGGGGGACATGGATTTCCTTGACCCATTGCTCGGCACCGATCGAGTAGCCGTGCAGGGCATAGAGCACCGGATAGCGCTTTTTCGGGTGGCTGGCGTAACCGGGAGGCAGAACCACCAGCACGTCGCGATCGGCGGACTCGCCCTCCAGATTGCCGGCGATGGCGGGAGAGTGGACCTTGATACGCTCGACGGTGGCCGAAGGCGCACCCGGCACGGGCGCCGGAACGCGAGTCGTCACCTGCGCCGAGGCCGGGCCGGCCGCGATCAACGCCAGCGCCACGCCCAGCAGATAAGCACGCCTCTTCGCCATATTGTTCATCCTCTCCTGTGACGGATCGCCCGTTGTCGATCCTTACGAACATTCCCGCATCTTCTGCTGCCAGCCCAGCACTCCGACAAATGCCGAAACAGGGCTGGTGCAATGTTAACGCTACCGTTACGCGTAGCGGCAACAGAAAATAACACAATGGAGGGATGGATGAGGCTGGCAGCGAAAGCGGCGACGCTCGCGTTGATTCTCGCAGGGAGTGCGCCACTGGGCGCGCAGGAACTCCGCGTCACGATCGATGGCACGAAGCGCGCGGCGCCGGTCACGCGCTACGCTTATGGCATGTTCATCGAGCCCATCGGCGGGCTGGTGGCGCGCACCTTGTGGGCGGAGATGCTCGACGATCGCAAATTCTATTATCCGGTCGTTTCCGAGGCGAAGGACGTTCCGCCGCCGCCCAATGCGGAGGGCCGCCCCGGAGTCGCCTATCGCAAATGGCGCCCGATCGGGGGCGACGACGCCGTGAAGATGGACGCGCAGGATCCGTATGTCGGTCCGCACAGCCCCAGCGTCGCGGTCGGCGAAACGCCGCACGGGCTGGCGCAATCGGGCATCGGAGTCGCGAAGGGCAAGCGCTACGACGGATCGCTGTGGCTGTCGGGCGATGCGGCGGCCAAGGCGCAGGTCGCGCTGATCTGGGGTGATGGCGAAGGAAACCGGCAGGTCGTGACCTTGCCCACCGCCGGGCCCGCCTGGCAGCGCGCAGACTTCGCTTTCACGCCGGGCGCCGACACCACCGACGCACGGCTCGAGATCACGGGGACCGGCGGCGGCCGCTTCCGGGTGGCCGCCGTCTCGCTCATGCCTTCGGACAATATCGACGGCTGGCGCGCCGACACTACTGCGATCGCGAAATCCCTGAACTCGGGCTTCTGGCGGCTGCCCGGCGGGAATTTCCTCTCCGATTGGGATTGGCACGGCGCGCTCGGTCCGCGCGATCGCCGCGCGCCGATGTTCGATCATGCGTGGAGCGCCATGCAGCCGAACGACATCGGCATGGACGAATGGATGCGGCTCACCCGGATCCTGGACGTCGAACCCTATGTCACCGTCAATGCCGGCCTGGGCGACGCCAATTCGGCCGCTGAGGAAGTGGAATATCTCAACGGCCCGGCGACCAGCGACTGGGGCGCGAAGCGCGCGGCCAACGGTCATCCCGAACCCTATGGCGTCCGGCTCTGGAATATCGGCAACGAGCCCTATGGATGGTGGCAGATCGGCAAGACGAGCCTCGATTATTATCTGATCAAGCATCGCGAGTTCGCCGAGCGGATGCGCAAGGTCGATCCTTCGATCACGCTCATCGCCTCGGGTGCGATGCCCGACCAGCTCCATCCGCGCGATTTCAAGGAGAATGCCTCGCTCGAGAGCATCCAGCACAAGTTCGGAACCGAAGAGGACTGGACCGGCGGCTTCTTCGCGCATGCGATGGGCAGTTTCGACGGTATCAGCGAGCATTGGTATGACCGCCCGGAAGAACGCCCGAATGCCCCGGCCGATGCCGAACTGATCGAATATGCGCGCTCGCCTTCGAACCACGTCCGGATGAAGACCGAGGAGTGGAAGATCTACCAGCAGCGCTTCCCGGCAATCCGGGATCGCAAGATCTTCCTGTCGATCGACGAGTACGCCTATTTCGGCAAGCCGACGCTCAAGAACGCGCTCGCTTATGCGATGGTGATGCAGGAAATGCTGCGCCACACCGATTTCCTGACGATGAGCGCCTTCACGACCGGTGCCTCGACGATGGACATCACGCCGACCGCCGCGACACTCAATACGACGGGTGCGATATTCAAATTGTACGGCGAACGGTTCGGCGCGGGCACGATCCCGCTGGCAGTCGAGGGCAACGTCCCTCAACCCGATCCGCGCTATCCGGTGGGCTTCGCGCATCCGCAGGTGAAGGCGGGAAGCGCGACCTGGCCGCTCGATGTGATCGCCGGACTGAGCCCCGACGGCAAGCGGCTGCGTATCGCGGTGGTGAACGCTACCTACAAGCCGCAGCGCCTGACGGTCGAACCGCGTGGGCTAAAGCCGGGCGGCGCGGGCACCCAGTGGCTGCTCACCGGCAAATCACTCGATGCCGAGAACAAGGTCGGCAAGCCGGCCGGCGTGACGATCAGCGAGAAGCGCGTGCCGGCGCTCGGCCGTGCGCTTACCGTGGATCCGATATCGGTGACGATCTTCGAATATCCCGTCCGACAATGATGCGCGAGTCCTGTGCGGCGGCGCTCAACCGCCGCGCAGGATCTGCATCACCATCGCACGGATCCGCCCGTAATTGTTGCGCAGCGGTCCCAATATGCCGTGCCGTTCCTCGGGCAGATGCGCGAGCGGATGGCCGTCGGGACGAAAGACATAATGGTCGAAGAAGGCGCGCCATGCCGCACGCTCGGCGGCCGGGCGCTCGGCGATGGCGATCATCGCCAGCATCATCGTCGCATAAGGCGCATCGGGGCCGGCGCTGAACCCGTCCCACCAGTAATTGATCAGGACGTTCACCGGGCCGGTCGCTTCGACCTGGTGCCACCAGAGCTTCGGGATGTAGAGCGCGTCGCCGGGTTCCAGCTCCGCGTGCAGCGCCCGCGGACGTGCCGCTTCGAACTTGGGATAACGCGGATCGCCGTCGGGGGATCCGGCTGCCAGGCTGACCGGCTGGCCGGCCATATTATGGTCGATCGGCCCGACATAGAGGTCGGCTATGGCGTCGGCCGGATAGAGCGTGAAGCATCGCCGTCCCGCCACGACGAGCGCCAGATTGTCATAGGTGTCGTAATGGCAGGCGACCTGCGATGCGTTGCCGATCCAGATGCGTGGTCGAATGGCGCGTGGCAGGAAGGCCGCGGGATTCTCGTCTGCGAAGCCCGGCAGATGGGCGTCCGTCGGCAGCGAGCCCATATACACCGAGGGCAGCTCCGGCCGATCGGCCGCAGCAGCAATGCGCTGCAGGGTTTCCGGTAGCGACAGCGTTTCGCGCGCGAAGTTGAAGCCGTCCGGGCCGGTGCCATAATGATAACGTCCGGCGATCGCGGGAGGGCCGATGAATGCCTGGCCAGTCTGGCCGGAATCGAAACGCTGCAGATAGGCGAACAGCGCATCGCGCGATTTCTGCCCTGCCGCAACGACGGGCCAGCCTTGGCCGAGCCCGCGCAAGATGACCGGCGCGCAGGCATCGGCCACTTCCCGTTGAAAGCTTTCGGGATCGAACCCCTGATCGGCGGAAATCTCGCGCACCCGAACTATCCTGGCATGGCCGCCAGGCGCCGATTGCGCTGGTGGGCGAGGGCCGGAATCTGCTTGAGCGAGATCGGCCATGCAGTAAGCGAGCTGGAGATAGCCGCAGCGGAACAGCTCCAGCACGGCTGCGTCGTCGAGCTCGTGCAGGCTGTCCAGGCTGACCGTATAGAGCCCCTGGAGCGCCAGCGTCTCACCGTCATCGAAACGCAGCGTGACGTCGACCGGATCGATCATGCGATGTCCGAGCAGCGTCTGGATGAACCTGTCGGTCTCCTCCACGCCGGTCTTCAATTGGCGGAGCACCTGCTGGATTTTCCGCAGCCGCGCGCCGGGCTCGCCATTGTCGGCGAAGAGCGCCTCGCCGTCGAGCGCGTCGAACCTTGCATGGTGCGGGTCTATCGCGATGCTGTCGCCGGAGATGAAGAAGCCCTGACGCTCGAGGTCGAGCGGATGATAAGGCCGCGTATCCCCGGCCTGATCGTGCAACAGATTCTCGCCCGGTTTGAATCCGTACATGGCCCCGGCATAGAATTGCCCGGTGTCCGGGTTCTTGGTGAGCAGGATCGGACAGCAAGTGGCGGCCGAGGCGAATTCCGAGACGACGACCTGCACGAAATGCGGCGCGGTTTCCTGCCCGCGCGCAATGCGGAGGTCGCGGTGCGCCTCGGTATCCAGCAATTCGAGCTCTCTCGGCATTCCCCTCCTGAAGCTGGCGCGCCGGGCGTCGACTATTCGATGCTGAAAGCCGCGCGAGGTCAACGCTCCGCCGCATTGTTATACGCCGACAAATTATTGTTGATAGCGCTAACGTAGTTGGTTATTGTCCGGGCAGATTCGCAGAGATGGATCGGGAGGATGGCCATTATCGGCTCGCGGGTGTCCGCGACGCCGCGGGCGCTTGCCTATCGAATAATAAAGCGGGTTTTCAACCGCTTCGCGCGAGTCCGCGCCGGTGATCCGGCGTGCAACCGGTCTGTACCTTAAGGAGGGGTATCGGCATGAAGGGCATTATTACACAGACAAATGTGTCGGGGACGCGCTCGACGGCCAAATTGGCGCTTTTTGTGCTTCAAGTTTGGTAGCGCTAACATTGACTTTGCCCGGGCTTGCGACGTCTGCGAATGCGCAGACCGCGGTCGACCCGGCAGGCCGCGACGCCCCGGCGAGCGCCGCCCAGAACGAAACGCCCGACGCGCAATCGACCGTGACCCAGGCTGAGCAGGACGAAATCGTCGTCACCGGCATCCGCGGCTCACTCCAGCGCAACCTCGATGCGAAGCGCGAGGCGTCGGGAGTCGTCGACGTCATTTCGTCCGAAGATATCGGCAAGTTCCCCGATTCCAACGTCGCCGCCTCGCTGCAGCGGCTGCCCGGCGTCTCGATACAGCGCGACGGCGTGCGGGGCGAGGCGAACGGCGTGACGATCCGCGGCTTCGGCGGCGATTTCAACGAGACTCTCGTCGACGGTCGGCGTCTCGCCACCGCCACCGGCGGACGGTCGATCGATTTCAGCACCGTCGGCTCCGACTTCATCGGCGCGCTCACCGTGTACAAGACCCCGGACGTGACGGTCGCGGCCAACTCGATCGGCGCGACCATCGACATCGCCTATCCCAAGCCGCTCGACCATCCCGGGTTCCGCCTTGCGGCATCGGCCTCGGGATCGATCCAGAATTATTCGAAGCGCATCGTGCCTTCGGGTGGCCTGCTGATCAGCGACAGCTTCGCGGATGACAGCTTCGGGATCCTCGCCAGCGTGATCTACACGCGGCACGACACCCGCACGAACAATGTCTTCGTCCATGGCTTCCCGGGCGGGCGCTATGCGCCATGCCAGCTCGCCGGCAGCACCGCGGCGACGTGCAACCCGACCTCCGACACGACCGCGCCGGCGTCGCAGCAGCAGACGATCGTCGGGTTCTTCGAGCAGCAATATGGTGCGCAGCAATCCTATACGAAGGACGAGCGCATCGACGGGCGGATCGCCGTTCAATGGCAGCCGTCGGACGGTCTGCTGCTGACGGTCGACAACAATTATTCCGATCAGCGCATCAACACGGACACGTTCGGCTTCGGTATCTGGTTCAACCAGGGATCGCTGCGCAACGTGAAGCTCGACGACAATGGCGTGCCCCTCGATTTCACGCAGGCAGGCTCGCAGACCGACTTTACCGCTGGCACCGACAGCAACTGGCGGCGCACCAACCAGACCGGGCTCAACGTCAAGTGGGACGCGACCCAGAATCTGGAAATCGAGGCTGATGGCAGCCTCTCGCGCAGCTGGCTGAACCCTGATGGACGCGTCAACGGGAAGGGTGCGGATGTCGGCTACGGGTTCGGGATCGGCCCGGCACTGGGTATCGCGATCACCGGAGACAGCGACGAAGTGATTCCGTCGCTCCATTCCTATGGCGTCAGCGGCAACCCGAACCGCTGGGCCGACATGTCGGCCATCGGCTCGCACGTCACCGTCAACATCGCGAACAAGAATACCGATACGATCAAGCAGGGCCGGCTGCGCGCCAAATGGACGCAGGACGATCTGACCCTGTCGATCGGCGGATCCTATGTGGACGATACGTTCAAGTTCCGCAGCGCCAACACCTTCGCGAACAATTTCTGGCAAGCCTATTCGGGCTATGGACCGGCGTCGGGAACCACCGGCGGCGTCGCCATTCCGACGACCCTGTACAAGGGCACTGTCAGCACCGATGGCTTCATTCCCGGCTTCGGCGGCACGCTCCCGCCGACGCTGATCAATTTCTCGGCGGTCGCGTATCAGGATTTCCTGACCGGGCTCGGCAACCCGCAGGCGACGACGATCCCGGGCTATAATTACGGCTGTTGCGGCACTGCGTTCACCGGCACGTTCGACGTCGCCAATGATGTCGGCAGCTATCGCAACATCAACGAAAAGACCTGGTCGCTCTTCCTGTCGGCCAAGTACAAGACCGAAATCGCCGGCATGCCGTTCCACTTCAATGCCGGCGTGCGTCAGGAATCGACCAAGCTCGCCTCCACCGGCGTCGGCCGACTGCCGACTTCGATCACGCCGAGCACCACCGACCCGACATTGCTCACCGTGAACTTCGGTCCGTCGCAGGAAGTGACGACGCGGAACAGCTACAGCTATTTGCTGCCCGCGGTGGACATGAAGCTCGAGCTCACGCCCAAACTGGTGCTGCGCTTCGACGCCTCGCGCACGCTGACGCGGCCGACGCTCAATCTGCTGACACCCGTGCTCAATATCGGCTCAGGCCAACGTGTCGGCGCACTCACCGCCGACGGCGGGAACCCCTGTTGCAGCCTTATCTTGCCGACAATTTCGATGTCGCGGCGGAATGGTATTATCAGCGCAATTCCTATGCGTCGGTGAACTTCTTCCTGAAGAACGTCTCGAACTTCATCGTCCAAGGCACGCAGCGCCAGACGATCAACGGAGTCGCCGATCCCTCGACCGGGCAGGCGGCGCAGTTCAGCGTCTCGCAGCGCGTGAACGGGCCGGACGCGACGGTTCGGGGTGTGGAGCTGGCACTGCAGCACACCTTCGGGGATTCGGGCTTCGGCTTCATCGCCAACGGCACGTTCGTGGAGACGAACAAACCCTATGACCGCAACGACATCAGCCAGAGCGGGTTCGCCGTGACCGGACTCGCGAACTCGGCGAACTTCGTCGGCTTCTTCGACAAATACGGGTTCGAGTTCCGCGCGGCGCTCAACTGGCGCGACGAATATCTGCTGCAATTCGGCCAGGTGCAGAACACCGGCGCATTCGGAGCCGAACCGACGTTCGTCAACGCCAGTACCCAGGTCGACCTCAGCGCCAGCTACCAGATCACCGAGAACATCAATGTCTTCGGTGAGGCGCTGAACATCACCAACGAGACGATGAGCACGCACGGCCGGTATAACAACCAGCTGCTCGACGTTTATGGTTACGGACGGCGGTTTACTGCGGGTCTGCGCATCAAGCTCTGATCCCTTTTCCCACTCCGGGGGTGTCTTTGACACCCCCGGCATTGTCGCTGAAGATTGCGCCGCATGCGTCCGATCAAGAATATCGTCATTGTCGGCGGCGGGACCGCCGGGTGGCTGACCGCCGGGATCGTCGCGGCGAAGCACCGCGGCCGGATGGCGGCCGGCTTCACGGTTACGCTGATCGAATCCCCGACTACACCGATCATCGGCGTGGGCGAGGGTACCTGGCCGACGCTGCGGACGACGCTTTCCAAGATCGGCGTTTCCGAAACCGACTTCTTTCGTGAGTGCGATGCGGCGTTCAAGCAGGGCGCCAGCTTCGCGCGCTGGACGACAGGCGCGCCCGACGACGCTTATTATCATCCGCTGATGCTGCCGCAGAGCTTTCACCAGCTCAACCTCGTGCCGCACTGGCTGGCCGGCCCAGTCAAAGGCAGTTTCTGCGACGCCGTCACGCCGCAGGGGCGTATCTGCGATGCGGGGCTTGCGCCCAAGACGATCGCGACGCCTGAATATGATGCCGTCGCCAATTACGCCTATCACCTCGACGCCGGAAAGTTTGCGCCCTTCCTGCAGCGCCATTGTTGCGAGAAGCTGGGCGTGCGGCACGTTTTGGCGGATGTCCGGCGCGTTCACCTGACCGAAGACGGCGACATCAGAAGCGTCGAGACCGAACAGGCCGGCGAGATCGAAGGCGATCTCTTCGTCGACTGCACGGGCTTCCGCGCGCTGTTGCTCGGCGACGCATTGGGTGTGCCGTTCAAGGACTGCGGCGATGTTCTGTTCTGCGACACTGCGCTCGCGGTTCAGGTGCCGTATGCGCGCGAGGACAGTCCGATCGCATCGCACACCACCTCCACGGCCCAGTCTGCCGGCTGGATCTGGGATATCGGCCTGCCGACCCGCCGGGGCACCGGCCACGTCTTTTCGAGCCACCATATCTCCGACGACGAGGCCGAGCGAGAGCTGCGCGCCTATCTGGGGGAAGCGGGAAAGGATCTTCCCGTCCGCAAGATCAGGATACGCTCCGGCCATCGCGAGACGTTCTGGAAGGGCAATTGCGTCGCGGTGGGCCTTGCCGCGGGATTCCTCGAACCGCTCGAATCCTCGGCGATCGTGCTCATCGAATTGTCGGCGAAGCTCATCGCCGAGCAGATGCCGGTGTGCCGCGAGGTCATGGATGTGGTCGCTTCGCGCTTCAATGCGACGACGCACTATCGCTGGGGTCGGATCGTGGATTTCCTCAAGCTCCATTATGTCCTGACCCGGCGCACCGACAGCGACTTCTGGCGGGACAATGTGCGGCCCGAGAGCATACCGGACCGTCTGCAGGAGCTGATGCTCCTGTGGAAATATCAGCCACCCTGGTTCCACGACGAATTCGATCGGGTCGAGGAAGTCTTCCCCCGGCCAGCTATCAATATGTGCTCTACGGCATGGACTTCCGCACCGAAATCGAGCCCGGCGCGATTGCGGGCGAGGCGCGGCTCGCCGAACGCGCGATGCGGGAGAACGCCGCGCAGACCGAGCGGCTGCGCGTCGGGCTGCCGCGGCATCGCGATCTGATCCGCAAGGTCCACGAACACGGCTTCCAGCCGGTCTGACCGGCTTCGGCACCGGCACAAGAAAGGCGCGACATGAAACGATCTTCGGCCCTTCTCGCGGCGTCCCTGCTGGCGAGCATGTCCTGCATTCCGCCGGTTGCCGCCCAGCGCGCGGAAACCACGAATGCCCGGGCGCGCGCCGATGCGCTGGCGGCCGAACTGGTCGGCAGGCTGTCTCTCGACGAGAAACTCGATCAGCTGCTGAACACCGCGCCCACGATCCCGCGGCTCGACGTGCCTGCCTATAATTGGTGGACGGAATCGCTCCACGGCGCACTGGGATCCTTGCCCACGACCAATTTCCCCGAGCCGATCGGGCTTGCAGCCACGTTCGATGCGCCGCTCGTCAAGCAGGTCGCCGGCGCGATCAGCACCGAGGTGCAGGGTCTGCATGCCCTCGCGCGGCAGACGGGGCGAATGGGTCGGATCGGCACCGGGCTCGACACCTGGTCGCCCAACATCAACATCTTCCGGGATCCGCGCTGGGGCAGGGGGCAGGAGACTTATGGCGAAGACCCGTTCCTCGCCGCGCGCATGGGCGTCGCCTATGTGACCGGCATGCAGGGCTCCAATGCCGATCTGCCCAACGTGATCGCCACGCCCAAGCATTTCGCCGTGCATAGTGGGCCGGAATCGACTCGCCACAGCGCGAACGTCTTCGTTTCGCGCCACGATCTAGAGGATACCTATCTGCCGGCTTTCCGGGCCGCCATTGTCGAGGGCAAGGCCGGATCGGTAATGTGCGCCTATAACCGCATCGACGGGCAGCCCGCTTGTGCCAGCGACATGCTGCTCGGCGAGTATCTCCGGGGTGCCTGGGGGTTCGCCGGCTATGTCGTTTCGGACTGCGATGCGGTCAAGGACATCAGCGACAACCATCATTTTGCGCCGGACGCCGCCGCGGCGGTGGCGGCGGCGATGCGCGCCGGGGTCGACAGCGAATGCCATGGAGCGACGCTCTCCGACACCGCCGGCCTGGGGAGCGCTACCGCGAGGCGCTGACCCGCGGTCTGATCACCGAAGCCGATGTGGATCGCACGCTGATACGCCTGTTCTCGGCACGCTACCGCGTCGGCGACTTGCCGGGCGTGCGCAAACCCGACGGCAATGTCGCAGCCGTCGGTGCGCCGGAACATGGTTCGACCGCACTCGCCGCGGCCGAGAAGAGCCTCGTGCTGCTCAAGAATGACGGCGTCCTGCCGTTGCGGCCCGGGCTGCGGATCGCGGTGATTGGTCCATTGGGGGATGCGACTCGAGTGCTGCGCGGCAATTACTCCTCGCCGCTGTCGGGAACTCCGATCTCGGTGCTCGAAGGCCTGCGCCGCGCGCTGCCCGGCGCCCGAATCGACTATGTGCCGTTCGGCGAAACCTATACCGACGGCGATCCTGTCCCAACCACCGCGCTCCGCACGGCGGATGGACGTCCCGGGCTATTGGCCAATTATTACAACGTGCTGGGGACACCGCCGACGCGCTTCGCTCCGGGCGCGTTCCAGGCCTATGTCGGCAAGGCCCGTTTTGCCGAAACCCCGGTTGCCACGCGCGTCGAGACGAGCGTCAACGGCCGCAGCCTCGATCTTGCGCAGGTCTCGGATCATCACCGAGTCGTGTGGACCGGCTTTATCGTCCCTCCCGAAACCGGCAGCTACCGGTTGGGCCTGTCCGGCTTCATGAGCGGTTCGCTGCGCTTCGAGGACAAGCCGTTCGCCGATCTCAAGGATGCGCCATGGGGCAGCCTTCCCACGATGAAGACGGTGCGGCTCGAAAAGGGGCGGCGCTATCCGATCACCGTCACCGGCGATGCGCATACCGGGACGACGGGTGTTGGGCTGGTCTGGAAGCGCATCTCGACTGCGCCCGAACGCGACCTGAAGGCCGCCGCCGCCCAAGCCGATGTGCTCGTCGCGGTCGTGGGCCTGACGTCCGATCTCGAAGCCGAAGAGTCACCCGTCAAAATTCCCGGCTTCGAGGGCGGTGACAAAACGTCGCTCGGCCTGCCGCCGGATCAGCAGGCGTTGCTCGTGCAGGCCAGGGCCACCGGCAAGCCGATCGTGCTCGTCGCGATGAACGGCAGCCCTCTCGATCTCACCTGGGCGAAGGACAATGCCGCGGCGATCGTCGAGGCCTGGTATCCGGGGCAAGCGGGCGGGCTCGCCGTCGGCAACATTCTCTCGGGCCGTACCAATCCGTCGGGGCGCCTGCCGCTGACCTTTTACCGGAGCCTCGAGGATCTGCCCCCGTTCGGGGACTATTCCATGACCGGGCGCACCTATCGCTATTTCACCGGCAAGCCGGTTTATTCCTTCGGCTATGGTCTCAGCTACACGCGCTTCGCTTATGGGCCGCTCGCAGTGGCACCCGTCGGCGGCGATTCGTCGAAGGGGATCCGCGTGACGACCGAAGTGCGCAATGCCGGCGATCGCGCGGGGGACGAAGTGTCGCAGCTCTATCTCGACTTCCCCGACGATCCCGGGGCGCCGCGGATCGCTTTGCGCGGCTTTCAGCGCGTGACGCTCGAGCCGGGGAATCGCGTGCGCTACGGTTCGATCTTTCGCCGCGCGATCTCAGCGCAGTCACTACCGACGGCGTGCGCAAGGTGCTGATGGGGGACTATCGTGTCAGCGTCGGTTCCGGCCAGCCCGATACCGGGGTGCCTGGCCAGAGCGCCGGCTTCTCGATCGCGAAGGAAGTCACGCTACCCAAGTGACGAAGCGGGCCGAGTGGCCGCTCTGTCGGATTATGCCACTAACCGGAGCTGCCCCGCGGCGATCGCGGCCTGGGTGCGATTGCGGACGTTGAGCTTGCGCATGACCGCGGTCATGTGGACCTTCACCGTCGCCTCGGCGATGCCCAATTTGTACGCGATCTGCTTGTTCAGCAGCCCGGAATGCACGCAGCGGAGCACTTCCATCTGCGTCGGCGTCAGCTGCGGCTGACCTGGAGCCGGGGCTTTCCTGTGGCTGAGATCGTCATGCAGATCCATGGCGACATGCATCTCACCTCTCCCTTGTCGATCCTGCGCGGGAACCCATCCATTTCCTGGATTGTGCTCACCGGAACGTTAGCGTTATCATAAGGGAATCAGTTAGACAGGTTCAAGCCCCTTCATTGTAAAAAATGCCCGAAGCAGGTGCGAAAGGGCGATTCTGTGGCTTTCGAGCCACTAATTTTAGCGAAATCTGTCTAACAGATTCCGCCTGCCCCGAATCGTGCCGTTTCATCCCCGGAGCCGGCGATCTTCCAGCTGCGCGAGCACCATGTCCCGCAGCAATGCCGGGGGCTTCTCGGTCACGAGCGTCAGCACATCTTCCCCGGCGAGCGGCCGCTCGAGCGTCGCCAACTGGCTGTCGAGAAGGCTGACGGGCATGAAATGTCCCGCGCGGCTCGCCAGCCGCTGCAACAGGCGGTCGCGGCTGTTCTCCAGCAGGACCAACTGTACCGGGCCTCCGATCGTCGCCCGCAGCCGGTCGCGATAACTTCTGCGCAGTGCCGAGCAGGCGGCCACCGCTGCGCCGTGCGCGGCGATCGATCCCGCGGTTGCCGCACCGAGCCGGTCGAGCCACGGCCAGCGATCCTCGTCGCTCAGCGGCTGCCCGGCGCGCATCTTCTCGACCGCCTCGGGCGAATGGTAATCGTCGCCCTCGTGGAAGGGGCAACCCAGCGCCTCGGCGAGGAGCGCACCCAGCGTCGACTTGCCGCAGCCGCTGACGCCCATGACGATCACGGCAAACGACGGGGCAAAGCGGGCGGAAGGGAGCAAATCGGCGTCCTCGAGAATGGGTCGACCCGGCGGGCCCGCACCGCGACCGATGCCATCCCGTTCTGGATCCATGGCCCGGCGCTGAAAACTACGACCTTGGTCGGAGATGCCATGGCCCGGGCGCCGGGTTAGCCAGCAGGATCGATTGCCGACGGAGGTCCGGATGAAGATGCGCTGCGCTCTGGCTGGTTTGCTCGCTTCGACGGTGCTGACCCTATCGTCCCCGGCCTTCGCGCAGGGGGTCTCGGTGTTCCCGACCGCGCCCGCCGAGCCGCGCGCAGTGACGGTAAAGGGGTGGGTGACGGCAAGGCGGACGACAGCGACGCTCTGCAGAAAGCCCTGGACGAGGCGCGGGACCAGACCCGCCACGGCATGGTTTTCCTGCCTTCGGGCAAGTACCGTATCACCCGCACGCTGATCGTGCCGGCAGGCGTGCGCGTCTATGGCGTCGGGCGGACGCGCCCCGTCATCCTGCTCGGTGCCAACACGCCGGGGTTCCAGCAGGGCGTTTCTACGATGATCGTCTTCGCAGGCGACGATCAGTATAATGTCGGCAAGGTGCCGGTCCCGGTTCCGACGGTCGTGCCGCGCGACAGGATCGTGCGCGACGCCAATTCGGGTACTTTCTATTCGTCGATGCGCAATGTCGACATCGAGATCGGCGAAGGCAATCCGGCGGCGGCGGGCGTGCGCTTCCGCATGGCCCAGCATGCCTTTCTGAGCGACATGGAGTTCCGCCTGGGATCCGCCTTTGCCGGCGTATATCAGGCGGGGAACGTCATCGAGAACGTCCACTTCAAGGGCGGGCGATACGGCATCGTCACCGAGAAGACGTCGCCGGCATGGCAATTCACTCTGCTCGACTCCAGCTTCGAAGGTCAGCGCGACGCAGCGATCCGCGAGCATGAGGTCGGGCTGACGATGGTCAACGTCGCGATCCGCGATACGCCGGTCGGTATCGAGATCGACCGGGGTTACGGCGACTCATTATGGGGCAAGGACGTCCGGTTCGAGAAGGTCAGCCGCGCGGCGATCGTCATCTCGAACGAGGAGAATGTCTTCACCCAGGTGGGCTTCGAGAATGCGCTGGCGGTCGACAGCCCGGTGTTCGCGCGCTTCCGCGACAGCGGCCGCACCGTCGCCGGCAAGGGCAAAGCCTATAAGGTCGCGTCCTTCTCTTATGGCCTGGCCGTGCCCGAGCTCGGCAGCATGGGCAGCTATGCGACCGAGGCCGACATCAAGCCGCTGTCCTCGATGCCGGCGCGCCGCGCGCCCGCCATCCGCCCGCTTCCGAACATGGCGGACTGGGTCGATGTGAAGACGTTGGGCGTGTCGGGCGACGGCTCCACCGACGACACCGCTGCGATCCAGCGCGCCATCGATACGCACCGCGTCCTCTATTTTCCGATCGGCTTCTACAAGGTGACCGATCGCCTGAAGCTGCGCCCGGATACCGTCCTGATCGGCCTGCATCCCGCGATCACCCAGTTCTACATCCCCGACAACAATCCCGCGCATGCCGGCCTCGGCACCGTGGTGCCGATCCTCGAGACACCGCGCGGCGGCGACAATATCCTGTCCGGCCTCGGCCTTTTCACCGGGCGGGTGAACCCGCGCGCGGCGGCGCTGCTCTGGCGTTCGGGCGAGCACAGCCTTGTCGAGGACGTGAAGATCATGGGCGGCGGCGGAACGCCGACGGCGGACGCAAAGCCGCTCGGGACGCTGTCGGCGAGAAGCGGCGATCCAGTGTCCGACGGGCGGATGGATGCGCAATATCCGAGCATCTGGGTGACCGATGGCGGCGGCGGCACCTTCGCCGATGTGTGGAGCCCGAACACCTTCGCCTCGGCAGGGTTCACGGTGACCAACACCAGCACGCCGGGCCATGTCTACGAGATGTCGGTCGAGCATCATGCCCGCAACGAGTTCGTGCTCGATAATGTGCAGAACTGGGAATTCCTCGCGCCGCAGACCGAGCAGGAAGTCGGCGACGGGCCCAACGCGGTCTCGCTCGAGATCCGCAATTCGCGCAATCTGCTGTTCGCCAATTATCACGGCTATCGAGTGACGCGCAGCTATGCGCCGGCACGCAGCGCAGTGAAGCTGTTCAACTCGAGCGACATCCGCTTCCGCAACGTGCATGTGAACGCCGAAAGCGGCTATGCGAGCTGTGACGACGAAGGTTGCGGAACGTTCCTGCGGGCGAGCAAATACCCGTTCGAGAACGCGATCGAGGACGTCTCGCGCAAGCTCGTGGTCCGCGAGCACGAGTTCGCGAAGCTCGATATTGGACCGGCGGAGCGGAGCATCGCAGCACCGGCGTCGGGCGCAGTCAAAGTCGACAAGGTTGCCGAGGGCTTCTGGTCGATCTCCGGCGCCGCGGTGGACGCGAAGGGCGCACTCTATTTCATCGACCGGCGCTTCCAGCGTATCCATCGCTGGACGGAAGCCGGGGGCTGGAGATCGTCCGCGATCATGCGCTCGATCCGGTCAATCTGGCGGTGGATGCATCAGGGCATCTCCTCGTGCTCTCGTCGCTTGGGCCCAAGGGTGCAGTCTATTCGATCGACCCGGCCGGACCGCCCGACCAGCTGACGATGATCAAACCCACGCCGGTGCGCACCGGCGCGACCGCGCGTACGTTGCTGCCGGTCAATTGGTGGAACAATGGCGAGTTCCGCGACCAGCTCGATCACCAGAGCTATGAATTCACGACGCTCGCCGAACTGTTCGCGCAAGACATCGGTGCGCCCAAGGCGCAGGAATATGTGTCACCCGACGGCAGCCTCACGCTGCCGGCGTTCCGCGTCTGGCAGCAGGGGCCGATCGATCATGTCGGCTGGCGCTGGTCGAACGGACTCAACGCCAATGGGCTGGTGAGCGGCCGGCAGGGCGAGCGCCTGTTCGTCACCAATGGATCGGAGAACGTCACCTATAGCGGCACGGTTGGGCCGCAAGGCGCGCTCAAGGATCTGAAACGCTTCGCCAATCGTGGCGGAGAGAGTGTGACGGTCGATGCGCAGGGCCGGGTCTATGTCGCGAACGGGCAGGTGTTCGTCTACGACGCCGACGGTAAGGAGACCGGCCGGATCGACGTGCCCGAACGGCCGCTGCAGATCCTGTTCGGCGGCCCGGATCGGCGCACGCTCTTCATTCTCACGCACCACGCGCTCTACGCGGCACGCCCCTGAGCGGGAGCGCGCTACGACCTTTGTCGTACGTGCGGGCGGGCAGGCGCGGGGATACCGTTGAGCAGCGGTCGTAATGCGCCCCGGGGCGGTGCAGCCAGGAATAGCAGAATAAAAGTCGGAGGGATGGAGCAATGACGGGGATTTTCGCACTGCATCGGCAATATCGCGGCGTGAGCATAATGGCGCTGGCCGCCATGATGCTGGCCGGAGGCGCCCATGCGCAGACCGCACCCGAGTCGGCGCCTGCGCCGCAGGAGGCCGTGCCGCAAGCCGAGCAGCCGAGCGAAGCGCTCGAGCAGCCCGGCGACATCGTCGTCACCGGCTCGCGCATCATCGCCAGCGGGTTCACTGCGCCTACGCCGACCACTGTCATCGGCGAGGAGCAGATCGCTGCCAACGCGCAGCCCAACATCTTCAACACGATCGCGCAATTGCCGTCGCTGCAGGGTTCGACCGGGACTTCGACGGGCACGTTCAGCACCTCGAGCGGGTTGCAGGGGCTGAGTTCCTTCTCGCTGCGCGGCCTCCAGCCGATCCGCACGCTGACGTTGCTCGACGGCCAGCGCGTGGTCGGCGCGAACGTCACCGGCGTGCCCGATGTCAGCCTGTTCCCGCAATTGCTGATCAAGCGCGTCGACATCGTCAACGGCGGTGCCTCGGCGACCTACGGATCGGACGCGGTCGGCGGTGTCGTCAACTTCATCACCGATACCCGCTTCAAGGGCTTCAAGGCCAATCTGCAGGGCGGCATCACCACCTATGGCGACAATGCGCAGGTCCTCGCGCAGGCCGCTTGGGGCGGGGCATTGTTCGACGACAAATTGCACCTGGTCGTCAGCGGCGAATACGCCCACGACCAGGGCGTCGGCCCGGGCGATTTCGGCACCGACCTGGCCGGCAAGCGCGACTGGTATCGCGCCAGCACCCTGCTGAACACCGGACAGGCCAACAACGGCCTGCCGCAGTTCGTCTACGGCGATTACGCCCAGCCTTATCAATATGCCCGCTACGGACTGATCAACAACGGCCCGCTGCAGGGCATCGCGTTCGACGTGAACGGCGCGCCGTACAATTTCAACTACGGATCGGGCGGCGCGCCGCTGGGCAATGGCCGCGTGTCGAACTGCTATCCCGGCAACAGCTTCTGCGTCGGCGGCGACCTGTCCGGCGCGCCCGGATCCGGCGCATCCCTGGTATCGGCGCTCCAGCGCGTCACCGGCTTCGGCCGGATCGGTTACGATTTCGCCGAGAACAACGAAGTCTACGTCACTTTCAGCGCGGCGCAGGTCAAGACCAACAACCAGCCGAGCCCGGGTTACGGCCGGCCGAACCTCACGGTGCAATGCGCCAATCCATTCCTGCCGCAGCTGGTTCGCGACCGGTGCACCAGTGCGGGAATCACGTCCTTCAACTTCGGGACGAGCAACGGGAATTTCCCGATCCGAGGGTCTATACCGATCGACGCCAATATCGCGTCGTCGGCGGCCTCAAGGGCCAATTCGGCGTGGGCGGGGGCGACTGGAATTACGACGCCTATTACGAGCACGGCACCACCATTTCCGACATCGATGTGAACGACATCGTCCTGCAGAACCGCTATGTCGCCGCGACCAGCGCAATCACGCTGAATGGCGCGATCGTCTGTGCCGATCCGGTGGCACGCGCGGCAGGGTGCCAGCCGATCAACATCTTCGGCGGCTTCGCCCCGTCGGCGGCGGCGCTCGCTTATGTCACCCCCAGAACGGCCCGTTCCAGCACACCAGGCTGACTCAGGACGTCGCCAGCCTCAACTTCTCGGGCAATCTGTTCGATCTATGGGCGGGGCCTCTCACGCTCGCCTTTGGCGGCGAGTATCGCCACGAATTCTATGAAGTGAACGCCGATCCCTATGGCGCGGGCGTCGGCACGTTGAGCCCGAACAGTCAGGCCTATCCGGCAGACCCGCTGCTCAACGCGCCCTTGGGCAGCAATTGGGCGGCCGGCAATTACAAGAACGGCGGCGGCGCCTATGACGTGTATGAAGCTTCCGCGGAATTCAATCTGCCGCTGTTCGACGGCGGCGGGGCGGGGCGCGCCAACCTCAACGGCGCCGCCCGCGTGACGCATTACAGCACGTCGGGGACGGTCTGGGCGTGGAAGATCGGCGGCACCTGGGAGACGCCGCTCGACGGCTTCCGGCTGCGCGCAGTGACTTCGCGCGACGTGCGCGCGCCCAATCTGTCGGAGCTGTTCGCCGCGCCGACCGTGACGACGCTGCCGAACTTCGCCAATCCGTTTCCGCCCGCCGGCGCGGTGCAGGCTTTCCAGAACACGATCGGCAATCCCGATCTGAAGCCGGAAATCGCGCGCAACACCGAAATCGGTGCCGCGCTCGCCAATCCGTCATGGTTGCCCGGGCTCAGCCTTTCGTTCGACTATTACAGCATCAAGCTGGACGGCGTGGTCTCCACGCTGTCGGCGGACCAGATCGTCCGCTTCTGCTTCGAAGGCAATCAGGCGTTCTGCGGCGGTTTCGTGCTCAACAGCCCGGTACAGGGCGGCAACTTCATAAACGTCCAGCCGTTCAATCTGGCCTCGTGGAAGACCAGCGGATTCGACATCGAGGCGAGCTACCGCTGGAGCAGGCCGCTGGGCCTGCCGGGCAGCTTCACCGTCCGCGCACTCGGCACCCATATCCGGGAGTTCCTCGTCGATGCGGGCATCGCCGGTGTCGATCGCGTCGACCAGGCCGGTGCCAACAACGGCGCCACGCCCGACTGGAAGTGGCTGGCGACCCAGAGCTACGAGAACGACGCGTTCAGCTTCAATATCCAGGAGCGCTGGTTCTCGGACGGTGTGTACGGCCACCAATATGTGGTCTGCAGCTCGGGCTGTCCGGCCTCGACCGGAAACCACCCGACGATCGACCGCAACTTCATGAAGGGCGCCTTCTATGTGGATGTCGGCGGATCGTATAATGTGACCTCGGCGATCAAGGCCTATTTCAAGGTCGACAATCTGTTCGATCACGATCCCGAGCCTGCACCGCAGACCAATACCGGCCTCGACGTAAATCCGGCGCTCTACGACACGCTCGGGCGGACCTATCGCGCGGGTATTCGCCTCAGCTTCTAGATGTCTCCACCTCCCGTGGAACTGGTCCCGGCCGTGAGGCCGGGACTTTTTCGTATGGGAGCGAGGCCTGCGGGCGTTGTTGGCTCCCTGAAGCGCTTCCTCTACGAGAATCGCGAGACAGCACGACATCGCGGGAGAGAATGCATGACTGACGGAATCCATGCCGGGAACCGCCGGTGCTGCTTTGCGCTCGATCTGATCGACGACGCGGCGCTGATCGAAGCCTATGAGGCGCGGCACGCGCCCGGCGCCGCCTGGCCCGCCGTCATTGCCTATATCCGCGAGCAGGGCGTCGAGGCGATGGAGATCTGGCGGACCGGCGACCGGCTGTTCATGATAGCCGAGGTTTCGGAAGATTATCCCCGCGCCGTGCCCGTGCCGGAGGAAGTCGAGCAATGGGAGACTCTGATGTGGGGGTTCCAGCGCCACCTGCCGCATGCGCGCCCGGGCGAGAAATGGGTCGAAATGCGCCGGATCTTCACGCTCCCGTCCCAGGGGATGTCGCCTGATCCGAAGGGTGGCGACACGCCGCCTCGGGCCGATTGTTGCGGCCAAACACAGCGGCAGTTCTCAGAAGTGCGCGATCGCCTTGAGCACCGAATCTGCGCGCGCGATCAGATCGGGCATGCGGGTCGGCAGTTCCTCCGCGTCGACGCTCTGCGTCTGCAGTTGATCCGTCGGAATGTCGCCCGACTTGATCGCCGCGATCACGCGTTCGAAGTCCGACGACAAGGCGTTGCGGCTGGCGATCAGCATGGCCTCCCGCTTGTGAAACTCGGGATCCTCGAACGTCAGGTCCCCGACCGCCACGCCGACCAGCACCAGGGCCCCACCGTGCGCCACCAGGCCCAGACTGCGGCGCATCGCGGGAAGCGAACCGGTCGCGTCGAAGACCAGATCGAACATGTCTCCGCGCGTATGTTGCCCTAGCACGGCTTCCAGGCGGTCATCCGCCTGCACGCCGTCGAGGCCGAGCCGATCGCGCGCATAATCGAGCCGGGCCTGCCGGCGATCGGCCAGGATCACCTCGAAGCCGCGCAGCCGCCCGAAGAGCGCCGTCGCGATGCCGATAGGACCGGCGCCGACGACGAGCATTCTCTCGACGCCCGCGGCTGGGGCGCGCGTCACGGCGTGCGCGCCGATCGCGAGAAACTCGACCATCGCCGCCTGGTCGGCGGTCAGTCCTTCCGCATCGACCACTGCGCTTTCGGGTACGACCAGCATGTCGCACATGCCGCCGTCGATATGGACGCCCAGCACCCTGATGTTGACGCACGCGTTCGGCTTGGCCTTGCGGCAGGCGATGCAAATGCCGCATGCCAGATAGGGATTGATCGTGACGGGTTGCCCGATGCGCAGCGACGTGCCCGCGCCGAGCCCCGCGACCTCTCCGCTAAGCTCATGCCCCATGACGCGCGGATAATTGAGGAACGGGTGCTTGCCCGAGAAGATGTGATAATCGGTGCCGCACAGGCCGACCCTGCGGATGCGGATCAGAACCTCGCCTGGCCCTGCGACCGGCGTGTCCCTGGCGACCAGGCCCAGACGAAACGGCTCATGGCAAATAATCGCGCGCATGGCGGACCTCCCTTATCGGCCATCGCATGGTGCTTTGCGTATTTGCAAGTTTGTTTTCGTAAGCGCCGGTAACGGCGGCAATCACTCGGGTTGAAAACCGAGCCGGTCCGAAATGCGCGCGGTCGCCGTGCGCAGCATCCCGCGCGCCGCTTCGATATCGACCTTCTGGGATCCGTCGATCAACTCCAGAAAGGGATCGTCAGCGCCGCGACCACGTTCCGATCGAATCCGAACACGGGAAAGCTGATGTCCGTCACGCCATGGGTGATCGGGCTCTTGCGACTGTCATGGCCGGTCCGCCGGATGACCGCGAACCGTTCCGCCAGCCAGCTCCGGTCGACCGAGATGCTCCGCTCCTCCTCGGCGGCGCGGACGATCCGCTCGGCGCGCTGGAGATTGGAAAAGGCCAGGATCACCTGTCCCGAGCAACTGTGAATGATGTCGATATGTGCGCCGACCTTGAGAGCGAAGCCCCGCGTCCCCGGCTGCTCCTCGCGCGCGATCACCATGCCGCGGCCTCCGTTCGCCACGACGAGGTGGCAGGATTGCCCCGCCTCGAGCGCGAGCACCTGCATCTCGGGCATCGCCGCGCGAACGAGGTCCTGCGAAGGCGTCGCGCGGAATGCGACGTCGAGCAGCTTGTAGGCCACGGTATAGCGATCGGTGGCGTCCGATTTGCGCAGATAGCCGAGCTGCTCCATCACCACGACGATCCGGAAGAGTTCGCCGACCGTGCGGTTCAGATCGGCCGCCATCTCGGTGATCAATGCGCCTTCGGGCCTGGTCGCAAGCAGCTCGATGACTTCGAACGCCTTCCCGATCGCGGGAGCGGCGTAAGTGCCCTTGAGCCCGGCTCGTGTCATATGTCTCCCAATCCGTTCGGATATCTGGCGGCGGCGTGATCTCGCGCGGATATCGGCAGGACGCAAGCCGGAACCTTCGCCGGCCGCCGAGCGCCGGCTCGTCGTCCGGTCGCGCAGCGCGGCATATCCGGGCCTGACGCTGCATTCGCCACCTTGATACATGAAAACATATTTGCAAATATGATAGTAGGATCGCGCGAGCTTCGCGATCGATCGCACAAGGGAGAGACACATGGCCACTTTTAGCAAGCGCGAAATGCTGTTGGCACCATGTGCAGCGCTCGGCATGGGCATGGCGGCGCGCGCGCAGGGCATGACCGGCGCGGCTTCTCAGGACCGCCGCCTTAACCTGGCGTCCGGCCGTTTCGAACCGACGGTGGAATCGCTCAAGACCTATCGCACGCCCGATTGGTTCCGGGATGCCAAGCTCGGGATCTGGGCGCATTGGGGGCCGCAAGCGGTGCCCCGCCAGGGCGATTGGTATGCCCGCTTCATGTATGTGCCGGGCCACCCCCATTATGAGCACCATCTGAAGACCTACGGCCATCCTTCCGAATCCGGTTACAAGGATGTCGTCCCGCTCTGGAAGGCCGAGAAGTTCGATCCGGAAGCGCTGATGGACAGATATGCGGCGGCCGGCGCGAAATACTTCGTGTCGATGGGCGTGCATCACGACAATTTCGATTTGTGGAATTCGAGGCACCATCGCTGGAACGCTGCCGCCATGGGGCCGAAGCGCGATATCGTCGGCGCCTGGAAGGCGGCGGCAAAGCGCCGGGGGCTGCGCTTCGGCGTGTCCGAGCATCTGGGCGCAAGCTATACCTGGTCGTATCCGAACCATCTCTACGACCAGTTCTGGCCGAAGCTGGGCGTGCGCTATGACGGCGCGGACCCGCGCTATGCGGATCTGTATCACGACAATCGCGACGAGCCGTTCCTCAACACGCCGGCGAGCTGGTACACCACGAATGCGAAATTCCACGCCCATTGGTTCGACAGAATCCGCGATCTGATCGATTCCTATCAGCCCGATCTTCTCTATTCGGACGGAGGGCTGCCCTTCGGCGAGGTCGGGCGTTCGCTGCTTGCGCATCTGTACAACAGCCGCACCGCCCGCAACGGAGAACTGCAGGCGGTGTACGCCAGCAAGGACACCGGTTCGGGCGAATTCCACAAGGAATGGGGCGTACAGGACGTCGAGCGCGGCGTACTCAAGGGCATCAATCCCCTGCCGTGGCAGACCGATACGTCCAATGGCGACTGGTTCTTCAGCGACCATGACAGCTACAAGAGCCCGGCGGACGTCATCGCTCTGCTGGCGGATATCGTCAGCAAGAACGGCAACCTGCTGCTCAACGTCGTGCTCTATGCCGATGGTAGCCTGCCGCCTGAATCGGAGCAGCTGCTGGCCGAGATGGCGGCCTGGATGAAGGTCAATTCGGAGGCGATTCATGGCACGCGGCCGTGGAAGGTGCATGGCGAGGGGCCGACCGAAGCCGCTGTCGGAATGTTCAAGGAAAAGGTCGATTATACCGCGCGCGACATCCGGTTCACCACGAAGGGTGACACCCTCTACGCCATCGTACTCGGCCAGCCTTCGGGCACGACCACGATAAACGCGCTCGCCGCCGGCAACCCGCTCGAGCCTCGCCGGGTGCGGCGGGTTCGATTGCTCGGCCATCCCGGTCCGGTCAGCTTCCGGCAGACGAGCGACGCATTGGTGGTCGATGTTCCCGAAACGCTGCCCACCCGGCACGCCAGCGTCTTCAAGATCGATTTCGGCTGACGCCCACAACCATGGGTTTGCACCTGTCTGCTTAACTGGTATGACAATTCCGAATTTCCTTGGGGCAGGCAATGGCGGATCGTCGACTTTTTCAGGACATTACCGAGCGGATCATCGCGCTCATCGAGGACGGCAGCTTCCCGGTGGGCTCGCGGCTTCCCGGCGAGCGCGAGCTCTCGGAGCGTTTCGGCGTCAGCCGCGTCACTATCCGCGAGGCGGAGATCGCGCTGCAGGCGGCAGGCTGGGTGCGGATCAAGACCGGCTCGGGCGTCTATGTCCTCGATCGCCCCGCGAACGCGCAATCCGCACTGCCGACGGTCAGCGCCTTCGAGCTCACCGAGGCGCGCTCGCTGTTCGAAGCCGAGGCTGCGGCGCTGGCCGCGCCGATCATCTCCGAGGATGATCTCGACAGACTGGACGGCCTGCTAACCATCATGGCCGACGAGTCGCTGGACGAGGATGCGATCAGCGCTGCCGACCGCGATTTCCACATGACCATCGCTTCCGCCTCCGGGAATCGCGCGATCATCCACGTCGTGAGTTCGATGTGGCAGCTGCGCACCGAACTGCCCGAAGTGCGCGAGAGCCATACCGCCGTGTGCCGGCAGGACGCGCAGGCGCGCCAGGCCGAGCATGCCGAGATCGTCGCCGCGCTGCGCGACCGCGACGTCAATGCGGCCCGGCTCGCGATGCGGCGCCATTTCAACCGGCTGCTCGAATCGATGCTGAGCGCCGCCGAGGAACGCGCGCTCCAGGAATTGCAGCAGCGATCGGCGCAGAGTCGCGAGCGTTTCCTCCTCAGCGCAAGGCTGGGCTAGCACTTATACCAATTTCTATATACCAATTACCGAACCAATTTGCGCGTATTGGCGGCAAAGTGGTTGACAATGAATCCATGCCAGATATGTCTCTCCGCAAGGACCAACAGGTCTACGACTCGGGGAGGATTGCAATGAACATGAGCCGGATCGCCAAGCCGGGATCGCGTTGGCTGCCGTCGGCGGCAGGCGCCGTATCGCTGCTGATTGCCGCGTCGCCGCTGGCATTGGCGCAGGCGCAGACCGCGCCGCAGGACGACAGCACCGTCGCCACCGACGCCGCACCGCAGGCCGGCGATGGGCAGGCTGCGGAGGAGGCGATCGTCGTGACGGGCGTCCGTGCGTCGATCCAGTCGTCGATCCAGGCGAAGCGCAATGAGACGATCATTTCCGATTCGCTCTCGGCGGCGGATATCGACGGGCTTCCCGCCACCAATCTGGGCGATGCGATCGCCACCATCCCCGGCGCCACCACCCACCGCGAAAAGGGTGCCGCCTCGGAGATCGCCGTCGGCGGGCTCGGGCCGTTCCTCAGCAGCATCAACGTCAATGGCCGCGAGACGACGACCGGCAATGGCAAGCGCTCGGTCAATTTCTATCTGTTCCCGTCCGAGCTGATCAATTCGGTCGCGGTCAACAAGACCCAGCGCGCCGATCTGATCGAAGGCGGCACTTCGGGTACGATCGATTCCCGCACCTTGAAGCCGCTCGACAAGGCGAAGCGCCAGATCACGCTCAGCGCGCGCGGCATCCTGACCGGCTACGACCACAAGCTCGACGATCCCGCCGGTCTCGGTGTTCGCCTGACCGGCAGCTATGTCGACCAGTTCGATCTCGGCGCCGCGGGCGAACTCGGCGTGATCTTCGGTGTGCAATATCAGCGCAGCAATTCGCCCGAGGAGCTGCTCGGCGGCGGCACTACCTGGAATGCGTGCCGCGGCGACGTGGCCTATACCGCGACCCAGACCTGCACTGCGGTCACGCCGCAAACCTATGGCACCGCCGCGGTGCCGGCGAACACGCCTTATTATCTGGCGACGACCAGCCGCAACAACATCCAGTTCGATACCGGCGACGAGCGGCTGGCATGGATCGGCGGGCTTCAATGGAAGTCGCCGACCGGAGTCGAAGTCAATTTCGACGTCGAACTCTCGGACTATAATTTCAACGAGACGCGACAGATTTTCGGCCTTTCCGAGACCACCCGCGGCATGCAGAATGTCGTGTTCGGGCCCGATCACATCCTGCAATCCTACACCGGCAACAGCTTCGGCGAAGTGACGCCCACCTATCGCATCCAGGACGAGACCTATCGCGGCGGCGGGCTCAACGTCTCGATCCCGGTGACCGAGACTTTCCGGATCAGCGCCGATGCCTCGCTGTCGCGCACCCGCCGCGAGCGGATGGATCGTTCGGTGCGGCTGCGCACCGGCCCGACCGACATCGACGGCGCAGTCGTTCCCGGCGTCACCACCGGATCGAGCGGCGGGCGGATCGGCTATAGCTTCGAGAATTTCCCGGACGGCACCCAATCCATCCTGCTCAATCCGGCGTTCGACGTGACCGATGCGGACAATTTCAGTGCCGCCGCGCGCGTTCGCCGCGACGATCAGACGCGCTGGCACGAGAATGAGGCGGGCCGGCTCGACATGCACTGGACGCCTGAGAGCGGCTGGCTGCGCGCGCTCGATTTCGGCGGCCGCGTCTCCGAGATGCGCTATCGCAGCGTGGAATCCGATCGCCGCGAGTATAATTTCAACGTCGCCAACACCGCCTCGGCCTTCAACGGCGCGCCCGGCACGTACAATGTGCTGCTCTCGACCATGGCGGCGGCGAACCGCGCCTGCCGGGTGGACTTCCCGCAGAGCGACTATCTCTCGGGCGACCGCGACAATGCGATCAACAATTGGGCGAGCTTCGATCCGGTCTGCCTGATGCAGAATTTCCTCGGCACCGAGGATCCCGGGCTCAGCGCCGACACCCGCAGCATCGGCAACCGCAATATCGAGGAGGACACCAAGGCCGCTTATGTGATGGCGAGTTTCGGCGGCGATCTCGGCAGCCTGCCGGTCAGCGGCAATGTCGGCCTGCGCTATGTCTCGACCGACGTCCTCTCGCGCGGGTTGCGCGGCGGGTTCAACGTCATCAACAACGGCAACGGCACGATCAGCCTCGTCTCGAACGGCCAGTTCGATCCGCTGATCGACACTTATGCCTATGACAAATGGCTGCCGAGCCTGAACCTCTCCTTTGATGCGTCGGAGAAGTTCAAGGTGCGCGCCGCGGTGTCGCGTTCGATGACCAAGCCGGACCCTGCATCGCTCGCCAATGGCCGCACCTTCGCGCTCGACGCGTCGCAGACCTCCTTCCCGGACGTGCGCTCGGCCATTTCGTCGATCACGGCCTCGGGCAATCCGCGCAGCAATCCGCTGATGTCGTGGAACTATGATCTGTCGCTCGAATATTATCTCAATCGCGACTCGGTCTTCTCGTTCCGCCTGTTCCACAAGACCTTCCAGGGCGGCTATGTGAACGTGCTCCAGGATGAGAGCTACACGATCGGCGGACAGACCTTCACCGTGCCGGTAACCGTGCTCCAGTCGAGCGAAGAGACCCACAACATCAACGGTTTCGAAGTGTCGGCCAGCTATCGCGCCTCGTTCCTGCCCAGCCCGTTCAACGGCCTCGGCTTCCGCGGCAGCTGGGCCTATGCCGACAGCGATTACGAGCAGGAGGATCTGCGGCTGGGCGATCAGGTCAATCCGGCGACGGGGCAGGCTTATGAAGGGCTGGTCGATCCGGTCGGCATCTTCGGCATGTCGAAGCACGTCGTCACCGCCGCGCCCTATTTCCAGTCGGGCGGGTTCGAGATTTCGGCGATCTACAAGTTCCGCTCGGCTTATTACCAGCAGTTCGTCGGCGATCCGTCGCAGAACCGCATGGTGCGCGACGAGGGCACGGTCGATCTCAACCTGCGCTATCGGTTGAACAGGAACCTCGTGCTGCAGTTCCAGGGGACCAACATCACCGATACACCGCGATACCAGGACATGCCGATCCTCGGCAGCTTCCGCGAGGCGAGCTATTATGGCCCGACCTATTTCCTCGGCGCGACGCTCCAGTTCTGACGCGCGCATGCTGAAAACCGCCTTCGCGCCGATGGCATTGCTCGCCTTTGTGGCGGCATTGCCGGCCGCGGCCCGTGACGTGCTGGTCCGCGACCAGGCCGGGTTCGCGGCCGCGGCGGCGTCGCTCGAGCCCGGCGATACGATCGTGCTCGCGGACGGCGAGTGGCGCGACTTCGCAATAAAGCTGGTTGGGGAGGGGACGGCGACAAGTCCGATCACGCTGACCGCGCAGCATCCCGGCAAGGTGATCCTCACCGGGCGCTCCAGCCTCGCGGTCGGCGGCACGCATCTCGTCGTATCGAACCTCGTTTTCCGTAACGGGTTCGCTTCCGGAGACGAAGTGATCGCCACCCGGGTCGGCAAGCGCTGGTCCGAGAATCTGCGGCTGACCGGGATCATGATCGACAGCTTCAGCAATCCGGATCGGCGTTTCGAGGATCATTGGGTCGCGCTCTATGGGCGCAACATCCGCGTCGATCACTCGCATTTCGAAGGCAAGGCCAATGCCGGCGCGATGCTGGTGGTGGTGCGCGAAGGCAAAATGCCGCTCGATAACCGCGTCACGCTCGACCATAATTATTTCGGGCACCGCCCGGTGCTCGGCTCGAACGGCGGCGAGACGATCCGCATCGGGACCAGCACCGAATCGATGAGCGATTCGCACTCGATCGTCGAGGACAATGTCTTCGAGCGCTGCGACGGTGAGGTCGAGATCGTCTCGGTCAAATCGGGCGGCAACGTGATCCGCCGCAACCTCTTCCTCGCTTCGCAAGGCTCGGTCGTGCTGCGCCACGGCAACGGCAATCTGGTCGAGCGCAACGTCTTCCTGGGGCAGGGCCTGCCGCATACCGGCGGGGTGCGCGTGATCAACGAGCGCCAGATCGTACGCGACAATTACATGGAAGGGCTGGGCGGAGTCGATTTCACCAGCGCGATCACCGTGATGAACGGCGTCCCCAACTCGCCGATCAACCGCTACCTTCCGGTCAGAGGCGCGGTGATCGAACGTAACACGATCATCGATGCCGCGCGGATCACGCTCGGCGCGGGGGCAAGCGACGAACGCTCGCAGGCACCGCAATCGACGCGCTTTGCGGACAATTTGATCGTCAATCGCGACGGCAAGAGCCCGTTCCGCGCCGAAGCCAGCCTCGCCGGCATCGCCTTCGTCGGCAATGTCGCCTCGGCGGATCCCAAGGTCGAAGGCGTTGTCGTAGAGCGCCGCGAAGTGAAGCTCGAACGCGCCGCGAACGGCCTGCTCTATCCGGTTGGCGCCACGGCCGGTGCGCCGCGCGATCTGCAGCCGATCGCGCGCGAGGCGACGGGCGTCGCCTGGTATCCCAAGCCCGCCGGCACCCGCGTCGCGTTCGGCAGTGGGGCGACGGTCGAAGTCGCGACCGGCCCGGCGCTGGCCGCGGCAGTCGCCAACGCGCGCGACGGGGATGTCATCCAGCTCCGGCCAGCCCAGTACCTGCTCGCCGAGCCGCTGGTGGTGAGGCGCACGCTCACCCTGCGCGGGCATTCGGCGACATTGCGCTTTTCGGCGCCGACCTTGTTCCAGCTCGAGGATGGCGCGAGCCTCCAGCTGCGCGATCTGAAGCTGAGCGGCAGCGCCGCACCCCGCCAGCCGGGCAACGCCGTGATCCGCGCCAGCGCGAAGCCGATGCTGGTCAATTATACCGTCGATATCGAGGATTGCGCCTTCGCCGAAATGGCGGGTGCGCCCGGGTTCGATGTCATCGCGACCGTCCCTGCGACGCTCGCCGAGACCATTCGCATCGTCGATACCCGCATCGCCGATGTCTCCGGGGCGGTCCTCGCCGGCCATTCCGAAAAGGGGAAGGAGGGTTTCTACAATGCCGAACGCGTCGTCTTCGACGGTCTCGACATGGCACGCGTGGCCACCATCGCTGACCTGTTCCGCGGCGGCACCGACGAAAGCACCTACGGCCCGCAATTCACGATGACCGACAGCAGCATCGCCGATAGCGGCGCGGTGCTGCTCTCCGGCGTGCAGGAGACCACGATCACCGGCAATCGCTTCGTCCGCAGCGGCGGCATTCGCGTCACGCACAGCGTCGGTTCGCCGCACACCGAGATCGCCCATAACAGCTTCACGGCGACGCCGGCGCCAGTGATCGAGGAACTCCATTACACCGGTCCAGCGCGGGCGCTGCTCGCCGACAACCGGGTGTCGCAATGATCCGTCGCCTGCTGCTCCTTGCCGCAGTCTCAACCCTGACGGTCGCAACGGCCGGGCACGCGCAAGAAGCGCGGCCGGCCCTGTCGGATGGCGCCGCCTTCGCCGCGATGGCGCGCGAAGGCGGCCGCTATCCGCTGTTCGCCGCCGAAGTGGCGCGGATGCGCGAGACGGTCGACGCGGCGATAAAGGATGGGATCCACGTGCCGGTGCCGAAGGATCCCGGCGGCGGCTACACGCACGAGCAGCACAAAAGGAACTACATGGCGCTGTATGGCGCCGGGCTGCTCTACCGGATCACCGGCGAGCGCGCTTATGCCGACTATGCGCGGCAGTTGCTGCTCGCATATGCCAAGCTCTATCCGACGCTCGGCGATCATCCGGCCAAGGCAAACGAGTCGGTCGGGCGGCTGTTCTGGCAGAGCCTCAACGACAGCGTCTGGCTGGTCTATTCGGTACAGGGCTATGACGCGATCCGCGACACGCTGAGCGCGGCGGACCGCAAGACGATCGACGACGACGTCTTCCGCCGTGCCGCGGCATTCCTGTCGACCGGCAGCCCCGAGATGTTCGACCGCATCCACAACCACGCCACCTGGGCGTGCGCGGGCGTCGGCATGACCGGTTATGTGCTGCGCGACCCCAGGCTGGTCGACATGGCGCTCAAGGGCCGCGACGGCACCGGCAAGTCGGGTTTCCTGCGCCAGGTCGACGAACTCTTCTCGCCCGACGGCTATTACACCGAAGGCCCTTATTACCAGCGTTACGCCCTGCTGCCCTTCGTGCTGCTTGCACAGGCGATCGACGCGAACGATCCCGCGCAGGGCATCTTCCGCCGCCGCGACGGGGTGCTCTTGAAGGCGATCCGAACGACGATCCAGCTGAGCTATGGCGGATATTTCTTCCCGCTCAACGACGCGATGCCCGACAAGAGCCTCAAGACCGACGAGCTCTACCAGGCAGTCGCGATCGGTTATGCGGCGACGAAGGATCCCGCCTTCCTGTCGATCACCGAGCAGCAGGGGCGTACGACGCTGACCCCCGGCGGCCTCGCAGTCGCGCGCGATCTCGCGGCGGGCAAGGCGCAGCCATTCCCGTTCGCCCCGGCATTGTTCCGCGATGGACCGAACGGCGAGCAGGGCGCGATTGCCGTGATGCGCTCGGGGCCCGAGCCCGACGCATCGGTGCTCGTCGCCAAGAACAGCGGGATGGGCATGGGCCATGGCCATTTCGACAAGCTCAACTGGATATTCTACGACGCCGGCGAGCCGGTGATCACCGATTACGGCTCGGCCCGTTTCCTCAATGTCGAGGCTAAGGACGGCGGCCGCTACCTTCCCGAGAATGAGAGCTGGGCCAAGCAGACCGTCGCGCACAACAGCTTGGTCATGAACGAGACCAGCCATTTCGCCGGCAAATGGCGCGACGGGCAAAAGCTCGCGCCGAAGCAGCTCTATTTCGCGAGCGACGCCAAGACGCAGGTCAGCACCGCGGAGATGGACGGCGCGTATCCGGGCGTCCGCTTCCGCCGCACGCTGGTCGCGCTGCCGATGGGCAAAGCGAGCCCGCTGGTGCTCGACCTGCTCCGTGCGACCGGCGACAAGCCCGCGACCTGGGACCTGCCGCTCCATTATCGCGGCCAGATCACCGAGATCGGCTTTCCGCACCGCTCGAACACCGCCGAACGGCCGGTGCTCGGCAAGGCGAACGGCTATCAGCACATCTGGGTCGACGCGACCGGCACGCCTGACGGCGACGCGGCCAGCCTCACCTGGATGCTCGGCAAGCGCTTCTACACCTGGCACATGCTGCCGCCCAAGGGCGCGCAGCTGATCCTCGGCGAAAGCGGCGCCGATGATCCGCGCTTCAACCTGCGCCGCGAGCCGCTGCTGATCGCGCGCGCCACAGGCGCAGCGGACGCCACGTTCGTCGGCCTGCTCGAGCCGCACGGCGCCTATGACCCGTCGGCGGAGACAGTGGTCAACAGCCGCAGCGCCATCGCGAAACTCGTCCACACGCGCGGTGCGGACGCCGATCTGGTGCGCATCGATCTGATCGGCGGGCGCAGCATCGTGCTGGCGATCGCCGACAGCGTCGACGCGACCGCGCGACACCGTGCCACGATCGACGGCCGCGTAATCGAATGGACCGGCCATTTCGCGCGGTTCGATCAGGGAGCGGCGCGATGAAGAACGGCCTGCGCTGGTGGATCATCGGCCTCGTCGCGGTGGCGACGGTGATCAACTATATCGACCGTAACGCGCTCGCGGTGATGTGGCCGGCGATCTCGAAGGACATCGGCGCCGACAAGGCCGATTACGCGCTGCTCGTGACGATCTTCATGATCGCTTATGCCGCGGGGCAGAGCCTGTTCGGGCGGCTGTTCGACGTGATCGGCACGCGGCTGGGGTTCACGGTCTCGATCCTCGTCTGGTCGGTCTCTATCGCGATGCATTCGCTTGCCCGCGGCATCGGCAGCTTCGGCATCCTCCGCGCCACGCTCGGGGTGAGCGAGGCGGGCAACTGGCCCGGCGCGGTCAAGGTCAACGCGCTCTGGTTCCCCTCGTCCGAGCGCGCGCTCGCGCAGGGCATCTTCAATTCGGGCGCGGCGATCGGCGCGATCATCGCGGCGCCGCTCGTCGCCTTGCTGTTCGGCCAGTTCGGCTGGCGCGCGACCTTCGTGCTGGTCGGCGTGCTCGGCATGCTCTGGCTGCTGCCGTGGTTCTGGCTCTATCGCGGCGATCCCGGCGCGCATCCCTGGCTGAGCGAGGCCGAGCGCGCGCATATCGCCGGCGACGGCCAGCGCCACGCGGACGCCGGCCCGCCGCCGCGGCTCGCCGAATTGCTCCGCCACAAGCAGAGCTGGTCGATCATCGTCGCGCGCTTCTTCCTCGATCCGGTCTGGTGGCTGTTCGTCTCGTGGCTGCCGATCTACCTCGCCGAGACCTTCGGGTTCGACGTGCAGAAGATCGGGCTGTTCGCCTGGGTGCCGTTCGTCGGCGCGATGTTCGGCAGCCTGTTCGGCGGCTGGCTGGCGGGGCGGCTGATCCGATCGGGCTGGAGCGTGCTCAAGGCGCGCAAGGCAGTGATCACGCTCGGCGGTGCGATCATGCTCCCGGCGCTGCTGCTCACCATTCAGGCGGCCGACCCGCTTTATGCAGTGCTGCTGATCGCCGCAGTGCTGTTCGGCTTCCAGGTCGCGATCAACAATATCCAGACGCTGCCGAGCGATTTCTTCGGCAGCGGCGGCGCGGGCTCGCTCGCCGGCTTCAGCGGCACCGCGGCAGTCACGGGGACGCTGATCACCACCTGGCTCGTGCCGGTGATGACACGGCACGGCTATGCATCGATCTTTGCGCTGGCGGCGGCGATCGTGCCGCTGTCGATGCTCGCAATATGGTTGCTCGGAGGAGGACCGCGCCGGTTCCGCTCGCCGGGCGGGTAAAAGGGATGGAAGAATGAAGTTCAAGGACAAGGTCGCATTGGTCACCGGCGGCGGCCGCGATATCGGGCGGTCGGTTTCGCTGCGGCTCGCCGCGGAGGGTGTGAAGATCGCGATCAACTATTGCAATGACCGCGAGTCCGCCGAAGCGACGGCGCGCGAGATCGAAGCCGCGGGCGGCACCGCCGCCGTGTTCCAGGCGGATGTGAGCAAGGCGGATCAGGTCGCGACGCTCGTCGCTGGCGTGCAGACGAAATTCGGCGATCGCATCGACGTGCTGGTCAACCTCGCCGGCGGCATGGTCGCGCGCCGCAAGCTCGAGGAGATGGACGAGGCCTTCTACGACCAGATCATGGACCTCAATCTCAAGTCGGTGTTCCTCGTCACGCGCGCAGTGAAGCCGCTGATGGGCGAGGGCGGCGCCATCGTGAACGTCTCCTCGCTGGCCGGACGCGACGGCGGCGGCCCCGGCGCTTCGCTCTATGCGACGTCGAAGGGCGCGCTGATGACGCTGACCCGCGCCTGGGCGAAGGAGTTCGGGCCCGAAGGCATTCGCGTCAACGCCGTGTGCCCGGGGCTGATCGGCACCAGCTTCCACGACATCTTCTCGAAGCCCGAGGGCCGCGCCGCGGTGGCAGGCAACACGCCGCTGCGCCGCGAAGGCCACCCCGACGAAGTGGCGGACGCGATCGCCTATCTCGCCTCGGACGAAGCGCGCTTCCTGACAGGCGTGAATCTCGACGTGAACGGCGGGCTTGGTTTCTCATGATCCGCGGGCTGCTCGGTCTCGCCTGCGCGTTCGCTCTGCCCGCGAATGCGCAGGAGCGCGCACGGACCGATGCGCCGCCCCTCGAGCCGTACAAGATCATCCTGATCGGCGATTCCACGATGGCACCACATAGCGGCTGGGGCTCGGCCTTTTGCGGCGGCCATGTGAAGTCGTCGGTCGCATGCCTCAATCTCGGGCGCGGCGGCCGCAGCACGCGCAGCTATCGGGCGGAGGGATCGTGGGACATCGCGCTCGCCGAGGCGCGGATCCCGGGATATCGCGCGCGCTATGTCCTGATCCAGTTCGCGCACAACGATCAGTCGAGCAAGCCCGAGCGCTGGACCGACGAGAAGACCGAATTCCCGGCCAATCTCCGCCGCTTCGTTACCGAAGTGCGCGCAGCCGGCGCGGTGCCGGTGCTGCTCACGCCGCTGACCCGCCGGATATTCAGGGACGGAAAGCTCGACAACAATCTCGCCTCATGGTCGGACGAAGTGCGCAAGATAGCAGCGGAGATGAAGGTGCCGCTGGTCGATCTCAACGCGCGCAGCGCCGCGGCCGTAAGCAAGCTGGGCGCGGTCGACGCGACGAAGCTGGCGCAGGAGCCGCCTGATCCGAAGGAGATGGAGGCTGCCCGGTCGGGAACCACCTTGCCGCCCAAGCCGGCGCCTCAAAGCGATCTGCCGCCCCCGCCCGACACGCAGGGCCCGCGCGCCACGGTGATCCGCAAATTCGACTATACGCATGTGGGAGAGGCGGGGGCCGATCTCTTCGCGCGGCTGGTTGCGCAGGATCTCGCCATCGCCGTGCCGGAACTGAGCGGGCAGCTTCTTCCTGAAGCTGCCCGCCCGCAGTGGGTGATCAGGAGGTGATCAGGCGAATTCGGCCATCCTGCCGCTGCCGCCGAACACTTCCACCTTGCCGCCGCTGGCCCGGCGCCGCTGGAGCCAGTCCTTGAGCAGCTCGGCGCAGGTGTGATCGATCGCCGAACAGCGCGAGAAATCGATCCGGACCGCCCCTTGGCGCGGCAGGCCGTCGAGCCGCTCGGACAGCTTGGGCAGCGCGAGGAACGTCGCCGCGCCGTCCAGCGCCAGCGTGTGGCCTTCCGCTTCCTCGCTCTGCTCCATCCGCAGGCGCAGGCGCCGGAAGTGCGGCATCAGCTCGATCATCGACAGCGCGATACCGACCAGCACGCCGGTCAGCAGGTCCTCGACCACCACCAGCGTGAGCGTCACTGCCCAGATCATCGCCGGCAGCACGCCATAATCGCGCAGCAGATGCCTGGCATGGCTGAAGTTCACCAGCCGCGCGCCGGTGACGACCAGCACCGCGCCGAGCGCGGCCATCGGGATCTCGCGCAGCAGCCAGGGCAGCAATGCGACGAAGCCGAGGATCCACACGCCGTGGAGCATCGTCGATAGCCGCGTCGTCGCACCGGCCTGGACGTTGGCCGAGCTGCGGACGATCACGCCGGTCATCGGCAGCGCGCCGGCGGCGCCGCACAGCAGGTTGCCCACGCCCTGTGCGCGGAGCTCCTTGTTATAGTTAGTGCGGACGCCGTCGTGCATGCGGTCCACCGCCGCCGCGGAGAGCAGGGTCTCGGCGCTGGCGATGAAGGCGATGGCGAAGGCCGCGCCGATCACCGAAGGGTTGAGCAGGATCGAGAAGGCGCCTGCATCGGGCAATGCGATGGCCGCGGCGATATTCTCCGGCACGACCACGCGGGTGACGTCGAGGCCGAGCGCGAACGCGAGCAACGTGCTCGCCATCACGCCCATCAGTGCGCCGGGGACAAGCTTGAGCGCTGCCGGTCGCCATTTCTCCCAGCCGAGCATGACGCCGATCGTCACCAATGCGAGCGCAAGCGCGATTTCCGCCGCGGCCATGTTGGGCGACAGGCCGAGCAGGCGCCCGGGCATCGCCGCGAGATTCTCGAGGCCGCTGGGCAGCGGCTTCGAATCGAACAATACGTGAAACTGGCCGATCACGATCAGCACGCCGATACCGGCGAGCATGCCGTGGACGACGGCCGGCGAGATCGCGCGGAACCAGCCGCCGAGGCGGAACACCCCGGCGACGACCTGGATCAGCCCGGCGAGCATCAGGATCGGGCCGAGTGCCGAGAGACCCTGGTCGCGGACGAGCTCGAACACGATGACCGCGAGACCGGCGGCCGGGCCGCTGACCTGCAGCGGCGATCCGGCGAGCGCACCGACGACGAGGCCGCCGATGATGCCGGTGATCAGGCCCTTTTCGGGCGGCACGCCCGAGGCGATGGCGATGCCCATGCAGAGCGGCATCGCCACGAGGAAGACGACGATCGAGGCGGTTAGGTCCCGGACGTTCCAGCGGGCCTTTTCCTCGGGCGCCGCGGCGTCGAGAGGGGCGGTGGCGGTGTTCATTCCGCCGCCTCCAGCCGCTCGGCGGCCACGCGCGGCGAGGCGGGCAGCGCCACCGGCAGCGGCGCATCCTCGCGGATCGGCATGAACTGGTTGCTCACGCCGTCGAGCGCCAGCACCTGGCCATAAGCGATATCGAAGAACCAGCCGTGCAGCGCGACTTCACCCCGCGCGATCGCCGCTGCGACCGAGGGATGCGTGCGCAGATGGGCGATCTGCACATTGATGTTCTCGAGGCTGGCCGCGCGCACACGCTCGCCATTCTCCACCCCGGGATAGCCGCGCTCCACCACGCTCTTGGCCGCCTGGCTATGCCGCAGCCACGCCGCGACATTGGGCATGTTCTCGAGCATCTCGGGGTTCATCAGCGCCTTCATCGCGCCGCAGTCCGAATGGCCGCAGACGATGATGTCGTGCACGCCCAACGCCTCGACGGCATATTCGACGGTAGAGGAGACGCCGCCATTCTGGGTCGCGTAGGGCGGCACGATGTTGCCCGCGTTGCGGCACACGAACAGGTCGCCGGGCCCCGCCTGCATGATCTGCTCGGGCACCACGCGCGAATCCGCGCAGGAGATCATCAGCGCCTTGGGGCTCTGCCCGTCGGATGCCAGTCGGGAGTAGAGGTCGCTTTGGTTCGGAAAGACCTGCTTTGCGAAGCTCAGCACGCGTCCCATCAATTCGTTCACGATTCCGTACTCCTTGCCAGCTCGCACTACGGCGAGCGTCAGGAGAGGAGTTAGGGACCGCGTTTTGCTGCGGCGCAGCGTTCTTGTAAGGAATTGTTGCCCGGCGGCCGGCCGTTTCAGGTGAGCGGCAGGCGGATTTCTGCGCTCAACCCGCCGCTGTTGCGGTTGCGTAAAGTGAAGGTGCCGCCTTCGGCCTCGATTGCGCGGGCGACGATCGAGAGGCCGAGCCCGAGACCCAGCGTGTCCCGCGTCCGCGCCTGATCGAGGCGGACGAAGGGCTGCATCACCGTCTCGATCGATTCGGCGGGAATGCCGGGGCCGTCATCCTGGACGCGCAGCACGATCTCGGTTTCGGTGCCCCGCAGGACGATCGACACATGCTCGGCATGATGCACGCCGTTCTCGACGAGATTGACCAATGCCCGCTTGAGAGCGCCCGGCCGGACGGCGCGTTCGAGATGGTCGGGGCCGTTATAGCGCACGTCGCCGCCGCGATCGCGCGCGTCGTCGGCAACCGTCTGGCAGAGCGCGGCGAGATCGACCGGGACGCGCGGCTCGGCCTCGTCCTCGCCGCTCAGATAGGCGAGCAGCGATCCGATCATCGCTTCCATTTCGGAGATGTCGGACTGGATCGCCTTGTGGGTCTCGGCATCCTCGACCGCGTCGGCGCGCAGCCGCAGCCGCGCGAGTGGCGTGCGCATGTCGTGGCCGACCGCGGCGAGCGCCTGGGTGCGGTCCTCGATCAGCCGGTGGATGCGGGCCTGCATGCGATTGAACGCGCGGATGACGCGGCGCAGCTCGCGCGGGCCCGCCTCGGCCAATTCCTCGGGCTCGTCGCTGCCGACGCGCTCGGCGGCCTGGGCGAGCTGGCGCATCGGCAGCAGGGTCCTGCGCACCAGCACGCCGCCGATCAGGATGATCAGCACCGCGGGCGCGAGTCCGAGCAGGATGCGGTCGAACGAGAAACTCAATTCGTGCACCGGCTCGCGCGTGGCGAACTGCATCTTGCTCCCGTCGGGCAGCATGACGCTGCCCTCGATCACCGCTTTGCGGCCGTTGCCCACCAGCCGCAGGTGCGGATTGGCACCGGCGAGGCTCGGCTCCCACTCGACCACCTGCTTGTGGATGCGATCGAGGTTCGGCGCGATCCGCAGCCGGGTCGGCAGCGTCGTGCTCCAGCGGACTTCGTAGCGGCTGGTCGTAAGGTCCGCGGCCAGCGCGGCGCGGCCTTGGGGGCTCCTCCGCCAGCAGCTTCCGGGCGATCACCAGATGCTCGGCGAGCCTGCGCGCCTCGTCGTCGCGCACCGAGAGCTGGCTCGCGCGCTCATAATAAAGGTGCTGGCGCCGAACTCGATCAGGATGGCGAGCAGCAGGATCGCGAAGACGCGCCCCATCAGCCCGAGCGAAGGGCGCAGCAAACGCTTCAATCGCGGGTCACCGCCACGTTCAGCATGTATCCGACGCCGCGCACCGTGACGATCGGCGCCTTGCCGTGCGCGTCGGACAATTTTCGGCGCAGGCGGCTGATCAATACGTCGACGCTGCGATCCGAGCTGTCTCCCAGCCGCATGCGCGAAAGCTCGATCAGCCGTTCGCGCGCAATCACGCGTCCGGCATTGTCGCACAGGCTGACCAGCAGGTCGAACTCGGCCCCGGTCAGCTCGACGATCGCGCCGCCCGGCGATTTGAGCTCGCGGCGGGGCAGGCTGACCGTCCAGCCGTCGAATTGCAGCCGCCCCTGCACCTGGTGCGACGGCGAGGGTTCGTTGCCGCGGCGGAGCACGGCGCGGACGCGCGCGATCAGCTCGCGCGTGCCGAACGGCTTGGCCAGATAATCGTCCGCGCCCAGCTCTAGCCCGATCACGCGGTCGGTCTCGCTCGCCTTGGCCGAGATGAAGATGATCGGCACGCGGCTGCGCTCGCGGAGCATCCGGCACAGGTCGATGCCGCTGGTTCCGGGAAGCATGATGTCGAGGATGACGAGATCGACCGGCGACGCATCGAACGCCGCCCACATCTCGGCCGCGGTCGCCACCGGACGCACCCGATAGCCATGCTCCTGCAGCGCGCGCGCCGTGAGCGTGCGCAGCGGCGGATCGTCTTCGACCAGGATGATCGACGGCGGGACAACGGACTGATGAAGCATCATTCCGGAAACTAGGGGCTCGGCGCGCATGAACAACCCTTGCACTGCAGCATGACACCCTCAGCAACGTTTCCTTACGTTCGCGCGAAGCGGGAGCAATACGCCCCCTAGATGAATCCTCGACACGATGTTTAGAGGAGACGACGAATGTTGCTTGCAGCCCTGGCGATGATCACCTTCGCGGAAACCGACGCCGCGCCGAAGCCGGTCCAGTATCGCAGCCACGAAGTATCGGTGGGATTGAAGGCGGGCTGCAAGGTCCAGCAGGTCCACACCCCCGCCGGAAAGATCGGCAATCATCCGGCAATCCTCCGCTGCCCCGCACCCGTCGAAGGTCTCGCGAGCAAGACGACGGGCCGCTGAGACAGCTTACCCATCCTCGTGACCTGCCCAGCGGCAGGAAGGAACCCAGATGCTCTTTGCCCTGCTGCTCGCCCAGACGGCGACGCCGCTCGAACTCACCTGCGTCGGCGGCGGCGCGGCGAACAAGGTCGATACCGAGACGGTCTATGGTGCCGAGAACAGCGGCAACAGCGCATGGCCGACGATGCACGAGCGGCGCCGCGAAGCCTTTCGCGACCGGGTCGCGATTCGGATCGCAGGCGAACAGGGCCGGATCCGCTTGCCGCAAGCTATGCTGCCAGCGGGCGGTGACGGCTGGTTCAAGCTCGGCGATTTGAAGCTGAGCGAGCGAACGCTCACCGCCGCTACGGCAGTCGACCTGATGAACAGGCCCAAGGTCCGCATCGACCGCGCGACAGGGGCTATCCGCATCAGCGGCGCGGCGGGCAGCTATGACGGTGTCTGCCAAGGCGGTCTGACCTCGTAACGCCACCGCCGCGGAGGATTGCGGACCTCCCTCGGCGGCGCGAAAAATGCGGCTTGAGCGCGTGCGCGAATTGCTGGAGGAGACCAGTCGATCTTCGCCTGACAGGGAAACTCCATGCCTTCCGGACTTGTAGCGCTGCTGGACGACATTGCCGGCATCACCAAGCTCGCCGCCGCCTCGCTCGACGATGTCGGCGCGGCCGCGGGCAAGGCCGGAGGGAAGGCGATCGGCGTGGTGGTCGACGATACGGCGGTGACGCCGCGCTACGTCATCGGCCTGTCGCCCCAGCGCGAGTTGCCGATCATCGCCAAGATCGCAGCGGGGTCGCTGCGCAACAAGCTGCTGATCCTGTTGCCCGCTGCATTGGTGCTGAGCGCCTTTGCGCCCTGGGCGATCACGCCGCTGCTGATGCTGGGCGGCGCGTTCCTGTGCTTCGAAGGCGCCGAGAAAGTGCTCGAGGCATTGAGCGGGGAATCGCACGCGGAAGTCGAGACTGCGCCGATGGATGCCGCCGAGCTCGAGCAATCGAAGGTAAAGGGCGCGATCCGCACCGATCTCATCCTGTCGGCGGAGATCATGGCGATTGCGCTGGCCGATGTGGCGGAATCACCGATTTTCACCCAGGGCGTCGTCCTCGCGATCGTCGGCATCGGCATCACGATCGGCGTCTATGGCGTGGTCGGGCTGATCGTGAAGATGGACGATATCGGACTGCATCTCGCCGAGCGCCGCAGCGCGGCGACCCGCGCCATCGGCCGGGGGCTGGTCAAGGCGATGCCGGCGCTGATGGATTTCGTGTCGATCGTGGGGACCGCCGCGATGATCTGGGTCGGCGGCGGGATCCTCGTCCACGGGCTCGAGGGGCTCGGCGTCCACGAGCCCGCCGGTACGATCCACCACGCGGCCGAGGTGGCGATGCACGCTACGGGAAGCCTTGGCGGCATCGCGGGATGGCTCGTCAGGGCGATCGCCTCGGGCCTGTTCGGTCTGTTGGTCGGCGGCGTGCTCGCATTCGGCCTGCACAAGATCCGGCACTAGAGTCGGGGAACCCGTTCAAGGTTGAGAGGTCAGCCCCTCAACCTACTCGCAGTCGGCACATTTGCCGCGGACTTCGATCACCGGGCGCTCGGGTTGGAAACCAGCGCCCTTGGCCGCGGCGCGGACTGTTTTGGTGATCGTGTCGTCGTCGATATGCGTGGTCTGGCCGCAATTGTCGCATACGAGGAAGATGCAGTCGTGCAGACAATCGGGATGCGTGTTCGCCATATAGGCATTCGCGCTTTCGACTCGCCGCGCGAGATTCGAGCCGACGAACAGGTCGAGGATGCGATAGACGCTGTTGGCGGCGACGCGGCGGCCCTCGGCCTTCGAGACCGCTTCGGCGATGTCATAGGCAGAAGCGGGCTTTTCGAACCCGGCCAGCGCCTCGAATACGCGCTCGCGCATCGCCGTCCATTGCTCGCCCGATTTTTCGAGCGTGGTCTGGGCGACGCGCGTCAGCTCGCTGCCGTGATGCTCGTTATGATCGTGCGCGTGCATAATATGGATTTAGGGAGCCGGGGCTCCGCGGCAAGCTGGCTCAGTAGGTTGCGCGGCGGTTGAGGTCGTGGCCGAGTGCGACGAGGCTCACGCCGATCAACGTCCAGAAGATCTCGAACCCGCCATGCGGGAGCGACAGCGCGCCCGCCATGATGCCGATGCCGAACGCGCCGACCAGGGCCGGGGCCATATAGCCGTGCGCGAGGATGCCCTTGCCGAGGGCGATGATGCCGAAACCGATCGCAAGGGTGAGGCCGATCTCGTGGATCGCGGGATGGACCAGCGCGCCGGCCGACGAAAGAACCGTCAACAGCACGGTCGTCGCGACGCAGTGCACGAGGCACAGGCCGCTGAGCCCGATCGCGATGCGATCGAAGCTTGCGTCGATACCGCCCCAATAGCGGGATAGCGGGAGACTCACCGGCATGGACCGTCATATAGGCCCGAACAGGTAAAGGTACAACATATCATGCGGCGGGTCGTTGCATGCCGCGATGAGCGGTCGGCGGACGGACGGGAACGGGCCTCGCGGCGGTGCGGGTAGGCCGGGTGACGCTCTAGGGCACGTCACCCGGCCACGCCCGCTATTCACCTATGTAAGGTAATGCGCGGCGTTTTCCACCCCGGCCTGCGCCGGTGTGAACGATAGTCGGGTTGGCGGGAAACGGATCATGCGTGCTGCCCGTAATAATGCGCCTGTGCGGCTTCGGTCGCGCTCACTGCCAGCAACGAGCGGGCGTCGTTGGCCGAACGCACCTTGCCGGTACGATCCGATGCGGCGTCGAGCACGCGATCGAGCAGGCTCTGCCCTTCTTCCCACCAGCCGATGCCGCTGGCGGCGTTGAGGTGCCCCTGCGGGCCCGCGTCGACGAAGAAACTGCCCCAGCCGCCGGCGAGCGCGCGGGCCTTGTCCGCCGCGATCCAGGGATCGTCGCTGCTCGCCACCACGATCGAGGGGAAGGGAAGGGGCTTTACAGGGGTCGGCTGGAAGGCCGCGAGCTCGGGACGCACATCGTCCCGATCGACATCGGCCGGGGCGACCAGCAATGCGCCTGCGACGGGCCAGCCGAAGGGCTGGCCGGCCAGTTCGGCCCACCATGCGACCGCAAGGCAGCCGAGGCTGTGCGCGGCGAGCACGACGGGCGCCTGGGCCTGGCGAATCGCCTGGTCGAGCTTGGTCACCCAGGTGTTGCGGTGCGGCGAATTCCACATGCCCAGCTCGACCCGGTGCGTGTCGGGGCGCGATTGCTCCCACAGGGTCTGCCAGTGCGAAGGCCCCGAGCCGCCGAGCCCAGGGACGGTGAGAATGATCGGCGAAGTCTCGTCGAGAGGCGAAAAGATGGACATAAATCCACTCCATGTGGAGGGAGGCCGGACCGCCGATATATATCCTATCAATTTAGTGGGCAATAGCGACTGCGCCGGAATGCTGTGCGTTTGCGATGATCCGAGCGGTCGCATCTCTGCGTTCCCCTTCCGCTTGCGGGAGGGGTTAGGAGAGGAATGCCTGAAGCGGCCAGCACCGATCGCGGCCCCTTCCCCGACCCCTCCCGCAAGCGGAAGGGGAACGAAGAAGGCCGTTGCTGTCACTGCGACTCAGATATGCAGCGCGCGTCCGTAGGCGCCGAGGACGCTCTCGTGCATCATCTCGCTGAGCGTCGGGTGCGGGAAGACGGTTTCCATCAGCTCGGCCTCGGTGGTCTCGAGCGTCTTGCCGATCGTATAGCCCTGGATCAGCTCGGTCACTTCGGCGCCGATCATGTGCGCGCCGAGCAGCTCGCCGGTCTTTGCGTCGAACACCGTCTTCACGAAGCCCTCGGCCTCGCCGAGTGCGATCGCCTTGCCGTTGCCGATGAAGGGAAATTGCCGACCTTGACCTCATAGCCCGCTTCCTTGGCCTTAGCCTCGGTCAGGCCGACGCTGGCGATCTGCGGGTGGCAATAGGTGCAGCCCGGGATGTTGCGCGGGTCCATCGCATGCGGATGCTTGCCGGCGATCGCCTCGACGGCGATCACGCCCTCGTGGCTGGCCTTGTGCGCGAGCCAGGGCGGCGCGGTGATGTCACCGATGGCATAGAGGCCGTCGACATTGGTCTTGCAAGCCGGATCGGTCTTGAGGAAGCCACGGTCGTCCATCGCGACGCCCAATTCCTTGAGGCCGATATTCTCGGTGTTCGGCACGATGCCGATCGCAACGATGACGTGGCTGTATTCGCCGTTGACCGCCTTGCCGTCCTTATCCTTGATCGACGCCTTCACGCCATTTGCGCCGGCTTCGATCTTCTCGATCTTTGCGCTGGTGAGGATGTTCATGCCCTGCTTTTTGAGGGCTTTTTCGAGGAAGGTGGAGACGTCGGCGTCTTCGACGGGGACGATGCGGTCGAGCATCTCGACTACGGTCACTTCGGCGCCCATGTCGTTGTAGAAGCTAGCAAATTCGATGCCGATCGCGCCCGAGCCGATAACGAGGAGCTTCTTCGGCATTTCGGGCGGCGTCATTGCGTGGCGATAGGTCCACACGCGCTTGCCGTCGGCGGGAAGATTGGGGAGGTCGCGGGCGCGCGCGCCGGTGGCGAGGATGATGTTCTTCGCGGTCAGTTCTTCGGTCTTGCCGTCCTTAGTGACGGAGAGCTTGCCCTTGCCGGTCAGCTTGCCCTCGCCGAAATGCACGGCGATCTTGTTCTTCTTCATCAGGTGCGTGACGCCCTGGTTGAGCTGCTTCGCCACGCCGCGCGAGCGCTTGACCACGGCCTCGATGTCCGCGCTGATCTTCTCCGCAGCCAGCCCGTAATCCTTGGCGTGCTGCATGTAGTGATAGATCTCGGCCGAGCGGAGCAAAGCCTTGGTGGGGATACAGCCCCAGTTGAGGCAGATGCCGCCCAGCAATTCGCGCTCGATGATCGCGGTCTTGAGCCCCAGCTGCGCGCCGCGGATCGCGGCGACATAGCCGCCGGGTCCCGAGCCGAGGACGATGAGGTCGTAGGATTCAGCCATGTGCGTGCGCCTTGCTTGGATCGTTGGCGAGATAGGGTGTTCAGGAGCCGGTTACAGCGGGCGCCTCGACCGGGCGCGGCTTGCGGTGCTCGTCGATCGCGACGAAGACGAACTGCGCCTGCGTCACGAGGCAGCTTTCCTCGGCATGGCGCGCCCGGCGCCAGGCGGCGACGTCGATCGTCATCGAGGTGCGGCCGACCTTGACCAGCTCGGCGAAGACCGAGACCTCGTCGCCAACCGCAACGGGGGCGTGGAACTTCATGCCCTCGACCGCGATCGTCACCGCACGGCCGTGCGAGTGGCGCGAGGCGACGAGGCCGGCCGCCATGTCCATCTGGCTCATCAGCCAGCCGCCGAAGATGTCGCCATAGGGATTGGCGTCGGCGGGCATGGTGGTGACTCGAATCGCCGGCTGGCGGTCGGGTGGGCCTTCAGCCATGGGCGACGTCCTTCGATTTGCGGGTCAGATCGGCGGGGTCGTCGTAATAAGCGCGCCGCACCGGTCCGATGCCCATCAGCACCACCGCGGCCATGCAGGCAAAAGCGACGAGCCAGATGTCATCGGTCGCGCGCGGATACGACCAGGCGGACGCCCATCCGATCAGCGCGGCGGCGACCAGCCCGATGAAGATGTGCACGACCTCGATGACGACGCGCACGCGCCTGTCCTCGGCGACGTCAAAGCCGAAGGCGACACGGAACACCTTGATGAGGGGCGCATCGCAGCCGCCTCAGGCGATCATGCCCAGCGGCGATTCGACCAGCGCCTTGAATGTCTTCATCAATTCGGCGCCGTCGGCCCCGTCGATCGCGCGGTGATCGAAGCTGCCGGTCGCGCTCATCACCGTGGCGATGCCGAGCGCGTCGTCGATGATGTACGGACGCTTCTCGCCCGCGCCGATCGCCATGATCATGCCCTGCGGCGGATTGATCACTGCATCGAACTGCGTGATCCCGAACATGCCCATGTTGGAGATCGAGGCGGTGCCGCCCTGATATTCCTCGGGCTTCAATTTGCCTTCCTTGGCGCGACTCGCGAGATCCTTCATCTGGGTCGAGATCGCCGATACGCTGATTCCCGCCGCGTCGCGGATGATCGGCGTGATCAGCCCGGTCGGGGTCGAGACCGCGACCGAGACGTCGGCGCGGCTGTACTTGATCAATTTGTCGCCGGTGTAGGTGACGTTGCACTTGGGCGTCTGGATCAGCGCGACGCCGAGCGCCTTGATCAGCAGATCGTTGACCGAAAGCTTGACGCCGCGCGCCTCGAGCGACTTGTTGAGATCGGCGCGCAGCTTGAGCAGCGCATCGAGGCGGATATCGACCGTGAGATAGATGTGCGGGACGGTCTGCTTCGATTCGGTGAGGCGCCGGGCGATCGTCTTGCGGATGTTGGAGAGCTTCTCTTCCTCGTGCGGAATGCTGTCGTCGAACCAGACCGGCTTGTGCTCGGCCGGCGCGGCGGCAGCCGGCGCAGGCGAGGTCGCGGCGGCAGCGGCGGGCTGGGCAGCCGGCGCGGCACCGGGCTTGGCGCCCTCCAGGTCGGCCTTGACGATGCGGCCATTGGGGCCCGAACCGCTCAGCGAGGCGAGGTCGACGCCCTTCTCGGCGGCGATGCGCTTGGCCAGCGGGCTCGCCTTGACGCGGCTGCCGTCCTGCGCGGCGCCATTGGCCTTGGCGGGGGCAGGCGCCGGAGCTGCGGCAGGCGCCGGAGCGGAGTCGGCTCAGGCGCGGCTTCCGCCTTGGCGGCAGGCGCGGGGGCCGGAGTCGCGGGCGCGGAAACCTCGCCACCTTCGCCGGCCATCACGGCGATCACGGTGCCGACCTTCACATTGTCGGTGCCCTCGGGAACGGTGATCTTGCCGATCACGCCTTCATCGACGGCTTCGAACTCCATCGTCGCCTTGTCGGTCTCGATCTCCGCAAGGAGGTCGCCGGACTTCACCGTGTCGCCTTCCTTCACCAGCCATTTGGCGAGAGTGCCCTCCTCCATCGTGGGGAAAGCGCAGGCATCTTGATTTCGATCGACATGGAGGTTCCCGTCGTTGGTCCCTGGGGTAAGGCTCGCCCTCCCTTTGCCGCCGCCACCGCATCGGTCAAGACCTTGGGCTTGCGCAGGACGCAATCGCACGGCACCTGAAGGAAAGCCTCAACGCGCGAGGCGCTTGAAAGGGTGACCGCGAAGCGCGGCAGGGAAGGCATCATGCGCACCTATCTGGTGGTGATCGACGAAAGTCCCGAATCCGAGATCGCATTGCGCTTCGCCGCGCGCCGCGCCGTGAAGACCGGCGGCAATGTCGAGATTCTCGCGCTTACTCCGCCGCAGGAATTCGTCCAGTGGGGCGGCGTGATGGCGACGATCGAGGAAGAAGGCCGCGAGCGCGCCGAGGCGCTGGTGACGCGCGCGGCCGGGGCCTTGTTCACCGAATCGGGCATCAAGCCTTCGATCACCGTGCGCGAGGGCGACGGCGCCAAGGTGGTGCGCGAGATGATCGCGGCGAACGGCGACATCGCGGCGCTCGTGCTCGGAGCGGCGGCGAGCGGGCCGCCGGGGACTTTGGTGTCGCACTTCACCGGCGCGGATGCGGGAACGCTGAGTGTGCCGGTGATGATCATTCCGGGCTCGCTCGATGTCGCGGCGATCGACCGGTTGAGCTGAGGTGCGGTCGCGGACCTTTCTCCTGATCGCTTCGCTCGTGTCCTTTGTCGCGGTGACCGGTTCCGATCTCTTCGCCCGCATCACGATCGGCCAACGCTCGCTGATGGGCGCCGTTAGCGAACATATCGAATGGGCCGGGATGACTCTGATCGGCCTCCTTCTCCTCCTCGCACCTTTTCTGGTCGTGGCGCTCATCTGCGCGATCGCCAACAAGCGCGCGCGGACCCGCAGTGCGGTCACGATCTTCGTCGCCGCGCTGATCGCTTCGCTCTATTTCTATTTCGGCGCCTTCCAGGCGGCCGAGCGCGCGGCGCTGGATGCGCACTGGACGGCTGCGGCGCTGTCGATAGGTCTCCTCCCATTCTTCATTGGCATCCCCGCGGTGCTGTTGACGGCTATTGCCGCAGCGCTGGCCATGGGCTTCGATCGTCGCTTGCCGCAGACGCGGATTGAAGAAGAAGACCTCACCCAACCTTCTCCCGCGAAAGCGGAGAAGGCTATAGAAGAGAGCCCCGATGCGTATCCTCGCTGTCTTGCCAGCCTTTCTCCTTGCCGCCCCTGCTGCGGCGCAGACCCAGCCCAGCCCCGCGCGCTTGAAGGCGGACGTCGAGAAGCTGGTCGGCTTCGGCACGCGGCACACGCTATCCTCGCCCGATCACCCCACACGCGGCATCGGCGCGGCGCGGCGGTGGTTCGCGACCGAGCTTTCGCGGATCGGCGAAGGGTGCGGCGGCTGCATCGAGACGGCGAATCTCGCGCGGACCTTCACCAACGATCGCGCGCCGAACGGCGTCGAGGTGGTCGACGTGCTCGGCTTCCAGCCGGGCAGGAACGCGAAACGTGTCGTCATCGTGATGGGGCATATCGACAGCCGCGTCAGCGATCCGATGAACGCCACTTCGGATGCGCCCGGTGCCAATGACGATGCCTCGGGCGTCGCCTTGGTGCTCGAGGCCGCGCGGATCCTGTCGAAGGAGAAGTTCGACGCGACGATCGTCTATGCCGCATTGTCGGGCGAGGAGCAGGGGCTGTTCGGCGGGCAATTGCTCGCCGAGACCGCGAAGGAGCGCGGCTGGACGGTCAGCGCGGTGCTCAACAACGACATCGTCGGCAATACGATCGGGCAAAGCGGCACGCGGGTAGCGGATCGGGTGCGGCTCTTCTCCGAAGGCATCCGCCAGGTCGAGTCGCTCGACGAGCAGGTCGCCCGGCGCGCCGATGGCGGCGAGGACGACGGCCCTTCCCGCGCACTGGCCAAGGCGGCGGATGGCGTGGCGGGCAAGCTGCCGGGCGGGCTGGACGTCGTATTGGTGCGCCGGCCGGACCGGTTCGGCCGCGGCGGGGACCACACCCCGTTCCTCAAGCTCGGCTATCCGGCGGTGCGCTTCACCGTGGGTGTCGAGAATTACGACGCGCAGCATCAGGATTTGCGCACCGAGAACGGCCGTATCTATGGCGACACCGTCGACCGGATGGACTTCGGCTATCTCGCCAAGGTGACGGCGATCAACGTCGCGACGATCCGCCGGCTCGCCAGTGCGCCCGCGGCGCCGGCAAACGTGACGATCGGCGGCGCGCTGGCGAGCGATACGTCGGTCAAATGGGAGCCGGTGCCGGGCGCGTCACGCTATCGCGTCCATTGGCGCCGCGCCGACGCGCAGGACTGGCAGCAGCATGTCGACGTCGCCGGCAGCGAGACGGTCCTCAAGGGCGTGATCGTCGACGACCATTTCGTCGGTGTCTCGGCGCTGGCCGCCGACGGCTCCGAAAGCCTGGTGACCTTCGGCGGCCGCGCCCGGCGCTAGGACTGGGCCCAAGCTGGCTCCCCTCCCTGCAAGGGAGGGGCTGGGGTGGGTGCGACCGAAGGAGCCCATCGGGCTGCATCGACAAAGAAAGGGCCGGGCATCGAGCCCGACCTTTTCTTACCCACTCCTGACCCCTCCCTTGCAGGGAGGGGAAAGTCGAATGGCGATACGCCTTGGCCCTGACTCAGCAGCCGCAGCGCGGCCGTACCTTGCGCCACAGACGCTTGGTCGGCGCGCGGCGGTAGCTCCTGGTTGCTACGCGTTCGACATATTCGGTGACGGTGGTGGTCGTGGTCACTGCGCCGGGAATGACCACGACGGTCGTCCCCGCGCCGTAGTTGCCGACCCAGGCGCCGTTCTGCCACGCCGTGCCGTTATAGCCGCCCTGCCAGCCGCCACAGGCCTGCGCGCAGGGCGGGGCCATCTGCACCACCGGCGGCGGAGCCACCGGCGGTGCATACCCCTGGGTATGGGCCATGATAACGGCCGGGTTCGTCATGACGGCGCGGCGGCGGCGGCATGTCGTAAGGTGGCGGCGGAGGGCCGTCGTCATAGGCGCCGTCGTCATAATAATCGTCGGGATCGACCGGCTCGATCCGCGGCGGCGGATAGCCTGCGCCCGTCCGGCTGTCGGCGCGCGCATAGCCGTCGTCCGCGCTCGCCATGGCGACTGCGCCGCCCCACGAAATGCCGTCGCGCGAATCCCAGACGCTGCCGTCGCGATCGACCAGCACGGCGTCGTCATAATAGCGCACCCACGAATAGCCCGGCGGAGGCGCAGCGAGGCCGAAGCTCAGATAGTCGTGGACGCGGAAGTCGCCGCCCATCCAATAGCCGGGCAGCCTGCCACCGCGATGGAGCCGGCGATACGAGTTCCAGCCGCCCGGCGCGCGATAGCCCGCGTCCCAGCGCCCGTCGCGCATCGTCCAGCGATGCGGATTGGTGCGCATCACCATGGGTGCCGAAGTTCGCGGCATCACGACCCAGCGGTCGTTTTGCCAGACGCGCTGCGCGGCGGCGGGCGTCGCCCCTGCGACTCCGACGATCACCGCTGCTGCCAACCAAGTGCTGCGCACCATGCTTACTCCTTCGCGCGAGTGCCCTCTGCCCGCTCTACGAAAGGAGTAACCGTTACGGCGCGCGCACGAAATCGCGGGTGCGGCTCAAACCTGTCCCAATGCGGGGCAGCGTTTCATCCCGAGATTCTTGGGGCGAGAATCCGCATCAGGGCCTCGCACCCGGCGGCGTCGCCCGAGTCGAAGCGTGCGGGGATCGGGCTGTCGAGATCGAGCACTCCGAGCAGCTCGCCCTGATGGACGATCGGCACCACCAGCTCGGAACGGCTGGCGGCATCGCAGGCGATGTGCCCGGGAAAGGCGTGGACGTCCTCGACAAGCTGGGTCTCGCGCGTCGCCGCCGCGGCGCCGCACACGCCCTTGCCGAACGGGATTCGGATGCACGCGGCCTTACCCTGGAACGGCCCGAGCACGAGCTCGCCGCCGACATTCCGGTAGAAGCCGGACCAATTGAGGTCGGGGAGATATTGCCCGATCAGCGCCGAGACATTGGCCATGTTGGCGATCGCGTCGGGCTCGTCGGCAGTGAGCGAGTCGAGCGCGGCGGCGAGGTCGCGATAGAGTTCGGATTTGGAGCCGGCGGCGATGTCGAAGGTGAACATGGGAGGTATGTAGCCATTCCTCCCCCGGAGGGGAGGGGACCAGCGAAGCTGGTGGAGGGGTAGTTTCCCCAAGCTGTGTCGCCGGCGGCCAATACCCCTCCACCGCTTCGCGGTTCCCTCCCCTCCGGAGGAGGATCGGGAGTTAATCCAGCCGCACCCGGCCGCGCCCGGCCTTCACTTCGCTGCGCCCCTTCTTGGTGTCGACGCGGCGCGCCTTCGCCGCCCTGCTCGGCTTGGTCTTCACGCGCCGCGCCTGGCGTTCGAGCGCCTTGTCGATCAGCTCGACTACCCGTTCGCGCGCATCGCTGCGGTTGGCGTCCTGCGTCCGGAATTTCCGTGCGGTGATCACCAGCTCGCCCGCGGCGGTCATCTTGCTGCCGGCCAGCGTCTTGAGTTGCTGATAGGCGTAAGGCGGCAGCCCCAGCGCGAAGACGTTGACGCGCAGCTGCACCGCGGTGGCGACCTTGTTGACGTTCTGCCCGCCCGGTCCCGAGGCGGCGAGGAACTTTTCCTCGACGATCGCCTCTTCCGGAAGCTCAGCCACGGCCGAAGCCCAGATTGTGGAAGCGCACCGGCAGCGGCGCCTCGCCATGGATGTCGGGCTTGCCTTCGCGCGGGACGGTGAGTTCGGCGGCGTGGAGCATCACCGCGGGGCCGCCCTTGCCATAGACCGGGTCGCCGAGGATCGGCAGGCCGATGCCCTCTGCGGCGTGGACGCGGATCTGGTGGGTGCGGCCGGTTTCGGGGAAGAAAGCGAGCATCGCCTTTCCGCGCGCGCGCTCGACGACTTCCCAGCGGGTGCGCGCGGGCTTGCCGCCCGGGTCGCCGGTCATCCGCCAGCCGGATTCTTCGGTCGAGACCTTGATCAGCGGCAAGTCGATCTCGCCGCTTTCCTCGGTGGGTTCGCCGTCGAGGATCGCGAGGTAGCGCTTGACCACCGTGCCGGCCTCGAAAGCCTGGCCGAAGCGCTTGTGCGCCTTGGGATTGCGGGCGAGCAACAGGCAGCCGCTGGTGTCGCGGTCGAGCCGGTGGACGGGCAAGGGCAGGCGCTGGAAGCCGAAGGTGAGCTGGTCGAGCATGTCCTCGAGGCTTTGCGAGCGATCGCGCGGGCGATCGACCGGCAGGCCCGCGGGCTTGTCGATCACGATCGCTTCGCCGTCGATGAAGAGTATGCGGTCCTGGAACATGCCTCGCCCATGCCACCGCGCGGCCGCCGGCGCCAGCATGGCAATATGATCCTTTCCGTGCGCGCGGCGTTGGATGGACGATGCCATCCCGGCAGCGTCGTGAGGGTGCGCATGCGTCTTTCGGCCCTGGCTCTGCTCCTGCTCACGCCTTGCGCGGCGCATGCCGAGGATCCGACGCCTCCCCGCTGCCGGCGAACGTTGTGCGCCTCTTCAATCATCTGCCTTATGGCGAGGCGCCCGCGACTTCGCTGGCGCCGGTGCCCAGCCTGCCGGGTTGCATGCTGGTGCGCGAGGCGACCTATGATCTCGAGCGCCTGCTGGCCGCCGCGCGGGGCGAAGGGATCGAGCTGGGCGCGATATCGTGCTTCCGTTCGATCGAGCACCAGCGCCGCGTCTTCTGCGCCGGACCGGACAATTGCGACACCGTCGGCGGCGCCGCGCTCCGGGCGCGGTTCATCGGCCCGCCGGGACATAGCGAGCACGCCACCGGCTATGCGATCGACTTCGTCCAGCGCGGCTCCACCTGCCGCGCCGTCGAGCAATGCTTCATGCTCACGCCGGGCGGCAAATGGCTGATGAAGCGGGGGCCGGATTTCGGCTTCGAGCTATCCTTCCCGGCAGGCAACAAGCAGGGGTGGGCTGGGAGCCGTGGCATTGGCGCTGGGTCGGCCGCAGCAGTGATTCCGGCGCGCAGGCACAGGCGGCACGCGCGCGTTTCGTGGTGGCACAGGCGAGCTTCCCGGCGCTCCCCGCCGTCGCCCGCCCGCAAACGAAGACGGCGGCCGGAACCGTGGTTCCAGCCGCCGCCGACGCGAGACCGCGCGGGAGGGGGATTACGCGATCTCGATCTCGCGGGCGGGCGCCGCGATCTTGCTGGCCAGCTCGGCGATGCGGCGGCCCTGATAGCGCGCGCCGTCGAGCTCGACCGCGCTCGGCAGGCGGCTGCCGTCGCCGTCCGAGATCGTCGTCGCGCCATAAGGCGAGCCGCCCTTGACCTCCTCGACGCCGTTCTGTCCCTGGAAGCCATAATCGAGTCCGACGATGGTCAGCCCGAAGTGCAGCAGGTTGGTGATGATCGAGAAGAGCGTCGCTTCCTGGCCACCATGCTGGGTCGCGGTCGACGTGAAGGCGCCGCCGACCTTGCCGTTGAGCGCGCCCTGATACCAGATTCCGCCCGCACGATCCCAGAAGCTCGCCATCTGGCTCGCCATCCGGCCGAAGCGGGTCGGCGCGCCGACGATGATGCCGTCGTAATTGGCAAGCTCGTTGACGTCCTCGAGCACCGGATGGCTGTGATCGGCGACGAAGCCCGCGGCCTGCGCGACTTCGAATGGCGCGGTTTCGGGGACGCGGCGCACATCGACTTCGGCGCCGGCGCTGCGTGCACCCTCGGCGACGGCATCGGCCATCGTCGCGAGGTGGCCGTAAGACGAATAATAGAGAACCAGAATCTTGGGCATGATGCGATCCCTTTGAAGAGGTTGGCCCCTCCCCAGGGGAGAGGGAGGGGCCGGGGGTGGTTATTCCGCGTCGACCAGTACGATCTCGGCGTCTTCGAGCGCCTTGATCGTCACGGTCTGGCCGCCCGAGAGCGCCGCGCCGTCGCGGGCCTCGAAGCGTTGGCCGTCGATCTCGATCGCGCCGACGGCGGGGACGAGATAGGCGTGCCGCCCGTCGCCGACTGTGTGCTCGACGCTTTCGCCGGCCTTGAGCGTGGCGCCGAGCACCCGGGCATTGGCCCGGATCGGCAGCGCCTCGTCATCGCCGTCGAAGCCCGAGGCGAGCGTCACGAACTTCCCCGAGCGATCGCCCTTGGGGAACGGCTTGGCACCCCAGCTCGGCTGGCCGCCGGTTTCGCGCGGCAGGATCCAGATCTGGAAGAGCGTCGCGGTCTCGGGCTCGAGATTATACTCGGCGTGGCGCACGCCGGTGCCCGCACTCATCACCTGAACGTCGCCGGCCCCGGTGCGGCCCTTGTTGCCCATCGAATCCTGATGGGTGATCGCGCCGGTGCGGACATAGGTGATGATCTCCATGTTCTGGTGCGGATGCGCCGGGAAGCCGCTGTTCGCGGCGATCTCGTCGTCGTTCCAGACACGGAGCGAACCCCAGCTCGTGCGCGCCGGATCATAATAATCGGCGAAGCTGAAATGGTGCCGGGCATTGAGCCAGCCATGGTCGGCATGGCCGAGGCTTTCGAAGGAGCGTTTCTCGATCATCGCTGATCTCCCTATTTGTTGAAGCCAAGATAGGGCGCGGGATCATGCGGTAAATGGAAACGTTGGAAACCGATCGTTTCCATGATACGCATATGGAATGAAGCTACCCGATTTCGAGGCATGGGCGATCTTCGCCAGCGTGGTCGAGCATCGCTCGTTCAGCGGCGCCGCGGATGCGCTGGCGGTATCCAAGGCGACGGTGTCCAAGGCGATCACCCGGCTCGAGGCGCGGCTGGGAACCTCGCTGTTCCACCGCACCTCGCGGCGGCTGACGTTGACCGACAGCGGCCGCGCGCTCGCCGATCACGCCCAGCGCATCCTCTCCGAAGGCCAGACCGCCGAGGAAGCGGCATTCGAATCCGCCAGTGCGCCGGTGGGGTTGGTGCGCGTGGCGGCGCCGCTGACCTTCGGCATCCGGCATCTCGCGCCGGTGCTCGCCGAGTTCATGACGCTGCATCCGGGGATCAAGATCGACCTGCGGCTGTCGGACGCGTTCGTCGATATCGTCGGTGAGGGGATCGATGTCGCGATCCGCATCGCCGAACTGCCCGATTCTTCGCTGCGCGCGCGGCGGCTGGGGCCCGTCACCGGCCATATCGTCGCCTCGCCTGCCTATTTCGACCGCATGGGGCGCCCGCGCCACCCCGCCGATCTCGCGACCCATGCCTGCTTCGTCTATACGAACACCGCGAACCCGGAAGTATGGCGCTTCCGCCGCGCCGGGGGCGAGGAAGCGGCGGTGCGAATCGACGGACCGATCCGCACCGACAATGGCGATGCGATGCTCCCGGCGTTGCGCGCGGGACTGGGCGTCGCGCGGCTTCCCGATTTCCTGGTCGATGAGGAACTGGCCGCCGGACGGCTGGAGTCCGTGCTCGACGATTGGGCCGGCGGCGCCTCGGGGCTGCACCTGATCACGCCCCCGGAACCTTGCGCCCCGCACGGGTCGAAGCGCTGATCGATTTCCTCAGCGATCGGCTGAAACGACTCTGCGGCGAGTACATTTATGACTCGACTCCGAAACGAGTCTGAGTCCGCGATTAGGTAGATTCCCTGCGACTCGTGGAACAAGGCCGGTTAGCGAGAAATTAACCTTTTGCCTTCAGAGGTGCTTAGGTTAATGAATTGGTCCAGCGCGTCGGCCGAAGGGGCTCGCAACGCGTGCTAGGGACAGGGGAACCGACGATGCGCGTGCTGCTGATCGAGGACGAGCCTTCGACTGCCAAGGCGATCGAGCTGATGCTCTCGACCGAAGGGTTCAACGTCTACACCACCGATCTGGGCGAAGAGGGCCTCGATCTCGCCAAGCTGTATGATTACGACATCATCCTGCTCGATCTGAACCTTCCCGACATGCACGGCTATGACGTGCTCAAGAAGGTCCGCGTCGCCCGCGTGCAGACGCCGGTGCTGATCCTGTCGGGCGTCAACGAAATGGATTCCAAGGTGCGTAGCTTCGGCTTCGGCGCCGACGATTACGTCACCAAGCCGTTCCACCGCGAAGAGCTGGTCGCACGCATCCACGCCGTCGTCCGCCGCTCGAAAGGCCATAGCCAGTCGGTCATCCGCACCGGCAAGCTCGCCGTGAACCTCGACGCGAAGACGGTCGAAGTCGATGGCGCCCGCGTGCATCTGACCGGCAAGGAATATGCGATGCTGGAGCTGCTCTCGCTCCGCAAGGGCACCACGCTCACCAAGGAAATGTTCCTCAACCACCTGTATGGCGGCATGGACGAGCCCGAGCTCAAGATCATCGACGTCTTCATCTGCAAGCTGCGCAAGAAGCTCAGCATGGCATGCGAGGGCGAGAATTACATCGAGACCGTCTGGGGCCGCGGCTATGTGCTGCGCGAGCCCGAGGGCGGCGAGATTGCAGAGACGGTTTCGGCAGTCGCCTGAACCGGCTTATTGGGGTAGGAAGCCGCGGTCCGCAAGGACCGCGGCTTTTTCGTGTTCGGGGCCGTGCGCGTTCCACCGCTCGCCAAGAGAACTCGCAGATCCCGCCCTACACGAAGTTTTAGCCCCCGAACGACAGCCCCTTGATCAGGCTTGCGCGTCCAATTTCAGCAGTTCTTCGGTCAGCTTGGCGGCGGAGGCGAGCAAGGCGCCCTCTTCTTCACTGTTCAGCGCGGGGAACAACACGCGCTCTATCCCGCCCCGGCCAATCAGGCAGGGCAGGCTCAGGCAGATATCGGCCGAACCAAATCTCCGGTCTATCCAGGCGCTGACCGGCAACACAGAGCGTTCGTCGCGCACGACGGCTTCACAGATGCGGACAATGGCCGTTGCGATGCCGAAGGAAGTATATCCCTTGCCCTCTACGATGCGGTAGGCCGCGTCGCGAACCCCGGCCGCCAGATCTTCCAGGTCAGGAGGGGCATTTTCGCCAACAAACGCACCGAGCGATTGTCCCCCGATCCGTACCGTCGAGAAAGCTGCAACTTCGCTGTCACCGTGTTCGCCAAGAACATAGCCATCGATGGCGCTCGCCGAGACCTCGAGCGACGCTGCAAGCGCCTGTTTGAGGCGGCTGGTATCCAGCAGCGTGCCCGTCCCGATCACTTTGCGTTGTGGAAGGCCGGCATGCCGGATGGCTAGCATGGTCATTAGATCGACTGGATTTGAGGCAATAACCAGCACACCGTCGAAACCTCCGTCGCAAAGACCGCGTACGCATTCTGTAACGATTACGGCGCTTCGTGATCCTAGAGAAAGGCGGCTTTCGTTTCCGTGCGACGCTGCGCCGGCGGTTACGACTGCTATCTGCGCCGACGCAGCATCGGCATATGTCCCGGCCCATATACGCGCCGGTCGGGCGAGGGCATTGGCGTCAATGAGATCGGCTGCCTCGGCCCTCGCCAGTTCGACCTTGCTGTCTATTAGCACGATCTCTTCGAACAAGGCCCGCAGCATCATCGCATAGGCCGCGGTCGCGCCCACATGACCTGCTCCAACAAAAGCTATTCTGCCTGCGGGCCTACGTCGCTCAAACTGGCTCAACGCTCCACCGACCGCGCGGGCGCATCTTGACCGGTGGCGAGAATAGCCTTCGCATCCCGAGCGTCAGCCGCGCCATGAAGGACCGCAAGCTTGCCATGAACGATCCGGGCGACCGAGCTCGCGGCCCGGGTCGCCATCGCTTCCTCGGCCAATTCTCTCCGACGGTGATACGATTGGATTGAGGTCACATTCCTCTCCCACATTGAGCGGGAGCACATACGTCTCTCTGCCCTCGCTGCGCCTTGGCAGATCGCGACGGTCACCTATCCTACACGGGATCGAGGCAGGCTCCTAATGCGCGGGCATGCAAACAGGCGGGGTCACTCACGTATGACCCTCCTTGAAGGGAAGAGCCGGTCTCTACGTACGCGGCGGCCTGCCCGTCGCGATGCGCCGTGCGACGGCATGGCGCTCGGCACGGTCGAGCAATGCCTCCAGATCCTCGCGGCTGACGTCGAACGTTTCCCCCGATTCCGCCAGCGCGGCATCCACATCCTCCATCAGCAGTCGCGGCCGGTCCGGGATCTTCATCGGGCGGTGGGGATAGCTGTGGCCCGAGACGCGGTGGAAGGCGATGCCGATCGCAGTGAGCGCGACTGCGTTGAGGCCCACCGGCAGCAATGCGAACCCATAGCCCTGCGCGAGCACCGCGGGCGCCAGCACGGGCAGCAATACGGTGCCGCCGCCGGGCGGGTGCAGGCAGCGCAGCGCCGACATTGCGAGGATCGCCGCACCCACCGCGACGCCGACCGCGAGTGCGCCATGCCCCAGCAACTGCGCCACGACGACGCCGACCAGCGCCGAGACCACGTTCCCCCCGACGATCGGCCAGGGCTGGGCCAGCGGACTGGACGGCACCGCGAACAGCAACACCGCCGATGCGCCGAGCGGTGCTGCCAGCAACAGCCCGTGGCTCGGCACCAGCAATGTCGAGATCGCCGCGCACAGGCCGATACCGATCACTGCGCCGACGCCGGCGATGCTGCGCTCGCGCCAGTTCGCCCCCGCCAGCAGCAGGGCGAAGCGCCGATCCTTCATGCTCATCCTATTTGCGCTGCCACACCCGGTCGCCGCCGACCCAGGTCTCGATCACCTTGGTCGCGCGCAGGTCACCCGGCGAAGCGAGCAGGGGATCGCGGTCGAGGATCAGGAAATCGGCGCGCATGCCCAATGCGATCCGCCCGATCCTGTCCTCGGCCATGCCTGCATAGGCCGCGCCGATGGTGAAGCCGGCCCAGCCCTGCTCGCGCGTCACGGCCTCTTCCGGGCGCCAGCCGCCGAACGGTTGCCCGCTCGCATCCTGACGCGTGAAGCTCGCCGCCCAGCCCGCCCAGGGATCGGGGCTCTCGACCGGGAAATCCGAACCGAAAGCGAGCCGCGCGCCGTTCTGCAGCATCGAGCGCCACGCATAGGCGCCGCCGAGCCGGGCCGCACCCAGCCGTGCCTCGGCCATGTGCATGTCGCTGGTCTGGTGGACGGGCTGCATCGATGCGATCGTGCCGAACTTGCCGAAGCGCGGCAGGTCCTTGGGATCGACGATCTGGGCGTGCTCGATGCGCCAGCGGCGGTCCTTATAGGTGTCCGACAGGACCTCGATCGCGTCGAGCACCTGCTGGTTGGCGCGGTCGCCGATCGCGTGGACGGCGATCTGGAAGCCGTCCATCGATCCGCGGATCATCATGTTGAGCAACTGGTCGTCGTTGAGGAACGGCAGGCCCTTGTTGCCCGGCGCATCGGCATAATCGGCCTTGAGCCACGCGCCGCGCGAGCCGAGCGCGCCATCGGCGTAGAGCTTGATCCCGCCCATCCGGAGGCGGTCGGCATAGAGCCACGGCGTGGGGCCCTGACCGCCGACGGCGAGTGCGGTGTCGATGCCGCTCGCATAGCTGAGGATGCGCATCTTGAGCAGGCCGAGATCGCCCATCCGGCGATAGGTCATCCAGTCGGCCAGGCTCGTGCCCATGTCGGCCGCGGTGGTGACGCCCAGCGAGAAGAGCTTTTCCTGCGCGGCGAGAAAGGCGGCGTTCTGCTCGCGCGGCGTGGGCGCGGGAATGTTGCGCGTGATCAGCGCCATCGCCCCGTCGACGAACACGCCTGCGGGCTTGCCGTCGGCGCGCTCGATACGGCCGCCATTGGGGTCCTTGGTCGCTGCGGTCACATTGCCCGCGGCGATCGCGCGGCTGTTCGCCCAGCCGGCATGGCCGTCGACACGCTCGAGCCAGACCGGGCGGTCGCTCACCGCGGCGTCGAGTTCGGCGGCGGTGGGGAAGCGGCCGAGCTTCCAGCGCTCCTGATTCCATCCGCCGCCGAGGATCCACTTGTTCGGGTTCGACGCGGCATAGGTGCGGATCTTCGCGAGCGCCTCGTCGAGCGAATTGGTCTCGGAGAGGTCGAGCCGGAGGAGCTGTGCGCCGAGGCCCATGACATGGCCGTGCGCGTCGATCATGCCCGGCACCAGCGTCTTGCCGCCCATGTCGAGCTTCCAGTCGGCTTTCTTCGGGCGCCGCTCGCCGCTCTTCAGGATAAGGCTGATCTTGCCCTCGCGGTTGATCATCAGCCCGGTGAAGCGGACCACCTGGCCCTTCTCGTCCAGCGTCATCCCGTTGACGTTGTCGATCAGCGCGTCGGCGCGGGCGGGGAGGGCGAGCGCCATCGCCGCCAGGGCCATGAACGGAGTCAGCAGGCGGGCGAGCAGGTGCATCTTGCGCATAGGCGATTGCGCATAGGGCCTGTTCCCCCGCCGCGCCAGATGGTCTAGGCCCGCCAGACTATGGCCACCAAAGCAGCACCGGCGAACGCGCCGCTCCCCGTATCGATCGCCGACGTCCGTGAAGCTGCCGCGCGGATTATGGGATCGATCGTGCGGACGCCGACCTTGGTGAGCAGGACCTTGTCGGAGCTGACCGGGGCGACGGTCTATCTCAAGTTCGAGAATCTCCAATTCACTGCGGCGTACAAGGAGCGCGGGGCGCTCAACACGTTGCTCCAGCTCGACGAGGTCGCGCGCTCCAAGGGCGTGATCGCGGCTTCGGCCGGCAACCACGCGCAGGGGCTCTCTTATCACGCCACAAGGCTCGGAATCCCGAGCACGATCGTCATGCCGCTCAACACGCCGACGATAAAGGTCACCCAGACGGAGAGCCACGGCGCCAACGTCATCCTGCACGGCGAGACCTTCGACGCGGCCTATGCCCATTCGCGCGAGCTGGAGGCGGAAAAGGGCTTCACCTTCATCCACCCGTTCGACGATCCGCGCGTGATCGCGGGGCAGGGCACCGCCGCGCTCGAGATGCTCGAGGACGTGCCCGAGATCGATACGCTGGTGATCCCGATCGGCGGCGGCGGGCTGATCTCCGGTTCGGCGGTCGTCGCCAAGTCCGAAGGCCGCGCGATCGAAGTCGTCGGCGTCGAGGCCGAACTCTATCCGTCGATGTACAATCGCATCCACGGCACCGACATGCCGTGCGAGGGGGACACGCTCGCCGAGGGCATCGCAGTCAAGGAGCCCGGCGCGATCACTTCGAAGATGGTCGAGGCGCTCGTCGACGACATCGTCTTGGTCAGCGAGCGGCGGCTGGAAGAGTCCGTCAGCCTGCTCCTCCAGATCGAGAAGACCGTGGTCGAGGGCGCGGGCGCCGCGGGCCTTGCCGCCTTGCTCGCCGAGCCCGACCGGTTCCGCGGCAAGACCGTCGGCACGATCCTGTGCGGCGGCAATATCGACACGCGGCTGCTCGCCAACGTGCTGCTTCGCGATCTCGCCCGTTCGGGCCGCCTCGCGCGGCTGCGCATCCGGCTGCAGGATCGGCCGGGCGCGCTGTTCAACGTCGCGCGCATCTTCCACGAGCAGGGCGTCAACATCATCGAGGTCTATCACCAGCGCGTGTTCACGACGCTGCCGGCCAAGGGCCTGATCACCGACATCGAATGCGAGACGCGCGATCGCAACCATCTCGATCGGCTGATGACGGCACTGCGCCAGGCGCAATATGAAGTGAGCCAGGTCGAATTGGCCTAGCGGGCAAGCCTCTCCCTGAAGAGGGAGGGGCGGGAGCCAATCTCGAGACCAACCGAATCACTGGCGCGGCGAATCGAGTCGCGGCGGGATTCACACGCGATTCCCGCAGCAATATACCAATCATCGGAGCGGAGCTCCGGCGCGCATGTGTGCCGCCGAGGTGTCCCGCCATGGTTAACGACCCCCGTACGCGTCCCGGCGCGGAACGATGCAAGCCGTTGGTTTCGCGCGCTTGCCCTTATGGCTAATCGTTAACTCTCTTTCTTGGTAAAGCGGCTTTTCATCATGCATCCGCCGCTCCATAGTCGCGTTGAGAGGGCCAGGTGGGCCTGACAATGGGCGACTCAGCGGTGACTGCACTTTCCCGTTTTCCGCGCTTCTTCGTGACCAGCCCGAGCCCGTGCCCGTATCTGCCGGGCCGGCAGGAGCGGAAGATCTTCACCGAGCTGACCGGCCAGCATGCCGGCGAACTCAACGATGCGCTGGGCCGAATCGGTTTTCGCCGCAGCCAGTCGGTCGCGTACCGGCCGAGCTGCGCGGGCTGCACGGCGTGCGTCTCGGTCCGCGTGGTCGCCGATCAGTTCCAGCCCAACGCGACGCAGCGCAGGCTGATGAAGCGCCATTCCGACCTCGAGGTCACCGCCTGCAAGCCCTGGGCGACCGAGGAGCAGTTCGATCTTCTCCACCGCTATTTGAAGACGCGCCACCCTGGTGGCGGCATGGCCGCGATGGACGAGAACGACTATGCCGACATGGTCGAGCAATCGCCGGTCAGCTCCTGGGTCATCGAATATCGCGAACCCTCGGTCGACGGCGTCCGCGGACGGCTGGTGGGGGCGTGCATCACCGATCAGCAGGCCGACGGTCTCTCGATGATCTACAGCTTCTTCGAATCTGACGAGGCGGGCCGCCAGGGCCTCGGCAACTTCATCATCATGGATCACATCCTGCGCGCGCGCTCGGCGAGCCTGCCTTATGTCTATCTCGGCTATTGGGTGAAAGGCAGCGAGCGGATGGCGTACAAGACGCGCTATCGGCCGATCGAAGTGCTCGGCCCCAATGGCTGGTCGCTGCTCACCGACGAGGACATTGCGGTGTCGATGCCCGTGCCCGCGCGGATGCACGAGCTGGCCTGATCTATTCCTCCGAGACGACTCGCAAGTCGACGTCGAGCTCTTCGTCCCCCTCCCGCTCCGCGTGCCCGCGATCGATGCGGCACCGAGCCCGTCGAGGCCCACCGCGACGCGGACATAGGAATCGTCGGGCGAAAGCCCGGTCACCGGATCGAATCCGACCCAGCCCAGCCCCTCGACATGTGCCTCCACCCAGGCATGCGGCGCCGAATGCGCCTCGCCGTCGCGGAAATAGCCCGAGACATAGCGCGCCGGGACCTCGAGACTGCGCGCCGCCGCGAGGAACATCTGGGCGACGTCGCGCGAGGTAGCCTTGCCGCGCACGAACGCCTCTGCGGCGGTCAGGCCGGTGTCAGGTGCATCGGGGACGCAGGGGAAGCGGGCATGGAGCGCCGCGTTGAGCCGATGCATACGGTCGAGCGTGTCGCGCGCGCCTGCCACGCTCTCGGCCGCGAAGATCGGGAGCCCGTCGCCGAGTGTCGTCCGCGGTGTCGTGCGCAGATAGAGCATCGGCGGCAACGGCTCGATCGATCCGTGGACCACGCCCTCGGTATCGCTGGTCAGCACTTCGCCGGTGACGGTGATGTCGATCGCCTCGATCGGTCCCTCGGCATAGAGCATCGTCACGAAATTGCCGAAACCGTCGGTGGTGTCACGCATCCGGGCGTCGCAATCGACGCCGATCATCCAGCTCACCACGGTCTGGTCGCGCGTGTCGCACGGGGTGAGCCGCAGCATCTGCACCAGCCGGGCCTGCGGCTCGGAAAAGCTGTAGCGCGTGCGGTGGTCGATCGCGATCCGCATCAGATGAACCTGAACTGCCGCGCGACGGCGGCATTGAGCATCGCATTCTCGTGGATGAACGCCTCGAGATATTCGTGGAGTCCGCTGACGATGACTTCGGAGGTCCGCGTCTTCTGCATCCGCGCCATCCGCGCGCGCGCCATGCGATCGGCCTCGCCCTGCAGCCCGGTGCGCTTGGCGAGCTGGCTGAGCAATTGCACCGCCTCCTCGACGCACGCGGCGAGGCTGCGCGGCAACTCGAAGCGGCTGATCAGCAGGTCGATCACGTTGGCGGGCTGGAGGCCCTCGCTGTACAGCCAGCGATAGGCAGTGACTGCCGAAACGGTCTGGAGGATCGTCGTCCACTGGTCGCGATCGACCACGCCGCCCACCGCTTCGCCCTCCGGCAGCAGCAGATGGTATTTCACGTCGACCAGTCGTGCGGTGTTGTCCGATCGCTCGACTGCGGCGCCGAGCTGGATCAGCCACGTCGCCTCGTTGCGCATCATCCGGTGGATCGAGCCTTCGAAGCCGCGGGTCTCGCCCTTGACCTGCTCGACAAGATTGAGGGTTGCGGTGGCGCCGCCGGTCGAGGCGCGGTTCTGGAACAGCCACCAGGCGCGGTTGATCGCGGTCCAAGCCTCCCGGGTCAGCGCGGTGCGGACGGCACGCGCGTTGTTGCGCGCCATCTCCAGGCAGCGGATGATCGAGCCGGGATGGCTGGCATCGAGCGTCAGGAAGCGCGCGACATGGCTCTGGGTATAGCTCTGCCCGGTCGCGGCGAATGCCTCGTCGGTATCGGTGACCGACAACGCGCTCTTCCACGCCGCCTCGCCTGCGGGCCGCGCGGAGAGCGCATCGAGCCGCACCGTCGCCTCGACCAGCCGGGCGATGAAGTCGGCCCGCTCGACATAGCGCCCCAGCCAATAGAGCGCCGCCGCTGTGCGCGAGAGCATCAGCATTACAGATCCTCCCTCGCGAAGCGGGGAGGGGCCCATGCGAAGCATGGTGGAGGGGCTTGGCCGCAGGCGACGTCGCTCGAGGAGAGGCCCCTCCGTCACGCTGCGCGTGCCACCTCCCCGCTTCGCGAGGGAGGAATGAGTGACACCGCTCATGATCCCTGCCTTTGCGACTGGCCTGGACCTGCCCCATCCTCCATCAGCACGAAGCTGTCCTTGGTCCCGCCGCCCTGGCTCGAATTGACCACGAGCGAACCTTCGCGGAGTGCCACCCGGGTGAGACCACCCGGCACGACATGGACTCCGTCGCTGCCGGTCAGCACGAACGGGCGGAAGTCGACATGGCGCGGGGCGAGGCCCGAATCGCTCAGCGTCGGCACGGTCGAAAGCGCGAGCGTCGGCTGGGCGATATAGCGGTGTGGCTCGGCGATCAGGGCGGTGCGGAAGTCGGCGATCTGCGCCTTGGTCGCGGTGGGGCCGACGAGCATGCCGTAGCCGCCCGAGCCGTCGACCAGCTTGACCACCAGCTCGTCGAGATTGTCGAGCACGTATTTGAGCGCCTGCGGTTCGCGGCATCGGAAGGTCTCGACGTTCGGGAGCTTGGCCTCGCCGCCCGAGTAGAACTTCACGATCTCGGGCATGTAGCTATAGATCGCCTTGTCGTCGGCGATGCCGTTGCCGGGAGCGTTGATCAGCGCGACGTTGCCCGCGCGATAGGCGGCGATCAGCCCCGGCACGCCGAGCAGCGAGATCGGGGCGGAAGGTTAGCGGGTCGAGGAAATCGTCGTCGATCCGGCGATAGATCACGTCGACCTTCACGCGACCGGCGATCGTCTGCACCCAGACCACATCGTCGTCGACCACCAGATCGGCGGCTTCGACCAACTCGATCCCCATCGAATCGGCGAGGAAGCTGTGCTCGTAATAAGCCGAGTTGAAATGCCCCGGCGTGAGCACGACGCACACCGGCTTGGGATTGTTGCCCGGCGCCACCGAGCGCATCGTCTCGAGCAGCATGTCGGGATAGGAATCGACCGGGGCGACGCGGAAATCGCGGAACAGCTCGGGGCAGAGCCGCAGCATCGCCTCGCGATTCTCGAGCATGTACGAAACGCCCGAAGGCGTCCGCGCATTGTCTTCGAGTACGTAGAATTCGTCGGGTCCGACGCGGACCAGGTCAATCCCGCAGATATGCGCCCATACCCCGTGCGGCGGGCGGATGCCGGCTACTTCGGGGCGGAACTGCTCGTTGCGGTAGATCAGCTCGGGCGGGATCAACCCTTCCTTGAGGATCCGGCGCTCGCCGTAAATGTCCTCGAGGAAGGCGTTGATCGCCTCGACGCGCTGGACCAGCCCCTCGCACAACCGTGTCCATTCCTGCTGCAGGAAGACGCGCGGAACGATGTCGAACGGGATGATCCGCTCGGCGGCATCGCTGTCGCCATAGACGGCGAAGGTGATTCCCAATTGGCGGAACGCGGCTTCGGCGGATTGCTGGCGGCGCTGGAGCTCGGAAGCGGGCGTGTCGGCCACCCACTGCGATAGCGCGGCGAATTCGGCCCGCGGTGCCTCAGGCCCGCCATGCCCCCAGATTTCGTCGAACGCCCCGCCTGTCGCCATCAACGCTCCCAAGTGCAGCAGATCGCCGCTGGTTCCATGCTGCAACGCTTTGCTGCGTCGCACAAGGGGGCGTCATGACGGCGTCCTATCGGTTCGCGCCCGCAAGGTTCTGCAGCATCGCCTGGGTCAGCAGCTGAGGGAGGATCTCGGGCTCGGCGCTACCCGGCTTGTACCAGAGATAGAGCGGGACGCCCGCACGGTTGTGCGCCTCGATGAAGCGGCCGAGCGCCGGATCGCCGTTGGTCCAGTCGCCGACCAGCACTGCGACATTGGCCTTGCGCAGCGCATCCGCGACGGCCTCGGTCTCGATCACTGCCTTTTCGTTGACCTTGCAGGTGAGGCACCAGTCGGCAGTGAAATAGGCGAAGACCGGGCGACCCGATGCACGTAGTTCCGCCAGCCGGGCTTCACTGAACGGCTCGGCGCCGGCGACTGAGGGACGCTCGATGCCGGCAGGTGCCGGGCGGACGAATACGACCGCGGCGAGGGCGAGCAGGAACAAAGGAAACGCCGGCAGCCAGGCGCGGCTCAGCCCGCGTGCCTGTCGCCGGCCCGCCCACCACAGCCCGAGCGACGCGAGCAATGCCGCGGCGAGTCCGATCGTCATCCCGTCGGCGCCCGCTTGGCGCCCCAGCACCCAGGCGAGCGCCAGCGCGGTGAGGAACATCGGCACCGATAGGATGCGCCGCATCGTCTCCATCCACGCGCCGGGTCTGGGCAGGCGGCGGCGCAGCGCGGGGACGAAGCCGAGCAGCAGGAAGGGGAAGGCGATGCCGAGCCCCAGCCCGCCGAACACCGCGAGCGCCGCGGGCCAGGGGAGGATCAGCGCGCTGCCCAGAGCCGCGCCCATGAATGGCCCGGTGCACGGCGTCGCGACGAAGGCGGCGAGCGCGCCGGTCATGAACGACCCGCCAGTCCCGCGTGCCGAGGCGCGATTGACGAAAGCGGGAGCGGGGACTTCGAACAGTCCGGCAAGGTTGAGCGCGATCGCGGTGACGAGCAGCAGCAGCACGACGATCACGCGCGGATCCTGCAGCTGGAACGCCCAGCCCACCGCCACGCCGCCCGCCCGCACCGCGAGCAGCGCGCCGCCGAGCGCGAGGCAGGTCAGCACCACGCCTGCAGCATAAGCCAGCGCCTCACCGCGCGGATTGCCGGCGTCGTCGCCGGCTTTGGCGAGGCTCAGTGCCTTGAGGCTGAGGATCGGGAAGACGCAGGGCATGACGTTGAGGATCAGCCCGCCGAGCACCGCGCCGAAAAAGGCGGTCAGCGCGATCCATAGCCAGTTGCCCGCCGCCGCAGCCGAAGCCGCTGCCGGCGCGACGGTGCCGGGCGCGGCTTCGAGCACGAAGCCCTGGCTGCCGAAAGCGAGCACGCCGCGGATCGGTCCGGCCGGTCGCTTGGCGGGCGCCTCGATCACCACCCGGTCGCCGTCACGCACTACCCGCTGGGGTGCGGCATATTCGATCGCGCCGTCGGTCAGCGGGAAGAAATAGCCTTCGCCGGCCACCGCGGCCGCGGCGGGAAGGGGACGCCCAGCCGGAATGTCTTGCCGTCGACCTGATACGACGCCTGCGCGCCGAGCGGCCTGGGCAAGGCCGCGCGCCAGCCGTTGAAGCGGATACGGCGATCGGCCGGCACCGCGCCGTCGCCGATCGCGAGCTTCGTCTCGAGTTCGGCCTTTTCTGGGACGCAGATCTGGTCGGTGCAGACGAGATAATCGAGCTTCACATGGACGGGAAACGGATCGCCGGCCCTGGCGTCCGCGGGCACCTTGAGCGTCACCAACGGCGCGAACGGGGCCTCGTAGACATAGTTCATCAGCCCGCCGATGATCAGTCGCTGCGGCACCGGGAAGCGCAGCGGCCCCGCGCTCGCGCCCGTCGGCAGCGTCCATTCGGCGCGGGCGGGGAGGCCCGCATCGCCCGGATTTTCCCAATAAGCGTGCCAGCCGGGCTCGGGCGTCGAGGCGAAGGCGAGCGTGACGTCGCTGCCGGGGGCGGGATCGCCGGTTTCCGCGATCAGCTCGATGCGGACATGCGGTCCCTTGCCCGGCGCTTGCGCCGCAGCGGGCCCCATCGCGAGCCAGAGCGCGAGCGATATCAAGAAGAAACGTAGCCAGGCCATGTCGCGTCCTTGCCCAGGATCGGCCGATGGACAATAGCTGGGCACGGATTTCCTCACGCTTCGGAGCCTCGTTCTCGATGAAGTTTGCTCTTCCCGCCGCGCTGGCGCTGCTCGCCGCCACGCCTGCCGCTGCGCAGCAGGCTCCCGCACCCGCTGCCGCTGCGCCCGCCATGCCCCCCAAACTCGTCGTGGTGATCTCGGTCGACCAGTTCTCCGCGGACCTCTTCGCCGAGTATCGCAGCCAGTTCCGCGAGGGCTTCGCGCGGCTGATGTCGGGGGCGGTGTTCCCCTCGGGCTATCAGAGCCATGCCGCGACCGAGACCTGCCCCGGCCACTCGACGATCCTCACCGGCGCACGGCCCGCCCGCACCGGGATCATCGCCAATGACTGGACCGATTTCTCGGCCCCGCGCGAGGACAAGACGGTCTATTGCGCCGAGGACGAGAGCGTTCCCGGCAGCAGCTCGAGCAAATACACCGTCTCCGACAAGCATCTGAAGGTGCCGACGCTCGGCGAATGGATGAAGGCCGCCGATCCCGAGAGCCGCGTCGTCTCCGTGGCGGGCAAGGACCGCGCCGCGGTGATGATGGGCGGGCACAAGGTCGACGAACTCTGGTGGTGGGACGGCAAGGGGTTCGTCTCCTATGCCGGCCGCGCCGAGCCGGCGATGGTCGCCCGGGTCAACGCCGGCATCACCGAACGGATTGCCGAAGCGCAGGAGCCGATGGAGCTGACGCCGTTCTGCCAGGCACGCAGCCGCGCGGTGCCGGTGACTCCCACCCTTTCGGTCGGTGACGGGCGGTTCGCGCGCGCTGCCGGCGACGTCCGCGCCTTCCGCGCCTCGCCCGAATTCGACGAGGCCATCCTCGCATTGGGTGCCGGGCTCGCCACCGACATGAAGCTGGGGCAGGGCCCGCATACCGACCTGCTGATCGTCGGCGCCTCGGCGACCGACTATGTCGGCCACAGCCTCGGCACCGAAGGCAGCGAGATGTGCCTTCAGATGGCGGCACTCGATCAGGCGCTCGGCAAATTGTTCGCGGTGCTCGACAGGACCGGCGTCGATTATGCCGTCGCGCTGACCGCCGATCATGGCGGGCACGACCTTCCCGAACGCAACCGCGACCATGCCGCCCCGATGGCGGCGCGCGTCGACCCGGCCTTGGCGGCGAGCGCACTCGGCAAGGAGATCGCGGCCAAGCTCGGTATCGCGGGGCCGACCTTGGTCGGCAGCACGGCGGGCGACGTCTATTACGATCCGAAGCTGACCAAGGCGCAGCGCGCCGCGGTCGAGGCGGAGGCGATCCGCCGCTATTCGGCGCATCCGCAGGTCCAGGCGGTGTTCACCCGCGCCCAGATCGCCGCGACCGGCGCACCCAAGGGGCCGCCCGAAACCTGGACCCTGCTCGAGCGCGCGCGCCAGTCTTTTGATCCGGCGCGTTCGGGCGATCTGGTGGTCGCGCTCAAGCCGCGCGTGACGCCGATCGCCAGCCCCGGCCCCGGCTATGTCGCGACGCATGGCAGCTTCTGGGACTATGACCGGCGCGTGCCGATCCTGTTCTGGCGCAAGGGCATGACCGGATTCGAGCAGCCGCTGTCGGTGGAGACGGTCGACATCGCGCCGACGCTGGCGTCGCTGATCCATGTGCCGGTGCCGGTGCAGATCGACGGACGCTGCCTCGATCTCGATTCGGGGCCGGGAAGCACCTGCAAATAGGATTTGCCGGGCTTAACTTCGCACTTTGCCCGCAGCTTCGCTAATTTCGTTGCGCCGCAGAGCACGAATATTACGCGGGTGTGTGGGTGGAATCTCGACGGTTCAAAGAGCTGGACGAGAGCGTCGCACGGGAAATCCTACATTGCGAGATACCAATCTCCCTCTCCCCTTGTGGGAGAGGGAGGGAGCCGACGCAGTCGGCGGAAGGGTGAGGGGGACGTGGGTCTCACTCCCCTCATCCTTCCCACTCGTTGCGCGAGCGGGCCCCTTCCTTCTCCCACAAGGGAGAAGGAGTTTAGCGCCGCTCGAAGGCGCGCATTCCGGTAAGGCGGTTGTTGCTCAGCTCGATCGTGTCGCCGCTCAGATCCGCGACGAACGCCGGGTTCGGCGGCGCGCCGGGGGCCATGCTGGCGACATTGTCCTCGATCCGCAGCCCGCGCGCGGGATAGGTCTTCCTTCGGCCGCCACCACGATCAGCCCCGAATGATTGTCCTTGCTCTTGCCCTGGACGAAGGTGTTGCGCGCGATCAGGCCGGTACCGCCTTCGGACAGGTCGATCATGTAGTTGGTCTTCCTGCCGGCGCTGTCGTCGAAGCTCGAATCGGTGATGTTGACGCGGCGCGCGCGCAATTTGACGTAATGCCCGCCGGTGCCGCGCTCGAAGCGCGAGCGGGTGACCGAAACGTCGCCGTCGACCGCGAGATAGATCGCATGGCTGCAATTCTCGGTCTCGCACTGGCCGAGCCCGGCGAAAGTGGTGCGATCGATGCTGATCCGGCGGACGGTCTCGTGCCCGCCGCCCAGAATGCCTTCCTGGCTGTCGAGGAACATCGAATTGGTGATCGTCAGGTCGCCCATCTCGTGACGGATGCCGGCGCCGTTGCCGTCGGACACCGCATAGCCGCGGAACACGATGCCATCGATTGTCGAGCCGCGCCCGCGCAGCACGAAGCCGGCCTTTTCCTCGCACACTTCCTTTTCGAAGATCACGGTGCCGGGCTGGCGCGCCTTGAAAGTGATCTTGCCGCCGGTCTGGACGGTGCACTGGCGATAGGTGCCGGGCGCGATCAGGATCGTCGCGTCATCGTCGCGGATCGCAGTGACCGCCTCGTCGATCGTGGCATAGCCCTTCCCCGTCTCGGCGACGACGAAGGGAGCGGTGCGCTCCTGCGCGGCGGCAGGGGCGGCGAGGGCGAGGAGGAGGATCGTTGCGCGCATGTGCCGCTCCTACGCGCCCGGGTGGAAAGAGGGGTTAACTGGCGATCAGGGGATGATCGTCGTGAACAGATAGACGCCGAGGATGACGAGGTGCACCACGCCCTGGAGGATCGTCGTACGGCCGGTCGCGAGCGACAGCGTCGACACGATCAGCGTCAGGAACAGCAGCACGATGCCCTTGGGCCCCAGCCCCAGCGAGATCGGCATGTCGGCGAACAGCGACAGCGCCGCGACGCCGGGGATCGTCAACCCGATCGTGGCGAGTGCGGAGCCGAGGCCGAGATTGAGACTCGTCTGGAGCCGGTTGGCCAATGCCGCGCGGACTGCGGCGATGCTTTCGGGCAGCAGCACCAACGCCGCGATGATCACGCCGACCACCGCCTGCGGCGCGCCCACGGCGAGCACCCATTTCTCGATCGGATAGGCCAGCGACTTGGCGAGCAGCACCACGCCGCCGAGGCATGCGAGCAGGAGTACCGCGGAGAAGAGAGCGGTTCGATCGGACGGCGGATCGGCGTGCACGTCGGCATCGAGCGCCGCCGCGCGCGGAGGGAGGAAATAGTCGCGGTGGCGGACCGTCTGCACCGCGACGAAGGTGGCGTAGAGCAGGAACGATACCACCGCGACGAAGCCGAGCTGCTCGGGCGAATAGCCGGGGCCCGGATTGGTGACGGTGAAATTGGGCAGCACGAGCGTGAGCACGGTCAGCGCGCAGAGCGCAGCGAGCGAGGCGCTGACGCCGGTCTGCTGGAAGGCTTGCTCGCGATGCTTGATCGCGCCGACGAGGATGCAGATGCCGAGCAGGCCGTTGAGGATGATCATCACCGCGGCGAACACGGTATCCCGCGCCAGCGTCGCGCCGCCTTCGCTGGCGGCGCTCATCAGGGTGAGGATCAGCCCGAGCTCGATGATCGTGACCGCGACCGCCAGCAGGAAGGTGCCGAAAGGCTCGCCCACGCGGTGCGCCACGACTTCGGCGTGATGCACCGCGGCGAGAACGGTCAGGATCAGCACGGTGGCGAGAATGAGCGGGGAAATGGTGATGCCCTTGCTCGTCAGGAGCAGGAGCCAGGCGGCGGCGGGAGCGGCCCATGTCCAGTGGTGCAGGATTCGCATCATCGGCATGTCTTACGCTCCATCCCCGGCAAATGTCCGCGCATCAGCCCTTGAGCATCCTGATGATGCCAGAGAAATCGAGCGTCGCGCCTTCGCCGTTCGCGAATTTCTCGTACAGTTCCTCGGCGCGCGCAGCCATCGGCGTCTCGGCATCGACGCTCGCGGCGGCTTCGAGCGCGAGCTTGAGGTCCTTGAGCATCAGCGCGGCGGCGAACCCGCCTTGATAGTCGCGGTCGGCCGGAGTCTCGGGGCCGACGCCGGGGACGGGGCAATAACTGGTGACCGACCAGCTCTGGCCGGAGCTGACCGAGGCGATGTCGTAGAGCTTCTGCAAGTCGAGGCCGAGCTTCTCGGCGAGCGCGAAGCTCTCGCAGGTGGCGATCATCGTCGCGCCGAGCATCATGTTGTTGCATATCTTGGCGGCCTGGCCCGTGCCGCCGGCGCCGGCATGGATCACGGCCTTGCCCATGTCCGAGAGGAAGGGCTCGGCGCGCGCGAACGCCGCTTCGCTGCCGCCGACCATGAAGGTGAGCGTGCCGGCACTGGCCGCGGCGATCCCGCCCGAGACGGGGGCGTCGACTGCGGCGAGGCCGTGGGCGCCGGCGGCTTCGGCGACCCGGCGCGCCGTGGCGACGTCGATCGTCGAGCAATCGATCAGGATCGCGCCCGCATCGGCATGCGGCAGGATATTGTCGGTATAGACGGCTTCGACATGGCGCCCGGCGGGGAGCATGGTGATCACTGCCTCGGCGCCCTCGATCGCGGCATTGGCGTCCGCGACGGGCAGGCAGCCGGCCTTCTTCGCCTTGTCGAGCGCCTCGGCGGAAAGATCGTAAGCGCGGACATCGTGCCCGTGCTTCGCGAGGTTCGCGGCCATCCCGCCGCCCATATTGCCCAGCCCGATGAATGCGATGCGTGCCATGGTTTCTTCCTTACTTCCGGACGGCGGCGTCGACGAGCCGCCGGATCACCTTGCTTCCCTCACCAGCAGCTTCGTCGTCGGCGGGCGCGAATTCGGTGACGGTAAAGCCCACGACATCGCCCTCGCGCGCGATCCTGGCCACCAGCGCTTCCGCTGCGTCGATCGAGAGCCCGCCCGGCTCGCGATAGGCGAGATGGGGAAATTCGGTGGGCTCGAGCACGTCGAGGTCGAAATGCACATGGACCGGGCCGGTGACCGGCGCGGGATCCAGCGTCGTCAGGCCATGCGCATCCCTGAACGCCCAATCGCCCGCATCGCCGACGCGGATTCCTGCATAGCGGAAGTGCGACGGATCCAGCGGCCGTCCCATCAGCGCGCGCATCGGCGCGGGCGCATTGCCGAGGATCGCGCTCACCGGCATGCCATGGAAACTGCCGCTGGGCGAAGTCTCGGGCGTGTTGGCGTCGAGATGCGCGTCGATCCAGATCACTGTCAGTCCGGGATGGATTCCGGTCAGCCAGTCGATCGTGGCCACGTCGACCGCGCAGTCGCCGCCGGCGGTCAGCAGGCGGCGCGGACGATGCTGCGCAAGCAGCGCCTGGGCGCTGTGGAACTGGTCGAGGATCGCCTCCCAGCGATGCACGCCCTCGCCATCGCCTTCGCGCGTGCTCAGGGGCACTTCCGCAAAGGGGCCATAAACGGCGCAGACTTCCGCCGCCGCCCGGGCGCCGCGCGGCAGATGCTCGTACCTGCCCGAGCCCTGCCACTGCGGATAAGCGAGCACCAGGTCGAACGCGGCATGCGTTTCGATCATTATTTGCCGCTCCAGTCCCCCGGCCGCTTCTCGACAAAGGCGGTCATGCCTTCTTTCTGGTCGGCGGTGCCGAACAGGGCGTGGAACAGCCGGCGTTCGAAGGCAACGCCCTGCGCGAGCGTGGTCTCGTAGGCCGCGTTGACCATCTCCTTGTTGGCCAGCACTGCGAGCGGCGCCATGCCGGCGATCGCCGCGGCGGTCTTGACCGCATCCTCGACCAGCTCGGCGGCGGGAACGATGCGGGCGGCGAGGCCGGCGCGCTCGGCCTCGGCGGCGTCGATCATCCGGCCGGTGAGGCACATTTCCATCGCCTTGGCCTTGCCGACGGCGCGGGTGAGGCGCTGCGAGCCGCCCATGCCGGGCGAGACCGCGAGCTTGATCTCGGGCTGGCCGAACTTCGCAGTGTCGGCGGCGAGGATGAAGTCGCACATCATCGCCAGCTCGCAGCCGCCGCCCAGCGCATAGCCGGCGACCGCGGCGATGATCGGTTTGCGGGTGCGGGTGAACGCGTCCCAACCGGCGAAGAAGTCATGGCCGTACATGTCGGCAAAGCCCTGCGCCTGCATCTCCTTGATGTCGGCGCCCGCGGCGAAGGCTTTTTCGCTGCCGGTGATCACGGCGCAGCCCTGCGACGCGTCCTTGTCGAACGCGGTCATCGCGTCGAGCAATTCGGCCAGGACCTGGCTGTTGAGTGCGTTCAGTGCCTGCGGGCGATTGAGCGTGACGAGCGTGACGGCGCCGCGCTGTTCGACGAGGATGGTTTCATAGTCGGACATCATTCTCTCCGTTCGTCATCCCGGCGAAGGCCGGGATCCGGAGCCACGAGCGGCGCGGCCGCCGGCTCTGGGCCCCGGCCTTCGCCGGGGTGACGGTTGTTGTTCAGGCGGGCGCCCATGCCTGGTCTTCGGGCAGAGGCGCGAAAATCTGGTCGATGACGTGATCGGTGACGCCCTCGATCGTGGCGGGCTGCCAGCGCGGTTCATTGTCCTTGTCGACGATCACTGCGCGGACGCCTTCGGCGAAATCGGGGCGCTGGACGACACGGCTGGCGACCGCGAACTCCTGGCGCATCTCGTCCTCGAAGCTCGGCATGTGCCGGCCGAGGCGGACGAGGTGGAGCGATACCTTCATGGCCTGCGGCGATTTGGTCGCGAGGATCGCCAGCTGCTCCTTTGCCCACAGGCCGGAATCGGCGGCGAGCGCGGCGATGATCTCTTCCAGCGTGTCGCCTGCGAACAGCCGGTCGATATCGGCGCGGTGTTCGAGGATCGTATCGTCGTCGGGAACGTCCGCCATGCCTTCGAGGACGCTGACGATCTCCGACGAGGGCCGCTCGATCAGCCCTTGCTTCGCTTCGTCGAGCTTTGCGCTGGCCATATAGTGTGTCGCGAGGCCCAGCTTCAGGCAGTCGGCGCCGTTTAGCCGGGCGCCGGTGAGCGCGAGATATTCGCCGATCCGCCCCGGCAGCCGCGAAAGATACCAGCCGCCGCCGACATCGGGGAACAGGCCGATCCCGGTCTCCGGCATCGCGAATCTGGTGTTTTCGGTGGCGACGCGGAACTTCGCGGGCATCGATATGCCGACCCCGCCGCCCATGGTGATCCCGTCCATGAAGGCGACGATCGGCTTGGCGTAGGTGAACAGCGCGTGGTTGAGCTGGTACTCGACGCGGAAGAAGTCGCGCGCCGCCGCGCCGTCGCCCGCGCCGCTCTCCGCGATCATCCGGATGTCGCCCCCGGCGCAGAAGCCGCGGCCCTCGGCATGGTCGATCAGCACGGCCTCGACATCAGTGTCGCTGCGCCAGGCAAGGAGCGCATCGAGCATCTTCGCGCACATCGCGGTGTTGAGCGCGTGGATCGCCTTGGGCCGGTTGAGCCGGATGCGGCCGGTCCGGCCTTCGACGAAGGTGAGGACGTCGTCGGTCACTGCCGCGTCAGCTCCCGCCCGACGATCATCCGCATGACCTGGTTGGTGCCCTCGAGGATCGAGTGGACGCGCAGGTCGCGCCAGAAGCGCTCGATCGGATAGTCCTGCAGATAGCCGTAACCGCCGTGGAGCTGGAGCGCGCGGTCGACCACCGACGAGCCCGTATCGGTGGCGAGGCGCTTGGCCATTGCGGCGAACTTGGTCTTGTCGGGTGCGCCGGCAGTGACCTTGGCGGCGGCGAGATAGAGCAGCGCGCGGGCGGCCTCGAGCTCGGTCGCCATGTCGGCGAGGGTGAACTGGGTGTTCTGGAAATCGGCGATCGGCTTGCCGAACTGCTGGCGGTCCTTGGTATAGGTGATCGCCTCGTCGAGGCAGCGCTGCGCGCCGCCCAGCGAGCAGGCGCCGATGTTGAGCCGGCCGCCGTCGAGGCCCATCATCGCGAAGCGGAACCCCTCGCCCTCGCCGCCGACGCGGTTCTCGACCGGCACGCGGACATCCTCGAAGGTCACTTGCCGCGTCGGCTGCGAATGCCAGCCGAGCTTGCGCTCGTTGGCACCGAAACTGACCCCCGGCATGTCCTTTTCTATGACCAGGCACGAGATGCCCTTCGGGCCCTCCTCGCCGGTGCGGACCATCGTGACATAGACTTCGTTCTCGCCGGCGCCGGAGATGAACTGCTTCGATCCGTTGACGACATAATGATCGCCATCCAGCACTGCGCGCGTCTTGAGCGCGGCGGCGTCGGAGCCCGAGCTCGGCTCGGTGAGGCAATAGCTGGCGATGCGTTCCATCGTGATCAGCGAAGGGAGGTATTTGTCCTTCACCGCCTGCGAGCCGAACGTGTCGATCATCCAGCTCGCCATGTTGTGGATCGAGATGAAGGCGCTGGTCGACGGGCAGCCATAGGCCATCGCCTCCATGATCAACGCCGCCTCGAGGCGGCCGAGGCCGATCCCGCCGCTTGCCTCGGACACGTAGATCGAGGCGAAGCCGAGCTCGGCGGCCGCCCGGATCGTTTCGCGCGGGAAGATGTGCTTCTCGTCCCATTCGGCCGCGTGCGGCGTGATCGCATCGGCAGTGAATTGCCGCGCCATCTCCTGGATCTGGAGCTGCTCGTCGGTGAGTTCGAACTGGGTGGTCATGGGGCTTTCTCGTGCAGCACCCGCTCGGCGAAGAGCCGGTTGGCGAGGGTGATGTTGTTGCGTTCGTACCAGCGGGGGCGGGGAGGCCCTTTTCCCAGGCGAGCAGCTCGGTGAGCGTGCCGTTGGCGCTGGGCACGTCGGGGGCGGCGGCCTTGAGCGGATCGGCATAGGCCGTGTCCGCCGTGACGATCTCCCAGCCGTCGGCGCGCAAGGCCTTGACCAGATCGACGATGAAGAGTGCGGCGATGTCGGTCTCGTGGAGCAGCATCACGTGCGGCGGCGATCGGCCGATCGACTTGACCATCAACGCGTCGGCGAAGTCGGCGGCCTGGACGTGGGTCTCGACATAGAGATCGCGCAGCGCGGCCATGTCGATCTTCTTGCCGGCCCTTTTCGCATCGACCGTGAGCTTCTCGATATTCCAGTCCGAGCCTTCGGCAGTGACATAGCCGTTGGTCAGGCCGCGCTCGGCCAGGCCCGCGCGGACGGCATCGCGCTTCGCTTTGTCCTTGCCGCCCTCGTCGAGGAAGGGATAGCGGAACCACGGTCGGCGGCCGGGGCGCGGCTTGAGCCATGCTTCCGCCTTGTCCACATCGGCGAGATAGTCGGCGACTGTGAGCTGGTTGAGATGCGGGTGGCTGAAGCTGTGATCGGCAATGACGTGGCCGGCGCGGACATAGCGATCCACCACTGCTTCGTCGCCGGGCTCCTGGACCTTGCCCGGATTGACAAAGAAGGCGGCCTGCTCGACCCGCGCCTTCCTGAGCGCCGCGACGAGCCGCTTGCTGCGTTCCTCCTTGGTAAAGAAGGCGCCGACGCCGCGCGGCGTGTCGTCGAAGGTGAGGGCGATGCGCTTTTGCGCGGCCGCCGCGGGGGCGAGCGCGAGCAGGACAAGCGCGATGAGGGCGGTGGCGAGGCTGCGGATCATGCGCAGCGACGGTAGCGCAACGCGCCGGGCATTGCATCGTCGCCCTGCTCGCGGCGGACGAGCGTCTGGCCATTGTCCTGCGCGTCGAGCGTCATGCGGCGCGTCCAGCTCTGGCCCTCGCCGGTCATCGCGAAGTCGGCGGCGATCCGGCCGGCGTCGCGCTCGACGATCTTGCCCAAAGTGCCGACCGATTCGTAGAAGCGCAGCGTATCGCCGGTGATCGTCAGCAGCCCCTTATTGTCGCCCTTGGTCGAGGTGCAGTCGGCGGGGACGAGACCCCAGCGGCCGTGCAGCGCCGTCGGGATGCCCGTGCCGATATCGGGAGCGGGCGACGCCGTGGCGCTTGGCGCAGCTTCCGGCGGCGCGGGGGTGGTCGCGACATTGTTGTCGGTGAGCACCACGCTGTCGTTGGTCGCGGCCTTTTCGGTGCCGCCGCCGCAGCCGGCGAGCGACAGCGCGGCGAGGCTGATGGCGGCGATCATCGCGGCTTTGCGCATCTCGAGTCCTTCAAATCGTTTCGGTTTCGAGCCCAACGCCGGGCGGCGCAAGGTCGATCCGCTCACCCCATCGTGGGAATGACGAAGGCGTTGCCACCGTCGGGCGAGCCGTCGGGCCAGCGCTGGGTGATGGTCTTGACCTTGGTCCAGAAGCGGACGCCTTCCATGCCGTGCTGGTTGACGTCGCCGAACGCGCTGCGCTTCCAGCCGCCGAAGCTGTGATAGGCGACGGGGACCGGGATCGGCACGTTGATGCCGACCATCCCGACATTGACCCGCGCCGCGAACTCGCGCGCGGCGTGGCCGTTGCGGGTGAAGATCGCGACGCCGTTGCCGTATTGGTGCTCGCTGGGGAGGCGCAACGCGGTCTCAAAATCGGGAGCGCGGACGATCTGGAGGACCGGGCCGAAAATCTCCTCCTTGTACGACTGCATGTCGGTGGTGACGCGGTCGAACAGCGACGGGCCGATGAAGAAGCCTTGCTCATGCCCCTGCAGTTGGAAGCCGCGGCCGTCGACGACGAGCTCGGCGCCTTCGTCGACTCCGGTCTGGATCCAGTTCTCGACGCGCTGCTTGTGCGCGGCGTTCACGACCGGGCCGTAATGCGCGTCATTGTCGGTCGAGACACCGACGCGCAGCTTCTCGATCGCGGGGAGCAGCTTGGCGCGCAGCGCGTCGGCGGTCTTGTCGCCGACAGGCACGACCACCGGCAGCGCCATGCAGCGCTCGCCCGCCGAACCGAACGCGGCGCCCGACAGATCGGCGACGACCTGGTCGAGATCGGCATCGGGCATGACGATGCCGTGGTTTTTGGCGCCGCCCATCGCCTGGACGCGCTTGCCCGCCTCGACGCCGCGGCGATAGACATAATGGGCGATGTCAGACGAGCCGACGAAGCTGACTGCGCTGATCGCCGGATGGTCGAGAATCGCGTCGACCATTTCCTTGTCGCCGTGCACGACCTGCAGGATGCCCTCCGGCAGCCCCGCTTCGAGCATCAGCTCGGCCAGGCGGACGGGGACCGAAGGGTCACGCTCGCTGGGCTTGAGCAGGAAGGCGTTGCCGCAGGCGATCGCCACGCCCGACATCCACAGGGGGATCATCGCGGGGAAGTTGAACGGCGTGATGCCGGCGCCGATGCCGAGCGGCTGGCGCATGCTGTAGACGTCGATGCCGGGGCCGGCGCCCTGGGTATATTCGCCCTTGAGTGCGTGCGGGATACCGCAGGCGAACTCGATCACCTCCAGACCGCGCTGGATGTCGCCCTTGGAGTCGGCGATGACCTTGCCGTGTTCGGACGAGAGCAGGTGCGCGAGCGAATCCATGTTCGCCTCGACCAGCTCCTTGAACTTGAACATCACGCGGGCGCGGCGCTGCGGATTGGTCGCGGCCCAGCCCGGCTGCGCGGCTTGCGCGGCGGCGACGGCGCGGTCGAGATCGGCCTGAGTGCCGAGCGACACGCGCGCCTGCACCTGCCCGGTGTTGGGATCGAAAACGTCCGAGGTGCGCGACGCGCCTCCGCCCGGATTCCCCGCGATGAGATGGTCGATCGTGCGCATAAAACTCTCCTGCGGCGGACGCGATGGCCCGACTCGTCGTGTAATTTTATTGCGCAATGGCACAGCGGGTGCGGCTTCTCAATCCTCCCTCGCGTGAGCGGGGAGGTGGCGCCGAAGGCGACGGAGGGGCTTGGCCCCAGGCTGTTCGCTCGCGGCCAAGCCCCTCCGTCATGCTGCGCATGCCACCTCCCCGCTTCGCGAGGGAGGATTTTAGCGGGTCCGCCCGATCGGCACGGGCAGGAGGCGGCCTTGTTCGTCGGGGACGATCATCACTTCCACCCCGAACGCCTCGCGCAACGGCTGGTGCGCCAGTGCCTCCGCGGCGGGGCCGAACGCTACCACTTCGCCTTGCTTGAGCAGCAGTACGTCATCGGCCGCGCGCGCGGCCTGGATCAGGTCGTGGAGGACGATCACGACGCCCATGCCGGTCGCGGCGAGCGCGCGGAGCTGGTCGAGAAGCCCGAGCTGATGCACCGGGTCGAGGCTGGCGAGCGGCTCGTCGGCAAGCAGCCATTGCGGTTCGCCGGCGAGGACGCGGGCGAGCAGGACGCGGGCGCGCTCGCCGCCCGAGAGCTGGTCGGCGCCGCGATCGGCGAGGGGTGCGTATCGGTGGCGCCGAGTGCCGCACCGATCGCCATCGCGTCCGCCTGCGAAATGCCGGCAAAAGGCGAACGGTGCGGCAGGCGGCCGAGCGCGACGAGATCGTGGACATGCATGTTCCAGTGCACCGTCGCGTCCTGCGGCAGATAGCCGATCAGGCGCGCGCGCTCGCGCGGCTCGATCCGGGCGATGTGCCGCCCGCCGAGCTTGACGTGACCGGCGTCGGGATCGAGCAGCCCAGCCAAGGTCTTGACCAAAGTCGACTTGCCCGAGCCATTGGGCCCGAGGATCGCAGTGACGCGGCCCGGCTGGAAGGCGGCGCTGACGCCGGTGAGCACCCGGCGGTTGCCGAGGCTGACGGCGAGATCGCTGACGCTCAGCTCCATGCCGACCGCCGCATTTTCAACAGGAGCAGGAAGAAGAACGGCGTGCCGAGCAACGCCATCGCGACGCCGAGCCGGATCTCCGACGCACCCGGACCCAGCCGCACGAGGCTGTCGGCGGCGAGGACCAGTGCCGCGCCGCCCAGCGCCGCAGGGAGCAGAAGCGCCGAGGGCTTGGCGCCGGTCAGCGGGCGCAGCAGATGCGGCACGATCAGCCCGACGAAGCCGACCACCCCGGTGACCGCGACGCTGGCGCCGACCGCGAGTCCGGCGCCGAGCACGATCAGCATCTGGGTACGCTGAAGCCGCACTCCGAGCGAGCGCGCCGCGTCTTCGCCCAAAGTCAGCGCGTCGAGCGCGCGCCCGGTGAACAGCAGCAGCGCGCAGCCGATCGCGATGAAGGGCAGGGCCAGCTGGACCTCGGCGAAGCTGCGATCGGTAAGCGCACCCATGATCCAGTCGATGATCTCGGCGGTTGCGAAGGGATTGGGCGCGATCGAGATCAGGAAGGCGGTGAGCGCGCCGGCGAGGCTGGCGAGCACGGTGCCGGCGAGGATGAAGGCGACCTGGCTGTCGGCGCGCCACGCCAGCCCGGCGAGCAGCAGCATCGACCCGCATGCGGCGAGCATGGCGGCGGCGAAGATGACGAGCGGTGCGCTGGCGGCGAAGACGACGATCGCGGCGACGGCGCCCAAAGCGGCGGAGGAGGAGACGCCGACCACCGCCGGATCGGCGAGCGGGTTGCGCAGATAGCCTTGCAGCACCGCTCCGGTCAGCCCCAAAGCGGCGCCGATCGCGAGCCCGAGGATCGCGCGGGGCAGGCGCAGCTCGGCGACGATCCACCAGCGCGGATCGCCCGAGAACCAGACGGACGGCGGCACCCACACCTTGCCCGCCATCAGCGAGCCGGCGAACAGCAGGGCCACCAACACTGCGAGGCCGAGGATCAGCAGCGGCCGGTTCATGGCGCCACCTCGCGCCGGATCTCGGCCAGCCGCGTCATCGCTTTGGTGATCACCGGCCCGCCGCAATTGACGAGGCTGCGCGGGAAATGCGCCTGATGAACCTTGGCGCCCGAGCGGGCGAGCGCCCAGCCGCGCATCTGCGCCGCGCGCGAGCTGGCGTCGCGGCCGGACTGATCGGGGACGAGCATCACCCGAGGCGGATCGGCCACGACATGCTCGATCGGGAGATAGCCGGTGCCCTGCAATCCATAATGCGCAGCATGGTCGCTGAAGCCGGCCTTGACCATCATCTCGTCGAGCAAGGTATTCGCGCCGTTGACGGTGTTGCCGCCGATCCAGAGCAAGGCGGGGACGAGCGGGCGATCGGTGCGCGCACCGGTGACGGCGCGGTCGATCCTCGCGACCATCGCTTCGCCGGCGGGCACGGCGCCCACCGCCGCGGCGAGTTCGCGCACTTGCGTCTTGCTGTCGGCGATCGTGCTCGCCCAGCCGAGCGTGAACGTCTTCACGCCGGCGCGCGCAAGCGCCTCGCGCGTCGAGACCGAAGCGAAGCTGTCGATGATCGCGAGATCGGGGCGCAGCGCGATGATCTCCTCGGCGGTGCCGTTGTTGACGTTGAATTTCCGGGCGACCTCGATCGGGATCGAGGTCGCGCCGGGATCGCGCGAATAATGGCTGATCGCGGCGATGCGGTCGGGCGGGACCAGTTCGACCAGCATCGCATCGGCGCACGGGTTAAGCGACACGATCCCGCCCCCGTGCGACGAAGGTTGCGCCGCGCATCCGGCTGCCGCGAGGCAGAGAAGCGCGGCGACCCGCATCAGTTGAGCTTCAGCCGCACGCCGGCATAGGCCGCGCGTCCATAGGTGCCGTAGCCCGACACCACCTGATACTTCTCGTCGGTCAGGTTCTCGACGCGGCCATAGACTGCGAAGCGATCGCCGATCGGCATCTCGGCGCGGATGCTGCCGAGCGCGAAGCCGTCGAGCCGGGTGAAATTGCCCTGGTCGTTGAAGCTGTCCCCGACGATCGTCACCGTGCCCCCAGCGAAAGCCCGAACGGCAGGCGGTAATCGGCGGAGAGACTGGCGGTGTCCTGCGGACGGCGCGCCAGCTGGTTGCCTTCATACCCCGCCGAGCGGTTCTCGGCGTCGGTATAGGTGTAGTTGGCGGTGACGGTAAGCGCCGCGACGGGCTTCAGCGCGAGTTCGACCTCGACACCCTCGGCGCGGGTGCGCGCGATGTTGGCGTAGGTGAAGCTGACCAGATCGAAGTCGATCTGGTTGCGCGTGTCGCGGTGGAAATACGTCACGGCCAGCTTGGCGGCACCGGCAAGCGCGCTCTGCTCGACGCCGGCTTCCCAGCTCTTCGCCGTCTCGGGCTGGAGCGTGTCGGTGCCGTAGAAGGGCGCGAACAGCTGGTAGAGCGTCGGTGCCTTGAAGCCCTCGCCATAGCTGGCGCGAAGCAAGGTGTTCTCGAACGGCTTGACCGCGGCGCTGGCGCCCCAGGTCGTGCGCCCGCCGAACCGGCTGTGATCGTCGTTGCGGATGCCCGCGGTGAGCGTGACCTGCTCGACCGGCGTGACGATCGCCTGACCGTAGAAGCTGGTGATGTCGGCGCGGTAGGTGTCGCTGCCATCGTAGAAGCGGAGGTTCTCGCGCTCGGCGCCGAAGGTCACGCGGACCTGCTCGACCAGCTTCGCGTCGCCGCGATATTCGTAGCGCTCGCTGCGACCGCGATAGAGATAATGCGGCGTGAAGGCGCCGGGCGCCGGATCATAGCCGTCGCGATTGACGTCGGCGATGGTGAAGGCGACGCGGTTTTCCAGGCCGCCGAAATTGGCGAACAGCCCGGCATAGCCGTACAGCTCCTGCGCGGTCGAATACTCGTCGGTGTCCGCGAAGCTGAAGGTCGGGGCGGGGAAGCCGTCGAGCTCGAGCCGCGAATTGGCGTAATAGCCGCGCAGATCGGCGCCGAAGCCCGGTGCGAACTCGACGCGAAGCCGGCCGCTGGCATTATATTGGCGATAGCCGTCCGCCTCGGTGCCCGCTGCCGCCTGCGAGATGCCGTCGGTGCGGAAATAGCCGCCGGTCAGCGCGCCCTGCACCGTGTCGTTGCCCGCGGCGATCGCGGCGTTGGCGGAGATCTGGTCGGCATAGCCATATTCGGCATTGGCGCGCGCCTCGATCCCGTCGACGGGCTTCTGGGTGACCACATTGACCACGCCGCCCAGTGCCTGGCTGCCCCAGATCACCGAATTGGGCCCGCGCAGGATTTCGACGCGCTGGACCGAGCCGGTCAGCAGATTGCCGAAGTCGAAAGCGCCGGCGGGAGCCGAGGATCGTTGGCGCGGACGCCGTCGATCAGCACCAGGGTCTGCGCATCCTCGGCACCGCGGATGCGGACCGCGGTCACGCCGCCTGGGCCGCCATTGCGGGTGGAGGAGACGCCCGGCGTGGTAGCGAGCAGGTCGGAGAGCGAGACGGTCTGGCGCGCCTCGATCAAATCGCGGTCGAGCACGGTGATCGAGCGGCCGGTGGTCTCGGCATCCTGCTCGACGCCGGACGCGACGACGACGATCCGGTCGTCGTCCGACTGGGCATGCGCCACGGCCGGCAGCAATGCGGCGGAGGCGTAAAGAAACAGCTTCAACTTGGTCACGGCAAAGACACCTTCGTCTGGGGTCGTCTTGCCGAAAATTGGCGCGGCGACCCGGTTAAACGGTGTCGCTCACGCGAGGGCACGCCCTCGTTCGCCCGGTGCACCCCGCCCGCGCAAAGGAATCGACTGTGACTGGCAGGTCTCCTGGCTCCCGGGTCACTACATGCGCGCCGCCTTCCCGGATGTGCTCCAGTGGCATGATGGCGCGAATGCTCGCCGGTTACAGTTGCGGGGGCAGCCTCGGGTTCGAACCGAGTTCCCATTTTCATCCCCTTGCGGGGACACCTGTCACGGCGGCGCCTCTACGCCCGGCCCGGTTTCGCTGCAACAGCGAAATAAATGTGGGTTTGTCTCTTTAGTGTAACCAACGGTCAATCCGGCGTTTACCAGCCTGCCGCACAAGCGCCTCATGCGAACCGCCTCGTCTCCGTTGCCCCGCTCGTCTCCCGATTGGCTCAGCCCGGAAGAGGCGAGCCCGCCTTTGCTGATGCTTCGCGATTCACTGTTCGAGGCCGTCGACATCTTCACCCGTGATACCGACATCCGGCTGGTGCCAGTGGTCGACGCCGCGGATCGCCCGGTCGGCGCGGTGTTCGAGAAGGATGTGCGGCAGCTGCTGCTCAATCCCTTCGGCCACGCGCTGCTGCGCAACCCCAGTTACGGCCACGCCGTCGCCCGGCTGGTGCGCGATTGTCCGGTGGCGGAAATGACGCGGGACGTGGGCGCGCTGACCCGGGCCTATCGCGCCGCCAATGGCAGCGAGGGGATGATCCTCACCCGCGACGGCCGCGTCGCCGGCGTGCTCACCAATCGCCGCCTGCTCCACATGACCGCCGAGCAGGAGCGCGGCGAAACCCGCGCCCGGGTCGAACGTGCCGAGCGCATCGAGCAGGCTAGTCTCAGGTTCGAGGCGCAGGTGACTTCGCTGTCGCGGACGATGCGCGCGCTCGCCACCGAGCTGCAGCACGACGCCTCGGGCACCGCCGGCCGCGCCTCCGATCTCGGCGACCGCGCGGTCGCGGTGGCGGCGGCGGCGTCGCAAACCCGTGACAATATCGGCGAGATCGCCGAGCGCGGCCGCGGTCTCGCCGGCGCGCTCGCGCGGATCGAGCGGAGCAGCGACGCCACGCGCGGCGCGGCGTCGCGCGCCGCCGATATGGTCGCCGCGGGCAGCAACCGCACGCGCGAGCTGCTGGGCGCCGCGCAGACGATCGATTCGGTGATCGCGCTGATCAGCGAGATCGCGGCCCGAGTGAATTTGCTCGCGCTCAATGCCACGATCGAGGCCGCGCGTGCGGGCGAGGCGGGACGGGGCTTCACTGTCGTCGCGCACGAAGTGAAGCAGCTCTCCAGCCAGACCAGCACCGCGGCAGCGCGAATCGCAGCGCATGTCGGCGAGATCCGCCACGGCATCGACGATGTCGCGCGCGGCCATGCCGAGGTCGAATGTGCGATCGAGGCGATGGCCGAGCTGGCGAGCGGCGTGCAGGCCGCGGTGATGGCGCAGGAGGCCGCGACCCGGACGATCGCCGTCAATGTCGAGGAAGCGGTCGCCGCCAGTGCCGCGATCCATGACGATGTCGCCGCGATCGGCGAGACGTCGCGTGCGGCGCAGGACAGCGTCGACACCATGCGCGCCCGCGCCGCACGGCTGCAGCAGGGCGCGGGGCGCTCTCGGAAGAGCTGGAAGCGTTCCTGGCGGAGCTGCGCGCGGCCTAGGGCCGCGGGCCGGTCTCGGCGAACTCGGCCATCAGCGCCGGATAGCTTTCGGGATCGGGAAAGGTGTCGAACCGGTGCCTCGCGCCGGTCTCGGCCCAGGGCAATTTCTCGCACGCGTACGTGTCGAGGAAGGGCGTCACCCAGCCATGCTCGTCGAGCACGGGCACGCGCAAATTGACGAAGAAATCCATGCCTTCGATCCGGGTGAACAGCCAGCTCTTGCAGCTGTCGCAATGGTGGTGATGGGCCTGCGGTCCGCGCAGCCCGCCGATCACCGTCTCGCCTGCGGTCACCGCAAAGCCTTCGGAAGGAATGCTGATCGTCAGCGAGAAGGCGCTCGCGCTCATCGAGCGGCAGCCGGTGCAATGGCAGGCCATCGTCATCATCGGCGGCGCGCTCACGCGCACCCGCACCGCGCCGCAGCGGCATCCGCCTTCCCAAGGCAATTTCCAAGCGTCCATTGGCACCTCCAGCGCGCTTTTAGCGGCACCCCTTGCGACGGCAATGCCGGAAGCACGATCATCGCGGGTGCGCGGCTATCTCATTGGGAAGGAGGAACGGCGGGGCCGGGGCTGCGTTGTGGCAAGCCTAGGAGGACCGCCTTGCCATGAAGACGCATCATTTGATCCTGGGGCTCGCCCCGGCGCTCGCACTTGCCGCTTGCGGCGGCAACCAGACGACCACGACCAACGCGACCACAACCGCCGACAACGTATCGGCCCTGGACGTGCCCGCCGCCGACAATATGGCGATGGCGGATGCGGCACTGTCGCCGGCGCAGAAGTTCGCCAACGATGTCGGCGCCAGTGACTATTACGAGATCGAGGCCGGCAAGCTGGCGCAGGAAAAGGCGCAGGCCAAGGGCCTCAAGGACTTCGGCAAGATGATGGTCGAGCATCACACCGCCTCGACCGACAAGCTCAAGGCGGCCGGTGCCAAGGCCAGCCCGGCGATCACGCCCAATCCGACGCTCACCGTCGAGCAGGAGGCCAATCTCTCGGCGCTGCGGGCGGCCGACGGCGCGGCGTTCGACGCTGCCTACAAGGCCCAGCAGATCGCTGCGCACGAGAAAGCGCTCGCCGCGGTCAAGGACTATGCCGCCACCGGCGACGTTCCCGAGCTCAAGAAGTTCGCGGGCGATGCCGAGAAGATCGTCCAGGCGCATCTGACCAAGATCAAGGGGCTGTAGGCGGGAACTCTCTCCTCTCTCCGCTTGCGGGGAGAGGGCCGGGGAGAGGTGCCTATCGAGGGCGCGACGCACTTGCCCCTCTCCCCGACCCTCTCCCCTGAAGGGGAGAGGGAGAAGGAAGGAAGGTTTAGGCCGCTTCTTCCTGCGCCATGTCGGGCACTGCGCGCGGCCCGGTCGCCGCGGCCTCGCCGCCGGTCCGCTTGAGCCGGCCGTCGACATGGCCGCCATTCTCGATGGTGATGTCCTGATATTCGACATCGCCGATGATCTTCGCCGAACGCTCGACCGTGAGGTGCTTGACGTGGACGCTGCCTTCGATCGTCCCGGCGATCCGTGCGGTCTCGGCAGTGACGCCGCCGACGATCCGGCTCTCGGGTCCCTGGACAAGGTTGCCGCAATAGACGTCGCCCTCGATGCTCCCGTCGATATGGAGGTCGGCGGTCGCGCGGACATCGCCGGTCACTTCCATGTCAGGGCCGATCACCGAGAACATGCCGCGCCCGCGTCCGCTTGCCTGCGCCGGGCTCGTGGGCCGGTCGTCGCGCTTGTTGCCGTTGAACATAAGATACTCCCCCAGCCCGGGACTCGAAGCCCCGGTGTGTGCCTATCATTGTCGGGCGGAATCCAAAACTCGCTGAACCGCTCGACTGGTCGATTATCGTTGAGTCGCCGGAGCGCACGGCATGAAGGAGCGGCAGCGAGCATTGCGAGCGAAGCTGCGGTGCCCGGCGTCGGACCGTCGAGCCAAATGCGCCCGCTGCCCCCATTGACCCCGCATGCCTCCACAGCTATAGGCGCCCCCGTTCCGCGAGGGCCCCACAAGGCATAAGACTCGGGGAACAAAGAGCTGAACGTTGCTGGAGACGCAATGGCCCGGGGGTCAAAGACACCCGGGGCCTTTTCGTATTCTATAGAGATTTGATTTTTTCGAGAAGAATCTGGGCTCCAGCAAAGTAACCGCCGGATCATCCGGTAACTTAAAGGTGAAGGGCTTCATGCCAACGATCAACCAGCTGGTCCGCAAGGGCCGCGAACCGCAGAAGGCCAAGTCGAAGGTCCCTGCGATGGAGCAGAACCCGCAAAAGCGCGGCGTCTGCACCCGTGTCTACACCACGACCCCGAAGAAGCCGAACTCGGCTCTGCGCAAGGTGGCCAAGGTCCGCCTGACCAACCAGCGCGAAGTCATTTCGTACATTCCGGGCGAGGGCCACAATCTTCAGGAGCACTCGGTGGTCCTGATCCGCGGCGGCCGCGTGCGCGATCTTCCCGGCGTTCGGTATCACGTCCTTCGCGGCGTGCTCGATACGCAGGGTGTGAAGGATCGTCGCCAGTCGCGTTCCAAGTACGGCGCAAAGCGTCCGAAGTAAGCCGGCCGGCTTATGCCGACCTCCAAGGCTGAAGTTTAGAAGGAAGATATCAGATGGCTCGTCGTCGTCGTCCCGAGAAGCGGGAAATCCTGCCTGATCCCGTTTACGGGGATGAGGTTCTCACCAAGTTCATGAATTCGGTCATGCTGGACGGCAAGAAGTCCGTGGCCGAGGGCATCGTCTATACGGCGCTCGAAACCGTCGAGCAGCGCGCCAAGCGCGAGCCGATCGGCGTGTTCCATGAAGCGCTCAACAACATCAAGCCGGGCATCGAGGTCCGTTCGCGCCGCGTCGGCGGTGCGACCTACCAGGTTCCCGTCGAGGTCCGTCCGGAGCGTGCCCAGGCACTTGCGATCCGCTGGCTGATCACGTCCGCGCGCAATCGCAGCGAGCACACCATGTCGGCCCGCCTCTCGGGCGAGCTGATGGATGCCGCCAACAACCGCGGCAACGCGGTGAAGAAGCGCGAAGACACCCACCGTATGGCCGAAGCGAACCGCGCCTTCAGCCACTACCGCTGGTAATTTTCGACCCTATATTCTGGGGAGCCGCCACCAGCGGCTCCCCAAATCGCTAAGGAAACTGAGATCATGGCCCGCAGCCATCCGCTCGATCGCTATCGCAATATCGGCATCATGGCGCACATCGACGCCGGCAAGACGACGACGACCGAGCGCATCCTCTATTACACCGGCAAGTCCTACAAGATCGGCGAAGTGCACGAAGGCACCGCGACGATGGACTGGATGGAGCAGGAGCAGGAGCGCGGGATCACGATCACGTCCGCCGCTACGACGTGCAAGTGGCGCGCCGAAGAGGGCAAGGGCGAAGAGCACCTGATCAACATCATCGACACTCCCGGGCACGTCGACTTCACGATCGAAGTCGAGCGTTCGCTGCGCGTGCTCGATGGCGCGGTCGCATGCTTCGACGGCGTTGCCGGCGTCGAGCCGCAGTCCGAGACCGTGTGGCGCCAGGCCGACAAGTACGGCGTGCCGCGCATGTGCTTCGTCAACAAGCTCGACCGCACCGGCGCGGACTTCTACTTCTGCGTCAACTCGATCATCGAGCGTCTGGGCGCGCGTCCGGCCGTGCTGTATCTGCCGATCGGTATCGAGGGCGGCTTCAAGGGCCTGGTCGACTTGGTCGAGAACCGCGCGATCATCTGGCTCGAAGAGAGCCTGGGCGCGAAGTTCGTCTATGAGGACATTCCCGCGGACTTGGCCGAAAAGGCCGCCAAGTATCGCAGCGAGCTGATCGAGATGGCCGTCGAGCAGGACGACGACCTGATGGAGGCATATCTCGAAGGCAATGAGCCATCGGTCGCCGACCTCAAGAAGCTGATCCGCAAGGGTACGCTCAGCATGGCGTTCGTGCCCGTGGTGTGCGGCTCGGCGTTCAAGAACAAGGGCGTCCAGCCTTTGCTCGACGCTGTGGTCGACTATCTGCCGAGCCCGCTCGACGTTCCCGCCATCCAGGGCCTCAAGCTCGACGGCGTGACGCCGGACGAGCGCCCGTCTTCGGACGACGTTCCGTTCTCGGCGCTGGCGTTCAAGATCATGAACGATCCGTTCGTCGGCACGCTGACCTTCGCACGCATCTATTCGGGCAAGCTCGAGACCGCGTCGCAGGTCACGAACTCGGTCAAGGACAAGAAGGAAAAGGTCGGCCGCATGCTGCTGATGCATGCGAACGAGCGCGAGGACATCCAGGTGGCCTATGCCGGCGACATCGTCGCTCTGGCGGGCCTGAAGGACACCACGACCGGTGACACTTTGTGTGCCATCAACGCGCCGATCATCCTCGAGCGGATGGAATTCCCCGAGCCGGTGATCGAGCTGTCGGTGGAGCCGAAGACCAAGGCCGACCAGGAGAAGATGGGCGTCGCCCTGAATCGCCTGGCGCGCGAGGACCCGTCGTTCCGCGTGACTTCGGACGCCGAAAGCGGCCAGACCATCATCAAGGGGATGGGCGAGCTCCATCTCGAGATCCTGGTCGATCGCATGAAGCGCGAGTTCAAGGTCGAGGCCAATGTCGGCGCGCCGCAGGTGGCGTATCGCGAGTATCTCGCGAAGCCGGTGGACATCGACTACACGCACAAGAAGCAGTCGGGCGGTACCGGTCAGTTCGGTCGCGTGAAGGTCAAGCTCACGCCGGGCGAACGCGGTTCGGGCATCATCTTCAAGGACGAGATCAAGGGCGGCAATATTCCCAAGGAATATATCCCCGCGATCGAGAAGGGCTTCCGCGAGACGGCTGCCACGGGTTCGCTGGTCGGCTTCCCGATCATCGACTTCGAGATCCTGCTGTATGACGGCGCGTACCACGACGTCGATTCGTCGGCGCTGGCGTTCGAAATCTGTGCCCGCGGCGCGATGCGCGAAGCGGCCCAGAAGTCGGGCATCAAGCTGCTCGAGCCGATCATGAAGGTCGAGGTCGTCACTCCGGAGGATTATCTGGGCGACGTCATCGGCGACATGAACAGCCGCCGTGGCCAGATCCAGGGCACCGATACGCGCGGCAACGCGCAGACGGTGGACGCGATGGTCCCGCTGGCGAACATGTTCGGCTATGTGAACGCGCTCCGCTCGTTCACCCAGGGCCGCGCGCAATACAGCATGCAGTTTTCGCATTACGACGAAGTGCCCGCGAATGTGGCCGACGAAGTGAAGGCGAAGCTGGCGTAACCCGAAATGAGTCGCTAAGGGGCCGCGTTCGCGTGGCGCCCTGAAGGCCGCGAATCAGAATCCAGAAGGTAGGAAAGCAATGGCGAAGGCAAAATTCGAGCGGAACAAGCCGCACCTCAACATCGGCACCATCGGTCACGTCGATCACGGCAAGACCTCGCTGACCGCAGCGATCACCAAGGTGCTGGCCGAGACCTCGGGCGGCGTCGCAGTCGATTTCGCGAACATCGACAAGGCTCCGGAAGAGCGCGAGCGCGGCATCACCATCTCGACCGCGCACGTCGAGTATGAGACGGCTGCTCGTCACTATGCGCACGTCGATTGCCCGGGCCACGCCGACTATGTGAAGAACATGATCACCGGTGCCGCCCAGATGGACGGCGCGATCCTCGTGGTCGCCGCCACCGACGGCCCGATGCCGCAGACCAAGGAGCACATCCTGCTCGCCAAGCAGGTCGGCGTGCCGACCATGGTGGTATTCCTCAACAAGGTCGATCTGGTCGACGACGAGGAAATCCTCGAGCTGGTCGAGATGGAAATCCGCGAAGAGCTCTCCAAGCGCGAGTTCGACGGCGACAACATTCCGATCATCCGCGGTTCGGCGACTGCCGCGCTTTCGGGTTCGGACGACGTGCTCGGCAAGCAGGCGATCCTTGCGCTGATGGCCGCTGTCGACGAGTCGATCCCGCAGCCGGAGCGTCCGCTGGACAAGCCGTTCATGATGCCGATCGAGGACGTGTTCTCGATCTCGGGCCGCGGCACGGTCGTCACCGGCCGCGTCGAGACCGGCATCGTCAAGGTTGGCGAGGAAGTCGAGATCGTCGGCATCCAGGAAGCCGTCCGCAAGACCGTCGTCACCGGCGTCGAAATGTTCCGCAAGCTGCTTGACCAGGGCCAGGCCGGCGACAACATCGGCGCGCTGATCCGCGGCGTCGGCCGTGAAGAGGTCGAGCGTGGCCAGGTTCTCTGCAAGCCGGGTTCGATCAAGCCGCACACCGACTTCCAGTCGTCGGTCTACGTGCTGTCGAAGGACGAGGGTGGCCGTCACACGCCGTTCTTCGCCAACTATCGTCCGCAGTTCTACTTCCGTACCACGGACGTGACCGGCACGATCGAGCTGCCGGCCGGCACCGAGATGGTGATGCCGGGCGACGAAGTCGCTTTGGGCATCAAGCTCATCGCGCCGATCGCCATGGACGTCGGTCAGCGCTTCACGATCCGTGAAGGCGGCCGTACCGTCGGTGCAGGCGTCGTCGCTTCGATCGACAAGTAAGACTAGGGATAAACAACCGCCCGGGGCTCTCTCAAAGAGAGCCCCGGGCGGTTGCCTCTATGAGGGGCGCTGTAAGGGCGCGCCTCCGGTTTTGGGTTTAACAGCAAGAGCCTCGACTACGAGGCCCGCTCTTTCGCATTGGCAGGTACCATGGAAACGCAGAATATCCGTATTCGCCTGAAGGCGTTCGATCACCGAGTGCTCGACCAGGCGACCGGCGACATCGCCGACACCGCCCGACGTACCGGCGCCCTTATCCGTGGTCCCATCCCGCTTCCGACGAAGATCGAGAAGTTCACGGTCAACCGTGGTCCCCACATCGACAAGAAGTCGCGCGAGCAGTTCGAAGTCCGCACCTACAAGCGTATGCTGGATATCGTGCAGCCGACCCCGCAGACCGTCGACGCACTGATGAAGCTGGACCTCGCTGCCGGCGTCGATGTCGAGATCAAGCTGGCCTAAAGGCTGGACAGGGAAGCGTCGCTGACGTAAAGGCGCGCCTCCACGAGATTCGCGAGTTCCGGTTTGCCGGATTCGCACCGTTCCTCGACCGGATCATCCCGATCCGACGCAAGGGGCAAGAGGGCGCCGCGGGCGCACTCAAAACGAGATAGGGATACCGCCGGCCTCCTTCGGGAGAACCGGGTCTGCGTCCCCCGTCACCCCGCTTCGGCAGGGTTCAGCCCAGACGGGGGCTCGCATCATATTTTGGGCTGAGGCACGCACCCGAGGGAATGGTCCGTCGGGTGCCTCTGTATAGGAGCAACAGGTCATGCGCACTGGCGTGATCGCGAAGAAGTTGGGGATGACCCGCCTGTTCCAGGACGACGGCCGCCACGTGCCGGTCACCGTTCTGGCTCTCGAAGGCTTGCAGGTCGTCTCCGTCCGCGAAGAAGGTCGTGACGGCTACACCGCCGTCCAGCTCGGCGCCGGTTCGGCGAAGAGCAAGAACGTTTCCAAGCCGCAGCGCGGCCACTTCGGCAAGGCCGAAGTCGAGCCCAAGGCAGTGGTCCACGAATTCCGCGTCAACACAGACGGGCTTCTGCCCGTGGGCGCCGAGATCTCGGCCGACCATTATGTCGCTGGCCAGTTCGTCGACATCCAGGGCAAGACCCAGGGCAAGGGCTTCCAGGGCGGCATGAAGCGCTGGGGCTTCGGCGGTCTGCGCGCCACCCACGGCGTCTCGGTCTCGCACCGCTCGCTCGGTTCGACCGGTCAGCGCCAGGATCCGGGCAAGGTCTTCAAGAACAAGAAGATGGCCGGCCACATGGGTGACAAGTATCGCACCCAGCAGAACCTCGAGATCGTCGGCACCGACGTCGAGCGCGGCCTGATCTTCGTCAAGGGCTCGGTCCCTGGCTCGAAGGGCGGCTGGCTGTTCGTCAAGGACGCCGTCAAGGTCGACCGCCATGCCGACGCGCCGTTCCCGGCCGGGATCCGTGATCCCCAGCATGCCGGTGAAGAGCATCACATCGCTGCCGTCGAAGAGGGTGCGGTCCACGAGATCGCCCCGCTGCCGGGCGCCGATGAAGTCGCAGCCGGCGTTGCCGCGGCCGACGCCCAGGGCGCCGGTCAGAGCGATGCCGAGATCAGCGGTGCCGCCGACGGCGACACCACCGGCCAGGAGGGCTGAGCGTGAAGATCAAGGTTCAATCCTTCGACGCCAAGGCGAAGGCCGCGGACATCGAGCTCAACGACGAGGTCTTCGGCCTCGATCCGCGCGCCGACATCCTGCATCGCGTCGTCACCTGGCAGCTCGAGAAGCGCCGCGAGACGGCACGTGGCACGCGTGAGCGTGCCGACGTTGCCCGCACTGGCAAGAAGTTCGGCCGCCAGAAGGGCGGCGGCACCGCCCGTCACGGCGATCGCCGCGCTCCGGTGTTCATCGGTGGTGGTAAGGCGCACGGCGCCCGCGTCCGCGACTTCAATCCGTCGCTGAACAAGAAGATCCGCGCGCTCGGTCTCAAGATGGCTCTCAGCAGCCATGCCAAAGCCGGCTCGCTGATCGTCATGGACAGCCTGAGCGTTGCCGACAGCAAGACCAAGACGCTGCTCGGCAGCCTCGAGGTGCTGAAGTTCGGCAAGAAGACGCTGGTGATCGACGGCGACGCCGTCGAGAACAGCTTCGCGCTCGCCGCCGGCAACCTGCACACGGTCAACGTGCTGCCGGCCCAGGGCGCCAACGTCTACGACATCCTGAAGAGCGACACGCTGGTCCTGACCCGCGCTGCCGTCGAAAAGCTGGAGGCGCGCTTCAATGGCTAAGAAGCAGAAGGCCGCGATCGACAACCGTCATTATGACGTGATCGTCGCGCCGCACATCACCGAGAAGTCGACGCTCGTCTCCGAGCACAACGCAGTTGTGTTCAAGGTCGCCGGCGACGCCACCAAGCCCGAGATCAAGGCCGCCGTCGAGGCGCTCTGGAACGTCAAGGTGACCGGCGTCAACACGATCGTCCAGAAGGGCAAGACCAAGCGCTGGAAGGGTGCTCCCTACAAGCGCTCCGACATGAAGAAGGCAATCGTGACGCTCGCCGACGGTGAGCAGATCGACGTGACCTCGGGGGTCAATTCGTAATGGCACTCAAGAATTATAACCCGACGTCGCCTGGCGTCCGCGGCCTGATCCTGATCGACCGTTCGAACCTGTTCAAGGGTCGTCCGGTCAAGGCGCTCACCGAGGGCAAGACCAAGACCGGCGGTCGCAACAACAAGGGTCACGTGACCTCGCGCGGCATCGCCGGCGGTCACAAGCAGCGCTATCGCATCGTCGATTTCAAGCGCCGCCTGTGGGACGTCGAGGGCGCCGTCGAGCGGATCGAGTATGATCCCAATCGCACTGCGTTCATCGCGCTGGTCAATTACGGCAAGGACGAAGCGGGCAAGGACCGCGTCGCCTATATCATCGCTCCGCAGCGCCTCGCTGTCGGCGACAAGGTGATCGCCGGCAAGAAGACCGACGTGAAGCCGGGCAACGCCATGGAGCTGGGCTCGATGCCGGTCGGCACCATCGTCCACAACGTGGAGATGAAGCCGGGCAAGGGCGGCCAGATCGCCCGTTCGGCTGGCACCTATGTCCAGGTCGTCGGTCGTGACCGCGGCATGGTCATCGTCCGCCTCAACTCGGGCGAGCAGCGCTACATTCATGCGAACTGCATGGCGACGGTCGGTGCGGTGTCGAACCCCGACAACCAGAACCAGAACCTCGGCAAGGCCGGCCGCAATCGTTGGAAGGGCATTCGCCCGCTGACGCGCGGTGTCGCCAAGAACCCGGTCGACCACCCGCACGGCGGTGGTGAAGGCCGGACCTCGGGCGGCCGTCATCCGGTCACGCCTTGGGGCAAGCCGACCAAGGGTGCGCGCACCCGCCACAACAAGGCGACGGACAAGATGATCATCCGCTCGCGTCACGCCAAGAAGAAGGGCTAACCGCTCATGGCTCGTTCCGTCTGGAAGGGTCCGTTCGTGGACCTCCACCTCCTGAAGAAGGCGCAGACCGCGCAGGAGACCAACGCGCGTTCGCCGATCAAGACCTGGTCGCGCCGCTCGACGATCCTGCCCGACTTCGTCGGCCTGACCTTCAGCGTCTACAACGGCCGCAAGTTCGTGCCGGTGTCGGTCAACGAAGACATGGTCGGCATGAAGCTGGGCGAGTTCGCTCCGACCCGCTTCTTCCCCGGCCACGCCGCCGACAAGAAGGGTAAGCGCTAATGTCCAAGCCCCAGGCACCCCGCAAGGTCGGCGACAAGGAAGCGCTGGCCGTTGCAACCCAGATCCGCGGTTCGGCCCAGAAGCTGAACCTCGTCGCGGGCCTCATCCGCGGCCGCAAGGCCGGTGACGCGCTGAACATCCTTCAGTTCTCCACCAAGGCGATGGCGGTCGACGCGCGCAAGGTTCTCGCGTCTGCGATTGCCAATGCGGAGAACAACCACAACCTCGACGTCGACGCGCTCGTCGTCGCCGAGGCTTCGGTCGGCAAGTCGATCACGATGAAGCGCTTCGCGACGCGCGGCCGTGGCAAGTCCACCCGCATCCTGAAGCCGTTCAGCCGTCTTCGCATCGTCGTCCGCGAGCAGGAAGAAGCATAATGGGTCACAAGAGCAACCCGATCGGCCTGCGTCTGCAGATCAACCGTACCTGGGACAGCCGCTGGTTCGCGGAAGGCGCCGATTACGGCCGCCTCCTCCTCGAAGATCTCAAGATGCGCCAGTACATCATCAAGACGCTGCCCCAGGCCGCGATCTCGAAGGTTGTGATCGAGCGTCCGGCCAAGCTGTGCCGCGTTTCGATCTACGCTGCGCGTCCCGGTGTGATCATCGGCAAGAAGGGCACGGACATCGAGAAGCTTCGCAAGACGCTCGGCGCGATGACCTCGTCCGACGTTTCGCTGAACATCGTCGAGATCCGCAAGCCCGAAGTCGACGCCAAGCTCGTCGCGCAGGGCATCGCCGATCAGCTGGAGCGCCGCATCGCGTTCCGTCGCGCCATGAAGCGCGCCGTTCAGTCGGCGATGCGTCTGGGTGCCGACGGCATCCGCGTCGCCTGCGGTGGCCGTCTCGGCGGCGCCGAGATCGCGCGTAACGAAAGCTATCGCGAGGGCCGGGTGCCGCTGCACACGCTGCGCGCCAACCTCGACTACGCCGATGCCACTGCGCACACCGCTTATGGCGTGTGCGGCGTGAAGGTCTGGATCTTCAAGGGCGAGATTCTCGGCCACGATCCGATGGCGCAGGACCGGCTCAACATGGAAGCCCAGACGACCGGCGTGCGCCCCGCGCGCGACGATCGCCGCTAAGGACACCAGGACATGCTGCAACCAAAGAAATTTGCGCACCGCAAGCAGTTCAAGGGCCGCATCCATGGCGATGCCAAGGGCGGCACTTCACTGAACTTCGGTTCCTATGGCCTGAAGGCGATGGAGCCCGAGCGGATCACCGCGCGCCAGATCGAGGCGGCCCGCCGCGCGATCACGCGTCACATCAAGCGCCAGGGGCGTTTGTGGATCCGCATCTTCCCGGACGTTCCGGTTTCGTCGAAGCCGGCCGAAGTCCGCATGGGCTCGGGCAAGGGCGCGCCGGAATATTGGGCCGCTCGCGTCAAGCCGGGCCGCATCCTGTTCGAGCTGGACGGCGTTCCCGGCCCGCTCGCCGCGGAAGCGTTCTCGCGTGCAGCGATGAAGCTGCCGATCAAGGTCAAGGTCGTCGCCCGTCTCGGCGACACCTCGCACCTGGAGGGTTGATAGAAATGACCAAGGCAACCGATCTTCGTGCGAAGACCGAAGACCAGCTCGGTGAAGAGCTCGGCAACCTGAAGCGCGAGGCGTTCAACCTCCGCTTCCAGGCCGCGACCAGCCAGCTCGAGAAGCCGAGCCGGGTCAAGGAAGTCCGTCGCGACATCGCCCGTATCAAGACGCTGCAGACCGAGCGCTCGCGCTCGGAAGCGAAGTAAGGAAGAGACCATGCCGAAGCGCGTGCTGACCGGGAACGTGGTTTCCGACAAGGGCGACAAGACGGTCGTCGTGCTGGTGGAGCGTAAGGTTAAGCACCCGCTCTACGGCAAGATCATCCGTCGCTCGAAGAAGTATCACGCCCATGACGAGGGCAACGAGTACAAGGCCGGCGAGACCGTGCGCATCGAAGAGACTGCGCCGATTTCCAAGCTGAAGACGTGGAAGGTGATCGAGCGGGTCAACACCCACGCGACGCCGTCGAAGGCTGCTGAAGCCTAACACTTTAACTGGAACCACCGGGCCATTGGTCCCGGCAGGCCGAACGAGAAGGAACCGGATCGATGATCCAGATGCAGTCCAATCTCGACGTCGCAGATAACAGCGGCGCGAAGCGGGTGCAGTGCATCAAGGTGCTGGGCGGGTCGAAGCGTCGCTTCGCCGGCGTGGGCGACGTCATCGTCGTCAGCATCAAGGAAGCTGCTCCCCGCGGCAAGGTGAAGAAGGGTGACGTGCATCGCGCGGTCATCGTTCGCACCGCCAAGGATGTCCGTCGTGCCGACGGCTCGGTGATCCGCTTCGACGGCAATGCCGCGGTGCTGGTCAACAAGAACGAGGAGCCGATCGGCACTCGTATCTTCGGGCCGGTGGTTCGCGAGCTGCGTTCGCGCGGCTTCATGAAGATCATTTCGCTCGCGCCCGAGGTGCTGTGATGGCTGCTGCCAAGATCAAGAAGGGCGACCAGGTCATCGTTCTGTCCGGCAAGGACAAGGGACGGACCGGTGAGGTCGTCAAGTCGCTGCCCAAGGACGGCAAGGTCGTCGTCTCGGGCGTCAACGTCGCCGTGCGCCACGTCAAGCCGAGCCAGGGCGATCCCCAGGGCGGCCTGAAGCGTTCGGAAGCGCCGATGCACATTTCGAAGGTCGCGCACGTGACCGCCGACGGCAAGGCGACCCGTGTCCGCTTCGAAGAGCGTGACGGCAAGAAGGTCCGCGTTGCGGTCAAGACCGGGGAGGTCATCAGTGGCTGATAAGTATACCCCGCGCCTCAAGAGCCTGTACGACACGAGCATCGCCAAGGCGATGACCGAGAAGTTCGGCTACAAGAACGTCATGGAAGTTCCGCGGATCGACAAGATCGTGCTGAACATGGGCGTTGGCGAGGCCACCCAGGACAAGAAGAAGGTCGAGCAGGCTGCTTCGGAGATGGAACTCATCGCCGGCCAGAAGCCCGTCATCGCCAAGGCGAAGAAGTCGATCGCACAGTTCAAGCTGCGCGAAGGCATGCCGATCGGTTGCAAGGTCACCCTGCGCCGCGAGCGGATGTACGAGTTCCTCGACCGTTTCGTCACGATCGCGCTCCCGCGCGTTCGCGATTTCCGTGGGCTGAACCCGAAGAGCTTCGACGGCCGTGGCAATTATGCCTGCGGCATCAAGGAGCAGCTCGTGTTCCCCGAGATCAACTATGACCGCATCGACAAGGTGCGCGGCATGGACGTGATCGTCACCACCACCGCCAAGACCGACGACGAGGCTCGCGAGCTTCTCCGTCTCTTCGGCTTCCCGTTCCCCATCGAGGCGGACGGCGAAGCGAAGCAGGCAGCGTAAGGGAAAGAGAACTTAAGTCATGGCGAAACTGAGTTCCATCAACAAGAACGAGCGTCGCAAGCAGCTGGTGAAGAAGTACGCCGGCAAGTATGCGAAGCTCAAGGCGACGGCGAACGACGAGAGCTTGGATGATACCGAGCGCCTCATCGCGCGGCTGAAGATGGCCGAGATTCCCCGCAACGGGAATCCGACCCGCATCCGCAACCGGTGCGAGCTGACCGGCCGCCCGCGCGCCTATTACCGCAAGTTCCGTCTCGCACGCGTCATGCTGCGGGATCTGGCCAACAAGGGCCTGATCCCCGGTCTCACGAAGTCGAGCTGGTAAGGACTACGAGATGGCTTTGACCGATCCCCTGGGTGATATGCTCACCCGCATCCGCAACGGCCAGCGCGCGCGCAAGGACTCCGTCCTCACGCCTGCGTCGAAGCTGCGGGCACGCGTTCTCGATGTTCTCCAGCGCGAAGGCTACATCCGTGGCTATAGCGAGGAGCAGATGGGCCCTGCCGCCGGCATCCGCATCGAGCTGAAATATTTCGAGGGCCAGCCGGCGATCAAGCACGTCGCGCGCGTCTCGAAGCCCGGCCGCCGCGTCTATTCGGGTTCGCAGGAACTGCCCCGGATCCGCAACGGCCTCGGCATCACGATCGTCTCGACGCCTCGCGGCGTTCTGTCCGACGCGGAAGCGCGCGAGCAGAATGTCGGCGGCGAAGTGCTCGCGGAGGTCTTCTGATATGAGCCGCATCGGCAAGAAGCCGGTCTCCGTACCGGCAGGCGTCACCGCCTCGATCGACGGCCGCGTGCTGAACGTGAAGGGCCCCAAGGGCGCCCTTTCGCTCAACCTGCGCGAAGAGATCAGCTACACGCTCGAGGACGGCGGCATCCTGGTGAAGCCGGCCAACGAGACCAAGGCGGCGCGTGCCTTCTGGGGCATGCAGCGCACGCTGGTCCAGAACCTCGTCACCGGCGTGACCGAGGGCTTCACCAAGAAGCTCCTGATCACCGGCGTCGGCTATCGCGCGAACTCGCAGGGCAAGGTGCTCAAGCTCCAGCTCGGCTATTCGCATGACGTGAACATCGACGTGCCGGAAGGCATCGAGATCAAGACGCCGGATCAGACCACGGTCGAGATCTCGGGGATCGACAAGCAGAAGGTCGGCCAGATCGCGGCCGAGATTCGCCGCTGGCGGAAGCCCGAGCCCTATAAGGGCAAGGGCATCAAGTACGACGGCGAGTTCATCTTCCGTAAGGAAGGGAAGAAGAAGTAATGACCAAGGGTCTCTCGCTCTTCGCGAAGCGGCGTCGCCGCAATCGCTCCACGCTCAAGGCGCGTGCCGGTGGCCGTCCGCGGCTTTCGATCCACCGTTCGGGCAGGCACATCTATGCCCAGGTGATCGACGATGTCGCCGGCAAGACCGTCGCCTCGGCTTCGACGCTCGAGAAGGACGTGCGCGGCACGACCGGCGCGACCGTCGCGGCTGCGCAGGAAGTCGGCAAGCGCGTTGCCGAGGCCGCCAAGGCCGCCGGCGTGACGCAGGTCGTCTTCGATCGCGGCGGCTTCCTCTATCATGGCCGCGTCAAGGCGCTGGCGGATGCCGCTCGTGAGAGCGGACTGGAGTTCTAAACATGGCTGACGAGAACAACACGCCAGAAACTGGCGGCGCTCCCGCCGAAGCCAGCGCTCCCGCGCAGGAGAGCACCGGCTATCAGGGCGGCGGCCAAGGCGGCGGCGGTGGTGGTGGTGGTGGTCGCGGTCGCGGTGGTCCCGGCGGCGGCGGTGGTCGCGGTCGTGGTGGCCCGGGCGGCGGCGGCGGTAATCGTGGCGGTCGCGATGGCGGCCGTGGCGGTCGTGACAATCGCGGCGGTCCGCGCGGCGCTACCGATGACGGCGGCGAAGAGCTGATCGAAAAGCTCGTCCACATCAACCGCGTCTCGAAGACGGTGAAGGGCGGCAAGCGCTTCGGCTTCGCAGCTCTGGTCGTCGTCGGCGACGGCAAGGGCCGCGTCGGCTTCGGTCACGGCAAGGCACGCGAAGTGCCGGAAGCCATCTCCAAGGCCACTGCGGCTGCGAAGAAGGCAATGGTTCGCGTTCCCTTGAAGGAAGGTCGCACGCTGCACCATGACGGCAACGGTCACTTCGGTGCCGGCCGCGTCACGCTCCGTACGGCGCCTGCCGGTACCGGCATCATCGCGGGTGGCCCGATGCGCGCCATCTTCGAGAGCCTGGGCGTTGCCGACGTCGTCACCAAGTCGGTGGGCACGTCGAACCCCTACAACATGATCCGCGCCACCTTCGAAGCGCTCGGCGAGCAGACCTCGCCGAAGAGCGTTGCGCAGCGCCGCGGCAAGAAGATCGCCGACCTGCTCGGCCGTGGCGGTTCGAACACCGCCGAGGCCGATGCGGCCGCGATCGCGGAGTAAGCGACAATGGCAACCATCAAGATCAAGCAGACCGGTTCGCCGATCCGCCGCACCAGCGATCAGCGCGCAACGCTGATCGGCCTGGGCCTGAACAAGATGCACAAGGTCTCGGAGCTGCAGGACAGCCCCGAGGTCCGCGGGATGATCCGCAAGGTGCAGCACATGGTCGAGGTCGTCGAGGGCTGAGCCTTCACGCCGCGAACGAAACAGGAAGGGGCGGTAGGCGACTACCGCCCCTTTTCCGTTGGGCTCCTCGACGTCGTTTGATGCGCCGGGCAATATGCGTTGCCGCCGAAGGAGAGAATCTGTGAGCAGACCCGTGGACACCGAACTGCGCATCGCCCGGCTCGAACGCAGCCTTGCTCGCCATCGCGCCGGCCTTGCCGTGATCGGGCTCGTCGCGATCGGCGTGGTGGTCGCCGGCTTCGCGCCGGGGACGCCGAACGTGATCGAAGCGCAGGCGATCCGCATCGTCGATGCCGCCGGCAAACCGCGCATTCTGATCGGCGCGCCACCCCGGCCGAGGGGCGCGAGCGCCAGGATGGGCAGACCGCCTCGATCGTGGTGCTCGATGACAAGGGCCGGGATCGCTTGATCCTGGGCGAAGAGCCCAACCCGCGCCTGGGCGGCAAGAGCTATCCGCGCGTTGCCGGCGCCTATGGACTGGTGCTGCACGACCAGACCGGGTCGGAGCGCGGCGCGATGAGTTGGCTCGACAATGGCCGCGGCGTGATCGCGCTCGATCGCTCGGGCGGCGACGCGGTGGCGATGATCGTCAACGAGAAGAGCGGTTTTGCCGGCTTCACGGTCAATTATGCCAATCCCGTCGGCAAATATGCCGAGGGGATCCGGCTCGGCACCACGGGCGACACCGCGTGGTTGTCGCTGGAGGACCGGGCGGAGGGCGAGCGTGCCCGTCTCGCCGTCGAGGGAGCGGAGGCGCCAAAGCTGATCACCCGACCAGCCGGCGCGCCGCCGGCACCGTGAGCCGAGCGGCCCGCTGCGCCAAGGATCAGCGCGCGACGCTCGTCGGCGCTGGCCTGCACAAGATGCACAAGGTCTCGGAGCTGCAGGATGGCGCCGAGGTCCGCGGAATGATCCGCAAAATGCAGCACATGGTCGAGGTCGTCGAAGGCTGAGACTTCGTGTCACCCGAACGAAACAGGAAGGGGCGGTAGGCGATTTCGCTAGCTGTTTAGCAACTCAGCGTCCCCTGGACGCACGTCGTAGACGGAGGCGAAAACGCGGTCGCAATAGTCTTGAATGACCCTTGGGGACTCCGTCTGCGAGAGCCAGCGAAAGTTATATGTGAATGGACCGGGCGTAGTGATCCATTGCCTTGTCAGGTTGAACACGGTGTTGTGCGCGTAGAATTCCTCGAACGCCTTATGAAGGTCGCGCTCGTCCCTTCCTTTAATCAAGCGCGGGAAAACGCCATCGTCGTGCTCCTTGTCGACAAACAAGGCCCCATGGCGCTCGAAGAGGTCCACGGCTTCAGTCGATACGCGTTTCCCAGCCATCCATGGGCCAGGCCAACAGAAGAATTCCGGGCGTCGATACTTATCTCTCATAAAGGCGAGAAAGTGAGAGAAGAGCATGCGTGGAACGAGATTGCTCGAGTCGAACGCATAGGCTCGGTACTGTTCCATCAGCGGTGCAAATTCGGGCGTCGCGCTCCACCGGTCAAATTCCGCCGCTATGGCGAGAGGCGGGATTTCTCTAATCGTCGAGCACAGCTTGGTGCTGGCCTCTTCGTATTCTGCCCTAGTGTACCCGATGATAAGCGAAAAAACCTCAGGACATTCGGAGCGCGCTTGCTTGCACATTAGCATGAACCGCGTGCCCGGATCGGCATCCCACACGAACGTCTGGAAATTGACGAGCGGGAATGGGAAGCCGGATCCAGGATTGATGGCGACATCGCAAGCCAAGAGAAACAGCGCAACCGTCGGGTGGTCGATGGAGTTGGGCCAACTTAACCCCGTCATCGTTAGAAACGCCGAAAATGCCTCGCCGTAGACACCTTCGAACATTTCCAGTGCAACGGCGTCTTTCATCTCGAATCGACCGCCAGTGCCAAAATGAAGATACTGCAGCTGAGCCATACGCGCTTGGCCCTCAAACAGCTCGTAAGCGCCTAGGGGACAGAGAGTTACCGGCGAACCGTAGTAATATCCCTCCACCTTCGCTTCGCGCAGCTTCTCGAACTCGGGCTCCCATTCTTTGGGGTGTGGAATGACACTGAATGCTCGATCGGAGACCGACGAGAGTAAGCTGAGCCCGCTAGCCCAAGTGATATGAAATGAGTGAGCGTGGCTCTCAAATTGAGGATGCCGAAGCGCCTTTTCGACGGTAAGCGGGGTAACCGTGAGGCCGCGAAATACCTCCATGTCGAAGTGATTGTTGATTATTGTGTTGGCGATCCCGGCGGGAGTTCCAAACCCACCGCTCGGAAGGGTTTCCGCTAGCTGACGTATCGATTTCTTGAAGCCTACCTGATCGGTTAGGCGTCGTAGAAGGTCATAATTTGAGTGAGCCTGAGTAGGATATGTCATACTCAGGATAAGCCCGAAAGTGGAGCCGACGTGTTGCCACCAATGGATCGTTTCATGCAGGTACGTTGAAAATGCCTGGATGGCCTCAAAGTCCATCCCGCTCGTGCTGATGCCTTCCGGCACCCCGGACAGTTTGCGATGCACTTCCGGCGAAAGCCGGAGGACAAACTGAAACGAGTTGTAAAGGCCATGTCCTTTGGTAGTTGCGCGCAGTTCCGCGCTATCAGGGATAAGCGGCGTATGATCGCTTAGGAGTTGAGGTGAGTATCTGGTCATTCAGTAGTAAACTCATATCTGCCCTTCGCTTGCAAAGTAGGATTTCGTCTGCTTGGTTTGGCTGGCTCTTTGAACCGTCGATCTCCGAATTGCGCGTCGCCAACGTGCATAGGCCCGCTCGCGGACCCAGCAGGTCGCGATCGTGTCGCGTACCTGTAGCTTCACCGCCGCGTGAGTGGCGCGTGCCAGGCGCGTAGATGCCGCCTCGTGGTGGCTTCGCAGGCGCATCCGACGAAAACCCGCAAACGAGTCAACCGAGTCAACCAACCCTGTGTCAAGCGCGCGGCCGGCCGCGCAAACATAAGGGGTGACAAAGTCCGATCCCGCCGCTATGCGCGCCGCTTCCTTTCAATCAGCGCGACAAAAGCGAAAGCGAGTGCACGACCATGAAACTCAACGATCTCCGCGACAATGAAGGTTCGCGCAAGGGCCGGATGCGCGTCGGACGCGGCATCGGCTCGGGCAAGGGCAAGACCGCCGGCCGGGGCCAGAAGGGCCAGAAGAGCCGCGAAGGCGTCTCGATCAACGGCTTCGAGGGCGGCCAGATGCCGCTCCACATGCGGATCCCGAAGCGCGGCTTCAACAACATCTTCGCCAAGGACTATGCCGAAGTGAACCTCGGCGCGATCCAGAAGGCAGTCGATCTCGGGCAAGCTGACCGCGACCGACATCACCCAGGCCGAGCTCAATGCGGCGGGCCTGACCCGTGGCGGCAAGGACGGCGTCCGCCTCCTCGCCAAGGGCGAGCTCAAGGCCAAGCTGAACTTCACTGTCGCGGGTGCGTCGAAGTCGGCGATCGAGGCAGTCCAGAAGGCTGGCGGTTCGGTGACGATCCCCGAGATCGTCCCGGCAGCCGACAAGCACAAGGCCAAGCACCGTTCGGTGCAGAAGGTCATTGCCGCCAAGAAGGCCGGCAAGCAGGGCTGATTTCTCGAGGGGCGGGGAAACCTGCCCTTCGTTCGTGCTGAGCTTGTCGAAGCACGACGAGCGCAAGCCGAACGGGCTTGGGGGCAGGCGCCGCATTGCCCTCGGGACCGAAGGACTTATATGAGCGGCGGGGGCGGTCGAACGCTTTCCCGCCGCTTTTGTTTCCAGGACGAATTCGCACATGGCATCCGCAGCCGATCAACTCGCCTCCAGCATCAATCTGTCGAAGTTCAGCAAGGCGACGGAGCTCAAGAAGCGCCTGTGGTTCACGCTCGGCGCGCTGATCGTCTTCCGCCTGCTCAGCTATGTGCCGATTCCCGGTATCGATCCGACCCAGCTCGGCCTGCTGACCAACAATCTGCAGGGCGGCGTCCTCGATTTCTTCAACAGCTTCACCGGCGGCGCGCTCAATCGTGCGTCGGTCGTGGCGCTCGGCGTGATGCCCTACATCACGGCCTCGATCGTCGTGCAGCTCGCGACGTCGCTGTCGCCGGCGCTCGCCGCGATCAAGAAGGAAGGCGAGAGCGGCCGCAAGCGCCTCAACCAGTACACCCGCTACGGCACCGTCGGCCTCACCGCGGTCCAGGGCTATTTCATCGCCAGCGGGCTGCAGGTCGGCGTGCAGGGCGTCTCGCCCGTGATCGAGCCGGGCCCGCTGTTCGTGATCGGCGCGGTCATCTCGCTGGTCGGCGGCACCTTGTTCCTGATGTGGCTGGGTGAGCAGATCACCAGCCGCGGCGTCGGCAACGGCATTTCGCTGATCATCATGGCGGGCATCGTCGCGCGCCTGCCGACCACGCTCGTCCAGCTGTTCGAGAGCGGCCGCACCGGCACGATCGATCCGCTGCGTCTCATTTCGATCATGGTCGCGGTGGCCGGAATCGTGCTGCTGATCTGCTTCATGGAGCGCGCCCAGCGCCGCATCCTGATCCAGTATCCCAAGCGCCAGACCGCGCGCGGCGTGCAGGCCGAGCGCAGCCATTTGCCGCTCAAGCTCAACACCGCCGGCGTGATCCCGCCGATCTTCGCCTCGTCGCTGTTGCTGCTGCCGCTGACGATCACCCAGTTCGCCGGCACCGCGGCTACGGGCGATAGCTGGTGGGGCGATTTCGTGAGCAACCTCAACATCTATCTGCGCCACGGCTCGCCGCTCTACATGGCGCTCTATGGCGCCGGCATCATCTTCTTCTCGTTCTTCTACACCGCCGTGGTGTTCAATCCCGAGGAGACCGCGGACAATCTGAAGCGCTATGGCGGGTTCATCCCCGGCATCCGCCCGGGCAAGAATACCGAGGTCTATTTCGATTATGTGCTGACGCGCATCACCGTGATCGGCGCGGCGTATCTGACCTTCATCTGCCTCGCGCCCGAATTCGCGATGTCGGCGCTCGGGGCGACGTTCCTGATGGGCGGCACTAGCCTTCTGATCGTGGTCAACGTAACGATGGACACGGTTACGCAGATCCAGTCGCATTTGCTGGCGCACCAGTATGGCGATCTGATCAAGAAGGCGAAGCTGAAGGGCCGCATGCGCTGAACGCGCAGCTTGGGACGGGGATAACCGAGTGAACATCATCCTGTTGGGCCCTCCGGGTGCAGGCAAGGGCACCCAGGCGAGCCGCCTCGAGGCCGAGCGCGGCATGGTCCAGCTCTCGACGGGCGACATGCTGCGCGCCGCGGTCAAGGCCGGCACGCCGACCGGCCTCAAGGCCAAGGCCGTGATGGAAGCGGGCGAGCTCGTCTCGGACGAGATCGTCTCGGGCATCATCGGCGAACGGCTCGACATGGCCGATACCGAAAAGGGCGCGATCTTCGACGGCTATCCGCGCACCGCGGCGCAAGCCGAGGCGCTCGACGGCCTGCTCGCCGAGCGCGGGCGCAAGCTCGATTTCGTGATCGAGCTGCAGGTCGACGAGGACGCACTGGTCGAGCGCATCACCGGCCGCTTCACCTGCGCCCAGTGCGGCGAAGGCTATCACGACCGCTTCAAGCTGCCCAAGGTCGAAGGCACCTGTGACGTCTGCGGCAACCACGAGTTCAAGCGCCGCCCCGACGACAATGCCGAGACGGTGCGCACGCGCATGGCCGAATACCGCGCCAAGACCGCGCCGATCCTGCCCATCTATGAAGCCCGGGGGCTCGTCCGTCGGGTCGACGGCATGGCGGACATGGATCAGGTCGGCACCCAGATCGCCGCGATCCTCGACGGACAGGGCTGAGCGGCGTAGCCTCCCGGTAAACGGGAGGGTTCGCATGCGCCTGTCTTTGCTCGCACTGCCGCTGTTTCTGGCGACTCCGGCTCCGGCCGAGATTGTCCGGGCATCGGACACCAGCTTCGCCACGCAGCACAAGCTGACGATCGCGGCACCGCCCGCCAAGGTCTGGCAGACGCTGATCCAGCCGGCGCGCTGGTGGGACGGCGCCCACACCTATAGCGGCGACGCCGCCAATCTCAGCCTCGACGCCCGTCCAGGCGGCTGCTGGTGCGAGAAGACCGCGAGCGGCGGCGTCGAGCATATGCGGATCGTCTATCTCGCCGCGAACGAGACGCTGCGCATGACCGGCGGGCTCGGCCCGCTCCAGGCGATGCCGGTGACCACGGTGCTGACGGTCACGCTCAAGCCTGCCGGTACCGGCACCGAACTCATAGCCAGCTATGCCGTGGCCGGCCCCGGGCTCGGCGGCATCGCGGCGCCGGTCGACGGCGTGCTCGGCGGCCAATGGACGCGGCTCAAGGCCGCTGCGGAGCGTTGAGACCGATATGAGCAAGGCTCGAGACATCGTCCCATCGGCACCTGAAGAAGCTGCGCGGGGCCGCTGGCGGCACCCCAGCGCGCCGCCGCCCGGCTGCAGATCGGCGAGCGTTCCTCCGCGGTGGCTGAGGTCGAAGTGACGCCCATAGGCCTGCTCGCGTTCGGCGGCATGGTCGGCGCGATCCTGCTCGGCGTCTCGGTCGTGGTGCGCGCCGCCAAGCGCTGATTTTCGCGCATGACAAAATCTTCATGCCCGCGTCACCGCGGCGTGAGGTGGCTCCGGTTAGGAAGTGTGCAGGGCCGGCAGCGCGCCGGTTCCTTCTTCCCAAGGAGGATTTCGATGAAGCTTTCCCGCACCCTGCTCCCCATCGCAGCACTCGCGATGGTCGCCGCTCCGACGATCGCCAGCGCCGCGACCGTGTCGATCGGCAAGCATCACAAGACCGCGAAGGCCGCCAAGCCCGCCAAGACCGTGAAGACCAAGACGGTCAAGGCCAAGGCCGCCAAGTAAGCTTACGCCAAGCCCGGTGCTCTGCCCTGCACCGGTACTTACGGCCGGCGGAAGATCCCCTCTTTCCGCCGGCCGTTCTGCGTTCTAGGCAGGGACCGCCGCTTATGACCCGCAAGATCCTCATCGTCGAAGACGACGCCGCCGCGGCCGGCTATCTGGCCAAGGGGCTGCAGGAGGCCGGGTTCGCAGTCGAAATCTGCGGAGACGGCCGCGATGGATTGTTCCTCGCGTCCGAAGGCATTTTCGACCTGGTCGTCGCCGATCGTATGTTACCCGGGCTCGACGGCCTGTCGATGCTGAACGCCCTCCGCGCGGCCGGCATCCGAACCCCGGTGCTGATCCTCTCGGCGCTCGGCACGGTCGACGATCGCGTGAAGGGTCTCCACGCCGGTGCCGACGATTATCTCACCAAGCCCTTCGCCTTCGCCGAGTTGCTCGCCCGCGTCGAGGCCTTGCTCCGCCGCGGCGACGGGGCGGCGGCCGAGCCCCAGACCACCCGCCTGACCGTCGGCGATCTCGAGATCGACCTGCTCGCCCGCAGCGTCTCCCGCCAAGGCCGCGCCCTCCCGATCGGCGGGCGCGAATTCAACCTGCTCGAATTCCTCGCGCGCCATGCGGGCCAGGTCGTCACGCGCACGATGATGCTCGAGAAGATCTGGAACTATCATTTCGATCCGGGCTCGAACGTCGTCGATGTCCATATCGGCCGCCTGCGCCGCAAGCTCGAGGAAGACTTCGACGCGCCGATCCTCCACACCGTGCGCGGTGCGGGCTATCGCCTGTCGCTCGACAATTGATGCGAGTCTCGATCACTGCGCGGCTCGCATTGCTCGCGGTGCTGTTGTCGCTGGTCTCCAGCCTCGCCCTCGCCGGCCTCATCTGGCAGCAGACGCATGACGACGCGATCGAGGCGCTGCGCCGCGACACCGCGCAACAGACCGACGCTTTCGCCGCGGTATATCGCTCGGGCGGCGTCGCGGCGCTGACCGAAGCCATCACCGACGCCCAGGCCGATGACGATTCGCTCGTCGCGCTGGTTGTCGACCGCGGCGGTGCCCGCCGGCTCGGCGTCGGCCCCGATCGGCTCGCCTTCGCGCCCGCCGCTGAAAGCTTTCGCATCGCGACGCTGGGCACGAACGGCGATTGGGCGGGGCAGGAGGCGGGGATCGCGATCCGTCCGCTCGGGCGCGACTGGCTCGTCACCGGCCGCATGCTCGACGATTGGGAGCGTGCCCAGCGCACGATCGAGCGGGCATTGCTGCTCGCGGTTTTGCTCTCGCTCGTGCTCGGCGTCTGCGGCGGCCTCGTCCTCACGCGTTACGTCACGCGTCGGCTGAATCGAATCGCCGGTGCGGTCGATGCCGTCGCCGCCGGCGATCTCACCCGACGGGTCGGCACCGAGGGGGACGGGGGCGATGCCTTCGATCGGCTCGCGCTTCGCATCGACGGCATGCTCGACCGGATCGACCGGCTGATGGCCGAATTGCGCATCGTCACCGATTCGATCGCGCACGATCTGCGCTCGCCGATCGCCCGGCTGCGTGCGCGGGCCGAGGCGGCGGCGACGGCCGATCAGCCGCAGCAGCGCGAAGTTGCGCTCGCCGGGTTGATCGCCGAGACCGATCTGGTGATGCGGATGCTCGCGGTGCTGCTCGAGATCAGCCGTTCCGAGGCCGTCACCCGCGACACGCTCGTCGCGCTCGATCCCGTCGAACTGATCGAGGAGATCGCCGATCTCTACGCGCCTGTGGTCGAGGAGGCGGGCATGGGCTTCAGCGTCGCGCTGCCGCCGGGGCCGGTCGCGCCGGTTCCGATGCACCGTGAGCTGCTTTCGCAGGCGCTCGCCAATCTGATCGACAATGCGCTCCGCCACGGGGCGGCGGGCGGCGCCATCGCGCTGTCGCTCGAAACCGCGGCGGGAGAGCTTCGCCTGACCGTCGCCGATCGCGGCCCCGGCATCGCCGCCGAGGACCGGGCGCAGGCGTTGAGCCGATTCGGCCGACTCGATCGCGCGCGCAGCTTGCCCGGCGCCGGGCTGGGCCTCGCTCTGGTCGAATCGGTCGCGCGGCTGCACGGCGGCCGACTCGAGCTGGGTGATAATGCCCCCGGCCTCGTCGCGACGATCGTGGTGCCGATCTGAATCCCCTCCCTGCAGAGACGGGAACTTCCGAGGGTTCACCCGCCGCTTGGCGCGCGCGCAACGTTCGTGTATGCATCCGGTTCCGCGATACCAGCCCGCGGCGCTTGACAGCGCCTCTGCGGCTGCATATGTCGCGCATCTTCCGAAAAACGGTTGCACGGCGGCGCTTCTCTGCGCAGGTCGCGCCACTGCATTTTCGGAGCAACGCTACGAGATGGGGTGCGAGCTGCCATGCGGCACCCTGTGGAGCTGGGAGAAAAAATTCATGGCTCGTATTGCGGGTGTCAACATCCCGACCAACAAGCGCGTTCTGATCGCGCTTCAGTATATCCACGGCATCGGTCCGACCAAGGCCAAGGAAATCACCGAGAAGCTGGGCATCACGTCCGAGCGTCGCGTGCAGGACCTGACCGACCAGGAAGTGCTCCAGATCCGCGAGGCGATCGACGCCAGCTACACCGTCGAGGGTGATCTTCGCCGCCAGGTGGCGATGAACATCAAGCGTCTGATGGACCTCGCTTGCTATCGCGGCCTCCGCCATCGCAAGGGGCTCCCCGTCCGCGGCCAGCGCACGCACACCAATGCGCGCACCCGCAAGGGCAAGGCCAAGCCCATCGCCGGCAAGAAGAAGTAAGGGAGCGCTGACCAATGGCACGTGAACCGCAGCGCATCAAACGCCGTGAGCGCAAGAACATCACCGCCGGCGTCGCCCATGTGAACGCCAGCTTCAACAACACGATGATCACCATCACCGATGCCCAGGGCAACGCCATTTCGTGGTCGTCCGCCGGCATGATGGGCTTCAAGGGCTCGCGCAAGTCGACCCCGTACGCAGCCCAGGTCGCCGCCGAGGATGCGGGCCGCAAGGCCGCCGAGCACGGCGTTCGCACCCTCGAGGTGGAAGTGAAGGGTCCGGGTTCGGGCCGCGAGAGCGCCCTGCGCGCCCTTCAGGCGGTCGGGTTCCAGATCACGTCGATCCGCGACGTGACGTCGATCCCGCACAACGGCGTCCGTCCGTCGAAGCGTCGTCGCGTCTGATTCGCCATCCTGTCCGGTTCACGGGCCCCGAGGGCGGGGTCCGGACCGGGCAGCAGTTACCCGGCAGGATGGCCCCGTCCTGCCCAAATATGAGGAAGCCCATGTCGGTGAACCCTAAGAACTGGCAGGAACTCAAGAAGCCCAACGGCCTCGAAAAGAAGCCCGGCGGCGATCCCAAGCGCAAGTCGACCTTCGTGGCCGAGCCGCTCGAGCGCGGTTTCGGCCTTACGCTCGGCAATGCGCTGCGTCGCGTGTTGCTCTCGTCGCTCCAGGGCGCCGCGGTCACGTCGATCAAGATCGAGAACGTGCTCCACGAATTCTCGAGCCTCGCCGGCGTCCGCGAGGACGTGACGGACATCGTGCTCAACGTGAAGCAGATCGCCATCCGCATGCAGGGCGAAGGCCCGAAGCGGCTCCAGCTCTCGGCCACCGGCCCCGCTGAAGTCAAGGCGGGCGACATCGCGGTCTCGGGCGACATCGAAGTGATGAACCCCGAGCTGGTGATCTGCCACCTCGACGACGGCGCGACGCTCAACATGGAGCTGACCGCCGACACCGGAAAGGGCTATGTCCCCGCCCAGTCGAACCGTCCGGCGGATGCTCCGATCGGCCTGATCCCGGTCGACGCCCTGTACAGCCCGGTCCGCCAGGTTTCGTACAAGGTCGAGAACACCCGCGTCGGCCAGGAGCTCGATTACGACAAGCTCACGCTGACCGTCGAGACCGACGGCACGATCGCCCCGGAAGACGGCCTCGCCTACGCGGCGCGCATCCTCCAGGACCAGCTCGCTTTGTTCGTGCACTTCGACGATTCGGCGGTCACCCGCTCGGCACCGATCGGCATGGCGGCTCCGGCCGCTTCCGATGGCGGCGTCGCCTCGGGCGATACCGCGCAGATCAACCGTTACCTTCTCAAGAAGGTCGACGAGCTCGAACTGTCGGTGCGTTCGGCCAACTGCCTCAAGAACGACAACATCATCTATATCGGCGACCTGGTCCAGAAGACCGAAGCCGAGATGCTGCGCACCCCGAACTTCGGCCGCAAGTCCTTGAACGAGATCAAGGAAGTGCTGTCGAGCATGGGCCTGCGCCTCGGCATGGAAATCCCGGGCTGGCCGCCTGAGAACATCGAAGAGATGGCCAAGAAGCTCGAGCAGGAGATCATGGGCTGAGCTGCACCGGGTTAGCCACGCTAACCCGGAGACAGCGAAGCCCGGCCGGCGGGCCGCAGGCCTGACCGACGACGCGGCTTTGCCGCGGCGGACACCGGAGCGAAGTAACAGGAAGGGCCGTCCCGCGAGGGGCGGCCTTTTTGTGGCTGCGGTGGCGGCCTAGACATGGGAGCAAGACCGCGTCACGATGATGTCGTTGACAGTTCGGAGACATCGCTTCATCGGTCCCCCGCGAGTGAGACATGGATGAAAATGCCATCAAAGCAGCGGTTCTGACCCGCATCCGGCGCGAATGCCGCGGTCGCGACCTGCCAGTGGTGACCAGCGAGTTCTCGCTAAATGGGACGGGGATCAGGGCTGATCTCGCGGTGCTCGACACATGTTTCTACGGAGTAGAAATCAAGAGCGCAGCCGACAGCCTCAAGCGTCTACCGAGCCAGATGGAAGGCTACGCTCGCTATTTCGACCGTACGATCTTAATTGTGGCACCTAAGCATCTCAGAGGGCTTCGTGATATCGACCTACACGGAGCCTGCGTGTGGCGGCAGGAGTCACTTGGCGAGTGGCAGCAGCACGCGACGGGGAGGATCGCAGAATCGCCGGTCACTGGCTTCTGCATCTCCTGACCGCTGAGGATGAGCGCCGCGCTCTCCGCGTCTTGGAAAGTGTAGCCGGCGAATCCGATGACATGATCGACGCCACTAAGCGCGCCCAATTCGAAGCAGCCTTCCGGCGCCGATATGCAGCGACGAGCGCTGCGTTCTGGGATGCTGTGCGTTCCCGCACCATACGAGGTGAGGATGTTGCATTACTCAGTCGCTTCCACGCCGATCGCGAGCGCGCTCGAGCCTCGGCCGTCGCGGCCGAAGCCATGTGGGCAGATTGGGCCACGCAGATGAACGCGGCCGCAGCAGCCATTCAGCCGCCCCAATCATCCTCAGTATCATAGAGACCTGCTTGGTCGCCGAAGAAGGTCTGTCGCTGCAGATGTAGATTGATGCGGACGGCCGTACTGCGTGCGGGAGTTTTTATGGCAGTGGTGTCGTTCCCTGCCGTCCGCTCGATCATTTGGGTGCCCCAGACCCGTAAGTTGGCATCAAAAAAACGATTGTTGTTGGCGTCCGTTGCCGCGATCAGCGCCTGTGCTCGGTTTCGATAACCTGCGAAGCCTTCTGTTTCCGTTCGGTAAAACAACCACCAGCCGTCCAACGGATAGTCGATCCGAGGCTTCGGCAAGCCGCCGCCGCCGGTCTGCCGTTCGTAACGCGCGCTTCCCCGATCGCTGTAGATTAGGGTTCCGCCGATGAGTTGGTCGCGAACGGATCGGTAAAGTGTTCGTTCGTATATTTCCTGGTGGTTGATCGACGTGAAGTCAGCCGGAAACGAGGATGCCGAAATCGCAATTGCGGCGGATGGGCAGTGTTGCCGGATGGTATTACAGTAGCCAACGACCAGCACTGCTAATTGGAGCGGGTCACGCGACCCTTTCCCGAGGTCGAGCACGAAGCACGTATCGAGTCCGCCATTAGTCATTTGACCAACCGTCGCAGCCAGCGGCTGCAGACCCTGCAAGGCGCCGCTCCCGACCACGATCGCGAGCCCCCGACCGAGTTCATGGAAGCGGCTTACCTGAACGCCAATCTGGGCAGCGTCACTAATCTGGATAGCGGGGATGAAATGAGGTCGGGCGGTAATAAAAGAACACCAATTGCCATACCCTCCAGCAGACTGCCGTAACGCTGCAAGTTCGGCATGCACCGGGCGAGGTTTGTCGGTTAGTTCGGCCGCGTCGATTGAGACGATCGTCGGCCGAGGGCCGTACGCCTCCGCCAAACGCTCAAGCCCCTTCTCCAGCAAATTGGCGGCCAGCCAAGGTCGGAGACCGATGACCGGCAGCATGCGATCTTTCGTCTTGTTCGGCAGTTCCTGCAGCGCCCGCATCTCCGCCGGTCGCAATGAGAGTAGCGGAAGGTAAGGAATCGTAGCGAATGAGCGGAGCGCGGCCATCAATCGTTTCCTAGCTTGATGCCCATTGCCGCGCGTGAAACCTGGAAACGATCTGCCAACTCGTCTCGATAGTTTGAGATGCCTAATTTTTCGGCTGTAGCGATAGCTTCACGGATGGCCTTGGTTGGCATGACAATATCTGCTGCCAAACGGTTAGCCTCCCACTCGATTTGGTCGCTCTGGTTCGATCGGTAAAGGGCGTCATCTGTGATGCCGGCGCCAATATGGTCCCGATGGAGCAAGAAATGAGCGATTTCATGCGCGACTGTGAACCGCTGCCGACCGGCGCTATCATGGCGATTGACCTTGATGATATAGCTGCCGGCACCATCGGGCCGGATCTCGCCAGATTTACCCGGGTCAAGTGTGGCAGCTTTTACCGTCAAGCCAAAATGTCGCGCCAAACCTGCAAGATCCACGGGTGTCTGTTCTTGGAAACGGAGGACGGCCGCACGATCAGCGTCGCTTAGCTTGCGCCAAGCGTAGCTCTCACTGCTCATCTGCGTTCCCTCTTCTAATTCAGCCTCAGCGATATCATCCTCATCAAGCTCGTCGTCGGCAGGATTGCCAATCAGTAGTGTATCGATCTGTTCACGGATGAGTTGCTCGAGCCGCTCAGGCGAGATTACCCGCAACGCCACCGTTTCGGCGCGCTGCACCAAGAGCTGCTCGGCGCTTGTCGCCATATATGTCTCGACCGCACCAGTGGCCGCCGGAACAGCCGCTTTCTTGGCTGTCGCTTCAGCCATCTTCATGAAGGCGCGCCATCCAATGATCGCCAAAGCGCCTACAGCGAGCGCGACGACGGCAAGGATGATGGTGACTGCGCTTAGTACGACCGCAGCCAAGTCAGTATAGCTGATGTTCTCAGGTAGAATGTTGATCTGCCCTTGGAACATGGCGGCCGTCACGAATGAGGCAATCACCGCGCTAAGAATCGGTACTCCGATCGTCCATCGCAACGAGGGCGGCTGGCGCTGGTCGTTTCTGTCGCTGCTCTCGATCGTCATAAGGCACGCTTACCGCATATGCCGCACGACGTCATCTTTGCTGCAGTCCTTCGAGGACAACGGCAGATCTCATCAGTTCACCGAAAGCTTTAAGGCGATCAGCGGATGCAAGAGGTCTCCATACGTCCAGATTTAAACCAAATAGGTGAATTTCTTTGACACCGTCACGCTAATCTGGTACAAATCAAGAACATTGCCGTTCTGCGCCTCGATCGTGCGGGCGGCATTTTCGTTTGTGGGGAGCGTGGGTCATGGCGGCGAGGCGAGGAGCGGGGCTCCGCCGGTGGGGCGGGGCGTGCGGCAGGACAAGAACGGCAAGGCGCAGGTGATCCGGGCGACGGGGCGCTGGTCGCAGGAGGCGGAGGCTAGGTTTCTCGGCGACCTGGCGGCGACCGCCAATGTGCGCGCGGCGGCCGCGGCGGCGGGGTTCTCGACCACCGCCATCTACAAGAGGCGGACGGCGTGGCCGGGGTTCGGGGCGGCGGGGGATGCGGCGCTCGACCAGGGCTATGCGAGCTAACCAATCATCAAGGCAGCTCCCCAGAGAATCATCGCAATGCCGGCAATCGCTGCAAGCCAACGGCCGCCGGGAAGAAGCTTCTCCGCTGCAACAACCAGGGTCAGCCCGGCTATCCAAATGAGGTTCATGACGCCGCCGACGAATAACAGTGCCATCAGCAACCAGCAGCAGCCAACGCAATAGGCACCGTGCAACAGGCCGAGCCGGAGAGCGCCAAATGCGCCCGGGCGATAGTGGCGGCTGAGAAATTGCGCAGGCGACCTGCAGCGGCCCAGGCAGGCGTTCTTGAGCGGCGAGAGCTGGTAGAGTCCTGCAATGATCAGCAGCGCCGCTGCGGCCCGGCGGTTGCCGATCGCCATCGACATCGGAGAGATGAGCCAGGATTGCAGCGCTCCAGCGATCACCGCGAAGCCAAGCCAGCATGCGAGATAGCCGCCGAGGAAGGCGGCCGTGGGGGCGGGGTCTCGATGCCCTTCGAGCGCCGGTGCACCTGGGCGTAGATCAGGATGGTGGGGGCCGCGGCCGGGATCATCATCGCGACCATCATCACCCACCACATTGCGGCAACGGTCGCGAAGCCGGGCGGTGCCATGGCCATGCCTTGCATCATGGGCATTCCGGCACCCGACAGGAGATAGGCCCAGGCAAGCAACGCCAGCAGGGCAAGTCCCAGGATCGTCACCGCGCGACTGCGCAGCGCGATCCGCTCGGCGACGGTCGACGGCGCGCTCAGCTGCGCACCACTCCGTGGCTGCTGAGGTGGAGATTGGCGAACTGGCCGTAGCTGTTGCCAAATTCCACCTGCATCGGCCCGCCGGTCGTCCGGCTCGAGGCGCTCCCGATATCCGCGACTTCATATTCGAAGCCCGCGGGAAGAACGATCTGCGCCCGCGACTCCTCGCCGCTGACCTTGTTGCGGATCGGCTCGCCCGTCATCTCGACATAGCCCGAAACGCTCAGCCGGCCGCGTCGACCCTCGACGTCGACCTCAAAATCGATGTCGGTGAACACGGGCGCGTGCATGGTCGTGATGGTCGAGGCATAGACCGCGAACATGGTTGCGAACGGATCGGTGTCCTGGCCCGTCATGATCCGCAACAACGCATCGCGTTGGGCCTCGTCGGCCCGCTTGTCGACAAACGCCAGCGCCTCGCCATTGCCCTCATGGATCGCGCCTGGCCATTTGAAGATGGCGCCAATCCTCAGCCCATCCAGGCGGGTTTCCCCATGATGGCCTTCGTCGATCTGGATGCCGGCAACCGCGTGGCAGTGGCCTTTGTCAGGTAACGCATTGAACTGACAGTTGCAGCCGTACTCGCAGGTGCAGTTGACCAGCTCGCGGCCCTTGAATTCCCAATGAGTCATGGCGGCCTCCGCCGAGAGGAATGCCGCTTCCTTAGCATAGTCTACTTCGCTTTCGGAATCGTAATCCGCGATGGGTTTACCGGGCGGGCGCAGGGGGCCTGGTTATCGGTGCGCTCGGGGCGCTATTTGATCGGCTGAACAGGTAATCGATTTTCAGCCGGTGCCGGTATACCTCCAGGCGATAGGTATAACCTTAGTTATATCATCCTAGGCGCGCATCGTAGTTGGATATGTCGGGATTTGTGTCGAAACGACACCAGTAACGTCGATTAGGTATTCCTACTAGGCAACATATATCTTGGTGAAGTATCTACGATTTGGTAGATTAAGCGATGGGGTACCCGAGATATTTCAGGGTGACACTTTGTCTTCCTCTTTGGCTTGTGGCCGTGCAGCCGGCAAGGGCAGACAAAACGGATGGCCCTCAGGATCAGCAGCCGCAGACTGCCGATGACATCGTCGTTTACGGCCCCCGGCTGGGCGTGTTGCCGGGGGTCCCTCCGGAAAACGAGCTCAACGAAGGCGATATCGCGGCGTACGGCGCCAACAGCGTCGGCGACCTGCTCGATCAGGTGGGCGGCGCGGCCGATGCGTCCGGGGAAGGCCCCGTGGTCCTGATCAATGGCCGGGAAACCAGCGGCCTGAACACGATAAACGACCTCCCGACCGAGGCAATTCGCAAGATCCAGGTGTTGCCGCGACGCGTGGCCGGTCGGCTGGGCGAACGTCCGACCCGGCGGGTGATCAATGTGGTGCTCAAGAATGACCACCGGCAGATCACCGGAAATGCCGAGGAGTTTCGCAACCGCCGGTGCGGGGCGGAGCTACAAAGCCGAGATCAACTTGTTGCGGCTGAAGGGCGGCAATCGCGACAGCCTGGTTTTCCGCAGCGAACGCGTCGATCCGCTGTTCGAAGGCGACCGCGACATCGTCAGCGAGCCATTGACGGCACCCTATGACAGTCGCGGCAATATCTTCGCGTCGACGATCCTGGGAGCGGAGATCGATCCGGCGTTGAGCGCGCTGGCGGGACAAAGGGTCATTGTCGCACCGGTTCCGGCCGGCAACGCGGCGCCGACCCTGGGTGCGCTGGCAGCCAATGGCAACCGGCCCAATTTTACCGATGTTCGCGATTTTCGCACGCTTGCCGCCGGCAAGCGCATCTTCTCGGTGAACGGCAATATTGCGCGACAATGGGGGAAGACGGCGCTCTCGCTCAACGCGCGCGCGGAATGGGCGAACACGGACTCGCAATCGGGCCTTGCGGGCGTGTCGCTGACGCTGCCGGCCGGGTCGCCGTTTTCGCCGTTCACGCGCGATGTCAGGATCGCGCGCTACGTTGGCGACGCGCTGCGCCAGCAGGGCCACAACGCCAATCTCGAGCTTGGCGGCGATTTCACGACGCCGATCGGCGGCTGGAACCTGCGCCTTGCCGGAAACTGGCAACACCTTGCCGCCAGGACCGATAGCCAGGCGGCCTTCGATCCCGCCCCGCTCCAGGCCGCGATCAGCGCCGGCACGGTCGATCCGTTCGGCGCGTTGCCCGCCGGCCTGACACTGACCCGGTACAATTTTTCACGTTCGCGCAGCGACAATGCGTCGCTGCGGGCGACGCTCTCCGGGCGAGTGCTGGAGCTGCCGGCGGGCGCGATGCGCGCCGCGGTGACGGCGGCGGTACGGACGGATCGGCTCGACGGGCGGTGGGAGTTCCTGTCGGTGCCGAACGCGACGGGGTTCACGCGAAACGAAGCCGCACTTTCGGGCAACCTTCAGGTTCCGCTCCTCAGCGACAAGTCGCCGATCGGCGATCTGGAACTGGACCTCAATGGAGCGATCCGCAGGCTCAACCGGATCGGGACCGTCGAGGATTTCGGCGCCGGCCTGGCGTGGCAACCGGCTGGATCGCTGAATTTCCGCGGCGCGTTCGACATGCAACGGCTGGCGCCCTCGGCCCAGACGCTCAGCGACCCGCAGATCGTCTATGAAAATTACCGTATCTTCGACTTCGTCACCGGACAGACGGTCCAGGTCCGCTACATTACCGGGGGCAACCCCGATTTGCCCGTTGCCCGGCGCAGGATCTGGTCGGTCGGGGGCACCTATCTGCCCTTCGACAGCGCCAATCTCATCCTGACCGCCGAATATTCCAGCCGGCGAACGACGAGTCTCCAGTCGACGCTCCCTCCCGTCAACGCGCAGGTCCAGACGGCATTTCCCGATCGCTTCGTTCGCGACGCCAACGGCGTTCTGACGATCGTCGACAGCCGGCCGGTCGCGTTCGCGTACGACAATAGCGACCAATTGCACGCGCGGATCGACTTTCATGGTTCGCTCGGAAAGCCCGGCCCGGAACGCGCGGCCGGCTCGCGCAGCGATTCCGACGGCGCCTTTTCCTTCGACGGCCGGCCGCGCTTCAATTTCAGTATCGAGCACAATTGGATTCTCCGCAGCGTGCGCCGTGCCCAGCTCGGCCTGCCCGAGATCGATCTGCTGGCCGGGGAGCGACTGGATATGGCGGAGGCCTGGCCCGGCACACCGTCCGGGTTTCGGCCAATCTCGCCGGCCGGGGCGTGGGGATGCAGCTTTACGGTACCTGGCGCAGCGAAACGCTGATCAAGTCGTCCGAGACTCCTCGCCAAGCGACCTGTTTTTTCCCCGCAGACCAATATGGATATGCGGCTTTTCGCCGATCTCGGCACGCTGGTGCCGGGCAACGCTGTTCTGAAAGGCGCGCGCTTGTCGCTGGCGGTGACCAATTTGCTGGATTCGAAGCAGCGGGTTCGTGATGGCAACGGACTGACACCGATACGGTATCAGCCCTATCTGCTGAACCCGCTCGGGCGCGTGATCACGATCGGACTTCGCAAGGTATTCTGAGCCGATCCGCGCTGGCCGCCGCCGGAATCAAAAGCCCCGCCAGTGTTCCCTGGCGAGGCTCTTGAAGTCGGTAAGCCGGCTAAATCAGACCACCGGAACCGTGACCCAATTGTGGCTGCCGTCGTTGAGGTTCGGAACCCCGACAGTCGCGCCACCATTATACCAGACGGTCGTGCACTTATCGCCGGTATAGCCGTTCTGCTTGGCCCAGGCACCCGGCAGCTTCGTCCCGGTCTTGCTCGGCGAGATGCAGACCACGACCTGACCGATGATCAGCGTCGCGCTGGTGTCGAAGCCTGCGCCGGCATCCTCATGCGCGCGGAGCGCATTGGTCTGGTCGACGTTGATCGCAGTCTGCGCTTCGTTGCCCTGCAGCGTCGCCGGATCGTTATACGCATCATGGTGTTCGGTGTACGCCGCGGTGCCCTGGAACATGCAGTGCGGATTGGCGTCGCTGCCGCCATGGAACGGGTCGCCCCACCAGGTCGGGAGGTTCAGCGGATCCTCGCCTTGCCTGGTGAAGGCCGCGCAATTGCCCCGGACCGCATCCTCGGACTCGCCGAAGTCACCGGCGATCACGTAGATGCCGACCGCCGGATGGAAAATGTCCACGGCGGCATGATAGACCGCCTTGAGGATGTCGCAGCTGAACGCATGGGCATACGTCGTCTTGAACGTTCCCATGAAATCATAGGTGCTGGCGCTGTAATGGCCGCCGACGGCCTGCTTGATCCCGAACATGTTGACGCTGCCGCCGTTGCGATACGGATCGCCGAGAATCTCGACATGCGCCGGGGTGAAGGTGCCGGCGCCGACGAGGGTGCCGGCAATCGCGTCGGTGATCGAGTGGGTGCCGGTTTCGACAGGTCCGGCAGCCAGCGTCACCGGGCCGAGCACCACCTGGCCGGACCAGATGTCGCCGCCTGCACCATCGGTGTCGTGCACCATTGCCGCGGCGTCACAGGTGGTCTGCATTCCGGGAAGAACAACCTGCCCGGGATCGGCCGCCGGCGTCGGATCGACAAGGGTGACCGCGGCAAATGCCGGAATCGGGGCGACGGAGACTGCGAGCGCGATGATCGCACTGGCAGAGGCTCGAAAGGTCGGTATCATGATCCACTCCTATTTTTTCCGCGAATTCACATCTCCCTGTCCACGACTCGCAGTTGGATCGGGGGCTGTTCAAATCCTGCGACTAGTAAACACGATAGTAAATAGGAGGTTAACGGCTTTGTGGTGTAAATGTGACCTGATACGGAACTAGAGATATAAGATGTTATCCAAGTATAACTTTGGTTATATTGTTTATGTTAGGAAATAGTCTGCCTATTTTATTGAAGAAGGCGCCATTCGCTGGCCCGGTGCGGTAACGTTTGCTTTCGCGGTATCTGAACCAGCAGGCCGGCAGCATGCGGCCCTGAGCGACCAAGCGCGTGTGATAACCAAATAGGATAAATCCTTGACATCGTCGCGCTGATCTGGTACAAACCAAGAACATTGCCGCTCTGCGCCTCGATCGCGCGGGCGGCGTTTTCGTTTGTGGGGAGCGTGGGTCATGGCGGCGAGGCGAGGAGCGGGGCTCCGCCGGTGGGGCGGGGTTTGCGGCAGGACAAGAACGGCAAGGCGCAGGTGATCCGGGCGACCGGGCGCTGGTCGCAGGAGGCGGAGGCAAGGTTTCTCGGCGAGCTGGCGGCGACCGCCAATGTGCGCGCGGCGGCCGCGGCGGCGGGGTTCTCGACCACCGCCATCTACAAGCGGCGGGCGGCGTGGCCGGGGTTCAGCGCGGCGTGGGATGCGGCGCTCGACCAGGGCTATGCGCGGATCGAGGCGCTGCTGATCGCGGGCGCGTGCGACGCGCTCTCCGGGGCGGGCGCGGTGGCGGGGGCGGTCGCCGGGGAGGCGCCGCCGTCGGCGCTTGTTGGCGAAGGGCCGCCGTTGGCGGCGGGGATGACCGTCGATCAGGCGATGAACCTGCTCAGGCTCCACCGCGCGTCGGCGCGGGGCGGGGCGCCGCAGCGTTACGACGCGCGCGCCAAGCCGACGGATTTGGGGGCGGTGCGGGCGAGCATCTTGCGGAAGGTCGCGGCGATCGAGCGGGTGGATGCGCGGACGGCGGCGGGGCGCGGTGAGGCGGGGACGGCGGAGTAGGTCGGCATTCAAATCCTCCCTGCCAGGGGAGGTGGCACGCGCAGCGTGACGGAGGGGCGGAAGCACTGCGCTCGATTGGAGAGCGCGCCGCTTACCTCCCCTCCGTCGCCTTCGGCGCCACCTCCCCTGGCGGGGAGGATTGAAGGCTCTCGCGCGCCTGAATGTGCAGAGGTTGAACGACGGGAGGCGGCGATGGGCGAGTTGGTGGAGGCGGTGCGGCGGTTGAGCGAGGGGCAGCGGGCGCGGCTGCTCGCGACGTTGAGCGAGGCGGAGGTGCGGGCGTTCGATTCGGATTGGAGCGAATGGGCGCATGACGGGCAGATGCCGCCCGACGGCGACTGGCGGACCTGGGTGGTGATGGCCGGGCGCGGCTTCGGCAAGACGCGGGCGGGGGCGGAATGGGTGCGCGGGCTGGTGCGCGCGGCGGCGGAACCGGTGCGGATCGCCTTGGTGGCGGCGACCGCGGAGGAAGCGCGGCGGGTGATGGTGGAGGGGCCGAGCGGGCTGCTGGCGGTGGCGGACCAACGGGGCGAGCGGCCGCGCTTCGAACCGAGCCTGAAGCGGCTGGTGTTTCCGTGCGGGTCCGAGGCGACGCTCTTTTCGGGGGCGCATCCCGATGCGCTGCGCGGGCCCGAACACCATTTCGCCTGGTGCGACGAACTCGCCAAGTGGCGGCACCCGAAGGCGACCTGGGACATGCTGCAATTGGGGCTGCGCGTGGGCGAGGCGCCGCGCGCGCTGGTGACGACGACGCCGCGCGCGGGCAGCGATGCGCTCAAGGCGGTGCTGGCGGGGGCGGCGCAGACCGGCGGGGCGACGGGGGCGAACCCGCATCTGCCCGACGCCTATCTGGAGGCAGTGCTCGCGGCCTATGGCGGCACGCTGCTGGGACGGCAGGAGATCGAGGGGCTGCTCGCCGAGGATCTCGAGGGGACCCTGTGGCCGGTGACGCTGATCGAGGCGAGCCGCGGGGCGGCGCCGGCGGCGGAGGACCTGGTGCGGGTGGTGATCGGAGTCGATCCGCCGGCGAGCGCGGCGGGCACATGCGGGATCGTGGCGTGCGGGCTGGATGCGCAAGGGGTGGTGCATGTGCTGGGCGATCACTCGGCGGGCGGGCTCTCGCCCGAGGGCTGGGCGGCGCGGGTGGCCGCGGCGGTGGAGGCGCATGGTGCCGACCGGGTGGTGGCGGAGAAGAACCAGGGCGGCGACATGGTGGCGAGCGTGCTGCGCAGCGCGGGGCGGGCGCTGCCGGTGACCCTGGTCAGCGCGACGCGGGGAAGGGGACGCGGGCCGAGCCGGTGGCGGCCCGGTTCGAATGCGGGCAGGCGCGACTGGCGGGGCGGTTTCCCGAACTCGAGGCGGAGCTGGGGACGCTGACCCCGGGGCGCGTGGCGGGTGCTTCGCCGGATCGGGCGGACGCGATGGTCTGGGCGATCTGGGCGCTGGCGATCGCGCCGCGGGGAGAGCCGAGAGTCAGTTTACCTTGACTCTGCGGGGCGGATCGGGTTGAGGGCGCGTTCGGTTTTCGGCGGCGACCTGATGCTGCCTGGTCTGGGGTTCCTGATACGGCCCCTTAACGAACGAAGGAAGATATCATGCGCCATCGCGTAGGCGGCCGTAAGCTTCAGCGGACCTCGGCTCACCGCATCGCCCTGTTCCGCAACATGAGCGCCGCGCTGATCAAGCACGAGCAGATCACGACGACCGTCGCCAAGGCGAAGGAACTGCGTCCGTACATCGAGAAGCTGATCACGCTCGCCAAGAAGGGCGGCCTTTCGAACCGCCGCCTCGCGCATTCGCGCCTTCTCGACGATGCCCAGCTGGTCAAGCTGTTCGACGTGCTGGCCGCGCGCTACGCCGACCGCAACGGCGGCTACACCCGCGTGATCAAGGCCGGCATCCGCGCGTCGGACGCGTCGCCGATGGCGATCATCGAGTTCGTCGATCGCGACGTCTCGGCCAAGGGCCAGGATTCGGGTCCGGTGCTGATCGACGAGGACTTCGACGAAGCGGCCTGATCGCGCCGTCACGGTTGAATTAGGGAAAAGGCCGGGCCATCAGGCACCGGCCTTTTCTCGTTGTGGAGCCTGCCGTGACCGACCCGATCGCCTATCCCGAAACCCGCCGCGAAGACGTGGTGGACGAACAGTTCGGCGTACAGGTGGCGGATCCGTATCGGTGGCTCGAGAACGATGTGCGGAACGACGCGCAGGTGGCGGAGTGGGTCGCCGCGCAGAACGCCGTCACCGACGCCTATCTCGCCACGCTGCCCGGCCGCGACTGGTTCCGCGCGCGCATCAAGCAGCTCTTCGACTATGAGCGCTTCGGCCTGCCGCAGAAGAAGGGCAGCCGCTATTTCTACATGCACAACAGCGGCCTGCAGAACCAGGCGGTGCTGTTCGTCCGCGAGGGCCTGAACAATGAGGGCCGCGTCCTGATCGATCCGAACGGCTGGTCCGCGGACGGCGCCACCGCGCTCTCCGAATGGGCCCTTCGGACAATGGCGAGCATCTGCTCTACGCCGTGCAGGACGGCGGCAGCGACTGGCGCGTGGCGCACGTCCTCGACGTCGCGACCGGCAAGGAGACCGGCGACGTCGTCCACGGCATGAAGTTCACGCTCGCCGCCGCCTGGGCCAGGGACGGCAGCGGCTTCTTCTACTCGCGCTATCCCGAGGTCGCCGAGGCGGAGAAATTCCAGGCACTCAACGAGAACCACCGGATCTTCTTCCACCGCCTCGGCACGCCGCAATCGGCCGACCGGCTGGTCTACGAGACTCCGGCACATCCGACCCAAAGCCATTATGCCCAGATCACCGATGACGGGCATTGGCTGGTGATCACCACCAGCGAAGGCACCGACGATCGCTATCAGATCACGCTCGCTGATCTGAACGACCCGGCCTGGCCCACGCGCACGATCGTCCACGGCCTCAATCATCACTGGTCGCTCGCCGGCAATGTGGGCACGCGCTTCTACTGGACCACCAACAGCCATGCGCCGCGCATGCGCATCGTGACGATGGATGTGGGCGCCAGCGAGCATCCCGAGGCGCACGCGCTGGTTCCCGAGGACAAGGCGACGCTGGAGGGCGCGGCTATCGTCGGCCATGTCCTCGTCGCCAGCTACCTCGTCGACGCGCGCACCGAGATCCGCCGCTATGCGCTCGACGGCACCCGGCTCGAGCCCGTCGCGCTCCCCGGCATCGGCACCGCCTCGGGCTTCGGCGGCGAGCAGGACGATCCCGAGACCTTCTACGCCTTCACCAGCTTCAACGATCCGACGACGATCTACCGGCTCAACATCGCCACCGGCGAGAGCATTCCCTGGGCCGCGCCGAAGCTGCTGTTCGATCCCGCCGACTATCATGTCGAGCAGCGTTTCTATGCGTCGAAGGACGGCACGCGGGTGCCGATGTTCGTCGTGCGGCGGAAGGATGTGACCGGCCCGGCGCCGACGTTGCTCTATGCCTATGGCGGGTTCAACATCCCGCTCACGCCCAGTTTCTCCTCGTCGCGGATCGCGTGGATGGAGCAGGGCGGGGTGGTCGCGATCGCCAATATCCGCGGCGGCGGCGAGTATGGCAAGGCGTGGCACGATGGCGGCCGGCTCGCCAACAAGCAGAACAGCTTCGACGACTTCATCGCGGCGGGCGAATATCTGATCGCGCAGGGGATCGCGGGTGCGGGCCAGCTCGCCATCCAGGGCGGCTCGAACGGCGGGCTGCTCGTCGGGGCGGTGGTCAACCAGCGGCCCGATCTGTTCGCCGCGGCGCTCCCGGCGGTGGGGGTGATGGACATGCTCCGCTTCGATCGCTGGACCGCCGGCCGCTATTGGGTCGACGATTACGGCCGCCCGTCGGAGGAAGCGGACTTCCACCGCCTCCTCGCCTATTCGCCCTATCATAATGTGCGCGGCGGCCGGGACTATCCGGCGATCCTGGTCACTACAGCAGACACCGACGACCGCGTCGTCCCCGGCCACAGCTTCAAATACACCGCCGCGCTCCAGGCCGCCGAGATCGGCGCCAAGCCGCACCTCGCCCGCATCGAGACCCGCGCCGGGCACGGCTCGGGCAAGCCGACCGACAAGATCATCGAGGAAGCAGCGGATATCTGGGCGTTTGCGGCTGAGTGGACGGGGCTGGGGGTGAAGGGGCGCTAGGGCGTATCGATATTCGACCTAAAACTCCCTCTCCCCTTGATAGGGGAGAGGATACCGCAGCTTGGCAGCTTGCTGCCTAGCGAAGGTTGGTGAGGGGTAGAGCGGAGCGAAGCTCCGCGCGGCTGCTGCGCAGCCGCACCCTCACCCAGCTCCGACTAAGGCTTTGCTTCGCAAAACCTAAGTCTGCGCAACCTCTCCCCTTGCAGGGGGCGAGGGAAGTATGGGTTGAATGTCGATACGTCCTGGACACGACGAAACGCCGGGCAGCATGCGCCGCCCGGCGCCTCGTTCGATCGCGGGCCGTTTTCAGCGGATCACTTGGCCGCGCCCTTCGCCGCTTCCTCGATCACGTCGGCGACGACCCGCGGCTGAGTCATGAAGACCGCATGGCTGGCCGCAACTTCGGTGATGTCGGCGCCGATGCGCCTGGCCATCGATTGCAGCATCCGCTGGTCGAACGCCCTGTCGTCGGTCGCGATCACCGCCCAGCTGGGTTTGCTCCGCCAGGCAGCATGCTGGAGCCTGGTCCCGAACGCCGACATGGCGATCGGCACCTGGGAGTCGCGCAGGAAGGCGGCATCCGCGTCGCTCGCATCGGCGGCGAAGGCAGCCTTGAAATTCGCTGGCCGCAGAAAGCCGAAGCCGTCGCCATGCGTGTCGATCACGAACTCCGGCCGCGTCGTGAAGCCTTGATATTGCTGCGCCGTCGTCTCGCCGACGTCGGGCGAAAGTGCCGAGACATAGACGAGCCCGGCAACCTTCGGGTGGACGCCCGCCTCGGTGATGACGGTGCCGCCCCAGCTATGGCCGACGAGAATGGCGGGACCGTCCTGCCGGTCGAGCGCACGCCGGGTCGCGGCGACGTCGTCGGCGAGCGAGGTCAGCGGGTTCTGGACGATGGTGACGCGATAGCCGCGCGCGGTCAGCGCGTCATGGACGCCGCGCCAACCCGAGCCGTCGGCAAAGGCGCCGTGCACCAGGACCACGTTGCGCACCTGCCGGGTTTCGGCGGCGCGCGTGGCCGCGCTTTGCGCATGGGCGACGCCGGCCAGGCCGACCGTCGCGACGGCGGCGGCGAGGATATTTCGGATGCTCTTGATCATCGCAAGGTTCCTTTCGGAGGAAGAGGGGTTCAGGCCGCGAGCGACAGGCGCACGTCGAGGCCGTTGCGGGCGAGATGCGAATAGGGGCAGACGACATGCGCCTGGTCGACCAGCTCGCGGGCGACCTCCGGGTCGACACCGGGCAGCACGATCGTCAGCGCGACATCGAGGCCGAAGCCCTGGCCGTCGTCGCGCTTGCCGATGCCCACGGCGGCGGTGACGCTGCTGTCCTCGGCGACCTTCACCTTGCGCTGGCCGGCGACGAACTTGAGCGCGCCCAGGAAGCAGGCGGCATAGCCCGAGGCGAACAGCTGCTCGGGGTTGGTGCCTTCGCCGCCCGGTCCGCCGAGCTCTTTGGGGGTGACGAGCGCGAGATTGAGGGTGCCGTCGGCGGTGCGGGCCTGTCCGGTGCGGCCGCCAGTGGCGGTGGCTTCGGTGCGATAGAGAATGTTCATCGGTCAGTTCCTTTGATAAAGCGATAATGTTTATCGCGATAAACGTTATCTAACCGATGGCCTACCGAGTCGCAACATAATTCTTATCGCGATATGTATTTTTGCGAGAAGCGTGCTATATCAAGGCCCAAGGAGCCATGATGACCGCCCAAACCAATGTGCCGCTGCCGCTGGACGACCAGCTCTGCTACGCCATCTACTCGGCGGGAATGGCCATCCAGCGCCTCTACAAGCCGCTGCTCGACGAGCTCGGGCTGACTTATCCCCAATATCTGGTGCTCAACATCCTGTGGCGGGAGGATGGGCAGACCGTAGGCGGAATCGCCGAACAGCTCGCGCTGGAATCGAGCACGCTCACCCCTCTGCTCAAGCGGCTCGAGGCGGCCGGGCTGGTACGCAGGACGCGCAATCCCGACAACGAGCGGCAGGTCGTGATCGAGCTGACCGAACGGGGCCGCGCGCTCCAGCCGCAGGCGGGATGCCTTGGGGAAGCCCTGCTGGCGGCATCCGGCCAGTTGCCGGAGCGCTTGGGCGAATTGAACCGAAACGTCAGGGAATTACGTGATGCGCTCTATGGCGACACCGGCAAATGGAGCATCGCTCGCACCGGCCCGTAATTGTGGAATTCGATTGCTGTCACGTCCGCAACTGGGGCGTTAGCGGACGTTCGCCGCCCTAAGCGTTTTCCCGCTGACGGGCGGTTCGCGACCTCGTTCATCGCAGCGACAGCTTTCGCAGGTCAGCCTCCCGGTAAAGGGGAGGGGCTGATGCTAACACGGGCGGTTATCGCGATCCTCATGCTGGCGACGCCGGCCTTCGCCCAGCAGGCTCCGGTCGACGCGGTAGCCCGCAGCGCCGGCGCCGACTATCTGGCGGCGGAGAAGGGCGTCGGCCTTTCGATCGGCATCGTCCGCGACGGCAAGGTCACCAGCTGGCATTTCGGTTCGATCGCGAAGGGCGGCCCGGCACCCACCGCCGATACCGCGTATGAGATCGGATCGATCTCCAAGACGATCACCAGCCTGCTGCTTGCCCGCGCAGTGATCGCCGGCAAGGCCAGCCTCGACGATGATGTCCGGAAATATCTCGACGGCAGCTATCCGAAACTGGAATTCGAAGGCGAGCCGGTTCGGTTGCTTCATCTCGCCAACATGACCTCGGCGCTGCCCGACAACATCCCCGATCTCTCCGCGCTCGAACCCGATCCCGGCCGGGCGAAACATGCGCGCGCAATGACGGCCTACACCAAAGCGCAGTTCCTCGAAGCGCTGCGTGGCGTGTCGCCCAAGGGCAAGCCCGGCGCCGATGTCGCGCATTCCAACGCCGCGGCGCAGTTGCTCGTCTATGCGCTCGAACGCATCTATGGCGTGCCTTACGAGACACTTCTGGCGCGCGAGTTCGAGAGGCCGCTGGGCGTCAGCGCGGGTGTTGCCGCCACCGGTTATGACAGCGAAGGCCGCGAGACCGCCGTGCTGCCACGCAAGAGCTTCGGCTATCGCTATTCGACTGCCGACATGCTGCGTTACGCGGCGCTTCAGCTCGACGAGAAGGACCCGGCGGTGGCGCTGAGCCACAAGGGCACCTGGTTCACGCTCGACAGGAAGACATGGGTCGGGCTCACCTGGATCTCGACCGAGCTTCCCGGCGGCGGGCGGCAATTGCGCTATTCGGGCGGAACCTGGGGATTTGCCAGCGTGATGCTGCTCTATCCCGAGCGGCGGCTCGGCGTGGTCGTGCTCGCCAACAACGCGAGCGACACCGCGCAGGGCAGGCTATCCGACATCGCGGGACGTATTGCCGATGCGCTTGCGATGCCTGCACGCTGAGTTCCGGGGCTGGTGGCGAGGCTCCGCCGAAGCCGGGCGGTATCACATTCAGGCGAGCGAGGACTTTCAATCCTCCCCCGCAAGGGGGAGGTGGCAGGCGCAGCCTGACGGAGGGGAGGAAGCACTGCGCTCAATTGGAGAGTGTGCTGCTTACCTCCCCTCCGACGCCTTCGGCGCCACCTCCCCTGGCGGGGGAGGATCTGAATGTCCGAACAGCCGGAAATGGTGGTTTGCCGCCGCTCAATCCCGCATAGTCCTTCCCCTGCCAGGGGGCGTGCGGGGGCGGACGGCGATGCGTCTCGAAGGTAGCGGAAACGGCCGACGCAATGCCAGGCGACTGCGCAAGGAAATGACGCCGCCGGAAATCGGCCTGTGGCTCGCGCTTCGCCGGAACGAGATGGGCCTGCGCTTTCGCAGACAGCATTCGGCGGGTGGCTATGTGCTCGATTTCTATTGCGCGCCCGCAATGCTGGCGATCGAGGTCGATGGCGAGGTACATGCGCGCGGCGATCGTCCCGCGCGGGATGCGGTCCGTGACGCGTGGTTAGCCTCGCAAGAGGTGCGGGTGTTGCGCTATCCGGCGAAGGAGGTGCTGACCAACCTCGAAGGGGTGGTTCGCCAGATCATCGCGGTCGCGATCGAGCGCCGGGACAGATTCGAGAATTGATCGCCGTAACCCGCCGCCACGCCCTTCCCACGCGGCGCGGTTCTGCTATGCGCGCTGGGCATGGAACATCATGCCGATTCAATCCTGATCGTAGATTTCGGGAGCCAGGTGACCCAGCTGATCGCGCGCCGCGTGCGCGAGTCCGGGGTCTATAGCGAGATCGCCCCTTTCACCGCCGCCGCCGAAGCATTCGCGCGGATGAAGCCCAAGGGGATCATCCTCTCGGGCTCGCCGGCCTCGGTGCTCGACGAAGGCAGCCCGCGGGTGCCGCAGGAGATCTTCGATTCGGGGCTGCCGATCCTCGGCATCTGCTATGGCCAGCAGGTCATGATGCATCAGCTGGGCGGCACCGTGCAGCTCGGCGATTCGGGTGAGTTCGGGCTCGCTTTCATCGAGATCGAGGATAGCTGCGTGCTGTTCGACGGGCTCTGGGCCGAGGGCGAGAGCCACCAGGTGTGGATGAGCCATGGCGACAAGGTCACCGAGCTCGCTCCCGGCTTCCGCCCGGTCGCGGTGAGCCCCGGTTCGCCCTTCGCAGTCGTCGCCGACGATGCGCGGCGCTATTACGCCACCCAGTTCCACATGGAGGTGGTCCACACCCCCGACGGCGCGAGGCTGCTCGCCAATTTCGTCCGCCACGTCTGCGGGCTGCAGGGCGACTGGACGATGGCCGAGTTCCGGCAGGCCAAGATCGCCGAGATCCGCGAGCAGGTGGGTTCGGGCCGGGTGATCTGCGGGCTTTCGGGCGGCGTGGACTCCGCCGTCGCCGCGGTGCTGATCCACGAGGCGATCGGCAGCCAGCTCACCTGCGTGTTCGTCGACCATGGACTGCTGCGGGCAGGCGAGGCCGATCAGGTCGTCAGCCTGTTCCGTAACCATTACAACATCCCGCTCGTCCATGTGAGCGCCGAGACCTTGTTCCTGAACGGGCTCGCGGGGGTCACCGATCCCGAGGCCAAGCGGAAGTTCATCGGCAAGACCTTCATCGAAGTGTTCGAGGAAGAGGCGAAGAAGATCGGCGGGGCCGATTTCCTCGCGCAGGGCACGCTCTACCCGGACGTGATCGAGAGCGTCAGCTTCACCGGCGGGCCTTCGGTGACGATCAAGAGCCACCACAATGTCGGCGGCCTGCCCGAGCGGATGAACATGAAGCTCGTCGAGCCGCTTCGGGAACTGTTCAAGGACGAGGTCCGTGCGCTGGGTCGCGAGCTCGGGCTGCCCGACATCTTCGTGGGGCGGCACCCGTTTCCGGGGCCGGGGCTGGCGATCCGCATTCCCGGCGAAGTCACCAAGGAGCGCTGCGACATCCTCCGGAAAGCCGATGCGATCTATCTCGAGGAGATCCGCAACGCCGGGCTCTACGACGCGATCTGGCAGGCCTTCGCGGTGCTGCTGCCGGTGCGCACCGTCGGGGTGATGGGCGACGGCCGCACTTATGATTACGTCCTCGCCCTGCGCGCGGTGACCTCGACCGACGGCATGACCGCAGTCGCGTTCCAATATCCCGGCGACTTCCTGCCGCGGGTCGCGACGCGCATCGTCAACGAGGTCCGCGGGATCAACCGCGTGACCTATGATTATACGTCGAAGCCGCCGGGAACGATCGAGTGGGAGTGAGGGCGGTGCGGCAGACGTCCCGCTAAGCGACGAAACGGACCACGCCGCCATCTACCCGCAAGGCCGCGCCGGTTGTCGCCGAAGCCTGCTCCGAGCATGCGTAGACGATCATGTTGGCTACCTCATCGGTGGTCGCGAAGCGTTGGATGAGGGTGGTCGGGCGCATCGCCTTCAGGAAGCCCTGCTCGGCTTCCTCCAGCGTGATCCCGTTTGCCTCGGCCTGCTTCGCCATGAAGTCGCCCAGGATCTCGGAGCGGGTGGGTCCCGGCAGGACGGCGTTGACGGTGACGCCCGTGCCCGCGACCGCCTCGGCAAGCCCGCGCGAAACCGCGAGTTGCGCTGTCTTGGTCATGCCGTAGTCGAGCATTTCCTTGGGGATGTTGACTGCGGATTCGCTACTGACGAACACGACGCGGCCCCAACCTTTCGCCACCATCCGCGGCAGGTAATGACGAGACAGGCGCACGCCACTCATCACGTTCAGCTGGAACAGGCCGAGCCAGTCCTCGTCGGGGATCTTCGCGATGTCCTCGATGCCTTCATAGTCCCGGATGTGAGCCGTGCCTACGTTGTTCACAAGGATATCGGCGTCCGGCGCCTGCGCGATCAAGGCCTCGGCACCCTCCGCTGTCGCAAGATCGGCGGCGATGCCCGAGATATGGCTATCGGGAAAGGCTTTCCGCATCTGCCGCACCGCTTCGTCGATCCGGGCTTCTCCACGGCCGTTGATGACGACCGATGCGCCGGCACGGGCCAGTCCCTCCGCCGTCGCACGGCCGATGCCCGCCGTTGACCCCGTAACGATCGCCTTGCGGGCCTTGAGTTCGATATTCATGGTATTTCATCTTCCGAAAGCATTGAAATCTGGGGAGCGAGGACAGGGGCGTCAACTCGCTTTCCTTGCGGCTTCAGCCGCCGCTGACCGGGCGAGGCTTTCGACCCGCTCCTGGTGATAGCGGTAGGCCCGCGCGCCTTTGTGGTCTCCAAAGATCCGGTCGCGCGCTGCTCGAAGGTGGCGCGCGACCGGTTATCGGTGTCGATTACTGTTCCTTCTTGAACAGATCCTGGAAGATGAGCGGACCCCAGATGCGGCCGCGTGCGTGGACCAGCGCGCCGCCCTCGCCCAGCTTGCCCAGCGTGACGGGTGCGAAGCCGAGCTGTTTGGCCAGGGCCGCCACGGGAGCAATCGCGTCCGCGTCGTCGCTCGACAGGAAGGCGACGCGGTGCCCGCCCTCGACGACCGGATCGGTGGCGAGGATGGGCGCAACCAGGTGATTGAACCCCTTGACGAGCCTGGCGCCGGGGAACGCCTTGGCGATGAAGGCGGAGGAGGGGAGGCCGTCCAGCTCTTCAGGGGAAACGCCAAAGCTGTTCGTGACGTCGATAACCGTCTTACCTTCCCAGCTCGGCAGGGCCTTTGCCAGCTCGCGATGCTCCCAGAAGGGGATTGCGAGGAAGATCGTGTCGGCCTCGAGCGCCTCCTGCAGCGACCGGGCGACGATCGTGGGGCCGATCGCCCGGGCCTGGGGCGCCAAGGCCTCGGGCGGGCGCCGGCTCGCGACGGTCACGTCCACGTTCTTGCGGGCGAAGGCGTGGGCGAGCGCCTGGCCTATCTTGCCGAATCCTATGATCGCATAGGTCATGATATTTCTCCAATCGGTGTTGATGTGGATTCCCGGCCCTTCAGATGGCCGAGAAGCCGCCGTCGACCGCCAGTTCCACGCCGTTCACGAAGCTCGAATCGTCCGACGCGAGAAACAGCGCGGCCGCCGCGATTTCCTCGGGAAGACCCATCGTTCCCCGCGGGATCAGCGATTCGAACATCTGCTTCGCTTCCGGCGTGAGCACCGCGTCCTGCATCGGCGTGGCGATCGGCCCCGGGTGCAGCACGTTCACCCGGATATTCCGGCCCTTCAGCTCATTCAGCCAGCCGCGTGCGAAGGCGTGCAACGTCGCTTTGCTCGCCGCATAGACGCTGTAGCCGGGGAAGCCTTTGATCGAGGCGACCGACCCGGTCATGAAGATCGATCCGCCATCGTTGAACAGCGGCAACGCCTTCTGGACTGTGAACAGCGTGCCACGCGCATTCAGGTTGAAGGCCGTATCGAAATGCTGCTCGGTAATCTCGCCCAGCGGAACGCCTTCGCCCACGCCGGCGCTTGCATACAGGATGTCGATCTTTCCCTTTTCCCGCTTGACCGTGTCGAACAGGCGGTCGAGATCGTCGAGATTGGCCGCGTCGCCGCGCACGCCGGTCACGTTCCGGCCGATCAGCTTGACGGCCTCGTCCAGCACCTCCTGCCTCCGGCCCGTGATGAAGACATAGGCGCCTTCCTCGACGAACCGCTTGGCGCTCGCCAGCGCCATGCCGCTCGATCCACCCGTGATGACTGCGACCTTATTCTCGAGCTTACCCATGATTTTTCCTTACGTTCCGTCTTCGGTTGTTCGGGGAAGCCCCGAGAGACGGAACATGGGTCCGCCGCAGTCGGGCATTGAGTGCGGAAGTGCGCACATCGGTGGTGCGAAATCGATCCGGCTGGGCGCGTGACGCCATCGACATTCAGTCTTCTTAAGCCCCTCCCCTTCAGGGGAGGGGTTGGGGTGGGGCCTATCCTCATTGCCCGGCGCCTCGGTGAGACGGACACGCCCCACCCCCAACCCCTCCCCTGAAGGGGAGGGGCTTTGGAAAACGCATCGTTCGGTGCAAGATTGCACCATGATCGACTGGGATGACGTCCGCTATTTTCTTGCCGTCGCGCGCGGCGGCTCGGTGCGGGCCGCCGCCGGGCACCTGGGCGTGAACCACGCCACCGTGTTGCGGCGCATCGCCCAGCTCGAGGAACGCCTCGGCGCGCAGATGTTCGAGAAGCTGCCGTCGGGCTACCGCCTGACGGCTGCGGGCGAGGAGGTCGTCGAGCTCGCGAACCAGATGGAAGCATCGTCGCACCAGCTGGAGACGCGGGTCTTCGGGCGCGACCAGAGCGTGCGCGGGCTTTTGCGGGTGACGCTGGCGCCGCCCCTGGCGACCCATTTGCTCATGCCGGATTTCGCCGATTTCGCGCGCCTGCATCCGGACATCGAGATGGACATTCTGTCGTCCGGCGAACTGGCGAACCTGACCAACCGGGAGGCCGACGTGGCGATCCGCGTCGTCTATGACCGCAAGACGCTGCCGCTCAATCTCCACGGCCTGAAGGGACCGGAGGTGTTCGGCGCCGTATACATGTCCCGCGATCGGCTGGCCGCGTGGCGTGCGGGCGCGCCCGATCCCATGCGGTGGATCGTCATCAGCATGCACGGCATTCCGGACTGGGCCAGCGAGGGTGAGGTTCGCGCCAGCGGGGTTCCCTTCAGGACCACGGACGCCGAGGCGCAGCTCGCCGCGGTGCGGCAAGGGCTCGGAATCACGACACTGCCGTGCTTCGTCGGTGATGCGGATCCGCTGTTGGTGCGGGTGCCGGGAACCGACCTGCATCTGTACGGAACGCTCTGGCTTCTCACACAGGGGGAGACACGCAAGACGAAGCGCGTGCGGCTCTTCACGGAATTCGTGTCCCGCAGGCTCGCCGCCTACGCGCCGCTTCTCGCGGGGCTGTCCGTAACGCAGGGCTGACGCCGGGCAGGTCGCCGAGTGCAGGATGCGCACTCGGCTTGGTTTCTCGGATAGTCGCCTCTATCCTCCCGGTTGGAGGATTTCGATGCAAATGGGAATGACGCGCGGTCTGATCGCGGGATTCGCGCTGGCACTGCTCGTCGGTTGCGGGCCGGCGCAGGAGCCCGACGCCAACAAGTCGATCGTGTTCCAGGGCAATGCCGACGAGCTGATCGTGCCCAAGGCGGCGCCAGAGGCGAACATCGCCAATGTGGCGGAGGTCGCCGAACCCGCAGTCAACCTCGCGCCCGACGGGCTGAGCCTCGTGCTCCCCACCGGCGCGACGCGGCACATGACCTTCGGCATGCCGCGCGACGTCACGACCCGGGCGATCGCTGCCGCGCTGGGCGGCCCGATCGAGGAGGGCGACAATCAGGAATGCGGCGCCGGGGCCTTGTCCTTCGCCAGCTTCCGCGGCGGACTCGGCCTCTATTTCGATGGCGGCAAGTTCGTCGGCTGGGACCTTGACGGGCGCGACGGCGGCCGGTTCGCCACCGCGGCGGGCGTCGGCATCGGCTCGACGCGGAAACAGCTCGAATCCGCCACTGCGATCAGAATCGAGGATTCGACGCTCGGCGTGGAGTTCAGCGCTGGCGATCTGTCCGGCCTGCTCAGCGCGCGCGATCCGGACGGCGAGGTCACCAATCTCTGGGCCGGCACGACGTGCATCGCCCGCTGATCGAGCCCGCCAATGCCGATGACGAGGCGGCCGTGGTCGCCCTCTGGCACGCCTGCGGCCTCACGCGGCCATGGAACGACCCCGAGGCCGATTTCGCCCTCGCGCAGGGCGGTGGTGCCTCGACGGTGCTCGTGGCACGCGAAGAGGAGTCGCGGGCAGCGTCATGGTCGGCTTCGACGGCCATCGCGGCTGGGTCTATTATCTCGCGGTGTCGCCCGATCAGCGCCGCACCGGGCTCGGCCGCGCGCTGATGGCCGCTGCCGAGGACTGGCTCCGCGACCGCGGCGCGCCCAAGCTCCAGCTCATGGTCCGCGAGGACAACGCCGCCGCGCTCGATTTCTACGAAGCGCTCGGCCTCGAACGGCAGAAGGTCGCGGTGCTCGGCCGCTTCCTCAAGGAGGATGCATGACCGTCACGATGTACGGCATCAAGAATTGCGACACGATCAAGAAGGCGCGCGCCTGGCTCGACGAACACGCGATCCCTTATGCCTTTCACGACTACAAGACCGCCGGCGTCGATCCCGCCCGGCTCGCCCGCTGGATCGAAATGGAGGGCTGGGAAACCGTGCTCAACCGCGCCGGCACCACTTTCCGCAAGCTGCCGGACGCCGACAAAACGGACCTCGACGCGGGCAAGGCGACCGAATTGATGCTGGCCCAGCCTTCGATGATCAAGCGCCCGGTCCTCGAGCATCCCGGCGGCATCCTCATCGGTTTCGCGCCGGAACGCTACGCCCGGGCGCTGCTTTAGGTTGAAACGACATTCAGGCGAGCGAGGGCCTTCAATCCTCCCCCGCAAGGGGAGGTGGCACGCGCAGCGTGACGGAGGGGCGGAAGCGGAGAGTGCGCGGCTTACCTCCCCTCCGACGCCTTCGGCGCCACCTCCCCTGGCGGGGAGGATTTGAATGCCGATACGACCTAGAGCCGGATTCAAGTGCTTCAACGCGGCTGGATCAATCTCTGGCCGCCGCGGCCGATTTCCGATATTCTCGCGTGCAGAAAATGCATGGGAGGGATGCATGGCTACCTATCTTCGGCAGAAGCCTGCGGCGTGGTTCATGGTCGTGGCGGTGCTTCTCGTGCTCTGGGGACTCGCGGGCTGCGCGTCCTTCTATGTCCATGTCGCCTATGGCCCGGACATCGATCCGAACGCTACCGACTGGGACCGCGCCTATTTTGCGGCGCTGCCGGCCTGGCTCAACATCGTCTATGCCGCTGCGGTCGGCGCGGGCCTGCTCGGCTCGATCGCCTTGCTGCTGCGCTCGAAGCTGGCCCAGCCGCTCTATGTGATCTCGCTGATCGCCGTGGTGATCCAGTTCGGCTACATCTTCCTCGCCACCGACCTTGCCGCGCACAAGGGCGCGGCGACCGCTTATTCGTTCCCGGCGCTGATCTTCGTGATCGCGGTATTTCAAATATGGTTCGCGGGCTACGCCCGGCGGCGCGGCCGGCTCTCCTGAGCCACCGGCGGGCGCCGTCGCTGGCGCCCACGGCGTCGCGGCGCTAGAGGAGCCCCATGTCCACCTACACGCTCGACACCGGCACCAGCCGCGCCAATCCCACGCCGTCGCCGATGAAGCGGCTCACCATCCCCGCGATCCGCGATCGCAAGGGAAGGATCCGGTGGTGATGCTGACGGCCTACACCACGCGAATGGCGCAGTTGCTCGATCCGCATTGCGACGTATTGCTGGTCGGCGACAGCCTCGGCCAGGTGATCTACGGCCTGCCGTCGACCTTGCCGGTGACGCTCGACATGATGATCGCGCACGGCGCCGCGGTGGTGCGCGGCAGCTATCATTCGCTGGTGATCGTCGACATGCCCTTCGGCAGCTATGAGGCGAGCCCCGAACACGCGTTCGAATCGGCCGCGCGCGTCCTCGCCGAAACCGGCGCCGCGGGCGTGAAGCTCGAAGGTGGGACGGCGATGGCGCCGGTGGTCGAGTTCCTCACGCGCCGCGGCATACCGGTGATGGGCCATATCGGCCTCACCCCGCAATCGGTGAACGCGCTGGGCGGCTATGGCGCGCGCGGCCGCAGCAATGCCGAGCATGCCAGCATCCTCGACGATGCCCGCGCCATCGCCGAAGCCGGCGCGTTCGGCATCGTGGCGGAAGGGGTGGTCGAGGGGCTCGCCAACGAGATCACCGCCGCGGTGACGGTGCCGGTGATCGGCATCGGCGCCTCGGCGCAATGCGACGGGCAGGTGCTGGTGACCGAGGACATGCTCGGCCTGTTCGAGCGCACGCCGCGCTTCGTGAAGCGCTACGACGATCTCGCTGGCCGCATTTCCGCCGCGGTTGCGACCTATGCCGCCGAAGTCCGGTCGCGGGACTTCCCGGGCGCCGAACAGGTCTATCCCGCGCGCGGCTGAAGGGCTAGCAGCACGCTTCCTTTAGGCGATACCCGCGGCTAAGGTCCGCCGCGCCCGCATCAACCCCACGGAGTCACTCTTGGCGCTTCCTCCCGGTACCACTGACGAAGCCTTTCTGCGCGAAGTCGACGAGGAGTATCGCCGCGATCAGGCGATGCACATCCTGCGCAACTATGGCCGCTGGATCCTCGGCGCCGTGGTGCTGGCGCTGGTCGCGTTCGCCGGCTGGCTCTATTGGCAGCATTATAGCGAGCAGAAGGCAGGCACGCAGGGCGAGCAATATGATGCCGCGATGCGCCTTGTCGAGGAGGGCAAGACCGCGCAGGCGAACCCCGCGCTCGACAAGATCGCCGCCACCAGCGGCGAGGGCTATGCCGCTACCGCACGCCTCGCCGAGGGCAGCCTGCTGCTCCAGAAGAACGATATCAAGGGCGCCGCCGCGAAGTTCGCCGAAGTCGCGAACAATGCGAAATTCCCGCAGCCTTATCGCGATCTCGCGCTGATCCGCCAGACCGCCGCCGAGTTCGACAGCGTCAAGCCGCAGGTGGTGATCGATCGCCTCAAGGGGCTGATCAATCCCAATTCACCGTGGCTCGGCACCGCGGGCGAACTCGTCGCCGCGGCCTATCTCAAGGCGGGCAACAAGGCCGAAGCGGGCCGGCTCTACGGGCAGATTGCCCAGGGCGGCGAGAAGGTCCCCGAATCGATCCGTCAACGTGCGGTTCAGCTGGCGGGCGTACTCGGTGTCGACGCCATCGATCAGTCGAAGGATACCAAGGCTAAATGAACAACAAGGTGAGGGTGGCTGCCGCTCTCGCGGCGCTCGCGATGGTGAGCGGCTGCGGGGTCTTCAAAGGCGGCGGCAAGAAAACCCCCGTGCTCGGCGAGCGCGTGCCGATCCTGGTGTCGGAGAGCGACATCGCTGCGGACAAGGGCCTCGCGGCCGTCGACGTGCTGCTGCCCGAAGCGGCGGCGAACGACGGCTGGCGCCAGCCGGGCGGCAATGCCTCCAAGTCGATGGGCCATCTGGCGCTCGGCGCGAGCCCGGCGCGCATCTGGTCGAAGACCGTCGCCAAGCCGTCCAAGAAGGAGCGCCTGGCGGCATCGCCGGTCGTGTCCGAGAACAAGCTCTTCGTGATCGATACCGACGGCGTCGTCCATGCGATGGCCGCCGATACCGGCGCCGAATTGTGGCGCGCCAACACCGCCAATGAGGAGGGCAACAAGTCCGCCCGTTTCGGCGGCGGCGTCAGCGTCGAGGGCGAGCGTGCGTTCGCGAGCAACGGTCTCGGCGACGTCGTCGCGATCAACGTCGCCGACGGCAACGTGCTGTGGCGCAAGCGCCCCGGTGGCCCGCTGCGCGGCGCGCCGAGCCTCGCCAACGGCAATGCCTATGTCGTGACGCAGGACAACCAGCTCTTCGCATTGTCGCAGGACACCGGCGAGATCAGCTGGACGGTCTCGGCCAGCCTCGAATCGCAGGGCGTGTTCGGCGTCGCGGCACCTGCCTCGGCGCAGGGCACCGTGGTCGCCGGCTTCTCGTCGGGCGAGCTCAACGCCTATCGCTACGAGAATGGCCGCTCGCTGTGGGACGTGGTGCTCTCGCGCACTTCGATGTCGACTTCGGTGTCGTCGCTCTCGGATATCGATGCCGAGCCGGTGATCGATCAGGGCCGCGTCTATGCGATCGGGCAGGGCGGGCGCATGGTCGCGATGGATATCGCCAGCGGCAATCCGCTGTGGGAGCAGACCATTGCCGGCATCTCGACGCCCTGGGCGGCGGGCGAATGGCTGTTCGTCGTCACCGACGATGCCCGGCTCCTCGCGATCGCGCGCGGCACTGGCAAGATCCGCTGGATCTCGCAGCTGCGCCATTATGAGAACGAGAAGAAGTCGAAGAACCCGATCAGCTGGGTCGGCCCGGTGCTCGCTGGCGGCCGCCTCATCCTCGGCAACAGCCGCGGCGAGATCGTCTTCGCCTCGCCGACCGACGGCAGCGTCACGAGCACGATGGACGTCAAGGAGTCGATCACGCTCCCGCTCGTCGTCGCGAACAACACGCTCTACGTGCTGGACGACAAGGGCCGGTTGTCGGCGTATCGTTGACCTGATTCCCCTCCCTGCAAGGGAGGGGCTAGGGTGGGTAGTGACGGGTGGGGCTCGATGCCCCGCCCGTCACTTTGTTTATGCCACCCTTTGAGTCTAATAGGCGCGCAGACGCGCGCACCCACCCCAGCCCCTCCCTGCAAGCAGGGAGGGAGTGAGTAAAAGAATGCCCCTTCCCGTAGTCGCCATCATCGGACGTCCGAATGTCGGCAAGTCGACCTTGTTCAACCGGCTCGTCGGCAAGCGGCTGGCGCTGGTCGACGATCAGCCCGGCGTCACGCGCGATCGCCGCGAGGGCGAGGCGAACCTGCTCGGGCTCGAATTCCGGGTGATGGACACCGCGGGCTATGAGGACAAGGACGTGGCGACGCTCCCCGGCCGGATGCGCGCGCAGACCGAGGCCGCGGTGCGCGAATCCGACGTCTCGCTGTTCATGATCGACGCACGCGCCGGGGTGACGCCGCTGGACGAGGAGATTGCCCGGTGGTTGCGCAGTACCGACCGTCCGGTGGTGCTGATGGCCAACAAGGCCGAGGGCAAGGCGGGCGAATCGGGTATTCTGGAGGCGATGGCGCTCGGCCTCGGCGATCCGATCCCCTTTTCGGCCGAGCATGGCGAAGGCGTCGTCGACCTGTTCGAGGCGTTGCTCCCGCATGTCGAGCGCGACGAGGAAGAGGCGCAACCGCCCGAGGACGACGAGATCGCCCGATGCGCCGCTCAAGCTCGCGATCGTCGGCCGTCCGAACGCCGGCAAGTCGACTCTGGTCAACCGGCTGCTCGACGAAGACCGGATGATCACCGGTCCCGAAGCCGGGATCACCCGCGATTCGATCTCGGTCGATTGGGAGTGGGAGGATTTGGAGGGGATCAAGCGCAAGGTCCGCCTGATCGACACCGCCGGCATGCGCAAGCGCGCCAAGATCGAAGAGAAACTCGAAAAGCTCTCGGTGATGGACGCGATGCGCGCGGTCGACTTCGCCGAAGTCGTGGTGCTGCTGCTCGACGCGACCCGCGGGCTCGAGGTGCAGGACCTCAAGATCGCCGATCGCGTCCTCCAGGAAGGCCGCGCGCTCGTCATCGCGCTCAACAAATGGGACGTCGCGGAAAACGCCTCCAGCCTGTTCAACGGCGTCAAGAGCGCGCTCGACGAGGGGCTGGCGCAGGTCAAGGGCGTGCCTTTGCTCACGGTCTCGGCAGAGACCGGCAAGGGGCTCGACATGCTGATGAAGGTCGCCTTCGAAACGCGCGAGGCGTGGTCGCGCCGCATTTCGACCGGACAGCTCAATCGCTGGTTCGAGCGCGCGATCGAAGCCAATCCGCCGCCCGCGCCCGGCGGCAAAAGGATCAAGCCGCGCTACGTCACCCAGAACAAGGCGCGCCCGCCCAGCTTCATCCTGTTCGGCACCCGCGTCGATCTGCTGCCGGTCAGCTATCAGCGCTATCTCATCAACAGCCTGCGCAAGGAATTCGATTTCGGCGCGGTGCCCGTGCGCCTGACGCTGCGTGCGCCCAAGAACCCGTTCGATCACGACAAGAAGGGCGGGTAGGGGTCACACCTCGCCGTCATCCATCAACGCCCTGTTTACGTTCCCGGTCTATTATCGCTCTGCTACCGTCGGGGGTACGCTTTGGGGTATGAACGTTGACGATCGCCGATGATCCGCTGGTGAACTGGGAAAATTTCCAGCAGGCGCGCTCCGAGCTGGGCGCGAATTTCGTGCGCATCCTCGGCTATTTCCGCGAAGACGGCATCAAGTCGGTCGACCGGATCGAGGACGCGATGCGCAGCCAGAACGCCACGGCGATGGTGATTCCCGCGCACACGCTCAAGGGCGAGGCGCGCCAGTTCGGCGCCGACCCGCTTTCCGACGTGGCCGAGACGATCGAGATGATCGCGCGCGGCTGCATCGAGCGCCGCGAGACGCCGACCGAGGCGCTCGAGCACGTCGTGAAGCTGCGCCCGTTGTTCGAGACCACGCTCGACATGCTCGAACGCGAGGCGAATCCGCTGGTGGCGCGCAAGCCGGCTGCGTTCGGGCGCCGGCCGGTTCTCTGAGGGTCGGAAATACACCGTCGTCCCGGCGAAAGCCGGGATCCAGAGCCAAGCACGACCGTCGGGGCAGAATAACCCTGGATCCCGGCCTTCGCCGGGATGACGGATGAGAGTGAAGCCGGGACTCGTGCTGCAGGCCGTTCGCCTGCCGCCTGCGCTCCGGCCTCCGCCGGAGCACAAACCTAGCTCGCTTCTTCGGCCTTGCTGTTGAGCTGGATGTAGTTCTCCAGCCCCATCCGCGCGATCATGTCGAACTGGCGTTCGAGCGTGTCGACATGCTCTTCCTCGCTTTCGAGGATATCCACGAACAGGTCGCGGGTGACGAAGTCGCGCACCGCCTCGCAATGCGGGATCGCTTCCTTGAGCACGGCGATCGCCTCGACTTCCACTGCGAGGTCGGCGCGGAGGATCTCCTCGACGGTCTCGCCGATGCGCAGGCGGCCGAGCAATTGGAAGTTGGGAAGCCCTTCGAGGAACAGGATGCGTTCCGCCAATTTGTCGGCGTGCTTCATCTCGTCGATCGATTCGTGGCGCTCGAGCTCGGCGAGCTTCTTGACGCCCCAATTGTCGAGCAGCCGGTAATGCAGCCAGTACTGGTTGATCGCGGTGAGCTCGTTCTTGAGCACCTCGTTGAGGAATTCGAGGACCTTTGCGTCGCCCTTCATGGCTTTCATCCCTATGCTTTACCGGGATGCCATAGCGCTAAAAGAAGGTGCCGGAAACCGCAGAAATCCGCGGTTTTTCTAGTTGCGAACGCTACGCAGCCGCACGCTCGGCGTTGATGATCTCGCGCGCGAACGGCACGCACTGGCCGCATTTCGGGCTGCGTCCGAGCGCGCGATAGGCCTGGCACGCGCTGGTCGCGCCCTCACGGGCAGCCGCACGCACATCGTTTTCCCGAATTGCATTGCAAACGCAGACGACCATCGCACCCTCACGCCTCGATGGGGAGGATGTACGGCTATTGAGACCGATTCGCAAGGGTATTGCGAGGCATTCGCAGTTAAGCTGCGGCCGCTCCGCGCAGCCTTTGCAAGCTTCCCGCGCCAGGCTGCGCCACAACCATTCGAACGGCCCGAATCGGAAGCGCGCGAGCCACGGCTTCGACCAGAGCAGGATCATCGCCCAGATCGCAAGCACCACCGGATAGAGCTGCCAGCGTGACAGATGGCCGAACCAGCCGAATCCATAGCCGTAGAACAAAGTGGTGCAGATCAGGCTGGTCAGCAGATAATTGGTGAAGGCCATCCGTCCCGCCGCGGCGAGCCGTTCGGTGAGCGCGCCGCCGGGCCTGGCGAGCAGCAGGATCAGGCATGCCCAGCCCGCGATCATCGGCGGCCGCAGCGGCGCGGTGAGCGTCCAGCTGCCCAGCGCCACCGAGAACAGGCTGAACTGCGCGAGGACGATATAGACGGCGAGCGCCGCATAAGCGGGCAGGGCAATGCCCCAGCAGACCAGCAACCAGCGGCGATAGCGTGCGCGCGGCCATTCGCCCCGCAGCATGCCGCTCTTCAGCCCGGCCATGCCGAACAGCATATAGGCCAGCGTCTCGGGCCCGTAGAACCACAGCATCGGCAGCGGCGTGGTGAGATGCTCGTCGAGCCGCGCGCGCAGGATTGCCGGATAATCGCTGCGAAACAGCGCGAGCTCGCGCGCGATTTCGGCCGGCGCCGGCACGCCCATCGTCTGGTTGAGCGCGGCCAGATCATGCCCCGCATGCACTGCGATCGGCACGGCGGCGAAGAGCAGGATAGAGAATCCGATCAGCAGCACGCCCAGCGCCAGCAGCCGCTCGGTCGGCAGCGTGCGCAAGCCGAAGGCGAGCATCCCGACTAGCGCATAATGGGTGAGGATGTCGCCGTGCCAGACCAGCCAGAGATGCGCGATCCCGAAGGCGAGCAGCCAGAGCATCCGGCGGTAATGGACCGACGCGGCGCTCTTCTATTCGCCTCGGCACGCTCGATCACCAGCAGCATCGAGGCGCCGAACAGGAAGGAGAAGAGCCCGCGCATCTTGCCGTCGAACAGCACGAAGTTGATGGCCCAGGCGGCGAGGTCCATGCCGTGCCAGCCGCCATAAGCGCGCGGATTGACATAAGCGGCCTCGGGCAGCCCGAAGCTCAGCACGTTGAGCAGCAATATGCCGAGCACCGCCACGCCGCGTACCAGGTCGAGCGAGGCGAGGCGCGGGGCCGGCGCGTTCAGGCTCTGGGCGGGCGAGTCCATGCGCGGACGGCTACAGCCAGGTCGCGAGCTGCTCCAGCGACTTCTTTTCGAGCGCATGCGCCGGAATCGTCGCGTCGGCGCGAGGATAGCCCGCCACGATCACCATCGCCGGCTTCTCATGCTCGGGGCGGCGGCACACGCGGTTGAGGAAGCGCATCGGATTGGGCGTATGGACCAGGGTCGCGACACCGGCCTGGTGCAGCGTGGCGAGGAGCAATCCGCAGGCGAGGCCGACGCTCTCGGTGACGTAGTAATTCTGCTTCAGATCGTCGGGTTCCAGCCCGCCGCGGCGCTGGGCGAAGACGACGATCAGCCACGGCGCGGTTTCCAGAAACGGCTTCTCGGCGCCCGTGCCCAGCGGCCACAGGGCCTCGAGCCATTCGCTGCCCGCGCGGCCTTCGTAAAGGCGCGTTCCTCTTCCTCGGCGGCGACTCGGATCGCACTCTTCGCTTCGGGCGACGACACGATGCTGAAATGCCAGGGCTGGCGGTTGGCGCCGCTGGGTGCCGATCCCGCGGCGGTCAGCGCCGCCTCGATGATCTCGCGCGGCACCGGCTCTTCGGCGAAGGCGCGGCAGCTGCGGCGGGTGCGCATGGCATCACTGAACGCCCGAGCGCGCTTTATGCGTTCGGCATCGGTCATGTGGGGATATGGCTGCCAGGGCAGCGCCTCGGGATCGGGCATATCCCAAATGGTGCACAATCCGGAAAGCAAAAGCCAGTCAGAGGTTATCCGGAGCCGCGGCGGCGCGATTCTCCTTGCGAATCACCAGCTTGAGACCGGACCATGTCTCATCCACCGCGCAGACCTTGATATCGACCAGGCCCCTGGGCAGCGCGATTTCGCGGATCACGTCCTCGGTCACGTCGGTTTCGACCTTCGCCGCTTTCTTGGGCCATGAGACCCAGATGAAGCCGTTCGGCGCCATCAGCGGCTGCAATGCGGCGAGTTCGCGTTCGAGCTTTCCGCGCTCGGTGACGAACAGATGTGCGCATTGGAGCCCGTCGGACGCGGTCGGCTGTTCCTCGACCTGCGCCGCTTTGGGATCCACGGCCTCTCGCACGCTTTCGGGCATATTGTGGAACCAGCAGCGCATCCCGCGCTTGAGGCCCAATTTGTCGGCGAGCGGCGTATCTGAATAGCCTGCGGTCATGCGAGTGCCTCCGCGCCGGAGCTTAGTCGCAATCGCCGGAGGGGAAGGGTTTAATGAAAAGCCCCTCTCCTTCAGGGGAGGGGCTAATTGGTTCAAGCGAGTGCGGCGTCTTCGCCCATCAATGCCGGGAAGAATCCTTCGTGCGCGGTGCGGAGATCGGCCAGCGATACCGTCCAGTCGCCTTCGTCGAGTTCGAAGATCAGGCGATCCTTGATCGTCCGGCCGATCGGATCGGCCGGAACATCGGCCTTGTGCGCCGCGACCATGAAGTCGGCGAGGCAGGAATCGCAGACCGTGACGACATAGAGCCCCTGATCCTCGCCGAACAGCGAGCCGGCGATGCCGAAGGGCTGGGGTTCGTTGGCCAGCACGCCGATATTCGAAGCCAGCGCCATCTCGGCCAGGGTAACCGCGAGCCCGCCGTCGGAGACGTCATGGCAGGCAGTGATCGCGCCCTTGGCGATCTGGTCGCGGATGAAGTCGCCGGTGCGGCGCTCGGCGGTGAGGTCGACCGGGGGCGGGGGACCGTCCTCGCGGCCATGGACTTCGCGCAGCCAGATCGACTGGCCCAGATCGCCGCCGCGCTCGCCTACCGCGAGCACCGTGTCGCCGACGCCCTTGAAGCCGATCGTGCAGCTCTTCGTATAGTCCTGGAGCAGTCCGAGCCCGCCGATCGCCGGCGTGGGGAGGATCGCGGAACCGCCGCCGGTCGCCTTGGACTCGTTGTAGAGGCTGACATTGCCCGACACGATCGGGAAGTCGAGTGCGCGGCAGGCCTCCGACATGCCTTCGAGGCAGCCGACGATCTGGCCCATGATCTCGGGGCGCTGGGGGTTGGCGAAGTTGAGGCAATTGGTCACTGCCAGTGGCGTGGACCCGACGGCCGTGAGGTTGCGCCACGCCTCGGCGACTGCCTGGCGCCCGCCCTCGACCGGATCGGCGAAGCAGTAACGCGGGGTGCAATCGGTGGTGATCGCAAGGCCCTTTTGCGTGCCGTGGACGCGGACCACCGCGGCGTCGCCGCCCGGGCGCTGGACGGTGTCGGCGCCGACCATGTGGTCGTACTGCTCCCAGATCCAGCGGCGGCTGGCGATGTCCGGCGATCCCATCAGCTTGATCAGGTCGGCGGCGGGATCCGTGCTCTCGGGCACGTCGGCCAGCGGCGCCGGCTTGGGAGTCGGCACGTGCGGGCGATCGTAGAGCGGCGCTTCGTCGGCGAGGGGGCGAGCGGGATGTCCGCGACGACGTCGCCCTTCCACTTGAGCACCATCCGGCCGGTATCGGTGACATGGCCGATCACCGCGAAGTCCAGTTCCCACTTCTCGAAGATCGCCTTGGCGAAATCCTCACGGCCGGGCTTGAGCACCATGAGCATGCGCTCCTGGCTTTCCGACAGCATCATCTCGTACGGCGTCATGCCGGTCTCGCGCTGGGGCACGTCGTCCATGATCAGCTCGATGCCGACGCCGCCCTTGCTGGCCATCTCGACCGAGGACGAGGTCAGGCCCGCGGCGCCCATGTCCTGGATCGCGACGATCGCGTCGGATGCCATGAGCTCGAGGCACGCCTCGATGAGGAGCTTTTCGGTGAAGGGATCGCCGACCTGGACGGTGGGGCGCTTCTCCTCCGAATCCTCGCCGAAATCCGCGCTCGCCATCGTCGCGCCGTGGATGCCGTCGCGGCCGGTCTTCGAGCCGACATAGACGATCGAATTGCCGATGCCCGAGGCGGCCGAATAGAAGATCTTGTCCGTATCGGCGACGCCGACGGTCATCGCGTTGACCAGGATGTTACCGTCATACGCGGGGTGGAAGTTCACTTCGCCGCCCACCGTCGGCACGCCGACGCAATTGCCATAACCGCCGATGCCGTGGACCACGCCCGCGATCAGGTGGCGCATCTTGGGGTGATCGGGCCGACCGAAGCGCAACGCGTTCATGTTCGCCACCGGTCGCGCGCCCATCGTGAACACGTCGCGCAGGATGCCGCCGACGCCGGTCGCCGCGCCCTGATAGGGCTCGATGTACGAGGGGTGGTTGTGGCTCTCCATCTTGAAGATCGCCGCCTGGCCGTCGCCGATATCGACCACGCCGGCATTCTCGCCCGGGCCGCAGATCACTTGCGGGCCGGTGGTCGGCAGCTTCTTCAGATGGATGCGGGAGGATTTGTAGCTGCAATGCTCGGACCACATCACGCTGAAGATGCCGAGCTCGGTCAGATTCGGCTCGCGGCCCATCGCGTGCAGGACGCGCTCATATTCCTCGGGCGAAAGGCCATGCTCGGCGACGATTTCGGGCGTGATCTGATTCATGCGTCAGCCCTTAGCGGCGCTCCATAGGTTCGTCACCCCGCTTGCGTGGCTCGGAATCTTGCCGGGGTAAGGGCTGGTTAAACCAACGGCGGTAACTGGAAGCGATGTTGTTGCGGCCACATTGGATCGAGCGGTTCGAGGCGCGCAAGACCGTGCCGGGCGCCGACATGCCGGAACTGGAACGACTCGCCGGCACCTGGGAATGCGATCTCTCCAACGATGCGCTGACCTGGTCCGCTCCCGTCTTCGAATTGTTCGGCATTCCCCGCGGCATCCGGGTCGACCGCCGCGACATCGTCGAGATGTACACGCGGGAATCGCGCGTGCTGCTCGATCGGCTCCGGAGCGAGGCGATCGCGAATTGCGGTGCCTTCACCTTCGAGGCGCAGATCCGCAGGCCCGACGGCGGGCTGCGCTGGATGCGCGTGAGCGCCGACGTGGTCTGCCGGGGCGGCCGGGCAACGCATCTCTACGGGATCAAGCAGGACATCACTGACGAGATCGATGGCTGACGCTTCCGGGCAGTGGCACGAGCCGCGCCCCGCGTCAGAGTATCTCGCGCACCTTCTCCGGCGGACGCCCCAGCCGCACGCCCTTCTCCGTCGCCACCAGCGGCCGCTCGATCAGGATCGGATTCGCCGCCATCGCGTCGAGGATCGCATCGTCGTCGGCGCCCTTGAGCGGCTTGGCGGCATCCTCGGCGATGCGCAGCGCCACACGCGCGGTCATGCCCGCCCGGGCATAGAGCCGCGCCAGCTCGTCGCGCGAAAGCGGGGTCTTGAGATATTCGACGATCTCGATCTCGGCGCTGGCCTCCTGCAGGATCGCCAGCGTCTCGCGCGACTTCGAGCAGCGCGGATTATGGTAGATCGTGGCTTTCATCGCCGTCCTGCTTTGCGCCACTCGGCGACCGTTTCCAAATAGCCCCAACCTTCTCCCGGATAACGACGCGTGCGGCTGGCCGGGCGCCGGCTCGCCATGTCCATCGTTCCACCGTTCACATAAAACAGGGGGAAATGCAGATTGCTGTTTTCGGAGCAGGGTAGATGTTCGGGCGCGGCCCAGGCGAGCTTGCGGCCGGCGCGTCGCACGGTGAGCAAGCAGCCGCGGGAGTCACCGCTCGCTGCCTTCCGGAACGTCAACGTACGCCCCTTCACGGTCATGACCTCCTCGAACTCGGTCATGAGATCGTGACCGATGCCACCCTCGAAATATAAGTGCACATAGGCGTGCCGGGCGTCGACCGGGATGATCTGCGCCCAACCGCCTGGCTCGTGATAGGCTCCCGCCAAGGCGGGGATCGGATTCGCGTCGCGCGCCTCCGCAGTAGCGAGAGGCGCCACCGCGAGGAGCAACGCGATCACGCGTCCTGCTTCGCCAGCCACTCTTCGAGCCACTTGATCGTGTACGCACCCTGCTGGAATTCGGGATCGTCGAGCAAAGCCTGGTGCAAGGGGATCGTGGTCTTCATCCCCTCGATCACGAACTCCTCCAGCGCACGGCGCAGCCGCATCAGGCAGCGTTCGCGGGTGGAGCCATAGACGATCAGCTTGGCGATCATGCTGTCGTAATAAGGCGGCACCCGGTAGCCGGTGTAGAGCCCGCTATCGACGCGGACGTGCATCCCGCCCGGCGCGTGGAACTGCTTCACCGTGCCCGGCGAGGGCGCGAAGGTGCGTGGGTCCTCGGCGTTGATCCGGCATTCGATCGCATGGCCGTGGAACTGGATATTCTCCTGCGTGCACGACAGCCCATGCCCCTCGGCAACGCGGATCTGCTCGCGGACCAGATCCAGCCCGGTGATCATCTCGGTCACCGGATGCTCGACCTGCAGGCGGGTGTTCATCTCGATGAAGTAGAACTCGCCATTCTCCCACAGAAACTCGATCGTCCCCGCGCCGCGATAGCCCATATCGGCCATCGCCTTGGCGCAGATGCCGCCGATCCGCTCGCGATCGGCCTGGCCGAGCACGGGGAGGAGCTTCCTCGAGCACCTTCTGGTGGCGGCGCTGGAGCGAGCAGTCGCGCTCGCCCAGGTGCACGGCATTGCCGTTGCCGTCGCCGAACACCTGGATCTCGATATGGCGCGGATTGCCGAGATACTTCTCGAGATAGACGGTGGCGTCGCCGAACGCGGCCTTCGCCTCGCTGCCCGCCTGCTGCATCAAAGTCTCGAGCTGGTCCTCGGACGTGCACACCTTCATGCCGCGCCCGCCGCCGCCGGAAGCCGCCTTGATGATCACCGGATAGCCGGCCTTGGCCGCGATCGCCTTGGCCTCGGCCAGGTCGCTGATCGCGCCGTCCGATCCGGGGACGAGCGGCAGGCCCAAAGCGCCCGCGGTGCGCTTGGCCTCGATCTTGTCGCCCATCGTGCGGATATGCTCGGGCTTGGGGCCGACGAAGATGATCCCGTGCGCCTCGACGATCTCGGCGAACTGGGCGTTCTCCGAAAGGAAGCCATAGCCCGGGTGGATCGCATCGGCGCCCGAGATCTCGGCGGCACTGATGATATTGGGGATGTTGAGATAGCTCTCGGTCGCGCTCGGCGGCCCGATGCAGATCGCCTCGTCCGCCAGCCGCACGTGCATCGCGTCGCTGTCCGCGGTCGAGTGCACCGCGACGGTCTTGATCCCCATCTCGTGGCAGGCACGGTGGATGCGGAGCGCGATCTCGCCGCGATTGGCGATCAGCAGCTTCTTGATCTCGGGCATTTTTATTCGACGACCACGAGCGGCTGATCGAACTCGACCGGCTGGCCGTTCTCGATGAGGATCGCCTTGACCGTGCCAGCGGCGGGCGCCTGGATCGGGTTCATCACCTTCATCGCCTCAATGATCAGCAATGTGTCGCCCGCGGCGACCTTGTCGCCCACCGCGACGAACATCTTCGCCTCGGGATTGGGCTTCAGATAGGCGGTGCCGACCATCGGCGACTTGACTGCGTTCGCCGCGGCGACGGGCGCAGCGGCTTCGGCAGGCACGGCCGCGGCGACAGGCGCCGGAGCGGCCGCTGCCGGTGCGGCATATTGCACTGCCGGTGCGGCGGTCACGGTGCGCGCGACGCGCACGCGGCGTTCGCCGTCCTCGACTTCGATCTCGGTAAGCTGCGTCTCGTCGAGCACGGCGGCGAGCTGGCGGACCAGCTCGATATCGACGTGCATCGCCCCTTGTTTCTTATCTTCGGCCATTGCGACCCTTTATCCGATGAAAGCGCGCGCTCATGTCAGAGACGCGCCGCGGCTTCAAGCGCGAGCATGTACGACAGCGCTCCGAAGCCCGCGATGGTTCCGCGCGCGGCCCGCACGACATACGACGTGTGCCGGAAGTCCTCGCGCGCATGCGGGTTGGAAAGATGGACCTCGATCACCGGCGTCGTGATGCTCTTCACGGCATCGTGCAACGCGATCGAAGTATGCGTGTACCCGCCCGGGTTCAGGATGACCGCCTTGGCGCCCCGGGCCTGCGCCTCGTGCAGCCAGTCGATGAGGTGGCCCTCGTGATTCGACTGGCGCAGGTCGATGTCGAGATCGAGCTCCTTCGCCCGATCCTCCATCCGGCCCGCGATATCGTCCAGCGTGTCCGAGCCGTAGATCTCCGGCTCGCGCAGCCCCAGCAGATTGAGGTTGGGGCCGTTGAGGACGTAGATCGTATCGGCCAAGCCGGTGCCTTTCGGTTGCGGGCGTCTGCATCGCCTCTATATGACGCAACGTCAGCGATCAAATCGGGCGCTTCGTCCCATTCCCGTTCGCCCTGAGCTTGTCGAAGGGCTGCACTTCTCCCCGTCCATCCGGACGCGAAGAAAGAACAGGGCTTCGACAAGCTCAGCCCGAACGGAGGTTTAAGCGCGTGCACACCGACGGTACCGTCAGCATAGTCGTCAACGGCGAGCACAAGCGCGTCACCGCCGGCCTCACCATCATCCAGCTGGCCGAGCAGCTTGGGCTGGTGCCCGAGAAGATCGCCGTCGAGCGCAATCTCGAAGTGGTGCCCCGCTCGACCTTGGGCGAAGTGCTGGTGCGCGACGGTGACGAGCTCGAGATCGTCCACTTCGTTGGTGGTGGCGACCATGCCCGCCCGATCGACGAGGATACGTGGAGCGTCGCCGGCAAGACCTTCCGCTCGCGGCTGATCGTCGGCACCGGCAAATACAAGGATTTCGAGCAGAATGCGGCTGCGGTCGCGGCGAGTGGGGCGGAGATCGTCACGGTGGCGGTGCGCCGCGTGAACGTCTCGGACCCCAATGCGCCGATGCTCACCGACTATATCGATCCCAAGAAGATCACCTATCTCCCCAACACCGCGGGCTGCTTCGACGCCGAGAGCGCGATCCGCACGCTGCGGCTCGCGCGCGAAGCCGGCGGTTGGGAGCTCGTGAAGCTCGAAGTGCTCGGCGAGGCGCGCACGCTCTATCCCGACATGGTCGAGACCCTGCGCGCGACCGAAGTGCTCGCCAAGGAAGGCTTCAAGCCGATGGTCTATTGCGTCGACGATCCGATCGCGGCGAAGCGGCTGGAGGATGTCGGCGCAGTGGCGATCATGCCGCTGGGCGCGCCGATCGGCTCGGGGCTCGGCATCCAGAACCGGGTGACGATCCGCCTGATCGTCGAGGGCGCCAAGGTGCCGGTGCTGGTCGATGCCGGCGTTGGTTCGGCGAGTGACGCGGCGGTGGCGATGGAGCTCGGCTGCGACGGCGTGCTGATGAACACCGCGATCGCCGAGGCCAAGGACCCGATCCTGATGGCGGCGGCGATGAAGGCGGCGGTCGAGGCGGGGCGGCTGTCGTATCGCGCCGGGCGGATGGCGAAGCGGCGATATGCCGATCCGTCGAGCCCGCTGGCGGGGCTGATCTAACGCGGCAGCCGGTTTGCAAAGTGGCCGGCAGCTAACGCCCCACTAGCGGACATTTGAAGAGCGGCGGTATATCGCGACATGGCTGAACTGGTTTTTGAAATCTGGCGAAGCACCGACGATAATTCGTTCGAGTTGTCAGGCGTGACGGAACGCGGCGACCGACTGCGTAAATCGGTGAGCCCGAACGCTGTCCTCGTTCACACCTTCGTGGCCCAGTCGGATTTCGACGCATCGCAACAGAACTATGATTGGCATGGATGGGGCAAATGGAAGCCGGACGCAGGTTGGACGGAGCACTTCTACACCGACGAAGAAGCTGACGAGCAGCGGCGCTACATGGTCGCGCGCGATGTCCGCTAACCACCATTTGCAGACATGCTTGCAATGTAGGATTTCGCCTGACAGCCTCATCTGGCTCTTTGACATCGTAACGCCCCTCTCCTCCTGCTCGTGCGAAAGCAGGAGTATAGCGCCGCTCGGCCCATGCCATCCCGGATTGCCTGCGCAGGAACACGGCCGGCCAGAACCATGCAGTCAGTGTGACCCTAGTGTGACCTTTCGCGGCTAACCACCACTTCCCGCCGTTCGCAGGCGCGCCGTCAGCGAATGACCGAATTGTGAATGGCCGAGGCTTTCCGCATGCCGGCCGGCAGCGCATTGACGGCGCTCCGAAAGAGGCCGAGATCATGGCGTGCGGACGGCGACCGGATCCGTAGCATTGGTTCTGGAGGGACGAATGAGCGGATATGTGGTGACCACCGACAACGGCAACGATCACAGAAACCTGTTCATGGTGAACAACGCCGACCCGAAATCGGCATGCGCCGAGATCAACCGATTCATGAAGCTGAACAATGCCGCGGCGCTCGCCCCGATGAGCGATGCGACGCTCGACCATTTCCAGGTCGTGGCAGGCACGCCGTGGCTCTTCACGACCCTCCATTCGCCCACCGGGAAGGTTACCAGCAGCCAGTTCAAATGATGGCCGTCGCTTGCGCCAGCACGCCCGCGGCGCAAAAACTTGGTGAGGATTTTCCCATATCGGCCCTCGTGCCCGGCTGGGGACCGATTGCCTCGGCTCAGATCTTCCGCCGACAGACGAGCTTGTCACCAGGCTCCAGCCCCGAGCCTGTCCGATCGACCGACCATTCGATCTGCATCTCGTCCGGACCGATCCTGCGGTAGGCGAAGGCGTCATCGCGCTCGCCCTCGGCGCGCGTCTTACGCCAAGTGAGGACCTCTGCCATCCAGCCGGGCGTGCTGTACCACCGTATTCCGCCGGCTACACTCGAAACCGACGCGCGGAACGCCTTCGTTTCCGGGGTGTAGGCCCAGCGCTCGGCCGCCTTGTACTTGCCCGGCGGCAAGTCAGCGTGCGCTTTCACCAGGGAGGCCGTTTCGGCGTCCCATGTGAATGCAAGGGTGGAAGAGATCGGGCGTCCTGACGGGAGCAGGTTTCCGTCGCATCGCCAAACGCCGACGAAGTAGGCGAGCGTGGGTGGCGGGGAGGGCGGGACATCCGCGGACAACAGAGCCAGTGCGGTTAGGAACATATTTGCTTGTCTACACGGCGGGTTTTGCAGTGTCGACAAGCCGCGCCAATCCCGGTGCCCGCCAAGGAATGACAGCTGCGCCCGCTTGCTCAGCGCCCCTTGCGCACCAGCCAGATCGCCCTTCCGCCGGTCGCGTGATCGTGCGGTACGAACGCCACTTCGAGCAGCCCGTGCCCGGCGAACAGCGCGCGATACTCGGCCGGGGCGAGGCTGGCGTGATAGAGTTCGTCGCCGAATTGGCAGCCGATCGTCTCGTCGCGCGCGGAGCCCGTGTTGAACAGGAAGGCGCCGTCGGGCGCGAGCAGCCCGGCCCCCTTGACCACCATCGCGGCCTGATCCTCCGGGGGCAGATGGAAGATGCTGTCCCATGCGATCACACCGTGGAACGGACCCTCCACCTCGGCCTCACGCATGTCGGCGCAGACCCAGCGGTGCCCGGGGAAGCGGGTGCGTGCGAGCGCGATCATCCGTTCGGACAGGTCGACGCCGGTCAGCCGCCGGTCGCGGTCGATCAGGTAGCGTGCGATCGGCTCGCCCGCGCCGCAGCCGAGGTCGAGGACTTGTCCCCCTTCGGCACGGCTAGCAGGAAGCGGTCGAGCCAGCCCTGCTCGACGAAGTTTCGGCGGCGCGCTTCGTCGAAAGCGTGCGCATGGCGCTCATAATGTTCGGCAATCCGATCGGGCATCGAAGGAACCCTCACCCGGCGCGGACCGTTGTTGTTCCGAAAGCGAAAGACAGGGCGCAGCTACGCGCCGGTCGCGGTCAGGAGATTGAAATCATGGGTGAACTCGTCGACAAGATCAAGGGCAACCTCAACGAGGCGGCCGGCAAGATCAAGCAGCGGAGCGACAATCCCGAGACCCGCGACGAAGGCGCCGCGCAGGAGCTCAAGGGCAAGGGCCAGCAGCTTGCCGGCAAGGTGAAGGGCGCGCTCGGCGACGATATCTGAGGATCACCGTTGAGGACGAAAGGGGCGGTCTCGCAGAAGGCCGCCCCTTTGCGTCAGTCGGGCCCTCTTAGTCGGGAACGTAGAACGACCAGAGCCCGCTCACCAGCTTGCACGCGGCGAAGCGGACCGGGCGGTGCGACGCGCCGATTTCGCAGATCATATAGGATTGGGTCTCCACCGGTTCGAGCGGATTGGGGAGCATCACCGTCCTGCTGCCGAGCCAGCGCCATTCCTGTTGCCACACCTTCACACCGGAAAGCGCGAGATGATCGCCCTCCTTGCCGATGTGCACCGTCTTCCAACTCATTTCAGTCTCCTCGCCCTTATTATAGAGGCTGCGGAGCGGGTCAGCGGTCGCGGATCGCGCTGATTGTCGTGCCTGGCGTGATGAATTCGACATCGGTCTTCAAATGGAGCAGCCGGACGCCCTTTTCGACCAGCGCACGCTCCAGTGCGGGGGCGAATTCCTCGGTCCGCTCGACGGTTTCGGCCCAGCAGCCATAGGCCCGGCCGAGCGCGGCGAAATCGGGATTGTGCAGATTGGTGCCCGAGAGGCGTGCCGGATATTCGCGCTCCTGGTGCATGCGGATCGTGCCGTATGCGCCGTTGTCGATCACCAGCACGAGGATGTCGGCGTTGTGCTGGACGGCGGTGGCGAGTTCCTGCCCGTTCATCATGAAATCACCGTCGCCGGCGAGCGCGACCACCTGCCGCTCCGGCGCGCGCAATTTGCCCGCGACGGCGGCGGGCACGCCATAGCCCATCGCCCCGGCAGTCGGCGCCAGCTGCGAGGGTTGCGGCCCGTAATGCCAGTAACGATGCCACCAGCTCGAGAAATTGCCCGCGCCGTTGCAGATGATCGTGTCCGCCGGCATGGCCTCGCGCATCGCCGCGACGCACTGGCCGAGATCGAGCGTTACGCCCTCGCGCGGCCTGGGGGTGGACCAGTCGAGCCATTCGGCATGGGCTTCGGCGGCGCCGCCGCGGATCGGCGGGATGTTCTCCAGCGCTGCCGCGCCGGTGAAGCTCGTCATGTCGGCGCAGATCGCGACGTCGGCGCGATAGACCCGGCCAAGCTCGTTCGGGTCGGGGTGGACGTGGATCAGCGTCTGTCCCGGGTGATCGGGGGTGATCAGCGCATAGCCGTCCGTCGTCGCTTCGCCGAGCCGTGCGCCGACGGCGAGGATCAGGTCCGCGCCCTTGATCCGCGACACCAGTTTCGGATTGGGCCCATAACCCAGATTGCCGGCATAGACCTGCGATCCTGCGGGGAGCGCATCCTGCCGTCGGAAGGCACTGGCGACGGGCAGGCCGATACGCTCCGCGAAGCTGGCGAAGGCCGCACCCGCCGCCGCGGTCCAGCCCGCGCCGCCGACGATCGCGATCGGCCGGTCGGCCTGTTTGATCAAAGCGGCCATCGCCTGCATCGCGTGCCGATCGGGCGCCTGGGTGATACGGGGCAAGGGCGGGCGGTCCACTGCCTCGACCACGTCGCACAGCATGTCTTCGGGAAGCGCGATCACAACCGGCCCGGGCCGGCCGCTGGTCGCCACGTTCCATGCCCGCGCGACATATTCGGGAATCCGCGCCGCATCCTCGATCCGCGTCGCCCATTTGGCGAGCGGCGCGAACATCGCGGGGAAGTCCACTTCCTGGAATCCTCGCGGTCGCGCATCCCGCGGTCGACGTCGCCGATGAACAGGATCATCGGCTGCGAATCCTGCATCGCCACATGGACGCCGATCGACGCGTTGGTCGCGCCCGGCCCGCGGGTGACGAAGGCCACGCCCGGCCGTCCCGTCATCGCCCCGTCGGCGCAGGCCATGAAGCTCACGCCGCCTTCCTGCCGGCACGTCACCACGTCCACTTGCGGCGTGTCGTGCAACGCGTCGAGCACGGCGAGGAAGCTCTCGCCCGGCACATGGAAGATGCGGTCGCAGCCTTGTGCGACCAGATTGTCGACGAGGATCCGGCCCCCGGTTCGTTTCGCGGTCATGCCCGCTTCCTAGCGCGGCTGACCTGCTTCGCGTAACCCCCGGCCGCTATGCCGGTTATCCCGCGGCGGAATGGCGCCCGCTCAGGACGCCCATTCTGCGCGCAGATCGGCCTCGCTGCCGTCGAAGTGGTTATAGTCGATCTTCCCGCCCGCATTGCCGGGGATGCCGGGCACGGTCGACGCCTTTTCGGCATATTGCCACAGCCAATAGCTCGACCAGCTCTTCTGGACCTTCGCGGTGGGGTTGTACTCGGCGTGCCACAGCCGGTGCGCGCCCCAGAAGGGATCGACGCTGTTGCCGAGCTTCTCCTTGATCAGATGCCCGCTGTAGAGCACCGCGCGGCGCCCTAGTTTCTCGTGGATCCGCTCGAGGAATTCGCGCGCCTGATCGAAGCCCATCTGGAACTTGGCGTCGATCTCATAGTCGAGCGCGACCAATGTGTTCGGGCCGGGCTGCGCCTTGAGAAGGAAATTGTCGACCTGCGCCTTCACCGGCGCGTTGGTGCCCCAATGATAGGCGCCCCAGAGCAGCCCGGCACTCTCGGCGGCGACGCGGCGTTCGGTATAGGTCTTGTCCTTGCCCGTCTGGCCGGTCGTCGCCTTGTGGACGACCCCGAGCAATCCCGCGGCGCGCGCCTGGGCGAAGCTGTTGACCACATTGCCTTGATAAAGGTCGATAACCACCGGGATTCGCGGTGCCTCGGCCGAAGTGGCGATCGGCGCGCGCGGCACTGCCGGAACCGGGACGGGCGCCGGCGTGGGAAGAGGGTGGGGGTCGGCGCCGGGAGCGGGGCCGCTCCGGCGGCGAACGGCGTGAGGGGGCCGCAACCGCCTGCCCAGACATAGGCATTCTCGTCGGTCTTGTACCAGAGCGGGTTGCCGTCGACCGACAGCCCGGCGACGATGGCGTGGACGTTGAGCGGCGTCCCAGCGAGCACTTTCCGGAACACCGGCGCGTCGGTGGTCGCAGCGCCCTGGCGCAGATTGACCTTGGCGGTGGTGGTGACCTGACCCGAGATCAGGATTTGCGGATGCTGCGGCATGGCTCAGCCCACCGCATCGTCGCCGGAGGTGCCCGGATTGGGCGCCGCCGTTGCCGCGCTGCCGACGGCGACCGTCTCCTGCCCGGCGGGGGTTCCCGGCGAAGGTGTCGCCCGGCTCATGAAGCCTTCGATGAAATCGGCGCCCGAATAACCGGCGCCGAGCAATGCGACGATCTGCGCCGAGGCGACCGCGTGGATATTGCCGATCAGGCTCACGCTTGCCAGCGCGCCTGCAATCGCGCCGATCGCCAGCGAAGTGATGAGCCGGCTCGGCTCGATCACGTCCGATACCGTGGCGGCGCTGTTGCTGACGGCGTCGTTGAGCTTCTTGAGGCCGACGATGCTGCGAATAGCCTGACCGAGCGTGCCGAGCATCGCGCCGAGCCCGATAAGCTGCATCCATGTTGTCGCGTCGAATGTGGTGTCCACAGTTCAGCTCCCCTTCTCGCCGACTGCTGAGTCTCTATTTACGAAGATTGCATAGTTGCACGTAAATGCAAGATATGTTCTTGCCTGCCGCAATCATCTGATAATTATCTGGAAATAGTGCCGTCATGGCGGCGAGGCTCAACCGGAGCCGAAGTTGAAACCTGGTTCAGGTTTGCTTGACCCGCCCTGATGCGCGGGATTATCGCCGCGGCGGGCCAGGAGAGAATCGCGAACCATGAAGAAGCTCTATGCGAACGCCGGGGCGGCACTGGACGGGCTGCTGTTCGACGGCATGACGTTGTGCGCGGGCGGCTTCGGCCTGTGCGGGATTCCCGAGCGGCTGATCGACGCGATCCAGGTCTCGGGGGTCAAGGACCTGACGATCGCGTCGAACAATGCCGGCATCGACAATGAGGGCCTCGGCAAGCTGCTGCGCAGCCGGCAGGTGAAGAAGATGATCTCCTCCTATGTCGGCGAGAACAAGGAGTTCGAGCGGCAATATCTGAGCGGCGAGCTCGAGGTCGAATTCTGTCCGCAGGGCACGCTCGCCGAACGCTGCCGGGCAGGGGGCGCGGGCATTCCGGGCTTCTACACCAAGACCGGCGTCGGCACCCAGGTCGCCGAGGGCAAGGAGGCGAAGATCTTCGACGGCGAGGAGTATATCCTCGAGCGCGGCATCCGCGCCGATCTGTCGATCATCAAGGGCTGGAAGGCTGACGAGAGCGGCAACCTCATCTTCCGCAAGACCGCGCGCAACTTCAACCAGCCGATGGCGACCGCGGGCCGGATCTGCGTCGCCGAAGTCGAGGAAGTGGTGCCCGTCGGCAGCCTGGATCCCGATCAGATCCATCTGCCCGGCATCTATGTGAAGCGGCTGATCGTCGGCGCCCCCTACGACAAGAAGATCGAGTTCCGCACCGTCCGCACCCGCGAGGCGGCGTGATACCGCGCCCGGCGTTGGCCTGCATGGCGGCGGCCCCGCTCGCCGCGCTGGCGCTGTCTGGGTGCGCTGCGGCGCTGGTCGCGGCACCGCTGGCAGCCGGCGCAGGCGTGTACAAATCATCGCAGGACCGGCCGGCCGGGCGTGACCGCAAGCGCCCCCGGCAGCAGGCGCCGAAGCCCGGGCAGGTTCTCACCGCGCCCGATGGAAGCAAGATACAGGTCACCAATCTGACTGCGCTGCCCCCGCCCAGCGGCACTTCGACCGGACCCGCGCCGGTCGCCGGCACCGCGCCGGGCGGCATGCAATTCCTCTACGGCTCGGGCGAAGCCGCGGCGCTCAGCCTCCAGGCCTATCAAGCACTGTGGAATTACCTGAAGGTCGAGATCAGCTATCGCCGCGACAAGTCGCAGGTCCGCTCGGTCGTGCTCGCACCCGGCTCGACGCTCGACAATCCGCGTTTCGAAACCTGCGGCAAGCGCCCGTTGGCAATCGTGCTCGACATTGACGAGACCGCCCTGCTCAATCTCGGCTATGAACGCGACGAGGCGATCCGCGGCGGCAGCTACGACGCGGCCCGCTGGACGCGCTGGGAGCAGACCGGTGCCGACAAAGTGGAAGCCGTCCCCGGCGCGGCGGAGGCACTAGCGGCGGCGCGGGGCGAAGGCTTCAAGGTGATCTTCAATTCCAATCGCTCGGTCGCCAGTGCCGCCCAGACCACGGCCGCGCTCGAACATGCCGGCCTCGGTCCGGCGGCGCTCTTCGACACCTTGTGGTTGCGCGGCGAGGGGAGCCGAGCGGCAAGGACGCGCGCCGCCAGCAGATCGCCCAGCGTTACTGCATCGTCGCGATGGCGGGCGACCAGCTCGGCGACTTCAGCGACCTGTTCAACGCGCCGGACGCACCGGTGCTCGCGCGGCGCAACAGCGTCGGAGGAACGCTGCTCGCGCCGCTCTGGGGTGCGGGCTGGTTCATGCTGCCGAACCCTGTCTATGGCACCGCGCTGAAGGGCGGCGTGGCCGAGATTTTCCCGCCGGAAGCGCATTGGACCGATCCGGCACAAGGAGCCGCGCGATGAGCTTTGGACGCAAGGGTGTCGTCACCGACGAGCTCGACATATCGAGCGCCGCGCACCTGCTCCAGGGCAGCCGCGAGTTCCTGCGCATGTGGGCGAAGCCCGGCGGCCCGGCCACATGCCTGGTCGATCCCGCAGCACTCGGCGCCGATCCGGCGCTGTTCGGCATCGCTTTGGTCGATTGCGTCCGCCACGGCGCGCGCGCCTGGGCGAACGCCACCGGCATCAGCGATGCCGAAGCGCTCGCCCGTATCTGGTTCGGTGTCGATGCCGAGCGCCAGTCTCCCACCGATCTTGGCAAGGAAGTGCATTGATGCCCTGGACCCGTGACGAAATGGCCGCGCGCGCGGCGAAGGAGCTCAAGGACGGCTTCTATGTCAATCTCGGCATCGGCATCCCCACGCTGGTGGCGAACCACATACCCGAGGGCGTCGAAGTCACGCTCCAGTCCGAGAACGGCATGCTCGGCATCGGCCCCTTTCCCTATGAGGGCGAGGAGGACCCGGACCTGATCAATGCGGGCAAGCAGACGATCTCGGAGCTGCCCAGTTCGGTCTATTTCTCGTCGTCGGACAGTTTCGCGATGATCCGCGGCGGGCATATCGACCTGACCGTGCTCGGCGCGATGGAAGTCAGCGAAGCCGGCGACATCGCCAACTGGATGATCCCGGGCAAGATGATCAAGGGCATGGGCGGCGCGATGGACCTCGTCGCCGGGGTCAAGAAGATCATCGTGGTGATGGAGCACAACTCCAAGGCGGGCGACCCCAAGTTCATCCCGACCTGCACGCTGCCGCTCACCGGCAGGAACGTCGTCGACATGATCATCACTGATCTCGCGGTGTTCCAGCGTTCCGATCACGACAGCCCGTTCCGGCTGGTCGAGCTCGCACCGGGAGTGACGACGGAGGAAGTCGCCGCGAAGACCACCGCCAGCTACGAAGCCGCCGTCGTCGCTTGACGGAGGTGCGCGTTGACGCTGTGCCGGCCGAGGCGTAGCCTTCGAATATGGGCTGGTTCCGCCGCCGTTATCTCGACCTTCTGGGCTCGATCTACATCTACAACGAGCATCGCGGCTATACGAGCATCGATAGGGTGCTCGAGGCGGTGCGTGCGCGATCGCCGGACGACGTCGCGCTGATCGCCGCGATCGAGAAGCACCGCGCCGACGAACGCAAGCACTATCTCATGTTCAAGCGCTGGTTCGAGCTACAGGGCAAGATGCCGCTCAAAGTCGATCGTACCTGCGGCCATATCGATCGCTTCGTCGAGATCATGTTCCGTCGCACGATCGACGATCTCGATACCGACGCGATCATCGCCAGCGACGACGAGTTCGAGAAGCTCTGCCGGGTGATCTCGCTGACCGAGCAGCGCGGCTACAAGCAAGTCGACGTCCTGCTGCGCCACCCTTGGTCACCGGCGACAAGGTTCTGATGCGGATATTCCGGATCATCGAGAAGGACGAGCCGAGCCACTGGGCGCCCTATGACGGCTGGCTGAAGGCGAACGGCAAGCGCGATCCGAAATGGTGGGAGCGGGCGATAGACACCTTCATCCACTCCGAATTGCTGTTCCTCAAGCTGCCGGCATTGTTCCTGAACCCGTTCGTGGCCCGTCGCACCGACTGGGCCGATGCACAGGAGCCGGCCCAGCGGCTGGCGACGCCGCTTCCCGCGGGGCTGTAGCCGGGGCGGACCGAAGCCCGCCCCGAACCTCTCATTCGGCGACGAGGCAGTGCCAGCAGATCAGCTGGCCGTCTTCGGCGTCGAAGCGCTCACCCACGCGCTCGAAGCCGTTGCGTTCGAGCACGCGCTGCGAGGCCGCATTGTCGAGCGCGGTCTCGGCAGTGATCGCCGTGACATTCGGAGCGGCGCGCGCCCATTCCACGACCGATCCGATCGCCTGGGTCGCACTTCCGCGACGCTGCCGATCGGGGGCGATGCCATAGCCGATGTCGATGTTGCCTCCTTCGGGCGGGCGGGTGATCGAGCAGAGGCCGACGACTGCGCCGTCCTCGACGATCAGCCACGACGCCGGAGCGAAAGTGGCGCTGACTCGCTCGGCCAGTCCGGCGAGCATCTGCAGGATTTCCGGCGGCGCGATCGGGCTGTCGGCAAGCGTCAGGCCGCGCGGCGCACGGCCGTCCAGAAGCGCGGCATAGTCTGCCGCGTCGGTTTCGATGATCATTCAATACCTCGGTAAATGCGGGAAAGCCGGCTTGTTTGCCGGCGCACGCTCGCGCGTCAGCGCCGCATCGAGCACACGCACATCGACGCTCGGCCGCGCAAGCGGTCGGAGGCGACAGGGGTGAGCAAAGGCGATCTCCTGTGAGGTTGGCGCCTATCTGAAACGACAAGCCGTGCTTGTAAACCCGCAGCTATTTTCAGAGCATGCCGGCCTGGGCTATCGGGCGCACATGCGTATCCTTCTCACAGGCTCGTCCGGCTGGCTCGGCCGCTTCCTTGCACCGATGCTGCGGGCCCGCGGCGATGTGGTGACCGGTCTCGACGTCGCGCGGGGCCCCGACACCCAGGTGATCGGCTCGGTCGCCGATCGCGCGCTCATCGACCGCCTCTTCGCCGAGCATGGTATCGAAGCGGTGATCCACGGCGGCGCGCTACATAAGCCCGACATCGCCCGCTATCCGGCGCAGGCATTCATCGACGTCAACGTCACCGGCACGCTCAACCTGCTCGAAGCCGCTACCGCTGCGGGCCACGACCGCTTCGTCTTCACGTCGACCACTTCGCTGATGATCTCGACAGCGATCCGCAACGAGCTCGCCGACCATGCCGTCTGGCTCGACGAAACCAGCGGCCCGCTCGAGCCGCGCAACATCTACGGCGTCACCAAGCTCGCCGCCGAGCAGCTCTGCCGGCTCGCACATCTCGAGAACGGGCTGAACTGCATCGTATTGCGCACCAGCCGCTTCTTCCCAGAGGACGATGATACGCACCGCGATCTGTCGGGCGAGAACATGAAGGCCAACGAACTGCTCCACCGCCGCCTGACGGTGGAGGATGCCGCCCGCGCGCACATGGTTGCGCTGGACCGCGCGCCCGAAATCGGTTTCGGCAGCTTCATCGTATCAGCGCCGACGCCGTTCGATCGGCAGGAATGCGACGAACTCAAACGCGACGCCGCGACAGTAATCGCGCGCTATTTCCCCGATGCACCTGCGTTATACGCCGCCAAAGGCTGGGAACTCCCCGCAGTATCGGCCGTGTCTATGACGCCGCGCTTGCCGGGAAACTGCTCGGCTTTCGCTGCGAGACCGATTTCGGGACTGTGCTCGACGCCCTGCGGCAAGAAAAGCCGCTGCCGTTCGCACATGATCCGAACTATGTTTCGCCGAAGGAAGTATCAGGCGTGGGATAAGGGTCCTCCGCGCCTTGTGTTTGCGTAAAGACACAAGAGCTGCGGGGAATTCTGGATGCGCTGGATCGTTCGCGGGCTGATCGCCCTGGTTGCCGTGCTGTTGCTTGCGTTGGCCGTAATCTATGCCGGCTCCGAATGGGTGATCCGCAAGGGCCATGCCATGCCGATGGCCGAAGTGGCGATCCCGTCCGACCCCGCCTCGATCGCCGAGGGCGCCCGCATGGCGCGTCTCGCCAGTTGCCGCGATTGTCACGCCGCCAATGGCGAGGGCGGCGTGCTGTTCGAGGACCCGATGCTCGGCCGTATCGCCCCGCCGCCGCTGGCCCGGGTCGCTGCGACGATGAGCGATGCCGAACTCGTTCGCGCCATCCGCCAGGGTGTCCACAAGGACGGCTCGTCGCTGTTCATCATGCCGACCCATGCGCTCGGCCATTTGTCCGATCAGGATGTCGGCCGCATCGTCGCGTGGATCCGCACCCTGAAGCCCGGCTCCAGGGATCTCGCAGGCGACCATGTCCTATGGTCCGGTCGGTCGCGCACTGATCCTTGCGGGCAAGCTCCCGGCGATGGCGACTTCAGCCAGGGTCTCGGAGCCGGCCCGTCCCGCCGACATGGGCCGCTATGTCGTCGATTTCGCCTGCACCGCCTGCCACAAGCTCCATCAGGACGGGACGATGGAGGACGGCAGCACCAGGGTTCCCGCGCTCGCGCCGATCGTCGCTGCCTATGATCCGGACAGGCTCAGGACGCTGCTGCGCACTGGCGTCGGCACCAAGCCCGACCACGGCGTGATGAGCAAGGTCGCGCGCGAGAGCTTCTTCGCGCTCACCGATCCCGAGATCGACGCGATCCAGGCCTATCTCAAGGGCGAGGCCGAGAAGGCCGCGCCGCAATAGCGCAGCTTCCTATCGCAAAATTGCGTAGCGGGTTGCTCTCGCGCACGATTGGCCTAGATCGCCCCCATGGCCAGTAAACCGCTCACCCTGTACGAGAAGATCTGGGCAGACCATGTCGTCGAGCGCCGAGACGACGGCACCTGCCTGATCTACATCGATCGCCACCTCGTCCACGAAGTCACCAGCCCGCAGGCCTTTTCGGGCCTTCGCGCCGCGGGCCGCCCGGTGCGCCGTCCCGATCTCACCCTCGCGGTGCCCGACCATAACCTTCCGACCACCGCGCGGGTCGATGCCGCGGGGAACGCGCTGCCGATCGCCGATCCCGCCAGCGCGGGCCAGCTCGCCGCGCTGCGTTCGAACGTCGCCGAGTTCGGCGTGCCCTATATCGACGCGCTCGATGCGCGGCAGGGGATCGTCCATGTCGTCGGCCCCGAACAGGGCTTCACCTTGCCCGGCACCACGCTCGTCTGCGGCGACAGCCACACCTCGGCGCACGGCGCGCTGGGAGCATTGGCGTTCGGCATCGGCACGTCCGAGGTCGAGCATGTCCTCGCCACCCAGACGCTCCTCCTGCAGCAGTCCAAGACGCTCGAGATCCGCGTCGACGGCAGCCTCGGTTTCGGCGTCAGCCCCAAGGATGTCGTTCTCGCCATCATCGGCAAGATCGGCGCGGCGGGCGGCACGGGCTATGTCATCGAGTTCACCGGCGAAGTGATCCGCGCGATGTCGGTCGAAGGCCGATTGACCGTCTCGAACATGTCGATCGAGGGCGGTGCCCGCTCGGGGTTGATCGCGCCCGACGAAACCACGTTCGCTTATCTCAAGGGCCGCCCGCTCGCGCCCAAGGGCGAGGATTGGGACAAGGCCGTTGCCTATTGGCGCACGCTGCCCACCGATGCCGGCGCGCGCTACGACAAGACCGTCCTGCTCCACGCCAGCGACATCGCCCCCTCGCTCACCTGGGGCACCAGCCCCGAGGACGTCGTGCCGATCACCGGCGCGATCCCCGACCCGGAGAGCTTCGCCGACCCCTCGAAGCGTGTCGCCGCGCAGAAATCGCTCGACTATATGGGCCTCGCGGCGGGCACGGCGATGCAGGATATTCCGATCGAGCATGTCTTTATCGGCAGCTGCACCAACAGCCGCATCGAGGATCTGCGCGCCGCCGCCGCGGTGGTGAAGGGCCGGCATGTCGCCGACCGCATCCGCCAGGCGCTGGTCGTCCCGGGCTCTGGGCTGGTCAAATTGCAGGCCGAAGCCGAGGGTCTCGACCGCATCTTCACCGAGGCCGGCTTCGAATGGCGCGAGCCTGGCTGCTCGATGTGCCTCGCGATGAATCCGGACAAGGTCCCCCCGGCGAACGTTGTGCTTCCACCTCGAATCGAAACTTCGTAGGAAGGCAGGGTCCGGGCGCGCGAACCCACCTGCTGTCCCCCGCCATGGCGGCGGCGGCGGCGGTCACGGGGCGCCTCACCGATGTCAGGGAGCTGATGTCGGCGGATGCGTGAGGGAGTTCGTATGAAGCGCGCGTTGATCGTGTTGATCGTCGGCACCGTGTTGAGCGGCCTCGCCGCGGCCTATGCCTCGGCCCACAGCAAGCCAGCGTCGAGCGCGGAAACGCCAGGGAAAAGCTGACCCGCGCCTTCGCTTCGACGATTGTCGGCGCGATGGGAACTGCCTTCGCGCTGCTCGCCGTCGCGGCGCCGGCCCATGCCCAGGCGCCGGACGTCGAGCTCTGGCGGCTCGATTGCGGCGAGCTCGATGTCGCCGATTTCGCCGAGTTCAGCGACACGCATCGCTATGACGGCAAGCCCTATACGCTGGTCGACAGCTGCTATCTGATCCGCCACGGCAGCGACTATCTGCTCTGGGACACCGGCCTGAGCGGTGACCTGGTCGGCAAGAAGGTGGTCGACGGCGCCTTCACGCTGACGCTCAAGGCGCGGGTCGTCACCCAGCTCGCGCAGATCGGGTTCAAGCCCGAACAGATCACCCGCGTCGGCATCAGCCATTATCACGACGATCATACCGGCCAGCTCGGCGACTTCACGCATGCGGCTTTGCTGATCGGCGCTGGCGACTTCGCCGCGATCAAGGCGGGCAGCGCGGCGCGTCCGAATTGGGCAACTTTGTTCAAGCCGTGGATCGACGGCACTGCCAAGGTCGACGCGGTCGCGGGCGACAAGGACATATTCGGCGACGGCAGCGTGGTGATGCTCGGCATGCCCGGCCATACGCCTGGGCACCATTCGCTGCTCGTCCGGCTGAAGGGCACGGGGCCGGTTCTGCTCTCGGGCGATCAGTTCCACGCCACCGAAAGCTTCGAGAACGATCAGGTGCCGACCTACAATACCGATCGCGCGGACACGCTCGCCTCGAGCGATCGCTTCAAGCAGATCGCGGCCAACTTGAAGGCGAAAATCGTGATCCAGCACGAGCCCGCCGATGTCGCCAAATTGCCCCTCTTTCCCCGGAGTGCCCGCTGATGGAACCCGTTCGCCAGGTGGAGGGGCGTGCCTATCCGTGGGGCGCCAAGAATATCGACACCGACATCATCATTCCCGCGCACTGGCTCAAGACCACGACGCGCGAAGGATTGGGGCAGGGGGCGTTCGAGACGGTGCGCGCGCAGCCGGACAATATCTTCGACGATCCGCGCTATGCGGGTGCGCCGGTGCTGATCGCCGGCGATAATTTCGGCTGCGGATCGAGCCGCGAGCACGCCGCCTGGGCGCTCGCCGATCTGGGCATCAAGGCCGTGATCGCGCCGAGCTTCTCGGACATCTTTTCGGGCAATGCCTTCAAGAACGGCATCGTCCCGGTGGTGCTCCCGCAGGAAGCGATCGACCGGCTGGTCGAAGTCGCGCGCGATAATGAAGTCACGGTCGATCTCGAGACGATGACCGTCACCACGCCCTTCCAGGACCGTTTCCCGTTCCATCTCGATCCCTTCCGCCGCGACTGTTTGATGCAGGGGCTGGACGAGATCGGCATGACACTGGCAAAAGATACCGAGATTTCGAAATACGAATCCGGTGTCGCTGCTTCGCGTCCCTGGGTGACAGCGGGAGCGGGCAATGAAGGCACTATTGTCGCAGGCGCCGGGCGGACCTGAAACTCTAAGCCTCGTCGAACTGCCCGATCCCATACCGGGCGAGGGCCAGGTGCTGGTCGCAGTGAAGGCCTGCGCGATCAACTATCCCGACGTCCTGATCATCGAGGATAAATACCAGTTCAAGCCGCCGCGCCCGTTCGCGCCCGGCGGTGAGATCGCCGGCACCGTCGAGGCGGTGGGCGAGGGCGTGACGCAGTTCGCGGTGGGTGACCGCGTGATCGGGGTGATCGGCCATGGCGGGCTTGCGGAGAAGGTCGCGGTTGATGTCGCGCGCCTTTATCCGCTTCCCGAAGGGCGCAGCTTCGCGGAAGGCGCGGCGCTGCTGCTCACGTACGCCACGACGATCCACGCATTGCTCGATCGCGGGCATCTGAAGGCGGGGCAGACCCTCCTCATCCTTGGCGCGGCCGGCGGCGTCGGGCTCGCGGCGATCGAACTCGGCAAGGCATTCGGCGCCCGCGTCGTCGCCGCCGTCTCGTCCGAAGAGAAAGCGGAAGCGGCGCGTGCGGCCGGCGCCGACGAGACGCTCGTCTATCCGCGTGCGCCGTTCGACAAGGAGCAGTCGAAGGCATTGAGCGAGGCGTTCAAGGCCGCGGTTGGCCCCAGAGGCGCCGACGTTATCTACGATCCGGTCGGCGGCGACTATGCCGAGCCTGCGCTCCGCGCGATCGGCTGGGAAGGGCGCTATCTGGTCGTCGGCTTTCCCGCGGGTATCCCGAAATTGCCGCTCAACCTCACGCTTCTCAAGAGCTGCGACGTCTGCGGCGTCTTCTGGGGCGCCTTCGCCGCGCGCGATCCGCAGGCCAACCAGGTGCATGTCGAGCACCTCTTCCGCTTGTGGGAGAAAGGCAGGATCGCCCCGCGCGTGACGGAAACCTTCGCGCTGGCGGACGGCGGCAAGGCGATCGCGAAGATGGCCGCACGGCAAGCGATCGGGAAACTGGTGGTGACCGTTTCACACTGACCGTCACCCCGGCGGAAGCCGGGGCCCAGAGCCACAGGCTTGACGGCAGAGTAATCCTGGATCCCGGCTTTCGCCGGGATGACGGTGGGGAGTGTGCTTATGCGAAGCTTCCCGTTGCCTTGCCTCTCCCTCCCTCCTATCTCGGCGGAAACCGACACCCAGAGGCGAGCACCACATGACCACTTTCGACGATCGCGAGCGCGCATTCGAGGCGAAATTCGCCCGTGACGAGGACATTGCCTTCCGCGTCAGCGCGCGCCGCAACCGTCTGCTCGGCCACTGGGCAGCCGCCAAGATGAACCTCACGCCCGAAGAGACCGACGCCTATGCCAAGGCGGTGGTCCAGGCCGATTTCGAGGAAGCCGGCGACGAGGACGTGATCCGCAAGCTGCTCGGCGACCTGATCGCCGCCGGCGTCGAAGTCGACGATGCGACGATCCGTCAGGCGATCGCGGAGAAGACCGTCGAGGCGCGCCGCCAGCTGATGGAATCGAAGTAAGATGGCGATGGCCGCGTCCGAGATCGAGGAACTGATCCGCGCCGGCATCCCCGATGCCCGCGTCGAGATTACCGACCTCGCCGGCGACGGCGACCACTATGCAGCGCGCGTCGTCGCCCCCATGTTCAGGGGGATGCCGCGCGTGCGCCAGCACCAGGCGGTTTATGCAGCGCTCGGCGGGCGCATGGGCGGCGTGCTCCACGCGCTCCAGCTGACCACCGAAGCGCCAGCCGAGGAGTAGACAAGTGACCGACGAAGTTCAGGACCGGATCCAGGGTTTGGTGGATGCCAACCCCGTGCTCCTTTTCATGAAGGGCAGCCCGCTTTTCCCGCAATGCGGCTTTTCGAGCCGCGCGATCGCGATCCTCACCCATCTCGGCGTCGAGTTCGAGAGCGTCGATGTGCTCCAGGACCAGGGCGTCCGCCAGGGCATCAAGGCCTTCTCGGACTGGCCGACCATCCCCCAGCTCTATGTGAAGGGCGAATTCGTCGGCGGATCGGACATCATGATGGAGATGTACGAGAGCGGCGAACTGGCCCAGCTGCTGGCCGACAAGGGCGTCGCCGCGCAGGCCTGACCTTTCGATAATCATTTCCGTCACCCCGGCCTTGAGCCGGGATCCCGCTTCTTCTGCTTGGCTCAAGGCAGCGGGACCCCGGCTCGAGGCCGGGGTGACGAAGAAGGGTGTTCAACTGGCGGCCACGCTCCGGCCTGCGCCGGAGCACGGGAAGCGCGAAAACTTCCGAGTCGCTATCGATGTCGGGAAACCCCGGGTCGGGTGGGTCGACGCGAGACCGGTTAAGTAAGCGGTCGACCCACCCTGGAATGAAGCGTCGAAACGCTCGGGGTGCCTGATACTTTGCACCCGGCGTGCCAGTTTCCGCGAACCGCGCTTTTCCAGCCGCTTCAGTGGTTAACGATCGCACTCCCGACCGCGGCCCTGTAAATTTCCCCGACAGGCTGCGCGCACGCCCGGCACCGGTCACGCACCGGACATAATCCGTTCATCGGTCATTCAGCGACTTGACTACAGACGTAATCGTGACGATTACAGGCGTAGTCAGGGAAGAGGGACTCATGACCGAACGGATCAGCGACGCCGAACATGCCGTGATGGAGGTGCTCTGGGAAGAGTCGCCGCTCACGGCGCAGGAAGTTGCCGAGCGGGTGCCCGTCGAGCGCGACTGGAGCGCCAACACGGTCAAGACCCTGCTCGGCCGCCTGCTCGCCAAGAGCATCATCGCGCATGAGGAAGACGGCCGGCGCTATCGCTACCGTCCGCTGGTCGCGCGCTCGGACTATGTCGTCGGGGAATCGCGCCGCTTCATGGACCGCCTGTTCGGCGGCAAGCTCACGCCGCTGGTGGCGCACCTCGCCGAACGCGATGCGATCACCGACCAGGACATCGCCGAGATCGAAGCGCTGCTGAAGGATCTCAAGTCATGATCGGCTTCGCGATAGAGACCTTCGTCGCCACCACGCTGCTGATGCTGCTCGTGCTGGCGCTGCGCGGCCCCGTGCGCAAGGCGTTCGGGCCGCATATGACCTATGCCCTGTGGCTGCTCCCGGTAGCGCGATTGATCCTGCCGCCGCTCCCCGAGGGCTGGCGCGAACAGGCGGCGGCGCCGGTTGCCGCGGCGAGCGACATCGTCGCGGTCTATTTCGTCGAGCCGCTCGGCGCCGCGCCCGCGGCGGGGGCGGAAGGCAGCTTCGGCCTGTGGATGGTGCTGCTCGCTTTGTGGGCGCTCGGCGCCGCGGCGTTCCTCGCCTACCACCTCGTCTCGCACAGCCGCTACACTGCGAATCTGCTGCGCCGCGCCCGCGTCGACCGCACCGTGGCGCAGGGCAAGGTCCGCGTGATCGAGACCGACGCCGCACACGGGCCCCTGGCCTTCGGCATCTTCCGCAAATATGTCGCCTTCCCGCGCGACTTCTCCGAGCGGTACGACGAGCAGGAGCGCGATCTCGCGCTCGCCCATGAGCTCGGCCACCATGTCCGCGGCGATCTTGTAGCGAACTGGGTCGCGCTGATCGTCCTCGCCCTTCACTGGTTCAATCCGGTCGCCTGGAAGGCCTTCCGCGCCTTCCGCGCCGATCAGGAAATGGCCTGCGACGCCCTTGTGCTCGCCGGCCGCGCCCAGGCGCTGCGCCATGCTTATGGTCGCGCAATCGTCAAGTCCGCGCATGGGGGTGCGGTCTCGGCGGCATGTCACTTGCACACGATCAACGAAGTCAAGGGAGGTTACGCATGCTTTCGAAGACCCGGCAATTTTCCCCGCCCGCGCCGCCACCGGACTGATCGGCATCGGCGCACTGTCGGTCGCCGCGCTCGGCTTCACTGCCTCGGGCACGTCGGCGGCCGAGACGCTCAAGACCAGGGTCGAGACCGTGACCGGTGTCTCGCTGGGCCAGGAAGTGCCCGCGCCGCCGGCACCGCCCGAGGCCGCCGAAGCGCCGGAGGCCCCGAGGCTCCGGAGATGGCCGACGGCCCGCACAAGGCCGGGCGCCACGTCTACAGCTTTTCGACCGACGACAAGAAGGACGGCAAGCGCGTCCGGAAAATGGTCATCGTCCGCGCCGACGGCAGCAAGGACGAGATCGCGATGCCCGATCCCGAGGCGATCCGCATGTCGATCCCCGAGGTCCGCGACGGCAAATGCGGCAGGGCCGAAGGCAAGCCGACGGTCGAGCATCGCGAGGATGGCGGCAGGAAGATCATGATCATCTGCACCGATCGTATCGAGATGGCCGCGACCAATACCCAACGCATGACGATGCGTCACAAGGCAATGGGCATGGACAGCGCCCGCATGGGCCTGCGCATGGCGCGCCGCTCGATCGAGAGCGAAACCAACATGACCGCCGACGAGCGCGCCAAGGCGCTCAAGGGCATCGACGAGGCGATGGCCGAGCTCGAGAAGCAGCGCGACAAGGACTGACGAGTGGGGAGGGGTGTCCGCTGCCCCGCGGACTCCCTTCACGACGGGGCCGGCTGAACTCCTTCGCAGCCGGCCCCGTTTAATTCCCCAATCCTCCCCTCCGTCAGGCTGCGCCTGCCACCTCCCCTGGCGGGGGAGGATTGAGAAGCGGCCTTGTCTAAACCTCCTCTACCCGCCACATCGCCCCCATGATCGAGGCTCCCACTGGCGTCGCGCTCGCGATCGAGCCGCTGGTCACGCGCGTCCTCGCGCCCAACCCGTCGCCTTTCACTTATACCGGCACCCAGACCTATCTGATCGGCACTACCGAACTCGCTGTGATCGATCCCGGCCCCGACGATCCCGAGCATCTGCAAGCCCTGCTAGCCGCGATCCATGGCCGCCCGGTCATCGCGATCCTGTGCACCCACACCCACCGCGACCACAGCCCCGCCGCCGCCCCGCTCAAGGCCGCGACCGGCGCTCCGATCATCGGCTGCGCGCCGCTCACGCTCGAGGATGCCGGCCCCCGCGCCGACGCCGCCTTCGACACCAGTTACGCCCCCGATCGCACCCTCACCGACGGCGAGAGCCTCACCGGCCTCGATTGGACGCTCACCGCTGTCGCCACGCCCGGGCACACCTCGAACCATCTCGCCTTCGCGCTGCCCGAGGCCGGCGCCCTCTTCACCGGCGATCATGTCATGGGCTGGTCGACCACCGTGGTCGCGCCGCCCGACGGCGACATGGCGGCGTACATGGCCAGCCTCGACAAGCTGATGGCCCGCGAAGACCGCATCTATTACCCCGCGCATGGCGAGCCGATCGAGCGCCCCCGGCGCTTCGTCCGCGGCCTGATGGGGCACCGCAAGCAGCGCGAGGGCCAGATCCTGCGCCTGCTCCGCGAGGATGTGGGCGCGATCCCCGACATGGTCGAGCGCATGTATGTCGGCCTCGATCCGCGCCTCACCGGTGCCGCCGGCCGCTCGGTGCTCGCGCATCTACTCGACCTCCAGACGCGCGGCCTCGTCGCCGAGGAGGACGGCGCGTGGAAGATGGCCGCGTGAAATACTGGGGCTGCCTCAAGTTCGGTGCGCTGCTGCTCGCGCTCGTCCTCGCGATCGGCGGCGGGGCGTGGTTCCTCGGCGACACCGTCAAGAGCCAGTTCCGCGGCCCAGACCCGATCACCGTGGCCCAGGCGAGCCTGCAGGGCCTGCGCGAGCAGAACCGTCTCTCCACTTTCGCTGCGCGCTACGTCGCGGTGGTCACCTCGAAACAGAGCCGCCTCGGTCTCAGCGCCGAGAAGACGCTGATCATGCCCGGCATGGTCCGCTACGAAGTCGATCTGGCCAAGCTCCAGCAGAAGAGTCTGTCCTGGGATGCCGCCAACAAGCGCCTGACCATCCTGCTGCCCCCGCTCGAAGTGATCGGCCCTGATGTCGATCTCGACGGCATCCGCGAATATTCGGAAGGGGCATGCTGATGCGCTTCACCGATGTCGAGACCCAGCTCGATGCCGCCAATCGCAAGGCCGGTCAGCAGGAGCTGATCCGCCAGGCCCGTGCCCCCATGCCGGTCAAGCTGGCGAAGGAAGCCACGCGCCGGGCGATCGAGCGCAGCTTCGCGATGCCGCTCAAGGCCGCCGGCCTCGACGCCAGGGTCGTAGTATTCTTCCCCGACGAGCGCCCGACCGAAGATTGGGACCGCTCGCGCCGCCCGGAGGACGTAGTCGCCAATAAATGGTAACCGGTTGAGCCGCGCCTGACCTTCCGATACCTTCACATCTGCAAGAGTGTGAGGGGGTTTCATGGCGACGCAGGCGACACCGCAGCCGGGATATGGCCGCGACGACCGGTTCTTCCTGACGATGGCGATCGCGATGGCGCTGACCATCGTTGCCGGTTTCTCGCTCCAGCTCGCAGCGGGCCGTTCGAGCTTCGCCTCGCCGCCGCTCGTCCATCTCCATGCGATCACGTTCTTCGGCTTCATCGCGCTCTACGTCGTGCAGAATGTCCTCGTGACCCGCGGCTCGATCGCGCTCCACCGTCGGCTCGGCTGGATCGGCGCGGTCTGGGCGGGCGGGATGGTGGGGGTTGGTGTCACTATCACTGTAAACATGGTCCGGAACGGCACCACGCCCTTCTTCTTCCTGCCTGCTTATTTCCTCGTGATGAATTCGCTCAGCATCCTCTGCTTCGGCGGCCTCGTCGCCGCGGCGATATTGCTCAGGCGACGCACCGAATGGCATCGCCGGCTGCTCCTTTGCGCCGTGGCGGTGCTCACCGGGCCAGCCTTCGGGCGGTTGCTGCCGATGCCGCTGCTGATCCCCCATGCGGGCTGGTGGGTATTCGCCGCGGCGATGATCTGGCCGCTGATCGGCATTTTCGCCGATCTCCGCCGTCGCGGCGCCGTCCATCCCGCCTGGGGGTGGGGCGTCGCCGCATTGGTCGTGACCCAGCTCGCCACGGTGCTGATCCCCGCAACGCCGCTGGGCATCGCGATCTACGATGCAGTGACGGCGGGCTATCCGGGTGTCGAGGTTCCGCCGCTGGAGTTTCCGCCGCCGCCCGCCGGTCCCTTGATCACCGGGCGTTAGACCGCCATTTGGGAGCCGAACGCTCTCGAAAAGGCCCGGACACCCATGGACGCACGCAACGGCATCGGCGGCAGCCTCGCCGGCCTCGACCTTCGCGCCGAGATCGATCGGCTCCGCAAGGAGCGCAACGCCGTCATCCTCGCGCATTATTACCAGAAGCCCGAGTTGCAGGACCTGGCGGACTTCGTCGGCGACAGCCTCGATCTGAGCCGGAAAGCCGCCGAGACCGACGCCGATGTGATCGCATTCTGTGGCGTCCGCTTCATGGCCGAGACCGCCAAGATCCTCTCGCCCGACAAGATCGTCGTGCTCCCCGACATGAACGCCGGGTGCAGCCTCGAAGACAGCTGCCCGCCCGATCAGTTCGCCGCCTTCCGCGCGCAGCACCCCGATCACATCGCGCTCACCTACATCAACTGTTCGGTCGAAGTGAAAGCGCTGAGCGACATCATCGTCACCAGCTCCTCGGCCGAAAAGATCCTCAGCCAGATCCCGCTCGATCAGAAGATCATCTTCGGTCCCGACCGCAATCTCGGCGGCTATCTCACCCGCACGCTCGGGCGCGAGATGCTGCTCTGGCCGGGCGTGTGCATCGTCCACGAGGCATTCTCGGAGACCGAATTGCTCAAGCTGCGGGCGCAGCACCCTGGAGCGCCGGTCGCCGCGCACCCCGAATGCCCGCCGCACATCCTCGATCACGCCGATTATGTCGGCTCGACCCGCGGCATCCTCGATTTCGCCAAGAGCTTTCCCGGGCAGACCCTGATCGTCGCCACCGAGCCGCACATCATCCACCAGATGGAAAAGGCGCTGCCGGAGAAGAACTTCATCGGCGCGCCCGGCGCGGACGGCAATTGCAACTGCAATATCTGCCCGTACATGGCGCTCAACAACATGGAGAAGCTCTACCTCGCGCTGCGCGACCTCAATCCACGCATCGAGATCGAGGAAGGCATGCGGCTGAAGGCGAAGAAGAGCCTCGACCGCATGCTGGAGATGGCGAGCGCCACGGTGGGGCAGGGCGATCTCGGTCCGGTCCCCGCGGTGGGCGGCGATCCCCGGAAGGGGGATTAAGCTTTCCGGAAATCCGTCATCCCGGCCTTGTGCCGGGATCCACTGTGCCGCGACGGAGAAGCTGGAAGCGAGAACGCGTCGCCCGCCTCCCGGTGGACCCCGGAACAAGTCCGGGGTGACGGGTTAGGACGGGGGTCGGTGCCGTCAACCGGATGCGACAGCTACACCGTCACCATGTCGTACACGATCACCTTCGCCCACAAATGGCTGCACTTGGCGACGAAGTCCTTGTGCACCGGATGGTCCTGATAGGTCTTCTGATCGGCGACATTGTCGAACACCATCAGCTCGGAGACGTGGAAGCTCGAATCGACCACGTCGCGCTGCTCGGTCGATGCCGGCACGCCGATCTGCAGGCTGCGGACGACGTCGACCGCGGCGAGCTTGCGCAGCCCCGCGATCAGCTGCTCGCGATCCGCGGCCGAATCCGGGTTCTTCAGCCAGAAGAAGACGTGATGGACGATCTTCCCGCCCGCCGGCGCCGCCGCGGCCGGACCCGCGGCCATGGCGGCCGCGCCCAATGCGGCACCCTTCACGATATCCCTGCGATTGACTGACATCCTGTCATCTCATCCTTCCGATGGCCCCGGCGCCGGGGCCGCATTGATTCCGCTTGGTATCGTCTCCGCGCCGGCGTCCGGGGTCAAGCGCGACCTCGCGGAGGCGAGGGTTTATTCGGGTAGCTGAAATGTCTCCCTTGCACGGGCTGCCTGTTCGCGCACCACGCACCCCTCCGCATGATCGTTGATCAACCCCATCGCCTGCATGAAGGCATAGACGGTGGTCGGCCCGACAAAGGTCCAGCCGCGCTTCTTCAGGTCCTTCGACATCAGGATCGACGCCGCCGATGTCGAGGCCGTCTGCGGTGGCGCAAGTTCGTCCGGCTCCGGTTCGAAACGCCAGACATAAGCGGCGAGCGAGCCGTGCTGTTTCACCAGCTCCTGCACGCGCCGGGCGTTGTTGATGACCGCTTCGATCTTGCCGCGGTGGCGGACGATGCCCTGATCCTGCAGCAGGCGCGTCACGTCGGAATCGCTGAACCCGGCAATCCGGTCGAAGTCGAAATGGTGGAAAGCCGCACGGAAATTCTCCCGCTTGGCGAGGATCGTTCGCCAGCTCAGCCCGGACTGAAACCCTTCGAGGCACAATTTCTCGAACAGACGCCTGTCGTCGCTGACCGGGAAACCCCATTCATTGTCGTGATAGGCCAGGAACTCGGGCGCCGCCGCGCACCAGCGGCAACGTGGTTTTCCGTCTGGTCCGGGAATGGTCGCGCTCATCGTTCCGCCTTTCGGAGGGCAGCCGGGTATCGGCTTGGCTGCCTGTTGGTTTGAGATGTCGGCCGTGCCTGCACGCCCCTAAGCCGCTTCCCCGCCCCGAACAACGGCAGCGCCTCGCTCTCTCCAATCTCCGCCTCGAAGTTCGAAACCGTGACCCCCACCAGCCGGATTCCTTCTCGGGCGGCAGTACCAGCCCGATCAACTCGCGACTCGCCGCCTGCAGCGCTTCCCGTGTCCGCACCACCGACGCGAAGCTCTTGCTCCGGGTGATCTGCCTGAAATCGGCGAACTTCACCTTCACCGTCACGGTCCGCCCGAACGCCTGCGCCTTGTCGCACCAGTCCCAGACCTCGTCGGCCATGCGCAATACGCCCGCCTCGATCTCGGGCGTCTCGGTCAGGTCGCGGTCGAAGGTCGTCTCCGATCCCGAGGATTTGCGCTCGCGCGACGGGTTCACCGGCCGGTCGTCCTGGCCGCGCGCAATGGCGTGATACCATTCGGCCGCGCTGCCGAAATGCGCGCGCAGGAAGTCGAGCGACTTGTCGCGCAAATCCGCCCCGTCTCGATCCCCAGCCGCTTCATCTTCGCCGCGGTCACCGGCCCCACCCCGTGGAAGCGCGCCACCGGCAGCGTCTCCACCCACGCCGCGCCCATCTCGGGCGTCACTGCGAACTGGCCGTTGGGCTTGCGCTGGTCCGACGCGAGCTTGGCGAGGAACTTGTTGTACGAGATGCCGGCCGAGGCGGTGAGCCCGGTTTCCTCCAGGATCCGCGCGCGAATCTCCTTCGCGGTCGCCCAGGCGGTCTCGATCCCGCGACGATTGGCGGTCACGTCGAGATAGGCTTCGTCGAGCGACAGCGGCTGGATCAGCTCGGTATAATCGGCGAAGATCGCGTGGATCTGCCGGGACACGGCCTTGTACACGTCGAAGCGCGGCTTCACGAAGACGAGCTCGGGGCAACGCCGCAGCGCCGTCACCGAAGGCAGTGCCGATCGCACGCCGAAGGTCCGTGCCTCATAGCTCGCCGCCGCCACCACGCCACGCGCCGCGGCATAGCCCACCGCCACCGGCCGCCCCCGCAGCTCGGGCGCGTCACGCTGCTCGACCGACGCATAGAAGGCGTCCATGTCGATATGGATGATCTTCCGGACGGGCGTGTCGTTCACGGCGTTGGTCTAGCGCTGTTCGAACAATAGGGGAACGGTGAAGGTTTATTCCGTTTCGTTCGTGCTGAGCTTGTCGAAGCACGGCTACCATTCGTTCGCTCGACGCACACCGCCCTTCGACAAGCTCAGGGCGAACGGGGAAGGGGTCCGTCACCCCGGCGCAGGCCGGGGCCCAGAGTTACGGGCCATGTCGCTTTTGGCTCTGGGCCCCGGCCTGCGCCGGGGTGACGTTTGAAAGTTGAGGGCGAACGCCAACGAAGCGATTCCACCGCGTGCGATCTGCCTGTACAGCACCCTTATGCCCTTCACCCTCGATCAATTCGACCTCGCCGCCTTCGTCAGCGCCACCCTCGCCGAGGATCTCGGCGATGCCGGCGACATCACTTCCGCTGCAGTGATCCCCGCCGAGGCGGTGTTCGAAGGGGTGATGGACAGCCGCGATGCGATCACCGTCGCCGGGCTGCCGATCGCCGAGGCATTCTTCCGCGCGCTCGACCCCGAAGTCGCGATCGAGCGGCTCGTCGAGGACGGGCAGAGCGTCCCCGCCGGCACCGACCTGCTCCGCCTGCGCGGCAAGGCCCACGCGATGCTCACGGCCGAGCGCTCGGCACTCAACACCATCCAGCATCTCTCGGGCATCGCGACGCTCACTCGTTCCTATGTCGACGCGATCGCCGGCACCGGCGCGACCTTGCTCGATACCCGCAAGACCATCCCCGGCCTGCGCGTGCTCGAGAAATATGCCACGCGCATGGGCGGCGCGCAGAATCACCGCATGGGGCTTTGGGACGCGGCGATGATCAAGGACAACCATGTCGGCGTCGCCGGTTCGATCGGCGAGGCGGTGCGCCGTGCGGTCGATGCGGGGATCGCGCGGATCATCGTCGAGGTCGACCGCATCGACCAGATCGCGCCCGCGCTCGAAGCCGGCGCCACCCACCTGCTGCTCGACAATATGGGGCCGGATACGCTGCGCGAGGCGGTGGCCCTGGTCGCGGGCCGGGTGCCCACCGAAGCCTCAGGCGGCGTCCGCCTCGACACGATCCGCGCCATCGCCGAATCGGGCGTCACTTATGTCAGCGTCGGCCGCCTCACCCAGTCGGCCCCCGCCGCCGATATCGGGCTCGATTTCACTGCCGCCTGAGCGGCCTTGCAGGGTCAGCCCTGATCGATCGTCACGCTCGCCGGGTGATGCTTGTCGAGATGCTTCTTGATGATCTTCAGATTGCGCGAGTTCGAGCGGAAGAACAGATCGGGGATCGCGCCGACCCACGGGATCATGCCCAGCATCCAGTCGAAGCCGATATTGCCCGCCATCCGCGCGATCTGCGTCTTCGACATGCCGAGGTTGCGCGCCTCCCATGCCATATAGGCGCCCATCGCCGCCGCGATCGTGGTGCCGATGCCGGGGATGAGATCGAGCACCACGTCGAGGCCGACCGGAAAGCGCGTGCCGGGAATGGTGAAGCTGCGCTCGAGCAGATGCTCCATCGCCTCGATCCTGCGGCGGACATGCGCGGGATCCTTGCCCAGCGGCAGATCCTTCGCCGCCGCGGTCCATCCCGATGCCATTCGCTCCGTCTTCGCCACAGCCTACTCCGTCTCGTTTCGCAGGTGGTTCAACGGGTGCCATGCCCGCGTGTTCCGCTGCCAGGCGTCGAGCCGCAGCGCGACGAGCGACCAACGTAGGGGTTGGGCGATTGGAATATAAGAGGAATCCATGGTGAGCGCCGCGTCGGCCTCGGCGATGCGCTGCGCGCGGGCGGCGAGGTCGGGGGCGTCGCGGGCCGCTTCGACCAATGCTTTCGCCTCGTCCGAACAGGCGATGCAGGCGGTCTGCAGGAACCAGCGGCCGCTGTCATAGGGGGCGACGGCGTCGATCAGCCGCAGGTCCGCCGGGTCGCCGAGCCCCACGCGCTGCGGTTCGATCCCGATCCGCCGCATCGCCAGCGCCAAATGCGCCCAGACCAGAGTGGCGCCGGGGCCGGGGGCAATGCGATGCGCAATGTCAGCGGCTCCGGATGCGCCTGCCGCCACGCGAGCACGCGTGCACGGGCAGTCTCGCGCCGTACGTCGAGCGGCAGGGTCCACCAGCCCGGCTGGGCGGGCGGCGCCGCCGAATCGATCCTGGTCGGCAGCAAAGTCTCCATCGGTGCCCAATCGGCGTCGAGCTGCTGGGTCAGCGTGGCGCGATCGATCGCCATCGCGATCGCCGCGCGGTTCGCGGCATCGGCCAGAAAATCGCGGCGATGGAGCACTGCGAGCCCGAACAGGCCGACGGCATGGTCCACCTGGAGGTTGGCAGGGGCGATCTTCGCGGGCTCGAGGATCGGCCAGTCGGCAAAGGTGCCGCCGAGGATCATGTCGGATTCGCCCGCCTTGAAGCGCGCGAGCGCCAGCGCGGCGCGCTCGCCGTAAAGCTGCACGGTTTCCTCCGGCGCGGGCGCGGCATTGTCCTGCCGGGAGGTGTCGGGAGCAGGGCGCAGCAGGAAGCCGTGCGCGATCTTCCGGGCGAGGAAGGGGCCGCTGCCGTCGAGCGTGCCGGTGCGGAACACCGCCAGCTCGGGCTGGGCGAACAGCTTCAGCAGATCGGGGCGGGGCCGTTTCAGCCGCACCTCGATCACCGTGGGGGTCATCTCGACGATCTCGTCGATCACTGCGAGGAAGGGGCCAGCGGGTTGCGGCTGCCGGGCGCCGCAGCGCGGCGGAGGACCCGGATCACCTGCGCGGCGGTAACCGGTGTGCCGTCGGGCCAATAGGCTTCGCGCAGGCGGAAGATGTAGCTGCGGCCGTCGTCGATGACGATCCAGCGCTCGGCGAGCCCCGGCTCGATCTGTCCGGCCGCGTCGAACCGCACCAGCCCCTGCGCCGTCGCGCCCATCAGCACGCGCTCGGCCGGATCGATCGGCCCGGCGCTCGGATCCGCGAGCCGCGCCTCGCCGCCGATGACGCTCACCACCACCGGCGCATCGTCCTTGCGCTGCCCGCCGCCGCACCCACCGGTCGCCAGCCCCAGGGCAAGCAAAACAGGTAAGGCAAAGCGATTCATGCAGGGTTCCACCAATGGGAGACAGCGCGGGTGTATGGCGCAGGCCTCATGCTGCCAACCCCCTGCCGATGCTCCTGCCACGCCGTGCACAGGCTCGGTTCGCCGCATTGCAGCGAATCGAGGGAACCGGGCCCGAAGTCGAAAGTTTCTCCGCTTGCCCCCAACCGAGGAGTATTTCGATGGTGCGTATCCTGGGACAAGTTGCGACCGCGATGGCCGCACTCTCGCTGGCGGCCACGCCGGCAATCGCCGCGCAAGGCTCCGCCTCCAAGCTCTCGCTGCGTGCCTCGACCGATGCGGAGAAGGAATCGGACCTCGCGGGCGCGCCGATCATCGCGATCATCGGCGTGGCGGCGATCATCGCCGGCGGCGTGATCATCGCGACCGACGACGACGATCCCGACAGCGAATAAGCATCTGGTGCGGACGGCGGGACTCGAACCCGCACGCCCCGAGGGGCAGAAGATTTTAAGTCTCCGGCGTCTACCGGTTCCGCCACGTCCGCATTGCCGTCCTTGCCAAGCGCATGAGGCCGAAACCGTCAAGCGGTTCCGGCCTCATCTGCGTGCGTAACAGGGAAGTTCGGCTCAGACGTTGAGGCGAACCCGCATTTCCTTGCCCGGCTTGAAATAGGGAACGCGCTTGGGCGCGACTTCCACGGTCTCGCCGGTGCGCGGATTGCGGCCGGTGCGGCCGTCGCGGGCGCGGGTGGAGAAAGCACCGAAGCCGCGGAGCTCGACGCGTCCGTCTTCGGTCAGGCGGCCGACGATTTCGTCGAAGAAGACCGAGACGATCTTCTCGACCTCGCGTGCCGACAGGCCGGGATTTTCATCGACCAGCAGTTGCACGAGTTCCGAACGGATCATCCGCACCCTCCTTGGCACACATGGACTGCGGTTGGTCTGCCGCGGCTACCCTGATCGGGTTGCTCTAGCGCTCTTATGCAACCTGCATCAACCCGAAGATTATCAGTTCAGGGCATTTATTTCGGAAATGAGGGGGAAGCGGCCGAAACCGCTTCCCCGACCTGCATCAGTTCTTCTCGTTGCGGGCCTTGAGGGCCTCGCCGAGGATGTCGCCCAGCGACGCGCCCGAATCGGACGAGCCGTACTGCTGAACGGCCTGCTTCTCTTCGGCGATCTGCATCGCCTTGACCGAGAAGGTCGGCTTCTTCGAACGATCGAAGCCGGTGACCATCGCATCGAACTTCTGACCGACCTGGAAACGCTCCGGACGCTGCTCGTCGCGGTCGCGGCCGAGATCGGTGCGCTTGATGAAGCCGGTCGCGCCGTCCTCGCCAACCTGAACCTCGAGGCCCGCGTCGCGGACTTCGAGAACCGTCACGGTGACGATCGCGTTCTTGTTGAGCTTGTCGCCGCCGCCCGCAGCCACGGCTGCCGACGGGCCGCCGCGCTCGAGCTGCTTCATGCCGAGGCTGATGCGCTCCTTATCGGGCTCGATCGCGAGCACGATCGCCTTAACGGTCTCGCCCTTGCGATGCAGGTTGAGCGCGTCCTCGCCCGAGATGCCCCAGGCGATGTCCGACATGTGGACCATGCCGTCGACGTCGTTGTCGAGACCGATGAACAGGCCGAACTCGGTGGCGTTCTTGACTTCGCCCTCGACTTCGGTGCCGACCGGGTGCGCGGCCGCGAAGGCCTCCCACGGGTTGTTCTGCGCCTGCTTGAGGCCCAGCGAGATGCGACGCTTCTCGGCATCGACCTCGAGCACGACGACTTCGACTTCCTGCGAGGTCGAGACGATCTTGCCCGGATGGACGTTCTTCTTGGTCCAGCTCATCTCCGAGACGTGAACCAGGCCTTCGATGCCCGGCTCGAGCTCGACGAACGCGCCGTACTCGGTGATGTTGGTCACGCGGCCGCTGAGCTTCTCGCCGACCGGATACTTGGCGGCGGCGCCATCCCACGGATCGCTCTCGAGCTGCTTCATGCCGAGGCTGATGCGCTGCGTGTCGCGGTTGATGCGGATGATCTGCACCTTCACCGTGTCACCGATGTTGAGCACTTCGCTCGGATGGTTGACGCGCTTGTAGCTGAGATCGGTGACGTGGAGCAGGCCGTCGATGCCGCCCAGGTCGACGAACGCACCGTAATCGGTGATGTTCTTGACGACGCCGTCGATCACCTGGCCCTCGGCCAGCGACTGGATCAGGCCCGAACGCTGCTCGGCGCGGGTTTCCTCGAGCACCGCGCGACGCGACACGACGATGTTGCCGCGCTTGCGGTCCATCTTGAGGATCTGGAAGGGCTGGGGGATGTCCATCAGCGGGGTGACGTCGCGCACCGGACGGATATCGACCTGCGAACCGGGGAGGAAGGCCACCGCGCCCGAAAGGTCGACGGTGAAGCCGCCCTTGACGCGGCCGAAGATGACGCCCTCGACGCGTGCGGTCTTGGCGAATTCGGTTTCGAGATTGTCCCAGGCGGCTTCGCGGCGGGCGCGGTCGCGGCTGAGCATCGCTTCGCCATTGGCGTTCTCGACGCGGTCGACATAGACCTGCACTTCGTCGCCGACCTTGAGGTCCGCCTTCTGGCCCGGCGCTGCGAATTCGCGAAGCGGCACGCGGCCTTCGGACTTGAGGCCCACGTCGATCACGGCGAGATCGTTCTCGATGCCGGTGACGGTGCCGATGACGACGCGGCCTTCAAAGCTTTCTGCGCCGCCGAGAGTTTGTTCGAGGAGTGCCGCGAAATCGTCGCGGCTGGGGTTTGCCGTAGAGGCCATAGAGGTCAGTTCCTGGTTCACGTTTTCCGGCCGGCTGGTTGAATCCAGCGGTCTTGAAAGGCCGAAATTGCCACGGCGGCCGAATGCCGGTCGCGGCATCCGCGGACGAAAACAGGCGGAGGACCAGACGCGATAAAGTGCGAAAAGGGCGCGCGAGACTCAATGTCCACGCGCCAAACCTCCGCGAGCAAACGCCCGCAGGACGCGCGCCCCTTAGCTGAACCGGGCCCGAGAGGCAAGCTGCGCAGCCGGGCATTGCGGTGGCGCGCCCGTCATGTCAGGGCCGCGCCCACCCAGAAGAAGAAAGCGCCATGGAATACGTCAACCAGACCTTCGAATCGACCACCGTCTCGCTGGACGGCAACAGCTATACCGGCTGCTCCTTCCGTGATGTCGTCTTCGTCTATGCCGGCGGGCCGCTGGAGATGGAGAATTGCGGGATGGACCGATTCTCGTTCCAGTTCGACGGCGATCTCTCGCGCGGCCTGTTCACATTATACCAATTGTTCGGCACCGAAGGGATGCTCACGATCCTGCGCGGCTTCACGCAGCCGGGCGAGGGCGGCGAAATCACCTTGCCGATCGGCTGAGCTCAATTCGGAGCGGCGCGGGTTCGCGCCTCGACCAGGGCGATCGCGCGCTGGACGGCGGCGTCGATCGCCAGGAAGCTGGTGTCGAGCACCGCGGCGTCCTCGGCCTGCCGCATCGGCGCTTCGGAACGGTGCGAGTCGCGCTCGTCGCGGGCGCGGATGTCGGCCAGTACTCTGTCGAGGCTGGTATTGGCGCCTTGCTTGCGCAACTCGAGGTGGCGCCGCTGCGCGCGGATCGTGGGGGTCGCTTTCACGAACAGCTTCACATCCGCGTCGGGCGCGATCACCGTGCCGATGTCGCGCCCGTCGAGCACTGCGCCGCCGGGTTGCTGCGCGAACCTGCGTTGGCGATCCAGCAGCGCCGCGCGAACCGGCGGATGGGCGGAAACCACCGACGCCACCTTGCCGACCTCGTCGGTGCGCAGCCAGGGATCGTCGAGCAGCGCATCCTCGAAACCGCAGGACGCGACTGCATCGGCTGCCGAAGCCGGATCGAGCCCCACGGAGCACCGTCGCGGCGACGGCGCGATAGAGCAGGCCGGTATCGAGATGCGGCAATTTGTAATGCCGCGCGAGCGCGCGGGCGATGGTGCCCTTGCCCGAGGCTGCAGGTCCGTCGACGGCGATGATCATGCTACGCACTTACTGTCCAAGAGCCTCGAGAGTCTGGAAGAAATCGGGATAGCTGGTCGCGACCGGACCGACATCGTCGATCGTGATCGGCTGGGCCGCGCCCAGCCCGGCGACGGTCATGCTCATCGCGATGCGGTGATCGAGCTTCGAGGCGACCTGTGCATTGCCGGGCAGCGGATCGCCGCCCGAGCCCTGGATCGTCAGTCCGTCCTCATATTCCTCGGTACGCACGCCTGCAGCTTCGAGCGCAGTGCGCATCGTCGCGATCCGGTCCGATTCCTTGACGCGCAGTTCGTGCGCACCGCGTGCGACGGTGCGGCCCTGCGCGAACGAGGCCGCCACGAACAGGATTGGATATTCGTCGATCATGCTCGGCGCGAGTTCGGGCGGCACCTCGATCGCGTTCAGCGGCGCATGGCGAACGCGCAGGTCGGCGACCGCTTCGCCCCCACTTCGCGTGCGTCGATCTCGGTAATGTCGGCGCCCATCAGCTTGAGCGCAGTGATCAGCCCGGTGCGGGTCGGGTTCATGCAGACGTTGCGGATCAGGATCTCGGAGCCCGGCACGATCGATGCCGCCACCATCCAGAAGCCGGCCGAGGAAGGGTCGCCGGGCACCATGATGTGCTGGGGCTTCAATTCGGCTTCGCCGGTGATCGAGATGATCTTGCCGTTCGGGCCATCCTCGACAGTCAGTTCCGCACCGAATCCGCGCAGCATTCGCTCGCTATGGTCGCGTGTCGGCACCGGTTCGATCACCCGGGTGATCCCCGGCGTGTTGAGCCCGGCGAGCAGCACTGCCGACTTCACCTGCGCCGAGGCGACGGGAAGGGTATATTCGATCGGCACCGCGGGATTGATCCCGCGCACCATCAGCGGCAGCCGACCTCCAGGCGACGAGGTGATGTCCGCGCCCATCTTCGACAGCGGCTCGATCACCCGCCCCATCGGACGGCCGGAGAGCGAGGCGTCGCCGGTAAAGGTCGCAGTGATCGCATGGCTGGCGACGAGTCCCATCAGGAGTCGCGTCGAGGTTCCCGAATTGCCCATGTCGAGCGCCGCCTGCGGCTGGAGCAGCCCGCCCACGCCGACGCCGTGGACGCGCCAGACGCCGTCGTCGCCACGTACGATATCAGCGCCCATCGCCCGCATCGCAGCGGCGGTGGCCAGCACGTCCTCGCCCTCGAGCAGCCCTTCGATCCGGCTCTCGCCCACCGCAAGCGCCGAAAACATCAGCGAGCGATGGCTGATCGATTTGTCGCCGGGAACGGTGACGGTGCCGCGCAGTGGACCGCGGGCGGAAACGGCGAGGGGCGAGGCGGGGCGTGCGACATTGCGCGCGGCTTTGACAGCCGCCTTGCGTCATGGCAAGGCGCCCCCACTTTCCGGGTCACACCCGAAATCTCGATATTTTGAAAGGCAAGAGGCAACACATGGTGAAGCCGGAATGGGGCACCAAGCGCGCGTGCCCGAAGTGCGGAACGCGCTTTTACGATCTGACCAAGGACGAACCGGTCACCTGCATCAGCTGCGCCTATTCGTGGGCGCCTGAACCGATTCTCAAGTCGAAGCAGCCGATGCCCTTCGAAGTGGTCAAGGCCAGCCCCGACAAGCCGGCGGCGGTCGACTCCGATCTGGGTGATGAAGATCTGGACATCGCCGAGGACGAAGAGCCGTCCCCCGACGATGACGTCGATCTGGGCGGCGACGACGATCTCGGTGTCGAGACGGCGACCGACGAGGACGATCAGTAAGAAAATCGGTGCGGCAAGGGCGCATGCGAAAAGCGTCCTTGCCAAACCAGCGGAGCCCTTCTAATGGGCCCGTCTTCCTGGGGTTTGGGGCCGTAGCTCAGCTGGGAGAGCGCTGCAATGGCATTGCAGAGGTCAGGGGTTCGATCCCCTCGGCTCCACCATTCCCCCTAAGCAGTTGAAGAGCTGCTAAACTGGCAGAAAACCTAGGGTTTTACAGGCGACTGTTACATTTGTAATAGGCCGCGAAGCCTTGTGTACGTACCTCGCCAAGCGCGGGTCGACCTACTATTTCCGCCGCATTATCCCATCAGAATTGCGCCCTGCGCTGAGTGGCAAAGCGGAGTTCATGCGCGCGCGACGAGGAACGGCTTTGACAATCTGACAGCCGCGCTCTCTACGCTAGGCATGCCCGACGCGCCCGAAAGTTACGTCGATCTCGCCCGATCGCTTGCCGAGTTTCGCGGGATCAGTCTCGAGAGCGATAGCCTGGCGGGAGTTGCAGAGGCTCTTCGCGCTCTCAAGGCGCATGCCGACAGAGTCGAGGCGAGCAATCAAGATTCCGCTCCGGCGGAAAACGCGGCGTGAGTACGCTTGCCTGGATCGCGGCGGAGGTCCGCGGGGGCGGCAAAGCGCAGTCGAGATCGCCTGTTCGGCGCTGGCGGCGATCAGCCGGGATAATGCCTCTCTGGTCGCAGCCACCCGCGTCCTTGCCGTCGAGGCGCTCGACGCGGCGGCGGCGATCGATGCCGCCGTGGCCCGGGGCGAGGATCCCGGTCCCCTGGCCGGAATACCCTTTGGGGTGAAGGACCTGTTCGACGTCGCCGGGCTGGCGACGACTGCGGGCGCGGGCATGCGCCGCGATGCGGCACCCGCGCTTCGCGACGCCGAAGCCGTCCGGCGGCTCAAGCAGGCCGGCGCGGTTCTCGTCGCGACGCTCAACATGGACGAATTCGCTTACGGTTTCGCGACGATCAACGCGGCGTTCGGCACGACGCGCAACCCGCACGACCGGGACCGGATCGCGGGAGGATCGTCCGGCGGATCGGCGGCGGCGGTCGCGGCGGGAATGCTGCCGCTGACGCTGGGATCGGATACCAACGGGTCGATCCGCGTTCCGGCCGGACTTTGCGGAGTCTATGGTCTCAAGCCGACGCATGGCGGCCTGCCGATGGACGGCGTGTTTCCGTTCGTCGACAGCTTCGACGATATCGGTCCGTTCGCGAAGTCGGTTGCCGACCTGCGGCTCGCCTGGCAGGTCCTGGGCGGATCGGCGGAGCAGGCAAATCCGACGCCGCGCGTGGCCAGGCTGGGCGGATGGTTCGCCCGCAATGTCGCGCCCGAGCTTGCCGGGGGCATCGACGCGATCGGCGCCCATCTCGGCGGCGTGCCCATTGTGGAACTGCCCCAGGTCGACACCGCGCGCTCGGCGGCGTTCCTGATGACGGCAGTGGAAGGCGGGACGCGGCACCTGCCCGAACTGCGCCGCCGCGCGAGTGGCTTCGATCCACAGACGCGCGATCGGCTGATCGCGGGTGCGCTGATGCCCGGTTCGGCCTATCGAGCCGCCGAGCGGTTCCGCGCGTGGTTTGGTGCCGAGGCGGAGCGGCTGTTCGAAGCATATGACGTCCTCATTGCTCCCTCGGCGGGCGTCGAGGCGCCGTTGGTCGATGATCCGATGATCGAGGTGGACGGCGCGCGCGTGCCGGCGCGCGCGCATCTGGGCATCTACACCCAGCCGCTGAGCTTCATCGGACTGCCGGTAATCGCCGCGCCGTTGCTGCGCCCCGGCAAGCTTCCGCTCGGCATCCAGCTCATCGGCAAGCCCGGCGCCGAGGGGACTCTGTTTGCCTTTGCCGAGCATCTCGAGGCCGCGGGCCTGACAGGATTTTCGCCGCCGCCATCGTGACGCTTCCGTTACGCGCGCTTCCGGTTATGCTGCACTGCGAAACAACCGGGGGCGCAAATGACCAGCGAAGCAGCCGACGACCGAACGGAGCAGGCGGGCGGCGTGCTCGAACGGCATTTCGGGCTCGCCGCGGCCGGCACGAATCTACGCACCGAGGTGCTTGCCGGCTCCACTACCTTCCTGACCATGGCGTATATCATCCTGGTCAACCCGGCGATCCTGGGCCAGGCGGGAATGCCGATCGCGGCCGTCGCGGCGGCGACGTGCCTGGCTGCGGGTATAGCCAGCATCCTCATGGGGATGTTCGCAAACATGCCGCTGGCGCTGGCTCCAGGCATGGGACTCAACGCTTATTTCAGCTTCACGGTGGTCCAGGCGATGGGCGTGCCCTGGCCGGTGGCGCTGGGCTGCGTGTTCGTCTCGGGCGTGGCCTTTCTGGTGCTGACCGTTGCCGGGATCCGCCAGATGATCATCGCGGCGATTCCGCAATACCTCTTCGCGGCGGTAGCGGGCGGGATCGGGCTGTTCATCGCGTTCATCGGCTTGCGCAATGCCGGGATCGTGGTGTCCAACCCAGCCACGTCGGTCGCGCTCGGGGACCTGCGCGCACCCGGCGCGGTGCTCGCGCTCATCGGGCTGGTGCTGGTCGCCGCGCTTTCGGCATGGCGCGTGAAGGGTGCCATCCTGATCGCCATCCTCGCCACCACCGGCCTGGGCTGGGCGATGGGCATCGTCCAGTTCGCCCCCAGCCTTATGATCTCGGCGCGATCGCGCAGACCGCTTTCCAGCTCGACCTTGGCGGCGTGTTCGGTTTCTCGGGGCACGGGCTTGCGCTGTTCGAGATCCTGTTCGTGTTCCTCTTCGTCGATCTGTTCGACAATATCGGCACCCTGGTCGGCGTCACGCGGCGTGCGGGGCTGATCGACGCTGACGGACGCATCCCACGCCTCAACCGCATCCTCGTCGTCGACTCCTTCGCGACGATGTTCGGCGCGCTGGTGGGGACGAGCACGGTCACCTCCTATGTCGAGAGCGCCGCAGGCGTGCAGGCGGGCGGGCGCACCGGGCTGACCGCGATCGTCACCGGCGTGCTGTTCCTCGTCGCGATGCTGGCCGCACCCTATGCCCAACTGATCCCCCTGGCCGCGACGGCCCCGGCGTTGGTGCTGGTCGGCGGGTTGATGATGGCGCCGCTCGCCGATGTGCCGTGGGACGAGCCCGAAATCGGGCTACCCGCCTTCCTGACGTTGATAATGATCCCGCTGACCTTCTCGATCGCCAACGGACTGGCGTTCGGGATCACGGCGCACGCGCTGCTCAAGCTGGTCCGCGGCAAGATCTCGAAGAGCGACTGGCTGCTGCTGGTGCTGGCCGCGTTGTTCGTCGGCCGCTTCGCCTGGCTGGCCGGCGGCTAAGGCGTAAGCCAGGCGCGCAGCATCGCGGCGCAATGCTCGAGCCGCTCGGCGCGCCACGCCGGGCTGGTCAGATCCTGGTCGAGCCCGATCGCCAGCGACCAGGCATTGCCGATGTGGAAACGGCTGAGCGCCGCGATCGTGACGTAGAGCTGGAGCGGGTCGATGCCGGGCCGTATCGTGCCCTGCTCGGCGCCGGCGGCGAGCACCGCCTCGATCCGCGTGTGCAGCCCCGCGCCCTCGCCATGGACCTGGCGCGATTGCCGGATGAAGCGTCCCTGAAGGGCGTTCTCGGCGCGGAGCAGGCCGTCCAGATCCGGGTTGCTCTCAAAATAGGCGAAGGTGAAGCGGAGCAGCCGGTCGATGCAACCGAGCGGATCGGCAAGATCGAATTCCAGCGCGGCCTCGCGGTGACGGAGGTCGGCATACGCTGTCTCGATCGCGGCGCGGTACAAGCCCTCCTTGCTCTCGAAATGATGGTAGAGCAGCCGGATGTTGCACTTGGCGGCGGCTGCGATGCGCTCGGTGCGCGCGCCTGCGAAGCCGTGCGCGGCGAAATCGCGCGTCGCCGCCTCGAGCAGTGCCGCGCGGGTGCGGGCCGGATCGCGCTTTGCCGTCTCGCTCGCCATCCCGAACGATGTAGCGCGGCCATGCTCCGACGGTAAGTAAGTAATTACTGAATCCTATGTTGCGCTGCGGAAACGACGTGTTAGGCTGCTCGCCGGAGGTTCGATGCGACACGCCGACGCCAATGCACCGGGGAGCTGTTGATGCTGCACAGCGTCCGGGCGCATCGCGGCATGGTGACGGCGCCGCATCATCTCGCGGCCCAGGCTGGTCTCGGCGTGCTCCAGGACGGCGGCAACGCGATCGAAGCGACCGTGGCGGTCGCGGCCACGCTGGCGGTGGTATATCCCCATATGACCGGGATCGGCGGCGACGGCTTCTGGCTGGTCGCCGAGCCCGATGGGACGACCTGGGCGATCGACGCATGCGGTGCCGCTGCCGCAGCTGCGGACCTGGCGCTCTATGCGGGGCTGGACGCGGTGCCCAATCGCGGACCGCTGGCGGCCAACACCGTGGCGGGTACCGTCTCCGGATGGCAAGCGGCGTTGGCGCGGAGCGGCGGCACGCTGCCGCTTGCCCGGCTGCTGCGCGACGCGATCCACCACGCCGAATGCGGGGTCGCCGTGACCAAAAGCGGCGCGGACATCCTCAGCGCCAAGGGTGCCGAGCTGCGCCACCAGCCGGGGGCATGGGCCGCGACCTATGATGGCTGCGCGGAGGGCGCGCTGCTCCGCCAGCCTGCGCTTGGTGCGACGCTGCGGCGGCTGGCGGAGGAGGGTCTCGACGCCTTCTACCGCGGCAGCCTCGCGGCCGATATCGCGCGGGAGCTTCAGGCGCTCGGCAGTCCCGTAATGCTGTCGGATCTGCAACTTCACGCGGCGGCTATGTCCGATCCCTTGCATGTGCGCGTCGGCGATGTAGCGCTGTTCAACACCGCGCCGCCGACGCAAGGAATAGCCTCGCTGCTGATCCTCGCGCTCGCGCATCGGCTGCCGACGGCGCAGGCGGAAAGCTTCGCGCACGTCCACGGCCTGGTCGAAGCGACCAAGCAGGCCTTCCTGTATCGCGATCGGCATGTCGGCGATCCCGCTTATATGCAGGTCGATCCGCAGGCGCTGCTCGGCGATGCCGCAGCGCTCGACGCGATGGCCGCGCGGATCGACGGCGAACGCGCACTGCCCTGGCCGCATCCGCCGCAGCTCGGCGACACGTGCTGGTTCGGCGCGGCCGATGCCGCGGGGCGCGTGGTCAGCTGCATCCAGTCGACCTATTTCGAGTTCGGGTCGGGGTGGTGCTCCCCGAGACGGGGATCACCTGGCAGAATCGCGGCAGCAGCTTCCGCCTGATTCCCGAGGGCTGGAATGCGCTCAAGCCTGGCCGGAAGCCCTTCCACACGCTCAACCCGGCGCTGGCGCGGTTCGATGACGGGCGCGTGATGGCCTATGGCACGATGGGCGGCGAGGGCCAGCCGCAGACGCAGGCGGCGATCTTCAGCCGCTATGCCTGGCACGGCGTGCCGCTGCAGGAAGCGATCACGCGGCCGCGCTGGCTGCTCGGCCGGACCTGGGGCGAGGAGAGCATGACGCTCAAATTCGAGGATCGGTTCGATGCAGCGCTCTACGCGCAGCTGCGCGAGGCGGGCCACCAGGTCGAGCTTGTCGACGCCTTCACCTCGATGATGGGCCATGCCGGCGCGATCGTCCGCCACGCATCGGGGGCGCTCGAAGGCGCGACCGACCCGCGCAGCGACGGGCAGGTGGCGGCATGGTGAGCGGGGCGCGGGCAGTGTCGCGCTGCGACGAACTCGGTGTCGCCCCGTACAGCGATGCGCCCGACATGCTGTTTCGCGCCTATCTGACCCCCGGCTTCGCCGCTGCTCAGCGCGCGATCGCGGAGTGGATGCACGAGGCGGGGATGCGCACGCGGATCGACGCGGCGTGCAACCTGATAGGCCGCTACGAGGAGCGCGGCCCGACGCGCCGCCGCTGATCCTCGGCAGCCATATCGACAGCGTCCGCGACGCCGGCCGCTACGATGGCCCGCTCGGCGTGATGCTTGCGATCGAAGCGGTCGCGGCGCTGCATGCAGCGGAGCGGCGGCTGCCCTTTCCGATCGAAATCTATGCGTTCGGCGACGAGGAGGGATCGCGCTTCCCCGTCGCGATGCTCACCAGCCGGGCGGTGGCGGGAAGTCTCGATCCGGCGATGCTCGAAAGCGAGGACCGAGCCGGCCTGTCGCTCGACGAGGCCCTCGCCCCGTTCGAGCTCTCGACACTGACCTATGCCGAGGCGCGGCATCCCGGCGCGCTCGCTTATTTCGAGGTGCATATCGAGCAGGGGCCCGCACTCGAGGCGGCAGGCCTGCCCGTCGGGATCGTGACCGGCATTGCCGCGCAACTGCGCTACATCGTCACCGTTACCGGGACCGCCGGGCATGCGGGGACCACCGCGATGGGCCTGCGCCGGGATGCGCTGGCCGCCGCCGCCGAGATGGTGCTCGGGGCCGAGACAGTGGCGCGAGACGATGCATCCGATCTCGTCGCGACGGTTGGCAAGCTCGATGTCGCGCCAGGGGCCTCCAACGTCATTCCCGGGCGGGTGTGCTTCACGCTCGACATCCGCGCGGGGGATCAGGCACGTCGCGATGCTGCCGCAGAGGCGATCCTGGATCGGATCCATGAGATTGCCTCTGCGCGTGGCGTCGACTTTGCGGTTCAGCAGACCAACGACCTCGCCGCCTCGCCTTGCGACAAGCGCCTTTCCGCCTTGCTGGAGCAGTCGGTCGCCGCGCAGGGCATCGCACCGTTTCGCCTGGTCAGCGGCGCGGGGCACGACGCGATGATCATGGCCGCGCTCTGCCCCACGGCGATGCTGTTCGTCCGCTGCAAGGGCGGCGTCAGCCACAACCCCGCCGAGCATGTCGAACCCGAGGACGCCGATGTCGCGCTGCGGGTGATGCTCGGTTTCCTCGATCGCCTGGGAGAGCGACATGACGCCTGACCTTTTCGGCGAGATCGATCCGCCGCACCGGCTGCTGATGGGCCCGGGCCCGGTCAACGCGCATCCGCGCGTGCTGCGCGCGATGAGCGCGGATCTGCTCGGCCAGTTCGACCCCGAGATGACGGGGTATATGGAGCAGGTGATGGCGCTCTATCGCCCCATCTTCGGAACGGAGAATCGCTGGACCTTCCTGGTCGACGGCACCGCGCGCGCAGGGATCGAGGCGGCGCTCGTTTCGCTGCTCGCGCCCGGCGACACGCTGCTGGTGATCGATTTCGGCCGCTTCGGGCTGCTGCTGCGCGAGATCGGCGAGCGGATCGGCGCGAAGATCGAGATGCTCTCGGCGCCCTGGGGCGAGACCGTGCCGATCGACCAGATCGCCGCGGCGATCGAGCGCGTCGGGCCCAAGGTCGTCGCCTGCGTCCATGGCGATACCTCGACCACGATGGCGCAACCGCTCGACGGGCTGGGCGCGCTGTGCCGCGCGGCCGGGGCGTATTCCTATGTCGATGCCACCGCGACGATCGGCGGCATGGCGATCCGAGCCGACGAATGGGGGATCGACGTGGTTACCGGCGGGCTGCAGAAATGCCTGGGTGGGCCCTCGGGCTCGGCGCCGATCACGATCTCCGACCGCGCAGCCGAATACATCCTGTCACGCCGCCACATCGAAAAGGGCATTGCGCGCGCCGATCTCGCCAACGGCTCCGGCGCGCGGATCGGCTCGAACTATTTCGATCTGGCGATGGTCATGGACTATTGGTCCGACAAGCGGCTCAATCACCATACCGAAGCGACGACGATGCTCTACGGCGCGCGCGAATGCGCCCGCGTGGCGCTGGGCGAGGGACTCGAGGCGCGCTTCGCCCGCCACGCCGCGGCGGGCCGCGCGGTGACCGCGGGGGCGCGGGCGCTGGGGCTGCAGGTCTATGGCGACGATCGTTTCCGGATGACCAACGTCACCGGCATCCTGATCCCCGAAGGGATCGACGGCGAGGCGGTGCGCCGCCGGATGCGCGAGGATTTCGAGATCGAGATCGGCACGGCCTTCGGCCCGCTCGCCGGCACGATGTGGCGGATCGGCGCGATGGGATACAATGCGATGAAGCACAAGGTGGCGATCACGCTGAGCGCGCTCGAGGCGGTGCTGCGCGCCGAGGGCTTCACGGCGCCGGCGGGGGCGGGGGTCGACGCGGCGCTGGAGGCCTGGGCGGCATGACGCGCGACCTCATCGGCTACGGTGCGACGCCGCCCGATCCGCAGTGGCCCGGAGGCGCGCGTGTGGCGGTGAACTTCGTGATCAATTACGAAGAAGGGGCGGAGAACAGCGTGGTCAACGGGGACGCGGGAAGCGAGGCGTTCCTGTCGGACATGGTGGGGGCGGCGAGCCACCCGGCGCGGGCGATGGCGATGGAAAGCCTGTACGAATACGGCTCGCGCGCCGGCTTCTGGCGGCTGCACCGGTTGTTCGCCGACCGCGGCGTTCCGGTCACGGTGTTCGGCGTCGCAGCGGCGATGGCGGCGAACCCGGCAGCGGTGGACGCGATGCTGGCGACCGAGTGGGAAGTCGCCAGTCACGGCTATCGCTGGATCGACTATCAGAACGTCCCCGAGGCAGTGGAACGCGAGCATATCGCCCGCGCGATCGAGATCCACCGGCGGCTCACCGGTGAGCGTCCGCTGGGCTGGTACCAGGGCCGCACCTCGCCCAACACCGGCCGGCTGGTCGCGGAGGAAGGCGGGTTCGTCTACGATGCCGACAGCTATGCCGACGACCTGCCTTATTATGCAGGCGGCCAGCTGATCGTGCCCTACAGCCTCGACGCCAACGACATGAAGATGGTCGCGCTCAACGGCTTCACCGAGGGAACGCAGTTCTTCCGCTACCTGGTCGATACCTTCGAGCAGCTGCGCGAGGAGGGCGGGCGGATGATGTCGATCGGCCTGCACGGCCGCATCGCCGGCCGACCCGGGCGAACGATCGCCGTCGCCCGATTCCTCGACCATGTGCTCCAGAGCGGCGATGCGTGGATCGCGCGCCGCATCGACATCGCGCGCCACTGGATGAAGGTCCACCCGCAATGATCATCGACGATCCGCAGGCGCTCGCCGAGGTGACCGCCGCGTTCCACGAATATGAGCGCGCGCTGATGGCCGACGACGTCGCGGCGATGGACCGGCTGTTCCACGACGCGCCTACCACGGTGCGCTATGGTGTCGGCGAAACACTCTACGGGATCGAAGAGATCCGCGCGTTCCGCAAGGGCCGCGGCGGATCGCCGCAGCGCCGCCTCGGCCGAGTCGCGATCACGACGTACGGGTCCGACCTCGCCAGCGCCAACGCCGAATTCTTCCGCGAAGGGACCGAGCGGCGCGGACGCCAGAGCCAGATTTGGGTCCGGTTCGCCGATGGCTGGAAGGTGGTGGCCGCCCACGTCTCGCTGGAAGGAAGCACCTCGTGACCGGGAGCGCCGAGCGTGCAGCCTTCATCGCGCGGCACGGCGCATTGTTCGAGCACAGCCTTTGGGTGGTGGCGCGCGCTGCCGAACGGCTGCCCTTGCCCGATCTCCATGCCGGGCTGATGCAGGTCGTCCGCGACGCGACGCACGACGAGCAACTCGCATTGATCCGCGCGCACCCCGAACTCGCCGGCAAGGCCGCGGTCGACGGCAGCCTCACCGAGGCTTCCGCCGCCGAGCAGGCGAGCGTGGGCCTCGACCGGCTGACCCGGGACGAGTTCGATCGCTTCCACGCGCTCAATCGCGCTTATGTCGACCGGTTCGGCTTTCCCTTCATCCTCTGCGTCCGGCTGACCGACAAAGCGGGGATCCTCGCCGCGATGGAACGCCGGCTGGGCAATGATCGCGACACCGAGATCGCCACCGCGATCGAACAGATCGGCGAGATCGTCCGGTTCCGGCTGGAGCTGGCGCCATGAGCCTCGCGCAGCTCGAAGCGCGCGTCGCGCACGACCTCGCCTGCCTCAACTTCGGCGAGCCCGACTGGCTGGTGCCGCGCAGCCACGCCGAGGGGCACGTCCATGACGTCGTCATCATCGGCGGCGGGCAATCGGGACTCGGCGCGGCGTTCGGACTGCTGCGCGAGCGCATCTCGAACCTGCTGATCCTCGACGAGAACCCCGCCGGCTTTGAGGGGCCGTGGGACACTTATGCGCGGATGGCGACCTTGCGCACCCCAAGCATCTCGGCGCGATCGAGCAGGGCGTCGCGTCGCTCAGCTTCCGCGCCTGGTGGGAGGCGCAGCACGGCGCCGGGGGCTGGGAGGCGCTGGGCAAGATCCCGCGGCGCGAATGGATGGCGTATCTGCGCTGGTACCGCGGCGTGCTGCGGCTGCCGGTGCGCAACGACGCGCGCGTGGCGCTGATCGAGCCGGTCGACGGCATCCACAAGCTCCATCTGGCCGGCGGGGAGACGCTGCTGGCGCGCAAGGTGGTCCTCGCCACCGGAATCCAGGGCGGCGGGCATTGGCATACCCCGCCGATGATCGAGGAAGCGCTCGCCCCGCACCGTTACGCGCATACCGCAGACGCGATCGACTATGCCGCGCTGGCGGGCAAGCGCATCGCGATTCTCGGCGGCGGCGCCTCGGCATTCGACAACGCGCAGGCAGCGCTGTCCGCCGGGGTAGAGGTCGCGCACGTCTTCATGCGCCGCAAGCGGATGCCGCGGATCAACCCGATCCGCTTCATGGAGCGGGCCGGGATCATCCCGCGCTATCCGGTGCTCGACGATGCGGCGAAGTACCAACTGATGGCGGCGTTCTTCCGCCACAACCAGCCGCCGACCATCGACATGTTCGAGGCGGCGGCAGCCTTTCCAGGGTTCGAGCTGCATCTCGGCAGTCCGTGGCTGGCGGTCGAGGAGACCGGCGACTCGGTGCGGGTCAGCACGCCGCACGGGCGCCATGACTACGACTTCCTCGTGCTCTCGACTGGGCTCGTCACCGATCCTGCGCTGCGCCCGGAACTGGCGCTGGTCCAGGATCGCATCGCTCGCTGGGGCGATCGCTACCCTGCACCCGAGCCCAACCCGCTGCTCGATGCGCACCCTTATCTCGGCCCGGGTTTCGAGCTTCTCGCGCGCGATCCCGACGACGTGCTTCTCCACGGGCTGTTCGCGTTCAATTATTCGGCGCTGATCAGCCTGGGGCTTTCGGCATCGGCGATCTCGGGGCTCAAGCACGCGCTGCCTAGGCTGGTGAGCGGCGTCGCCGACCAGCTCTTCCGCGATGACGAAGCCGCGATCCTCGCCGACTTCCACGCCTTCGCCGAACCCGAATTCACTGTCGAATGGCCCCGCGCATGACCAGCCTCAGCACCCATGTTCTCGACACCACGCATGGCCGCCCCGCCGCAGGCATCGCCGTTCGATTGCTCCAGGGCGACACGCCGCTGTTCGAGGGCGTAACCGATGCCGATGGCCGCTGCCCGGCGCTGCGCGACCTTACGGTCACGCCGGGCGCCTACCGCCTCGAATTCGCCGTGGCCGATTATTTCCGCGCCGCGGGCCTGACCCTGACCGAGCCGCCTTTCCTCGATCGCATCGGCCTCGATTTCGGCATCGCCGACAGCGGGCATTATCACGTGCCGCTGCTCGTTTCGCCGTTCGGCTATTCCACCTATCGGGGCAGCTGAGATGGACGATTCCATCCGCTTCCTGCTCGACGGTGAAGTGATCGAGATCGCCGCGCCCGATCCCACGGGCACGCTGCTCGACTTGCTGCGCTATCGGCTCCGCCGTACCGGCACCAAGGAAGGCTGCGCCGAGGGCGATTGCGGCGCCTGCACCGTCGCGCTGGGGACCCTGGACGGAGAGATGGTGCGGTGGCGCGCGGTCAACGCCTGCATCCTGTTCCTGCCGATGCTCGACGGCAAGGCGCTGATGACCGTCGAGAGCCTGTCCAGAGGCGGCGCGCTCCATCCGGTCCAGCAGGCGCTTGTCGACGGCCATGGATCGCAATGCGGCTTTTGCACGCCCGGCTTCGTGATGTCGCTCTACGCGCGCAGCATCGCCGCGGAGGGGACCGAAGACCTGCCGGTGGGCGACGTGCTCGCGGGCAATCTGTGCCGCTGCACCGGCTATGGTCCCATCCTCGCGGCGGGCGAGGCGAACCCACCCGTTGCCTCGGTGGCGGACCCGGCGATGGTGGCGACGCTCAAGGGCCTCCAGCGCAGCAAAGCGCTGTCGCTGCCCGGCATCTTCGTGCCGCGTACCGCCGACGAGCTTTCGGTCTTCGTCGCGGCCAATCCGCAGGCACGGATCGTCGCGGGCGCGACCGATATCGGACTCTGGGTAACCAAGCAGTTGCGGGAGATCGACAGCCTCGTCTTCATAAGCGACGTCGCCGATCTCAAGGTGATCGAGGAGACGCCCGAGGGTCTCACGCTCGGCGCCAATGTCCGCTACAGCGAGGCGCGCGGGGCCCTGGTGCGGCTCCACCCCGAGCTCGGCGAACTGATCCGCCGGATCGGCGGGCTCCAGGTGCGCAACGCCGGGACGATCGGCGGCAACATCGCCAACGGCTCGCCGATCGGCGACATGCCACCCGCGCTGATCGCGCTCGGTGCGACGCTGACGCTGCGCCGCGGCGACACGCGCCGCACCCTGCCGCTCGAGGACTTCTTCCTAGCCTATGGCAACCAGGACCGTGCACCGGGCGAATGGGTGGAGCGCATCCATATTCCGCGACCGGCGCCCGACACGCTCGTTCGGATCGTCAAGCTGTCGAAGCGTTTCGACAGCGACATCTCCAGCCTGTGCGCGGCATTCGTGCTGCCGATCGTCGATGGCGTGATCGGCGATGCGCGCATCGCGTTCGGCGGGATGGCGGGCATTCCCTCCCGTGCGCCTGCCTGCGAGGCGGCGCTGCGCGGCAGGCGCTGGACCCCCGAGACGCTCGATGCCGCGGCGGAGGCGCTGCGTGCGGATTTCACGCCGCTCGACGATTTGCGCGGATCGTCCGAATATCGTCTCGCGGCGGCGGGCAATCTGCTGCGCCGGCTATGGCACGAGCAAGCGGACGCGCCGGACCTGGCGCATGTCTGAGGTCGATCCGATCCGCCCGGGCGCAGTGCACCAGTCGCTGCGCCACGACAGCGCCGACCTGCATGTCGCGGGCACTGCCGCCTATGTCGACGATCTGCCCGAGCCGCCGGGGCTACTCCATTGTGCGTTCGGGCACGCGGACGACGGCCATTCGCGGATCGTCTCGCTCGATCTCGAAGCGGTGCGCGCAACGCCCGGCGTGGTCGCGGTCTACACCGCCGCCGACATCCCAGGCGCGAACGACGTCAGCCCGGTGGCGGGCGATGACCGGCTGCTGGCGGAGGAGGTCGTGCTCTACCCGGGCCAGCCGCTATTCCTCGTCGCCGCGACCAGCACGCGTGCCGCGCGGACGGCCGCGCGGGCGGGAAGGGTGGTCAGCGAGCCGCTTCCCGCGCTCGTCACGATCGCCGATGCCGTCGCGGCCAGGTCGCTGATCGAGGCGAGCCAGGTCATGCGCCGCGGCGATGCCGATGCCGCGCTCGCCGCCGCGCCGCACCGCCTTTCGGGTCGTGTCGAGATGGGCGGGCAGGAGCATTTCTATCTCGAGGGCCAGGCCGCGCTCGCCACGCCCGGCGAGCACGGCCAGATCCACCTGTTGAGCTCGACCCAGCATCCGAGCGAGATCCAGCATCTCGTCGCCAAGATGCTCGGGCGCAGCCATGCCGAGGTGACGGTCGAGGTCCGCCGGATGGGCGGGGCCTTCGGCGGCAAGGAAACCCAGGCCGCCGCCTTTGCCGCCGCCGCCGCGCTCGTCGCGAGCAAGACGGGCCGCCCCGCCAAGTTCCGCGCCGATCGCGACGACGACATGGTCGCCACCGGCAAGCGCCATGAATTCGTGATCGACTATGACGTGGGCTTCGACGACGCGGGCCGGATCGAAGGCATTCGCCTCGAGCTCGCCTCACGCTGCGGCGCCACTGCCGATCTGTCACCTGCGATCAACGACCGGGCGATGTTCCATTCGGACAATTGCTATTTCCTTCCCGCGGTTGAGATCGTCAGCCACCGGTTGAAGACGCACACGGTGTCGAACACCGCGTTCCGCGGTTTCGGTGGGCCGCAGGGGATGCTGGGAATCGAGCGCGTGATCGATGCGATCGCGACGCATCTCGGGCGCGATCCGCTCGATGTCCGCCGCGCCAATTTCTATGGCCCCGGGCGGGACGTCACTCCCTATCACATGCGGGTCGAGGACAATGTCGCACCCGACCTTGTCGCCGAGCTCGCCGAGCGTGCCGATTATGCGCGGCGCCGCGACGAAATCGCTGCGTTCAATGCCGCGAGCCCGGTGGTCAAGAAGGGGCTGGCGCTGACTCCGGTCAAGTTCGGGATCAGCTTCACCACCACGCACCTCAACCAGGCCGGCGCGCTGGTGCTGGTCTATGCCGACGGTTCGATCCATCTCAATCATGGCGGCACCGAGATGGGGCAGGGTCTCCACACCAAGATCGCCCAGATCGTAGCCGACGTGTTCGCGGTGCCGGTCGAGACAGTGAAGATCGCGGCGACGCGCACCGACAAGGTGCCCAACACATCGGCAACCGCCGCCTCTTCGGGCGCCGACTTGAACGGCATGGCCGCGTACAACGCCGCTGTCACGATCCGCGAGCGGCTGGTCGCGTTCGCCGCAGGCAGGTTCGGTGTGCCGCCCGAGGCGGTGCGCTTCACGCAGGGCGAAATGGTCGCGGGCGCGGAGACGATGCCCTTCGCCACGCTTTGCCGGATGGCGCATCTCGGCCGCATTTCGCTGGCGTCGACCGGCTTCTACGCCACCCCCGACATCCATTACGATCGCGCCACCCACACCGGCCGCCCGTTTCTCTATTTCGCCTATGGCGCGGCGCTGAGCGAAGTCGCGGTCGATACGCTCAGCGGCGAGCATCGCGTGCTCGCGGTCGACATCCTCCACGATGTCGGGCGCTCGCTCAATCCGGCGATCGACCTGGGCCAGATCGAGGGAGGGTTCATCCAGGGCATGGGCTGGCTGACCACCGAGGAGCTGGTCTATGACACGCGCGGCCGGCTGCGCACCCACGCCCCCTCGACCTACAAGATTCCCACCGCCAACGATCGCCCGCGTCGCATGCAGATCGCGATCTGGGAACGCGGGCGCAATGCCGCACCGACGATCCACCGGTCCAAGGCGGTGGGCGAACCCCCGCTCATGCTCGCGATCTCGGTGTTCAGCGCCCTGACCCAGGCGGTCGCTGCCGCGGCGCCCGGCAAGGGGCTGCCCAGCCTCGACGCGCCGGCCACCCCCGAGCGGATCCTCGCGGCGATCGCCGAGTTGCGCGCGCGATGAGCGAGTGGCTGGCGGCCTTGCGCGCGGCGTGGCGGCACGAACCGGTCGCGCTGGTGACGATCCTCGCCACCGAAGGCTCGTCGCCGCGCGGCGCGGGCACGCGGATGGCGGTGACTGCACACGAGGCGGCCGGCACGATCGGCGGCGGCGCGCTCGAACTGCGCGCGACCGAGCAGGCGCGCGCGATCCTCGCCCAGCCGCCGGGCACGTGGCGGGTGCAGGATTGGCCGCTGGGGCCGCTGCTCGGGCAATGCTGCGGCGGGCAGGTGCGGCTGCTGGTCGAGCATTTCGCGGCGCCCGAAGCCGGCGCGTGGGACTGGACCGAGCATGTCGCGCGCGGCGAGCCGGTCGCCGCCTGCTTCGACGGAGAGGCGGCGCCGATCCGGCGGGTTCCGGCGGAAGATGCCGCGGGGATCGCCCCGCCGCTGCCGCCGCGCAGCCCCAAGCCTGGCGCCGGCATGCATTTCCTGGAGCCCGACGAAGGCCGCGCATACCGTCCGCTGCTGATGTTCGGCGCGGGGCATGTCGGCATCGCCATCGCCGAGCGGTTGCCGCGCTTGCCCTTCCGCCTTTCCTGGTTCGATACTCGCGCGGATCGGGGTCTTCCGGGCGTGTCGGTGCAGGAGGAGGACGCGCTGCTTGCTTGTGCGGGCGAGGCAGGGCCCGACGCGGCGGTGCTGATCTTCACGCACGATCATGGGCTCGATTACCGCCTCGCTTCCGCGGCGCTGCGTTCGCAGGCGCGGTTCGTCGGACTGATCGGATCGGCGACCAAGCGCGCACGCTTCCTCTCGCGGTTCGCCGCCGACGGCGTCGATGCCGCGCGGCTGACCTGCCCGATCGGAATCCCGGACCTCGCCGACAAGCACCCTGACGTGATCGCGATCGCGGTGATCGCGCAGTTGCTGCTGCTGGATAGCGATCGATGAAGGCCTTTCGCGGCGAAATCCTCAGCGTGCCCCAGGATCCCGCGACCGCCGGGCCCGAAGCCGTCCGCCATTTCGCCGACGGACTGCTGGTAATCGAGGACGGACTGGTGGTCGCCTGCGGGGCGCATGCCGATCTGGCGGAGCGCTTCGCCGGGGTCCCGATCAAGGCGCTGCCCGGGCTGATCGTCCCGGGCTTCGTCGACGCGCACGTCCATTATCCGCAGACCGAGCGGATCGCCTCGCATGGCGAGCAACTGCTGCAATGGCTCGACCGCCACATCTTCCCCGCCGAACAAGCCTTTGCCGACCGCGCGCATGCCGACGGTATCGCCGCATTCTTCCTGGACGAATTGCTGCGCAACGGCACCACCAGCGCGCTGGTGTTCGCTACCGTCCATGCCGCGTCGGTCGATGCGCTGTTCGAGGCGGCGCTGTCGCGCGACATGCGGATCGTCTCGGGCAAGGTGCTGATGGACTTGGGTCCGCCGGGGCTGGCCGACACGCCCGCGCAGGGACGCGCCGAAACCGAGGCGCTGATCGCGCGGTGGCGCGGGCGCGGGCGGCTGGGGTATGCGGTCACCCCGCGCTTCGCGTTGACCTCGTCCGACGCACAGCTCGCCGGCGCGGGGAAATGCTCGCCGCGCACCCCGACGTGCTGATGCACACGCATCTTTCCGAGAATCTCGGCGAGATCGCCGCGGTGGGCGAGCGCTTCACCGAGGCGTGCGACTATCTCGACGTCTATGACCGTTTCGGGCTGGTCGGGCCGCGATCGGTGTTCGCCCACTGTGTCCATATGGACGATCGTTCGCTCGGCCGCATGGCGGAGGCCGGGGCGGGGATCGCCTTCTGCCCGACGAGCAACCTGTTCCTCGGCTCGGGGCTGTTCGACCTGACCGCCGCCGATCGCCACCGAGTGAAGATCGGGATCGGCACCGATGTGGGGGCGGGCACGAGTTTCAGCGTGCTCCACACGTTGGGCGAGGCGTACAAGGTGTGCCAGATGCGCGGCTGCAGCCTGGATCCGTTCCGCGCGCTTTACTTCGCCACCGCGGGAGGCGCTGCGGTACTGGGGATCGCCGATCGCGTCGGCGGGCTGCTGCCGGGCCAGGAGGCCGATTTCGTCGTACTCGATTGCGCCGCGACACCCCTACTCGCGCGCCGCACCGCAGGGGCAGACCTCCACGACCGGCTGTTCGCGCTCCAGATCCTCGGCGACGACCGCGCAGTCGCCGCGACCTGGCTGCGCGGCCGGCGCGCGCACGCGAGGAGCTGACCGATGCTGCGCCGTTTCCTCGCCGTCTTCGAGCCGTTCATCCTGATGCTGCTCGGCACCGTGTTGCTGGCGTCGTTCCTGCCGCCGCGCGGAGCGGGGTGCAGGCGTTCGGCGTCGCCGCCGACGCCGGGATCGTGCTGCTCTTCTTCCTGCACGGCGCCAAGCTGTCGCGCGAGGCGATTTTCGAGGGATTGCGCAACTGGAAGCTGCACCTCGCGGTGTTCGCGGCGACCTACGCGCTCTTCCCGCTGCTTGGGCTCGCGATAACCGCGCTGCCGATCCTCGACGCGTCGATGGCAGCGGGGCTGCTGTTCCTCACGCTGCTGCCGTCGACGGTGCAGTCCTCGATCGCGTTCACTTCGATCGCGCGCGGCAACGTCGCCGCGGCGGTGTGCAGCGCTTCGTTCTCCAACCTGATCGGGATCGTGCTCACCCCCGCGCTGGTCGCGCTGCTGATGCATTCGGCTAGCGGCGGGCCGCAGGCGGGCGTGTCGCTCGCCTCGATCGAGGCGATCCTGCTGCAGCTGCTCCTGCCCTTCGTCGTCGGACATCTCCTGCGCCCGGTGATCGGCGGCTGGGTGTCGCGCCACAAGAAGCTGGTGACGCTGGTCGACCGCGGATCGATCCTGCTGGTGGTCTATACCGCGTTCGGCGCGGCGGTGGTCGAGGGGCTGTGGCGTCGTGTCTCGGCACCTGATCTGATCGTGCTGCTGCTGGTCTGCACTGTGCTGCTGGCGATCGTGCTCGCCGCGACCTGGGGCGCCGGCAAAGCGCTCAGGCTGTCGCGCGCCGACATGATCGTGCTGTTGTTCTGCGGCTCGAAGAAGAGCCTAGCTTCCGGCGTGCCGATGGCCGGCGTGCTCTTCCCCGCCGCGCAGGTCGGGCTCATCATCCTGCCGGTGATGCTGTTCCACCAGATCCAGCTGATCGCCTGCGCGGTTATCGCGCGCCGGCTGGGTGAAACGCCCGAGGCCTAGCGGGGCATCTCCACCGCGCCGATAAAGGCCACCACCACCTTCGCGGTGTTGTCCGAAGCGATGCGGTAAAAGGCCGGCGCCTGGTTCTCGCCCGGATCACCGCCGGCGAGATCGGACAGCGCGCGAAAGGCAATGTACGGCACCTTATTGGCATAGGCCACCTGGCCGACCGCGGCGGTCTCCATGTCGGTCACTTGCGCCTGGAAGGTCTGAAACGCGTATTGGCGGAACTCGGCATTGTCCATGAACACGGGACCCGAGATGCCGTTGCCGCCCACCACCACCTTGGGAGTCGCGCGGAAGCACAGGGTGCCCGAACATCTGCTCAGCGCCACCTGCGGCGCGAGCTTGCGCGCCGTTGCGAGCAGGCCGGGATCGACCTCGAACCAGAAGCGGCGATCCTTTCCCGTCTCGTCGCCGGTGCGGCGGACGCGCACGCCATTGGGATAGATCATCCCGAAATTGGCGAAGTTCTCGCCCGTCGCGCGCTGGATCGGCGGCGCGAAGCCGGTACCGTCGGCACGCGCGAAGGCCGATTCGAGATACTGACCCCAGCGATCGGGCACCACGACGTCGCCCACGTCGAGCGCCGGATCGAGCCCGCCGGCGACGCCCGAGAAGACGATGCTGCGGATCGTGAATCGGTCGAGCGCGAGCTGGGTCGTCATCGCCGCATTGACCATCGATACGCCGCTCAGGAATAGCAGCACCGGCCGCCCCTTCATCGTGCCGCCGACGAACCTGACGCCGTTCACGATCCACTCGCGGCGATCCTGCACGTCGCGGTTGAGTGCGATCCACTCGGGCTCGAACGCGGAGATTATCGCGATGCGCGGCTGGCTATCGAGCTTGCCGGAGGTTTCGCCGGCATGTGCCGCGAACGGCATGGCCAGCAACGCCAGCACGAACAAAACAAACCGCATCGACACCCCCGATTGTGCACCGCAACAAGTGCAAATTGCGCCAATGTTCTGCCGTGCGTCCAGCGCAAAATTACTTTCTCACCTTCCGAAATGCTGCGCGTGCGTAAAGCCGCTTGCAGCGCAGCAACAATGTGTTAGCCTTTCCGGCCAGCTTCGCGGGGAAGGGAGCGGCGGGGAGAGGCCAGGTCCACCTGTCGGAGCCGGCCCTTGCAGTTCTTGCGTCGTAGCTTGCTGATCCTGGCGATCGGCTTTTCGGTTCTTGCACCTGGCGCGTACGCGCAATCGGCGCCCATCGAAATCCGCATGGTGGTGGTCACCGCGTTCGAAATCGGCGCGGACACCGGGGATCGCGCCGGCGAGTTCCAGGCCTGGGCCGAGACGATGCCCGAGGTCGTGCCGTTCCCGGCGGGCTTTCGCGACCTGCGCTACGATGCGAAACGCGGGGTGCTGCTACTCCATACCGGCATCGGCACCAATCGCGCCGCCGCGTCGGTGATGGCGCTCGGCATGGATCCGCGCTTCGACCTTTCGCGTGCCTATTGGCTGGTCGCGGCGATCGCCGGGGTCGATCCGGCCGCGGCTTCGGTGGGCTCGGCAGCGTGGATCGGCGACGTGGTCGACACCGATTACGGCTATGCGGTCGATCCGCGCGAGGCGCCGAAGGGTTGGACCAGCGGCATGTTCGCCCGCGGCCGCAACGCACCGTACGAGGCGCCGCGGCCGGACGCGCAATATAATCTCTTTCCGCTCAACAAGCCGCTGCGCGACTGGGCCTATGCACTGACCAAGGATGTGCCGCTCGCGGACGGCGACGCCCTGCGCCAATTGCGCGCGCCTTTGCGAAATTCCCGGCCGCGATCCGCCCGCCGCACGTGCTCAAGGGCGCCGAGGCGACCGGGCAGACCTTCTGGCACGGCACGCTCCTCAACGAGCATGTCCGCAAGTGGGTGCGCTACTGGACCGACAATGGCGAGCCGTTCGTGATGACCGCGATGGAAGATAGCGGCGTCGCGGGTGCGCTCGACATGCTGGGCCGCGCCGGCCGTGCGGACCCGGCGCGGCTGCTCGTGCTGCGCACCGGCAGCAACTATTCGGTCCAGCCGCCCGGGGTCGGCGCGGCGGAAAGCCTCACTGCCGAATCCAAGGGGCTTTCGGCACTCCAGCCCTCGCTCGACGCGGCCTTCCTCATCGGTGGACGCGTGGTCGACGAACTCACCGGCAACTGGCCGCGCTATCGCGACCGGGCGCCCGGGGAGGCGCCGCGACCGTAAACGCACGTCCGCATCAGGAACAACGACAGATCCACCCGCAAAAGCGGGGGTAGAAAAAACAGGGAGCACCACATGCGCAACATCTTCTACGCCAGCACCATCGCCATCGCGGCGTGCATCGCCGCTCCTGCGGCCTTTGCCCAGGAAACCACATCCTCGATCCGCGGCGTCGTGTCGGGCGAAGCCGGACCCGTATCGGGCGCCGAGGTGACGATCACGCACGAGCCCTCGGGCACCGTCTCGAACACGTCGAGCAATCCGGACGGCACGTTCAGCGCCTCAGGCCTGCGTGTCGGCGGCCCCTTCTCGGTGCGGGTCGTCGCCGACGGCTATTCGGACACGACGATCACCGGCATCCAGCTGACCGCCGGCCAGCCGCTGCGCCTGCCGATCGATCTGGTCGGTGCGGGCCAGGAGATCGTCGTCACTGCGCAGAGCAGCGGTGCTACCGAGCTTTCACCGGGCCCGATCACCTCGCTCAACCGCGAGGACATCGAAGGCGTGGCCAGCGTCAGCCGTGATATCCGCGACATCGTCCGTCGCGATCCCTTCGCCACGATCGATCCGGGCCAGAGCCGCGGCGTGATGATCGCTGGCCAGAATGCGCGGCTCAACAAATTCTCGGTCGACGGCCTTCGCTTCTCTGACAATTTCGGCCTCAACGTCGGCGGCCTGCCTACTGCGCGCGGCCCCGTGCCGCTCGATGCGATCGAACAGCTCTCGGTGAAGATCGCGCCGTTCGACATTTCGGAAGGCGATTTCCAGGGCGGCGCGATCAATCTCGTGCTGCGCTCGGGCACCAACCAGATCCACGGTTCGGCCTTCTACACCTATTCGAGCGACAAGCTGACCGGCGACCGGACGCGCCCGGGCATCGCCAACGCCACCGGCAAGATCAATCTCGACTTCACCAGCAAGAACTGGGGCGGGTTCATCTCGGGGCCGATCATCAAGGACAAATTGTTCCTCGCGCTTTCGTACGAGCGGCTCGAGGAAGGCACGCCGATCTCGATCGGAACCGCCGGCTTCCCTAATGTGGTCCCCAACCTAACCCAGGCGCAGATCGACCAGATCGGCTCGATCGCGGAGTCGGTGTACAATTACACTGCCGGTGGCGCGCAGAGCTCGACGCTGGAGACCGACGAGAAATATACGATCAAGCTCGACTGGAATGTCACCGACGGCCAGCGCCTCGCGCTGACCTATATCAGCAACGACAGCGCCAACGCATCGACCGCCGGCTTCTCGACCACCGCCGCGGCGTCGCCCGCGCTGGGGCTCGAATCGAACAACTACCGCCGCCCCGAAAAGGTGCGGTCGTTCGTCGGCCAGCTCAACTCGGACTGGTCGGACAATTTCCACACCGAGATCCGCGGCAATTATCGCGACTATGACCTGACCCCCGTGCCGTTCGGCGAGTTCGGTTTCAGCCAATTCCAGGTGTGCCTCGATCCCACCGCCGCCACCCAGCAGAACGGCGCGGCGAACACCAGTGCGATCGCCTGCTCGCAGGGCAGCTCCGCGGCGCCGGGCGCGGCGCGGCTCTATTTTGGTCCCGATCGCTTCCGCCACTTCAACTATGTCCGCACCAAGCAATATGGCGCCGACGTCGCGCTGCGCTGGGAACATGGCGACTTCTCGAACAAGCTGACGGCGGCCTGGAGCCATCTCGACGTCGCCAACGCATTCGCCTCGGACGCGCTCGGCACCTATTATTTCGACAGCATCGCCGACCTGCAGAATCGCCGCGCCAGCACGTTGACTCTCGCCGGCTCGATCACCGGCGATCTCAACGACGTGCTCGCCAGCTTCGCTTATGATCAATACACATTCGGCCTGCAGACCAGCTGGGATCCCACCGAGACGTTCAACATCACGCTGGGCGGCCGGGTCGATCTCTATGGCGGGCTGACCCCGCCGCCGCTCAACCAGTCCTTCTTCGACCGTTACGGCTTCAGCAATCGCGAGGTGATCAACGGCAAGTCGGTAATCCAGCCGCGGCTTTCGGCCATCTGGTCGCCTGCGCCCGAGTTGCGCATTCGCGGCGGCGTGGGACTGTTCGCGGGTGGCTCGCCCGACGTGTTCCAGGGCAACAGCTATTCAGTTGCCGGCGTGTATGGAAACTCGATCACGATCAACCGCAATGCCAATGGAACGTGCACGCTGCCGACTCCGACGATCTGCTCGGCGGCGCTCGACAATGTCGACGGGCGCAGCTTCTCGAGCGTGATCACCGACTATCTGGCGAACAACACCGGCTCGCTGAGCCTCGCCAACGTCAACGCGATGGATCCCGATTATCAGATGGAATCGACCTGGAAGGCGACGGCGTCGGTCGATTACAGTCCCGATCTCGGCTGGTTCGGCCGCGGTTGGAACATCGGCGCCGACTTCTATTACGGCTGGGTCAACAACGCGCCGATATATTACGATCTGCGCCTGCGCCAGATCGGTACCACGCCCGATGGCCGGCCGCGTTATGCGTCGCTGACCAGCGGTGGCAACACCGACCTGTATCTGACCAACACCAGCCGAGGCCACTCGCTGGTCGCGGTCGCACGCGTCGACAAGAGCTTCGACTGGGGCCTCAATCTCGGCGCGAGCTACACCTTCCAGGACGTGACCGACGTCAGCTCGATGAACGGCACCACCGCGTCGGGTACCTATGGCCAGAACGCGATGGTCGACCCCAACGTGGCCGCCTACGGCACCTCGATCTACCAGATCCGCAACAGCTGGAAGTTCAACGTCGACTTCGACCATGCATTTGTCGGCGACTACAAGACGCGGATCAGCCTGTTCGGCGAATTGCGCTCGGGCATTCCGTACAGCCTGACGATGAACGACCCCAATCTGCCGAACAGCCACTCGTCGGTGTTCGGCACCGCGGGCTCGTCGAACCGCTACCTGCTCTACGTGCCGGTCGCGGGCACCGATCCGATCGTGACCTATGACAGCGCGGCGACGCAGGCCGCGCTCGACAATTTCATCGCCGCCAATGGCCTCGAGGGTTATCGCGGGCAGATTCTTCCCAAGAACAGCCAGCGCGGCAAGAACTGGTTCAAGGTCGACCTCCACGCCGAACAGGAGCTCCCGTTGCCGGGCATCGACAGCATCGCCAAGGGCGCGCGCGTCAAGCTGTTCGGCGACATCGAGAACGTGCTCAACATGATCAACAAGGATTGGGGCTCGCTGCGCCAGGTCGCATTCCCGTATCTCACTTCGGTAGTGAACGTCGCCTGCGTCGCCGGGACCACCAACGGCGTGGCCAACCCCTGTGCGCAATACCGCTATTCGAGCTTCTCGAACCCGGCGGAAGACGTGCAGGGCCGTCCGTCGCTCTGGGCGGCGCGCGTGGGCGTGAAGGTCCAGTTCTGACGGATCGGGGCCTCCGCCGGCCACTCCGGCGGAGGCCGCCGACACCGCTGCGACCTTCGAGGGGCGCTTCTGAGCCTCGTCACGCAACGGATATCTGGCCGTTCGGAAAACGGTGGCCGCTTGACGGATCAAGACTGGACCCCTGATACAGTGCGTTCAGGCAATCCGGAGGGGCCAGATGCTGCGTCCGTGGAAATTGATGCTGGCGCAGCGGCTGCAGCCCGACAGCCCGACGCCGCTCTATATGCAGATCGTGCATGCGCTCATCCACGAGATTCAGCGTGGACGACTGCAACCCGGTGCCTTCCTGCCGAGCACGCGCGAGCTGGCGGAGGTGCTGGGCGTCAATCGCAAGACGATCGTCATCGCCTATGACGAACTCGTCGCGCAGGGCTGGCTCGAATCGCTGGGCCGCAAGGGTACGATCGTCACGGCGTCGCTGCCGGAGAGCGAAATGGTGGCCAGCGCCGGCGCGGCTCTGCCGACCACCTTCGAGCCCGAACGGCCGATCGCCTATCCGTTCCGCCAGCCGCCGGAACGGCCGATCGCCGTGCCCCCGGGGACTTGGCTCAAGCTCGATGAGGGCGCACCCGACGGAGGGATATTTCCCGCGGAACTGCTCGCGCGCGCCTATCGCAGCGCCGCGCTGCGCGCCTCGGCCGGGCGGCGGCTGCTCTATCGCGACCCGCGCGGCGCACCGCGCCTGCGCGAGAGCATTGCGGCAATGCTGCGAGGGCAACGCGGGCTGATGGTAGGACCGGAGAATATCTGCATCACGCGCGGCAGCCAGGCGGGCATCTTCCTTGCCGCGCGCATCCTCGCCCGTCCGGGCAGCGTCCTGCTTGTCGAGGAGCTTACCTACGAGCCCGCAATGGCTGCATTCCGCGCCTGCGGTACCCCGGCAGTGGCGGTACGGATCGATGCCGACGGGCTCGATGTCGAGGATGTGGAACGTCAGTGCCGGAGACAACGTGTCTGTGCGATCTTCCTCACCCCGCACCACCAGTTCCCGACCACCATCTCGCTGCGTCCCGATCGGCGGCTGCGGTTGCTCGAGCTGGCGCGGCAGTTCGGCTTCGCCATCATCGAGGACGATTATGACCATGAGTTCCGCTTCGAATCACAGCCGTTGCTGCCGATGGCGAGCTACGCGCCCGAGCATGTCCTCTATGTCGGTTCATTGTCGAAGCTGCTGCTGCCGGCGCTGCGCATCGGTTATATCGCCGCGCCTGAGCGCGTGATCGACTCGCTCGCTTATGAGGTCTCGCTGATCGACGGAATGGGCAACACGCTCACCGAGGAAGCCGCCGCCGAGCTGATCGACAGCGGTGAAGTGCGCCGCCACGCGCGCAAGGCGACGCAGATCTATGCGGGGCGGCGCGATGCCTTTGCGCGCGTCGTGCGGGAGCAGTTCGGCGACCTGGTCGACATGCGGCTGCCGCAGGGAGGGCTGGCGCTGTGGCTGAGCTTTCGCGACCATGCCGCGCTCGACCGAATCGAGCGCCGGGCTCCGGGTCTTGGGCTCAGCTTCGCCCCTCGCATTCTTATATGGCGCGTCCCGAGGCGGATCGCGGGCTGCGGCTCGGCTTCGCGAGCCTCGATCAGGCCGATGCCGCCGCGGCGATCGTCGCGCTGCGTCAGGCGGCGCTGCCCTGAGCAGCGCTGGACCCCTCGACTTTACAATTCTGGAGGTTTTGACCGGCTCAGTGCTGCGGGAGCATGTAATCATGCAATTCCCATCCGGCACCATCGAAGACCTGCGCGACCTGATCGCTCAATATCCATTGGCCTGGCTCGTCACCAGCGGAAGCGGAGTATTCGACGCTGTGCCGCTGCCGCTGCTCGCGGAAACCGATGCGGACGGCAGGCTCATGGCGCTGTTCGGCCATTGCTCGCGCGGCAATGCCCAGGTGGACGCGCTGCGTGCCGATCCGCGCGCGCTGGTGCTGTTCATGGGGCCTCAGGGCTATATGTCGCCCGGCCTGGTATCGCAGCCGCGCTGGGTGCCCACCTGGAATTTCGCGGTCGCCGCGATTACCGTCGATGTCGAGTTCGTCGAGGAAGAGACGCTCGACTCGGTCGAGCGGCTGACCAATATGGTGGAGGCGGACAAGCCCCGACCCTGGACGCTCGCCGACGCCGGCGACCGTATCGGCTCCCTGCTTCCGCGCATCATCGCGTTCCGCGCGCATGTCCGGGAGATCGACGCTCGCTTCAAGCTCGGGCAGGAGGAAAGCCCGGCCGTCGCCGCCGATCTCATTGCCGGAACGGCCGACACGGGACTGTCGGCATGGATGTGGCGGATGAACGCCGACCGACTGACCGGCCCCGCCGGAACAGTGCAGGAGAATTCGCAGTGACGACACCGGCATTCTCACGGCGGACCGTCCTCGGTGCCGGGCTCGGTGCGGGAGCGGCGATGCTGATGACCCGCGCTGCCTGGGCCGCCGCGACCGAGCTGGACCTGGCCTATGTCAACGCCCGCGTCTGGACCGGCGTGAAGGGCGCGCCACGCAGCGATGCGATAGGACTGGTCGGCAATCGCATAGCTTCATTGGGCAGTGCAGCGGTACGCGCAGGCACCGGGCGCAAGACGCGGACGATCGATCTGGGCGGCGCATTTCTGATGCCCGGGTTCATCGACAACCATACCCATTTCCTGCGCGGCTCGGCGACGCTGTCGCAGCCGAGCCTGCGCGACGCCGCCACACCGAAGGAGTTCACGCGCCGGATCGCCGAGGCGGCGAAGGCGTTGCCTGCGGGCGAATGGCTGCTCGGGGGCGCGTGGGACGAGCAGCTCTGGGGCGGCGAGCTTCCGAAGCGCGAATGGATCGACGCGGTGACGCCGAATACGCCGGTCGCGGTCGCGCGGCTCGATCTGCACATGTATCTGTGCAACGCGCTCGCGCTCAAGCTCGCGGGGATCACGCGTGACACGCCCGATCCTCCCGGCGGTGTCATCGTGCGCGATGCGAAGGGCGAGCCGACCGGCATCGTCAAGGATGGCGCCAAGGATCTGATCGAGCGCGCGATCCCGGCGCTCACCGACGCGCAGATCGACCGTACACTCGATGAGGGTGCCGCTTATGCGCTGTCGAAGGGAGTGACGCAGGCCCATGTCACCGAGCTCGATTGGATCACGCACAAGGCGCTGCGCCGCCGCCATTACAGCAGCCCATTGCCGATGCGCTTCTACTCCTTCGTACCGCTCAAGGACTGGGAGAAGATGGCGGCCGAAGTGAGGGCCGACGGCCGCGGCGACGACTGGGTGCGCTGGGGCGCGATGAAGGGGTTGATGGACGGCTCGCTCGGCTCCCGCACCGCCTTGTTCCGCGAGCCCTATTCCGACGATCCCGCCACGCATGGCATCGCGCTGGATACACCCGAGAAGATGGAGGAATGGATCAGCGGTGCCGACGCCGCGGGGCTGCATTGCACCACGCATGCGATCGGCGATCTCGCCAATTCCGAGCTGCTCGACATCTATGCCCGCGTGGCCAAGGCGCATGGAGTCCGCGACCGCCGCTTCCGCATCGAGCATGCCCAGCATCTCTCGCCTGCTGACATCCGGCGCTTCGCCGCGCAGAATGTGCTCGCCTCGGTCCAGCCCTATCATGCGATCGACGACGGCCGCTGGGCGGTCAAGCGCATCGGCGAGAAACGGCTGCGCGGCACCTATGCCTTCCGATCGCTGATCGACAGCGGGGCGCATGTCAGCTTCGGTTCGGACTTTCCGGTAGCGCCGATCGATCCGCTCACCGGCGTAGCCGCGGCAGTGCTTCGCGAGACGATCGACGGTGCCAATCCCCGCGGATGGCTGCCCGAGGAGCGCGTGACGATGGAGCAGGCGCTCCACGCCTATACCGCGGCCAATGCCTATGCCGGATTCCAGGAGGATCGGCTGGGCACGCTCGAGCCGGGCAAGATCGCCGATTTCGCCGTGCTCGATCGCGACCTGCTGGCCGAGGATCCCGAGAAGACCACGAGCACCAAGGTGCTGCGCACCGTGGTGGACGGAAAGCAGCGCTTCGGCGCCGAGGACTGAAACCGGAGCCCGGGGAGGGGCCGAGGAACACAATGAACGGGATGGACGCGAAAGCGCGGCATCTCTCAGGGACGGAAGGGGTAGATCAATGCGGGATCATTTGTTTCGCGCGGTGCAAGTCTCGTCGCTCGCGCTTGCTTTAGCGGGCACCGCCGGGACGGCACGGGCGCAGAACCAGGAAGTGCAGGCCGGGGCAAACGAGGAAATCGTCGTCACCGCGACCAAGCGGGAAGAGAATATTCGCCAGACTCCGCTCGCGATCAGCGCCGTCACCGGCGATCAGCTTGCCGCGGCCAATGCCAACAGTCTGGCCGACTATATCACGCGCATGCCTGGTGTGGTGTTCAACGACTATCAGCCCGGCATCTCGGAAGTCGTGATCCGCGGCATCGCGGCGACCACCTATCACGAGCAAGGCCAGACCACGGTCGGCTATTATCTCAATGAGATTCCGCTGGTCGAACCGGGTTTCCCGATCGGCATTCCCGACGTCGACACGTTCGACATCGAGCGCGTCGAAGTGCTGCGCGGTCCGCAGGGAACGCTGTTCGGATCGTCGACGCTCGGCGGTCTGGTCAACTATGTCGTCAAGACCGCGGATACGAGCAAGTTCGACGCTGCCGCCGAAGGTCTGGTCGGCTATACCAAGAATGCCGGCGAGGCGAACTACGCCGCCAAGGTGATGGTCAACGTGCCGGTGATCAAGGACATGCTCGCGGTGCGCGTGATGGCGCTGCAGCGTTTCGACGCCGGCTATCTCGACAATCCCGGCACTGGGGTCGACGGATCGAACGATTTCCGCACGCGCGGTCTGCGCGGCTCGATCGTGTTCACGCCCGGCACCTCGACGAAGATCACCTATCTCTCGACCTACCAGGACACCAAGCTCGACGATCAGACCTATCTCGATCTCGACCATCCCTATATCCGCAACACGCCGCGCGCCGAGCCGCAGGAAACCGACTTCTGGCTCAATTCGCTGCGGCTCGATCAGGAGCTTGGCTTCGGCAGCCTGACAGTGCTGGGCTCGATCATCGACAAGAACAATACGACCGTCTTCTCCTATCCCTATCCCTATGTGACCGGAAACGTGACCGGCGCCGGTGCAGCCTATTCGCTGGGGGACGCCGAAGCGCACATCAAGACGGTCGAGGCGCGGCTCGCGTCGGAAGACAGGGGCATGTTCCGCTGGCTGATCGGCACCAGCTACATGCGTGCGACCAAGTCCAGCTACGACCAGATCTTCCAGAAGGGCGCAGCGGCGTACATCAACGCGCATCCGGCCGATTTCGGCGGCTTTTCAGGTACGCAGCTCACGCCGGGCGATCGGCTCTACGGCTATCTCTCGGATACGGTGAATGAGGATTTCGGTGTGTTCGGCGAGCTCTCGATCCGACCGATCGACGCGTTCGAGATCAGCTTCTCGGGCCGCTATTATTCGAACCGCTATGAGGCGAGCGTGGTGAATCAGGCCGGCGCGCTGGGCGGCTATCCCGGTGGCTTCACGCCGACCGACAGCAGCGGCCATGTCAAGCATAGCGAGGACGGCTTCACCCCCAAGGTGACCATCACCGCGCGCCCGACCGGCGATTTCATGGCCTATATGACCTTTTCGCAGGGCTATCGCGTCGGCGGCATCAATCCCAATGCCGGATTGCTGCCGACGATCCCGGTCTCCTATGACAGCGATACGGTCAACAATTACGAGGCGGGCATCAAGTTCTCGGCCTTGCGCGACATGCTCTACATCGACGCATCGGTGTTCAGCATCGACTGGAAGGATATCCAGGCGCGCCTGTTCGGGCCCGGGCCGAGCTATTATTCCTATGTCACCAATGCCGGCGGCGCCAATGTCTCGGGCGTGGAATTCTCGGCGACGCTCCAGCCGACGCGAAACCTCTCGTTCGGCACCAACGTGACCTATCAGGACGCCAAGCTCACCGAGTTCCTGCCCGATACCTTCGCGGTGGGCGGGGGCTACGCCTCGGGTACGCCGCTGCCCGGCGCGTCGCGCTGGTCGGTGGCGAACAACGTCAAGTTCGAGCTTGCCGAGGTGCCGCTCCAGCCGAGCTTCGAGATCGCGCACCGCTATCTCTCCTCTGCGCTGGTCGCATTCGGCAATCCGAACACGCGCGGCAATTTCAACATCGTCGACATTCGCGCGTCGATCCTGGCATTCGACAGGCTGCGCATCCTCGCTTTCGCCAACAATGTGTTCGACAAATATGGGATTCTCAATGCGCCGTTCACGGCGCAGACAGCACCCGCCGGCTCCATCGTGCGGCCGCGCACGGTGGGCGTCCGGCTCGACTGGTCGCTCTGACCGCTCCTGCCTCCGCAAGGTGCCGCCTTGCGGAGGTTTCCTTCGCGCCGCATGATGGACGCTCGCCAATGAAGCGACCTTGCCTCTTCCTCGCCCTGGCGGCGGCCTGCCTTGCCGTCAGCTCTGCCGGGGCGCAGGAGCTTCCGCTCCAGCCCAGCCGCACCCTCGTCTTCACCGCGCGTGAGGCGACCTGGATGCAGCTCGACTTATCGCCTGACGGCAGGACGATCCTGTTCGATCTGCTCGGCGACATCTATGCGCTCGATGCTGCCGGCGGGGTTGCGCGGCCGGTGCTCACCGGCATGGCGTTCGAGCGAGACCCGGTATTCTCGCCCGACGGCAAGCAGTTCGCCTTCATCAGCGATCGCTCGGGAGTCACCAATCTCTGGGTGGCGAATGCCGACGGGACCGGCCTGCGTCAGATCTCGCAGGACACTTCGCTCACGCTTTATGCCGCGCCTGCCTGGTCGCCGGACGGCAAGAGCCTGTTCGTCTCGCGCGCGGTGCATGCAGTGCTGGCGTTCGAGCTGGTCAAATTTCCGGCTGCCGGCGGGGCGAGGAGACGATCGTCAAGGCGCAGCCCAACGGCAACGACGATTGGGACAATCGCGTCAACGCGATGGGAGCGGCGATCTCGCGTGACGGCCGCTATGCTTATTACGCCACTAAGCTCGGCCATACGTGGACCGAGAAGGACCCACCGCAATGGACTATCTCGCGGCGCGACCTGACCACGGGCGCCGACGAACCGTATCTGAAGCCGCTGGGCGGGGCGATGATGCCGGCGCTGTCGCACGACGGCCGGCTGCTGGCCTATGCCACGCGCGAAGGGACCAAGACCGGTCTTCGCCTGCGCAATCTCGAGACCGGCGAGGATCGCTCACTTGCCTTCCCGGTCGATCGCGACGGGCAGGAGGGCGGCTATTATGACGATTTGCTGCCGCGCTTCGTCTTCACTCCCGACGACAAGGCACTGGTGCTGAGCGTGGGCGGCGGGATCGCGCGGCTGGACATCGGCGGCGGCGCGGTAACGAGGATTCCGTTCGAAGCGCCGGTAAGGCTCGGCATCGCTGCCAATACCCGCGTCGAGCAGCGTGAGGAGATCGGTCCGGTCCGGGTCCGCGTGATCCAGGCGCCGCGCCTCTCGCCCGACGGCAAGCGGGTCGCCTTCACCGCGCTCGGCGGGCTCTATGTCCAGCCGATTGACAGCAAGGCGCCCCCACGCAAGCTGGTCGCCGCCGACGCATTCCAGCCGAACTGGTCGCCTGACGGGAAGACGCTCGCTTGGGTGAGCTGGACTGCAAGGGATGGTGGCGCGCTGTGGGTGATGCCGGCGAGCGGCGGCAAGCCGCGCCGATTGACCGAAGTGCCGGCCTTCTACACCGAGCCACTGTTCGCCGCGGACGGGAAGAGCCTGCTCGTGCTTCGCGCCAGCCAATATGATCGCAATCGCGTTTTCACCGAGATCGCTGCCGATCGGCCGACGGACATCATTCGCGTACCGCTGGCAGGCGGCGAGGGGGCACGATCGCGCACGCTTATGGTGCCCGCTCGCTGCAACAGACTCGTGACGGCCGCATCTGGTTCTACGGCCCCTCGGGTCTCCGCTCGGTAACGCCCGAGGGCGGGGCGATCCGGGATGAGGTTGCGATCGTCGCGCGCGCGATGGGGCAATATGTCGGCGTTCCGCTGCCGGTCGAGGATGCGCGCATCAGCCCGGCGGGAAACAGCATCCTCGTCAAGGCTGCGTCGCAACTCTATTTGGTCGACATGCCGGCCAGGAGCGACAAGACGCCCGTGGTCAATGTCACCACCGGCGGCGCCCGTGCACGGCTGACCCGTGAGGGTGCCGATTTCGTCGCCTGGTCGCCCGATGGCAAGACGATCACCTGGTCGGTCGGTTCGACCTGGCGGGAGGTATCGACTGCGGCGGCCGAGAGCGGCGGCACCGGTGCCGCCGAAGCGGCGGCGCACCGCATCGAGCTGCCGGTCGAACAGCCGCGTGACGTGCCGCAGGGCAAGCTGGTGCTGCGCGGCGCGACCGTGTTGCCGATGGAGGGTGCCGAAGCCATTGCGGATGCCGATGTGGTGGTCGACAAGGATCGCATTGTCGCGGTCGGCTCGCGCGGTACCGTGCCGATCCCGGCCGGCGCCACGATCCGCGACGTGTCCGGCAAGTTCATCACGCCGGGCTTCGTCGATACCCATGCCCATTTCTTCGGGATCCGCCGCGGTGTGCACGAGCGCGGCTATTGGGAATTCGCTGCGAACCTCGCCTTCGGCGTCACCTCGTCCCTCGAGGTCCAGCCCTTCACCACCGACGTCTTTGCCTATGAGGACATGATCGATGCCGGCATGATGGTCGGCCCGCACCTCTGGACCACGGGGCCCGGCGTCTTCGTCAACAGCGAGATCCGTTCGAAGGCGGACGCGCTCGACGTGCTCAAGCGCTATCGCGACCATTACCGCACGCGCAACATCAAGGCGTATATGGTGGGCGACCGCGCCGCGCGGCAGCATGTCATCCAGGCCTCGCAGGAGCTCGGCATGATGCCGACGACCGAAGGGGCGAGCGACCTGGTGCTCGAGCTCACCCATGCGATCGACGGTTTTTCGGGCAATGAGCACAGCATGCCGGTCACGCCGCTGCGCGACGATGTCGTCCGGCTGATGGCGGCGAGCGGCATCTCGTACAACCCGACCCTGTCGGTGCTCTATGGCGGCGGACCGGCGCTGTTCGACTTCATCATCACCAAGCGTCCGCAGGACAATCCCAAGCTGCGCGCCTTCACCCCGCCCGCTGTGCTTGCCGAGAAACTGCGCAACCGCCACTGGATGCCGGCCGAAGGTCAGTCCTATGCTCTGTTCGCTGCCGACGCGTCGCGGCTGCAAAAGGCTGGCGTGCTTGTTGGCATCGGCAGCCATGGCGAGATGCAGGGGCTCGGCTTCCATTGGGAGATGGAAGCGCTGGCGAGCGGCGGGGCGACGCCGATGGAGGTGTTGCGCGCCGCAACGATCGATGGCGCGAGGATCATCGGCCATGCCGACGACGTCGGCAGCATCGCGCCGGGCAAGTTTGCCGACCTGCTGATCCTCGATGCCGATCCGCGCATCGATATCCGCAATAGCCAGCGGATCGAGGCAGTGATGAAAGCCGGGCGGCTCTACGACCCCGATACGCTCTCCAGCAGCTGGCCCGACATGCGGCCCGCACCCGAAAGATGGTTCGCCCGCGAGGCTCCATCAGTGACGCCCGGCCTGGCATCATGATCTCGTCGCGCGCGCTCGGGAAATGGTGCCTGGTGCACAAATGGAGCAGCCTCGTCTGCACATTATTCCTGCTGATCCTGTGCTTGACCGGGCTGCCGCTGATCTTCCACGACGAGATTGACGGCCTGGCCCGGAGCGGACAGGCGCGCATCGCGGCGCGGCCGGGCGAGTCACTGCTTGCCCTCGACGAGATCGTCGCGGTGGCGTTGCGCGAGAAGCCCGGCGACGTGCCGCTCTATATGAGCTTCGACGAGGACCGGCCGGTGGTGAACATCACCACGGGCCCTGAGCCGCATGCGCCCGAAAGCCGGATGTCCTTCTTTCCGATCGATCGCCGCACGGGCAAGGTCGCCGAGGCCGAGCGTGGCGGCGGCATGATCGATGTGCTGCTCCATATCCACAAGGACCTCTTCCTCGGCATGCCGGGCATGTTGTTCCTCGGGCTGATGGGGCTGCTCTTCTTCACGGCCGTGATCTCGGGCGTGGTCATTTATTCGCCCTTCATGCGCAAGCTCGATTTCGGCACGGTGCGGCGGAGCAAGTCCGTGCGCATCAAATGGCTCGACTGGCATAATCTGCTGGGCGTGGTCACGCTTGCCTGGGCCGGGGTCGTTGGGCTGACCGGCACGATCAACACGCTCGCCGATCCGATCACCGCCTGGTGGCGGGCCGACGAACTGGCGGCGATGACGCCGCGCGCCGACGGTCCGGTCGAGATCTATCGTCCCGGCGTTGCGGGCCGGGCGGTTGCCGCCGCGATGACGGCGGCGCCAAATATGCGGCCGCAGTTCGTGGCGTTTCCGGGCGCGGCGTTCAGCAGCAACGGCCATCTCGCGGTGTTCCTGCAGGGCGCGACGCCGCTTACCAAGAAGCTGCTCACGCCCGTGCTGGTCGATGCGCGAACCGGCAAGGTCGATGCGATCGCCCCGATGCCCTGGTACATGAAGGCGCTGCTGCTTTCCCAGCCGCTGCACTTTGGCGATTATGGCGGCATGCCGATGAAGATCCTGTGGGCGCTATTCGATCTGGTGACGATCGTGGTGCTGGGCAGTGGGCTCTATCTCTGGCTGGGCAAGCGCAAGCGGCCCCGCGCGGCGACATGATCGCCCCATACAGACCGCTGCTGGTCCCGCTGCTGCTTGCGATCACAAGCCTTGCCGGGCTCGTCGCGGGGCTGCTTGGCGAAGGCCCGTGGGACATGGCTGCATGGTTGGGCCTTGCCGCGCCACTCGCCGCGATCGCATGGAGCTGGCGGCGCTCGCGCTAGAAGGTCGTGGTCCGCGGAGCTTCACGGCATTCCGCAAGCGTGGCCGTCAAGCGCCCAGCTCCGGCCGGAAAGGCCGGTGGAGTCACTTCCCAAAAGCGGACGTTCCCCTGAGGCGCGTTTCTCGTTCCACGCTACGCGCTTATGCTGGAAAGCAATTCGTCGAGCTGATCCAGCTGCTCCGGCAATCCGGCCGCCGAGCCCTGCAATGCCTCCTCGAGCGCCTCCCTGGACGGATAGGCTTCGTGGAAATTCACCAGCGTCTTCCCGCCCTGGTCCTCGAAGGTCACGGTCGTGATCGCGCCTTCTTCGCCCTCGTCGTTGGTCCAGACGATGCGCTCGTTCGGGATTACCTCGAGATACTTGCCGTGGAAGGCCATGGTGTCCGACCCGCCGGCGGCGAATTCCAGCCGGTATTTGCCGCCGGTCCGGACGTCCATGTCGCACGCTACGAGCGAAACGCCGGATAAGGATTTCGGCATCCACCAGCGCTGGAACAGCTCGGGCTGGCTCCACGCTTTGTAAACCACGCTCGGCGGCGCATCGAATGTCCGCGTTACGACGAGTTCGCGATCCCCTATGCGCTCGACGGACGTGCGGTTCTGCGCATCACCTGCATTGCTAGCTTGCTGATTCATCGTTTCCCTCCTGTTTCATTTCGCTGATGATTTCGTCCAGTACCTCGAAGCGGGCCTCGAAGAGCTTGCGATGCGCCTCGATCCACTCGGCCTCCGCCTTGAGGCCGCTTTTCCCAAGCTTGCAGGTTCTCACCCGTCCGACCTTCTGCGTGACGACGAGTCCCGCCCGCTCGAGAACCTGGACGTGCTTCTTCATGCCGGTCAGCGTCATCTGGAACTTGTCCGCGAGACTGGTGATCGACGCGTTCCCTCGTCCAAGCTGATCGATGATCCCGCGCCGGGTCGCATCGGACAGCGCCGCAAATGAGAGATCGAGGGGAGGGCTTGAATACTGAACCATATAGTTCAGTGTCTAACCTGCTCGCGCAGAAAACGCAAGCCTCCCGAACTTTCTCTGCCGTAGACCGGTCATTCGAGATCAGATGTCGCGAGAACGGGTGCCGGGGCTCGCAAATGAAGTCCCGGCCTTGGCAGGGCTCACCACTTGAAGCGCAGTGATCCCGTCACGGTGCGTGACGCTCCGAAATAGCAGGAATTGGAGAAGGGGCAGGCGCTGATGTAGCGCTTGTCGAGCAGGTTCGCTGCGTTGAACGCCGCGCTCCACCCCTCAGCGAGTTGCCGAGAAACGACAGGTCGTACCCGATCAGCGCATCGACCAGGGTGAAGTCGTCGGTCGTGAACGCCTCGAACGTGGTGACGTTGTTGACCACCTTGTAGCTGGTCGATCCCCCGATCCGCTGACGTAACGTACGCCCGCGCCCAGCGAGAGGCCGCCGATGGCACCGCCCGCGCCGCCGCGGCCGAGGTCATAAGAGAGGAATCCCGTCGCCTGCCATTCCGGCGTGCCGAGCTGACGCGTGCCGGTGGTGGTCGGCGTGCCGCTATTGGTCGCCGTCGGCCGCACCGCCGGCGAACCCTGCGTGATGATCGCGTCGGTATAGGCGCCCGCGAGGATCACGTCGAAGCCCGGCGTCACTTCGCCGCGGCCCTCCAGTTCGACGCCGCGCACGCGCACCTCGCCGATCTGCACCTGCGAATTGGCCGGAATGGTGCCGGTGCCAGCCAGTGGGTCGGGCGCGGGCACCTTCTGACGCTTCAGCTCATAGACCGACAGGGTAAACAGCGCCTTCGCGCCCCTGGGCTGGAACTTCAGTCCGCCCTCGATCATCTTGCCGGTCACCGGGTCGAACGGCACGCCGAGATAGGTGGTGCCCGTCTGCGGCTCGAACGATTCCGAATAGGAGACGTAAGGAGACAGGCCGATCGCGGTTTCATAGAGCGCGCCGACCCGCGCAGTGAACGCGGTCTGCGACAGCAACGTCACGTTGTTCGCCGCCAGCTTCTTGTTGATCGAGGTCTGGTGATACCAGTCCCAGCGGCCGCTCGCGATCAGCTGCAGATTGCCGAGTGATAGCTGATCCTGGAGGTACACGCCCACCTGATCGCGCTTGCTGTAGGTGTTCACATAGGCGGCGGAGAGCGCCTTCAGGTCGAGGCTGGGCAGCGTTCCGCCATAGACCGGGTTGAACAGGTTGAGGTTCGGAATGCTGGTGACCGGATTGGCGGTCACGCCGGTGTTGAACTGCTGGAAATTCTCACCCGAGATGAACTGATAGTCGACGCCCACCAGCACATTGTGCTCCAGCGGCCCGGTCGCGAACTTCGCGTTGAAGTGATTGTCGATCGTCAGCGTGTCGAAATCCTCGTCCGCGCCGCCGCCGCCGCGGGAGATATTGCTGTAATCGGTATTGCGGTTCACCCCTGTGCCGGTGGTCAGGAAGCCCGCGACATAGAGCTGGCGGTAGCTCAGATTGTTGTTCTGGAAGCGGAAGTTCGAGCGGAAGCTGAGATGTTCGTCGAAATCGTGGCGAAACAGCGCCGTGATCGACTGCGCCTTGTGGTTATAGCGCTCATAGCCCGGATCACCGGTATTGATATGCAGCGGCACCTTGCCCGCCGGGTTGGGCAGCACGGTGCCATAAGCCGGAACGCCCGAATAACCGCCACCCGAGGGCGAATGCTGGTAGTTGGCGATCAGCGTCAGGCTGGTGTCCGGCCCCGGCGCGAAGGTCAGCATCGGACTGATGTGATAGCGTTCGCTGAACGTGTCCCAAGTGAAGCCGTCGCTCTTCTGCCAGCCGCCGACGATGCGGGCCAGCAGCTTGCCGTCGCCGGTGAGCGGCTGATTGACGTCGGCCACCGCGCGAACCGCGTTGTAATTGCCGACCTGCAATTCGGCGCGTCCGAACGCGTTGGCCTCGGGAATCTTGCTGGTCAGATTGACCAGGCCGCCGGGAGTCGAATTGCCGTAGAGAACCGAGGCCGGCCCCTTCACCACATCGACCTGGTCGATGCGATTGAAGTCGATCTGCGGGGTTGAATAGGGGCCCGCGAGCAGCCGCATCCCATCGAGGTACACGCCCGGTGCGAAGCCGCGCAGCAGCAGCTGGTCGTAGCGGGTCACGGTGCCGCCGCGCTGGTTCGCCGCCACGCCGGCGACATAGCCGAGCGCCTGATTGATCGACAGCACGTTGCGCCGCTCCAGCTCCTCGCCGTCGATGACGGTGATCGATTGCGGCGTCTCGATCAGCGAAGTGTCGGTCTTGGTGCCGGTGCCCGTGCCCTTTTCGCGCAGGCCGGTGACGACGATCGTGTCATGGGGTGATGCCTGCGTCTCCTCCGCCGTCGCATTCTTGTCCTCCTCCGCCGCGAATGCCGTCGGTGCGAGCGCCAGTCCGGCCGCCGCCAGAGTGGCGCGCGAAACGGACCACAGGACTTGATTGAACGAGCGGCGCATGCTTCCCCTATTTGCTATTGATAACGATTCGCAGCGGCTGGTAGGGACGACGTGCCCATATTGCAAATGCGAATCAACATCAGAGGAGTCGGAATGAGCGAGGCGAGTGCGACATCGAAGCGAGGCGGGGCCCCTGCGGCGATGGCGCTGCGCTGCGTCACTGCATTGCTGGGTGGGTACGCCGCCAGCGCGGGCACCGCTGCCCTGGTCGCCCGCATCCTGCCGATCGCGCGTGTCGAGGCCACCAGCTGGGCGATTATCCTCAGCTTCCTCTTTTATGCGTGCGTGGCGCTCTGGGCCTTTCACGAGCAACGGCTGCTGCGCGTCTGCATCCTTATCTGGGGCATTGCGGCGGTGACGATCGGCCTGGCGCTGCTGATCGGCGTGCGTCCGTGAGTGCTCCGTCGCTCCGCAAGTCGATGGCATGGATCCATGGCTGGATGGGCCTGCTCGCCGGCTGGATCCTGTTCGCCATGTTCCTGACCGGTACCGCCAGCTATTTCCGTCCCGAGATCACCCGCTGGATGCAACCCGAGCTGCGCCCGCAGCCCGTTGCCCCGGCGGACGCCGCTTCCGCCGCCGTCCGCTACCTCCAGCGCACCGCGCCCGCCGCCGAGCAATGGTATATCTACCTGCCGGACGCGCGCACGACCTCCACCCGCGTCGTCGTACGCGACAAGCCCACGACGCCGCCCGCGCCGCGCCGCCCGGAAATCCGCCTCGATCCCGCCACCGGCGAACCGCTCCGCGCCCGCGAAACGCGCGGCGGAGAACATTTCTATCGCTTTCATTTCCAGCTTCAGTTGCCGCATCCCTGGGGCCGCTGGCTCGCGGGCCTGTGCGCCATGTTCATGCTCGCCGCGATCATTTCCGGGGTGATCACTCACAAGCGGATCTTCATGGATTTCTTCATGCTGCGCTGGGGCAAGGGACAGCGCAGCTGGCTGGACGCGCATAATGTCTCGGCAGTGCTCGCGCTGCCCTATCACGCGATGATCACTTATACCGGGCTGATCACCCTCGCCCTGATGTACATGCCCTGGCCGATCGCCGCCAATTACGCCAAGCCCGCCGCCTTTGCCGCCGAGGCATATGGCATCGAACCCGACCCGCCCGCTATCGGCCGTCCTGCCCCGCTCGTCTCCGTCGCGCCGCTGGTTCGGTCCGCCATCCAGGAATGGCAAAGCGAGCCGCCCGGCCGCATCGTCATCCGCAACCCCAATGACGCCACCGCGCGGATCACGATGCTGCGCGAAGGGACGGCGAGCCTCAGCACGCGTCAGGGCGCGATCACCTGGTCCGGCAGCGACGGCCGCCGCCTTTCGGTTTCGCCACCGCCCGGTCCCGCCGTCCGCACCGCCGCAGTGATGCTCGGCCTGCATCTCGGCTGGTTCGCCGATACCGGACTGCGCTGGGTGCTCTTCGCGCTGGGGCTCACCGGCACCGCGATGGTCGGCACCGGCCTGGTGCTGTGGACCGAAAAGCGACTGCGCAAGACCGCCTCGCCGATCGGCCATGCCGTGGTCCAGCGGCTCAACATCGGCACGATCGCCTGCCTGCCCGCCGGCATGGCCGCCTTCTTCCTCGCCAACCGCCTGATCCCGGTAGCGATGCCCGATCGCGGGGCGCTCGAGGTGTCGGCGATGTTCTACACTTGGTTCGGCCTTGCCGTGCTCACGTGCCTGCGCCCGGTCCGCCGCGCCTGGCCGGAAGCGCTCGGCATAGCCGCTGCGGCCTTTCTCGCCGTGCCGCTGGTCAACATGGCCACGACCGATCGCGGCCTGCCGCAATCGATCGCGCAGGGCGATGGCCTGTTCGTCGCTTTCGATCTCGTCATGCTCGGCAGCGCAATTCTGCTGGGATTTGCCGCCCGGCAGGCGAACCGTATCGCGTACCGCGTGTCCCAGCGAGAATCGGCCCCTGTCGGGCTCGATCAGGAGCGGCTTGCCCATGCCGCTTGATATTGTCGCAGCCGCTTATGTCGGCTTTCTCTGCCTGGCCGTCGCCACGCGTCGGATCCGCCCTGCGATGCCCTTGTTGCGCGCGATCACACCGCGGGCGCTGCGCATCGGCGGCGGCCTGCTGCTCGCCTTGGCGCTCCTGAGCGGCGCGGCTCGCCTCGGTGTGGCCATCGGGATCGTCGCCTGGATAGCGGCGCTCGCCATCGCGGCAGTTGCGCTGGTCCTGCTGCTTTCGCGCTCACCCAACATCGCGTTCGTGGCAGCTGCACCGATCGCCCTAGCGGGGCTGGCCGCAAGCCTGATCGGATGAGCCTTACGAGAAATTGCCCGAGCCCTTCATGAAAATGGAGGAGCGGTCGATATCGCCTTAGGCGGTGAACCGGCGTTTCGACACGCAATTGTCGTCGACCAGATCCCAATCCACGTCGATTCCGAGCCCCGGCCCAGTCGGCGCGTGGATGTTGCCGTCGGCATCCATGAAGTCGCGAAGGCTCTGCTTCATCGGCACCTGAAAGGTATCCTCGGGCACGAACAGCTCGAAATATTCCGAATTGCGCACCGCGCAGGCGACATGGACATTGGCCACGTCCATCGGGCCCATCGTCGTGGTGTGCAACTCGCAGTTCATGCCATGCGCTTCGGCCAGATGGCAGACCTTGAGCGTGCCGGTGATGCCGCCCTTCCACGATACGTCGGCGCGGACCATGTCGACGGCATTGTCGCGTATCGCCTGCGCCACGCCCCATGGGCCGCCGCGCGTGGTTTCGGTGCCGACGATCGGGATGTCGACCGCGGCGCTGAGCTTGGCATATTTGTCGAGCTCGTAATCGCGGAACGGCTCTTCGAGCCAATAATAATCGAGGCTCTCCATGTGCCGGGCGACCTTGATCGCTTCGTGGAGCGTGTATTCGGCGACGGGATCGCTCATCAGTACCATGTCGGGGCCGACTGCCGCGCGGACCGCGGCGTGGATTTCCATGTCCATGCTGCTCGGGCCGCACGGATGGACCTTGTACGCCTTGAACCCGCGCGCCTTGTAGGCCAGCGCCTCCCGCACATAATCTTCGACGCCGGGCAGCCACAGGCTGCTGGCATAGACCGGCAGGCTTGTCCGGTAGCTGCCGATATATTGGTGCAGCGGCAGCCCGGCGGTGCGCGCCGCGGCGTCCCATAGAGCCACGTCGATCGGGCCGGGGAGGAATATCGGGAAGAAGGCGCCGTGGCGGTCGATATTCCAGAAATCGTGCCAAATCCTCTCACGATCATGGATGCTGCGGCCGAGGATCACCGGCGCGATCACGTCGGACAGGTAGGCATCGGTGACCGCGCCCGACCGCGCCGCCCAGAAAGTGGCCACGCCTTCGACTCCGTCCGAAGTGGTGATTTTGCCGACACCATAGCTCCACGGCATCGGCGCGGCGCCCTGCCGGTCCTCGTCGAACAGGCCCTTGGGACGATTGCAGATCCACGTCTCAAACGTCTCGATGTGCATCGCGCCTTCGTCTCCGATAAACTTGTCTTACAGGATAGGGCGGCTACATCCGGGTCACAACATCAAAATTAGGGGAGGACGGAGTGGGCGCGTCGCCATTGCTGCTGGCTAATGCGCGGGGGTGACGGCAGGAAATACGAGGTCAGATCTAATCGGCCGGCCCATCGTCAACGATCGGGCCGAGGATCGCGTTGATCGCGTCGTCGAAATGCTGCTCCATCGCTTGCGCAGCCCGGCTCGGATCCTTGTCGATCACTGCCTTGGTGATTTCGACGTGCAGGTCCTGGACGCGCTGGAGCTTGGGCGTGGCCGCCCAACGTTCGAGCCCCTCGAGCATCGACGCCTGGATCAGCTGGCGGAACGCCTCGATCAGCAGGGGATAAAGCGGGTTGCCGGTCGCCTTGGCCAAAGTCATGTGCAGCCGCATGTCGAGCTCGGCGTAACGATCGGCATCGCCGAGCAGCCCGGCCATCTCGTCGATGATCGCCTGAAGCGCCGCGGCGTCCGCATCGGTCCGGCGCGATGCGGCGAGAGCGACCATCGTGATCTCGATCCCGCGACGCATTTCGAGAATGTCGGGCGCTCCGGCCTGGCCGATCAGGACGGCATTCTCGATCACGCGCGAGATCATCTCACCGTCGACCGAGACGATCGTCGCCCGCTTGCCGACCGCCATCTCGACCAGACCGGTCGCGGCCAGCGCGCGCATTGCTTCGCGGACCACCGGGCGGCTGACGCCCAGCGTCGTGCTGATCGCAGTCTCGCTCGGCAATTTCGATCCGGGGCGCAGGCGCTGGGTCGCCACGTGATCGCGGAGATATTCGATCACGAGATCGACCAGCCCGCTTTTCGAAGCAATGATCACGGGTTCATTCGCGATTGCCGGCAAATCATCTCTCCCCAGAGCGCGCCGTGTGCCCAGCCTGTCTTACCGCATTTAGCAGCGGCTCGACGCGCGGAAAGCAAAAACTGGCTTGCCTTGCCACTTCAAATGCTCCAAACCTGTAATACAGGATGGCAAACGCGTCGTGCGGAAATTGCGGTCCCGGAGAGGAAGCGACCCCATGACCCCCATCGTCAGCGCGCCCGCCGCGACGGTTACGGCGCCGGTCGCTAAACCCGTCGGTCGCTATCGCTGGGTAGTGGTGGCCTTGCTCTTCGCATCGACCACGATCTGCTACGTGGACCGCCAGATCTTCGGGCTGCTGAAGCCCACGCTCGACGCCGAACTCGGCTGGTCCGAGACCGAATATGGCGACATCGTCGCGGTCTTCTCGCTGATGTACGCCTTCGGCTATCTGTTCGGCGGGCGGATGATGGACCTGATCGGCGTGCGGCGCGGGCTCGGCCTGGCAGTCGCCGGGTGGAGCGTCAGCGCGGCATTGCACGGACTGATGTCGAGCGTGATCGGCTTCAAGTTCGCGCGCGGCGCGCTCGGCCTCGCCGAGGGCGGCAATTTTCCGGCGTCGATTAAGGCGGTGCGCGAATGGTTTCCCGCCAAAGAACGCGCCTTCGCGACCGGATTGTTCAACGCCGGCAGCAATATCGGTGCGATCGTCACGCCGATCTCGCTGCCGTTCGTCGTGGCGGCGGTCGGCTGGCGCGCAGCGTTCCTGATCGCCGGCGCGCTCGGACTGATCTGGCTGGTGCTCTGGCTTTACTTCTACGAGGCGCCCGAACGGCAGCGCCGTGCCTCGGCCGAGGAGCTTGCCTATATCCGCAGCGACGGTGCGCCGAGCCCTGAACGCGCGCCATGGCTGTCGCTGTTCCGCTATCGCGGCACCTGCGCCTATGCTTTGGGCATGCTGCTGACCAGCCCGGTCTGGTGGTTCTACCTCAACTGGGTGCCCGGCTTCCTCCACACCCGCTTCGGCATGAACATGATGGCGTCGATCGCGCCGCTGGTGACGATCTATCTGGTTGCCGATGTCGGCAGCATCGCCGGCGGCTGGATCTCCTCGCGGCTGGTGCAAAGCGGAATGGCCGCGGTGCGTGCGCGGATCGTGGCGATGGCGTTCATGGCGGCGTGCACCGTGCCGGTGGCGTTCGTGTCCGGCGTGTCGAACATGTGGAGCGCAGTGCTGCTGATCGCGCTCGCGGCCGCCGGGCATCAAGGGCTGTCCGCCAATCTCTACACGATCGTATCGGATACGCTCCCCGCACGCGCCGTCAGCTCCGTCATCGGCATCGGCGGCTTCGCGGCCGGCATCTGCGGGATGTTCGTCGCGATGGCCGTGGGGCGCATCCTCGACGCGACAGGCGGCAATTACATGGTCCTCTTCATCGGCGCGGGGTGTGCATACCCTCGCCGTATTGCTCATGGCGCTGATCCTGCGCCGCTCCTTCCGCATGGAAACCCGATGACCGACGACGCGCTTTTCGACCTGTTCCGATCCGAGCTGTACACCCCGGTGGTCGGGGACGTGCTCGATACGCTCGGGCTCGTTCACCAGTTCCTGCCGCAGCCGGTCCAGCCGATGCTGACGGGCATGAAGCTGGTCGGCCGGGCGATGCCGGTGCTGATGATCGACGTCTATGGCATGCAGGCGCAGCCGTTCGGCAAGCTGACCGAGGCGCTCGATCAGCTCGAGCCTGGCGACGTCTACCTCGCCAGCGGCGGCGCGATGCGCTGCGCCTATTGGGGCGAGATATTGACCGCGACGGCGCGACGGCGCGGAGCGAACGGCGCAGTGATCAACGGCTATCACCGCGATACCCCGCAGGTCCTCGAGCAGGACTGGCCGGTGTTCAGCCGCGGCCGATATGCGGCGGATTCGGGGGTGCGGACCAAGGTGATCGACTATCGCTGCCCGATTGAAGTGGGCCAGGTGACGATCCAGCCTGGCGATCTCGTGTTCGGCGATCTCGACGGCGTGCTGGTCATCCCGCGTGCAATCGAGGTGGAAGTGGTCGAGCGCGCGCTGGAAAAGGCGCGTGGCGAGAAACTGGTGCGCCGGGCGATCGACGCCGGCATGTCGAGCACCCAAGCCTTCGCGAAATACGGCATCCTGTGAGCATCGCCTTCCAGATCCACGCGGCCGACAATGTCGCGACCTTGCTCGGCGATGCCGAGGATCGCGTATCGCTGCGCGGCGAAGCGGCGGGCGATGTCGTGTTGCTCCGGCCGATCGCACTGGGACATAAGGTCGCGGTCGCCGATATCGCGGCGGGCGCGGCGGTGGTGAAGTTCGGCATTCCGATCGGCACCGCCAGCACCGCAATCGCGCGCGGCGACTGGGTTCATCTGCACAATTGCACCAGCGGCTTCGACGAGCGCTCGGGCGATTTCGACGTGATCACCGGCGCCGGGAAGGACATGCGCTATGACTGAGCCGTTCGATCGCAGCTGGACCGGCTGGCTGCGCCCCGACGGGCGCAAGGGCGTCCGCAATCTCGTGCTGGTGATCTACACCGTCCAGTGCGCCGCGCATGTCGCCCACGCCATCGCCGCGGGCGAGGACGACGTCCAGGTCATCGGCTTTCCGGGCTGCTACGACAATCAATATGCCATCCGGCTGGTGCTTTCGCTGGCGCGGCATCCGAATGTCGGCGCGGTGCTGTCGGTCGGGCTGGGGTGCGAATATACCCAGCCGGCGCGGATCGCCGAGGCGGTGGAGAGGAGCGGGCGCCCGGCCGACGCCTTCTTCATTCAGGATGTCGGCGGCACGCGCTCGTCGACCGAAAAGGGCAAGGCGATCGTGCGGGGCTTGCGCGATCGTATCCACCGCGAGACACCGCGGGTGCCGATGGGGTTCGCCGATCTGATCCTCGGTGCCGAGTGCGGCGGATCGGACGGGACCAGCGGGCTGGTCGGCAATCCAGCGGTGGGGCGGCTGTTCGATCGCGTCGTCGACGCCGGCGGCTCGGCGATCTGCGAGGAGATCGTCGAGATGATCGGCCTGCGCGAAATCATCCTCGCCCGCGCCGCCGACGATCGCGCCCGCGGCGAGCTGGAGGCTGCCTATGCCAAGGCCGAGCGTTACTGCCGGGAAGTGCGGCAATATTCGGTGTCGCCGGGCAATTTCGCCGGCGGGCTAACGACGATCGAGGAAAAGAGCATGGGCGCCTTCGCCAAGAGCGGATCGCGCCCGCTGCAGGGCGTGATCAAGGTCGGCGAGACCCCGCCCTGGCCGGGCATGTGGGTAATGGATTCAGTGCCCGACGATCACTTCATGCAATTCGGCTACACCAATCCCAACGACACCGAGGGGATCATGGACCTGATCTCGGGGGCAGCCAGATCGTCTTGTTCATCACCGGGCGGGGCAGCGTAATCGGATCGCCGGTGTCGCCGCTGATCAAGGTGACCGGCAACAGCCGCACGTTCAGCCGGATGCACGAGGACATGGATTTCGACGCCGGCCGGGTGCTGGCGGGCGAGATGACGCTCGATCAATGCGCCGACGAGCTCGGCACGATGGTCGCCGACGTCGCTGCCGGCACGCCGAGCAAGCCGGAAGCATTGGGGCACAGGGAGTATTTCGTGATGTACAAGCACCAGGACACGCCGGATCTCGATCGGGGTGCCGCAGTGCCGCTTGATCCCGCATCGGCATTCCGCCTCGACGGCGAAGTCGCACTGATCACCGGCGGCGGATCCGGGCTGGGCCTCGGCATGGCGCGCGCGATGCACGGCGCCGGCGCGCAGGTCGTGCTGGTCGGGCGCCGGGCGGACATGATCGAGAGCGCGGCGGAGGAGCTGGGCGAAGGCGCATTCTGGGAAGTCGCCGACGTCACGGCCTATGACAGCATTCCCGCGCTCATCGAGCGGATCCGCGAACGGGTCGGGCCGATCTCGATCCTCGCCAACAATGCCGGGCACAATTTCAAGAAATTGGCGGTCGACACCAGCGTCGAGGAATTCAGCGGCATGCTCGACACGCACGTGCTCGCCGCGCACAATCTGACGCGGCTGGTGCTGCCGGGGATGCTCGAGGCTGGGCATGGCAGCATCCTGTTCACTGCGTCGATGACCTCGCTGCTCGGCATGCCGGGCGTGATCGCCTATTCGGCGGCAAAATCAGCCTATGTCGGCATGGTCCGCGCGCTGTCGGTCGAAGTCGCGGGGCAGGGCGTGCGGGTGAACGCGATCGCGCCCGGCTGGATCGAATCACCGATGTTGCGCAAGGCGCTCGACGGCGATCCCGCGCGTTCGTCGCGCATCCTCCAGCGCACCCCGATGGCACGCTTCGGCGAAGCCGAGGATATCGGCCTCGCCGCGGTCTATCTCTGCTCGCCCGCCGCAAAGTTCGTCACCGGTGTCTTGCTGCCGATCGACGGCGGCGCATCCCAGGGATTCTAACAATCATGACCACCGAAGCGCCCTTGGCGCCGCATCCCGATCGCCTGCTTCCCGCCGATCCCGAGACCCGCGCGATCGCTCGCGAACTCTATCGCTCGGTCAAGGATCTGCCGATCATCAGCCCGCACGGGCACACCGATCCGTCATGGTTCGCCGAGAACCAGCCGTTTCCGGATCCCGCGTCGCTGTTCATCATCCCCGATCACTACATCTTCCGGATGCTCTACAGCCAAGGCGTGCCGCTCGAAGAACTGGGCGTGCCGCGGATCGACGGCGGCTGGACCGAGACCGACATGCGGAAGATCTGGCGCCGCTTCGCCGAGAATTTCCATTTGCTGCGCGGCACGCCCAGCCGGATGTGGCTCGATTATGCGTTCCACGAGATACTCGGGATCACCGAACGACTGTCGCCGACCAATGCCGACCGGATCTACGACCAGATCGACGTCCAGCTGAAGCGGCCCGAATTCCTGCCGCGGGCCTTGTTCGAGCGGTTCGGGATCGAGGCGATCGCGACCACCGAGAATCCGCTCGACGATTTGCGCCATCACAAGGCGATCAAGGCGAGCGGCTGGAGCGGCCGGGTGATGACTGCGTTCCGCCCCGACAATGTCACCGATCCCGAGCATCCGCGCTTTCGCGAGGATCTGCCCGAACTCGGCCGGATCACCGGCGAGGATGTCGGGACCTGGGAAGGCTATCTCGCGGCATTGCGCCAGCGGCGGCGTTATTTCATCGAGCATGGCGGCGCGACTTCGACCGATCACGGCCACCCGACCGCACACACCGAGAATTTGCCGCAGGAAGAGGCCGCCGTGCTCTACAGCCGTGTCGTCTCGGGCACGGTCAGTGCCGGGGAAGCCGAGCGGTTCCGCGGGCAGATGCTGACCGAAATGGCGCGGATGAGCCTGGACGACGGGCTGGTGATGCAGATCCACCCGGGCGCGCTGCGCAGCCAGAATCCCGCGGTCACCGGCACTTTCGGCGAGGCCAAGGGCGACGACTGGCCGTCGCCGACCGAATATGTCCGCGCGCTCAAGCCGCTGCTCAACGCCTATGGCAACGAACGCGACCTGACCATCATCCTCTTCACGCTCGACGAAAGCACCTATGCCCGCGAGATCGCGCCGCTCGCCGGCCATTATCCCGCGCTCCGGATCGGGCCGGCCTGGTGGTTCCATGACAGCCCCGAGGGGATGATGCGCTTCCGCGAGCAGGTCACCGAGACCGGCGGCTTCTACAACACCGTCGGCTTCAACGACGACACCCGGGCATTCTTCTCGATCCCCGCGCGGCACGATCTGAGCCGCCGCGTCGATTGTGCGTTCCTCGCCCGGCTGGTCGCCGAACATCGCCTGGAGCGCGACGAGGCGTTCGCAGTGGCAAAGGACCTTGCGTATAATCTGGTGAAGGCGGCGTATCGGCTGTGAAGGCTGACAATCCTCCCCCGCCAGGGGGAGGTGGCGCCGAAGGCGACGGAGGGGAGGACTCCCGACAGAAGTTGCTGCCGTCCTCCCCTCCGTCAGCTGCGCTGACACCTCCCCTTGCGGGGAGGATTACGTCAAGTCTCCACCACCACCGGCGCGCCGTTCACCCGGACATTCTCCAGCTTCAGCCCCGGCACGCCTTTGGCGATCAGCTTCATCCGTTTCGGGTCGGTCAGCGTCACGTCCACATCGCGCAGCGTGAAGTTGGAGACCGCCGTCGTCGCATTGCCGCTGATGTTGCCGAAGCCGCGCGTCGTGCCCTTCACATCCTCTATGACAATGTCGCGGATGATCCCGCCCGGCGGCTTGCCCGGCACCTTGGTGCCATGGGTCAGGCGGGCGTTGACGATCAGCCCGATCGCGGGATCATCGGCACCGAAATTGGGCTTGTTGTAGCCGTAGAATATTTCCCCGCGGTGCCAGAAGCTGACCGGCTGCGGCGCTTCCTGTAGGCGCACGCCGCGGACGTGGAGCCGCTCATAGACCTGGCCCGGCGTGTCGGGGCGGATCTTGAAGCGGATGGTGGGGATGTCGCCGACATTGACGATCCGCTCGACCTTGATGTCGCGCATCACCGTGCCGTTGCTGCCGAAGGTGACGCAGCCCAGGCCATATTCGAAGATGCAGTCGTGGATGTGGATGCGCTCGACCGGCGGCGCCTCGCTATAGGCCGCAGCACCCGGTCCCTGCGTGCCCTTCAGCGCGATGCAATCGTCGTCGACCGAGAAGCGGCAGCGGCGCACGGTGATGTCCTGGCAGCTGTCGAGGTCGATCGCGTCGCTGCTCGGCGCGCGAATGACGTGCGGCACTTCGTACGAGCAATCCTCGATGATCGAACGGCGGCAGCGATACATGTGCAGGTTCCAGAACGCCGCATCCTTGAACGTGACGCCGCTGATCAGCACGTCGTCGCAGTCCTGGATGAAGGCGATCTGCGGGAAGGGATAATAGACTTTGGTCGTGCCGACATGCTCCTCGGGCGCGTTGAAGAACATCCGCCAGAACGGATCGCCATTGCCGTCGAGCGTGCCCGGACCGGTGATACGCAGGCCGTGATTGCCGGTCGCGTTGATCAACGCCATGCGTAGCGCTTCCGGATAGGCTTCGCAGAAGCGGCGCAGCACCAGCGGATAGTCCGCGAGACTCGCCGATCCCTTGAGCACCGCGCCTTTGCTCAGCTCGAGGCCGACGCCGGGTTTGAGCACGATCGATCCGGTGAGGAAGACCCCGCGCGGCACGACGATCGCGCCGCCGCCCGCCGCGGCGCACGCGTCGATCGCCTTCTGGATCGCGACGGTGTTCACCGTGACGCCGTCCGCCACTGCACCATGGCGGCGTATGTCGACCCGGCGTTTCGGCGCGGCGAGTGCAGGCAAAGCGGGCAATGCGCAGAGCAATGCGCCCGATGCCAATTGCAGCGCTTCGCGACGCGTCGGATCCATATTCCACTCTCCCTGCTGATGGCCCTGCACGGGGCAAATTTGTATGTTGTCTTACAGGTTAATCTGTCTTACAGGTTTGTCTACCGAGAACTTAAATCAAAACATATCGGGGAGGATTTCGGGATGATTTCGCGTAAGGATTCTGTGCGCGCAACGGTGTCGGCCACAGCGCTGGCGATCGGGCTTGCGCTGTCTTTTCCGGCGCTTGCGCAGACGGATACCACGCCTCAGCCGGATGCGAACGGCGGCCAGCCAGCCGAGGCCGAGCAGGACGAGATCGTCGTTACCGGCTTCCGCGAGTCGCTCAGCGACGCGCTGGCGATCAAGCGCAAGGAAACCGGTGTGGTCGACACGATCACTGCCGAAGACGTCGGCAAATTCCCGGATTCGAACCTCGCTGAATCGATGCAGCGTCTGCCCGGCGTCGCGATCACCCGCGGTGACGGCGGCGAAGGCAAGACGATCTCGGTACGCGGTCTCGGTGCGCAGTTCACCCGCGTCAGGCTGAACGGCATGGAGGGCACCAGTTCGGCAGGATCCTCCGACATCCGCTCCGGCTATGTGTCGTCGCGCTCGTTCGACTTCAGCACCTTCGCATCGGAATTGTTCAGCTCACTGACGGTACGCAAGACCATGTCGGCGGACATCGAGGAGGGATCGCTCGGCGCGACGGTGGATCTCCAGACACCGCGGCCGCTCGAATCCGCTCAGGATTTCACCTCGCGGCCAGCGCCCAGGGTACCTATGACGATCTGCGCCGCAAGATCAGCCCGCGCGTGACCGGGCTGATCTCGAAGAAATTTCTCGACGACACGTTCGGCGTCGCCGCTTCCGTCGCCTGGACCAAGCGCTACACGCGCGAGGAAGGCTGGTCGGCAGTCGACGTAATCAGCGGACGGCTGAACCGCTTCTGCTCGCCGGCCGGCTACGCGCCGCAGAGCCCCGGCAACAGCGCGCTGAACGGCACGAACGCCGCCAACTGCTCGACCGGCAATCCGCGCTTGCCCAACTCGTCCACCAATGTCGCCAATTACGAGCTGGTCGACAATCTCGGCACCTTCATCCCGCGCAGCCCGCGCCTTGTCCGCTCGGACCAGGATTATTCGCGTTTCGGCGCGACCCTGACTCTGGAGGCGCGACCGGACGACAATACGCACTTCGCGCTCGACGCCCTGTTCTCGCGTTATGACGTGACCCGCAGCGACCAGACGATCACCGCGATCTCCTTTTCGCGCAACGCCGGCCAGCATGGCAGCGCCGAAACCTCGGTGCTGGAGGCGGAGCGCGATCCGAACGGCACGTTGCTTTATGGCCGCTTCAACGGCGTCGATCTGACCAACGATCTGACCTACAGCAAATACACGACGACGTTCAGCCAGGTGAATCTGTCGGGGTCGCGTGATTTCGGCGGCTTCGTGCTCGATGGCTATGTCGGCATGTCGCGCACCATCTACGACAAGCCGGTGCGAACGCAGATCGCGACGTTCGCGAACAACGTGAACAACTTCTCCTTCGACTTCCGGGGTGACCGCCGCTTCCCGACGATGAACTGGGGCGTGGACGTCGACAATCCGGCCAATTTCGTGTTCGGGCCGCCGTCCGCCGACGGCACGGTCAACGGCACGCTGGCGATGCAGCGCAGCCGCGACGAATCGAACAACCTGACCGCAGAGCTCAACGGCACGCTGGATCTGATCGAAGGCGTCAAATTCCGCGCCGGCGGATCGTACCGCGAGGCCGAATATCAGCGCTGGAGCCGCGACCGCGTGACGCAGAATCTCGCGCCGAGCCTTCCTGCCGGCACGACGATCGCGCAGCTGACCACGCCGATCGGCGACTTCGGCCGCTCGCTGCCGGTGGAGACCATCTCCAGCTGGGCCGCGCCGGACTATGCGAAGTTCAACTCGGTGTTCAACTTCGAGAGCCAGACCGGTGCCTATGCGCTCAATCCGCCGCAGCTGGGATCGCTGAAGGAGACGGTGAAGGGCGGCTACGCCATGTTCGACTTCACCGGCGATCTGTTCGTGCCGGTGCGCGGCAATCTGGGCGTGCGGTACGTTCACACCACGCAGCGCGGATTCGGCGCGATCAACGGCGTACCCACCACGCTGACCCGCGATTATGAGGATTGGCTGCCCTCCGCGACTCTGACCTTCGACGTGACCGACAAGCTGATCTTCCGCCTGGCCGCGGCGAAGGTGATGACCCGGCCCGAACTGGGCGACCTGATTCCGGGCAACGTATCGATCGCGCAGAACACGCGCACCGTGTCGGCGGGCAATTTCCTGCTCAACCCGATCCGCGCCAAGACCGCCGATGTCAGCCTGGAATATTATTTCGGCAAGACCGGGATCATCGCGGTCGGCGGCTTCTACAAGGACATCGACAGCTTCATCCAGACGCGACAGGTCAATGTCCCCTTCAGCCAGACGGGCCTGCCGCTGTCGCTGCTCGCCGGATCGGGCAACACCGGGGATACCGAATTCACCTTTTCGACCAAGAACAACACCCCCGGCGGCCCGCTGAAGGGCGTCGAGGTCAACATCCAGTCGGGCTTCGAATTCCTGCCCGGCTTCCTGTCGCATTTGGGGGCGTTGGCGAACTTCACCTACGCCGAATCCGACATCTCCTATTGCAACGATGCCGCGTGTCAGGCGCCGATCGAGGCGGCATTGGTCAACCTGTCCAAATACACCGCCAACGGCACGCTCTATTACGAGGACAGCAAGTTCAGCATCCGCGCCAGCGGATCGTGGCGCGACAAATTCCTGCTGCGCGTGCCGTCGGGCCGCGCGGGCAGCGACGTGCAGGGCAACAACTCGGCATTCTTCGTCGACGCCACGGCGTCCTACCAGTTGACGCCGAGCGTCCAGCTGCGCGTCGAGGCACAGAATCTCACCAATCAGGAACTGGGCTTCTACGTGGATTCGGTGCGCCAGGACTCGCTCTACAGCACCTATAGCGGGCGCAAATTCTCGGCCGGCGTCGCGGTCAAATTCTAGGCCCTCGGGAAGCGCCAGAAGAGCAGAGCCCGGTCCGTTCGTCGGGCCGGGCTTTGCCAATTCAGGGACGGAGAGCGGAATGGCTCATCGAGTCGGACGTCGTAACTTTCTGGGCGGTGCGACGGGCGCGGCGGCGGCATTGTCGTTCGTTCCGTCTGCGCTGGCGCAGGAGCATGCGGCGCCGCAGACGGCCCAGGGGCCGACCCTGCTCCCCTATCAGGAGCGCACGCGGGCCGATCGCATGCGCTGGTGGCACGAGGCCAAGTTCGGGATGTTCATCCACTGGGGGCTGTACAGCGTCATCGGTCACCAGGAGTGGGTGCTGGAATCCGAGGGGATCCCGATCCCGCAATATGAACGGCTCGCCCGGCACTTCAACCCGAAGCCCGGCTGCGCGCGCGAATGGGCCCGCCTCGCGAAGCGCGCCGGCCAGAAATACATGGTGCTCACCGCCAAGCATCATGAGGGCTTCTGCCTGTGGGACAGCAAGCTCACCAATTACAATGCGGCGAAGCAGGGTCCGCGCCGCGATCTCGTTCGCGAATTCGTCGAGGCGGCGCGCGCCGAGGGGCTGAAGGTCGGGCTCTATTATTCGCTGATGGACTGGCACCATCCAGACGGCGAGACCTGTGCGACCGATCCTGCCGCGCGCGAACGATTCGTGGCGTACACGCACGGGCTGATCCGCGAGCTGCTGACCAATTACGGAACGATCGACATCCTCTGGTACGACGTCACCTTGCCGCTCACGCCCGAGCAGTGGCGCGCGGAGGCGATGAACGCGATGGTGTTCGATCTCCAGCCGCAGATCATCGTCAACAACCGCAACGGCCTGCCCGGCGATTTCTCGACCCCCGAGCACAAGGTCGCGGCGGACAAACGCGCGTGGGAGACGTGCGAGACGATGAATTTGGGCTGGGGGTACCAGCGCACCGACGACGAGTGGAAAAGCCCGAAGCGGATCGTCAACGACCTTACGTTATGCGTCCAGCAGGGCGGCAATTATCTGCTCAACATCGGCCCCGACGCGGCGGGCGAGGTGCCGGCGGAGTCGGTGCGCGTGCTGGAGGCGGTGGGCGACTGGCTGAAGACCAACGGTGCGGCGATCTGTGGCGCGCACGGGCGCGCAGCCGATGCGTTCGGCAACTACGCCAATTTCACTGCCTCGGGGAACACGCTCTACGTCCATGTCTATTTCTGGCCGTCGAAGACGCCGGCGGCAGCGTGGCTCGATTTCTTCGGACCCGGGACAGTGGTCGCGGTGGGCGGCGTGCGCGCCCGGGCGCTGTCGGCACGATTGCTCGGAACCGGCCAGCCGGTGCACTTCACTCAGGACGCGGTATCGCTGCGGCTGACCCGCCTGCCCGAGGTAGCGCCGGATTCGCCGACCACCGTGATCGCCGTCGAATGCGACGGGCCGGCCTTTGTCGATCACCATCTGATCCGGCCGGAGTGGAAACGGTACGGAGTCGGTACCGTCGCCTAGCCGCGGGAGAGCCGGGTCGCGCGCAGCCCGGCCGGCCCACGAGTGAGCCGAACTCGGTCGCCCTTACGTAGCTTCACATCGAGGATCGCATCGCCCGATCGGACGCGGACATCGCCGTCGCTGCCGGCGGTCAGCACCGCTTCTTCCAGCGCGCCGGCGGACCAGACGATATCGACGCCGATATTGCCGCGCGCGCGCAGGCCCGACGCGCGGCCGCTGGGCCAGAGGCGCGGCAGCGCGGGCAGCAGATGGATCATGCCCGAATGGCTCTGCACCAGCATCTGGCCGATCCCGGCCGCGCCGCCGAGATTGCCGTCGATCTGGAACGGCGGGTGGGCGTCGAACATGTTCGGATAGGTTCGGCCCGGCTGCAGCAGCATCTTGAGCACCTTGTACGCCCGTTCGCGTTGCTCGAGCCGCGCCCAGAGGTTGATCCGCCACGCAAGGCCCCAGCCGGTAGCGTCGTCGCCGCGGATCTCCAGCGAACGCTGCGCCGCCTTGGCCAGCGCCGGGGTTCGCTGCAACGAGATCTGGTCGCTGGGATATAGCGCGTAGAGATGGCTGACGTGGCGGTGGTTGATCTCGGGTGCCTCGACATCCCAGTCTTCGAACCATTCCTGCAGCTGCCCGGCCTTGCCGATCTTGTCGGGCGGGAGCTTCGCCAGCGCGGCCGCGATCTCGGCGCGCAGCCCGGCGTCCTTGCCGAGCAGGTTCGACGCCGCGATCGTCCGGCTGAATAGGTCGCGCAGCAATTGGCTGTCCATCGCCGGCCCGGCGCAGATCGACACGCCGGGATGGTGCGAATTTTCGGGCGAGTTGGACGGGTTCATCACCAATTCGCCGGTGCGCGGATGCGGCGTCAGCGCGTCGAGATAGAAAAGGCACGACGATGTCATCAGCGGATAGAGCCGCGCGAGGAAATCCCGGTCGCGTGAATAATCCCAATGATCCCAGAGCGTGTTGAGCAGCCACGCGCCGCCCATCGGCCACATGCCGTGGAGCGCCGCCGAGTTGACCGTCGCCTGCCGAAACAGATCGGTGTTGTGGTATGCCACCCAGCCGCTGGCGCCCCAATCGTTGCGCGCAGTGCGTTGTCCGGTGATCGCCAGATCTTCGGTCATGCGCAGGAGTGGTTCGATCAGTTCGCCGAGATTACCGCTATCGGCGAGCCAGTAATTCATCTCGGCATTAATGTTGAGCGTCCATTTGGATTCCACGGCGGCGCAGTCCGCTCATTCCAGATGCCTTGCAGATTGGCGGGCTGGGTGCCGGGACGCGACGAACTGATCAGCAGATAGCGCCCGAACTGGTAATAAAGCGCGGCGAGCGCGGGGTCGTCGAGGTCGGCGGATCGGGCGATGCGCTGGTCGGTCGGCAGGTCCGCCGCCGGACTGCGCCCGAGATCGATCGAGACGCGGCGGAACAGTCGCCGGTGCTCGGCCTGATGCGCGGCGAGCAGATCCGGCCAGCTCTTCGTTTTGGCGTCCGCGATATGCGCGCGTGCGATGGCCGACGGATCGGCGCCCACGTCATCGAAGCGGCGAAAGCTGGTGGCGGTGGCGACCAGCAATATGACTTCGTCGGCGTCCTCGATGCGGATGCCGTCGCGCCCCATGGTCTGGCGGCCCCCGCTGCGCCGGACATGGACCCGCGTCTCGAAGCGGATTCCGCCGGGGACGCCATGCTGCGCGGGGCCGATACCGCGCAGGAAGATCGTGTCGTCGCCCTCGACCGTGATCTCCGCATCCTGCGGCGTCGACAAGGCAAGGGTGACGTTTACCGAGCCGCTCGGCGCATCGGTGGTCAGGCGCAGTGCGATCACGCGATCGGTGGCGGACGCGAACGCCTCGCGCAGATGGGTGACGGTGCGGACCTTGAATCGCGTGCTTGCGATCGCCCCGTCGACGTCGAGTGACCGCCGATAATTCTGGGCATTCTCGATCCCGGGAAACAGCAGCAGCAGGTCGCCGATCGGTTGGTACGACATCTGGCGCCTAGGCCGCGCGACCAGCACTTCGTCGGCAAGGTCCTGCGCTTCCTTGTACCGCCCTGCCAAGACCAGTTCGCGCACCCGCGGCAGACCGGCGCCGGCCTTCGGATTGGTGCCGTCATAAGGCGACCCGGCGAAGAAACTGTCTTCGTTGAGCTGGATGCGTTCGTTGGCGATTCCGCCGAACACCATCGCGCCCAGCCGACCGTTGCCGATCGGTAGCGCCTGTACCCACTCGGTCGCGGGGGCATCGTACCATAACAGGTTCGAATCCTCGGCCACAGCGGCGTGGGCGGGCAGGGCAGTCGCCAGCGCGACACCGGTGCCGGCCTTGATCGCGGCGCGGCGCGAGAGAAGCGGTGTCATCGGCCCTGTCCGAGCGTGAACAACATCGCCGTCAAGGGCGGGATCGTCGTTGTGCGCGCTGGGCGCCGCGACTGCCTGGTCAGCATCGTCGCATCCCTCGCCGTGGCCGAGGGTCCGGTCAGCACCGTCAGCTTCGCCTCGGGCAAAGTGGGTAATTGCACTGTCACTGGCACATCGCGCTTGTTGATCACCACGATCCGCGTTCGACCCGCCTGCCGCAGCGCGTAATAGCCCAGATACGGATCGGCGGGCGTCGCGCTGGTGTCGAGGAAAGTCGCGCCGTCGAGCAACTGCGCGAACTGCGTGCCGTAATAAAGCGGTCGCCGGGTGAAGCCTTTCGAGGGCGTGCCGACAATCGGGGAGTAATTGCCGTTGCCGCCGCCGTGCCAGTTCACGCCGATCCAGCCGCGCTGCGCGAAGCGCAGCATCGTGTCGGCGCCCCAGATCGCCGCGGCGTGGACGTCCGAGACGCCGATCTTGCCGCCATCCCAGCAGCTGTTCCCCTCCGCCATGCGATAGGGCAGGTCTGCGGTCCGCACCGCCTGTTGCACGATCTCGACGCCCGCCAGCTTGAGCGTCGTCGTCCGGGGTTCGGGATCCATCAATTGGTCGAGCGTCGCCTCGGGCGAACCGGCCGGCCCCATCGCATAGTAATGGCCGGTCAGCATGATGACATCCGGATAACGGTGCGCGACCCCGGCGAACGCCGTCAGATAATCGAGCTTGTTCGAGATGTCGGGTCCGGCGAATTTCACGCCGGGAGCAGCGGCGGCGATCGCCGCGTGGAAGCGATCCCATTCTGCCAGGAAATCCCGCGGTCCCCATTCGGCAGGGCGAAAGCGGTTGCGGAAGGCGTCGGGCTCGTTGCCGATCTGCAGTGCGAGCAGGCGCGGGCCGAGGATGCGCTGGACATCCGCCGCCTCGCGCGCCGCCTGCTCGGGCGTCGCATGGGCGAGCTTGAGCCCGTACAGACAGATCCAGCCGGTGGCATCGAGGAACCCGCGCAGCGTGCGGAGCGCGGCGGTCGAGACGAACATGCCCTGCTTGATCGTCTTGTTGTGCTCGGGACCGAAAATCTCGAACGGCGGCCGCCGTGTCTCGTCGCCGATATAATCGGTATGCTCGCCAGACGACCCGCCGAGGCGCAGATTGCCGGCAGGTGAGAGCCCGCGGACCAGCCGGACGAGTTCCTTGTTGTCCGCCGAGAAATAGCCGGGGTTGGAGAGCTGGGCGCGCTCGAAGGACAGGCCGACGAAATCCTGGGATATGGTCGCGCCGGTGCGGTCCGGGTCGAATTCGAGTTGCACGACAGCACCGCTTGCATAAGCGGAACGCGGCAAGGTGGAGATCACACCTGCAGCCGCCATCATCCGGACGAGATCGCGACGCCGCATGCTTCCTCCCTTGCTCTAATTCATATGATCATCGTATGAATGATCGACTGCAATGACAACGAGATTAATCGATGGGCAAGCAGTCAATCCTGTATTACAGGTTGCGCGAGAGGATGAAAAGCTGAAGTTCTGGACAAGCCCCTTCGCGTTTGGCCTTGGTCTTGGCGGCATGGCTCTGGGTGCGATGCCGGCGTCCGCCCAGCTTGACGGAAATTCCGACGAAGTACGGGTCGGCGCCTATACGCTGCCACCGGTACTCACCATGGCGAACGGGCGGCCGGTAACCGATGCGCGCGGCTGGCGCGAGCGGCGGGCCGAACTGGTGCGGTTGTTCGAACAGTCGATCTACGGCGTGGCGCCGGCGCCTTTGCGGCAGCAGCGCTATGTGATCGACGAACAGGGTGCGGCATTTGGCGGGTTGGCGGTGCGGCGGCAGGTGACGATCCTGCTCGACGGACGCCGCGACGGGCCGCAGATGCGCGTGCTGCTCTATCTGCCCGCGCATATGACGGGCCGGGTGCCGGTGTTCGTCGGCCCCAATTTTCACGGCAATCAGGCGGTCGCCGCCGATCCCGCGATCGCCATCACTCCGAACTGGGTGACCCCGCCACCGGCATCCGCAAAGGCAGCGCCACCGTGCAGTCGCGCGGGATCGACGCGGCGGAATGGCCGATCGAGACGATCCTGAAAGCGGGTTACGGCGTCGCCACGTATTTTACCGGCGACCTTTATCCGGACGACGAGAGCAAGCGCGGCGACAGCATCCAGCCTTATTTCCGCACCAGCGCTTCCGATCCCGCGCATTGGGGGCGGTCTCGGTCTGGGCCTGGGGACTCAGCCGGGCCTACGATTATCTGGCGACCGACCGCGGCGTCGACCCGCGCCGGGTGATCGTGTTCGGCCATTCGCGCTACGGCAAGGCCGCGCTCTGGGCCGGTGCGCGCGACGAGCGCTTCGCGCTGGTGATCGCGAACGATTCGGGCGAGGGCGGCGCGTCGCTCTATCGGCGCAATTTCGGCGAGACGATCCGCGTCATGAACAACTATTGGTTCGCGCCGCGGTTCAAGACCTGGGCCGGACGCGAGAACGAGCTGCCCGTCGACGCCCATGAACTGATCGCATTGGTGGCGCCGCGTCCGGTCTACATTGCCAGCGCGAGCGAGGATTGGTGGAGCGATCCCAAGGGTGAGTTCCTCGCCGCCAAGGGCGCCGACCCGGTCTACCGCCTGCTCGGGGCGAGTGGGCTCGACAGCGCTGGAATGCCGCCGCCCGATCACTCGATCCAGTCGCGGATCGGCTACCATATCCGGACCGGACCGCATGCGCTGACTGCGTCGGACTGGGGCCATTTTATCGCCTTCGCCGATCGCTGGCTCGGCCCTCGCGCCCATGAACAGGAGTAGAGTGATGCTGAACCGGGTCATCGCGATCGCGTTGCTGTTCCTGCTCGCGTTCGGGGCGTCGCCCGCCGCTGCTTCGGGCCGCGCCGAGACGATTCTCGCCGATGGCTGGCGCTTCCATCTGGGCGAGGTGCAGGGCGACGCGACGGCGGCGGATTTCGACGATGCGGACTGGCAGTCCGTTTCGGTGCCGCACACCTGGAACAAGGTCGGTAATTACGGCGTCACGCGCCGCCCGGATGCAAACACGACGCGTGGAATCGGCTGGTACCGGTTGCGATTCACGCTCCCGATGACCGCGGCGGGCAAGCGCGTGTACCTGCAGTTCGACGCGGCGAGCATCGTCGCCGATGTGTGGGTCAACGGCCGCAAGCTCGGGGGGCATGAAGGCGCGTTCAGCCGCTTCCGCGTCGACGCGACCGATGCCCTGCGGCCGGGCGAGAACGTGCTCGCGGTGAAGGTCGACAATTCGAAGCCCGATCCCGGCAGCCCGACGGAGTTCGTGGTGCCGATCTCGGGCGACTTCTTCATGTATGGCGGACTCTATCGCCCGGTGTCGCTGATCGTGACGGGGCAGGCGCATATCGACCTGCTCGATCATGGCGGGCCCGGAATTTATGGCCGCGTCACGGCGCTCGACGATACCGCCGCCACGGTCGCTGTGCTGACGCGGCTGCGCAATTCGGGCCGAACGGGCGCGGTCACCTTGCGCACCAGCATTGCGGACGGCGAGGGCCGGCAGGTTGCGCGCAGCGAACAGCGGCTGAACCTCGCCGCGGGCGCGACCACCGAGCGCGAGACGGCGTTGACGATCGCCAATCCGCGGCGCTGGAACGGGCTCGATGATCCCTATCTCTATCGCACCACAGTGGAGCTGGTCGGCCGCGGCGGCGAGCTGCTCGACCGGGTCGAGCAACCGCTCGGGTTGCGCACGGTGGCCGTCGATCCCGACAAGGGCTTCATCCTCAACGGCCGCCCTATGCGGCTGAACGGCGTCAATCGCCACCAGGATCGGCAGGAGAAAGGCTGGGCGCTGACCCAGGCTGATTACGAGCAGGACATGGCGCTGATCAAGGAGCTCGGCGCGAATTCGATCCGGCTGGCGCATTACAATCACGCCACACCTTTCTTCGATCTCGCCGACCGCAACGGCATGGTGCTGTGGGCCGAGCTCGGACTGGTCAACCTCGCCTCGATTCCCGGCAAGGCCGACACGCCACCGGCGATGAAGGCCAATGCCGAGGCGCAGATGGTCGAGCTCATCCGTCAGAACTACAACCATCCGTCTGTCGGCGTGTGGTCGATCGGCAACGAGATCACCAACTGGTCGTCGAAGGGCCTGACCCCTTCGAACGCGCGTCCGCTGATGAATGCGCTGAACGCGGTCGCCAAGCGCGAGGACCCGACCCGGCCGACGACGATCGCCGCATGCTGCGAAGTACTGCCGGGCGAGAAGGACGATGGCCGCGACCGCACTGCGGGGACGGCCGATACGGTGGCCTATAATCTCTATTATGGCTGGTACACATCGGGTCGGGTCGCCGATGCGGCACGGCTGGGCGCGGTGATGCAGGGCTATCACCGTGAGAATCCGACCTTGCCGGTCGGGGTCGGCGAATATGGCGCGGGCGGTGCGATCGCGCAGCACACCGACAATGTCGATGGCGGCAAGATCGAGAGCATCTATCGTCCCCAGGCCGAGGAGATCCAGGCGGCCGTCCACGAGCTGTCGTGGAAGGAGCTCAAGCCGCTCGATTTCCTGTGGGGAACCTGGGTCTGGCAGATGTTCGACGCGACCAGCGACCTGCGCGAGGAAGGCGACAGCACCGACATCAACACCAAGGGGCTGGTGACCTTCGATCGCAGCGTGAAGAAGGACGCGTACTGGTTCTACAAGGCGGCGTGGAGCAAGGCGCCGGTGCTGTATCTGGCTGGACGGCGCTATGCCGACCGCGCCTATCCGGTGATCGACGTGCGCGCTTATTCGAATGCTCCCGAGGCGCAATTGAGCGTCAACGGACGCGCGCTGGGTAAGGCGGCGTGCGCGGACTTCGTCTGCGTCTGGCCGCGCGTGCGGCTGGCGCCCGGTGAGAATGCGATCGTGGCGACGGCCGCGGGGCAGACCGATCGGATGGTGTTGCGCTACAGCGGCCCCGAACGCGCAATCCATGTGCGCACGGGCACACTGGAGGGTGTGACCCTGGCTGATGGCACCCGCTACGGTTCGGACAATTTCTTCGACGGCGGCCTCGGCTTCACGCTCAACCCGTATCAGCGCGAACTCTATGCGGCGAACCAGCGGCGCAAGGCTGCGAAGGTCGTCGCCGGCGCTCGTGAGCCGCGGCTGTATGCGAGTTGGCGGGCGGGCAAGGCGTTCCGCTATGCGCTGCCGCTGCCCGACGGCCGCTACCGAGTGACGCTCCATCTGTTCGATCCGGTTGAGACCGCGTCCGGCAAGCGGGTCTTCACCGTTACCGCGAGTGGTGGCGCCCCGGTTCGCATCGATCCGGTCGCGCGGGCCGGGGCGGGGATGACGGCGACGACAGTCGAGCTGCCGGCGACCGCGCGGAACGGTGCGCTAACGCTTGAGTTCACCGGGGTTGTGGGGAAGCTCTGGTGTCGGCGATCGACGTGGTGGCGCGGTAGGCTGAGGACTCACCTTCTCAATCGTCACCCCCGCGAAAGCGGGGCCCCATCTCCTGAGCGAGCGGCAGAATGCGCCGGCGCGCTCGCGGGTCACGTGGAAGATGGGTCCCCGCTTTCGCGGGGATGACGGAATGGGGGCTGGTCCGTGTACCAGTGACCTCAGAGCCCCGGATGCTCGGTGAGGCGGAAGATGCGGTCCATCGGATGCCAGCTGCCGTCGGCACCGGCGGCCGGGATCGGCTGCTGGAAACGCTTCATTTTCGCCACCCAGGCGATCACCGCGAGGTTCGCGGCATCGGCTTCCGCCTTGCTCGCGGATGCGTAGCTTTCGTTCGCGTCGATGATCATGAACAGCCGATTGCCCGCGCGGTAGATCTCCATATTGTCGATGCCGGCGTCACGGATCGATTGCGTCACCGCGGGATCGGTGTTCCCGACGCGGTGCCAATGCTCATATTCTGCGATCAGCCCGGCGTCGTCGACCAGGTCGAGCGCGAGGCAGATGCGCGCGCTCATGCGTTGCTCCAGCCGCCGTCGATGACGTTGATCGTGCCCGTGGTGTAAGAGGAAAGGTCGCTGCCGAGGTAGAGCGCGAGCTCGGCGATCTCCTTGGCCGATCCGATCCGGCCCATCGGCTGGCGCGCGACGAATTCGAGCGGGCCCTGTCGGCATCGCCGGTCGCCGCGAGCCGCTCGTCGAGCGACGGCGACTGGACCGTGCCGGGGCAGATCGCGTTGCAGCGGACGCCATTGCCCACATAGTCCTGCGCCACCGACTTGGTCAGACCTACCACCGCCGCCTTCGAAGCGCCGTAGACGAAGCGGTTCTGGACGGCGATCACCGATCCGGCGACCGACGACATGTTGACGATCGACCCGCCGCCGCGCGCGATCATGCCGGGCAGGAAGGCGCGGATCATTCGGTAGGCGGACTTCACGTTCAGATCGAACGAGAAGTCGAAATCCTTTTCGTCGGTGGTCAGGATCGTTCCGGCGTGGACGAAGCCCGCGCAGTTGAACAGGATGTCGATTTCGCCGACCTTCTCGCCGAACGCCGCAATCGCAGGGCCGTCGAGCAGGTTCAGCACATGCGTTTCGCACCCCTCGATCGTGGCGAGCGCTTCGGCGTTGATGTCGGCGGCGATGACGCGGGCGCCCTCGCGCGCGAACAACTCGGCGCTGGCGCGGCCGATGCCCTGGGCGGCGGCGGTGATGACGGCGGTCTTGCCTGCTAGGCGCATCTTTTCGTCTTTCCTCAAACGGTGGGGATGGGGGTGTCGGCACGGATCAGTCCGTGATCCTTGAGGTCGCGCCACAATGCCGGCGGGATGTGGGTTTCCATCAGCGCCACTGCCTGTGCGACCTGGCGCGGACTGTTCATGCCGGGAATGACCGAGACCACCTGCGGGTGGGCGAGGGGAGCTGCAATGCGGCCGCGGCGAGTGGCACGTCGTGCGCGGCGCAGATATCCTCGATCGCGCCGACGCGTGCGACGATCGCGGGCGGGGCGGGCTCGTAATTGTAATGGAGTTCCCCACCGCCGCGCACGCCCTTGGCGAGGATCCCGGAATTATACGGCCCGCCGAGCACAATCCTGACGCCGCGTCGCTCGCACAGCGGCAGGAAGGTCTCGAGCGCTTCCTGCTCGAGCAAAGTGTAGCGGCCGGCGAGCAGGACCAGGTCGATCTCGCCGACCGCCATCACTTCTTCGCACACCTGCGTTTCGTTGACGCCGAGCCCGATCGCGCCGACCGCGCCGCTGTCGCGCAGTTCGCGCATCGCGCGGTAGCCGCCTTCCATGAATTCGGCGAAGCGGCGCGGATGATCGTCGCCATGGGTCATGCGGCCGATGTCGTGCGCATAGAGGATATGGATCCGGTCGCGGCGCAACCGCGCGCGGCTGGCTTCGTACGATCGCATCACTGCGTCGTAGCTATAGTCGAACACGCTTTCGAATGGTTCGGGGGTGACGAACGCCTGTCGCGGCACCGACAAATCGGTGCCGGGCGGGACGGGATCGAGGCGGCGGCCGACCTTGGTCGAGACAATCGCGCGCTGCTCCGGATTCACCTCGGCGAGCGCACGGCCGAGGCGCTTCTCGCTCAGGCCGAAGCCGTAATGCGGGGCGGTGTCGTAATAATGCAGGCCGGCGTCCCAGGCACTGCGGACGGTCGCGGCGGCATCTTCGTCGCGCATCGCGCGATAGAGATTGCCGATTGCGCCCGCGCCGAAGCCGAGGCGGCCCAAAACATTGAGATCGACCATGGTATTCGGCTCCGGCGGACTGACGCGTCAGCTAAAGCTTGTCATACGTCATACGTCAATGGCGTAGAAGCTCCTGGCGGCGCCTTCGAACAGCCGCGCGAGTTCCGCGGGCGTCGTGGGCCCGACCAGTTCGCGGGTCGCGTCGACCCAGTCTTCGTAGCTGTCGCCGGCGTGGCGCAGCACCGGCCAGTCGCTCCCCCATATCAATCGTTCGCCGAAGCATGCCACCAGATGCGTGACATAGGGACGCAACGCTTCGTACGGTTGGCCCTCGGCCTGTTCGGTGCGCAGCCCCGACAGCTTGCACCAGATATTCGGAAGCGTCGCCAATGCGGCGATCTCGTCGCGCCACGGATCGAGTTCGCCCCGCGCCGCGTAGGGTTTGGCGGCGTGATCGATCACGATCGGAAGCTCGGGCCAGCGCGTGGCGAAGCGGTGCAGCGTTTTCAGGTGTCGCGGCTGGACCAGTGCGTCGAAACGCAGGCCGTGCGCGAGCATCGCCTCGATCGCCGGGTCCAGGCCAGGTTGCAGGATCCAGTCGGTATCCGTGATCCCCTGGAGCATCGGGCGCAGGCCGCGAATCCTTGGCTGGCGGGCCAGTTCGGCGATGCGGCCCGGTGCTTGCGGGTGCGCGAGGTCGACCCAGCCGACGATCGCGCGGATGAGGGGATCGTCGAGCGCGAGCATCCAGTCAGTATCGCGGTCGTCGCCCTGCGACTGGACGAGCACGCCCCCGATCAGGTCCAGGCCCGCCGCCTCGGCGCGCAGGTCATCCGGCAGGAAGTCGCGATGGATAAGCGGCCAGTCGGCGTCGGGCCATGAATGGCCGGGCCCGCCGATCTGCCAGAAATGCATATGCAGAATCGAGGATGCGCATCGTGCCGCCGCCTGCCTGCCGGTTAGCGGCGCGGATGGCGCGCGGCGCGGCGGCGCGCCCAGGACGATTCGATGTGATCGCGCATCGCACGGCACGCGCGATCGGCATCGCCGTCGACGATCGCGCCATAGATCGCTTCGTGGGCGGCATGGGTCGCGCGGACATGCTCGACGTTGAGCTTGCCGCTATAGCCGTGATTGCGCAGCGCCTCGGCCTGCACGCCGTCGATCACTGCCTTGCTCAATTTGTCGCCCGAGATGCGCATGACGATGTCGTGAAAGGCGATGTCCTCGTGCACATAAGCGGCGGGATGCGGGATCAGTTTCTCGAGCTTCGCCATCTGCGCGGTGAGCTCGGCGATCGTCTCGGGCGTGCGTCGCTCGGCAGCCTTGGCGGCCATGGCGCCTTCGAGGAGCGAACGGATCTCCGACAGATTATCGAGATAGGCCAGCCCGTCCTCGCGCTTGAACAGCGCCGCGAGGATCATCGGATCGAGCATGCCCCACGCGCTCGAATCACGGACGATCGTGCCGCGGCCCTGCTGCGACACGACGAGTCCCTTTTCGGTCAGCGCCATCGTAGCCTCGCGGATCACCGTGCGACTGACCCCGTACATTTCGCCCAGCATGCCTTCCGGCGGTAATGCCGTGCCTGCCGGATAAGTCTCGGTCACGATGGCGTTCACCAGATCCTCGACCACCGCTTCCGCGAGGCGCGGACGGCGGCGGATGCGCATCGGCTCGACGGTGGGACGGTCGTTCATTGCAGGTGCGTCTCGTTCATAAAGGCGTTCGCCGGCACGTTGAGCGCTTACCGGGGGCTTCGTCAACGCCTTGCCAAATGGAAAAGATAATACATAATACGTATTCTGCATCGCGTGAGCTGGCGAGTGCAGGGAAGGGGCATGAATGAAAGTAACCGGCTATCGCAGCCTGGTCACCTCGCACGATTGGGGGCGCCCGGTCGGTGACGCGAACGGAGTTATCGCGTCGGGCATCACCGAGGTGCCGATCCTGATCCTCGAAACCGATTCGGGTCTGGAAGGCGTGGGGCTGGGCCAGCATGCGGATATCGATCGGGTATTCGGAGCGGTCGCGGGGCAGGATCCGCGCGCGGTGCCGGCGCTCTACGACAGCATGCTTTCGCATGTGTTCAAGAGCGGCCATGCCGGGCTGACCTATGGCGCGATCGCTGCCATCGACATGGCCTTGTGGGACCTGAAGGCGAAAATGGCCGACGAGCCGCTGTGGCGGACGCTGGGCGCGCTCGATCGCTTCGTCCGCGGCTATGCCTCTGGCCTGTGCTACGGCCTCGACGATGGTGCATTCGACGCGTTGTATGCGCGCTGGGCGGAACGCGGCTTCACTTCGGCCAAGATCAAGGGCGGCAAGGACTTGGCGCGCGACATCCGCCGGTTGAAGCGGGTGCGCGACATCATGGGAAGCAACACGCCCGCGCCCGCTTTGATGCTCGACGTCAACGAAAGCTGGAACCGCAAGCAGGCGATCCGCCATCTGGCCGAGATCGAAGCCGCGGGCATCGACCTGACCTGGATCGAGGAGCCGGTGCGGCGCTGGGATGCCGCCGGCCTCGCCGCGATCAGCCGTGCCGCGCGCTGCGCGGTGGCAACCGGCGAGAATTTGACCGGGCTCGAGCAATTCGCGCCGTTGCTCGATGCCGGCGCGGTCGACGTCGTCCAGGCCGGCAGCGTCTGGGGGATCACCCATTTCCAGCGCGTCGCGATCGCCGCGCATGTCCGGGATCTGCCGGTGTCGCCGGTCGGCTATGACGGCAATCCGATCGCGCATGCCGCCGCGGCGGCGCCCAACATGATCGGCATCGAGGTGCAGGACATGGCCTGGCCGCTCGGCCTAGACGTCGATCAGGAGATCGCCGACGGCGGGATCGTCCTCGGAGATCGACCGGGCCTGGGGATCATCGTCGACGAGACGCGGATCGAGCGCGATCGTGCCGATGGCAGCTGGGCGTCGAATGGTGGGCCCCATCGTCGCCCGCGTGAGGCGGGGCTGCGGCTGGTTCCCGACGAGGGGCCGGTGCATTGAGCGCGACGATGCACGCGCCGGATTATGTCACCGGACGTCAGCGGACTCGGCTGCAGGTCTCGCTGATGGTCAATTTCTTCCTGCTCATGGCGCTTTACAGCGGCGTGCTGGGAGTGCTTCTGCCCAACCAGATCGCCGAGCTCGATCCGGGCAACAAGGCGAACAACCTGGCGCTGCTGTTCGCGATCACTTCGATCTTCTCCACACTCGCCACGCCGATCGCGGGAGCGCTGTCGGATCGGACGCGCAGCCGCTGGGGCCGGCGCACGCCGTGGATCGCGATCGGATCACTGATCGGCTCGCTCGCTCTGTTCGGCGTGTCGCTGATGACCAGCTTCTGGTCGTTGATCGTGTTGTGGGTGATGGCGGCGGTCGCCTATAATTCGATGCAGCCGGCGATGACGACATTGATCGCCGATCGCTTCGCGCCGGAAGTGCGCGGCGGGATATCGGGAATCGTCGGCGCGGGGATGACCGCGGGACTGACCGCAGGCACGGTGGTCGCGGGCTATCTCGCCGGCGATGCCATGCTAGCTTACGGCCTGTTCGCCGCCGCCATAGCAGTATCGTGCCTCGCGTTCATCGGGCTCAACCGGGAACCGTCGAGCGCGGCCTTGCCGCGGCGCCCGATCGCGTGGGGCGAATTCCTGCGCGGCTTCTGGATTAGCCCGCGCGAGCATCCCGATTTCGCCTGGGCGTTCCTCAGCCGGTTCACCATCTACATGGGATATCAGGCGGTCGCGGCGTATCTACTCTACATCCTACGCGACTATATCCGGCTGAGCGACGGCGCTTCCAACATCGCGATCGCCAACATGGCGATCGTCACTTTGATCTGCCTCGTCGCATCGTCGCTGCTCTCGGGCTGGTGGTCCGATCGCATCCAGCGCCGCAAGCCGTTCGTCGTCGCCGGCAGCCTGATCATGGGCTGCGCGATGATTGCCCCGCTCGCATTGCCGTCGATGTCGGGGATGTGGATCTACGCGGCGGTGATCGGCGTGGGCTACGGCATGTTCATGTCGATCGACATCGCGCTGATGACGCAGGTGCTGCCGCAGAGCGCGCTTGGGGACGAGGGGCGCGACCTGGGCGTGCTGACCACGGCCGTGAACATCCCCCAGATCCTCAGCCCGGTGATGGCCGCGGCTTTGCTGGGCGCGACCGGCGGCGACTATCGGGTGATCTTCTGGGCCGCGATTCTCTTCGTCTTCGGTTCTGCGCTGTGCGTTCTGCCGATCCGCTCTGTCCGTTAGACATAATACGTATGATCATCATTTGACATGCGATATATTTTATGGTGCACAGGGGAAAATAATCGGAGGGGATATCATGGCGTTTCTAGCCCGTAATATGCGCGCCGCGTTGCTCGCGACGCCGGCACTGGGTGCCTTGCTCTGGAGTGGCGCCGCGTTCGCGCAGGCAGCCGACCCGGCCACGCAGACCACGGAGGCTCCTGAACCCGCATCCGAACAAACCGACGAGATCGTCGTCACCGGCATCCGCGCCGCCGAGCGCGCGGCGATCGACATCAAGCGCAATTCGGTCGCAGTGGTCGACTCGATCGTCGCCGAGGATCTCGGCAAGCTCCCCGACGGCAACGTCGCCGAATCGCTTCAGCGCGTCACCGGCGTCACGATCGAGCGCAATCGCGGCGAGGGACGGTTCGTCACCGTCCGCGGCTTCGGCCCCAAATTCAACGCAGTCACGGTGAACGGCCGCACGCTCGCCACCGACAATAACGGGCGCGAATTCTCGTTCGACGTGCTGCCGTCCGAAATCATCTCGGGCGCCGACGTCTACAAATCGCCGCAGGCCAACATCAACGGCGCGTCGATCGGCGCCACCGTCGACGTCCGCACGCTGCGCCCGCTCGACCAGAAGACTGGGTTCAAGCTGGCCGGCTCGGCGGCGGGAATGTGGTCTGAACTCGCCGACAGCTGGAACCCCGAATTCTCGGCGGTCGCCAGCTGGAAGAACGACGCCGGCACCTTCGGGGTGGCGCTCTCGGGCGTCTATTCGAAGCAGGAAAACCGCGACGACGAATTCACCATCGGCGCGGGTCACGTTCGCCGTTCGAGCACCGATTCCTATTATAATCTCGGCGCCGTTCCGGGCGGCCGCATCGGACCGGGCGTGGCGCCGTTTTCGCGCGTATCGATGCCGTCGAACCTGTCGCCCTTCTTCTTCGAACGCGAGCTGACCCGTTGGGGCGTGAACGCATCGGTCCAGATGCGGCCCAGCGACAAGTTCACCGTCACGATCGACGGACTGTATTCGAAGGCGCGCTTCGTCGAGCAGCAGACCGGTCTCGCTTATGACTTCGCCGGCGGTATCCTCGCCGAGCAGGTCGTCGAGGGCGGCGAGGCAGTCTATCAGCGCTATGTCGGCGGCTTCGTCGATCAGATCATTCAGTATGACGATCGCGACGTCGCCACCGATCAGTTGGGCATCAACGTCGACTGGCGCCCGACCGACGACTTGCGGATCCGTCTCGACGGATCGGTCTCCGATGCGCGCCGTCGCGGCAAGGAGAACAATCTGTTCACGACGATCCGGCGCAAGAACGTCGATCTTTCCTTCGATCGGCGCAGTGGCAGCCCGATCTACGATTACAGCTTCAGCAGCCCGAATTACGCCAATGCGGCGACCAATCCGCAGGGCGTGACTGCGCATTATTACATCTGGGGCGGCGGTGCCGACATCGACGACGAGATCGAGGAATATCGCGGTGACGTGGAATGGAAGCCGGGTGGCGGCGCCTTCACGCTGAGCGCGGGCGCAATGGCGCAGAGCCGGATCAAGACGATCACGGCCGACGAAACGCCGTTCGGCGAGCAATGCGCCTATTGCGATTCAAACCGCGTCTTGCCGACATCCCTGTTCCAGCCGACCGATCGCTATTTCTTTTCCGGCGGTGGCGGGGACATCATCCGCGACTGGCTGATCTATGATCCGCTCGCGCTGGTGCACACGATCGACCAGTTCGCGACGCAGGACGGCAAGGCGTTCAATCCCGCGGTGTTCTCGCCATCGGCATCGTCGGTGGTGAATGAGAAGGTCAAGGTCGGCTATCTGATGGGGGCGCTCGACACGCGGATCGGCGGCATGCCGCTCGCGATCAATGTCGGCCTCCGCTACGAGAACACCGACTACACCTCGTCGGGCGCTTCGCGCACGGTCACCAGCGCACGGCCCAACGGCGCGGGCCAGAACATCATCGTCGTCTCGCCGGTGATCCCGGTCAGCTTCCGGGGCAAATATGATGACTGGCTGCCGTCGCTCAACGCCCGGCTGTCACTCACCGATAATCTGCTGCTGCGTTTCGCCGCGTCGAAGGTGCTGACGCGGCCGACCCTGTCGGACCTGTCGCCGCGTCAGTCGATCCAGACCAACCCGGGCAACGAGACGATCCGTCGCGGCAATCCCGATCTCCAGCCGTTCCGCGCCAAGCAGGTCGAACTGGGCGCCGAATGGTATTTCACGCAGGATTCGCTGCTCAACGCCGCCGTTTTCTACAAGGACATCGAATCGTTCGTGACGCTCGTCACGACGCCGCAGGTGGTCGATCAGGTCACCTTCCAGGTTACCGTGCCGGACAATGGCAACGGCGCGACGGTGAAGGGTTTCGAGATCGGCTATCGCCAGTCGTTCGCGTCGTGGCTGCCGGCACCGTTCGACGGCTTCGGCGTGCAGACCAGCTTCAATTATACCGAGTCGAATGCGAACTACACGAACGCGGTCGCCAATGTGTCGTTCGGGCTCGAGGGGCTATCCAAATATTCGTACAGCCTTGTCGGCTTCTACGAGAAATACGGCATCTCGGCGCGCGCCGCCTATACCTATCGCGACAATTTCCTCCAGGTCGCCTCGGGGCGCAACGGCGAGCCCGAATATTTCGATGCCTATGGCCAGCTCGACGTCAGCCTGGCGTACGACGTGGGGTCGCACTTCACGGTCTTCGCCGACGCAGTGAATTTGAACAACGCCAAGGAGTTCATCTACTCGGTCACTCCGGACCGGACCAAGGAGTTCCGCAAGACCGGACGGCGCGTCTCGGCGGGCGTCCGCGTCCGGTTCTGAAGCGAGGTTTTCAGTCTTCCCAGGCCGTGACGTCGCCCAGCGCGACGTCACGGCTGTCGCGGCTGTCGAGCACGGCATCGCGCCGCATCTGCGAAGCGATGCGATCGACGATTGCACCCTCGACATTGCGCAATGCGACGACCGGCCGGGCATCGGGGGCGGCGGTGCGTAGGCTGACGTCGCGGATCGTGAGCCGGCGGGCGTGGCGCGCGTAGAAGCCGGCGGCGGGCAGGGTGCCGAGATAGCTGACCTCGAGGCTGGTCTCGCGGCGATATTCGGGTACGCGCGCCGCGTCCTCGCGCGTGCCGCCGCCCGCGGCAGCGATATCGATATTGCGGAAGCTGACGTCCTCGACCGGGGCATCGGCGATGCCTTCGACTCCGCAGGGAAAGCGCGGATGCGCGCCCGATACGGTCACATCTTCGAACCGCACGCGGCGGATCCTGCCGATAGGCGTGCCGCGCGGCGCGCGCATCCGGGCGCCGTGATGGACGAACAGCGGGTGATTGACCGGATCGCGCAGGATGATGCCCGATACCGATACGTCTTCCAGCGTGCCCCCATCGACGATCCCCATCAGGATCCCCCGGCTATTGGTGCAGATGCAATCGCTGATCCGGATGTTGCGGAAGCCGCCATTGGTCTCGGTGCCCAGCTTGATCCGGCCGAGCGGCCCAAGCTTGTCGGGAGCGGCGTAGTCCGACGGAAGATAGGTGCCGTCGAGCAGCGATCCCATCGCGTAGCCGCTGGTCTTGCAGCCGGAGATCAATATGTCCTCGCACATCACCGCGCGGCCGAGCGCGTAGCTGCTCTTGAGCACGATCGCGTCGTCCTTCGGCGCGTTGACCGTGCAGTTGATCACGCGCACGTCGCGGCATGCGTCGATGTCGATGCCATCGCGGTCGGTGTCGACCACCAAGCCGTCGATCTGCATGTTGGTGCAGCCATGCGCGATCACGCCGAAATGTCCGGCCTGCAGGATCGTGAAACCGTGGAGGCGAATGTTGCGGCAGTTCATCAGCCCGATCGCCTTGTTGGCGCGGCCGATCGGTGCGCGCTCCTTCGCGTCGCGCAACGCGAGTTCGCGCGGCGCGATGCCGAGCGCCGCCGCGGACTGCCAGCCCGGACGGGCATGCCAGCGATCCCCGGACCCTCGCGATCGAGCCCGAGCCCGTGGAGCATGCCGGGACCGAGGATCGCGACGTTGGACACGCCGTCGCCGCGGATCAGGCTGTTGTGGACATGAGTGATCCCGAAATCCTGGAACTGCTCCTCCATGTAATTTTCCGGCGGATCATAATGGGCGCCGTGGCTGTCGGGATCGGCGGCCACGATCGTCGCGCCGGCGGACAGCACGAGCGCGATATTGTCGCGCAGTCCCAGCGTGAAGCACAGATAGCGGCCTGCGGGGACGACGACGGTGCCGCTGCCGCGTTTGGCCGCCGCTTCGATCGCGCGATTGATCGCCGGGCTGTCGATAGCCACGCCATCGCCGCGTGCACCATGGCGGCGCACGTCCTCGAACACGCCTGCGGCGACGGCTTGCGCCTGGTCCGAAAGGCCGGCCGCGAGCAGCACGGCGCCAGTGCCGAGCAGGGTGGAGCGACGATCGATCATGGCAGCCGAAAACATGCGCTCTCCCGACGATAGCGCGCTTGCATGCGCATTAAACATAAGACATCATACGTCTATCGCGAGCGCTGTCCACAGCGTTTGATCCAATGAGAAACCACCAGGAGCAGGATCGATGAACGCTGGCGCCCTACGATCGCCGATCGGCGCGACCGTGCGAATGGCCTTGGCGGTGTCGTCGCTGCTCGCGGCGACGAGTGCCTTCGCACAGGCAGTGATCCATGTCGCGCCGAACGGCGACGATCGCGCGCCCGGCAGCAAGGCGCGCCCGGTCCGTTCGCTCGAGCGCGCACAGGCACTGGTGCGCGCGGCTAACGCAGGCGGCGATGTCATCGTAATCCTCGCCGACGGCACCTACAGCCTCGATCGGCCGCTCCGCTTTGGTGCTGCCGACGGTGGCCAGCGCGGCCACCACGTCGAATGGCGCGCGGCCGACGGGGCCCGGCCGATGCTGTCGGGTGGCCTGACCGTCGACGGTTTCCGTCCCTATGACGAGGAGCGGCGGATCTGGGTCGCCGACGTGCCCAAGGAGTCGACGCGCGTCAGCTCTGGGTCAACGATCAGCTTGCCGAGCGGTCGTGGATCGAGATCAAGGCGTCCGACCTCGCATTCAACGCCACCGGTTTCGACATCGTCAATCCTGACCTTGCCTATGTCGCCGCGATCAAGCGGCCCGACCGGCTGGAAGTCGAGGCGACCGGATTTTTCACCGATCGCTATTCGCCGGTGAAGTCGATCGCCGGGCGCACGGTGACGATGCAGCAGCCGGCATGGGACAATAACAGCTGGGGCTACGACACGATCACCAAGCCGATCTTCCCGGCGGATTCGCGGCTGTTCCTCGTCAATGCGTTCGAGTTCATCGGCAAGGCGAACGATTGGCACGCCAAGCCCTATCAGTGGTTCCTCGATCCACAGGCGGGCAAATTGTATCTCCGGATCGCGCAGGATGACGACATCACGCGGCTGAAGGTCGTCCTGCCGCGGCTCGATGCGCTGCTCTCGATCGCGGGAATGCCGGCGGCGCCGGTCGAGCGGCTGGCGTTCCGGGGCCTGCGCTTCTCCTACACCAGCTGGATGGGGCCGTCGCAGCCGACCGGCTATGCCAACCAGCAGAGCGGCGCCTTCCTGTCCGAGGTCTCTCCGATCCGCCCGAAAGCGGCGTGGCAGAGCTGCGGCTGGGGCTGCGTCGAGTTCGAATCGATGCGCCAGCGCTGGAACCAGATGCCCGCTGCCGTCCAGGTCGCCGCGGCGCGCGACGTCACGTTTGAGAACAATCGCTTCACCCAGCTCGGCCAGATCGCGCTCGGGATCGGCAACGATTCGAACGCCAACCTGAGCGGCACCGGCCTCGCCACCGCGCGGATCCGGGTGGTGCGCAACCATTTCGCGGTGCTGTCGGGCAGCGCGATCATGGCGGGCGGCATCCGCGCCGACGCGCACCATCCCGGTGACCCCGCGCTGATCAACCGCGACCTCGTCATCGAGGACAATCAGGTCGCGACCGTCAGCCAGGATTACAAGGACAATGCCGCGATCCTGACCACCTATATCAGCGGCGCACGGATCGCGCACAACGACGTCAGCGACGCGCCGTATGACGGCATCGCAGTCGGCTGGGGCTGGGGCTATAACGACGCCGGCGGCAACCCGAATTACGACGAGAACCAGAAGGGCTACGTCCACAATACCCGCTACACCACGCCGACGACGCTGCGCGATACATTGGTCGAGAACAACCGCATCCACGGCGTGAAGACATGGTTCATGGATGGCGGCGCGATCTACAATCTCTCGGCCAATCCCGGCGCGGTGATCCGCGGCAACCACATCTTCGACATCGACGACAAGATCGCGATCTATCTCGACGAAGGCAGCAAGCATTTCCGGGTGACCGGCAACGTCGTCGAGACGCGTGGCAAGTGGCTCAACATCAACACCGCCGGCAAGATGTTCCGGCGGCGGATCTCGACCGACAACCTCGCGACCGGCAATTGGCACAGCTCGGCCGCTACCGGCGGACGCTGGCTGCCCGAGATCGGCAATACCGCGCGCGACAATATCCTGGTGCCCGACCGCGACTGGCCGGCCGAAGCCAGAGCGGTAATCGCCAATGCCGGCGTCCGCCCGGATCCATCGCGATAGCCGGAACCCCTCCCCGGTTTTCCTCGGCCGCCGCGTCCCGATGGCCCGGCGGCCGATTTTCAGGTAAGCAAGCGTCGGTCGGCGGCGAGACGCAGCACCAGATCCGCGCGCGCCGGCATCTCTGCGAGGATCCAGCGTGTCAGCCGCTCATAATGCGCAACGAAGCGCGCGATAGCACCTGCATCCATCAGGCCTGTCGTACTGCGACCCTGTGTTTCGAGCGTTCGCCGTAGCGCGTCCTCCTGCTCGGTTCGCCAGCGCTCGACGATCTCGAAGCCGGGTGCGGCGAGGAGGATGAGTCGGTCGATACGCGCGAACAGATCGGCATAGTCGGTCCGCAGCGCAGCGTTTACTGCGCGCCGCCAGATGCCGACGGGATCCTCGTCGCGTTCGAGCGCATTTGCCGGCGCCGTCAGCGCGTCGTCGTCCTGCGCACGGGCACCGACGCACCAGCCCTCGAAGATCAACAGATCGAGACCTGCCGGGACCGGCTGCCAGCGCGCCTCCGGCTCGGGTTCGTCGTGGGCCTTGTCGAAACGGGGCAGGGACACGGCATGCCCTTCGCGGATCGCATCGAGCAGCGCGATCCCGTGCGCGACGTCATGCGTCAGCGGGACGCCGCGCGTGCGCAACAAGGGATGGATGTCCCGCGCCAGCGCAGCGCGGGCGTTGCCGGCGAGATACAGGTCATCGAGAGACAGGATCGCAGTGGCGATGCCATGCGCTACCATCCGGTCGCGCAGTCCCGCCGCGAGAGTCGATTTGCCCGATCCCTGCGCGCCGCACAGGCCGAGAATCAGCGGCCGACCGGTCCCGGAATCGAGCCAGCCGCGAACGGCGCTCTCGACGCGGTCAAGCGACTTGGTCACGCGGCGGAGTGCCCGCGAAGAAGGCGTCGAGATTGTCGGCCACGCGCATCCCCATCGCGACCCGCGTCTCGCGCGTCGCGCTGCCGAGGTGCGGCAGCAGCACTGTATTGGGACAGGCGAGCAGTGCCGGCGCCACCTGCGGCTCGCGCGCGTAGACGTCGAGCCCCGCGGCCGCGATGCTCCGTGCCGTCAATGCCGAGGCGAGTGCTGCCTCATCGACCAGGGTGCCGCGCGCAGTGTTCACCAGCACGGCCGTCGGGCGCATCGCCGACAGGAAAGCGGCGTCGACCATGTGCCGCGTCGCCTCTCCGCCGGGCGCATGGAGCGACACCACATCGGCGTCGGCGGCGAGCGCGGTGGGAGTCGCGCGATACGCCTCGGACGGCATGTCGTCGACGCGATTGCGGCTGTGATAGATCACCTTCATCCCGAACGCCCGCGCACGCTCCGCAGTGGCGCGGGCGATGCGGCCATAGCCGATCAGCCCGAGCGTCTTGCCGCCGAGGCTGGTGCCGAGCAGGTGCGTCGGGCGCCAGCCGGACCATCTCCCGGCGCGCAACTCGCGCTCGCCTTCGGAAGCGCGGCGGGTGGCCATCAGGATCAGCATCATTGCGATGTCGGCGGTCGCATCGGTGAGCACATCGGGGGTGTTGGTGACGACGATCCCGGCTGCACGCGCGGCATCCACGTCGATATGCTCGAAACCGGCGCCGTAATTGGCGATGATCCGCGCACGGCGATCCTCAGCCAGGACGACGTCCCGCGGCAGCCGGTCGGTCACCGTCGGGCAGACCGCGTCATAATACCGCATCGCGGCGGCCAGCGCGGCGGCGTTCGGCGGAACATCGTCGAGGTTACGCGTCACGTCATAGCGTTCAGCCAGCCGGTCCTCGACCGCTTCCGGCCAGCGCCGGGTCAGCAGGATGCGCGGACGGGTCATAGCAGCCCGCGCGCGGCGAGGTTGCGCATCAGGGCCGCCGCGCCGAACGCCCATGGCGCGCAGAGGTCGGTCGCCGTGACGCGGTTGACCAGCGCGCCGAGCGGATCGCAGCTGATCCGCACGACATCGCCCTTGTGGTGGGTGAAGCCCTTGCCCTCGGCATCGCGATCTTCGGTCGGCGCGAACATGGTGCCGAGATAAAGCACGAGCCCGTCAGGATAGCGATGGTGCGCATTGATCGCCTGTGCGACGAGATCGGCGGGCGGCCGGCTGATCGCCGACATCGCCGATCGCCCCTCGAGCACGAAGCCGTCGGTGCCGGTCACGGTCAAGGCCACGTCCGCCGCTTCGATATCGGCGAGCGTGAAGCGGTGGTCGAACAGCCGCACGAACGGCCCGACCGCGGCGGCGCCTTCATTGTCCTTGGCCTTGCCGAGCAGCAGCGCCGATCGCCCCTCGACGTCGCGCAAATTGACGTCGTTGCCCAGGGTCGCGCCGATGGTTCGGCCGGTGGAGGCGATCACCAGCACGATCTCGGGCTCGGGATTATTCCAGCTGGAGGCGGGATGAACGCCGATCTCGGCGCCGACACCGACGGTCGACAGCGGCTGGGCCTTGGTGAAGATCTCCGCGTCCGGGCCGATCCCGACTTCGAGATACTGGCTCCACGCGCCCGCTGCGATCAGCGCCTCCTTGAGCGCCATCGCCTCGGGCGAGCCGGGGCGCAGCCGGCGAAGATCGTCGCCGACGAGTGCGCGGACCTGTTCGCGAATGCCCGTCGCGGCGTCGGCATCGCCGCGCGCGCGCTCCTCGATCACGCGTTCGAGCATCGATGTCGCGAAGGTCACGCCCGCTGCCTTCACTGCCTGGAGATCGATCGGGGACAGCAGCCAAGGGCGGCTGTCGTCGCGATCGCGCGGGTCGGTGTTGGCGAGAATTTCGGCGAGCGTGCCGATGCCCTCGCCGGGCGCTTCGCGCAGCGCTGTGGCGGGATCGGGCGCTTCGCAGACATCGCGCGCGGTGGGGAAGGCCGCACTGATATCGATCAACCGGTCGCCGTCGACGCGCACGGGTGAGGGGCCGCCGCGGTCGGGACGCCAGACGCGGCCAAGCAGTAACGCGTCGCGATCGTTCGGCAGGATGTCGTCGGGATATAGGGGCATCGTCAGCGCCTCTTGAAATCGGGTGCGCGCTTCTCGGCAAAGGCGACCCGGCCCTCGCGGGCGTCGTCGGTCGCGAAGCAGATCGCCTGCAGGTCGCGTTCATATTCGATCGCCTTGTCCCACGGCATTGTAAACGCAGCGCGCAGATTGAGCTTGGCAGTCTCCGCGGCGATCGGCGCGCGCGAGGCGATCACGTCTGCGATCTCGTGCGCGCGCTCGACGAGGCGATCGGAGGCGAGGACTTCGCTGACCAGCCCCCATGCCAGCGCGCGATCGGCGTCGATCATGTCGCCGGTCAGCAGCAGCATCGCGGCGTTCGAAGTGCCGACCGAATAAGCCAGCCCCGTGGCCATGCCGCCGCCGCCGATCCAGCCGAGCTTGATTTCGGGCGCGGCGAAGCGGGCGTTGGTGGAGGCTATGCGGATGTCGCAAGCCATCGCGGTTTCCAGTCCGCCGCCCAGCGCATAGCCGTTGATCGCGGCGATCACCGGCTTGCGGCATGCGCGCAGGGCGTCGCAATAATCGGCGCGGTTGCGGAAATCCCAGGCAGTCGCATAGCCGTCGAGCGCCGTGATGTCCGATCCGGCGCTGAATGCCTTCTCGCCCGCGCCGGTGACGACGACGGCGCGCACCGCATCCGAGGCGTTGCACTCGGCGACGGCCGCGACCAGCGCGTCCGCCATCGCCGGGGTCATCGCGTTCAATTTGTGTGCGCGATCGATCAGGATCGTCGCGACGCGATCCTGGATCGTGAAGCGCAGGTCGTCGGTCATGTTTCCGCTCCGGGCGTGTGATGTCGGGAATAAGCGGCCTCGACGGCATCGAGCACCGAATCTGTCGGCGTTTCGTCGAGCAGGCCGGCGCGCAGCAGCGCCGAGGCCTCGGTCTGGAAGGCGATCGCGTGGTTGTGCCGTGGACGGATCAAGGCCGCCTCGATCGTCGCGCGCGTCGCGCTGTAGAAGCCCCCGGCGGCGGCATCGATCCGCGGATCGGTCCAGGCGGATCGCAGCGACGGCTGGCCGTCATGCGCGGGAATGAAATCGCGCTGCACGGCATCAGACATCAGCCAGCGCAGATGATCGAGCAATTGCGGCGTCACCTTCGCGCGGCGCGACACGGCGATGCCGGTGCCGCCCAGTGTCGATCCGATCCGGCCACCGGGCCCGCGCGGCGCGTCGGCATAGGCTATCGCCCCGCGTGCGGAGTAATTCACGTAGCCGTAGATCAATGGGCACAGCGCTGGCCCGTCGCCTGATGCCATCGCTTCAAGCATCGCGATCGGATTGAGTCCCGCCGCGGCGCGCGTGGTGTCACTGGTGAGACGCATCAGGATCGCATAGGCTTCGCGGGCGATTCCGCGGTCGATGAAGTGGTCCCGTGGTTGCGGCGGTTCGGCGTCGAGCGCGCCGCACACCGACTGGAAGCTGAGCGCTGCGTGCGGGCCGGCAAGCGACAATGCGACCGGCACGCGTTCGGCGAGCGCGATCACTTCCTCCCAGCTGGCCGGCGGCGCTTCGGCGAAGTCGCGGCGACAGGCCATCACCTGCGTCGCGGCATCGAGCGGCAGCGCCCAGTGCCGGCCTGCATAAAGATAGCTCACCAGCGACCGGCCGATCGCCGCGTCGCTCAAATGCACGAATTCTTCCGCCGCGAAGAGGTCCTCGAGTGGGACGAGGCAATCGGCCGCGACTGCCTCGCCGACATGCGGATGATCGAGCACGACAAGGTCGTAGAGCGCGCATTGCTCGGCGATCGATCGTGACTCGAAGCCTTCGAGCGAGTGCTTGTCCCACACGATTGCGACGTCGCGCGCAGCTTCCGCCGCTGCGGCGAGCGCATTGTAGCCGCGCGGGTGATCCCAGGTCAGACCGCGATATTCGGAGGTCATGCGTGCTGGCGGACCACACCCGATTCGACCAGCCGATCGATCGCGTCGCGGTCCAGCCCCAGCTCGGCCAGCACCTCACGGCTATGCTCGCCGACCAAGGGCGCACCGCGGTCGATCTGCGACGGAGTTTTCGAAAAGCGGATCGGGAAGCCCGGCGTCTTTACCCGGCCTTCGGTCGGATGGTCATATTCGACGAAGGTGCCGTTGTGCTTGATCTGCGGATCGTCGACGAGCTCGGCATAACCATAAACCGGGCCGGCCCAGATATCGACTGCGCGAAAGCGTTCGAGCCATTCTTCGCTGGTTGCCGTCAGCAACTTCGCCTTCACGTGGGCGAAGATCGCGTCGCGATGCGTCCAGCCATCGGTCTGGTCGTCCATGTCGGCGAAGAACGGGTCGTCGAGCAGCGCACCGAGCTTGGCGAGCGGGGCCATCGCCAGGGTGACATAGCCGTCGCTCGTCTGGAACACGCCGTACGGCGCGCGGATATAGCTGTGGGCGTGCGCCTCGGCCGAGCGCGTCTGTGGCTTGCCGCCGACCGTGAACACCGACAATTCCTGCATCTGGATCGTCGTGATCGCATCGAGCATGTTGATCTGGACCAACTGACCCTCGCCCGTACGTTCGCGGTGAAACAAGGCGGCGAGCGCGCCTTCGAACGCCGAGTAGGCAGTCACCGCGTCGACCAGATATTGCCCGGCCGGGGAGGGGGCTGCCCTTCCGCGCCCGCCGACAGCATCGCGCCCGACATGCCCTGCAGCAGCAGATCCTGCCCGGGATAGCTGCGATAGGGGCCGTCTTCGCCATAACCCGACATCGAGATGTAGATCAGCCGCGGATTGATCGCCGACAGCGTCGCATAGTCGACGCCCAGCCGCTCGGCGACGCCGGGGCGGTAATTCTGCAGGAAAACGTCGGCGGTCTTGACCATCTCGACCAGCAACGCCTTGCCCTCGGCCGCCTTGAGATCGACCGCGAGCGAGCGCTTGTTGCGGTTGAGCGACAGGAACGAGACGTTGATCTGGTTGCCGGTCGCGCCGCCGGCGGCGGCGTGGCGCTGCCATTCGCCCGAAATCGGCTCGACCTTGATGACGTCGGCCCCGAGATCGCCCAGCCGCTGCGCGGCGAACGGTCCGGCCATCGCGATCGAGCAGTCGAGCACGCGGATGCCGCTGAGGATATTCATGTATCGTTGGTCCTTCAGGCCATGACCCAGCCGCCGTTCACGTGCAGCGTCTGGCCGGTGATGAAACTCGCCTCGTCGGAGGCGAAGAAGGCGATCGCCGCGGCGATGTCCTCGGCCGATCCGCGGCGCTTGATCGCCTGCGCGTCGAGCACCATGCGGTTATAGCCTTCGGGATCGGGGTGGATTTTCTCGGCGTCGGTGGGGAAGGCGCCGGGCGCGATCGCGTTGACGGTTACGCCGTACGGACCGAATTCGCGCGCCCATGCCCGGGTCAGGCCGATCAATGCGCCCTTCGACGCGACATAGGGTGACAGGTTCGCCCAGCCGCCCGAGATGGTGATGCTCGATATGTTGACGATGCGCCCGAACCCACGCGCGCGCATTCTCGGCAGCGCGGCCTGCACCGCGACGATCCCGGCATCGACGTTCACCCGCTGGACGAGCTGGTGCTCTTCGATCGAATAGTCCTCGAACGGTTTCGAGGGATAGATCGCGGCGTTGTTGACCACGACATCGAAGCCGCCGAGCTCGGCGATCAGCCGGTCGAGCTCTGCTCGGAAACCCGCAAGGTCCGACAGGTCCGCGGTAGACACGACGAGCCGTCCGGTCTCGATCGCGGCCGCGGCTTCGCGCAGTTTCGCGACCTTGGCCGGGTCGTTGTCGATCGCGACCACCGTCGCCCCCCGCCGCATCAGCAACAGGCTGGTATCGAGGCCGAGACCGCCGGCCGCGCCGGTGTAGAGGATCGTGCGGCCCTTCATGCCGTGCGTCCGGGAATCGCGGGGAAATTGCCGGTCGGCTGGGGATATTCGTCGTCGGGCTGGCGTGCGATGCGTTCGATCCGGGCGACGGCGTCGGACACGGCTGCGGCATCGGGCAGGATGCGCAGAACCGTGTCGTAGCGGCGCTCGTCGCCATGCTCGAGCCAGATCAACTCGCCGCGCTCGCGCGCGAATTCCTTGCCGAGGACGTGATTGGTCGAAGGCTCGATCCCCATCGCATAATGGCCGGCGTGGAAGTTCTGCCACTGGTACATTGCCGGGAACTGGCTCTTGAGCGTCTCGACCTCGAAGCCGAAGCCGAGCCGCTCGTTGACCAAGGCTACGTTGACCCGGCCATCGCCGTCGGCGGCCATGTCGTGCTGCCAAACCTGCTCGTGGAAATTGACGATCGGAGCGGGCACGGTGCGATAGCCGACGGCCTGCGCCTCATACTGATCCGCATGCGCCGCCCACAAAACCTCGCGGATCGGCGCGACGTAGCGCGATCCTTCGGCGAGCACCGGATGGCTGACATTGATGTGATAGCAATACATGTGCGGGGTCCGGTAGAAGCCGTGATTGACCACGCGATCGTGCATGCGGATCTCGTCGCTGCCGACACTTGCCTCGATGCGGCGGATCAGGTGCAGGTCCTCGCCGAACACCGTCGATTGCTGGACCACGCCCTCGGCCCACAGCACGCACTCGTCGCCGTCCCAGCGCTCGCCATAGCCGGTGAGGCGCGCGGGAATCGTGCCGACACGGCCGTGCAGCGACGAGGAGACGGTCTTGCGCGGACCGTAGAAATAATGGCCTGCGGGGTCGTCGTGCATGAACAAAGTGTGGTCGAGGCCGCAGGTGATGTTGAGGCCGGACATCGAGCGGAACCAGCCGAGCCCGCCTTCGCCTTCATAATCGTGGAGTCCGGGGTTGCGGAAACCCGATGGCGAGTGCCAGCCGATCGCGCGGCCGGCGTGTTCGCATTCGGCGATGTCCATCGCGCGATCGACCAGCACAGTGAAGCGCAGGCCGGTGCCGGTGCGGAATTCGAGCCGGCGGACGCCGCGCTCGACCCCGTCGCCAAGCGTCGAAAGCTGCACGCCGGCGAATTGCGACAGGCTGCCGGTCCGCTCGGCGAGCGCCCGCCGCGACAATGTCTCGCCGAACAGCGTGACCACCAGCCCCTCCAACGCCAATTTATAAGACGTATGATGTCTAACCGGCGATACCGTGGCCGTCAATCGGGAGCCCGTACACCTTGTTCTATGACGACATATGATATTATGTTTGGCGCCGAATGCAGCTCATAAAGATGTGTCGGGGAGAGAATCGTGGCGGTTTCGCGCAGGACGATGTTGGGAGCGACGCTGGGAACGGGTGCGGCGGCGCTGATGCCGCAAGCCTCCGCCGCGCCGGCCGCGACCGTCGAACGCTGGGGCCTGTACGAGATCCGGCTGGACGGGCCCGACGCTGGCCATCCGTTCGACGACGTCCAGCTCACAGCCACCTTCGAATCCGCGAGAAAACGGATCACGATTCCCGGCTTCTATGATGGCGGCGGCGTGTATCGCATCCGCTTCAGCCCGCCGGAGCTCGGCGGCTGGACTTGGCGGACGACGAGCAACGCGGCTGCGCTCGACGGTCGCAGCGGCGCCGTCGAAAGCATTGCGCCCCGACCGGGCAATCGCGGCCCGGTCCGTATGACGCCGGACGGCTATCACTTCGTCTACGCGGACGGCACGCCCTATCGGCCAATCGGCACCACCGCTTATTCGTGGGCGCTGCAATCCGACGCGCGCTGCGCCGAGACGCTCGCCACCCTTAAGGCGGGGCCGTTCAACAAGATCCGCATGTGCGTGTTCCCCAACGTGCCGTCGGTCGCGACCGATCCGTTCGTGCGCACGGGGAGCGGGTCGAAGGACTGGGATCCGACCCGGCTCGACCCTGCTTATTTCCGGCGCTTCGAGGACCGCATCCGGCGGCTCGGCGAGCTGGGCATCGAGGCGGACGTCATCCTGTTCCACCCCTATGACAAGAAGCGCGGCTATTCGGGCATGCGGCGCGCCGACGACGAGCGGTACCTGCGCTACGTGGCGGCGCGCTTCGGGGCGTTCCGCAACGTCTGGTGGTCGATGGCCAACGAATATGACATCGTCGAAGGCAAGGTGGTCGCCGACTGGGATCATCTCTTCGAGGTGCTGGTGGCGGCCGATCCGCACGACCGACTGCGCTCGATCCATCAGCTCGACGTCTATTACGACCATCGCAAGCCGTGGATCACCCATGCGAGCATCCAGCATGGCGCTGCGGTGCTCGACGACGGCCGGGTCCATCCGCACCGCAACTTCGCGCAGAAAGCAGTGATCTTCGACGAGGTGATCTACGAAGGGAATTCGGACAAACGCTGGGCGCGGTTGACCGGCGAACAACTGGTCGAGCGTTTCTGGTGGGGAACCGTGGGCGGCGCCTATGTCGGGCATGGCGAAGTGATCACCGACAGCGGCGACCCCGATCATTCATGGCTGGGGCAGGGCGGGCGCCTGCGCGGCACGAGCCCGCCGCGCCTGGCCTTCCTCCGCCGCATCCTCGAAAGCGGGCCGCTGCCTGGCATCGATCCGATCCAGCAATTCTGGGACTATCACCTCGGCGGGCGCGATTTCAGCTGGTATCTGAAGTATTTCGGCAGCGCGCAGCCGACGGAGTGGGCAGTCGTCCTGCCGACGCGTGCCAAGGATCCGCACAACAGCTTTCGCATCGACGTGATCGATACCTGGAACATGACGATCACTCCGGTCGACCGGGTGTTCCGCATGGCCCAGCTCAACGAATATGACGTGCACGACCCGCAGCGCCCGACGATCACGCTGCCGGGCAAACCCTATATCGCGGTTCGCGTGACCAAGGTTTGACGCACCGTTACCCGGCGGCGCAATTGGATGCGTTCAGGCAATTTCCTTTTGACCGGCGAAGCCCATGGCAGCGCTCGCCTGCTTCGCTGCGTTTTGGACATGGGGCATCAGCATCTCGAGCCGCGCGTCATCGACATATTGCGCGACACTCGCCACGCTCAACGCGCCGACAATGGCCCCGCTGGCATCGCGAATGGGGGCGGCGACGGCCCGGATCATGTCGGGCGGCGGTCCATGATGGACCACCACCCCCACGGCCGCGTGCCGGCGCATTTCCGCTTCGATCTCGCTCGTGAAGGGGATGTCGGCAGCTTCGAAGTGCTTCTGCCAACTCTTCGCGTCCTCATCGAGCATCAACGTCTTGCCAAGGCTGGTTTCGGCAAGGCGGCGCCGGGTGCCTGCCGGGGTCGATACGATCACGCGCTGTTGCCCCGGATTCCGAAGCAGATGGAGCGACTCGTCGCCCTCCCGCCGGCCGAGGAACGAGCAAAGTCCGGTCTCTTCCGAAAGTCGCTCGAGCACCGGCGCAGTCGTGGAGATCAGGTCGATCTTCCCGCGTGCGGCGGAGCCCAATTGCATCAGCTTGGGCCCCAGCCGCAGCATTCCGGACGAGGAGATCAGGAACCCCCGGGACAGCAGGGCCTGCACCATCCTGGCGGTCGTGCTTCTGGTAAGGCCGCTTTGCTCCGACAGGTCGTGAAGCCGCATGGGCTGGCGGGCAACGGCGTCGAGCAGGCTCAGCCCGCGCTCCAGCGTCTGCGCGCCATGCTTGTTGCTCGGGCCCGGCTCAGCATCGATCATCGCGCGTGGCCCGGCCCCGACTGGAACAAGGCGGCGCGCGCGAGATCGAGGGCGGCAACCGCGTCCTGCTTCGCCTGGGCCGCGCGCATTGCGTCGAAGTCGAGACGGTCGAGTGCGCCCTCGATATGCTTGAGGAAGCCGATCGCGCTTTTCGCGGCGCCGACGCAATCCTCGCGGAACGGGAACTGGTCGAGCTGCCAGACGCCTTCCCATTTGTTCTTGCGCAGCGTGTAGAAGAATTCGAACAATTCGATCGGATGCACCGAGCCGGCGATCATGTCGTCGTCCCAGCCACGGAGGTTGTCGTTGACGTCCATGCCGAACAGCCGGCCATGGTCGATCGCCAGCTGGGCCGCGTCGGCCGGGGATTCACCGCCGTAGAGCGAATGGCCGAAATCGAGCAGGATGCCGACATTGGGAAGGCCGATCTTCTCGATGCCCAGCAAGGTGCGCGCCACGCTGTCGAAGCTCATATGGTTGCGTGGCTCGCGCGGCTTATATTCGATGACGAACTGCAGGTCGGGATTGGCCTGGGCAAGCTCGCCCACCCCGTCCATGCTCATCCGCCACAGATCGCCGTGATCGACCTGGAAGGGATAGTCCCAGCCGTCCTGACCCGGCCAGAGCTTGACGTATTTCGCGCCGAAGCGGCGGACGACATTGGCGGCGTCGGTGATCAATTCGTTGGCGCGGCGGCGCACGCCCGGATCGGGATTGGTGAAGGCGCCGCGCACGAATTCGCGGGTGTAGATCTCCGGGGTGATGCCGATCACGTCGAGCTTGTTGCGCTTGAGCGCGGCTTCGACGGCGGCGAAATCGGTCTCTCCGCCCGGGAAGGGATAGTTGATGTCGACCACCGAGAGATCGCCCACCTGCCCGGCGAGGTCGATCATCTCGATCAGCGAGCGCGGCGGGCCATAGCCGTCGGTCGCATAGCGATCGACATAGGTCGCGAAATGCCAGATTCCCGCACCAAATTTCTGCTCGCCCGTCATTATTCGTCCTCTTGATTGACGCGCTCAGTGCTGGCCGAGCGCCGAATTGCCTGGCCGGCGTCCGATCCGGCTCACGAAGCGATCACCACCTTCACGCCCGCATCCTCGAACGCGGCGCGATCCTCGTCGCGGATCCCCTCGTCGGTCACCAGCGCATGGACGAGCTCGATCCCGCCGAGCGAAGAGAAGGAGCGGCGGCCGATCTTGCTGCTGTCTGCGACGAGGATGACTTCGCTGGCCGACGAGATCATCGCGCGCTTCACCGAAATGTCGGACAGCGAGGGGAAGGTAAGGCCCGCCTCGATCGAAACCGCCGCGGTGGCGAGGAACAGCTTCTGCGCGAACAGGCCATGGAAATAGTCGGCCGAGCGCTCGCCGCTCAGCGACAAAGTCGGCGCCTTGAAATGGCCGCCCGGCATATGGACCTCGAAGGTCTGGAGCCCGCCGAGCACCAACGCGATGTTGAGCGCATTGGTGATGATGGTCAGCCCTTCGCGATCCGTGAGGTGCGTAGCGATTTCGGTCACCGTGGAGCCCGAATCGAGGATCACGGTTTCTCCGTCCGCCACCATCGCGGCGGCGGCGCGTCCAATCCGGCGCTTGGCGTCCATGTGGATCATGTGATGCAGCGCCATCGCCTGGACCTGCTGAGTCACCGACTTGAGAAAGGCGCCGCCATGCTCGCGCACGATATGGCCTTCGATCTCCAGCTTCTCGAGGTCCTGCCGGACCGTAACCTCGGATACGCCAAAGGCTTCGGCGAGGGTGCGGACCCGCGCGGTCCCTTCCTCTTGCAGCCATTCGAGGATCTTCATGCGGCGTGCTTCGCCAAGCAGACCGTGGGTCGTCGGCCGCGCCATCATTCAGTTCTCCAACAGCGTCGCGCCATGCGATGCCGGAGCTGGTCTAGCATGACCGCGCCGAGGGTCATCCCGGCATTGACGCCGAATAGTGGCACGCCTCTTACCCTCTTCCCGAACAGGCGGCTCAAGGCGGCCGCCGCCGGCTCTTTGCTACGCCGCACGCATCGGAATAGTCAAATGCATGCTTGTCATTTTCGTGAAAAAAGAAATAAACGAAGAAAATCGCAATACCTCGTAAGCGCATTGCAAGCGCCACGGGCCAGCATCACGACGTGAGGACATGGTGGGCAGAGAAACCGACACTTTACTATCGGCGGAACAGGCCGCGCATGTGAAGGAGCGCGCGAACTGGATCCGGCGGCAGGCTCTGCTCATGGCGCATCGTGCTGGGCAGGGGCATCCTGGGGAGACCTGTCGGCCGCCGATATCCTCGCGTCGCTCTATTTCGGCGTGATGCGCATCGATCCGGCCGCGCCGGATGCGCCCGATCGCGATCGTTTCGTGATGAGCAAGGGGCATTGCACCGGCGCGCTCTATTCGGCGCTGGCGCGGGCGGGCTTTTCCCGGTCGAGGAGCTGAAGACGTATCTGCAGCCGGGCTCGCGATTGAACGGCCATCCCAACCGCACCTATCTGCCAGGGGTCGAGACCAATACCGGGCCGCTGGGCCATGGCTTGCCGGTCGCGGTCGGTGTGGCGGTGGCGGGGCAGATCGATGCCGCGGACTATCATGTCTTCGCGCTGACCGGTGACGGCGAGCTGCAGGAAGGTAGCATGTGGGAGGCCGCGATGTTCGCCGGCCATCGCGGGCTGGGTAACTTGACCGTGATCGTCGATCGCAACGGGCTGCAACAGGGCGCGACGACCGAGGATACCAATGCATTGGAGCCGCTCGCCGATAAATGGCGCGCGTTCGGGTGGGATGTGGAAGAGGTCGACGGGCACGACCCGGCGGCATTGCTTTCGGTCCTTGCGGTTCCGGCCAGTCTGCGCGCACGACCTTTGTGCGTGATCGCGCGCACCACCAAGGGAAGGGGCGTCAGCTTCATGGAAAACCAGGTGGGCTGGCACCACGGCGTGCCGAGCGACGCGCAGCTGGCGCAGGCGTTCGCCGAGCTCGATGCGGAGCTGCAGGCATGAGTGCGGCGACTATAGTTACGGGCATGTTCGATTGCCGCAATGCCTATGTCGAGGCGCTGGAGGCGCTGGCGGCCGAGGATCCGCGGATCGTCGCGGTGGTCAACGATTCGGTGGGATCGAGCAAGCTCGGCAAGTTCCGCGAGCGCTTCCCCGAGCGGCTGATCAACGTGGGCATCGCCGAGCAGAACATGGTCGGCGTCGGCGCAGGGCTGGCCAATGGCGGCAAGGTGCCGTTCGTCAGCGGCGCCTCCTGCTTCCTCACGGCCCGCGCGCTCGAGCAGATCAAGGTCGATTGTGCCTATAGCGATGCCAATGTGAAGCTGTGCGGCATCTCAAGCGGCGTCGCTTATGGCGAGCTCGGCGCGACGCATCACAGCATCGAGGACTTGGCCTGGCTGCGGGCGCTGAAGGGCCTGACGGTGATCGTGCCGTCCGATCCCTGGGAAACCGCCGAGGCGATCCGCTGGGCGGCGGCGCATCAGGGGCCGGTGTTCATCCGGATCAGCCGCATGCCCGTGCCCGCATTGCCGCGGCCCGCGGATGCGCGCTTCGAAATCGGCAAGGCCGAGCTGCTGCGCGACGGCGACGACATCGCGGTCATCACCTGCGGGACGCTCGTCCACCACGCTCTTGCCGCTGCCGAGCTGCTCGCTGCCGAGGGGATCGCGGCGCGGGTGCTCAACATGGCGACGATCGCGCCGCTCGACGTGGAGGCGATAGTCGCCGCGGCGGGCACGGGCGGGATCGTCACTGCCGAAGAGCATGTTGTCCGCGCCGGCCTCGGCGGCGCGGTGGCGGAATGTGTCGTCGCCGAACGTCCGGTGCCGATGCGGATGCTCGGCTTCCCCGGCTTCCTGCCGACCGGATCGGCCGAATGGCTGATGGAGCAGCACGGCCTCAGCGCCGCCGGCATCGCCTCGGCGGCGCGCGACCTCGTCGCCCGGCGCGGCTGATGGCGCGCGTGGCGATCCTCGCGGTCGACCAGGGAACGACCAACACCAAGGCGCTGCTGATAGCCGCCGATAGCGGCGAGGTGCTGGGCCGGGCTTCGCATCCGCTGGGCGTGACGGTCCCGCGGCCGGGATGGGCCGAGCAATCGGCCGAGGCGATCTGGGGCAGCGTGGCGGGCGCGATCGCCGAAGTGCTGGCGACGACGCCCGGCGTCGAGGTCGCGACCATCGCCATCGCCAACCAGCGCGAGACGGTGTTGCTCTGGGATGCGGCAAGCGGCGAGGCGGTCGCCCCTGCGATCAGCTGGCAATGCCGCCGGACCTCCGATCGCTGCGCCGCGCTGCGCCCGCACGAGGCGGCGATCGTCGCTGCGACCGGGCTCGGCGTGGATCCGCTGGCGTCGAGCACCAAGCTCGCCTGGCTCCTCGACGAGACGCCGGGCGCACGCGCACGTGCCGAGGCCGGCGAACTGCGCGCGGGAACGGTCGACAGCTGGCTGCTGTCGCGGCTGACCGGCGGGGCTGCGCATGCCACCGATCCGAGCAACGCGTCGCGGACCCAGTTGATGTCGCTCGATACGCTCGATTGGGACCCGGCGATGCTGGCGTTATTCGGTATTCCGGCAGCGGTGCTCGCCACGATCCGGCCGTCGGACTCGCGCTTCGGCGAGACGCGGGCGGCGGGCGTGCCCTCCGGACTGCCGATCCACACGATGATGGGCGATCTCGCACGCCGCCTTGCTCGGCCATGGCTTTGCCGATGCGGGGCAGGCCAAGGTGACCTGCGGCACCGGATCGTCACTGATGGGCGTGACGCCGGGGCGCGTCCATTCGTCGCACGGCCTGTGGAGCACGATCGCGTGGGTAAAGGGCGATCAGGTCTTCCATGCGCTCGAGGGCAATGTCGCGGTGTCGGGCCACGCGGCGGCGTTCGCGGTGCGGCTGATGAATCTCAAGGACGAGACCGAGCTCGGCGCGCTCGCCGCATCGGTGGAGGGCAGCGAGGGCGTGACCTTCGTGCCCGCGCTTGCCGGGCTCGGCGCGCCGCATTGGCGCGATGCGGCGCGCGGATCTCTGACCGGCATGTCGCTCGGCACGCGGCCGGCGCATATCGCGCGCGCAGTGCTCGAAGGGATCGCGCTGCAGATTTCCGACATCGTGTTCGCGATGGACAAGGATCTCGGCACGCCGCCGGCGACGTTGTCGGTCGACGGCGGCGCGGCGGGCAACGACCTGCTGGTCCAGATCCTCGCCAATGCGATCGGGCGGCCCGTGCTGCGTCCGCACCAGCTCGATCTCGGCGCCCGCGGCGTCGCGCGCTTGGCGGCCGAGGCTGCCGGGCTGGTCGGCGATCCGTGGCCCGAAGGCCTGCGCGATCGGTTCGAGCCGATGATGCGCGAGGCCGATCGCGACGCGATGCTGGGCCGATGGCGCGCGGCAGTGGAAGCGGCGGCGCGGCCTGTGGGCTGAGGGTCAGCGCATCGCGTCGCGGCTGGTGTGGCCGATCCCGGGATTGAAGACGTTGCATGGATCGAGTGCTTCGTAATGCGCGCGCAATGCCGGCTTGGCCGGATACAGGTGCCCGACATTGTGCTCGGCCGGATATTCGGCGCCCCGGCGATCGAGCAGGTCCCACATCGCATGCTCAAGCGCCAGCGGGTCGGTGCCCTTGCGGACGATATAGTCCTGGTGGAAGACGTGGCAGAGGAAGTGCCCGTAATAGAGCTTGTGCAGGATTGGGGCGGATAGATCTTCGGGCAGCCGCTCGAACCAGTCGGTGGTGTTGCGCGGCAACGCGATGTCGAGCGCGACGATGTCCTCGACGGCATCGCCATGAACCTGCCGATAGCGCACCGCGGCGCCGGCGGCGGCGAAGCGATGCAGAAAGGCGGCATCGCCCTCGGCCGGCGTGCATTCGAACCAGTCGCCGGTGGCCGAGGGAAAGCGCGTGGCGAGCGCTTCCTGCGCCTCTGCTACCCCGTCCGCGGCGATCCGCAACACCAGATGATGCTCGTAACGATCGCGCCACTCACGCATCCGTGCCGGGAGATGCCCGGGCATCCGATCGGCCAGCCATTGCAGCAGCCGGTCGGCGAAATGCGCACGCAAGGGCAGGCGGGCGGCCAGCGAATCCACCCGTGCCTTCGCCGCGTACAGCAAAGGCAGCCGATCGGTGCCGAGGTGGCGGATCGCGAGATAGGTGTCCTTGCCGTAGCGTGCGGCCACGTCGAACGCCTCGCGGTGCATATATTCGGCGGCGATCGGCAGATGGGCGAAGCTGCCGAGGATCGTCCGGCGCAGCTCCGTCAGCTCTGCCGGATTGTTCGTCCCGATGTAGAAGACGCGGGTCCCGGCTTCCTTCGGGAACGTATCGAGGCGGACCGCGAACACCATCACCTTGCCGGCGCTTCCCGAGGCTTCGAACAGCCGCGACGGATCGGCGTTGAACCGGGCCGGCGTATCGGCATGGATCGAGCGGACATGGCTGCCATAATGCGGATCCGATGCCGCGCGATCCGGCGTGGCTGCCACGTCCGATTCCCCAAAGGCGCCGTGATCGAGCCGATCGAGCATCGTCTCCGGATCCTCGCCGAGCGCGATGCCGAGATGATTGACCAGCGACAGCACGCCCTGCGCATCGACCCGCGCATAGAGCGCCAGCTCGGTGTAAGCCGGCCCCCGCCGAACCAGCGCACCGCCCGAATTGTTGCAGACCCCGCCCATCACCGACGCGCCGATGCACGACGATCCGATCACCGAATGCGGCTCGCGCCCGAGCGGCTTCAACCGTGCCTCGAGCTCGTACAATGTCGTGCCGGGCAGCGCGATCACCTGCGCGCCGTCGCGGATCAGGTGCAGCCCCTTGATCCGCAGCGTGTTGATGACGATTACCGGACGATCATAAGCGCCGTGCGGCGTCGATCCGCCGGTGAGGCCGGTGTTCGCCGCCTGCGGGATCACGATCACGCCAGCCGCGATACAGGCCTGCAGCACGCGCCATTGCTCGACCAGCGTGCCCGGGCGTACCACCGCCAGCACCGGGCCGCTGCCGAAGCGGAATCCGGTGCGGTGGCGAAGCGTCTCGCGGTCCCCGGCGAGCACATGGCGCCGCCCGACGATCCCCCGCAGATCATCCAGCAGCGCTATGGCGCCGGTTTCGGAAGAGGGAAGCGGTGCGGGCATCAATGCGGGTTCCTGAGGCCGGCATCGCGTTTCGAGCAGCTGCCACGCCGGATGGACTTTCGAATTTCTTCGATATACTCCTGATCGCAAATCCGCGGCCTGCCGGCAAGCGGGATCGGGAGAGCAATCACCATGACAGCGACGATCGCCGGGCAGCCCGCTGGCACCAGCAGTCGTGAGGATTGGAAGAACACCATCCTCGCGGGGCTGGCCAATTATATCGATTCGGGCTCGATCGTCGCGGGGTCGGCGGCACTGGCATTGTGGGTGGAAGCCTATCATCTCGGCAACACGACAGTCGGACTGCTCGGCGCGTTCGGCCCGAATGCGATCGCCGCGGGTATCGGGGCGCTGATCGGCGGGCGGCTGTGCGACCTGTTCGGCCGCAAGAAGATCTACCAATACGACATGCTGTTCTACGCGTTCGGCATGCTGTGGCTGATCTTCGCGATGAACGCTTGGATGATCGTGATCGGCTTCTTCCTCGTCGGCCTCGCGGTCGGCGCCGACATTCCCGCCTCCTGGTCGCTCATCCTCGAAATGGCGCCGGATCGCGAACGGGGCAAGCATAGCGGCATCGCGCAGGTGCTCTGGTATCTCGGGCCGGTCGTCGTGCTGCTGATGTTCCTCGCGTTGTCGCCGCTCGGCCTCCTCGGCGCGCGCATAGTGTTCGCGCATCTCGCCATCCTCGCAGTGGCGCTGACCTTCCTGCGCTCGCGAATGTCCGAGATCGGTACGATGGCTCGAGGCGCAGGCGGGCGCGCAAGCCGGCGGGCCGGCCCCGGAGAAGTCGCGGCTCCGCGACCTGTTCACCCGCCAGCACATTCGATCGATGGCGTTCCTCGCCGGCATGTACGTGTTCTGGAACCTGTGGGCGGGGACCAACGGCTTCTTCTTCCCCTATATCCTGCGCACGGTGGGCAATCAGAGCCAGGTCGTCTCGGTCGCGATCCAGGCGCTGAGCTTCCTGATCGGCATGCTGTCGATCTGGCTGATCTTCATGCGGTTCTCCGATCGGGTGAACCAGCGGATGATGTTCCTCGCCTCGGCGGTGATCCAGATCGTCGGCATGGCACTGCTCGCGATATTCCCGCTGACCCTGCCGGTGGCGCTGATCCACGTGTTCCTGATGGCGTTCGGCCAGGGCTTCGGCGCGCAGTGCTTCTTCCAATTGTGGAGCGGCGAGATGTTCCCGACCATGCTGCGCAGCACCGCGCAGGGGGTGATGTTCGCAGTGGTGCGCGTGACTTTGGGCGTGTTCAGCTTCTTCGTGCCGATGCTGACGGCGACCGGGTTCACCACGCTGGCGTGGATCCTCACCGGCTTCCTCGTGCTCAGCGGATTGATCGGGTTCCTCGGCGCCCCACGCAACGAAGGCAAATCGCTGGAGGAACTCGACCGGGAGCGCGGCGCAGCGGCGTGACGGGGGCCGGCAGCGCAGTCCGCTTGGTGGAGCCCGTCGGGAATCGAGACCCTCAACCATTGGAAGGTCACACCAAGGTCACACTGCTGCGAGGTCCTTTTCCGCTTGCGCGACTGTCGCGGGCAGGAGCTGGATCCGCGACTGCACGCTTATGCCCGGCGCTTTTGCATAGAAATTTGTGCCCGGAAAAATCGGGCATTGTTGTGCTTCGTCGTCGGAAAAGTGGAACATGACGACGCCGAAGTTGACACGGTGGATGGCTTGTTCCGGGTTGCCGAGGACAAGGGCACTTTGCGGAACGGCGAACACGGTTGCCGGTGTTTCGGGTCGAGGCCTGGGACGCGCATAGGGACTGCACGAGGAACATCTGCGACGGGCGCAATACGGACGATGTCAAAGAGCGGGCGACGCGGCCGACCGATTCAGGCAAGCAGACGAAATCCTACATTGCAAGGGGTGGTTGAGCCCCGGAGTGACGGTCGACTGACGAATTTGGGAGGCGTGCCAGATCTTGTCTTGAAGCAAAGCCTGTGATTGAAATCCGAGTGAGAGAATCAAGGGGGAATGGACAATGGATATCTATGACATATCTCTGAGAAGCGAAGGCTGGTTCGTCGCGCGGATGCAGATCCTCTATCAGCATGGCGACGACGAGGAAAAGGTCATCGAAATCGGCGGTGATCTCCTCATGGGTCAGTACAGGGAAGCGGGACTCCGGAAGCTCAGCATTCCAGAGGGGTCGAAGCTGAAGCTGCGCGCGCGAGTCATCGCCGGGAAGGACAATACCGTCGATCACGGATTCACCTTCCGGTCGAAGTCCAATACCATGGCGCAATATCAGCTCAACGGCACGACCTTCCACAACAGCTTTGACCTGCACCGGCCGCGATTGTGAGGCATTGCCAGCGAGGACTTCAGCTTCGAAGACGTTGAACACGTCGCGACCTTATGCGTTCACGACTTGCCCGCCCCCGCCGCAGGGGCGCGGGCAAAAGGCGACGCCGCAGCGCCGCCCCAGATGGAGGCCAAAATGGCCGGGGAACATCAGAACTTCAGGCGCACGCCCGAATAATAGCGGCGGCCGATCGGGTCGTAGGTGCCGGCTGCGGTCTCCGTTCCCGTCACGCTGCCGGTCAGTCCGGTGATCACGGGCGGCGGCTGGGTGTCGAGCAGGTTGTTGACGCCCGCGAAGAATTCGAACGCCTTGTCGACATTCCACCGCAGCTGCATGTCCGCATAAAAGGCGGAGTCGACACGGAAATACTTCTTGTCGGGCAGCGAGCCGTCGGCGAGCAGGAAGCGCGCGCGATATTGGTCGTCGAGATAGGACGCGCCGATATATTGGCCGTTGAAGTTGATCCCGAACGTCTCGGTGTCGAAGCCGACCGAGAAGCTCGCGCGATCCTTGGGCGTGTTGATCTCGCCGTCCGATCGATCGAACGCCGCGCCCGCCACGGGCACGCTGCCCTGCCGGATCAGATGGCTCCAGCTCGCCGCGAAGTTCGCCGTGCCGCCGGCCACGGGCAGGCGCCACGAGAGGGTGGTGTCCACACCCTCGGTCGATGCGCCGCCGCTGTTGATCAGCTGCGAATTGACCAGCTGGATCGAGCCGGGGCTGTACGGCCCCGACGCGATCGTCCGCCGCGAGATCAATGCGCAGAAGTCCGGATCGTTGTTGAGATAGCATTGCTGGAGGATGAAATCGCGGCTGGTGCGGGCGATCGCGTCGTCGAGCTTGATGTTGTAATAATCGACGGTGAGCGTGAGATTGCGCAGCGCCTGGATCGAGATCGGGTTGATCACCGCGCCCAGCGTCCAGGTCCGCGCCGATTCCTCCTGGATGTTCGGGTTGCTGACGTTGAGCCCGCCGACGCCCTGGAGATCCGACTGGTTGAGCGTGAACACGCCGTTGGCGGCGATGTTCGCGGCGACGCCGGCATCGGCCCGGCACGTCGTGCTGGTCGTGCCGGTGCTCGTCGCGGTGACGCCGGCGCAGGGATCGTTGACCGACGAGATGCTGATCGCCGGCGCCGCGAACAACTCGCCGATATTGGGCGCGCGGACCGCATGGGCATAGACGCCGCGGAAGCGGATGTCGGGGATCGGCGCCCATTCGACGCCGGCATTGTACGCGTAGAAGGTGCCGACCGTGGAATAGTCCGACAGGCGCGCGGCGCCGCGGAGTGTCAGGCTGTGGATGAACGGCGTGTCGTGGATCAACGGCACGACGACTTCGCCGAACAGCTCCTTGACGTCGAAATGCCCCGAGGTGTTGGTCTGCTGGACATAGGCGTTGCGCGCGGCGATCGAGAGCGGATCGAAGATCTCGCTGCTCGATTCCTTGCGATATTCGCCGCCCAATGCGACCTGCACCGGGCCGGCGGGCAGATCGAACAAGGATCCCGAAAGATTGGCGGCGGCGACGTCGAGCGTCTGCACGGCGTTGCGCGTCGAGATCAACACCTAGCCAGGCGACCGATGCCGCCGACGCCTTGCCCGCGCCATAGACGTCCCATGGCACGCAGCCTTGTGCGCGGGCCTCGGCGCTGGCGCAGATCCCCTCGGCGGTGTTGCCGTTGCCGTTCGCGTCATAGACGTCCTGAATGACGTTGAGCGCCTGGACCGCGCGATCCTGGTTGATCAGTCCGGTCAGCCGGCTGTCGGCAGTGGTCTTGCCCCAATTGTACGAGACGTCCCAATTCCACTTGTCGCCGAGCTTGCCCTCGGCGCCGACGACCATGCGCAGATTGGTGCGATCGAAGATCGCGAAGCGCTGGCCGAACTCGGTGAGGCGGCGCGACACCGCGACATCGCGGAAGCCGTCGCCATTGGTGTCGGTGGCGACATTGTAGAGGCCGAGCGGCACCAACGGGTTGCGCACGATCTGCGACTGCGCGGCATTGGCGGGATTGGTGACGCGCTGTTCGATATTGTAGCGGCCATTGCCCTGGCGGAAGAGGCCGAGCGCGCCGGTCGGCACCAGAGGCGAAGGCTCGAGCAGGCCCTTCGACGTGGTGTTGGCATAGCTGCCCTCGGCGAAGAAATTGATCCCTTCGCTGACCTCATAGTTCGCCCGCGCGGCGAAGTTGCGGCGCTCGATCGGCACGGAGATATTGTCGAACGGTGTCCGGTCGAAGCCATCGGTCGCGCTGCTGAACGGGCGGACGATGCCGGTGGAATCGACGATATAATTGCCGGTGCCGGCGTTGAACGTGCTGGCCGGGACCACTGTCGAGAAGTTGCGCTGCGCCTTGAACAGGTTCTGCGCGGCGGTGAGGTTCGCGTCGGTGCGGTTGTTGCTGCGCTGGAGCGCGCCGATGCTGGTCTGGTCGGAGCGGCTGCGCGCGCGGCTGGCGGAAGCGACGGCACCCTGCTTGGACCAGCCGGCATACGCGATGACATTGCCGCGCCCATCGGCGAAGTTGCCGCCGGCGGTGAGGTTCGCCGAATATTGACTGTCGTCGCCCTGCTCGGAAATGCCCGTCTGGGCATTGAGCTGCACGCCTTCGAAATTCTTGCGGTAGATGAAGTTGACCACACCGGCGACGGCATCCGAACCGTATACCGCCGAGGCGCCGCCGGTCAGCACGTCGACCCGCTCGATGAACGAGCTCGGGATCATCGACAGGTCGACCTGCGCCGAGCCCGGCACGCCGGCGACGACGCGGCGGCCGTCGATCAGCACCAGGGTACGATTGGCGCCAAGATTGCGCAGATTGACCGTCGAGAGGCCTGCACTGACCGCGCCGTAGTTCGATGTATTGCGCGATTGGCCGGGCAGGCCGAATGCGGGGTTGGTCTGCAGGACTTCCTGGATGTCGAGGCGGCCCGTGTGCTCGATATCTTCGGCGGTGACCGCCTGCAGCGGCGATGGCGAAGTGAGCGTCGGGCTCTTGATGCGGCTGCCGGTGACGACGATGTCGCCGACGGGCTCGGCCGCGTCTTCGGCCTGGGCGCTTGCCGGGGCGTCGGCGGTTGCCGTCGTGCCGTCCTGCGCATGTGCCGCGGAAGCCGCGAAGATCGCGGCCGCGCTGGCGCCGGTCAACAGCGCTCCTCGCATCAGCCGCTCGATGCCCTTTGGATTTGCGATCGCCTTCATTTTCTCTCCACCCCTAGATTGTTCTGTTTTCAGGAAATCAGGAGAAATCGGGCGCGGGCAGGCGCAAGGCGTCGGGGCCCTCGCGAGGGCGCCGTCGTGGGAATTGCGCGCGTGTTCCCGCGCTGCACCTTCAGCCCCATTTGTCTCTCTCCTGAAAGGAAGGCTAATGCGATTTTTATCGAAACTCAACCGATCTCTTTCGATTGCTTTCGAATAGAAACGAATCGGCCTTTCTAATTGACAGCGGTCGAAGCTGGCCGGTACCGAGTGAAGCGTGCCAGGGCGAAAATACGCCGGGCCGGGAGCCAAAGGAGAGGTCACCGATGAAGCCGTTGCTCGCGCTGCTCGCCGCGCTCGTCGCTCCGACTGCGCTGGCCGCTCCCGGCCCGACGCCTCCGCTCACCGTGTCGGCCAACGGCCATTATCTTGAGGCGGGCGGCAAACCCTTCTTCTGGATGGGCGATACCGGCTGGCTGCTGCTGAGCCGGCTCGATCGCGACGAGACCGAACGCTATCTGGCGACGCGCGCGCGGCAGGGCTTCAACGTGGTTCAGGTGATGATCCTGCACACCCCGCAAATGACCAGCCGCTATGACGCGCCCGCATTGATCGACGGCGATCCCGGCCGGCCGCGGGTCACGCCCGGCGCTGATCCGCAGCGTGTCGGCGAATATGATTATTGGGACCATCTCGACTGGGTGCTCTCGCGCGCCGAGGCGCACGGCATCTATCTGGCGCTGGTGCCCGCCTGGGGCAGCCTGGCCGAGGACAAGCAGCTCAACGCGAAGACCGCGCCCGTCTATGGCCGCTTCCTCGCCGAGCGCTATCGCAACCGGCCGAACCTGATCTGGCTCAACGGGGGTGATACGCGGGCGGAGAACAACACGCTGGTGTGGGAAAGCCTGGGGTCGACGATCAAGCGCATCGATCCCGATCATCTGATGACCTACCATCCGATCGGCCGCACCGATTCCTCCTGGCAGTTCCACGAGGCGGCGTGGCTCGACTTCAACATGGTGCAATCGGGGCACCGCTCCTACGCCCAGGACGGGCCGAGCGTGCGCAGCGAAGACAATTGGCGCTACATCGCCGAGGATTGGATCAAGCTGCCGACCAAGCCGGTGATCGACGGCGAGCCCTCCTACGAGAACATCCCCCACGGGCTGCACGAGCCCGGCGCGCCGCGCTGGGGCGCCGCCGACGTGCGCCGCTATGCGTGGTGGGCGGTGCTCGCGGGTGCTTTCGGGCACACGTACGGCGAGAACAACGTCATGCAGATGTTCGTGCCGGGCAAATACGAGCCGAGCTTCGAAGCCGACCAGCGCTGGGACGCGACGATCGACGCGCCCGGCGCCAACCAGATGCGGCATCTGCGCGCATTGTTCGAATCGCGGCCGATGCTGGAGCGCGTGCCCGACCAGTCGCTGATCGCCGACAACGGAATCCGCTACAATCGTGTGCTGGCGAGCCGCGGGCGCGGCTATGCAATGGCCTATAGCTATACCGGCCGCCCCTTCACCATGCGGTTGGGCGCGGTCTCGGGCCGGCAGGTGCGGGCGCATTGGTATTCGCCGCGCGACGGCAGCCTTACGCCGATCGGCACCTTCGCCAACAAGGGTGTGCGCCGCTTCAATCCGCCGGGCGATACTGCGCCCGGCAATGACTGGGTGCTGCTGGTCGAGGATGCCGGTGTGCGTTTCCCCGCCATAGAGGTGCGGACGCGGTGACTCTGCGCATCCTCGATCTGCGCGCGGAAAATGTCGCGGGGCTCCTCGGCACCGAGGTGCCGCAGCCGCGGCTTTCATGGCGCCTCGAAAGCGAGGGGCGGGGGCAGGTGCAGGCGGCGTACCGCATCCGCGCCGCGCGCAGCGTCGAGGCGTTGAACAGCGGCGAATTGCTGTGGGACAGCAATGAGGTCGAGAGCGATGCGAGTCTCGACGTGCCTTATGGCGGACCCCCGCTCGAGCCGATGCAGCGTGTCTGGTGGTCGGTCGAAGTGCGCGATGCCGATGGCGCGACGGCGCATTCCGCAGCCGCATGGTTCGAGGCCGGGCTGCTCGCCCCCGAGGACTGGCGGGCCGACTGGATCGAAGCCGAGGACGAAGCGGCCGCCGCGGATCGCGCCGCTGGACTGGCGTGGATTTGGAGCGAAACCGCGCTCGATCCGCGGCTGCATGCCTTTCGCCTCGATTTCGACGCGCCCACGGATCTGACGCGCGCCGAGATATTGCTCGCGGGCAAGGACCATCTGCGTGGCGTCTGGGTGAATGGCGAAGCGGCGCCGCTCGACCGGCATTTCGATTGGGACACCTATCTGCCCTTCTGGGGCACGCTTGCGCCTTATGCGGGTGTGGTCCGGCCCGGGCGCAACTGCATCTGCGCGCTGGTTGAGGCGGACACGGCGGGCTTCTTCCCCGTGGATGGCGGCGCGTTCGCCGCGCTCGTCCGCCTGCATCGCGCCGACGGATCGGTCGAGCGGATCGTCAGCGGGCCGGCGTGGCGGCTGATGCCCGATCCGCCGTGGAGCTGGACCGATCCGGGCTTCGACGCCTCCCGCTGGCAGGTGCCGGTCGCGAGCGGCGCGAACGTGCACAACGATCCGCGCCCGGCGGAACCGGCGATGCTGCTGCGCACCAGCTTCACGCCGCGCGGCCAGGTCATAGCGGCGCGGCTCTACGCCACTGCGCTCGGCGCCTATGCGCCGCGGATCAACGGTCAGCCCGTGTCCGGCGCGGTGCTCGCACCGGAGGTCAGCGTCGCGCACGACCATGTGCTCTATCAAATCTACGACGCGACTGCGCTCATCCGGCCCGGCGAGAATGTCCTCGGCGCGATCGTCGCCGACGGATTCTATGCCAGCGCGTTCGGCTGGCGGATCGAGCGCTATGGCTTCGGCCCCGCGCCCCGCCGGTTCCGGGCGCAGCTGCGGCTCGATTATGCCGACGGCAGTAGCGAGTGGGTTACGACGGGACCCGACTGGCGGATCGCAACCTCGGAGATCCTCAGCTCGGAAATCTATGACGGCGAAGTGGTGGACGCGCGGCTGGCGCGGACGGGCTGGGACATGCCGGGCTTCCACGCCTCCGACTGGGCGCCGGCGAAACGCGGGGACACTCCGAACACGCGGCTGGTCTCGCAGACATCGCCGCTGATCGAACGCACCGGGCGGCGTCGCGCGATCTCGGTCAGCGAGCCGGCGCCGGGGCGCTATGTCTTCGATTTCGGACAGAATTTCTCGGGCTGGGCCGCCATCCGCGCGCGCGGGTCCGCCGGCACCACGATCAGCGCGCTCTACGCCGAATTGCTGACCCCCGACGGCACCGCCGACCTCGCCAATCTCCGCCTCGCCCGCGCGACCGATCGCTTCACGCTCGCGGGCACGGGGGAAGAGCGGTTCGAGCCGCGCTTCACCTATCATGGCTTCCGCTATGTCGAGATCCAGGGCTATCCGGGCGTGCCGACCGCCGACGATGTCGAGGGGGTGATCGTCCACAGTGCGTGTCGCGAAACCGGCAACATGACCTTTCCCGATGCGCCTCTGCTCCAGCGCATCTGGGAAAACGCGCTGTGGAGCCAGCGTTCGAACTTCTTCGCCGTGCCGACCGATTGCCCGCAGCGCGACGAGCGGATGGGCTGGACGGGCGATATCCAGGTGTTCCTCGATGCCGCCGCGTTCAACATGGAAGTCGACCCCTTCATCCGCCGCTTCCTGCTCGAGATGCGCGCGGCGCAGCGGCCCGACGGGGGTACCCGATCGTGGTTCCCCAGCCGCTTTCCTTCCCCGATGTGGTGACCGCAGGCTGGAGCGAGGCGGGGATCATCCTGCCGTGGCAGCTGTGGCAGCGTTACGGCGACACCGCGGTGATCGACGAGAATTGGGACGCGATGCAGCGCTGGCTGGCGCATGTCGCGCGGGGCAATCCCGACCATGTCTGGCGCAACGACCGCGGCCTCGATCTCGGCGACTGGCTCTCGGTCGATGCGATCAAGCCCGACGACGAGACGACGCCGCGCATCCTGTGCGCGACGGCCTATTGGGCCTGGTGTGCCGAGTTGATGGCGCGGATGGCCGAAGCGACCGGCCGCGACGCCGATGCCCGGAGATACCACGCATTGCGCGCGGCGATCGGCGCGGCGTTCGCCGCCGAGTTCGTCGCGGCCGACGGCAGTTGCGGCAATGGCAGCCAGACCAGCCAGATCCTGTCGCTGTTCATGCGGCTGGTTCCCGAAGATCGCCGCGCGCCCGCCGCGCAGATCCTCGCCGCCGATATCCGCCGTCGCGGGATGAAGCTGTCGACCGGATTCCTCGGCACGCCCTATCTGCTCGACGTGCTCGCCGATGCCGGGCTTTGGGAGGAAGTCAGCGGGCTGCTGCTCCAGACCGGCTATCCCAGCTGGGGCTATATGCCCGAGCAAGGCGCGACGACGATGTGGGAGCGCTGGAACGGCGACACCGGCGATCTGTCGATGAACAGCTATAATCACTACGCATTCGGCGCGGTGGTCGGCTTCTTCTACCGCCGCCTCGCCGGCATCGCCCCCGCGGCACCGGGCTTCCGCAGGATCGCGGTGCGGCCGGTCTGGCTGCCGGCGGTGGGCCGGGTCGCCGCGCGCTTCGAGTCTCCGGTTGGGCTGATCGCCACCGCTACCGATGGCGACGCGAACGGCCTGACTCGTCTGACGCTCACGGTCCCCGCAAACACCGTCGTCGAAGTGGAACTCCTCGCGCGCGAATGGCGCGAAGGCGGCACCCCGATCGACGCACATCCCGACATCCGCGCTTTCACGCGCGCCGGCGATCTCGTCCGCTTCGAGGTGGGCTCGGGCGCCTATGAATTCTCGATCTTGCCCTGAGAGGACCCGCCGTGCCCACGCTTGGACTGATCCACAATTCGCCCGTGCTCGCGCCGATCTTCAACGAAATCGCCGCCCGGATCATGCCCGATGTGCGGATCCTGCACTTCGTCGATGAGACCACGATCAAGAACACCATCGCCGCCGGCCGGCTCGAGAAAGCGACAATGCGGCAAGTGATCCGCCTGGTGGGTTCGACCTTCGACGCAGGGTGTGACGCCGCGCTCGTCACGTGTTCGTCGATCGGCCCGGCCGTCGACATGGCGGCCGAGCTCTACGACCAGCCCGTCCTCCGGGTCGATCGGGCCATGGCCGAAAAGGCGGTAGCCACCGGGAGCCGGATCGGCGTGGTCGCGACGCTCGCCACCACGCTGCGCCCGACGGCCGACCTGGTGCGCCGCGTCGCCGCGGAGCAGGACAAGCAAATCGAGATCGTCGAACTGGTGTGCCCCGGCGCATTCGACGCAGTGATGGCCGGCGACGGCGCGACGCATGACCGCATCGTCGGCGAGGGGCTGATCGAGGGGATGAAGGGCGTGGACGCGATCCTGCTCGCCCAGGCCTCGATGGCGCGAGTGGTGGCGAGCCTCCCCGAAGGCGCGGTTCCGGCCCCGGTCTTCTCGAGCCCCGAACTCGGCATGATACGGGCTGCGGATGTGCTTCGGGGCCTCGCCAAGTGAAGAAACGCCACGGCGTCCTCGCGCTGCTGGGCGCCCTCTCGGTCATCACCTTCATCGATCGCATGGCGATCGCCGTGACCGGCCCGACGATCCAGAAGGATCTCGGCATCACCCCCGATCAATGGGGCTGGATCCTGAGCGCCTATGTCATCGCCTACGCCGTGTTCGAAGTGCCCTCGGGCGCGCTCGGAGATCGCTATGGCTATCGCAAGGAGCTGACCCGGATCACGGTGTGGTGGTCGTTCTTCACTGCGGCCACGGCGCTGTGCCGCAACTTCTGGCAGTTGACCGCGGCACGGTTCCTGTTCGGACTCGGCGCCGCGGGTGCCTATCCCAATATGTCGGGCGTGCTCTATCGCTGGCTGCCGGCGCGCGAGCGGGCGCGGGGGCAGGGCGTGATCTGGGCTGCGAGCCGGTTCGGGGCGCGCTGGCACCGCTGCTGCTGGTGCCGATGAACAAGCATTTCGGCTGGCAGGCGGTGTTCGTGATCCTCGGCGTGATCGGCTTTCTCTGGGCGTTCGCCTGGTGGTATCTCTATCATGATCGTCCGGCCGATCACCCCCGCATCACCGCAGCAGAAGTCGCCGAGATCGGCAGCGACGAAGGCGCGGGCCATTCGGGCACGCCGTGGAAGCAATTGCTGAGCCTGCCGCAATTGTGGCTGATCGCACTGGCTTATTGCTTCTACGCATTCGGCAGCTGGTTCTTCTTCGGCTGGTTCCCGACCTGGCTGGTGAAGGGCGCGGGTTTCACGGTGGCCGAGATGGGCCTGTACGGCTCGATCCCGTTCCTGCTCGGCATCGTCAGCAATCTTGCGGGCGGATTGCTCTGCGACCGGCTGGCGCAGCGGATCGGCATCCGCAACGCCTATCGCCTGATCGCCGGCATCTGCCTCGTCGGCACGGCTGCCCTCCTGTTCGCGATGAGCCTCGCGACGGGCAAGCTCGCGATCGTGGTGCTCGCGGGCGCCGCCTTCGCGGTGATGGACCTGATGCTGCCCGCCGCCTGGGCGATGTGCATGTCGATCGGCGGCCGCTACGGCGGAACCGCGACCGGCGTGATGAACACCGCGGGCAATCTCGGCGGCTTCATCTGCACGGTGACGATCGGCTATGTCATTGCCGGAACGGGCAATTACGACGTGCCGGTGCAGGGCGTGGCGGTGATGGTGCTGATCGCGGCGGGGCTGTTCGCGCTGATCGACTGCACCAAGGGATTCGATCACAAGGTGGCGCCGGAACTAGCGGCGAGCTGACACTTTTCCTCTCCCGGTGGGAGAGGTAGCGAAGCTTGGCAGCTTGCTGCCTAGCGGAGCTAGGTGAGGATCTCACGCTATCGATGGGGTGATCCTCACCCAGCTCCGACTAGGACCCGCTGAAGAAGCGGGCCCAAGTCTGCGCAACCCTCTCCCGACGGGAGAGGGAAGAGGTTCGTTTAGCCGCCCAATCGCACCGTCTCGAAGAAATCCTCGCCGCCGATCTGGCCGCCCTTGAGCACCAGCTCGAGCCTGTCCACCACCGGGTCGGTGGCGTGTGCGCGTACCAGCGGTGCGCCGGACTCGATCGGCGCGGCCCAGGTCAGCGCGTCGATGCCGAGCTCGGCGACACCATGGCTGGATGTGTCGCCGCCGGCGAACAGGAGCCGGCGAAGGCCTGTCCGACGGATCGCCGCTGCCGCGACACGGCCCAGTGCCGCGCCCAGCCGGTCGCCTGCCGCGGTCGCGCCTTCGCCAAGGGGGCCCTGCGCCGAGTGCACGATGCAATTTCCGCCTTCGGCCAGCGTGGAGCAGGCGGTCTCGACCAGCCGGCTCTCCTCCGCGTCCTCGCCGCGCAGCAGCGCCGGCACGTCGGCTTCGAGCGCGACATAGCCGTTGGCGGAGGACCGGATGATCTGCCGCGCAGTGACCGGCGAACAGCTGCCGCTGACGACGAGCAGGCGTTCCGATGCGGACGCGCGAACCGCCAGGGTGACTGAGTCGATCAGGCCGGCATCGCGCCAGCCGAGCACCAGCGCCCGCGTGACGCCCGAGCTGCCGACCGCAAAACGGACGCGGTGCGCGAGCAGCACGGCACCGGTCGCCGCAAGATCGGCCATCGAAACCCCGTCGAACAACACGGCATCGGCTTCGCTTTCGGCCTCGCGCCACGCCGCATCGGCTTCCCCTGCCTGGATGCGGTCGAGCGGAACGAGGACAATCCGTGCGTCGGTCTGGTCGGCGAGATGCCGGATCAGATCGGCCTCGCGCATCGGCGTTACCGGGTGACGCGACATGGTCGGGTGCCGGTCGATGCGATAGATCTCGGCGCCCGCCGCGGCGAACAGATTGCCGAACGCGACATAGCGGCGCAGATGCGGCGCCCCCACCACGATCGCCGCCGCACTGCCGCCGAAACAGGCGCGGCCGATGTCGAGCGCCCGGCCGATCGATCCGGTGTGCGGGCTCGAATCGAAGGTCGAACAGGTCTTGTAGTGAACGGTCGCCGCGTCGCCGAGCGCGGCGAAGGCGTCAGGAAGATGCTGCTCCATCCAGTCGGGCGCGCGGCTGCGGCTGTCGCCGGCAATGCCGATCGCGCGGACCTGCGGGAACCGCGCGCGCAGCGCCGCGTCGGGCTGGCGCAGGAAGAGCACGGCGGGAACGCCGCCCTCGGCGAGCTGTTCGAGTACGTCGGTCGATCCGGTGAAATCGTCGCCGTAAAAGGCGTAGAGCAAGGCCGACACCATCGACCCCTTACCCGTCATCCCGGCGAAAGCCGGGATCCAGAGCCTCTAGCGACGTCCTGCTTGACCCTGGATCCCGGCCTTCGCCGGGATGACGAATTGCGGCGTGGTTTGAAACGCTCACCCGCCGAACGCCGCCATTGCCGCATGCAGTTCGGGGGCGTCCTTTGCGGCATCGGAAAGAGGCACGCCCGCGACTGCCGCGTCCCACGCCAGCCGCAGCGCGCGCACGCCGGCCGTGGGACCGTCGGGATGCGCCATGATCCCACCGCCGGCGGCGAACATCAGGTCGACCGTGCCGAGCGCCTGATAGGTCGCGGCGGCCTGCATCACCGATTGGCCCGAAGAGAAGACCGGCATGATCTCGCAGCCGGGATGCGGCGGATCGAACATCGGCGTCAGGCATTCGCGGGCCGAGGCGATCACGCTCTCGTTGGTCTCGCAGAACTTGTTGTCGATGCCGTTGACATGGGTGTGGTCGATCCCGGCGAGGCGCCACAATTTCTGGAAGGCGATGTAGCTCATGCCCAGCGCCGGCGAGCGGCCGAGCATGCCCCAGCCGTTGCGATGGCCGTGGATCGGCAGCTGCGAATGCGCGCGCAAAACCTTCATCGCGGGGAGGCCGATCGCGTTCATGCTCGCCATGATGCAGGTGCCACCTTCGGCCAGCACATGATCGTGGCGGGCGAGCATCTCGTCCATGTCGCCGGTCAGGTTCGCGGCGTACATCACTTGTCTGCCGGTGCGATCGGCGTGGTCGCGGATCACCCGCATCACCGCGGAAATCCGCGCGTCGAAAGGACAATGCGGGCCATCCGCCTGCAGCTCGTCGTCCTTGATGAAGTCGACGCCCGCTTCGATGAGGACGCGTACCTGCTCGGCGGTGGCTTCGGGCGAGAGGCCGACGCTGGGCTTGATGATCGTGCCGATGATCGGCCGATCATGGACGCCGGCCAGCCTGCGCGTGCCCGCAACGCCGAATTGCGGCCCCTGATAGCGCTCGAGAAATGCCGGGGGCAGGTGCAAGTCGACGAGCTTGAGCCCGGAAAAGCCTTCAGCTCGGAGAGATTGCCAGCGATCGCCGCCAGCAGATTGGGCAGCGACGGGCCGAAATTGGCCAGCGGCCACGACAAGGTGACGCGCGCAGTACGCCGGCGCCCGTCGCCGCCGCCCTTCGGCAGGCCCGATCCGGGCAGCGAAGGCGTGGCGACATCGCCGAGCTCGACCAGTTCCTCGACCCGTGCGGCATGCGCTTCACGCAGCGCATCGGTCTCGCCCGGAACGCGAATGAAGGTGCCGGTCGATTGCTCGCCCGCCATGGTCGCCGCCGCCTGTTCGAGCGGGAAGGCGGTTTCGATGATGTAGGTCGCGGTGACCCGATCGCTGCTGGTCATCACGCAGTCTTGAAATAGGTCGCGGTGCGTTCGGTATCGACCGCGTAATAAGGCACGAACACGAGGTCGCGGCCGCCGACATGGGTGCGATAGGCCTCGGGCTGGCCCGGCATCGGCTGAAGACCGCGCGGCAAGGCGACCGCCTCGTTCTCTATCCCCTCCCAGGGATTGATCCCGACATACATCACCGCGCCGCGCATCAGCGCTTGCAAATTCGGGTTCTGATCATCGATCGCCAGCCCGCGCAGCGGTTGAGGCAGATTGAGCTCGACTGTGTCGCCGGCTTTCCAGACCCGATCGACCAGCGCCAATTGTCCGGCCGCAGCAGGCCGCGCCTTGCCGTTGACCGAAACCGTCGCGCTTTTGCTCCACGCGGGAATGCGCAGCTTCATCGCGAAGCGGCCATTGCCCGGCTTGCGCACGGTCAGGCGGACCTTGTCGGCCGCCGGATAGTCGGTTTCCTGCACGACCTCGACTGTGCCGCCGGGACGGTTCCAGGTCACTTCCGACGGCGCGTACAAATTGACCAGCAGTGCGTCGTCGTCGTGGAAATAGAGGTTGAGCACGTAATCGGCGACGCCCTGCACCAAAGTGCCCGAGCAGCACGGCCATTTCTGGTGATAATAGCGCTTCTCGCCCTTGCTCCCGTAATCGGAATAATAGGGATAGCCGCCGTCGCTGTCCGGGGTGCGCGTGGCGAGCATCGTATTGTAGAGCGTGCGTTCGAGCCCGTCGCCATAGACCGGATCGCCGGTGAAGCGGATCAGATAGCGCGCGAGCTTGAGGTCGGCGAAGGCGCCGCACGGTGTTTCGAAATGCGCCTTCGAGCTTTGCAGGCTGGCGGCGAGCTTGCCCTGGTGCAGATGGACGAACTGTTCCTCCGGCCCCCAGCCGCCGCTGGCGAAGCGCTGCGGCTCCATGAACTTCCAGGCGTTTTCCAGTGCCTTGCGGTATTTGACGTCGCCGAGATGGAGATAGGCCTGCGCGCCGGAACTGAGGGCGATCGTGTGACTGTACGCATGCTTTTCCGGCAGCACGTCCTGCCCCGCGGCGAGCGGATCGAACCATTCCTTGTCGAGCAGATAGTGGACCGCCATCTGCCGGTACTTGTCGTCGCCGGTGATGTCGGCGACATGGAACAGGTTCTCCGACATGATGTACGTCTCGTCGTACGGCGGATTGACCTTGCCGATCCGGTCGCGTGAGACCGGCGAGATATAGGGGCGGCACTTCTCGATGATGATCGACAGCAAGGGCTTCGCCTGCTCGACGCCGCTCAGGCGATAGGCGTCGATCATCCCGACGACGTATTTGTCCATGACATAAGCGGCCCACTGCTCCTGTGCCTTCGGTCCGGCGTACGGGTTGGAGGCTTTGACGAACGCCTTGCCAAAACCGTCGACCAGCGCCGCGACCTTGACGTGCGCGGCCTTGTCCCCGGTCGCGGCGCCGATACGGGCGAGGCCGGAGATGTACTGGCCGATCGTCAGGCCGGGAACGAAGCCGTCGCGATCGTACCAGCCGCCCATGTCGGGCCCGGGCGCCGGAAGCCCGGCATTCTGGCGGAAGGCCTTGAGCACGCGATCATTGTCCAGCGCCATGTAGTGCGCATGGACCTGATCGTATTGGCGCTTGATCCGTCCGCCGGTGAGCCGCACCGCGCCATAGGGAAATTCGTGGATCGCTTCCTTGCCCGGCAGCGCCGGAGCGGCTCCGGCGGCGTGGGCCGCGAACGCAGTGGGAAGCGCGCCTGCCGTGCCCGCGCAAGCTGCGCAGTGCAGCACCGCGCGGCGAGAGAAAATCCCACTGTGTGAGCCGGTCATATCGATCCTCTGCCTGCTGGTTCGCTGATATCGGCCTGGCGCCCCGAACCCCGGTTCCGAGTGTTCTACCATCCTATCGATTATTTTCGCAATGCGTCTAAAGCGAAGCTGTTCGAAAGTTCGTTTAGTGCGGCGATGGTCGCTGCGGTGCACCTACATCCGCAAGAGATATGATATTATTTTTTGCGTTTGAGCGGGAGCGGGGCCTTCGGCTTGGCACGCTGCCCCCACGATTGGTCACCCTCGGGCGAACTGTTCTGGTGAAACTTCCCGGCGAAGTTCAGCGGAACGTGTGCGGCAGCACGATGTCGGTCACGCGGCGCCGGCCCGCGACGCGGTCGAGCTGGACGTACATGCCGATGCAGCTCCGCACATAATGCCGGACGTCCTCACGATTGAGCCGAGTGCCGCCTTGCAGGACCAGCAGGACGATCTGCTCGATTGCCCGCTCCGGGCTGTCGGCGTGGACAGTGGTCATCGATCCCGGATGCCCGGTGTTGACGGCGCGCAGAAACGCATAGGCTTCCGGACCGCGAAGTTCGCCGAGGATGATCCGGTCGGGACGCATGCGCAGCGAGGCGGCGACGAGATCGTCCGCGGTCACCTGAGCCTCGCCGAGCTCGCTGCGCGACGCCAGCAATCCGACCGCGTTCGCGTGGCGCAGGAGAAGTTCCGGCGTGTCCTCGATGAGGATCAGCCGCTCTTCCGCCGGGATTTCGCGCATCAATGCATTGAGGAACGTGGTCTTGCCCGTGGAGGTGCCACCCGAGACGAGGATGGTCTTGCGGGTGCGCACCGCGGCGGCAAGCGCACCCGCCATATCGCCGCGCTTCAGCAGTTCCGCCAATGTTTCGTCCTGCGTGTCTTCGGTCAGCGCGTCCCGCGCGCGCGCCGTATCGAAAATGCCTTGCTCGACATAATCGGCAAGCGTCAGATCGGGCGAGACATGCTTGCGGATGGCGAGCGCGGGAAAGCTCCTCGTCGCCGGCGGAGCAATCACCTGGACCCGCGCTCCATCGGGTAAAGTGGCCGAGAGGAGTGGATGCTCGCGGCTGATTCCCTGATGCGTGAAAGCGGCGATCTGCGTTGCGAGCCGTATCAGCCACGCTTCGCTCAATTCCGGTATCTCGTGGCGTTCGACCGTGCCGTGGAGGGTCTCGGCCCAGAGCTCGCCGGCGCGGTTGACATAGATGTCGGTCACTTCGCTGCGCGCCAGCACCGGCCCGAAGGGAGCGAGAAAGCTGCGGAGATAGACGCCGCTTTCCCCGAGGGCGGCGACGCTCATTTTGGAATCTCGACCTCGGTGAAATCCAGGTCGCGCGCGACGAAGATGCTGATCGAGGTGCCGGGCTTCACCGTCAGGGTCGGAACCACCCGGGTCGGCTGGGTGATCTGATTGACGCCGTTCAGCGACCCCTGCACCGGCACGATTATGGTGCCGTTGGCCTGGCGCGATGCGAGGTTGACGCCGACGTCCAGTGCCGACTGCAGGATCGCTCCGGAGAAGCGTTCCCAGAAATGGCTGTTGACGTCGGCGCGGATGCCGGTCCGGCCCATTCGGTCCGCGGCCGGCGAGCCGATATTGATCGTTGCACCGTCCGGACGGATGAGGCGGGTCCAATTGATCAGCGCCCGGTTCTGACCCGGGCCGGCATCCGAGCGATACTCGCCGATCAATCGGCTTCCTCTGGGAATCAGCACGCGGGTGCCGTCGAATCCCACCACGTTGCGCGAGACGATCGCACGCGCGAAGCCGGGACGAGTCGAATCGAACCCCGTTTCCAGCACCGCGGGGATGATCGTCCCCTGCATGACGGTGGTCGCGCGATTGGCGAACATGCCGGCACGGGCGCGATCGGTGTCGCTGCCGGGCTGCGCGGGCAGGGCCTGCGGCAACGGGCGCTGTGGGCCGCGCAGTCGCGGTCGAATTGTCGATGACCAGCGGCGTGCCGCTCGCGTTCCGCGGCGGCGCCGGCGGCGGGTTCTGGAACTGTGGCGGCGTGTAGGGCACATAGGCCGGAGGTGCGGGCTGCGGCTGTGGCTGGGGCGCGGGCGGTGCCGGGCGTTCGACATATTGGATCAAGGGCGCGACCGGCGCGGGCTGGGGTTCGGGGGGATCGAGAGCGCCGGCAAGCTTTCCGGCGAGCGCACCGCGTCGACGGGCCGAACGTCCACGCTGGGCGCGGTCAGCGCCTGCCGCCGGGCATTGAGGACGCCGAACAACAGCACTCCGCCCAGTGCCGCGACGATGAGCACGGCGAGCATCGACGGCCCGCCTCTCGGCCGCGCCACGATCGGCAATACCGAACCCGTCTCGACGGGCGGTGGGGGAGGGGAGTGGTCGCCATTATTGCTTGCCGCTCTCCAGCTGCCGCTCGGCCCGCGCGACATTGTTGTCGATCCGGAAGACGAGCCGTGCCGCCACCGAATCGATGACCAGCCGGTCGTCGCGCATCATCCCGTTGACCAGCGTTTCCTTGCCGTTGGCATCCAATGCGAAAACCGCGGGCAGATCGGCGCCCTTGGGCCATTCGATGAACGTGCGTTCGCCGTCGTCGCCCATCGACGAGGGCCAGAGCGTGCGCGTACCGCTTATCTTGTAGCGGTTGATCAGGCCCGATGGCGACGGTGCCGATGCGATGGTCGGCGGCGGCGGCGGGTAGCGAAACCGCAGCGTATATATTGTGGGTGCGGAGGCCGGCGCCAGGTCGAAATGATAGACCCGCACGTTGGTGACCACGGTCATGTTGGTGGCGACTCCGCTCTGGATCGCCTTGAGGATCAGATGCGTGCCGGCGCGGTTTGCCGTCACCTGCCAGGCGCTGCTGTCGCCGACGGCCACGCTGGTGGTCTCCTCGTCGGGCGCCAGCTCGATCATCAGCTCATATCCCGGCGCGCCTTCGATCCGTATCACCTGATCCGCAGTATATTCGACGGTGCGGACGCGGGGATCCGGTAGCGCGTCCTGTGCCGCGATCGGCGACACGGTCCCCAGCGCAGCCGCAAGGAAAGAAGCGCGCAGGATCATAGCTCGACTGCCGGCTTGGCCGGGCGCGGAGGCGGAATGACGACCCCGTTCGCTCCCGGCACGGGCGAGGCGCCCGGAGTTCCGGCGGGCGTGGTCGCAGCAGGTGTGGGCGACGAAGCGGGAGCCGGTTCCGGCGGGAGTGCCTCCGCGCTTCGGCGATAGGTCCGGATCTGGAAGCCGAGCGGATTGACGTAGCGGTCCTCCACCGACATCGGCGCATTCGAATAGTCGTAGCGGACGACCGCCACCCATGGCCGTGCCGCTTCGGGCTGGCGGCCGGCGTCGTGACGGATCGTATCGAACCGCACCAGCGCGCTCTTCTGCCCGATCGCGGAAACGCTCTTCACCCGCACGCTCACCACCGTCGACCGCGGATAGGTCGCCAAGGGACTCGCCGGGTTAGAGGCGGGCATCATCGTGAGATAGTCGGCACGTGCCTGACCCGCCGACCACAGCCCGACCTTGCGATAGTCGGTCTGCAGCGAACTGACGTCGAAGCCCTCGCGCGCGATGACATATTGGACGAGGAACGACTGGGTCAAAGCGGTGTCGCTCGACACCAATTGTGGATCCAGCGGCTTCAGGGCCTGCACATAGCCGGTCTGCCGATCGACCAGCAGCGTATAGGGTTCGACGCGCTTGAGCGGCATCAGCATGATCAGCGCCAGGGCTTCGAAAAAGGCGATCGCCACTGCGACGGCTGCAATTATCCAGGCGACGCGGCGGGATGCGCGCAGCGCGTCCTGGCGATCCTGCGCCCAGCTTTGCGCCTCCTTGAAATAGGCGTCGAGGGACTTGGAGGCTTCCTGTTTCATGCTGAACGATCCCGTCGGCGGGCGCTGGTCGAGATCCGGGCCGTCGTTCGCCGACGCGCGGATCCGTCGCGTGTGCCGGCTGGTGGCTGCACGATGCCGGCTAAGGGCTGATGCACTGCATGTCCCGGCGGAGCGCCAGCCATTGTCCCGCCGCCGCGCACGATCGCCGCGGTCTCGCGTCGCTGGTTCGCCGCTACTGCATCGACGATGGCGGCGGCACGCGAGCGCGTGTCGATCGCCGTCCGGGAACCCTGATGCTCGAAAGCGGCCGTGCCGCGCGTCTCCCGGATCAGGCTATGCTCGCGGAGCGGAACGAGCAGCGTCTCGGGCAAGCGGAGTGCCCAGGCCAAGCGCGCCGTTCCGGCCAGCATCGCGATCAATGTGATCCCGAACACCAATGTCGCGGCGAACAATTGCGCGGGCGCGCCGGGGATCGGTTGTTCGGCCGCGCGCCGCGCCAGCAGATCGGTGAGCCAGGGCTCGAGCAGCGCAAGCTCGACTCCCAGCGTGATCGCGGTCGCCAGTACCCCGAGCACGGTTCCGAGGAGGACCCGTATCCAGCCCGCGAACAGGCCGCGCGTGGAATCGAAGAGCAGGAATCCGATGAACAAGGGCCCCAGTGCCAGCATCAGCCCGGCAAGCAGCCGGAGCCCGGCGAAGGCGCCCATCGCGCCGACGAGGAATACCACCCGCGACGCGCCCAGAGCGAACACGTCGAACCCGCCGAACATCGGCGGCGGCACGCGCTGCACGCTCGGATCGGGAGGCGGTCCCACGCCCTCTATGGCCAGAGCCTCGAAGCCGCGGTCGAGCCCGTCGAGTCGTCCGACCAGCCCTCCATTGGCCCCGGGCACCCCCGCGGGTGCGCCCACAGCCGAGGCGAGTTCGGCGGGCGCATAGAGCGTCACGTCGTAAAGCAGCGTCCGATAGGCCTGCCAGTTGCTCGCCAGCGCCAGCACCAGGCCGATCTTGACCAGCGCGAGCACGCCGCCTCGCACGCCGGGCACTTCGCCGAACAGCATCCGATAGCCGATCAATGCGACGAACAGCGTCAGCACGGACGTGAGGAACAGCGATCCGGTAGACCCGGGCACGGACAGCGCGAGATAGCCTTGCTCGCCGATCGTGCGGGCCTGGCAGTCCATGAAGCCGAGGATGCTCCGGAGATAGCCCGTGTCGGGGGGTAATAAGGACAGGCCATCAGGCGCGCTGCAAAAGGGGTTCGAGCCAGTCTTCGGGCGCGTCGCCGCGTTCCGCGCGAATTTCATCCAGCAGGCGCACGGTGCGCTCGCGCCCGGAAAGGATCGTCAGCAAGTCGCGTTCGCCGGTGAGGTTGAGTCGCGCGACGACGCTCTCGGCGCCATGCTTGATCAGGAAGCAATGCGCATTGTCGGGCAGCGAGCGGATCAGTTCGAACTCATGGTTCGAAAGGCCGAAGCCCTGGATGTAATCCTCGGCGCGGGCGCGTGGATTGGCCATGAAGATCTGCGTCGCAGCCTGCTCGATGATGGCGCTCGCGATCCGGCTCTCCAGCGCGTCCTGCGCGCTCTGGGTGGCGAAGCCGATGATCCCGTTGCGCTTGCGGATCGTCTTTTCCCAGTCCTTGATCCTGCGGACGAACACGTCGTCGTCCAGCGCTTTCCAGCCTTCGTCGATGACGATGATCGCCGCCGATCCGTCGAGCCGCTCTTCCACGCGGTGGAAAAGATACATCATCGCGGGCGTCCGCAACGTCGTGTCGTCGAGCACCTGCGTCATGTCGAAGCCGACCGATTCGGCGGCGAGATCGGTGCGATCGTCGGCATTGTCGAAGAGCCAGGCGCGCTCGCCTTCACCCCACCACGGCGCCATTCGCGACCACAGGTCGCCGGCGGTGGCGCGGTGCGCGCCGCGAAAGAGTTCCACCAGGAAGCGCAGCCGGCGATGCTCGATCGGCTGGCGGTAATTCGCGTCGACTGCGTCCTTGATCCGCGCCAGTTCCTCGACATCGGCGGCTCCGGCGAGTTGCGTCAGCCAGTCGATCAGGAACTGCCGGTTCGCAGGCGTGTCCGGCAGGCGAAGGGGATTGAGTTCCGAAGCCGTTCCCGGCCGGAGCACGTCGTATCGTCCGCCGATCGCGCGGATGAAGAGTTCCGCGCCGCGATCCTTGTCGAAGAAGATGATCCGCGGAGCATATTTCCGCGCCTGCGCCAGCAGGAAATTGAGCACGACGGTCTTTCCCGATCCGGACGGGCCGATGACCGTGAAGTTGCCGAGATCCCCCTGGTGGAAATTGAAGAAATACGGACCGGCTGCAGTGGTTTCGAGCAACGTCACCGCATCGCCCCAATGGTTGCCGACCGGCTGGCCGATGGGGAAATTATGTCCGCTGGCGAAGCCGGCGAAATTCCCGGTCGAAATCAGTCCGCGCCGGGCAATGAACTTGAAATTGCCCGGAAATTGGGCCCAGAAGGCGGGTTCGAGCGCGATCTCCTCGCGCACCGCGATGATGCCGAGCTCGGAAAGCGACGCCTGGACTTCCGCCACGCCCGCGTCGACGGCGGCGGGCGTGTCGCCGTGCACGGCGATCGTCATATGGTGCTCGCCAAAGGCCGAACGGCCGCCGGCGACTTCGTCTTTCGCCTGACCGAGATCCGCTCTGAGGCTCATTGCCTCGTCTTCCGCCGAACGCATCCGCCGCAAGGCGAGATTCATCCGGCCGAGCGCAGCTTGCCGGTCGACGAAGCCGAACGACTGCGAAACCGTCAACTCGAAGGGCAGACGAAGCAGCTCGTCGAACATTCCCGGGCCGGTCTGCCCCGGATAGTCCTTGATCGAAACGATCCCGGTGAACGTGCGCGGCAGCGCGCCTGCCGGACCGAGTTCGACCGTCTCCTCGCCGAAACTCACGCGCCGATACGGAAGATAGGAGGCTATCTCCTCGAACGGCAGCAGCACCGGGCGCTCTTCGCGATTGTAGAGCTGCGAGAGGAATTCGAGCGGCTCCGAACAGGGCCCTTGGTCGGTATCGTATGTTCCGAGCAGGCGAGGCTCGTAGCTGCCGAGTGCGGCCATCAGCGCGTCGCGGGCAGTGTCGAGCTGGCGCAAGTCGGCGGCGATCGAGGCGCCGTCGTCGTTCGAGCCGCGCCCGAGGGACTCGCGGATGCGATCGAGCAGGCCGACACGGCCCTGGAGCGGGCGTCGCACCAGCGTCAGATAGAGATCGTTGACGTAGAGCCGCTTAGCCGCGAGGCGGGATTGCCATGCAGTTGCCAGCCGACGCGAAAAAGGGTCCCGGTAATCGCCGTCGAGCGCCGCTTGCGACTGGCGCCGGATCACGTGGTGGTAGATCGCGAAACGCGAGGAGCCGATGGCCTGCAGCATCGCGTCGCGTAGGCGTTTGCGATAGTTGATCTCGTCGGTGTCGGTCGTCTCGAACAGGAAGCCGCGCAATTGCACTACCTGCAGCAACAGCCCGTCGCGGGTCTCGATCGTCGTGCGATCGACATGCCGGGCATAGGGCAAATTGCGCCCGGCGGGCGCCTCGCGCTCGACCGTCCTGCGGTCGCGGGTCAGGGCCGGTAGGAGTTGCATCGCCAGATCGCGTAGTTCTTGACGCGCGGGCAACGGCCGATCCGCACCAGCCAAAGATCGAAGAAGCGCGGCTCGCGCACGCAGAGCAGCATTCCGGCCAGATGGACGAGCAGCGCCGCGAGGACGATCCACGCCGAGCGGAAGATCAGGAACAGCTCAGTGGCGAGCACTGCGTTCGCGACGAAATAGCTGTAGGCCACGCCGGCGAACATCTGCGGACGCGTCAGGGCAACGAACAACGGGTCGCGATCGAGCCCCTCCATTCGCTATTGTCCCAGGCTGGCAGTCGACTGGATTCCTGCCACGATGCTGGCGGCACCGAAAAGAATGAAGCAGCCCAGGATTACGGTTGCGCCGTAGCGCCAGTTGATCTCGTCCGGTCAGCATCAGAAAACCGACCGACGCGATCGCGATTACCGCCACCACGGTGGCGATCGTGCCGAGCAGGGTGCCTTCCAGCCATCGAACCGCGTTGACGATGGGGCCCGAACCCGCGGGATCGCTGAACGTATCCTGCGCCGTCGCGACGGCAGACCATATCAGGGTCGAAGCCGCACCAAGCCTGCTCGCAATGCGACAAATACGCGACATTGTCATTACGTCCGCCCCTTAATGGTCAATGATAACGCGATCTTTCGGCAAATGCCAAGGGCAAACCAGAGCGTTTTGAGCGTAGCTTCGCCGGGCCGATTACTTTCCGCCATTGTGTTTCGACAGGGTTGGAATCGAGCGTAAATGCTCCTCCATCCTCATGCCGGCCGCGCGCGTGCGCGTTGGAGATGCAAGAATTGCATCATCAAAGCTTGCGCAGTGGCAGCGGTGTCAAATATGCCTCGTTTTGGGCCGCTTTCGGCCGGGGGTGCGCAATGTCCAGCCGTCCGACGATCAAGGAAGTCTCGAAGATCGCAGGCGTGTCCTTCAAGACCGTCTCGCGCGTCCTCAATAACGAGAAGCATGTCAGCGAGGAAACCCGCCGGCGCGTCGAGGAAGTCGTGGCGCGGCTCAACTTCCGCCCCAGCCATGCGGCGCGCACGCTCGCCGGGCGGCGTTCGTTCCAGGTGGCGTTGCTCTACGACAATCCCAGCCCTTATTACGTCTATCACATCCAGCTCGGCGCGCAGCAGCGCTGCAGCGAACTCGGCTATCGACTGTTGCTCCAGCCGATCGACAGCCAGTCGCCCGATCTGGTTTCGAACGTGATGGCGCTGGTCGACGAGGCGCATCTGGACGGGGTGATCCTGTCGCCGCCGGTCACCGAGATCGCGGCCCTGCTCGACGAGCTCGACCGGCGCGGACTGCCTTATGTCCGCATCGCACCCGGTGCGCGCAAGGACAGCGGCATGGCGGCGGCGATCGACGACGTCGCGGCCGCGCGCGAAGTCACCGAGCATCTGATCGGGCTCGGCCACCGCGCGATCGGGTTCATCCGCGGGCTCGACAGCCACGTCTCGACCTGGGAGCGCCTGCAGGGCTATCGCGAGGCGCTCGAGGCGCACGGCATCGCCTTCGACGAAGGCCTGGTCGTCGCGGGCGAGAACAGCTTCACTTCGGGCGGCGAGGCGGCGCGGCAATTGCTGGAACGCACGCCGCGGCCCAGCGCGATCTTCGCCGGCAACGACGATATGGCGGCGGGCGTCTTGGCGGTGGCGCACGAGGCCGATATCGACGTGCCCGGCCAGCTCTCGATCGTCGGTTTCGACGATTCGGATCTCGCCCGGGCGGTATGGCCGCCGCTGACGACGATGCGCCAGCCGGTGCGCGAGCTGGCTTATGCTGCAGCCGATCTGATGCTCTCGCCGGAGGCCGAGCCGCGCGTAACGCTGGAGCACAAGCTGATGATCCGTTCGACCACCGGTCCGGCGCCGCGTTAACCACGATCCCGGGATTCCAGGGCCTGCTACCCTCGGGGCGGCGCGCGAAGCGTGTCCCGTAACAAAACGCACGTTAACCTTCTTCTGTGCTGGCCATAAAAGTAAACGAAGCGTTAACTCCTGCGATGCAAAGCCAACTCGTCGCCGAGGGCCATGCCCGCCGCCACCCGTTCCGCAGCCATATGCGGCGCGTCTCCGCGATCGAGCGCAAGGTCAGCGACGACAGCGACTGGAAGCTTTTCGCGCTGAGCTTCAGCGCCTTCTTCGTCTGCTTCTACACCTTCATCGTCTAGAACGCCGCCTCTCAGGGAATCGGATCGAGCCCGTGGGGCAGGTCCTCGGCCTTGTAGAGCCGCCATGCGCAATATGCCGAGGCGAGGCATAAAAGGAATACGATCCAGATCGCGTGGACCACGTCGACGCCGGGGATGTTGGTGAAGCCGAGAACGCCCACCGATCCGGCGACCATCGCCCCCGAATTGACGATATTGTTGGCCGCCACGGTGCGCGAGGTCTGCGACTTGTCGACCGTCGTGGTGAGGAAGGCGTAGAGCGGCACGACGAACATGCCGCCGGTGATCGCGATCATCGCGAGGTCGAACAGCACCCGCCACGCATCGGGCAATGCGAGGAAGTTCGCGGTCTTGAGCAGCGGCCCCTCGCTCACCGGAAAATACAGAGCGGCGAAGAAGAAATCGACGACGAACAGCGACATGGCGAGCACCGACGCCGTCGCATATTTCGCCGAGACGTGGCCCTTGAGCAACCGGTTGATCACCACCGATCCGATCGCGATGCCGACCGAGAAGATCGCGAGGAATACGCTGGCGACGTCCTTCTGGGCATGGAACACGTTCTTCACCAGCGGCGGGAAGAGCACGCCCAGCACCGCGGCGATCGTCCAGAACACGCTGATCGCGACGATGGCGAGATACAGGCGCGGGATGTGCATCGTCGCGCCGATCAATCGGGCGGAGGCGCGGAAGATGTTGTAATCCAGCTTCAATTTGGTGAGCGGCGGCGCCGGCGGGATCTTGAGCGACGCCAGCCAGCCGATCATCGCCACGCCCACCACGGCGAAGGCCGCGACGGTCGGGCTGATCAGTCCGCCCGCGATCGTGCCGAACAGAATGGCGATATAGGTTCCGGCCTCGACCAGCCCGGTGCCGCCCAGCACTTCGTCCTCGTTCAGATGCTGGGGCAGCACGGCATATTTGATCGGGCCGAAAAAGGTCGAGTGGATGCCCATGCCCACCAGAGCGACCAGCATCAGCGGCAGGCTCTTGATGAAGATGCCGAGCGCGCCGACCAGCATGATCACGACCTCGGCGGCCTTGATGATCCGCATGATCTTCGCCTTGTCGTAGCTGTCGGCGAGCTGCCCGGCGAGCGCGGAAAACAGGAAGAAGGGCAGGATGAAGATGCCGGTGGCGATCGCGCTGAACTGCGTTTCCTGCTCGACCGAACTGAAAATCTGATAGGTCGCGAAAAAGATCATCGCGTTCTTGAAGAGGTTGTCGTTGAACGCCCCCAGAAACTGCGTGACGAACAGCGGCAGGAACCGGCGCTCCTTCATCAACCCGAGCGCACCGATCATATCCTGCCACGTCCTTGAAGCGCGGGAGGACCCCGCCAAACGACGCGTCGGCATAGCCGAGCGTCACGGAACGTATCAACCGCCATGTGCGTCCCACATCCATGACGAAGACTGTTTCGGCTCCCGCACGACCGGTACCAGAGCCCGGACCCGCTCCGTCAGGGCCGTTGCGGATATCGGCTACGGACCCTAGGCAGAGACGATGCTGACGTTGCCCAACATCCTGACGCTCTCGCGGATCGTCACGGTGCCGCTGCTCGCGGCCTTTCTGTGGTGGCCCGAGTGGCGGACCGGCTATGCCGTCGCCTTCGCGATCTACTGCCTGATGGGCATCACCGATTATTTCGACGGCTATCTGGCGCGCGCGCAGGGCACCGTCTCCAAGCTCGGCGTGTTCCTCGATCCGATCGCCGACAAGATCATGGTCGCCGCGGTGATCCTGATGCTGGTGGGCAAGGGCGTGATCGCCGATTTCCACTTGATCGCAGCCTTGATCATCCTGCTGCGCGAGATCACCGTGTCGGGACTGCGCGAGTTCCTCGCCCAGCTCCAGGTGTCGGTCCCCGTCTCCCAATTGGCCAAGTGGAAGACGACGCTCCAGCTCGTCGCGTTCGGCGCGCTGATCCTCGGCCAGGCGGTGCCGCAATATCCGTGGGTGGCGTTGCTGGGGCTGATCACTCTGTGGAGCGCGGCGGTGCTCACCGCGATCACCGGCTGGGACTATATGCGCGTCGGCCTCAAGCACATGGATACGTGATGGACCTGCTCTATTTCGCCTGGGTCCGCGAGCGTATCGGGACGGGAGCGGAGCAGCGCGATCCGCCCGAAGCGGTGCGCAACGTCGCCGATCTGATCGACTGGCTGGCGACGCTCAGCCCCGGCCATGCCGAGGCGATGCGCGAGCCCGAACGGTTGCGCGCGGCCATCGACCAGAAGTTCGTGCCGCTCGATACGCTGCTGGGCGATGCGCGCGAAGTCGCGATCTTCCCTCCGGTCACCGGCGGATGATCCGGGTCTCGATCGACGACGCGCCGATCGAGCTGGGCGTCGAAGTCGCCGCGCTGGAGGAACGAGGCGCGGGTGCCGTGGCGACTTTCACTGGCGTCGTCCGCGGCGATGACGGCGTGACCGCGCTCGAGCTGGAGCATTATCCGGGCATGACCGAAGGGGCGCTGATCGCGCTGGCGGAAGTCGCGATGCAGCGCTGGTCTTTGCTCGGCGTCACCATGGTCCACCGGGTCGGCGTGATGGTTCCCGGCGACCGCATCGTTTTCATCGGCACCGCCGCGGAGCATCGCCGCGAGGCGCTGGAGGCCTGCGCCTATCTGATCGACCGGCTCAAGACCGACGCGCCCTTCTGGAAGCGCGAGACGCGGGGCGAGGCGGCCCGCTGGGTCGAGGCGCGCGGGAGCGATGCGGATGCGGCGGGGCGCTGGAACGCCGTCGACTAAAGTCATTGTGCTCCGGCCTTCGCCGGAGCACGAACGAGCGCTCACGCCGAATCAGCCAGCACCTGCGCCAACAGCCGGAAGTCCCGTTCGCGCGGACTCGCCTTGCGCCACACGAGCGCAATGTGCCGCGAGGCATTCTCCGCATCGAGCGGCCGCGCAGTCACCTGGGTATGGTCGAGGATGCCCGCGTCGATCGCCATCTCGGGCAGCATCGTGACGCCAAGGCCGTTGTCGACCATCTGCACCATGGTGTGCAGCGAGGTGCCGAGCATTGTCGCCTCGGCGCGCAATTCGGGCCGGTTGCACGCGGCGAGGGCGTGGTCCTTCAGGCAATGCCCATCCTCGAGCATCAGCAGCCGGTTGGCGTCGATATCGGCCGGGCGGATCGTCGGGGTCGGGTCCATCTCGCCCTCGGGAAAGGCGACGAACAGCCGGTCGTCGAACAACGGCGCCGCCTCCACGTCGCCGCAGCCGAAGGGGAGGGCCAGCAGCACGCAATCGGTGCGCCCGTGATGGAGCTGCTCGCAGGCCTGCCCGCTGGTCTCCTCGCGCAGGAACAGCTTGAGCTCGGGATATTCGCGCCGCAGCCGCGGCAGGATGCGGGGAGCAGGAACGGCGCGATCGTCGGGATGACGCTCATCCGCATCTCCCCCGACAGCGGCCGCCCCGCCGCGCGGGCAAGGTCGCCCAGCTCGTCCGCCTCGCGCAGCACGCGCCGCGCCTTGTCGACGATCCGCTCGCCGAGCGGCGTAAAGCGGACGACCCGCCGCGTCCGCTCGACCAGCACCACGCCGATCAGCGTCTCGAGCTCGCGGATTCCGGCGGAAAGCGTGGACTGGGTGACGAAACAAGCCTCCGCCGCGCGGCCGAAATGACCGGAATCGTGCAGCGCGACGAGGTATTGCAGCTGCTTGAGCGTCGGGAGATAGGTTGCTGCCACTGATCGCCTCTATCGATTGAAAAGGCGTATATAAGTGATTTCTTCTCTTACGTCATCCCGGCGAAGGCCGGGACCCAGAGTCAGGCAGGGCATCGCCTCGTGGCTCTGGATCCCGGCTTCCGCCGGGATGACGAGGAAGTTCAAGCCGCCGCCTCGACCAGCTCTTCCGTCGGCAACCGGATCAGATAATCGAACGCCGACAGCGCCGCCGTGGACCCCGCGCCCATCGCGATGACGATCTGCTTGTACGGCACCGTCGTCGCGTCGCCCGCGGCGAAGATCCCCCGCTGCGAAGTCTCGCCGCGCGCGTCGATCTCGATTTCGCCTCGCGGGCTCAGCGCCACCGAATCCTTGAGCCACTCGGTGTTCGGCACCAGCCCGATCTGCACGAAGATGCCTTCGAGTTCGATCTGGTGCTCGGTGCCGTGGTTGCGGTCCTTGTAGATCAGCCCGGACACCTTCTCGCCGTCACCGCGCACTTCGGTGGTCAGCGCCGAAGTGATCACCTTGACGTTCGGCAAGGTCGCCAGCTTGCGCTGGAGCACGGCGTCGGCGCGCAGGTCGCTGTCATATTCGATCAAGGTGACGTGCGCCACGATCCCGGCCAGGTCGATCGCCGCTTCCACGCCCGAATTGCCGCCACCGATCACTGCGACGCGCTTGCCCTTGAACAGCGGCCCGTCGCAATGCGGGCAATAGGCCACGCCCTTGTTGCGATATGCGTCCTCGCCGGGCACGCCCATCTGCCGCCAGCGCGCGCCGGTCGACAGGATCACGGTCCGCGCCTTCAGCGACGCCCCGTTGGCCAGCCGCACTTCGTGCAGCCCGCCCTCGGTCGGCGCCGGAATCAGCTTTTCGGCGCGCTGGAGGTTCATGATGTCGACGTCGTAGTCCTTGACGTGCTGCTCCAGATGCGCGGCGAGCTTGGGCCCTTCGGTGTGCGGCACCGAAATGAAATTCTCGATCGCCATCGTGTCGAGCACCTGCCCGCCGAAGCGCTCCGCCGCCACGCCCACGCGGATGCCCTTGCGCGCGGCATAGATCGCCGCCGCCGCGCCCGCAGGCCCGCCGCCGACCACCAGCACGTCGAAGGCATCCCTGGTCCTGATCTTCTCGGCCGCGCGCGCCTCCGCGCCGGTGTCGAGCCTCGCGACGATCTGCTCGAGCTCCATCCGGCCCTGCCCGAACGGCTCGCCGTTGAGGAACACCGTCGGCACCGCCATCACTTTCCGGGCATCGACTTCGTCCTTGAACAAGGCGCCGTCGATCGCGACGTGCTTGATCCGCGGATTGAGCACCGCCATCAGGTTCAGTGCCTGCACCACGTCGGGGCAGTTCTGGCACGACAGCGAGAAATAGGTCTCGAATTCGAAGTCGCCGTCGAGTTCCTTGACCTGCTCGATCAGCTCCTGCGCCGCGCGAGACGGATGCCCGCCGACCTGCAGCAGCGCCAGCACCAGCGACGTGAATTCATGCCCCATCGGCAGACCCGCGAAGCGCACGCCGATATCGGTGCCGGCGCGGCGGATCATGAAGCTGGGTTTACGCGCATCGTCCTTGCGCACGACGCTGATGTCGTCGGAAAGCGCCGCGATGTCGTTCAGCAGGCGCTCGAGTTCGCCCGATTTGGCATCGTCGCCCAGGCTGGCGACGAGCTCGATCGGCTGCTTGATGTTGACCAGATAGGTCTTGAGCTGCTGCGTCAGATTGGCGTCGAGCATCGGGTACTCCCAAGGAACTGGAACAACCGTTCGCCCTGAGCCTGTCGAAGGGCGGCCCACCACGGGCGCGTCGCTTGAGGCTAGGTGCCCTTCGACAGGCTCAGGGCGAACGGGGTGAGAAGAAAACGGCCCGGGATGGTAGTCCACCCCGGGCCGAATCGGCGCCTCCCACAAGGGGAGGGGAGGAGGCGCCTTAGGTCTTAGATCTTGCCGACGAGATCCAGCGAGGGAGCGAGCGTCGCTTCGCCCTCTTCCCACTTGGCCGGGCAGACTTCGCCCGGATGCGCGGCAATATACTGTGCGGCCTTGATTTTCCGCAGCAGCTCGGCAGCGTTGCGGCCGACGCCTTCCGACGTGATCTCGACCAGCTGGATCACGCCCTCGGGATCGACGACGAAGGTGCCGCGGTCCGCAAGGCCCTGACCCTCACGCAGCACGTTGAAGTTCGTGCTGAGAACGTGGTTCTGGTCGCCGAGCATATAGTAATTGATCTTGCCGATCGCCGGCGAGGTGTCGTGCCAAGCCTTGTGGCTGAAATGCGTGTCGGTCGAAACCGAATAGACCTCGACACCCATCTTCTGGAGAGTCGGGTAGATGTCGGCCAAGTCTTCGAGCTCGGTGGGGCACACGAAGGTGAAGTCGGCCGGGTAGAAGAAGAAGACCGCCCACTTGCCGCGCGTATCGGCGTCGGTGACCTGGACGAACTTGCCGTCCTTATAGGCCTGCGCCGTGAACGGCAGAATCGTGCTTCCGATGAGCGCCATGCGTGAATTCCTCCAAAGGCATTGTGTTGCAATGCGGGATATAAGCGTGCTGCGGCGCAATGCTAATGGGAAGCTTCGCTCGCGGTGATCGAGTGAGACGATCAGTGGGGGTATTGATCGATTGACCGCCGACACACACATGCCGTCAATCCCGGCGAAGGCCGGGATCCAGAGCCAAGCAATACTGTCCGAGCAGAGTAACCCTGGATCCCGGCCTTCGCCGGGATGACGAAACGCGTCGGGACACTGCGTCGCGGCGCCGAACCTTACCGCAGCGCGAGGTAAAGATTGTAGATGCTGGTCAGCGTCAGCACGATGCCGACCATCAGCATCAGCGTCTTGGGCTCAACCCGCTTCGCCAGCCGCGCCCCCAGCGGCGCCGCGATCACGCCGCCGATCAGCAGCCCGACCGTCGCGACGGTGAAGGCCTCGAGCCCGAGCTGGGTGATGAAGGTCGCCGAAATGGTGGCGGTCACGAAGAATTCGGCAGTGTTGACCGTGCCGATCGTCATCCGCGGGCTCGATCCCTGGACGAGCAGGTTGCTGGTCACCACGGGCCCCCAGCCGCCGCCGCCCGCTGCGTCGAGGAAGCCGCCGACGAGCCCCAGCGGCTCGACGATCTTGGGGCTGCGCTCCTGCGGCGGATAATGGCGGCTGCGCCACAGCAGATACAGGCCGATCGCCGTCAGATACGCGAGAATGAACGGCTTGGCGGTCGCTGCGTGGATGTTGGAGAGCACATAGGCTCCCAATGCGCCGCCGATCACGCCGGGCACCGCGATGCGCAGGAACAGCTTCCAGTTCACGTTCTTGTGGACCGCGTGGCTGATCCCGGAAACGGCGGTAGTGAAGGTCTCCACGGTGTGAACGCCCGCCGAAGCCATTGCAGGGGCACGCCCAGGCTCAGCAGCAAGGTGTTCGAGATCACGCCGAACGCCATGCCGAGCGCACCGTCGACCATCTGCGCGGCAAAGCCGACGGCGATGAAGGGGAGCAGCGCCGAGAGGTCAATTCCGAAGATCATCCGCGCCCTTTGCAAGCCGTTGGATGCGCAGGAATGCCGCGCCCGCCGAATTCCCACAAGATACATCGTGTTTAGACGGGACAAGCCCTGCGGGGGCCGTTCTGGAAATCCGGCGCGCAGTGCACTAAATGGGCGCGGCAAAGGGGAACCGGCCATGTTCCGTCGATTGAAGGCCTATCTCGATTCGATTCACGCGCGCGATCCCGCGCCGCGCAGCCGTGCCGAAATCCTGCTCTATCCGGGCGTGTGGGCGGTCTTCTATCACCGCATCGCGCATCGGCTGTACCGGGGCGGCTGGTTCTTCCTTGCGCGCGCAGTCAATCACTGGTCGCGCTGGATGACGGCGATCGACATCCATCCGGGCGCGACGATCGGCCGCAATTTTTTCATCGATCACGGCTTCGTGGTGATCGGCGAGACCGCCGAGATCGGCGACGACGTCACCATCTATCAATGCGTCACCCTGGGCGGCACCAGCCCCGATAACGGCGTCGCGGGCAAGCGCCACCCGACGATCCTGAACGGCGTGATCATCGGTTCGGGCGCGCAGGTGCTGGGGCCGGTCACCGTCGGCGAGCGCTCGCGGATCGGCGCCAACGCCGTGGTGACCAGGGACGTGCCCGAAGGCGCGGTGATGGTGGGCATCCCCGCCAGGTCCACCTTGGTCGAGGCGGGGACGTGGCAGAAGGATTTCGTCCCCTATGGCACGCCGTGCAGCGAGCTGTTCGATCCCGCCACCCAGAAACTCGAGATCATGCGCTGCGAGCTCGAAACGCTCCGCAAACGGCTCGACGCGATGATCGAGGACGGCGGTAAATCCACCGCCAGGGAGCGCCGCGACCGCGCCTGATGGGTATCGTCACGCCTCTGCCGGTCGGCCGGCCGTCGCAGGTCGGTTTCGAACGCCTCGAACTGACGCGCATCCTCGATCTGTACGGCCGGATGGTCGCCGCGGGGCACTGGAAGGACTATGCCATCCAGTTCGACCGTGACGCCGCGGTGTTCGCCGCCTTCCGCCGCGCCGCCGAACGCCCCGAATACCGGATCGAGAAATGCCCTGCGCTGCGCAACCGCCAGGGCATGTGGGCCTTGGTCAACGAGGCCGGGATGATCCTCAAGCGCGGCCACGAGCTCGGCCCGGTGCTCGCCCCGGTCGAGCGGCGGCTGATGAAGCTGGTGGGGGAGTAGAGCTGGCGGAGGGCGGCTTGTGGTGGTGAACTGCCATCGCCGTATTCTCGTCACCCCGAGCTTGACCCCGGGGTGACGAGGAATTCGAGCCTCCGCCACTGCGTGTAAACGCCCTTCGTCCGCAGCAGGCGTCTCCTGCCTAAAAGCAGCACTGGCAATGTAGGATTTGTTCTGCTTTCGTTCGGTGATGCGCAGCTTGCGGCAGCACCTTGGCGTCACGCCCTCGCACCGTGGTTGTCGCTTGACTCGCAAATGCCCAAACGAGTCAAGCGCGCGCCGGTTGACTCGCTGTGTCGAAGGGCAAAATCCACGGAAATCCGTGCCTTTTCAGCCCAACCAAAAGGTTGGTAGCCTTGTCCGTGCCAACCTTCCGGTTGGCTGGCGGGAGGGCCGCACCAAGCCGGAATCGGCCCGTCCCGCATATCCCGACACAGCATGCGCCACAAAGCAAAAGGGCCCGAAAAGCTCCCGGGCCCTTTCACAACCGCAGATTCTCGTATCAGGCGACGGCGAGCTGCTGCGTCGGCGGCAGCCGGCCCTCCAGATCCTTGCCGAGCAGGCCCACCACGTGGCGGCGCATCGGCTGCCAGAAGGCGGAGAGCGTGAGCAGCGCCGATCCGATCACCAGAGCGGTCAGCGCCGCTGCCAGCTCGACTGCGCCGCTCTGCTCGAACAATGCGAACATCGCCCACAGCACATAGACGAGGCTGGAGACGAGCAGCGCGCGGCGGTCGACTGCCAGCGCCACTGCGGCGAAGACCACGTAGAGCGCGAGCACCACGCCGGCCATCGGGGCGCCGATGTCGCCGTCGAACACGCCGAGCATGTGGAACACCGGGTGCGCGATCAGCGGCGCCGCCGCCAGATGGAGCCAGAAGGCGACGTCCGAGCGGCGCGTCCGGCGCTCGCGATCCGATATGTCCCAGCGCATCGCGAAGACGAAGACCAGCACGCCGGCGATCAGCAGCATCAGGTTGAGCGAATCCTGCGAAGCGGGAACGAACGCAGTGATCGCCCCGACCCCCACTGCCACCAGCGCTATCGCACCCACCGCGACGGTGATCGGCACCATGAAGCGCCGCCAGTGCAGCCATGTCGCGCCGGCGGTGAGGATTCCGGTGACGACCCCCATCACGCCCGCCAGCTGGCGCTGCTGCAGCTCGGTGGTGAGGCCGAACTGCTCCGAAAGCCACGGCGCATTGGCCACCCAGATCGCGCCGAAGCCGGCAAAGATGCCACCCGCGAAACCGAGCAGCAGCAGAATGCTGGGGAGGGCCATGCGGCGCTGCCTGGTGAAATATTCGGCGAGCAGCCAGCTGGTGATCGCCACTGCGAACCCGCCGAACGCGACGGCGACGCCCACCTGGCGGGGCCCCTCGGTCGTATCGAGATCCATGATCTTCGCGCCGATGTAAAAGCCGATCCAGCCCACCGCGACGAGGATCAGCATCGCCGCGATGCCGACGAAGACGTCGTTGAAGCCGGTCAGCAGCCGGAAACTCTCTTCGTCGACGGTCGGCGTCGATCGGCTAGCCGCTACGTGGTTTCTGAGGGCCGCCGCGGCGTCCTGCGAGATCGCTCCCGCCTCCACCGCGCCTGCCAGGTCGCTTTCGCTGTACATGGGCAATCCTCCTGTTGTGAGGATCGCCGTAGCATAAGTGTATTAGTGAGGCAATACGGTGAGGCGCTACTGCAGCCGGGACATGATCGACATGGTCTGCTCGGCGCCCGAATTGGGGACGATCTCGCCCTTGCGGTCGATGATCTCGGCCCATTGCGCGGCGACGCTTTCGGGGTCGGCTCGGTCAGCCTCGCGCCGGGGGTCAGCGTGACATAAGCGGCTTGCACCACGCCGGCGCCGGCGCCGATGATCATGTTGGTCGGCGCGTCCTCGGAGACGAGGAACAGCGCAGCGGGCGCCACATTCTCCGGCGCGAACGCCTTGAACGCCGCTTCGGGGAAGATGTCCTCGGTCATGCGGGTGCCGGCGACGGGCGCGATCGTGTTGACCTTGATCCCATATTTGGCGCCTTCGAGATGCAGGGTCTTGGCCAGCCCCGCCAGGCCCAGCTTGGCCGCGCCGTAATTCGCCTGGCCGAAATTGCCGAACAGTCCGGTCGACGAGGCGGTCATCAGGATCCGGCCGTAATTCTGGTCGCGCATCGTGTCCCACACCGCCTTGGTGCAGTTGGCCGATCCGTTGAGATGCACGTCGACGACGAAGCGGAAATCCTCCGGCTCCATCTTGGCGAAGCTCTTGTCGCGCAGCACGCCGGCGTTGTTGATCAATATGTCGATCCGGCCCCATCGCGCCTTGGCCGCTTCGACCATCGCGACCATCTGGTCATATTCGGTGACGCTGCCGCCGTTGGAGAATGCCTCGCCGCCCGCAGCTTCGATCTCGCGCACCACCGCGAGCGCGGCATCCGAATGGCCGGTGCCGTCGCGCGCGCCGCCGAGATCGTTGACGACCACCTTCGCGCCGCGCCGCGCCAGCTCGAGCGCATAGGCGCGGCCAAGGCCACCGCCCGCGCCCGTCACGATGGCGACGCGATTGTCGAAACCTATGGTCATGGAAGCGCTCCCCAAATCTATGGAGCGCTTCCTATGACGCCGTCACCGCGGGCGCAAACCCGCGTTGTCGCTCAGCGGCCGCCGCGCTGGCGGCACTGGTCCTTCACGGTCTTCGAGCAGGGGGATATTCCTGCTGCGCCGCGGGCGGGGGCCAGCCGTCATCGGTGCGGGGGTCGATGCCGCCGACGGAGCCGGCGCGGCTGCCGCGTCGGGCGTCGTCGGAGCAGCTGCCGCATCGGCCGGAGGCGTCGTGGCGGCTGCGTCGGGCGGCGTCGCCGTTGCGTCGGGCGTCGTGCCCGCGCCGGTGGTGCCGGGCGTGGTCGACTGGGGATCGGCGGGCGTCGACGCGTCAGGCGTCGTGGTTTGCGCAGGGGTCTGCTGGCTGGCGGGCACGTCCTGTGCCGCCGCGGTGCCGCTGATGATCAGCGCGGCGGCCATGATCGTCCATTTCATTCGCACGTCCTTTTCTCGCTACGGAGCCCCCGTTGCGGAAGAGAAACGTATATCCTGCACAGAATGTTGCGCGTCCGGCGCGCTTCATCCTGCCAAAAGCGGCGTTCGTCGCTCAGCCGCCCCGTTGTTTGCAGCCGTCGAACTGGCCGCGCTTGCAGAACGGAACGTTTTCACGCGGCGGCGGTGGCGGGAATGCCTCGCTGGGGGTCCTGGGATTGGGCACGAACACCACCTGCTGGCCGGGGGCGGGCGGCCCGTTCGGCCAGGGGCTCGCGGGGGCCAGCCCACCCAGCCGCGCCGGGGCATCGGCCGGCGGAGCAGTCTGGACAGGCGCATCCTGCGGGAGTGCACCGCTCATCGCCAGTGCAGCCAAAACGATCAGAGTCATCACAGGTCTCCGAACAGTTTCTCGAGCGCAGTCGACTGCGCTTTTCGAGAACGCGAGACCTGCGGGATGGCTCCGGATTTAGTTCCCGGTATCCAGCGCATAGCCCGCCGAGCGGACCGTGCGGATGATGTCGGGGCGATCGCCATGGTTGATCGCTTTCCGGAGCCGCCGGATATGGACGTCGACGGTGCGCGATTCGATATCGCTGTCATGTCCCCACACCGCGTCGAGCAATCGCTCGCGCGAGAACACCCAGCCCGGATGCTCGAGGAAGTGCTTGAGCAGGCGGAACTCGGTCGGCCCGAGCGAGATCACGTCGCCACCGCGGCGAACCTTGTGCCCCACCGTGTCCATTTCGATATCCGCATAGCTAAGCGCCTCGCCGGCCAGCGCGGGACGCACGCGGCGCAGCACCGCGCCGACGCGGGCGACCAGCTCGCGAGGGAAAACGGCTTGGTGACATAATCGTCCGCGCCGGTCTCGAGCCCGCGCACGCGATCCTCTTCCTCGCCGCGCGCAGTGAGCATGATGATCGGGATATTGGCGGTCTCGGGCATGCGGCGCAGGCGGCGGCAGACCTCGATGCCCGAAAGCCCCTCGACCATCCAGTCGAGCAGCACGATGTCAGGCGTCGCTTCCTTGGCGAGCAGCAGGGCCTCCTCGCCGTCGGGCGTGTGCTTGACCTCGTAATCCTCGCGCTTGAAGTGCCATGTCACCAGTTCGGCGATCGCGGCGTCGTCCTCGACGAGAAGCATCTTAACTCGGGCCATAAGGGCGTCCTTAACCAGCAGCCGCTTCGTCGGCCAGATAGCGGCCGGTCGCGGCGAAATATACCATCTCGGCGACGTTGGTCGCGTGATCGCCGATCCGCTCGATATTCTTGGCGACGAAGAGCAGATGCGCAACCTGGCTCACCGTGCGCGGATTCTCGACCATGAACGTCACCAGGGTGCGGAAGATGGAGTCATAGAAATCGTCGAGCGCCGTATCGCGCACGCAGATCTCCGCGGCGGCGGCGGCGTCGCGCGAGGCAAAGGCGTCGAGCACGTCGTGCACCATGTCGCTTGCCATCCGCGCCATCGCCGGCAGCAGCGACAGCGCCTCGATCCGCTCCTCACCCTCAGTGTGGATCAGCGGTACGCGCTTGGCGACGTTCTTGGCATAGTCGCCGATACGCTCGACCACCGCGGCGATCTTGAGCGCGGCGATCACTTCGCGAAGGTCGTCGGCCATCGGCGCACGCAGCGCGATGACGCGGACGACGAGCTTCTCGACCTCGGCCTCGATAGCGTCGATCGCCTTGTCCTTCTTGCGGACCTTGTCGGCAAGCGCGGTGTCGCCGCGCTGGAGCGCCTTCATCGCGTCGTCGATCGCCTGTTCGGCAAGCCCGCCCATCTGGCTGATCAGCGCACGGAGCTGCTTGATGTCCGCGTCGAACGCCTTGACGGTATGTTCCTGACCCGTCGCCATTTAGCCGTACCTTCCGGTGATATAGTCCTTGGTGCGCTCTTCGCGCGGCGTCGTGAAGATCTGGTCGGTCTCGCCATATTCCACGAGGGTGCCCAAGTGGAAGAAGGCTGTGCGCTGGCTCACCCGCGCCGCCTGCTGCATGTTGTGCGTGACGATGGCGATCGCATAGCGGCCGCGCAATTCGTGGATCAGCTCCTCGATCTTGGCGGTGGCGATCGGATCCAGCGCCGAGGCCGGCTCGTCCATCAGGATCACTTCGGGATCGACGGCGATCGCGCGGGCGATGCACAGCCGCTGCTGCTGCCCGCCGGAAAGCGCCGTGCCGCTGTCCTGCAGCCGGTCCTTCACTTCCTCCCAAAGGCCCGCCCGCTTGAGCGACCGCTCGACGATCGCCTCCAGCTCGCTCTTCGACGCCGCAAGCCCGTGGATGCGCGGGCCATAAGCGACATTCTCGAAGATCGACTTGGGGAAGGGGTTGGGCTTCTGGAACACCATGCCGACCCGGGCGCGCAGCTGGACCACGTCCATCGCCGAGGAATAGATATTCTCGCCGTCGAGCATGATGTCGCCGGTCACGCGCGCCGAGGCGATCGTGTCGTTCATCCGGTTGAGCGTGCGCAGGAAAGTCGATTTGCCGCAGCCCGACGGGCCGATGAACGCCGTCACCTTGTCCATGTCGATGTCGATCGACACGTCCTTCACGGCCTGCTTGTCGCCGTAGAAGACGCTCACGCCGCGGGCGGACATTTTGGAAGGAACGTCGATCATCACCAGCGGGTCTCGAATTTGTTGCGAAGATAGATGGCCAGGCCGTTCATGGCGAGGAGGAAGACCAGCAGCACGATGATCGCGGCGCTGGTCTTCTCGACGAAGCCGCGGCTGACTTCGTCGGACCACAGGAAGATCTGCACCGGCAGCACCGTGGCGGGGTCGGTGAAGCCGCCCGGCGGCGTGACGATGAAGGCACGCATCCCGATCAGCAGGAGCGGCGCGGTCTCGCCCAGCGCGCGCGCCATGCCGATGATCGTGCCGGTCAGGATGCCGGGCATCGCGAGCGGCAGCACATGGTGGAACACCACCTGGATCGGGCTGGCGCCGATGCCGAGCGCCGCATCGCGGATCGAGGGCGGCACCGCCTTGATCGCGTTGCGGCTGGCGATCACGATCACCGGCATGATCATCAGCGCGAGCGTCAGCCCGCCGACCAATGCCGCCGAGCGGGGCAGGAGCGGACCGAAGGTATAACCGAACAGGCTCCAGCTTCCGAGAAACACCGCGAGCCCGAGCAGGCCGAAGATGATCGAGGGCACCGCCGCGAGATTGTTGATCGAGACCTCGATCAAATCGGTCCAGCGGTTCTTCGGCGCATATTCCTCGAGATAGATCGCCGAAAGCACGCCGACCGGGAAGGCGATCAGGAAGGTCACGGCCATCGTCAGCAGCGAACCCTTGAGCGCGCCCCAGATGCCGACCGCGACCGGATCGGTCGAATCGGATTCGTGCAGGAAATCCATATTGAAGTGCCGCGACAGCGCGCCCGCTCGCTCGAGCTTCGCCACCGTCGCCTTGGCCTCGGCGTTACCGTCGCCGCGCATCGCCTGGTCGATCCCGGTCGAGGCGGGCACGTCGATGCTGATCTTGCGGTCGAGGATCGACGGATCCGCCTTGATCGCGTCGCGCACTCGCAGCCAGGCGTTCTCGGAGATGAAATCCTCGCCGCCCGCGCCGAATGCCGTCGCCGCTGCGCCTTTGACGGTATTCTCGAGCCCCGCGCCCGCCAGCGCGAGATCGGCGGCGGGCGTCCTGAGCTGACCGCGCTCGATCAGCATTCCCGATGCGGGGAAATCGATCGGCAGCGCCACGTCGGTCCGCGTGAAGCCGCGCCAGCCGTTTGCGACCATCGTGATCAGCAGGAAGGCGAGGAACGCCGCCGACAGCGTCACCGCCGCCAGCCCGAAGAAGCGGAAGCGCCGCTCGCGGCCATAGCGCCGGCGGATGCGCTGCTGCATCGCCGCCGCGTTCCAGTCGGTCGGGGTGCGTTCCGGGCCAAGGGCAGAGGGAGCGGCGCTATTCATAGGCTTCCCGATATTTCTTCACGACGCGCAGCGCGACGATGTTGAGCAGCAGCGTGATCACGAACAAGGTCAGGCCCAGCGCGAACGCCGCCAGGGTCTTCGGGCTGTCGAACTCGGATTCGCCGGTGAGCAGATCGACGATCTGCTTGGTGACGGTGGTCGCGCTCTCGAACGGATTGAGCGTGATGTTGGCGGCACCCGAAGCGGCCATCACCACGATCATCGTCTCGCCGATCGCCCGGCTGACCGCGAGCAGCACGCCGGCAACCACGCCGGGCAGCGCGGCCGGAATCAGCACCTTCGAGATCGTCTCGCTGGTCGTCGCCCCCATCGCCAGGCTGCCGTCGCGCATCGCGGTCGGCACCGCCGCGATCGAATCGTCGGCCATGGACGAGACGAACGGGATGATCATCACCCCCATCACGAGGCCGGCGGCGAGCGCGCTCTCGGAGGAGGCATAGGTATAGCCGAACGACACCGCGAGGTCGCGCACGGCGGGGGCAACGGTGAGCGCGGCGAAGTAGCCGTAGACCACGGTCGGCACACCCGCGAGCATCTCCAGCGTCGGCTTCATCCATTTGCGCACCGTCGGCGCGGCATATTGGGTGAGGTAGATCGCGCTCATCAGCCCGAACGGGATGGCGACGATCATCGCGATCACCGCGCCGATGAAGAATGTCCCCCAGAACAACGGCACCGCGCCCAGCGATTTGCCCGGATCGGCGGCGTCGATCACCTGCGGGCTCCAGTGCGTGCCGAACAGGAAATCGGTGATCGGCACCTGCTGGAAGAAGCGCAGCGACTCCCACAGCAGCGACAGGAAGATGCCCAGCGTGGTCAGAATCGCGATCAGCGACGCGACCAGCAGCAGCACCATCACGCCGCGCTCGACCTGGCTGCGCGCCTTGAAGCTCGCACGGACGCGGGTGAGGGCGAAGGCGGCGCCGGCAAAGGCAAGCAGGATCGCGACCCCGGTTCCCATCCAGCCATAGCGCGATTGCGCGGCGCGGGTGGGGGCGGCAAGCTGCTCGGCGACCGGATCGAAAGCCTTGGCGTCCACATCATTGGCCACCCGCTTGGCCTCCGCCAGCAGGGCATCGCGCTCGAACTCGAACTGGGGAAGCTGCGCCGCGGCGGGGTGCGCGAGCACCGCTTCCTTGACGAGCCCGGGACTGACGGCGCTCCACACCGCAACGAACAGCAAGGCGGGCAGCATCGTCCACATCGCGACATACATGCCGTGCTGGCCGGGCAGCGAATGGAGCCGCTTGGCGCCGCCCCGGTCGAAGCGATTGGCGCGTGCGCGGGCGGTCAGCCAGCCGATCAGCCCGAGCCCGGCGACGAGGAAAAGGAGGGTGAAGGCGTTCACGACGTCATCTCAGTGCAGCCCCGCCGGATCCAGCGCGATCCGCTGCGCCAGGATCTGCGCCGAGTGCGCCCGCAGCGCATCGGGCGCGGCGATCAGTCCGCGCTGTGTCAGCTTGCCCTTCGGATTCCACATCGTCGCGTAGAGCGTCAGGAAGTCTGCCAGCCCCGGCACTGCGCGCAGATGGCGCTTCTTGACGTAGAGGAACAGCGGCCGTGCGCCCGGATAGCTGCCGTCGGCGATCGTCGCATAGCTCGGCGCCACGCCTTCGATCGGCACGCCGTGCAGTCGGTCGATATTCTCCTCGAGGTACGAATAGCCGAACACGCCGAGCGCGTTGGGATTGGCGGCAAGGCCCTGGACGATCAGATTGTCGTTCTCGCCCTTGTCGATATAGGGTCCATCGTCGCGGATACGCTTGCAGCGGCTGTCATAAGGCGCGGTATCCTTGGCCGCCTTGAGCGCCTTGGCCTCCGGGTCCGCGGCCACGCAGCCGGGCTCCATCACCAGCTCGACCAACGCGTCGCGGGTGCCGCTCGTCGCTGGCGGCCCCATCACCTGGATCGGTATCGCGGGGAGCGACGGATTGACGTCGCGCCACAGCCGCGCGGCGTTGGGCTTGCCCAGTGGATTGGCGGCGAGCGCCAGATAGACGTCCTTCTTGCTCAGCGTCAGCCGGGGCCCGTTATTCGCCTCGGCCAAAGCGACGCCGTCGACGCCGATTTGGACTTCGATAATCTCGCCGACGCCATTGGCCTGGCAGAGCTGATATTCGGATTTCTTGATGCGGCGGCTGGCATTGGCGATGTCGGGGAACTCCCAGCCCACGCCTTCGCAGAAGCGCTTGAGGCCCGCGCCCGTGCCGATCGATTCGACCACCGGCGCCTTGCGCCCTCCGCCCTGATTGACGAAGGTCTCGGCGACTGCGGTGGTGAAGGGATAGACAGTCGACGAGCCGACGACGCGAATCTCGCGCGCCGTGTTGCTGTCGCAGCCGGCCAGCGTGAGCGCCGCCGCTGCAATCAGGGCCAACCTGCCGAAAATGTGCGAACTCCCCGCTTCACCCGAGTCGTGCGCCGCGGCACGCAAGCCGCGTGTCTTGCAAGTCGGTTACGCCTTTATGACACTCGTTGTACCGGCAGCAGGATAGTGACGGTGGTACCCTTGCCCACCGCGCTGGCGATATCGAGCCGGCCGCGGTGCCGCTCGACGATGTGCTTGACGATGGCGAGGCCCAGGCCGGTGCCGCCCAGCGAGCGGCTCCGTCCGGAATCGACGCGATAGAATCGCTCGGTCAGCCGGGGAGGTGCTGCGGTGGGATGCCTTCGCCTTCGTCCGAAACGGTCAGGCGCACCATCGCCTCGCCTTCGGGCTGTAGCGTCACGGTGACCGGCGTCGCGTCGCGGCCATATTTCATCGCGTTGCCGATGACGTTGTGGAGCAGCTGGCTGAGCTGGGTCGAATCGCCCGCCACCGGCGCGACGTCGCTGATCTGCGTGACGAGATCGGCAGCACGCGGGCTGCCCGAAAGCTCGACGGTCACTTCCTCGATCAAGTCGGCCAGTTCCACAGCCTTGTCGGGGATGCGATATTTCTCGGCTTCGATCCGGCTGAGCGAGATCAAATCCTCGATCAGCCGCTGCATCCGCTGCGCCTCGCCGAACACGATCTTGAGGAAGCGGCCGCGCGTCTCGGGATCGTCGCCGGCATCCTCGCGCAGCGTCTCGACATAGCCGAGCATCGAGGCGAGCGGGGTGCGCAGCTCGTGGCTGGCATTGGCGACGAAGTCGACGCGCATCCTTTCGGCTGCATAGCTGCCGGTACGGTCGACCAGATGCACTACGCGGCGTCCGTCGCCAAGCGTATGTACCCGCATCTCCCAACGCTGGTCGCGCGTGCCGAGCCCGACGAGGTGGATCGGCGCGGCGGGGGCGCCATTGTCGGTGCGCATCAGCCGCTCGGCGGCGGCGGGATGGCGGATCGCGACGCGGACGTCCTCGCCCAGCACATGCTGCCCCAGCAATTCGCGCGCGCCCTGATTCGCCGCCTCGACGCGGTTGTCGGCAATCACCAGCACCGGTTCGGCGATCGCCTCGATCACTTCGGCGATCGCAGGTTCGCTGTCGGCGGAAGGCATTGTGTGACCCGTCGCGGGGGCGTGCTCGTCGCCGCCGGTAGCCGCGATCAGCACCGCCGCCACGGCGCAGACCAGTACGACCAGGCTCGCCTGCACGTCGCCGTTCAGCAACAGGCTCACCCCTGCGGCGATGACCGCGACGACGAGCGCCAGCGCTGTTCGGATCCCGGGGAAAGACGGCATGTGTCCCGTTCTAGGCATGGATTTACGATTGCGAAAGCGCTGCTGGCGCAGGAGAAGGCACTATGGCCGACGAAACCTCCGGACCCGTCGCTTCGCGCCGCCGTGCATTGATGCTCGGCGCGGTGGGCGCATCGGCGATCGTCTCGATCCGCCCCGCGCTCGCGCAGACCAGCGCCTCGGTGCTCAATTGCGAGATTCCGGTCCCCGATCCGGCACGCGCCGGCAGCTATATCGCTGCCGACGGCACACTGGTGCCCGCCGGCACGCCCGGCGCCTATCCACCGCCGGGAACCGCGTTCAAGGCCGAGGACGTGAAGCGCGCGCTCTCGGGCGGAACCTTGCCCGGCACCGATTACGAACGCAGCCGCGCCTACACCAATTACATCCGCCGCCTCCAAACGGGCACCAGCGGCTTCACTTGCTTCGCATCGCTGCAGATGCCGCGCGGCTGAGGCCGTGACGGCACAACTTTACCGCGCCGCCGCGCCCGAGACGTTGCGCATCGTCCCGCTCGACGCGCTGACTCTGGTCTATCACCGCGCCTCGGGCATCACGCATATCGTCGACACGCCGGTTCCCGAGATACTCGAGACGCTTTCCGCCGAGCCGCTCTCGGCACCTGACCTGCTCGCCCGGTTGGCGGACGCATTCGACCTGGTCGATGCCGATCCCCTGGCGCTCGCGGTGCGTCTCGACGAACTCGCCGCCGTCGGCCTGGTGGAGCGGTTGTGCGCCATCTGACGCAGCTCCGCATCGGTCCGGTGGGCTTTCGCGTCGGCAGTGACTGGCGTGCGCCGATCGCAGCGCTCGACGATCTCTACCGCGACTATCCCGCGCCCGAGGACGGCATCCCCGACTTCAACGTCCACCTCTTTGCCGCTCGCCCGTGGCGCCGTGTGCTGCGACCGTCGGTCCATATCGGTGGCGATTTCGTCATCCCCGATGCCGCGCCGCTGCCGCTCGCGCAGGGGTTGCTCGCCGCGGAGATGGGAATGAACCTGCAGATGGCGCTCGGCCAGCGCCGCTATCTGCTGCTCCACGCCTCTGCGGTCGAGCGCGACGGCAAGGCGCTGCTGATGACCGGCATGTCCGGCGCGGGCAAATCCACGCTCGCCGCATTGCTGATGGCGCAAGGCTGGCGGCTGATGGGTGATGAGTTCGCCCTGCTCGATCCCGCGACCGGATTGATCCACGGCTTCCCACGATTGATCAGCCTCAAGAACGAGGCGATCGGCGTGATGGAGCGCGCACTGCCCAGCGCGCGCTTCGGGCCGGTGCTCGAAGGCACGCCCAAGGGCACGATCCGCCATCTCGTGCCCGATGCCCGCGCCATCGCCGCGATGGCCGAACCCGCCGAACCCCGGCTGATCCTGTTCCCGAGCTACGGCTTCGCGGCGGCCGAGCGCGACGTGCTGCCGAGCGAGACCTTCGTCCGCCTGACGCAAGCCTCGACCAACTATGTCGCGCTCGCCGAACGCGGCTTCGATGCGCTCACCCGGCTGGTGCGCACCGTCCCGGCCCGCGCGCTCGATTATCCCGATACTGCGACTGCACTCGCGCAGGTCGAGCGGCTGTGGGAGGCGGCATGATCGACGGCCGCATCCTCGCCGACGCATTGCGCGATCCTGCAACGGCCTCAGGGCTCGACGCAGACGGCTGGACCGCATTGCTCGCCATCGCCCGCGCCGAGCAACTGATCGGCACACTTGCCCACCGGCTGGAAGGTTTGCCGATGCCGCCCGCCGCCGCGCGCATTCTCGAGGACGCGCGCAGCTCGGCCGCGCAGGACCGAACCGCCGCGCTCTGGGAAGCCGAGATGGCGCGCCGCGCGCTCGCGTCCATGGGAATGCCGGTGATCCTGCTCAAGGGCACCGCTTATGCCGCGGCGGGCCTCGCCGCGGGCACCGGCCGTTCGATCGGCGATCTCGACATCCTCGTGCCCCGTGCGCGGCTCGATGAGGCGGAGGCCATGCTGCTCGCGGCGGGCTGGGAATGGGTGAAGCCCGATCCCTATGACGATGCTTATTATCGCCGCTGGATGCACGAGCTTCCGCCGCTGATCCATCGCGAGCGCGATCGGATGATCGACGTCCACCACACCATCCTGCCGCTCACTGCGCGCGTCACGCCCGATGCAGATGCGCTGATCGCCGACAGCGTCCTGCTGAAGAACGGCCTGCGCGTCCTGAGTCCCGCGGGCATGGTCTGCCATGCCGCAGCGCACCTCTTCGCGGACGGCGATCTTGCCGGAGGGTTGCGCAACCTCTGGGACATCGACCAACTTGTTCGCGAATTCTCCGAGCGTGACCCGGATTTTTGTTTGGACGTTTACGAGGAAAGCCATACGCACGGTTTGATGCCCGCGGTGATGCGAGCCTTTCGCCTTGCCGCTGCGCTCTATGACACCCCGGTGAAGGGCTATTCGAGCCCGATCAAGGTCACTCTCAAGCCCCAGCGCTCCGACAGGTTTTTCTTCCACCGCCTGCTCGCGCGCAACGCATGGGGACGCCCCACGCACAGGCTGACCCGGCTGGCTTTCTACCTACGGAGCCATGCGATCCGGATGCCGCCGCACATGCTGGCAAAGCATTTATTCATTAAATCGCGCAAGAGCCGGTCAGTTTAATTAAATCATTATTGATTTACTGGTCGGGTGCGGAAGTAATGAGTGCAAACTGATCGGCGTTATGTCTATTGCCCATGTCACTGTCTTGTGGCGATCGGCATAATTAGTAGTGGATAACAAGGAGGGCGGACGTTAGATCGTCCGGGTTGCTGTGATTTCCGAGACGCGAAGATGCAAGTAATTCATTGATATAAATGGATAACTTTGGTTATCGTAACTTCGAATGCCGGCAATCGGGGACAGGGCCGATTTTAGCGATTTGTTAACCTTTCTTATGTGAAGGTTAATCGCCACCGAAATAGGCGGGGCAAGACGTGGGGGCGCGGAAACGATGTAGTTCGGGCAGTGAGGCAGTTTGTGATCGACGAAGCCACGCAGGCTCTGGAAAATGCCGACGCCAGGACGATCGTCGAGGCGCTGTGGTCGAGTTGGCCGATCGTCGTGACGTTGTGCGCCGCCGATGTCGCCATGGGCGACTCCCCGAGAGACACATCGATTTCATCAAGGCGCTTCAGGAGCTGGGGATTCCGGCCTGATCACTTTCGAAGCATTCCTCGTCGGACCCGGCGGACCGCAGATGGTCGACGCCGCGCTCACTGCCCGCGGGCGCGCTTTGCTCGGGCCAGGAACGAACCCCGCCGAGACCGTCCGTCAGTTGGCGAGCTGAGGCTGGCGGATCAGGTCCGCCACGATATCCGCCACCGTCCGCAATATCTTGAGATCATGTCCGTCGAACTGGCGCTGGCCGCGCTGGATCGCGACGATCCGGCCCAGCGGCGCACCGTCCAGGTCATGCAGCGGGACGCAGGCATAGGATTGGAAGCCGAGCGCACCGGCTTCGATCGGATCCGCGAGCTGCCAGAGCAAAGCTTCGGAGGTTTCCGCTGCGCCGCCCGCCATCAGCACGCCCGCAGTCTCGAGCCGTTCGGAAGCGCCGGTCGCGCGCTGCCGGGTCGCGTAATGGCGCAGGTCGATGATGGCGCCGTCGGCGACGAGTGTCAGTTGAATCAGTTCCGCGAGTCTCGCCGACGCGATCGGCGCGCCGGGTCGCAAGTCGGCAGCGGCCTCTCCTTGAGAGGCATATTCTGACCCCTTCAATGCGTCCCCCCGGTGCGACCCACGTTTTCTTCCCCGTATATGCTCCACGTCCGATAGGGGAAAAGCAAGCGTCCGCGGAACTCAGGTTAAACACTGTTCGGGACTTTTCGGAACAGGCTGGAATCCATCCTCGTCCGCAACCGGATAGTTCAGGCGCCATGATATCGGGCGGCAGGGCGGTCGCGCGAGCAGTTCTTCGCGACCAATGCTTCGGCGGCGGCATAATTGTCCCAGTCGCGGATCTCGGGAAGCGAGGGGATGCACACCGGCTCGTCCATTTCGAGCGCGCGCAGCGAAGCGACCACCAGATCGTCGGCCTGCATCACGCGTTCGGGCGGGAAATTGGCGAGGTCGTTGCCGGCGACTTCGTGGAAATCGGTGGCGATCACGCCGGGGACGAGCAACTGGACGCGGACGCCGGTGCCTGCCGCTTCGACCTGCATGTGGCGCGTGAACGCCATCACATAGTTCTTGGACGCGCCATATCCCGCATTGCCCGGCATCTGCATGAACACCGTGCCCGAGGCGATGTTGATGATCGTGCCGCGTCCGGCGGCGGCCATCGCCTTCATCGCCGCGGCGGAAAGCCGGCTGAGCGCGAATATGTTGACGCGGAGCATCGCATCGAGCGCGTCGGGGTCGAGTTCCGCCACTCGGCCGCGCGTGGCATATCCCGCATTGTTGATCAGCATGTCGACGCCGCCTACCGCGATCCGCGCGGCCACCGCCGCCGCGCCTGCATCGCTGCCCAGATCGGCGGCGAGCACTTCGACATCGGCCTGGGTCGCGGCGCCCAGTTCCTCGGCCAGCGCGCGCAGCCTGTCCTCGCGCCGCGCGACGATCACCAGGTCGTGGCCGGTGCGCGCCAGATGCTCGGCGAAATTGCGGCCGATGCCGGCGGACGCGCCGGTGACCAAAGCGCGGGGGCGAGTCGTCATGGTTCAGTCTCCTGGGATGGGGTGCAGGATCATATAGGGTGTGCCGCGCCGAGCTTCTCCAGCGCCGGCACCAATTCGTCGAAATGATCGATCACTGCGTCCGCCGCCAGTTCCTCGATCGGTTGCATCAGGAAGCCGAAGCTGACCGCGACAGAGGGATTCCGGCATTCCTCGCCGCCTGGATGTCGAAGATCGAGATCGCCGACGAACGCCGCGCGCCCGCCGCCGCAGCGCCGGATCATTTCGCGGATTCCTTCGGGGAGGGCTTGCGGTTGTCCGGCCCCATCGTGTCGCCGCCGATCACGCAGGCGAAGCGATGATCGAGCGCCAGTTCGGCGACCAGCTTCACGGCGAGGCTCTCGGACTTGTTGGTGACGATCGCGAGCTTCACGCCGCGTGCCTCGAGCGTGTCCATCGCTTCGATGAGTCCCGGAAAGGCGTAGGTGCCCCGGGTAAGATTGTCGCCGTAGAAGGCGAGCAGCTCGGGATACGTGCGCTCCAGCACCTCGGGATCGCACCCGCCCGAAGCCTCGAGCCCCTGCTGGAGCATGTGTTTCCCGCCGCGCCCGATCATCGGCTTTACCGTCTCGACACTGAGCGGCGGGCGGCCGAGCAGCCCGAGCGCGTGGTTCACTGCGTCGGTGAGGTCCACGCTCGTATCGAACAGCGTGCCGTCGAGATCGAATCCGACAATGTCGAAGGGGAAGTCGGCCATATGCGGCGCCTGCTGCCAGCAACGCTATGGAATTGGCAAGCTTCTCATGGCAGGGGAGGCTCTTCCGGAGGGTATCATGACAGCGCCGATAGCCGCGATCATCCTTGCTGCGGGCAAGGGCACGCGGATGAAATCCGATACGCACAAGGTGCTTCACCCGCTCGCCGGGCGGCCCATGCTGCTGCACCTGATCGACAGCGTCGATGCGCTCGATCCGGCGCGCACCATCGTGGTGGTCGGCGCCGGACGCGAGCAGGTCGAGGCGGCCGTCCAGCCGCTCGGCGCCGAGACGGTCCAGCAGGCCGAACAGCTCGGCACCGGCCATGCGGTACGGATGGCGGAAGATGCGCTCGCCGGGTTCGCAGGCGATGTGCTGATCCTTTATGGCGACGTTCCCCTGGTCTCGACCGCGACGATGCGGCGGATGCTCGAGCGGCTGCACGGCGCCGATGCGCCCGCGGCAGTGGTGCTCGGCTTCCGCCCGTTCGATCCCGGCGCCTATGGCCGCGTGATCGCGGACGGGCAGGGGCACATCGTCAAGATGGTCGAGTTCAAGGATGCGAGCGCCGAGGAACGTGCCGAGACCCTGTGCAATTCGGGGCTGATGGCAGTGGGCGCGAAGGATCTGTTCGCGTTGCTCGCGCAGGTCACCAACGCCAATGCCGCGGGCGAATATTACCTTCCCGACATCGTGATGCTCGCCGCCGCCGCGGGCCGCCATTCGGCGGTGATCGAGACCGACGCGCACGAAGTCACCGGCGTGAACAGCCGCGGTGAACTCGCCGGGCTCGAGGCCGAATGGCAGCAGGCGCGGCGCGCGCGGGCGATGGCCGACGGCGCAACCCTGGTGGCGCCCGAGACGGTGTGGTTCGCGCACGACACGAAGCTCGGCCGCGACGTACTGATCGAACCGAACGTGTTCTTCGGGCCCGGCGTCGAGGTCGCCGATCGCGTCACCATCCACGGTTTCAGCCATATCGAGGGCGCGAACATCGCCAGCGGGGCGAGCGTCGGTCCCTATGCCCGGCTGCGGCCGGGCACGGTGCTGGCGAGGGCGCCAAGGTCGGCAATTTCGTCGAGACCAAGAAGGCGGTGCTCGGCAAGGGCGCCAAGGCCAATCATCTGACCTATCTCGGCGATGCCGATGTCGGGGCCGGTGCGAATATCGGCGCGGGCACGATCACCTGCAATTACGACGGCTTCTTCAAATATCGTACGAGCATCGGCGAAGGCGCGTTCATCGGCTCGAACAGCGCATTGGTCGCGCCGGTCGCGATCGGCAAGGACGCCACGGTGGGTGCGGGATCGGTGGTGACGCAGGACGTCGAGGCCGGCGCGCTCGCGCTCGCGCGCGCCCGGCAGGAGGCGCGGCCCGGCTGGGGCACGCGCTTCCGGGAAATGATGAAGGCCAGAAAGGCTGCGAAACCATGAGCGACCGCTACGCCGGCAAGCCGTTCCTCCGGCTGCTCGAAAGCTATATCCTCGATGCGATCGGCCATCTCGATCCGGCGGCCGATGCGTCGCTGCGCGCGATGGAGCCGCAATATCGCGAGATGTTCGGCGCTACCGGCAGCTGGCGCGAGATCGTGGTCGGGCGGATGCAGTTTCCGGACGGCATGCAGGGCGCCATCCGGGAGGTCTGGCAATCGGGCCGCGTCCGGTTCCAGCAGGCGAACGGGCGCGAGCCCGATCCGATGGAATTCACTCGGGTTTTCGTGGACACCAAATTTCCGCACTGATCGCGGCAGGGGATAAGTTCGATGTGCGGAATTGTCGGAATCGTCGGCAACCAGGACGTGGCCCAGCGCCTGTTCGACGGGCTCAAGCGGCTCGAATATCGCGGCTATGATTCGGCGGGCATCGCCACGCTACACGACGGCGAGATCGAGCGGCGCCGTGCCGAGGGCAAGCTGGTCAACCTCGCCGCGCGGCTGGCCGAGAGCCCGCTGCCCGGCACGATCGGAATCGCGCATACCCGCTGGGCCACGCACGGCGCGCCGACCGAGGACAATGCCCATCCGCACATCGTCGGCGATGTCTCGATCGTCCACAACGGCATCATCGAGAACTTCAAGCCGCTGCGCGACCAGCTGATCGCCGAGGGCCGCGAGTTCAAGAGCCAGACCGACACCGAAGTCGTCGCGCACCTCGTCAGCCGCGAGCTCGAGCGGGGCAGCAGCCCGCGCGACGCAGTCGCGGCGGTGCTCCCCAAGCTCCACGGCGCGTTCGCCGTCGCCTTCCTGTTCCGCAACCAGCCCGACCTGCTGATCTGTGCCCGGCTCGGCGCGCCGCTCACCGTCGGCTATGGCGAGGGCGAGAATTATCTCGGCTCGGACGCCCACGCACTCGCCTCGCTCACCCAGCGCATCGCCTATCTCGACGAAGGCGACTGGGCGGTGCTGACCCGCGACAAGGTCGAAATCTTCGATCGCGACAACAATCCCGTCGAGCGCCCCATCGTCGCCTCGGGCGTGTCGGCGGCGCTGATCGACAAGGGCAACCACCGCCACTTCATGCTCAAGGAAATCTACGAGCAGCCGGTGGTCGTCGCGCAGACGCTGGCGTCGTACATCCGCCCGGTCGAGCAGAAGGTCGCGCTGCCCGACATGAGCTTCGACCTGAGCAGGATCGAGCGCGTCGCGATCGTCGCCTGCGGCACCGCCTCCTATGTCGGCATGATCGGCAAATACTGGATCGAGCAGTTCGCGCGGCTGCCGGTCGAAGTCGATGTCGCCTCCGAATTCCGCTACCGCGATCCGGTCCTTCTGCCGAACACGCTGGGCGTCGTCGTCAGCCAGTCGGGCGAGACCGCCGATACGCTCGCGGCGCTCCGCCATATGAAGGCGAACGGCGTCACCACCGCGGGCATCATCAACGTGCCGACCAGCTCGATGGCCCGCGAAGTCGATCTGCTGCTTTCCACCCATGCCGGGCCGGAGATCGGCGTCGCCTCGACCAAGGCATTCACGTGCCAGCTCGCGGTGATGGCTGCACTCGCGGTCAATCTCGCCCGCGCCAAGGGCAAGCTGAGCGAGCAGGCCGAGCGTGAGATCGTGCGCCATCTGATCGAGGCGCCCGCCGCGATCAACGCCGCGCTCGCGCATGACGAAGAGATCCAGGCGATGGCACATACGATCGCCGCGGCGCGCGACGTGCTCTATCTCGGTCGCGGCCCCGATTACCCGCTGGCGCTCGAAGGTGCGCTGAAGCTCAAGGAGATCAGCTACATCCACGCCGAAGGCTATGCCTCGGGCGAGATGAAGCACGGGCCGATCGCACTGATCGACGACAGCGTGCCGCTGATCGTCCTCGCCCCTCGGGCCCGCTGTTCGACAAGACCGTCTCCAACATGCAGGAGGCCAAGGCGCGCGGCGCCAGGGTGGTGCTGATCTCGGATGCCGAAGGGCTGGCGCTGGCCGGCGAAGATGCGCTGGCGACGATCGAGATGCCCAGCGTCCACCCGCTGATCGCGCCGCTCGTCTATGCGGTGCCGGTGCAGTTGCTCGCCTATCACGTCGCCGTGGCCAAGGGCACCGACGTCGATCAGCCGCGCAACCTCGCGAAATCGGTGACGGTCGAATAAAAGGCCGTCGCCCGGCGATATGCTACTCTGGTGGCGAGGGATACGAAGTTTAGTGGGTTGTGGGTCGTCGAGCAGACGGAGCCGCCATGGGCAAAATGATGAGAAGCATTCTTCGGTGTGGCTTGATCATGGCATTTGCTTTGTCGAGCGGATGCGGGCGTCACGATGTTAGCTCCCTGGAATTTGCCAATCGCTCGTCCCACATTTTGACGAACGTCTTCGTAAAAGACCCCCGGAGGGAATGGATACTTGGTGATATCCAGCCGGGAGGCACGTTGAAATTTGCCGGCATTCTCGACGGAGAGGGGCAGGCATCTGTTCATTGGATTGAGGAGGGCCAACGCTATTCGGCAGACCTTTGTTATTACTCAAGAAGATTTCCCGCCAAGGGGAGAGTTATGATCGGCAAGGGGATAGCGAAGTACGATTGCAGTAACGAGGTTTCGCGTCGAATTTAACTACCCCAGCAACGCCTTCAGCGCCGCATCGATATCCGCTTCGCGATAGGGCTTCTCGATCAACGGCAATGTCTCGAAACCCTCGGGCAGGGTGCCGTAGCCGCTGGCGAAGGCGAAGGGCACGCCGCGCCGGCGCAGCGCCTCGGCGATCGGCGTGCTGCGTTCGCCGCCCAGATTGATGTCGAGGATCGCGGCGCCCAGCAGCTCGTTCTCGGCGAGGACAAGCCCCTCGGCCAGCCGCGCGACCGGGCCCACCGTCTCACAGCCGAGCCCGTCCAATATGTCCTCGAGGCACATCGCCACCACCGGCTCGTCCTCGACAACGAGCACGCGGAGCGCAGCATAGCCGCTCATTCGGCGCCCTCGGGCAAGGGCGCCTCGACGGTGCAGACCAGGCCTTCGGGCCGGAAGTCGATCTCGACCGTGCCGCCGAACTCCGCCGCCAGCCCGCGCTCGATCATCCGCGTGCCGAAGCCGCGCCGCGCGGGGACTTCGACCCTGGGGCCGCCACGCTCCTCCCACACCAGCGACAGCCGCGCGGCGTGATCGCGCTCCACCCGTGCCCAGCGGATCGCCACGCGCCCCTCCGGCTGCGACAGCGCCCCGTGCTTGACGGCATTGGTGGCGAGTTCGTGGATTGCCAGGGCGAGGGTGATCGCGGTCTTGGGCAGGATCGGGAGATCGGGTCCGTCGAGCTCGAAGCGCGCGGCATCGCCATGCGGGGCGACGGCATCGCCGATGATCTGCGCCATCGATACCGCGCCCCAATGCTCGCGGGTGAGCAGGTTGTGCGCTTCGGAAAGCGCGGCGAGCCGGCCCTCGAAGGCGGCGCGCGCGGCGGTCGGATCGGCACCGGGCTTGAAGCTCTGCTGGGCGACGCCCTGGACGATCGCCAGCATGTTCTTCACGCGGTGGTTGAGTTCGTCGACCAGCAGCCGGAGATGCGTCTCGGCACGCTTGGCCTCGGTCATGTCGCGGCCGATCGCGTGGAGCGCCGTCGGCTTGCCCTCGGTGTCGGTGGTCAGCTGGGAATTGATCTCCCAGATCAGCGGACGGCCGTCGCGCGCGCGGACCGCGATGGTCAGCCGGGTGCTCCCGCCTTCGCGCATCTTCTGATCGAACGCTTCCAGCGCGATCGCGAGCTGGTCGGGATCCATGAAGTCGCCGATCGACGCGCCGATCAGTTCCTCCTCGGCATAGCCGAGCGCCTCGATCACGGCCGGGTTCACCGAAGTGATCTTCTGGTCCAACGTGGTGGTGATCAGGAAGTCGTTCGCCTGTTCGAAGATCGTCCGGAAGCGCGCCTCGCTTTCGCGGAGCTCGGCCTCGGCGCGTTTGCGGTCGGTGATGTCGAACGATACGCCGACGAAGCGGCTCGGCCTCTTGTCCTCGTAATCGATGCGGCTGCCATGGCTCTGCAGCCAGCGTTCCTCTCCATTGTCGGCGCGCAGGACGCGATATTCGATCGTATAGGGCGTGCCCGTCCTGAAACACCGTTGTGCCGCGGAACGCACCATCTCGCGATCCTCCGGATGCACGCGCTCGAGCCATGCGTCGAAGCCGGCGCGGCTGTCGGCGCGCCGTTCCATGCCGAGCAGGTCGAAGCGGTTGGGCGACCATTCGCCCTGCATCGTCTCCAGATCGAGTTCCCAGCTCGCCATGCCCGCGCTTTCGGTGGCGAGGCGGAGGCTCTCCTCGCTCTTGCGCAGCCGTGCTTCGGCGGCGCGGCGCCCGGTGACGTCGAGCGTCACCGCCAGCACGCCGAACGGCTCGCCTTCGGGCCGGCGGATCACCGATACCGAATTGTTGACCCAGACCACGCCGCCGTTCTTGCGGACATAACGTTTCTCATGGGCATAAGGCGTGCCTTCGCGCACCGTCCGTTCGAACAGCTGCGCATTGGTGCCGCGGTCGTCAGGATGGGTGATGTCGAGCATCCGCATGCCCATCAGCTCCTCGCGGCTCCAGCCGGCGATCTCGCAGAAGCGATCGTTGACCAAAGTGAACCGGCCTTCCATGTCGACCTGGCTGAAGCCGGCGGTCGACTGGCTGATGAAGGCGGAGAGCTGGGCCTCGCGCTCGCGGAGCGACAATTCGGCTTCCTTCGCTTCGGTCACGTCATGCGCGACGCCGATGAAGCCGATGTGCCGCCCCTGCGCATCGCGCCGCGGAGAGGAGGTGGAATGGAGCCAGCGCCATTCGCCCTTGAAGTTGCGATAGCGGCCTTCGAGATCGAAGGTCTCGAGGCGCGCCTCGCCGGCGATCGACTGCTGCAGGATTTGCGCTGCGTCGTCTGGATGAATGATGGTCCGCCAGTCGAAGCGGAGCGCCTCGTCATAGGAGACGTTGAGGAACTCGACATACGCGCGGTTGACGAAGCTGCGCGTGCGATCGAGCCGCGTGACCCACACCGCCACCGGCGCGCTGTCCGCGATCATGCGAAACTCGTCCTCGCCTACGGGAAGCGGTTCGTGCCCGGGCCCGGCTTCGGTCATTACGCGGTACGCACCCCCGAATGCATGCTTTGCATTCCTAGACCTAACGTCTGGAGAATCAATTGAAAGGCTTAGCCGCGCGGCATCGCCAGCACGGCCTGCGCGCGCTTCAGGTGCGGCATGTCGAGCATCGCGCCGTCCAGTCCGATCGTGCCAGCCCCCGGGTTCGCCGCGAACGCCGCGACGATCCGCTCGGCGCGTTCCAGCTCGCTTTCGGAAGGCGAGAAGGCGCGGTTGATCACCGGAACCTGATCGGGATGGATCGCCATCATGCCCCGAAAACCCGCGCGGCGCGCCTTGGCGGCGACCTTGGCCAGCCCGTCGAGATCGCGGAAATCGCCATGGATCGTCTCGATCGGAGTCACGCTCGCAGCCGCGGCACCCGCCAGCGCCAATGCCCGGAAGAGCTGATAAGGGAAGTCGTATTCGCCATTCTCGTCGCGGTTGTCGGTCGCGCCGAGCGCAGTCGCGCTGTCCTCGGCACCCCAGGTGAGCGCGGCAAGGCGCGGGCAACCGGCATAGTCGCCGAGACCGAACAGGGCTGGCGCGGTCTCGGTCGCGACCACGATGGTGCGGATCGCGCCCGCCGCGTGCCCTGCCGCCGCTTCCAGCGCGCTCAGATAATGATGAAGCCGGTCCGCCTCGGCGCGCGTCGCCTTGGGCAGCATGATCCCGTCGGGACGATGGGGCACCACCGCGGCCAGATCGGCGAGCGCGTGTTCGGTGTCGAGCGGATTGATCCGCACCCATTGCGGCTGCGCGCGCGGGGCGGTGCGCAGATGCTCGGCGACCAGCCGGCGCGCGTCAGCCTTGTTCGCGGGGGCAACCGCATCTTCGAGATCGAGCAGCACGAGATCGGCGCCGCTCGCGCCGGCCTTGGCCAGCTTCCGCTCGGAATCGCCGGGCGCGAAGAGCAGGGAGCGTGCGATCAGCGGTTCGGCCATGGGTCCTCCGGTTTGAGCGGACAGACCTAGAACGGGGAAGCGCGCGGGTAAACCGCGGGGTCCGGCTGAAACGCGAAGCAATCCGGAGTCCGGCCTCCTCTCCCAACCCCCGTCATCCCGGCGAAAGCCGGGACCCAGGGTTACGGGCGGCGAACTGTCTGGCTCCGGATCCCACCCTTCGCCGGGGGACGGTTAGCCCGCGCAATTCCGCACCGCCGCCAGCACCGTCTCCGCCCATTCCTTGCGGCAGATCAGCAGGTCCGGAATGCTCGTCTCGCGCTGGTTGTAGACGATCGGCGATCCGTCGATCCGCGACGCGTGCAGCCCCGCGGCCAGCGCCACGGCTACGGGCGCGCAATTGTCCCATTGGTGCTGCCCGCCGGTGTGGAGGTAGATCTCGGCCTCGCCGCGCACCACCGCCATCGCCTTGGCGCCCGCCGAGCCCATGCCCACCCGTACCGCGCCGATCCGCTCGGCCACGTCGACGCACAAGGCGCTCGGCCGCGTCCGGCTCACCAGCAGCCGGGGTGGCGTCTGCGGAGCGGGAAGCGGGGAGGGGCATCGCTCGACAGCGTCACGCCCAGCTTGGGCAGCGCCACTGCGCCACTCTCCGCACGGCCGTCGACTGCCAGCGCGACATGCACTGCCCAATCGTCGCGCCGCTCGGCGAATTCGCGGGTGCCGTCGAGCGGATCGACGATCCACACCCGGCTCCGCTCCAGCCGGGCGAGATCGTCGGCGGATTCCTCGGAAAGGATCGCATCCTCGGGCCGGGCATCCCGCAGCCGCGCGAGGATCAGCGCATTGGCTTCGCGGTCGCCCCGGTCGCCGCCCGCGCAGTCGCTCTGGATCCGCAATAGCAGCGCGCCCGCCTCGGCGGCGATGTCGCGCGCGAGTTCGGCGTCGGTCAAATCACCGGGCTCCACGTTCCCATGATCGTCTCGACGATCCGCTCGGCCGCGGCCTCGGGCGTCTCCTTCGTCGTGTCGATCCGGATCTGCGGGCTCTCCGGCGCTTCATAGGGGCTCGAGATGCCGGTGAAGTTGGCGATCTCGCCCGCGCGCGCCTTGCGATACAGCCCCTTGGGATCACGCCGCTCGGCTTCGGCGATCGGCGTGTCGATGAAGATCTCGAAGAAGTCGCCTTCGGGCAGCATCGCGCGCACCATCTCACGCTCGGCGCGGAAGGGCGAGATGAAAGCCGTCAGCACGATCAGCCCGGCATCGGTCATCAGCCTGGCCACTTCGCCGACGCGGCGGATATTCTCGACCCGATCGGCGTCGGAAAAGCCGAGATCGCGGTTGAGCCCGTGGCGGATATTGTCGCCGTCCAGCAGGAAGCTGTGCTTGCCCATCGCGTGCAGCTTCTTCTCGACCAGATTGGCGATGGTCGACTTGCCCGAACCCGAAAGCCCGGTGAACCACAGCAGCCGCGCGCGCTGGCCCTTTTGCGCGGCATGCGCCTCGCGGGTGATCTCCACTGCCTGCCAATGCACGTTCTGCGCGCGCCGCAGCGCGTGGTGCAGCATGCCCGCCGCGACAGTCGCGTTGGTCACCTTGTCGATCAGGATGAACCCGCCGAGATCGTGGCTCTCGGCATAGGGCTCGAAGACGATCCCGCGATCCGCGGCGATCTCCGCGACGCCGATATCGTTGAGCTTGAGCGTGCGCGCCGAGACGTGCGCGAGCGTGTTGATGTCGATCGCGTATTCGGGCTCGCGGACGGTCACGCTGACGGTCTGGGTGCCGAGCTTGAGCCAGTAAGCGCGGCCGGGCAGCAGGTCGGCCTGGTCCATCCAGACGATCGTCGCCTTGAATTGATCGGCCACCTGCGGCGGTGCGTCGGCCGCGGCGATCACGTCGCCGCGCGAGCAATCGACTTCGTCGGCGAGGGTCAGCGTGACGGATTCGCCAGCGCCTGCCTCGTCGCGATCGCCGCCCATCGCGACGATACGCGAGACGGTCGTGGTCCGCCCCGAGGGCAGGATCCGAACCTCGTCGCCCGGCTTCACGGTGCCGCTGGCGATCAGCCCGGCAAAGCCGCGAAAGTCGAGATTGGGCCGGTTCACCCATTGCACCGGCAGCCGGAACGGCTTGGCCCGATCGGCTTCGGCCTCGACCTCGACCCGCTCGAGATGATCGAGCAGCGCCGGACCGGCGAACCACGGCGTGTTCTCCGAAAGGCCGGTGATGTTGTCGCCCTTGAATCCCGAAATTGGAATAGGCGTGAAGCCCGCAATGCCGATCGATTCCGCGAAACCGCGATAATCTTCGACGATCGCGTCATAGGCGGCTTGGTCGTAGCCGATCAGGTCCATCTTGTTCACCGCGAGCACGATGTGCCGGATGCCGAGCAGATGCGCGAGATAGCTGTGCCGCCGCGTCTGGGTGAGCACACCCTTGCGCGCGTCGATCAGGATGACGGCGAGGTCGGCGGTCGAGGCACCGGTGACCATGTTGCGCGTATATTGTTCGTGCCCCGGTGTATCCGCGACGATGAACTTGCGTTTCTCGGTCGCGAAGAAGCGATAGGCGACGTCGATCGTGATGCCCTGCTCGCGTTCGGCGGCGAGTCCGTCCACCAGCAATGCGAAGTCGATCTCCTGCCCCTGCGTACCCAGCCGTTTGCTGTCGGCCTCGAGACTCGCCAGCTGATCCTCGAAGATCATCTTCGAATCGTAGAGCAAGCGCCCGATCAGCGTGGATTTTCCATCGTCGACCGAGCCGCAGGTGATGAAGCGCAGCAGCGACTTGTTCTGGTGCAGCGTCAGATACGCCGAGATGTCGGACGCGATCAGCGCGTCGGGGCGATAGGAGGTCATGCGTCCACCATCCCACCGTCACCCCGGCGAAGGCCGGGGCCGAGGGTTTTCCTGCCTTGTCGCCCTTGGCTCTGGACCCCGGCCTTCGCCGGGGTGACGAAGAAATTTGCGCCAGGCGGCATCAGAAATACCCCTCCTGCTTCTTCTTCTCCATGCTCGCGGCCTGATCGTGGTCGATCGCACGGCCCTGGCGTTCGGAGGTGGTGGTGAGAAGCATTTCCTGGATCACGTCCTCAAGGCTAGCCGCTTCGCTCTCGACCGCGCCGGTCAGCGGATAACAGCCCAACGTCCGGAACCGCACCGATCGCTCGACCGGCACCTCACCCGGATTCAGCCGGAAGCGTTCGTCGTCGACCATCAGGATCAGTCCGTCACGCTCGACCGTCGGGCGCGGTGCCGCGAAATAGAGCGGCACGATCTCGATGCCTTCCGCGAGGATGTACTGCCAGATGTCGAGCTCGGTCCAGTTCGAGATCGGGAACACCCGCATGCTCTCGTCCTTGGCTTTCCGCGCATTGTACAGATGCCAGAGCTCGGGGCGCTGGTTCTTGGGGTCCCAGCGATGGCTGGCGGTGCGGAACGAGAAGACGCGCTCCTTGGCGCGGCTCTTCTCCTCGTCGCGCCGCGCGCCGCCGAAGGCCGCGTCGAAGCCGTATTTGTCGAGCGCCTGCTTGAGACCCTCGGTCTTCCACAGATCGGTGTGCAGGCTGCCATGATCGAACGGGTTGATTCCCTGCGCCATCGCATCGGGGTTCTTGTGGACGATCAGCTCCATTCCCGCCGCCTGCGCAGCCTTGTCGCGCAAGTCGTACATCGCCTGGAACTTCCATGTCGTGTCGACATGGAGCAGCGGAAAAGGTGGCGGCGCCGGATAGAATGCCTTCTTCGCAAGGTGCAGCATCACGGCGCTGTCCTTGCCGATCGAATAGAGCATCACCGGCCGTTCAGCCTCCGCGACGACTTCGCGCAGGATGTGGATGCTCTCGGCCTCGAGGCGCTGAAGATGGGTGAGGGGTGGAAGAGACAAGTCGAATCCCGATTACGCTGCGTTGCCCGGCTAAAGCTTCGTGAACCTTCTGCCGCTATTTGGCAGTGTTGATCTAGGGGGAGAGGGCCTCGATTGCGAGGCGTTCCTAATTCGGAGCGGAGAAGAAAAATTGTCAGGCCATTTCCGCCGCAGCGGTGATCGCAGGCCCCAACCGCACGGCGTCAAGGGGATCATCCTCGCCGGCGGGTCGGGCACGCGGCTCTATCCAGCGACGCTGTCGATCTCGAAGCAATTGCTGCCGGTGTTCGACAAGCCGATGATCTATTACCCGCTGTCGGTGCTGATGCTGGCGGGCATTCGCGACATCTTGATCATTTCCTCGCCACGCGACTTGCCGATGTTCGAGGCCCTGCTGGGAAACGGCGCGGCGTTCGGGATCAACCTCAATTATGCGGTGCAGCCGGCACCCGAAGGGCTCGCGCAGGCCTTCCTGATCGGTGAGGAGTTCCTTCAGGGCGGCCCCGCCGCGCTGATCCTCGGCGACAATATCTTCCACGGCGACGCGATGGGGGCGAAGGGCCACATGGCCGCGACAGCGGCCGCGGCCGGCGGGGCGACGGTCTTCGCCTATCAGGTCGAGGATCCCGAGCGGTACGGCGTGGTCAGCTTCAACCCCGAGACGGCGCGCGCCACCAGCATCGTCGAAAAGCCGGAGAAGCCAGTCTCGCGCTGGGCAGTCACCGGCCTCTATTTCTTCGATTCCGACGTGACGGCGATCGCGCGCACGCTTAAGCCTTCGCCACGCGGCGAACTCGAGATCACCGACGTGATCCGCGCCTATCTCGATCGCGGCGACTTGACCGTGAATCGCCTTGGCCGCGGCTATGCCTGGCTCGATACCGGCACGCATGACAGCCTCCACGAAGCCGGGGCCTTCGTCCGCACGATCGAGCACCGCCAGGGTATCAAGATCGCCTGCCCCGAGGAGATCGCCTTCGATCTCGGCTATCTGAGCGCCGACGCGATGCTCGACCGCGCGGCGCTGATGGGCAAGACAGGGTATGCCGATTATCTCCGCCGCTGCGTGCAGGACGCCGCATGATCCGGCGCGTGCTCGTCACCGGCGGGGCCGGGTTCATCGGCTCGGCGGTGTGCCGCTTGCTGGTGGGGCGCGGTTATCACGTCGTCTGTCTCGACAAGCTGACTTATGCCGGTAACCGCGCGTCGCTCCGCGACCTCGCCGCGGCGCCCAATTTTCGCTTCGTCGAGGCCGATATCGCCGACACCGGGACGGTGCTCCGCCTGCTGCGCGACGAGCAGCTTCACGGCATCATGCACCTCGCTGCGGAAACGCATGTCGATCGTTCGATCGATTCCCCGGCAGCGTTCGTCGAAACCAATGTTGTAGGCACCGTGCGGCTGCTCGATGCAGCGCTCGCATATTGGCAGTCATTGCCTGCGGGCGAACGCGACACCTTCCGCTTCCACCACGTCTCCACCGACGAAGTGTTCGGCGATCTGCCGTTCGACAGCGGCGTCTTCACCGAAGCGACCCCCTACGCGCCGTCCTCGCCTTATTCGGCCTCGAAAGCTGCGTCGGATCATTTCGTCCGCGCCTGGCATGAGACCTATGGCCTGCCGGTGGTGCTGTCGAACTGCTCGAACAATTACGGACCGTTTCACTTCCCCGAAAAGCTGATCCCGCTGACCATCCTCAACGCGCTCGAGGGTAAGCCGCTGCCGGTATATGGTCGCGGGGAGAATGTCCGCGACTGGCTCTTTGTCGAGGATCATGCCGTGGCGCTCGAGCGCGTGCTCACCCAAGGCAGGTCGGGCGAAACCTATCTGATCGGCGGCCGGGCCGAGGCGACCAACCTGCGCGTGGTCGAAGCGATCTGCGACATCCTCGATCAGCGCCAACCGCTGCCCGGAACGGTTCGCCGCTCGCTGATCAGCTTCGTGGCCGATCGTCCCGGCCATGATCGCCGCTACGCGATCGATCCCGCCAAGGCCGAGAGGAACTTGGCTGGACCCCGAGCGAGAATTTCGGATCGGGGCTGAGCAAGACCGTGGACTGGTATCTCGACAATCGCTGGTGGTGGGAGCCGATCCGCGCCTCGAACTATGCCGGCGAACGGCTCGGAAAGGTCGCCTGATCAGCCCGCTCTGGGCTTGCCCACGCCCACCAGCTTCAGGCCGGCGCGCGCCGCTTCCGCCGGCGGATAGATGTTGCGCAGGTCCACCAGCAGCGGGGTCTTCAGCGTCCGCGCCATCCGGCCGAGATCAAGCGCGCGGAATTCGTCCCATTCGGTGACGATCACCAGCGCGTCCGCGCCCTCCGCGGCTGCATAGGGGTTCGCGGAGAATTCGACTCCGGGAAGCATCGGCCGCGCCTGCTCGACGCCTTCGGGATCATAAGCACGTACCGTCGCCCCGGCATCCTGCAGCGCCGCGATCACCGACAGGCTCGGCGCATCGCGCATGTCGTCGGTATTGGGCTTGAAGGTGAGGCCGAGAACCGCGACCGTCTTGCCGTGCGCGTCGCCGCCCATCGCCTTGATGACCTTGCGGCCCATTGCGCGCTTGCGCGCATCGTTCACCTGGACTGTTGCCTCGACGATGCGTTGCGGCGTCTCGTGGTCGGCCGCGGTCTTGAGCAGCGCCAGCGTATCCTTGGGGAAGCACGACCCGCCATAGCCGGGCCCGGCGTGGAGGAACTTCGCGCCGATGCGATTGTCCATGCCGATCCCGCGCGACACTTCCTGCACGTCTGCGCCGACCGCTTCGCACAAATCGGCGATCTCGTTGATGAAGGTGATCTTGACCGCGAGAAACGCGTTCGCGGCATATTTGATCAGCTCCGAAGTACGGCGGCCGGTGAAGACGATCGGCGCGTTCTGATTGAGCGACAGCGGCCGATAGATCTCGCGCATCACCTGGCGCGCGTCCTCGTCATCGGTGCCCACGACCACCCGGTCGGGCCGCTTGAAGTCCTCGATCGCCGCGCCCTCGCGCAGGAATTCGGGATTGGAGACGACCTTGGCGCCGCTGTCGGGCGCCACTTCGGCAAGGATCCGCTCGACTTCGTCACCCGTGCCCACCGGCACGGTCGACTTGGTCACGATCACGCTGGGTCCGGTCAGGTTCTCGGCGATCTCGCGCGCCGCGGCATAGACATAAGAGAGATCGGCATGGCCGTCGCCGCGGCGGCTGGGTGTGCCGACCGCGATGAACACAGCATCGGCATCCTTGACGCCCTCGGCCAGATCGGTGGTGAAGGTCAGGCGGCCAGCCTTGACGTTCGACGCGACCAGTTCGGCGAGGCCGGGCTCGTAGATCGGCATCACATTCTGGTGGAGCAGCTCGATCTTGCGTGCGTCCTTGTCGACGCAGACGACTTCATGGCCGAAGTCCGAGAAGCAGGCGCCGGAAACCAGCCCCACATATCCCGTGCCGATCATCGCGATGCGCAATGCAAATCCCCTTCGGAGTGAAGGCCCAGCCCTTAACCAACCGCGGGCGCAGGGCAAGTGCGCGAAGGATGAGGCGTCCTGCGCCGATTTGAAGGCAATAAAAAAGCAGCCGGAAATCCAGCCGCCTCAATGAAATCGTCCGGGCCGGTCAGCACGCCTTCAGAGCTGAAGGCGCCTCACTGCCGGCCCGGAAGTGACGATCAAGTTAGAACGGACGAATATCTTCGCCCGTGCTCTTGTCGCGAAAAAGAAGTTCAAACGCCAACATCATGGATCTCCCATCGGCGCGCAACAACGCGCAATTCGACTGGTTAAGGGGAGATTAACAACGAATCAATCAGGATTTCTGCGGAATAGTGCAGATCGGGAATCGTCAACCGGCTCCGATTTAACCCTTCCTTCAAGGGTATGATCGTAGTCCTGCGGCCATGTCAGGCGGGTCTGAGCCTTCGGTGCCCATAGGGGATGCAGCGTCGCGCGCGACCGCTTCGTCCGTGGAAGCCAATGGAATCACGGCGAAAGTCGATGCACGACGCACGTCCGGGGCGTGCGCACGCGAGGCTCTCGATGCGCCGACGACGCTGCGCGCGCCCACGTCCGCGAGCCTGGCCGGAGGCGGAAAGCCCGTCCGTCCCCAATCGGGCTATTGGCGGATTCTGTCCCAATGTGAGATTCTGAATTTCGCGACTCTGCGTCGTCATCTCGGCCGACCGCGCGCCGATGCGCTGATTCTCGACGTTGCGGCGCGAATCGCCGAGGTGCTTCCCGACGTCCGAATCCTCACTGCCGGCCGCGCCCTGATCGAGATCGGCTTCGAGCGCGAGGCGCCCGAAGCCGGCGCTGCCGACATCGATCGGCTGCGCAAGGCGCTGGCCCGTTCGTTCGATCTCGACGGCGAGCCATACCAGCTTCAGATGCAGTTCGGCGTGGCGGTGGCGCCGTGCGAGGATTGCGACGACGTCCGCCTCACCGAGGCCGCCGAATCGGCGCTTGATCAGGCGCGCAGCGAGAAGAAGGTCGTCATGCTCGATCTCTCGCGCGCCGATCTGGCATTCGATCGCCTGACGCTGATGCGCGAACTTCCCCGCGCGATCGCCAATGGCGAGATGTTCCTGCAATATCAGCCCAAGGTCCATGTCCGCCGCCAGGAGATCGCCAGCGCCGAGGCACTGGTGCGCTGGCAGCATCCGCAGCGCGGCCTGATCCTTCCGGGCGACTTCATCTCGGTCGCCGAAGAGGCCGGCGAGATCGGCTCGCTGACGATGTGGACGTTGCGCCAGGTCATTGCGGACCAGAAGCGCCTCGCCGCCGAGGGCCATGACATCACGCTGTTCCTCAATATCTCGGGCATGCTGCTCGCCGATGCGGACTTCGTGAAGGAAGCCTGCGCGATTGTCTCGACCAGCGGCGCCAAGCTGGGCTTCGAGATAACTGAGACCGCGGTGATCCGCGATCCGGATAGTGCGATCCAGCACCTGCAGACCTTCGCCGATATCGGCGTCCAACTCGCGATCGACGATTACGGCGCCGGGCTCTCCTCGCTCGCCTATCTGAAGCGCCTGCCCGCCAGCGAACTCAAGATCGACAAGATGTTCGTGATGCAGCTGACCAGCAGCAACCGCGATCCGCTGATCGTCCGCTCGACGATCGATCTCGCGCACGCGCTCGAGATGGAAGTCACCGCCGAAGGCGTCGAGACGCCGTCGGCGCTCGCTCTGCTCAGCGTGATGGGTTGCGACATGGTGCAGGGCTTCCTGCTCTCGCGCCCGCTAGGGTTCGACGCTTTTCGCAAATATCTTCTCGACGAGGCCCATCTCACCAGCGCGGCCAACGTGCAGTCCTTCATCCGGCCCGAAAGCTTCTGGAAGCGCGCGTGATGCGCGCGCCGTTCCGCTTGGCCGGTCTCGCGCTGGCATTGGCGGTCATCCAGCCCGCACGTGCCGACGACGCGGCTTTTCCCGCCCCGCTCCAGGCGCAGATCGATGCCGCGAAGAGCAGCATGATGGCCGATCAGGCGCAGGTGCTGCGCCATGTTGTCCTGATCGACGGGCTCGCTCGTCGAATCCCCGACATCCGCCAGCGCACGCTCGCGCTCGCCACCGCGCGGTGGCTCGGAGCGGAGGCGTATCTGCGGAGCAATGCGTCGGAACGCGCGAGGCCGCTTCTCGACGAAGGACTGCGCCTCATTGGTACGATACCCGCGCCGATCAAGTTGCGCGGCGATCTGCTGATGTCCCAGGGCGCGCTCTACACGCAGGCCAATGAGCCGGTGAAGGCGCTGGCCAATTATCAGGAAGCCTTTCGGATCTTCGGTTCGGTACGCGAGCCGCGCAGCCAGGCGATCGCGCTCCAGAACATCGGCGAGCTCTATAGCGTCGCGAACGACGACAATCGCGCACAACAATATTATCGCCAGGCCTCCGAGCTCTACGACGGCGATCCCGCGCTTTCGCTGTCGCTACACAACCGCCGCGGCAATGTCCTCGCCCGCGCCGATGAGGGCCGCGCCGAAGCGGAGAAGGAGTACGAAGCGGCCCTGGCCATCGCGCGGCAGCTCGAAAGGCCGTTGCTCGAGGCGCGAATTCTCGTGAATCTCGCGCGCAACCAGGTCGAACTCAAACATTACGAAGCCGCGGATCGCACCCTGGCGCGCGGCTTCAAGTTGGTCGAGGAGGCCGATGCGGATCTCCTGCGTCGCCATCTTCTTGCCACCGCCGCCCGACTGGCCGCCGATCGAGGTGATATGGCGAAGGCGGTGCGGTTGATCGAACAGTGTTTCGCGGGCGTGGATCTGACCACGACGACAGGCGATTTCCGGATTTCTCATTTTTTCGCCTACGAGATCCTGCGCGATGTCGGCGCGTCGAAGCTGGCCTTTGCGCATCTCCAGGCGCTGAGGCGTCTCGACGAGGAAACCACCAAGGTCGCCACCTCGACCGGGGCGGCCCTCATGGCCGCTCGGTTCAATTATGCCAAGCAGCAGACGGACATCGAGAGGCTCGAGACTGAAAAGGTACGCCGCACCGCCGCGTTCCAGCGCACTCTGTTCCTCAGCATCGGCGGCGCGACGCTGGTCATCATCGCGCTACTGAGCTTCGGCTTGATCACGCTCCGCCGCAGCCGCAACCAGATCCGCGCGACCAATGTCGTGCTGGGCGAGACCAATCTGGCGCTCGAAAAGGCGCTCCGGGCGAAGACGGAATTCCTCGCCACCACCAGCCACGAGATCCGCACGCCGCTCAACGGCATCCTCGGCATGACCCAGGTCATGCTCGCCGACCCGAAGCTGGAAGCCGAGACGCGCGACCGCATCGGCATCGTTCACGGCGCGGGCGTGACGATGCGCAGCCTCGTCGACGACATTCTCGACGTCGCCAAGATGGAGACGGGCAACCTCACCGTCGAAGCCGCGCCACTCGATCTGTGCGCCACGCTGCGCGAAGTGACGCGGCTGTGGGAAGAGCAGGCGCGCGGCAAGGGCCTCCTCTTCCGGCTCGAACTCAGCCACGCGCCGGGCTGGATCGTCAGCGACTCCGCTCGCCTCCGCCAGATCGTCTTCAATCTCCTCTCCAACGCCATCAAGTTCACCGAACGCGGCGCCGTCACGCTTCGTGCCGTGGCCGAAGGCGAAGGTGAGGCGCGCCGCCTGCGGCTCGTCGTTACCGACACCGGCATCGGCATCCCCACCGACAAGTTCGAGGAAGTCTTCGAATCCTTCCGCCAGGTCGATGCCGGCACCACGCGCCAGTTCGGCGGCACCGGCCTCGGCCTCACCATCTGCCGCAACCTCGCCCGCGCGCTGGGTGGCGAGATCTCCGTCGACAGCGTCGAAGGCGAAGGCACCAGCTTCACTGTCGATCTGCCGCTGGTCGTCGCCGAGGCGCCCGCGGAGGTCGCCTCGGACGGATCGCGCGGGGGCACGATGCTGATTCTCGATCGCAACCCGATCGCGCGCAGCATGCTGCGCACCCTGCTGGAGCCGAAGACCGCCTCGCTGCGTTTCGCCGCCACTACCGAAGAGATGCTGGCGATGATCGAGGAGGGAGCGTGACGCATCTGCTGCTCGACGAAGCGACGCTCAAGGCAGGCGAGGGTGCGCCGATCGAGGCCGTCGCCACGCTTGCTGGGGCCGGCGGGGCCGCCAAATGCGCGGTCCTGTGGATGAAACCCGACGCCGAACTGAAATCGCAACTTCTCGCCACAGGCATCGAACAGGTCATCGAAAAACCGATTGCCGGCGCGGCGCTGGTCGCCGCTCTCATTACGGACACGGAAGAAAATTCTGGCCCGGAAGATCGTGACCCGCTTGTGTCGCAGGCGGCATAGCGCGATAGCACACGTCATATGATAAAAATGGTCGCCTCCTCTCCCTCGCTCCGCCGCGGCGGCAGCCAATGAACATCCTCTTCATCGAGGACGATCCGATGAATCGTCGGGTCGTGAAGGACATGCTCGACGTCGCCGGCGCGACCATGGCCGAGGCGAGCTGGGCCGAGGAGGGGTTGGCCAGGATCGACGACGAGAGTTTCGACGTGGTGCTGGTCGATCTGCGCATGCCGGGCACCGACGGCTTCGAGACGATCCGCCGCATCCGCGCGCGCGACGACGAGAAGGGCAAGCTGCCGATCATCGTCGTCACCGCCGATACTGCAGTCGACCTGCGCGAGCGTTGCCTCGGCCTCGGCGCCGACGACGTGCTGTTCAAACCGGTGGCGATGGACGCGCTGTTCGATTCGATCGGCCGCGTGCTCGCCAGCCGTGACGGCGGAGTTCTTGCTTAGTCCTCGACGATGCGGCTGTGCTTCGCGGTGTCGCGCATCTTCAGATAGGTTATCAGCGAAATCCCGATCATCGCGGTGACGTACCAGTAGAAGCCGCGCTCCCAGCCGGCATCCTTGAACCACAGGGCCACATAGGGCGCGGTGCCGCCGAAGATCGCGTTTGCAAGCGCATAAGGCAATGCGACGCCGAGCGTCCGGATATGCGCCGGAAAGAGCTCGGCCTTCACGACCGCGTTGATCGAGGTGTAGCCGCTGACGATCACCAGCGCCCCCGTCATCAGCCAGAAAGCCTGCCATGCGGTCTCGACATTTTCGAGCGCGGTGAAGATCGGCCAGGTGAACAGCACCCCCAATATGCCGAAACCCACCATCAGCGGCTTGCGCCCGATCCGGTCCGACAACGCCCCCGCGAGCGGCTGGATCGCCATGAACACGAACAGGGCCGCCGCATTGACCTGCGTCGCCGTCGCATCGGAGAAGCCTGCGGTCTTCTTGAGGAACGCGATCGGGTAGATCGTATAGGCATAGAAAGCGAGGGTGCCCCCGGCGGTCAGCAGCATCACCACCGCAGCCTCGCGCGGATGCTCGAGGAACAGTGCGGCGAAGCCGGATTTGCGCGCGGTATCCCGCTTCTCGAAACTTTCCGTCTCGGCAAGCCGCCGGCGCAGCCAGAATACGATCACTGCCAATACGCCGCCGACGGCGAAGGGAATACGCCAGCCCCATTGCTTGAGATCGGCCTCGGGCATCGAGGCCTGCAGCACGAGCAGCACGACCAGTGCGGTGAGCTGGCCCGAGATCAGCGTGACATATTGGAAGCTCGAGAAGAAGCCGCGGTGCCGCTTGCCCGCCATCTCCGAGAGATAGGTCGTGCTTGCGCCATATTCGCCGCCAAGCGACAGGCCCTGGATCAACCGCGCGACGACCAGCGAGACCGTGGCCAGAGAGCCGATCGCCGCATAGCCCGGCGTAAGCGCGATCATCAGCGATCCGATGCACATCAAGGTCACTGAGAGCGTCAGTCCCGCCTTGCGGCCGTGGCGATCGCCATAGACCCCCATCAACCAGCCGCCGATCGGCCGCATGAAGAAGCCCACGGCAAACACTGCCCAGGCGTTCAGGTCCTTCGATGCGTCGTCGGGGAAGAAATGCGGCGCCAGATAGGTGGCGAGCACCGCATAGGCATACCAGTCATACCATTCGACGAGATTGCCGGCCGAGCCGCCGAGGATCGATCGCAGGCGGTGCCGCGCAGGGAAGGGGATGCCATCGCCGCGCACTATAACGGCGCCCCGCGCGTCGGGAAGTGGCGCGGTGGTGGCCGCTTCGGTCCAACGGGCGACTGGACCAAAACAGCGCGGTCGCCCGCTTGATCATCCAAGGCTGACCCGCCGCCGGATCCCTTAACAAAACCAAAGGCAATGGTGCCGCTAAAACCTGACGTCCTCTCTATTTCTTAGCCTGAGCGAGAGTTTTCCGGCCTTGAGAGGGCCTTCGGGCTAGGAGCTGGAACATGAAGAGTCGCGGTATACAGACGAGCAGATCGCCTTCGCGCTGAAGCGGGCGGAGACGGGCGCATCAATTGTGGAGGTCATCATCGTCGACGCCGGCAAGCGCTGCTAGGTCGTATCGACATTCAGGGGATTCCCAAGGGGTGAAGTGTTTGATTGATGGGCTTCCGCAGTTGCGGAGGCATTATGGGGATCAAGCGGTTCGAGTTGAGCGAAGCGCAGTGGCGTTGGATCGAGCAGGTGCTGCCAGGCAAGGCCACGGATCCAGGCCCGGAGGGCAGGTGATAACCGTTTGTTCGTGCGCAACAGGTATATCCACCACGTGCTGGATCTGCTCGGTGAGCCGTTCCACATGTTATGCTCGACGAATTTCTCGAAGCAGCTATAAGAAACTTGGCATGCTGTGTCGCATCAATAAGCGAAAACCCGAAATTGATCGGCTTACGCCGGGAAAACCATTCTATTGACGAAATTGATCGCCGATTGCCGATTTTCAAAGGTGAGAAGTGCTAGTCCACCGACCCGGATTTCGCTGCGTCCGCTGTTGACGCTGTGCAACAGGCCAATTTGTTGTATGTTCTGCCCAGGAACTTCGACCACACTTGCCAACATCTGCCAATCGCTGTCGAGCAAAGTTGCCGTGCCCGAAGCCCCTCTGCTTCCGTTCAATTGGAGATGAACTGGAGATCCCGACATCAATCTAGCAATGTACAATATCACGATCCAGCTGGATCCGGGAATATTGAGAAGCGGCTCAGGCCAGAGCTGCTGCTCTGCCTGAACCGTAATCTGCTGTGATCTTGTGACACCCGGTAACGCGGCGTCACCGTCCACTGCGCGGCTGATCTGCGGCACGGTCCCGGTAAATGGTCGAGTGGTGGAACCGTCCCAAAGTTGAAGAACATGTTCTCGCGCTAATGGAGCCCGTGCGGTCGGAAGAGGCATGCGAAACCAAGGCGTACGGAGCCCCTGTGCACCGGTTGGTCCAAATATACTTCGACACAAGCCAGGGTGAGATCCCTGTAACAGCCGTGCTTCCCAGTGAAATAATTGCGAACTGCTGTCCATATCCACAGTGTTCAGAGAATCTAGGCTGCACCCTCGAGTGGAGACTTGGGTTCCACGTAGCACCATATTGCCTACAGGTGTGTCTTCAAAAATAATCGGGGAGCTGCAGTTTGAGGCATGGAGGAACGAGGCGCGCGGGTGCCTTACCCCTCCACCTCGATATCTTGGCCTTGTGCGGTACTTTCGTTCCAGGTGCGGGCAACACGGATGCAAGGTGTACTATCGGCACCGTCGAATCCGCGAATATAGAAGGGGAATCCGGGGGCATTCTCTATTACGCAATCTTCGAAATCGATCTGACCGCCCGGTGCGTTGGTTGAATCTATATAAAACATCGCCTTGCGAAAGCCGATGAAGCGAGAGCGGCGCATTTTCACCACTCCACCATGCATTGGATCTCCGGGCGCTTGGTTGCTTCGCGTCCAGAGGTGATAGTCGGCATCAGCGAACGTGCAGTCATCGACTACGAGGCCGATGTTGCCATAGGGCCTGGCTATCGATGTGCTGAGGCCCGACCAGCCCACGCGCTGGAAAATCGTTCTGCCTACGTATTCGTCCAACCGCTTGTAGGCTTCTTCACCACACGTAAAGCCAACGCCGGAAGACTCATCTGTCCCGGAGATCGACAGATCGGAAATCTGTACTGCATCCCAACTGGCGTCGGCATAGAGCGCTCGTAGAACGGGTTGCGAGGTGGCGGGCCGCAACGTGGTGACGCCACGTCCGGCGCCCCGCAGATGCACCAGGCGCGAATTGAGCCGAAGGTTGAGCCGATAGATGCCTGGCGGAAAATACAGCGTTCCGCCCCTTGCGCTGCCAGCGCCCCATAGGCGCTCTGTATAGCTACGGTGTCGTCAGTGACGCCATTGCCGACGGCGCCTCGCGCGCGTACGTTGAGGTCAGGGTTTCCAACACACTGAGCGGCCGAGACTTCTCCATTCCAGGTCGCGCCGACTGCCGCCAGCGCACCGCCGAACAGCGCCTGGCGTCGAGTGGGGTTGAGGCGGGCCGCCTGGCCTTGTTCATGGAGCATCTGCATCTCGTCCTGTTTTGCCTCAGGACGGATAGCCGTCGTGAGCGCCTTATAAAGCCTTGTATCCCGACACCTGCGCCGGGCATGATAGGTCACACGGCGCGCGAGGAACTCGGCTACGCTGCCGTCCGCTGGCCGGTGAGCGACTTGGCTTAACGGTTTGCCGGGGAGGTTGTCGCCTGCTTGTTCGACATGTCGATGGGCACACGCGACCAGCCGGCGCGGCGAGCACCTGATCTTAGCCGTGTTCCGCAATTTTGCGCGGCACTTGTGCGAGCGGCGAGAGATGGTCAACGAGCCCGGAGCTGGGCTTGAACCCATCAACGGTTCTTTGCAGTAGCTCTCGGGCGCGCGCAGGATCGCTGGCATTGACGCTGTCGCGAAGCGCCTCAAGGTGCCTTGCGAGTTGGCTCTGCGGAAGAAATTCCTCCGTGGCTTTGCGGATGCGAGGGTGCGCGGTTTCGATGGGAGCGTCTGCAATTAGCAGTTCCTCGTATAGCTTTTCTCCCGGACGAAGGCCGATGATTTTCAGTTCGATATCGCCAAAGAGGTCGTTCTTGTCCCGAACGGTCAAACCGGAAAGTTCGATCATGTTGCGTGCCAAGTCCACGATTTTCACCGGTTCGCCCATGTCCAAAACGAATACGTCGCCGCCCGTGGCCATGGCTCCCGCCTGAATTACCAACTGCGCGGCCTCGGGAATGGTCATGAAGAAGCGCGTAATGCGCTCGTCGGTGATCGTAACGGGGCCGCCGCTCAAAATCTGTTGGCGGAACACTGGGACGACGGATCCCGACGAGCCCAGTACATTACCAAACCGGACCATGGACAAGCAGGTGGCTGAGTTGCTTTCGTTCGCCATCGCCTGGACGACCATCTCGGCAAGCCGCTTCGTCGCACCCATGATGTTTGTCGGCCGCACAGCCTTGTCGGTACTGACCAGAACAAAATGCGGAACCTTGTTGCGGACGCATTCGCGCGCAACGACCATGGTGCCGAATACGTTATTCTGAATTCCCTGAAGTAGATTATGCTCGACCAGCGGCACGTGCTTGTACGCTGCGGCATGGTAGACGCGACTGGGCTGCCAATATGAGATTATGTTCGCGATGCGTTGTTCATCCTGAACCGATCCGAGCAGCGGTACGAGTTGGGTGGTCCGTTCCCGCCCCGCTATCTGTTGATTGGTCAGAAATAGTTCTAGCTCGCGATGGATCGAGTAGAGCCCGAATTCGCTATGGTCGAGCAGAAGCAGTGCCTGTGGGCACCCGACAAGGATCTGTCTGCATAGCTCGGAGCCGATCGAACCTCCGGCGCCAGTCACCAGAATGACCTTATCTTGTATATGCTGCTCGATCACCGAGCGGTCTGGCAGAACGGGCTCGCGGCCGAGCAAGTCCTCGATTTCGAGTTCTTTCAAATTCGCCGTTCCCAGATCGCTCAGCGCAAAATCCATGAGATCGGGCAATGTTCTCACATTCACGCGCGCCGAGCGCACGGCTGCAATAATCTCGTTTCGACGGCGCTGTGTGGCCGAGGGAATCGCCAACAGTACTTCATCGATCGCCATCTGCCGGAGCAGCGCTGCCACCCCTGAGGGGAATGTACGCGAATTCCGTTAATCGACGCGCCTTGCAACTCCCGATTATCGTCCAGGAAGCCCATTACGCGCATTTCGCGGCGGCTGGTGATCGCGGCCGCCAGTTGCCGGCCCGAAACGCCAGCACCATAGATCAATACCCTCGGGACCGCCGCCTTGCCGCGTGAGTTCAGCGCTCCATGCAGGACCGCCCGCGCACCGATGCGCACCAGCGCCATGAAAATGAACAGCAGCGCCGGTTGGATAATGCCGATCGTTCGCGGGACGCCCGGAATGCTCCAAACGGTGAAAACCACGGAATAAGCTAGCGCGTACAGGAGAAGCGGAGCCACTAGGTGATTCGCCGACGCACTTTCGGCGTAGCGGAACATGGGACGGTATACGCCCATAAGGATGAAAATCGGGATGGCGAGGACCAAAGATCCTGCAACGGCATATATGGCTTCGCCCGATAGGGGCGTCCATTCATTAAGCCGAACAAAATATGCGATCCATACAGCGATGCTGCTCAGGCACGCATCAACGACCACTTGAGTTAACTGCTTCACCAATCTTGGCAATCTTACAAGCCGGTGAGCTATATCGTGAAAATTCATCAGCGCTTTCTCATCCACGTTCATCGTGGCGTTGGATCGATGACGGCATAGCCCTGGGCGGCTTGATTGGCCAGCGCATCGCCTTATGGCACGGCGCATGCCCAACCAACTTGATTCTCGCTATGGCAAACGGCTTTTCGATGTCACGCTGGCGCTTGCGCTGGCAGTTCCAGCCATCGTCCTGTGTGCGCCCATGGCCATATTGATTTGGCTGGACGATCGCGCCAATCCGCTCTTTATCCAACGCCGGCTTGGGCGTGACGGGCGCGTGTTCCAATTGGTCAAGTTGCGGACCATGCGGACGGGCACAGGCGACCGCCCATCGCATGAGGCGCTCGCGAACAGCATCACACCGCTTGGGCAGTGGCTGCGCCGCACGAAAGTCGATGAATTGCCTCAACTTTGGAATGTTCTACGTGGTGAGATGAGTTTTGTCGGCCCTCGTCCCGGCCTGCCAAGCCAGATCGAGCTGGCGCAAAGCCGGAAGCGATATGGCGTTCATCGCCTGCTTCCCGGCATTACCGGCGTTTCCCAGGTGCGGGGACTGGATATGTCGACACCCGAATTGCTTGCGGAGATAGACGCAACCTATATCGGCACCTGGTCGCTCCGGCGGGATCTGGCTTTGCTTGTGCAAACTGCGCGCGGAGGAGGGCAAGGGGACGCGGCAGCCCGCCGAATAGACCGCTAGAGACGCCCGTCCCAACCCGTCGCGCGGGTAAGCGCCTCGCGTTCCTCGCTGATTTGCTTGGCGGACACCGCACCGGGAATCAGATGATCAATGCCCGGCACCGCAATCAGGTGCGTACGACCGGTATTTGTGAGGCGCGCCAAAGCGGAGAGGCTGCCACCGCGCGCGCTGGATGGGTAGTAGATATGGCCTTGCATCGCGGCGAAGCGATTCTGATCCAGCGAAAGAATCGCGAGACACAGCTCACCAAGGTCGTCCAGGCCGAGAAAGCGACGTGGGGCCTTTGCGAGCGCGAACGGCAGAGGAATTCCGGCACGCGCGGCTCGGGCGATGTGCCCAACGGAGCCTTTTGCACCGGCCCCATATAACGGCGGCAGGCGCAGTATCGCAGCCGGCAGGCCCGGATCGGGTGCCAACGCCACAGCCTCCATCCGGCGCTTTGACAGGCCATAGAAATCGCGCGCCGATGGTTCGCGCCCAGCATAGACCGAACTCATCGCGACGAGGCGGCTGAGGTTTAGCTGCCCGGCGGCGATGCGGATGGCGTGCATGGCCTCCGACGCGGCGTCAACATTCGCTTCGGTGTAACTCTTGCGATCAGCGCGATCGGCGAAATGCAGCACGGCGTCGCAGCCGCGCAGCGCTCGGGCGAAGGCGGTCGCGTCGCTGAAATCCGGGACGCTACGGACTGGAAAACCATCGAACTCCTCGATGTCTCGACGGCTAATGCCCACGATCTCGTGGTTTGCGTGCCGCAACCGGCGGCTGACGGCCCCGCCAGCGAGGCCTGTGATCCCTGTTATCGCGACGACGCACATGCCGGCACCCTTAGGGACGGTGTGATTGCGCGGCAACATGGTGACGCTGAGATCGAGCGCGCCTCCTCTGCGATCCTCGAACTTTCACGCGGTCGCCACGACCAGAGGCACTCAGCGTTGACCGAAGCCATCTCGGCTTGATCCGAAGTCGTCCTGATGCCTCGCCCCTACCATCGGAGCTGCAGCAGCTTGAGCGGAAATCGCATCTGCACGGCCAGCAATGCCATGGGCTGTCCCATGGCGCGCAAGCTACGGGCCAACTCGGAGCTGATCCGGAGCTTCGCCTTGATGCCGTCGGTCGACACACCGCCTATCCGGAAGCTCGAGATTATCTCCGGCAACAACGCGAACGTGCTGCGTCGTTCAAGCAGCGTGCGGGCGATGATATCGAAATCGCCTGCAATCCTGAAGCTTGTGTCAAAGCCGCCGAGCTCAAGCAAAACATCGCGCCGTACGAACATAGACGGGTGGGGTGGCATCACACCGAAACGCAGCAGTATCCGATGGAAACGACGGGACGAGTAGACTCGCCCGGCGGGCGTCACCCCATCCAGGCGTACGAATTTGACATCGGCAAAGATGCAGTCCGCATTTGTTTCGGCGATCCGCGCGGCAGCCAGTGCGAGGGCGTCGGGACGAGAAAAAGTCGTCCGAATTGAGAAACAGAACATAGTCGCCTTGGGCCATATGGAGGCCTTTGTTCATTGCATCGTACAGCCCGCCGTCAGGCTCGCTGTTCCAGCGGAGCCGGCTATGTTGGTTGCTGCGCACGACATCCAGCGTTCCATCCTTGGAAGCGCCATCAATGATGATATGCTCGTAATCCTCGAACTGCTGCGATCGCACTGAAGTAAGTGTATCACCTATAGTAGATTCTGAGTTCAGCGCGACAGTAACAACCGAGAAAAGCATGGTAATGGCTACCTTTGAAGCATAGGTGCACTACGGGTTATGCACGGCAAGCACACAGGTGTTAGCCGGAGCGACGATTTCTGTCGAGCCGATGCTGCCCCGTCAGCCCCGGAGGGTGGGTTGGTAGCGCGATTCTGCGCGACCGGCTGCGTATAGCTTGCCTAGCGGCCGTCAACGATGATACCGGGTCGCCGCGGAGGGGCGGGGCTCCCTTCGCGCTGACGCCATTGGGCGCTTCGCGCGAGCGGATGGCGTCGACTCACTCCCTGTTTCTTCGAGGTTCGCTTCACTTGTCCGAAAATCCCGTTAGTGTGGTCATCATCGGCCTTGGCTACGTTGGCCTCACTCTCGGCGTGGCGCTCGCCCGCCGGAATATCCGCGTTTTTGGCATCGAGCGCAGGCCCGAGGTGGTGGAACTGACCAACTCCGGTAAAGCGCATTTTTCGGAAGTCGGACTCGATAGCGCACTCGAGAGCGTGGTCGAGAAGGGCTTGCTTACCGCGAGCACCTCGACCGCAGGAATTCCGCCTGCCGAATTTTACATCATTACTGTGGGTACGCCGCTGAATCCGGGCACTTTTCGTCCGCGCCTCGACATGATTGAGGAAGCAAGCCGCGAAGTTGCCGAGCAGCTGCCCGCCGGCGCGACGGTTATCCTCCGTTCGACGGTGCAGATCGGCACGACGCGCAATATCGTTCGCCGCGTACTCGACGAGAGCGGCAAGGTCTATAATCTCGCCATGTGCCCCGAGCGGACGCTGGAGGGGACGCGCTTCGCGAACTGGCGGTGCTGCCCCAAATCATCGGCGGCCTTACAGACCGCGCCGCCGATCGCGCCGCTTCGTTGTTCAGCCGGCTGACTCACACCATCGTCCGCGTCAGCGATCCTGAGACGGCGGAGATGATCAAGCTGATAGACAATACGTCGCGCGACGTGCGCTTCGCCTTCGCGAACGAGGTTGCGCGTGCCTGCGATGCGATGGGCATCAACGCGCAGGACGTGATCCGCTACGGCAAGCTCGGCTACCCACGCACCGATGTGGCCCTGCCTGGACCCGTGGGCGGCCCCTGTCTGAGTAAGGATCCGCACATCCTGCTGGCCTCAGTTGCAGGCAGCGGCATCGATCTGGAAATCTCGAGATCCGCACGTCTCGTGAACGAGCGCCAACCGGGAGAGACCGTGACTGCGGTGCTCGAAAAGCTGTCGGCGCAACGTCAGGACCCCTTCACCGTGGTGGTGGCGGGACTCGCATTTAAGGGCCGCCCCGAAACTGACGATCTGCGCGGCTCGATGACGCTCGACATTCTCGACCAGCTGGTCGCAAGCGGCAAATGCGGTGAACTAAGAGCATTCGACAGGGTGGTCAGTCGCCAGCAAGTAGAGGTGCTTCCTCACAGCATTACCTATTACGAGGATATTTATGCGGCTTGTGAGGGCGCTGACCTCCTGCTCATCGCGAATAATCATCCTTATTTCGCCGACCTTGACATAAGCGCGATCTACGAGCGCATGCATACCGGGGGTATTGTGTACGACTATTGGAATAGCCTCGGCCAGCAGCCGCCGGAAGTCCTCAGCGATCGATATTTTGCAATCGGCAATCTCGTCGGAAAGTTTCAATGACAAAAGTAGCGGTTACGGGTGCGGGTGGATTCATCGGCGCATATCTCACGCGGAAACTCGCCGCCCAAGGACATGAAGTCCTGGCGATCGACAATTTTGTGCGTGGTCGTCCGGCAAGACTGGAAGGTTTGTCCGACCTGGTGACCGTGCTGGATCTCGATGTACGCGATCAAGAGGCGCTGACGGTAGCGCTGCCCGGGGTCGAAGCGCTCTTCCATCTCGCCGCGGTCAATGGCACCGAGAATTTTTACAAGCGACCCCGGCTCGTCCTCGACGTCGGTGTGCGCGGCATCCTCGCGGTGGCGGAAGCCTGTATCGACGCAGGTGTTCCCGATCTCGTCGTTGCCTCGTCGGCGGAAGTCTATCAGACGCCGGCGATAGTGCCGACGCCGGAGACCATCGATATGGTGATCCCGGATTCGCTCAATCCGCGCTATTCCTATGGCGGGTCCAAACTGATTTCCGAACTCATCGCATTCAACTATTGCGGCAGCACGCTGCGCAAGGTGCAGGTGTTCCGGCCGCACAACATATATGGCCCTGACATGGGCTGGAAACATGTTATTCCGCAATTGATCGCCAAGGTGGAAGCGGCGCGCGCCAGCGGCACGAACAGCATCGAGCTGCAGGGCGACGGCAGCGAAACCCGGGCATTCTGCTTCGTTGAGGACGTCGTCAACGGTATTCTCAACATGTGGCACGCCGGCGACACAATGAATATCTATCACATCGGCTCGATGGAAGAAGTCACCATCCGCGATCTGGCGAGCCGTATCGCCGAAGCCATGGGGGCAGATATCACGCTGGTGCCGGGACCGGCAGCGGCGGGCGGAACACCGCGGCGCTGTCCGGACATCGCCAAGCTGAGCGCGCTTGGCTACGCGCCGGCGGTTTCCCTCTCGGAAGGGGTACGACGGACAGTGGAATGGTATCTCGCCAATCCTCAACCCGCCGACTCCAATTTACTTCTGTAGGGGCAGAATCCCGGTGTATCAGCTTCAGGGCAAAAGATCTTCGTTGCCGGCCACCGCGGGCTCGTCGGTAGCGCGGTCGTCCGCCGGCTTGCGCGTGAAGGTTGCGAAGTCATAACGGCGACGCGGGCAGAGGCGGATTTGCGCGACCAGCGCGCGACGCGCCTCTGGATGGAGGCACATCGGCCGGACGCGATCGTTCTCGCCGCGGCCAAGGTGGGAGGCATTCTGGCCAACGACACCTATCCCGCTGATTTTCTTTATGATAACTTGATGATCGAGGCGAACGTAATCGAGGCGGCGCATCGATGCGACGTCGAGAAGCTGCTGTTTCTGGGATCGAGCTGCATCTACCCCAAACACGCGGACCAGCCGATCATGGAGAGTGCCTTGCTGACCGGGCCGCTCGAGCCGACGAACGAGTGGTATGCAGTCGCGAAGATCGCCGGCATCAAACTGTGTCAGGCCTATCGCCGCCAGCATGGCCGCGACTTCATTTCGGCAATGCCGACGAACCTGTTCGGTCCCGGAGATAATTTCGACCTTCAGAGCAGCCATGTGCTGCCCGCGCTGATCCGCAAGGCACATGAGGCGAAGCTGACCGAGGCGAACAAAATTACCGTGTGGGGCACGGGCAGCCCCCGCCGCGAATTCCTGTTTGTGGATGACTGCGCCGACGCTTGCGTCCATCTTCTGCAGCATTATTCGGACGCCGAGCATGTCAATGTCGGTTCGGGTGAGGACATTTCGATCCTTCATCTCACCCAGCTCGTGTGCGAAGTGGTGGGTTTCAAAGGAGAGATCGTGAAGGACATCAGCAAGCCCGACGGCACGCCGCGCAAGCTGATGTCCGCCGAAAAGCTTCGTGCGACAGGCTGGGCTCCGTCCATGCCGCTGCGCAAGGGCGTTGAAGAGACATATCGTTGGTATCTCGAGCATGGCGCTGCCGCTCAGGCACCATCGGCGGCCGCCAGCGTCTGAAATCTTGTGAAGGTGGAGCCCCATCCTTCGCTGGTGGCGTTTTCGCACGACATCTTTACCGCGCAGATCGCAGGCGGCGTGACGCGCTGCATGATCGAGCTGATGCGGGCGCTGACGGAATGCGGTGAGGGCTGGTCCGCCTGGGCCGGGCGGAACGGCAACGCGATGTTGCGCGAGACTCTGGCTGAACCCTGGGCTGCGACGCGTATAAGCTCGACGGACTCGCACCCACGCGGCCGAGTCCTTGCCAGCATCATGGAAGAGCCGGGATTCGCGCGCTGGATGCGGCAGCAGCAGCCAGCCGTGCTTCATCGAACCTATTACCCGGTCAGGGATATGCTGGGGCGCAGCTTCCGTCGCGTGGAGACCTTGCACGATCTGTGGGATGAGCGGTCCGACCTGCGGCACGACAGAGGCGCTCCACTCCGAAGCTTTTTGAAGAAAAGGGCATGTCATCGTGCCGATGCCGTTGTCTGCGTGTCCGAACACACGCGCGACGAGGCGATCGCGCGCTGGCCTGAGCTTGCCGGCCGGATCAGCGTAATCCCCCATGGCGTGCGACCGCTTTCTCACGCGCCTGAGCCTGCGGGGGTAGACCGGCCCTATTTTCTATTCGTCGGCCGACGCGGATTGTACAAGAATTTCGCCGTTGCCGCCGCCGCGCTGGCGCACTCCGGGCTGCACGATCATCAGCTTTTGTGCTTCGGTGGCGACGCATTCTCAGTCGAAGAACGGTCCAGTCTGGCGCAACTCGGCCTGGCGGATCGGGTGGTGCAGGTCAGCGGGACTGACGATCGATTGGCGGGCCTGTATGCGGGCGCCTCTGCTCTGCTCTATCCATCCGCCTTCGAAGGTTTCGGACTGCCGCTTCTCGAAGCGATGGTGCACGATTGTCCGGTCATTGCCGCGCCGCTCACTTCATTGCCGGAGGTAGGCGGCGATGCCGTCGTTTACGCCGATCCAGCCCGTCCGGACGCGTGGAGCGAAGCGATGCGCGCAATCGTCGAAAACGATGATTATGCAGCGACACTGCGTGATCGGGGACGTCGGCGCGCTGCGGCCTTCAGTTGGGCCCGCTCTGCGAAGCGCCACGCCGAGCTATACCGGCAGCTCCAATAACGTATACCGCCGACGCACGGGAAAGATCAGGATTGCCGGCAATGCACAGTTCGCTCGAATCGGAAACGCTCTACCGACGGTTCGACACGCTACGATTTCCGCTTATCATACTAGTGATCTATATCCACAACGCCTCGATACAGGCGACCGCCAATGGGCAGGCGCTTTCGGTGTCTTCCTCGCCTTTCAACGAAAGCGTGATATATTTTTTCTCGCAGGGGATCGCGCGATGCGCAGTTCCGCTATTTTATCTAATGGCGGGATATCTGTTCTTCTACCGCGGTACGCAACCGAGCAGAGGGCGATGGGACAAGCTCCGATCGCGTATATATTCACTGCTGATACCTTATCTAATCTGGAACACACTCGTTCTGTTGCTGTTCTTGGCGGGGCAGTCATTACCGGCAACGGCTTCGTGGTTCAGCGGAAGCCATGCCGGCCTTTTGTCGATGAATCCGGCGGAGCTCGGATGTGAAATCATTGGCTGCAGACAATATCCGATTGCATACCAATTCTGGTTCATCCGGGATCTTATGATCCTTATCGTTTTTTCGGTGCTGATCGGCGAATGGCTTCGTCCCGCGCTTTGGGTCCTTGTGCCACTTTCCTTCCTGGCGTGGCTATTCCAATATTGGCCCGTATTAATGCCGTCGTGCGAGGCTACTTTATTTTTCCTCATAGGCGCGGGCATGGCGCGATATCGCATTTCGCCGTTCGCACTCGATCCTTGGCGCTGGCCAGCCGTGGTCCTGGCGGTGGTGGCGTTCGCACTTTCAACGGGGTTGCGTGACGCCCCGGTTTCGTGGCTGCTCCATGTGGTGGCGACGCTCGCGGGACTAGTGGCGGCACTCTCGCTCAGTGCACGAACCGGGCCGATAGGAACCGCGATGCTGAGCCTCGCCCCGACCAGCTTCTTTCTGTTCGCAGTGCATGAGCCGACGCTGCAAGTCCTGCGCAAGATTGGCCTACGCTTGTTCGCCGCAACTCCGGCAGGCGCGCTGGCCGTCTATATATTGGCACCGGTCGCTGTCGCGGCTCTTGGGTTGGCCCTATTCGCGCTACTGCAAAGAACGCTCCCGCGCATGCTCGCGATACTCGTCGGGAAAGCGGCCCGGCGCCCTGTGGTGCCCGGGTTTGCGTGCGGCTCCGAGGCGGCTGACAGCAGCGGCACTACTCAGTCGTGACCATCGCCTCCCTCTTGCGTGACCGGTCCATGTAAAGCAGCATCACGGCTGCTGCGGCAATAAACAACGAACCCGAGAAATAGCCCTGGCCGCGCACCATTAACTCGATGGATACGCCGACAATCGCGGCGCGGCCGACGACCTGGGCCGGCGCAAGGTGAAGCCTGCCAAGAGCGTACCGACGTAATGCAAGGGCGCTGAAGCCTGCGGCGAAAACATACAGCAGCATAATCAGGATTCCGATCACGCCAAGTTCGGAGACCAGCTTCGCCGCGGTGAACCCGCCGTCGCGCAGATTGGAGTCGTTCCGAAGGATGCGGTAGATCAGATCGGCCGTCGGGCTGGAAAATGGGGCGGAGCCAAGCTGGTTGAACCCGATACCCCATCCCGAAGAGCGCTGGAATGCGTCGCTCGCCAGTTCCAAGCCTTGCCGATAAACCAGCCGCGAAAGGCTTTCGACGCCATTGATGCCCTGAGCGCCGAAATCCAATCGATCCAGGTAATATTGCAGGTCCACGAAGGTCAGCATGGCGCCGCCAACGGCGGCAAATACCGCAAGTCGAAAGATCGGCAGGGTGATGAGCGCCGCCAATGTGACCGCGACCATCACGGAGAGGCTTTGCAGCATCAGCGCGAGACCACCGGCGAAGCCGAGCCAGGCGAGGGTTCGCCATCCCCGGCTCGTCACGCAGGCGTGCAGAAGGAAGGTAGAAAAGGCGATCGCGAACTGCGAGGGCTCGGTGAAAGGGAAGACGCTCTTCTCGAAACTCAGCGCGATGCTCGCACCCGGGGGCTGCAAGCGGAGAGCGCCCAGGATACCGGAAACGGCGAAGGCCAGCGTCACCCAGCCCATTGCCTGAGGCAATGCGTTTGCCGCTTCCTGCATGATGGATGCGAGCAGGTAGATGGCGATCAGCATCACTGCCAGGAATACCAGCGACTGCATCAACTGGGTAATCGGCGAAGGCACCAGGGCATGGGCAATAACACCGTGTGCGAGCAGCCCCGCGGCGGCCACGCCGATCATCGTGAGCCAGTTGATCGTCAGCGAAGGCGAAAGCACGCGAATGCCGCCAATCGCGGCTAGGCCCATCAAGATCAGGCAAACGAGCAACAACCCGACGGCATGCGACGAAACCGGGAATAAATAGAACACGGTGGCAGGTAGGAACGCTGCCATGCCGAGCGCGACAACAAGCTTGTGGAGCGCTACCGAAGAGCTCAACGAGAGCGATTCAGCGGTGGACGAATTTGTGATTGGCATAATGATTCTTGAGCTTAGCTAGCAACGCTCTAGAGGTTTGGCCGTAGATCGCAAGGAGGGATGGGCGGCCACCTCGCCCGTTCGACAAACGGCGCGATTTGCCCGACCATGCGGCCCTTTTCGCGTTGCATATGCGAGCGCCCTGAGGCACAGGGCGGCTCTCGTAGGGCGTCAGGCCTTGGCGTTGTTCGATGTAGCGGGAGGAAAAGTGAAAGCAGTTATTCTCGCGGGGGGCTAGGCACGCGCATCAGCGAAGAGACTAGCGTCCGTCCGAAGCCAATGGTTGAGATCGGCGGGAAACCTATCCTTTGGCACATCATGAAGATTTATTCCTCGCACGGCATTCGCGACTTCGTGATTTGCTGCGGCTACAAGGGATATGTCATTAAAGAGTATTTCGCGAATTACTTTTTGCACATGTCGGACGTAACGTTCGACATGGAGCATAACGAGATGCACGTGCATCATCGCAAGGCTGAGCCGTGGCGGGTGACGCTGGTTGATACTGGCGAGGAAACCATGACGGGGGGCGCCTGCGTTATGTTGCCGATTATGTTCGCGATGATCCAGCCTTCTGCCTCACCTATGGTGATGGCGTGGCAGATGTGAATATCGGCGCCTTGGTGGCGTTTCACCGGGCGCATGGGCGCGACGCCACCGTGACCGCCGTACAGCCGCCGGGTCGCTATGGCTCACTCAAAATGGACGGCGATACGGTCGAGGGGTTTTAGAGAAGCCGCGCGGAGACGGCGGTTGGATTAATGGCGGATTCTTCGTGCTCGCGCCTTCGTGTATTGATCGGGTCGCCGGCGACAGCACCGTGTGGGAGGCCGAGCCGCTTATGTCGCTCGCTTCGGATGATCAACTCAGGGCTTACAAGCACGACGGTTTCTGGCAGCCGATGGACACCCTACGCGATAAGAATCAGCTTGAGGATCTCTGGAAGTCCGGACAGGCTCCCTGGAAAAACTGGTAATGAATCGCAAATTCTGGGCTGGCAGGCGGGTGTTCCTGACTGGGCACACCGGCTTCAAAGGTAGTTGGTTGGCGCTGTGGCTGGCCGATGCCGGTGCGCAGGTTCACGGTTTCGCGCTCACCCCGCCAACTAGCCCTGCGTTATTTGACGAGGCCCGTGTCGTTGATCGGCTGGCATCTCACGCTATTGGCGATGTGCGCGATTTCGAACTGGTGCGTGCTGCAATGGCGGCAGCGCGCCCAGAGGTCGTGCTGCACATGGCCGCGCAGCCTTTGGTGCGCTATTCCTACGACGCGCCCGTCGAGACCTATGCGGTCAATGTGATGGGCACGGTGCATGTGCTCGAGGCTGCGCGGCAGAACGGGGGCGTTGCGGCGCTGGTCAACGTCACCACGGACAAATGCTACGAAAACCGCGAATGGCCTTGGGGCTATCGCGAGAACGAGCCGATGGGCGGCCACGACCCATATTCGAATAGCAAGGGCTGTTCGGAGTTAGTGACGGCGGCCTATCGAGCGTCCTACCACGGCGCAGGGAATCCCTGGATCGGCAGCGCTCGCGCTGGAAACGTCATCGGCGGCGGCGATTGGGCGCTCGACCGATTGGTGCCAGATGCCCTGCGGGCGATTGACAAGGGGAAACGATGACGGTTCGTTCTCCCGGCGCTACGCGGCCGTGGCAGCATGTGCTCGAGCCGCTTTCCGGCTATCTCCGGCTCGCCGAAGCGCTTGCGGAAGACGGCGCGCGTTTCGCGCAAGGCTGGAACTTCGGCCCCGACGATACCGATGCCCGGTCCGTGGGTTGGATCCTCGAGCGGATACAGGGGCTCTGCCCCGAGCTTGATTGGCACGTGACCGGTGCACCGGGCGTGCACGAGGCCAATTACCTGAAGCTTGACAGTTCGTTGGCGCGCACCCAGCTCGGTTGGCAGCCGCGCTGGCCGCTCGAGCGTGCGCTCGAGAAATCGGTCGAATGGCATCGTGCCTGGCGCGCGGGCGAGAATGTGCAGACTGTCTGCATAGCGCAGATCGCGGAATATGAGGCGGCCTTGTCGCATGGCTGACGGGCGCTTCTCGATCACTGACACGCCGATAGCGGGCCTCAAGCGCATCGCGCGGCGGCGCATGGAGGACGAGCGCGGTTTCCTGAGTAGGCTCTATTGTGGCGCCGAACTCGCGGACGCGGGTTTCGATCGCCCGATCGTCCAGATCAACCAGACGCTTACCCGCGCCCAAGGAGCCATTCGTGGCATGCATTTTCAATATCCGCCACACGCGGAGGACAAGTTCGTCAGTTGCCTTGGCGGCGAAGTCTGGGACGTGGCGGTCGATCTACGCAGAGGGTCGCCAACCTTCTTGCATTGGTATGGCGAACGGCTGTCGCGAGAAAACGGCGTCAGTCTGTTTATCCCCGTGGCCTCGCGCACGGATTCCAGACACTAACCGAAAATTGCGAATTGCTCTATCTGCATACCGCTGCCTATGCAGGTGAGGCAGAAGGCGCGCTTAACGCGCTCGATCCGAGACTTGCCATCCAATGGCCTTTGCCCGTCGGCGATATGTCGGAACGCGATCGCCACCACCCTTTTGTCGATGATGTTTTCGCCGGGATTCAACTATGAAATGCCGCCATTGTGCTTCGGAATTGTCCCTTTCCTTCGCTGATCTGGGGGCTTCTCCACCGTCCAATTCCTATCTGACCGTCGCGGGGCTTTCGGCGCCGGAGACCTGGTATCCCCTGCGCGTGCTCGCCTGCACGAACTGCTGGCTGGTGCAGACGGAAGACTTCGCCAAGCGTGATGAATTCTTCTCGGAAGACTACGCATACTTCAGTTCGTTCTCGCCGTCTTGGCTGCGGCATGCCGAGACCTATGTGGCCCAGATGGTGGCGCGGTTCGGTCTCGCCGAGGACAGCCTTGTCGTCGAGGTTGCCTCGAATGATGGCTATCTCCTGCAATATGTTCAGGAGCGCGGTATCCCAGCGCTGGGGATCGAACCGACCGCCAGCACCGCCGAAGCCGCGCGCGAGCGCGGCATCGATGTTCTTCAGGAATTCTTTGGGGTCGAGCTTGCGACGCGCCTGGTCGGCGAGGGCAAGGCGGCCAGCCTCACCGCTGCGAACAACGTGCTCGCCCACGTGCCCGATATCAACGATTTCGTCCGCGGCTTCTCTATCCTGCTGAAACCCGCCGGCGTTGCTACATTCGAGTTTCCGCATCTGATGCGTCTGGTCGCCGACAGCCAGTTCGACACGATCTACCACGAGCATTATTCCTATCTTTCGCTCACGGCGGTCGAGCGGATCTTCACCGCGAACGGCTTGACCGTCTTCGACGTCGAGGAACTGCCGACCCATGGTGGGAGCTTGCGCGTTTTCGCAAAGCGCAGCGACAGCGCTGAGCATCCGGTGCAGGAACGGGTCGGCGCGATGCTTGAGCGGAGCGCGCGGCGGGTGTCATGACTGAAGAATATTACACGGCGTTGCAGGGGCAGGCTGAAACCATCGCCGACGACCTGCTCGCCTTCCTGGTTGCGGCTATGAAGGAAGGCAAGAAGGTCGCCGCCTATGGCGCGGCCGCCAAGGGGAATACGCTTCTCAACTTCGCGGGGTCCGGCACCGCTTGCTTCCCTGGGTGGTCGACCGCAACCCCGCCAAGCAGAACAAATTCCTTCCCGGCAGCCGCGTTCCGGTCGTCGGCGAGGAGCGGATCCGGGAGGAACAGCCCGACTACGTGCTGATCCTGCCCTGGAACCTGCGCGACGAAGTGATGGAGCAACTCGACTATATCCGCGGCTGGGGCGGGCAGTTCGTCACGGCCATTCCGGGTTTGCGCATTCAATGAAGGTCGCCGTCACCGGGGCCGGCGGCTTCGTTGGCGGCCATGTCTTGCGAGCTCTGGAGCAAGTCGACGGTTGCGAGGTCGTAGCGGTGGTACGGCCCGCGACCAAAGACATCAGGTTGACTCCCAACGCCCGTGAAATGCGGTTCGACTTGGGGGATACGACAGACGACGTCTTCGATCGGCTCGGCCGACCCGACGTGCTGATCCATCTCGCCTGGGGCGGCCTGCCGAATTACATGTCGCTACATCATTTCGAAGACGAGTTGCCGGCACAGTATCGCTTCCTTAGCACGATGGTAGCCGGGGGTCTCGGTGCGGCTCTGGTGACGGGCACTTGTTTTGAATATGGAATGGCCAACGGGGCATTGACCGAAGACATGACGCCCGCGCCGGCCAATCCCTACTCCTTCGCCAAGGTGGCGCTGCTTCGCCAGCTTGAGTTCCTGCAGGCGAAGATTCCGTTCGCGCTGACGTGGGCGCGGCTCTTCTACATGTGGGGTCCAGGGCAGGCGCCGACGTCGATCTATCCGCTGCTCGCCGCAGCGGCTGCGCGCAACGATGCCGTATTCCCGATGTCGGGGGCGAGCAGTTGCGCGACTATCTCCCGGTCGAGGAAGTGGCGCGCCTGCTTGTCGCGCTGGCGCTTCGGCGCGCGAATGCAGGGGTGGTCAACGTCTGTTCGGGTCGGCCGATCTCGATGCGAACGTTGGTCGAGCGGTGGATCAAGGAGCAAGGCTGGTCGATAGAACCCGAACTGGGGCGCTATCCGTACCCGAGCTACGAGCCGCTGGCGTTCTGGGGAAGCGACGAAAAGCTGCAATCTTGTTTGGTATGATGCCAGTGGTGGGCACGGAAGCGCGAGACGGCGGAGCGTCAAGTGGCCACGTTATGCCTGCGGTGCGGCGATGAACGCCACCAAGAACATTGTCGCCAATCTCAGCGGCCGCATCTGGTCTGCGGTAATGAACTTCGCCTTCGTCCCGATTTATATTCATGTCCTCGGAATCGAAGCCTACGGCCTGATCGGCTTCTTCGTGTCGCTGCTGGCGATCTTCCTTTTTCTCGACATGGGACTGAGCACCGCCATCAATCGCGAGATGGCGCGATCCGGTGCCGGACCGGATACGGTAGGACAGGCGCGCACCCTGATGCGCACGCTGGAAACCGTATACTGGGGCGTTGGCTTGGCGATGGGACTCGCCATAATCCTTCTTGCGCCGACGATCGGACGCGAGTGGCTTCATCCACATGGCATTTCGACCGAGGCAACGATCACGGCGGTTCGGCTGATGGGCGTGGTAGCGATACTCCGCTGGCCAGTGGCGCTCTATACCGGCGCGCTGATGGGCCTCAATCGCCAGGTCAACTTGAACATCGTCACCTCGATCTACGCGACGGTTCAGGCGGGTGGTGCGGCCCTGATCATCTACGGCGTTTCGCCGACCGTTAACGCATTTTTCCTCTGGCAAGTTTTCGCCGCGGCGCTCCAGATATTCTTCCTGATCCGCCTGACATGGCGCAGCTTGGCGGCGGACGAACCTGGAGCGGTCTTCTCTGTTCGCATGTTGCGCGGAGTGCTCGCGTTTTCGGCGGGCGTGACCGGCATCACCATATTGTCGATCGTCCTGACGCAGCTTGATAAATTCCTTCTGAGTTCGCTGCTGCCGCTCACCCAGTTCGGCTATTACGCCTTGGCCGGCGCGATCGCGGGGACGCTGAATATCGCCGCCATCTCTATAAACGGCGCCATGTTTCCGATCTTTTCCCGCCTGGTTGAAGCACGCCAGCTTGACGAACTGCGAGCGCTCTATCACCGGAGCGCCCAGCTTCTTTCGCTCATTGTCATGCCCGCAGGGTTGACGCTGGCGTTTTTTTCGCCGGAACTGCTCGCCGCATATGTAGGTGACCCCGTGATCGTCGAGAAGACTCATCTGCTTCTCAGTTATCTCGTGATCGGCAACGTCCTGCTTTCAGTCATGGTCCTGCCACTGGCGCTGCAGCTCGCATACGGTTGGACGAGCCTGTCGCTGGTCAAGAACATCGTAGCGGTGGTCATATTCGCGCCGATGCTTTTGATCTTCGTGCAGTATTATGGAGCGGTCGGGGCTGGCATGGCATGGATTGTGCTCACTATTGGTTATGTCCTTTTCGAGATCCCGATAATGCACCGGCGCCTGTTGAAACACGAGATGTGGCACTGGTATCTGATCGATGTCGGCATCCCCGCCATAATATCTGTCGTGGTCCTGGGATTGGCTTGGGCGATCATTCCGCGTGATATGTCCCTGCTCATCACCCTGGCCGCGATAGCCTTGGCCGGAGCGTTTGCGGCTGCGCTCTCTGCGGCGCTACTTCCCGAGAGCCGCCGCTGGATTCTGGCGCTGGCGGGACTGACCCATCGCGCAGACCGGGGAGTGGCGCAGTGAAGCAATTCCTCAAGCGGGCGCTGTTGACCCGGAAATATCCGGGACTTCGCCTCGGACGACGCACGCAGATTTCCCGATCGCGCTTCGGCAGCAACGTAAGCGTTGGTGACGGGACGCAGGTCATCCGATCTTCGATCGGCGATTTTTCATATGTCGGGCCGTCCGGGTCCCTCATCGACGCGGAAATCGGCCGCTTCTGTTCGCTCGCATCCGAGATTCATGTCGGTACGGGAAGTCATCCAGCACGCATTTCCGTGTCGACGCACCCGGTCTTTTACCTGTCGCGACCAGTGGCCGGCTGGGACTTCGTCGATAAGGACGGCCTGAAAGAATTTGCGCCGACTCGCATCGGAAACGACGTCTGGATCGGCCTGGGGGCTATTGTACGCGACGGCGTTACGATCGGCGACGGCGCCATCGTCGCCGCCGGCGCAGTCGTGGTGCGCGATGTCGAGCCGTACGCAATTTACGGAGGGGTGCCAGCCCGGCTGATCCGATACCGTTTCTCCGAGGAGGAGATCGAGTGGCTCATGGCTCTCCGATGGTGGGACCGCGGCCTGCCCTGGATACGAGCCCACGCCCACGCCTTCGAGAATATTCAGGCGCTTCGGAAGCTCGTGGAGGGTGAGCAACCTGAACTGTTGGGAGTGCCCAAAGATGCAACACGGTAGCGGCGTGGATCGCGCGCCGGCTTCCGGCAGAGTCGGCGTCGTGCAGATTGCCTTTCGCCCCTATGGCGTTGAAGCATTCGAGGCATTCTTCGCTTCTTATCGTCGTCATTCGGCGGGACTCGACCACGATCTGATCATTGCTCTCAAGGGCTTCGAGACTCCGGCCCAGGCGGAGCCTTTCCTTGATCTGCTCAGTGGCGTGGATTTCACGCCTATATGGGTCCCCGATAGAGGCTATGACATCGGGACCTATTTTCACGTCGCGCGCGCACACTCGCGTCCCGTTTATTGTTTCCTCAATTCGAAGAGCGTGATCGTCGCCGATGGCTGGCTTGCCGCGCTGCATGCCCATGCCATTCGCGACGAGATCGGTCTTGCAGGCGCGACTGCTTCGCTCGAAAGTCTGTACAGCGATCATCTCACTGCCTTGCAAGGCGAGATGGCTGGTCCCCGGTGGCGCGTGGCGATCCGGCGCTCCTGGCTCAATAGCCTTCGCCATCGCCTGCGTTACCCGCCCTTTCCGAACCCGCACCTGCGGACGAATGCATTCATGGTCCGCGAGGACGTCTGGCGGCGTGTGCGACGGGGAAGGATGATTTCCCGGCGTGACGCCTCTCAATTTGAGAACGGATGGCGCAGCATTACCCGCCAGGTGACAGCAATGGGTCTGGACGTCGTGGTTGTCGGACGCGACGGCCGGGCTTACAAGCAACCCGAGTGGCCGATGAGCAACACCTTCTGGCAAGGTGAGCAGGAGAACTTGCTAGTTGCGGACAATCAGACAGAAAAATATGCCGTAGCGGATTTTCCCGGGCGGGCGGCGCTCAACGCATTGGCGTGGAACCATCCTCCCAACTGAGGGGGCGCTCAGCCGCTCCGAAGTCGCGGCACTTCTCGCAATTTGCCGGCCACGGGATTTCTTGCCCTTCTCACCGACCAACATCCATTCGGAAGCGTCTTTTGATACATCCTGTCCTCAGCCTCATAGTCCCGACGCGCGAGCGCGCAATGACGCTTCGTTACGCACTTGCGACCGCGCTCGACCAGCACAGCCGCGACTATGAAATTGTCGTGAGCGACAACGCCAGTGAGGACGGCACCCGAGCGGTGGTGGAAGGGTTTGCCGACGATCGGATCGTCTACGTCCATACGGGCCGTCGCCTTTCGATGTGCGATAATTACGAGTTCGCGCTGAACCATGCGCGGGGCGAATATGTGATCATCATCGGGGACGACGACGCCGTGATGCCGGGCGGACTGGATTTCCTGCTCTCGCGCCTTCGTCAGACGCGAGAGCCCATGATCTATATGTGGCCCCTCCATACCTATGACTGGCCGGGCGAGGGGCAGGCCGCGCGGATCGCGCATCTTGCCCCGCAGGGCGAAGAAACGACCCTGGACCTCAAGGCCATGGCGCGAAACGTGATGCAGCTTGGCGGATGGCGGTATTATCGTCTTCCCTCGCCTTATCATTGCGCGGTGCCGCGCAGCATCCTGACTGCCATCGCCGCGCGAACGGGGCGGGTGTTCCATTCCACCCAGCCCGATGTGTTCACGGCGATGGCGCTTCCGGTCTATGCTGATCGGGCAGTGAAACTGGAGCGCACAGTGACGCTCCATGGGCGCTCGCCCGCATCCAACGGTCGCGATTTCACGAAGCGCAAGGCGCGCGCGAACATCGACAAGTTCATCCGCGAATATGGCGACTACAAGTTCCACTCCAGCTTGTTCCCCGGAGTGGCGGCATCGGCCAACATGATCCCGGATGCGATCCTACGAGCCAAGGATATGTTCCCCGAGCTCTATGGTGACATTCCATTCGATTACAGCGCCATGTGGGCCTATGTGTGCCGGCACCGGTTCGCTTCGGCGACACAGGTGCTGCTCAATGCCAAGGCGATCAAACAGGCGCATCCAATGACGGTTACTCGCTTCCTGCGCTATGCGGCGGTGCATCAGATTGCCGGGATCCGGCGCCATGTGCTGGACGCCCTGGCGGCACTGCGCACGCCAGGACCGGCGCCCGAGACAATTGGCGATTTCGTGCGCTTGCTCGACCGCGAAGCCGGCCGCTCCATAGGGAACAAGACGCAATGATGGCTCTATTCCACGCGCGAATCACATAGGCTCAATCACCATGCCCGACCGCCGCGATGCGCGCCGCTTTTCGCCGCCAAGCGCCACCTTCATACTATTGCTTGCCCTGCTCGTGATCCTGCTGATCGCGGGGGGCCTCACGCGCGGATGAGATCGGCCAGGCAGTGGTGCGCGGCGCGGCGACGAGCCTGGCGGCGCTGGCCCTCCTTCTGACGAGTCGGTTCAGGATCCGATCAGCTGAACCGGTTTTATACCTGATGGTTGCCACGGTAATAGTGGTCGCAATCCAGCTGATCCCGGTACCGCCTGGCCTGTGGCAGGCGCTGCCTGGCCGTGATGCCTTCGCGCAGGCTACCGGTGGCACGGCTGTGTGGCGTCCCGTGACTCTGGTGCCCTCGGCGACGATGAACGCGGCTGCTTCATTGCTGGTGCCGATGGCGGTGCTGCTGCTGGCGCTGGGCTTGAGCCCGGAAGAGCGGAACCGGCTGCCCGCGGTCATGCTCGCTCTTGTAGCGGCGTCGATGCTCATCGGACTGCTGCAAGTCTCGGGAACGGCTATCGATAATCCGTTCATCAACGATATCGCAGGTCAAGTCGCGGGAAGCTTCGCTAACCGGAACCACTTCGCGCTGTTTCTTGCGCTGGGATGCGCCGTCGCGCCGGTCTGGGCTTTTTCGGACACGCACCGTGCAAAGTGGCGCGGTCCGCTCGCGCTGGCCCTGGCGATGCTCTTCCTGCTGATGATCCTGGCAAGTGGGTCGCGTACCGGCCTGTTGCTCGGTCCGCTCGGGCTCGGATTGGGGCTGGCGGTTTCCAATCATGCGATTCGCCGGGCCTTGATCCGCTTTCCGCGCTGGGTGCTCCCCGCAGTGGTTGTCGCGGTTCTGGCCGTGGGCCTGACGGCAGGGGTGCTGAGTGTGACGCTGGGCCGCGCCGTCGCAATCGATCGTGTGTTCACGAAAGCCATCGACAGCGACATGCGCACGCTGGGGCAGCCCGTGATCGTGGAGATGATCGAACATTACTTCCCCGTCGGTACGGGCTTCGGCAGCTTCGATTCATCGTTTCGGATGCACGAGCCGTACGCGCTGTTGAAGCCCACCTATTTCAACCACGCGCATAATGATTTCCTCGAAATCCCCTCGACGGCGGCCTGGCGGCCTCGCTACTTTTGATTGCCGCCGTCGGATGGTGGGTGCTGGCAAGCGTGCGCGTGTGGCGTCGCCAGAGGAGCCCTGAGGTGCTACTCGGCAGGCTCGGCTCGGCGATGCTGCTGTTGATCCTCCTGGCCAGCGCGGTGGATTACCCCGCCCGCACGCCGATGATCATGGCAACGATCGTGCTGTCGGCACTCTGGCTAAGCTGGGCGGCTTTCTCCGGGCGCGCACGCTTTACCGACATAGATGCAGCACCTATAGCTGCCTAAAATTCCGCTCAGGTTGGGACTTAAGGATCGCATGCGCAAAATTTGTGCCACTGTTTGTTTGGCAATAGCCCTAGCCGGCTGCGCTGAGACCCCCGATTCAATCAAGCGCCAATCTGAAGGTCGTCAGGGACGCGGCGACGCTCCCCGCTCCCGACCGTACCGATCTGGTGGCAGCGGACAGGCCCGCGCTGATCGGTCCTCTCGACACGATTCAGGTCGATGTGTTCAACGTCCCCGAACTCAGCAGGGAGATGCAGGTTGATGCCAGTGGCCGTATTTCAATGCCCCTGGCAGGAACGATCGATGCGAGAGGCAAGACCTCGGCCGAACTGGCGAGCTCGATAGAGGACGCGTTGCGCGCGCACTATGTTCGTAATCCGGACGTCATCGTCAACATCAAGAGTTCGGTGAGCCAGGTGGTCACGGTCGATGGACAGGTCGTGGAGCCGGGGCTCTATCCGGTGACCAATCAGATGACGCTGATGCGTGTGGTCGCCTCCGCAAAGGGATTGTCGGAGTTCGCGCGAGAAGACAACATCATAATCCTTCGGACGGTCGGCGGCAGGAAAATGGCGGGCGTGTACAATATGACCGCGATCTCGTCGCGGTACGTATGATGATCCTCCCGTCTACGCTAACGACGTGATCATAGTTGGCGATTCGCCGCGACGTAGAATGTTCCGCGATCTCGTCGCGCTTTCGCCGCTATTGGCGGCGCCACTTATCGCGATCCTACAGTAAGGCACGCATCTTCATGAATCTCGTTACATCGAACTTGCGAAACGGCGGCGTTTTGAGCGGTGGGTCGTTGCCTCCGGAAACCCGTATGCCTGATGAGGACCGCATTCCGGTCGTCACTCAGTACCTGCGCATCGCGATGCGCTGGCGCTATGTGATATTGGGTGCGATGGTCGCCTGCTTCTTGCTTGGGCTGGTCGTCACCTTCCTTATGACGCCCAAATATACCGCGGAAACGACGGTCGAAATTTCGCGAGAATCCGACAAGGTCACTGACTTTCAGGGCGTTCAGCGCGAAGCTAGCATCGCCGACCAGGAATTCTATCAGACGCAATACGGACTTCTGACGTCGCGATCTCTTTCCGAGCGGGTCGCGTCACAGTTGCGACTGGTCGACGATCCGAAATTCTTCGAGATGTTCGGAGTTTCCGAAAAGGCTCCGGCGTTCCAGCAGACCAATGGCCGGTATTCCGCGGCGGGCCGGGCGGAGCGTCAGCGCGTCGCAGGGGAAAGCTGCGCCTGCAGCTTCAGGTGGAGCCTACACGGCTGTCGCGCCTTGTCGATATCCGCTTCACCAGCCCCGATCCGAGCTTTTCCGCAAAGGTCGCGAACGCCTGGGCAGAGAACTTCATTCAGACCAATCTCGAGAGAAAGGTGCAGGCGACCTCCTATGGCCGCAACTTGCTGCAGCAGCAGCTTGGACAGTTGAAGGAGCGCCTGGATGCGTCGCAGCGTCAGCTCGTCGCCTATGCTTCGGCCCAACGCATCATCAACCTGCCAGCCCAGTCCGGCGACGGTAAGACGACGTCCGAGCGTTCGATCGTTGCCGACGATCTCTCCGCTCTCAATACAGCGCTAAGCCAGGCGACGACGGATCGAATCCAGGCCGAGGCGCGCTATCAGCAGACGGGGCGCGCGGGCGCTTCGACCGAGGCGCTGCGCAATCAGGCTATCAACAGCCTGCGCCAGAAGCGTGCCGATTTGGCTGCTGAATATCAGCGGCTAATGACCCAGTTCGAGCCTGGCTATCCGGCGGCAAGGGCCATCCAGTCCCAGATCGACCAGATCGACCGCTCTATCGGGCGCGAAGAAGCGCGCGTTTCTGGTTCGCTTCAGGGAGACTATCGCGAAGCGCTGGAGCGCGAGCGCTCGCTGAAGACCAAGGTCGATCAGCTCAAGGAAAGTTACCTCGATCTCCGCCGCCGCAGCATCCAGTATAATATCTATCAGCAGGAGGTCGATACCAATCGAGCGCTGTATGATGGCGTGCTCCAGCGCTTCAAGGAAATCGGCGTCGCAGGCGGGGTCGGCATTAACAACATCTCGATCGTCGATCCGGCAGTCGCCCCCGGCCGCCCGTCCAGCCCGCGCCTGCTTATCAATCTCGCGGTCGCACTGTTGGCTGGGCTTGCACTCGGTGCTGGACTCGCTTTCGCGCTTGAGCAGATCGACGAGGCGATCGCGGACCCGGGCGAAGTGGAGCGCCGGCTTGGCCTGTCGCTTCTGGGCACGGTTCCGAAACTTGCCAGCGGCACGCCCAAGGAAGCGCTGCTCGATCGGAAGTCCGACATGGTCGATGCCTATTTGGCGATACAGACCAATCTCGCCTTCACGACCGAACATGGCGTTCCCCGGTCAATCGCGGTTACGTCGACGCGACCTGCAGAAGGCAAGTCGACCACCGCGCTTGCTCTGGCAACAACACTCGCCAGGGCGCATCGCAAGGTGATCCTGGTCGATGGCGACATGCGTTCTCCGTCGGTCCACCACCTTGGCGGGGTCGGGCATGAGCGCGGTCTCAGCAATTTCCTGTCGGGGCAGGAGACTATCGACGCGCTCACCTTCCAGATGAGCGACCTCGGCTTTACCGCGATGTCGGCGGGTCCCATTCCCCCTAACGCGGCCGAATTGTTGACCGGCAACCGCCTCTCGATATTGATCGAGCTTCTGCTGCAAACCTATGACCATGTGGTAATCGACTCCCCGCCGGTGATGGGTTTGGCCGATGCGCCGCTAATTGCCAGCCGGGTGGAAGGCGTGATCTACGCCGTAGAGTCGCACGGCATTCGTTCCAGCATGGTGAAGACCGCGCTGAGAAGACTTGCCAGCGCCAATGTTCGGGTTTTCGGTGGCGTGCTAACCAAGTTTGAGGCCCGAAAGGCCCATTATGGCTACGGCTATGAGTACGGCTACGGCTATGGTCGCGACGATCTCGCCGAGTCCAAACGAAATCGGCATCAGGGATGAGGGCGCTTCTCGACGATCTTCGTTTACGAGCGAAGATCGAATGGGGTGGGCGTATCTTACTGGCGGCAGCGGTTGTCGCGATCGGCTATGGCGCCGTTACGCACTCCCGCGCCACGAGTCTGCCCGTTGGCCAAATCGAACGGGCACACGGGCTCGCCCCCAATGATGCTCGAATCACTGCCGAGCTCGCGCTGAAGCAGGTGCTGGCGGAGGCAGGATCTGCGGTCGGGGGCGTACCCGATCGCGAAGCGCGTGCTCGCATCGCCGCGGCCGAAACACTCGCGCGTGGCGCTCTCGATAGCGACCCAATGGCGGTAGCCGCGGTGGACGCGCTCGGTATGAGCTCGGACCTTCTTGGGAACACCGCTGCGGCACGCCGATGGTTCACCTATTCGGACCGCTTGTCGCGGCGAGACCTGACGGCGAGGCTGTGGCTAATCGAAGATGCTGTCGCGCGCGAGGACATCGTCGGCGCGTTGCACCATTATGATATCGCATTGCGGACAAAGGCCGGAGCACGCGACCTGCTGTATCCGGTGTTGACCCAGGCGAGCGTCGACCCCGCGATTACGCCGGAACTCGTCAAGGTTTTGAGCAAGAAGCCGCTCTGGAAAGACAGCTTTCTCGTAGTCGCCGCGGGAGGTACGCCGGATCCCGAAGCGACTTCCCGAATGTTTGTCAGCTTGCGTCGCTCGGGCGTCGATATTTCCTATTATGCATCGGCGATATTGGTCGACAGTCTCCTTGCCGCAAAGAAGTTCGATTCTGCGTGGCGTTATTTTGTGACGCTTCAGCCCAAAGCCGACCGAAGGCGATCGCGCGATCCCGATTTCGCGACAATACGCGACCGGCCATCGCAGCTCGACTGGGTTCCGACGAGCGGCAGCACGGGTCTCAGTGCATCACTGGCGAGCGGCGGCAAAAGCGGGCTGTTGGACTTCTCCGCCCCTCCCGGCGTTGCCGGCGAATTGATCCGGCAGCTGCAGCTATTGCCGCCCGGCCGCTATGTGCTCGAAGGCCGGAGCACGGGCGTCGATCAGCCTGAGCGCTCGCAGCCCTATTGGCTTCTTCGCTGCGGCACCGACGGGCGTGAGCTCGGTCGCGTTGTGATACCAAACTCCGCCAATAACGATGGTCGATTTTCTGGGAGCCTGGATGTTCCCCAGGATTGTCCCGCACAGCTGCTGGCGCTTATCGCGCGCGAATCGAGCGAAATCGCGGGCCTGTCCGGACAAATCGAGCGGATGGAGCTCCGACCGGCGGGATGACATTATTTTAGTGGTCGAAGCGGCGGGGGACAGCCTCATCGAGCGCGTCCAGGGTGGTTATGACAAAGCGGCCGCGGCGCATAAGCAAGCCTCAATCAATTGGTCCAAACGCTCGCCAATGCTATAGCCGCATACTCGGTGGCACCCCTTTCGCTTGGACTGGGCGCTTTGGGAACGCTACAAGGCAATCAGCGAGCCAGCAAAGGCTCGCGCTCTGGATTAAGTGGAAGCCTCGTTGCGCAATCTGTTAGGCACTGCACTCACGGCGGCCATGCTAGCGGCGCCCGCTTCTGCTCAGACGGCGAGCTCGACGAGCAGCACGCAAACTGCCTATGGCGCTCGCATGACTCAACCCGAGGGGGTTGAGGTGAATAGCCGTCGCGTCAACAATCGAGATCAGAAACAGGATAAGCAGCCGCCTATCCACGCGGATCGAGCGGTATACCCCGGTGAAGGACCCCACTGCTTCGCTCCGTGCCCCCCAGGCCGCCGAACAAGCGCGCAGGGCCGTCGAGCAGCCCGTGGCGCAGGATAGCCCGGAATAAGCGTACGTCCGAGGCTACCTAACGATTTACCACTTAATCCTGCCGGCTCCTCCCGTGGAGTTCGATCGAATGGCTGCTGCGAAAGCGGGAGTCCGGAACCGCGAGCGCTGTCCCTTGGCTCGGTCTCCGCTTTCGCAGAGGAGCCCGCGCCCCTAGCGCGCAAGCCCGATCACTGCGGTCGCGGCATAGCCGGCTGCGGCGCTGCCGCTGGTCGCCGGTGTCTGCTGGGCGATCTGCGCGTTCGAATTGTCGCCGAACACATTGTCACCGTTCAGCGATACCCCCGCGAGGTTGCGCAAGCTCGTGCTGTAGCCGGTGCCATTGTTATAGACGTCGCTGCACGCCGCCGCCGGCATCGCGAGCTGCGAAACCAGCGCCGCATAACGCCCGCTCGTCGCATTGCTCAGGCTCGAGAATATTTCGAAATGGATATGCGGCCAGCGCCCGGCATAGCAGCCGGGGAAGATCGTGGTGAAGGTTACCTGTCCGTTGGCATCGGTCACGCCGACGCCGCGAAGATAGCTCTCGTTCGGCAGGTCGTAGAGCGAGTATTTCCCGTCGCGGTCGCAGTGCCAGAGATACACGGCATAGCCCGCCAGCGGCGCGCAACTCGCATTGACGTTTACCACCGTCAGCGTGAGCGTCAGCTGTACCCCGGCGGCGACCGTGGTCGAGGTGCCGATGAAGCTCGAGCGCAGGTCGCTGCGCACCACATTCGCGGCGGTGAGCGCGTTGGAGGTTAGCCCGGCGGATGTGTTGGTGCCGTCGGCGGGGTAGGGGCCGTTGGTCTCGCTCGGATCGGCGACGCAGCCCGCGGTGGCGGTCGCGCTCGGGGTCGGAGTCGTACTCGGTGACGGGGAGGGCGTCGGCGCGACGATCGTGCCTGTAGCCGAACCGCCGTCGCAGCCGGTCAGCAGAGCGCCCGCGCCCGCCCCGGCAAACCAGCGTAGTGCCCGGCGGCGGCTGGCGAGTGCGTTGATGGCCTCCAGGTCGTGAGTGAGGCCGAGATCGTGTTCGTGATGGTCGTGATGCAATGCGATACTCCCGCTGGTTGATCACAGGAGTGGCGGAGAAATCGCGTCGCTCAATTTCGCGGCATCGCGTGAATGTTTCAGCAGGTTGCAGCCCGCAATTCCTCCCCGCTTCGCGAGGGAGGACTGGTTTACTCCGCCGGCAGCCGTACCCGCACGCGTCCGCCGCCTGCCTCCCGGTTCTCCAGCCGGACTTCGCCGCCATGCGCCTCGGCGATCGAGCGGACGATCGCGAGGCCGAGGCCGGTGCCGCCGGTCGCGCGGTTGCGTGAAGCCTCGCCGCGTACGAACGGGCCGAACAGTGCGTCGGCGCGGTCGCCGGGGAAGCCGGGGCCCTCGTCCTCGACCAGCACTTCGACCCAGCCCGGCGTACAGGACCAGCCCAGCCGCGCCCGATCGCCATAGCGCACTGCGTTCTCGACCAGGTTGGTGAACAGCCGACGCAGCGCCGCCGGGTCGCCCTCCACGATCACGCGCGGGCCGAGATCGACTTCCACCGGCACGCCCGCCACTGCGAGGTCCTCACCCAGGCTCTCGATCAGGCTGCCGAGGTCGAGCCGCGCATGCGGCGCCTGGTTGCGATCGTCGCGGGTGAAGCGCAGCACTGCGCCCAGCATCGCGCGCATTTCGTCGATGTCCGCCGCGGCACGATCGCGTGCCGCCTCGGGAAGCTGCTCGACCCAGAAGGCGATCCGCGACAGCGGCGTGCCGAGATCGTGCGCGATCGCCGCCAGCATCGTCGTGCGCCCTTCGGCCTGCTGGAGGATGCGATCCTGCATCGCCTCCACTGCCTCGGCGAGCTCGCGCACTTCGCGGGGGCCGCCGCGCGGGATCGCCGGGCGCGCGCCGAGCCGCGCCCGCGTCGCCGCCTCGGCGAGCTTGCGGATCGGCCGCGAGATCCGTGCCGCGACGTACCAGGCGAGCACCGACAGAATCGCCAGCGTCAGCAGCATCCCCGCCAGCCGCCGCACGTGCCAGCTGGTGAAAGTGGGCGGCGGCGCGGTCGAGACGAGGATCCAGCCGTCGCCGTTCTGCAGCCCCACGGTAAAGCTGCCGCGGATGTCGCCGTCGGGATCGCGCGGCGGGAATTCGTAGAGTCCCTGCACCCGAGCGGCCGGGACGGGGATCAGCTTGGCGATCGCGGCGTCGCGGGCGGGCGAGGACTGCTCCTCGCTACGGCCGAACCGGTCCTCGCTGGTCCGCGTGACTTCGATGCCGCGGCTGTTGTCCGGCACCCGGCCCGTGCGCAGCGCTTCCGCCACGCGTGCGATCGGCGTCGGCCGGAACCAGGGCGGCGGACCGCTGAACATCGACGTGAACTGCACCGTCGTCGCGATTAGCGCCGCGGCGATCACCAGCAATACGATCGGGAAGACGATCGAGTGCTTGCGCCTCACTTCGCCGTCACTTCGGCGACGAACATATAGCCTTCGTTGCGGATCGTGCGGATCAGCTCCTCGCGGCCGGGGCGGGCGAGCTTTTTCCGCAATCGGCTCATCTGCACGTCGATCGCGCGGTCGAAATGCTCGGACATCGTCCCGCGCGAGAGATCGAGCAACATGTCGCGGGTGAGGACGCGCCGCGGCCGCTCGACCAGTGCCAGCAGCAGCCGGAACTCGCCGTCGGACAGATTGATGATGACGTTCTCGGGATCGTACAGCTGGCGCGCCACCGGATCGAGGCGCCAGCCGGCGAAGCGCAGGAAGCCGCGCTCGGGCATTTTCGCGGGGGCTTGTCGCCGCTGCTGCCGCTGCGGCGGAGCACCGAGCGGATCCGCGCCAGCAATTCGCGCGGATTGGCCGGCTTGGCGACATAATCGTCGGCGCCCATTTCCAGCCCGACGATTCGGTCGACATCCTCGCCGATCACCGAATGGAGGATCACCGCCGGCCCGGTCTCGCGGTCCATCGAGCGCAGGATCGTCAGCCCGTCCTCGCCGGGCATCATCAGATCGAGCACGACGAGCGCATAGTCATGGGCGGCCATCGCTTCGCGCATCGCGGTGCCGCCCGCCGCCGTATCGACCACATAACCGTGCTGCGACAGGAAATCCGCGGTCAGTTCGCGGATACCGGGATCGTCGTCGACGATGAGGAGGCGGGTCTCGAGGTCCAGGGCGTAGGCTAACTGCATGTGTGTCGAATGGCAGGTGAACCTATCGGCTGCGTTGCAGGGCTGCAACGCAGTGTAATGCGACGCGTTGTTGCCTCGGAGCCACACTCTGAGGGTGGTATCGGGCCCGGATTCGCGCCGGGGTGCCGCTTCGGACCTTGAAAAATAGGATTTGCGCTGTTAGGTGGCCCCGATAACGCCGCAGCCTGCGCTCCGGCGAACCCTATTCTATTGTATCGAGATCGGAGCTGTACGGCCTTATGCAAATCATCGTTCGCGACAATAATGTCGACCAGGCGCTGCGGGCGCTCAAGAAGAAGCTGCAGCGTGAGGGCGTCTATCGCGAGATGAAGCTCCGCCGTCACTACGAGAAGCCCAGCGAGAAGCGCGCCCGTGAGCGTGCTGCCGCCGTTCGCCGCGCGCGCAAGCTCGAGCGGAAGCGCGTGGAGCGCGACAGCGCACGGTAAGAATGCTGCGCTTCGGCGCAGTTTTCTTTCACAAAGTGCGTGCAAAGTGCGAAGTTAAGCGGCGGAACGCCGATTTGGGGATGACTCGATGTCCGTGACCGCCGTTCCGCTCCAGCCCGTCAAGCGGGCCTATAAGGTCTGGTTGTGGATCGGCGTGCTGCTGGCGATAGCGCTGGCCTTCGGCCTCGCATGGCTGGGCACGCGCGAGCAGGTCGCCGCCAAGCTGCCCAACGATCAGTTCCTGGCGTGGCACAAGGGGCAGACGGGCATTCAGACCACGTCGTCGGGGCTGCAATACCAGGTGCTCAAGGCGGGCACGGGCCCGACCGCGAATGACCAGGATGGTGTCTCGCTGCAGATCCACGGCACGCTGCGCGACGGCAGCGAGTTCCAGCCCGTCGCGCCGATGCGCTTCCAGGTCGGCCAGCCGATGATCCCGGGCTTCACCGAGGGCGTGAAGCTGATGAACAAGGGCTCGAAGTTCCGCTTCTGGCTGCCGCCGAAGCTTGGTTACGGTGCCGAGCCCGGTGCGCAGGGCCCCGGGGCCGAGCTGGCGGACAAGGTGCTGATCTTCGACGTCGAGATGAGCGAAGTCGTTCCCGCCGCCGTGATCCAGCAGATGATGATGCAGCAGATGATGCAGCAACAGCAGCGGGGCGGGGCTCCCGGTGGTCCTCCGCAGGGCGCTGACGGTCCGCCGCCGCAGGTCGCTCCCGGCCAGTAAGTTCTTCCGCCCCGGCTTCGGCCGGGGTTTCTTTGTCTAGTCCTGAGGGCGGCGCTTCAGCTGGCGGTGTCCAGCACCCAGCGCTCTCCATCTTCGAATCCCATCGCAGTCAACTTTCCACTCGAATAAGCGCCGGTGTCGAGGCCGATTCGATGTGATCGCACTTCGACTTCCTCGGTGATCGTGTGGCCGTGGACGATGATCTTCTCGAACCCGTCATTATGGTCGAGGAACTCGCGGCGGATCCAGCGCAGGTCGCTCGTGCGCTGATCCGTCAGCGCCTGTCCCGGCTTCACGCCGGCGTGAACGAACGCATAGTCGCCGACGACGATCAGGTCCTCGAAACCCTTCAGGAATGCGATGTGCGATTCAGGCACGCGCTCGGCTAGCAGTGCATGGAGTGCGGGATAGTCGGAGTCGCGATACTCCGTCTCCGAGATGCCGTAGCTCAGGATGGTCTCGCGTCCGCCGATGCGGACGAAGAAAGCGAGGGCCTTCAGATCGCCGGCCATCGCCTGCAGGAAGACTTCCTCATGATTCCCGAGCAGGAACTGGCAGTTTCCTGGTCCGGCTGCGATTTCCATCGCGCGGTCGACGACCTGTGCCGAACGCGGGCCACGATCGATCAGGTCGCCCAGAAAGATGATGTGCGATTGGGCGGGGCCGCGCCTAGCGTCGTCGGCCTCGATGGCGCCCAGTAGCGCGTTTAGAAGGTCGAGGCGACCGTGCACGTCACCGATGGCATAGATGCGTTGCCCGGCGGGTACGCTCCCTCGATCCTTGGGGGAGCGGAGCGACGGCGGAAGAGCTGTCCAATCATGATATCGCGTTTGTAAAAGCCACTCGCGGCGTCTCTTATTGCACTGCGCGAATGTATCCAAGCTTTATGGCCGTACGGGGACTGCCGCATGATGGAATGCCGGCGTGTCCCGCAAGCGGTAGAGCTGCTCCGGCCCCGGGGGAGGCCAGAGGCATCCCTTTGGCGCAGCGCGCACAAACAAAAGTGGCGGCCTTTTGGGCCGCCACTCGTAATTCCGGAAGATCCGAACGGCTTAGTTGCTGTCGGGATCGTCGTCGTTGTTGGCGAGCGCAATCGCGCCACCGATGATCGCGGCAGTGGCAAGCACGCCGATGATCACGGCAGGAGCCAACTCGCTATCCTTCTCGCTCGCCGTCGAGGCGCGCGAAAGCGACAGCTTGGAGGCCGGAGCCGCCACAACTGGGGTGGCAGCCATGGTAACGACCGCAGCCGCCGTAAGAAGCTTTGACAACATCATTCTACTCCTCTTCGAGCTCCGGTGCTCTCGTCGGGCAGTCCTATGACATAGGAGCACACCGACGGCAACACCTCAAAAACAAGCCCACGACAAACTAGCTCTGCCGTTGCCTGAACGCAACACTGGTCCGGTTGACCCGAACTCTTTGCTCACAACGTAGACCCGTGCTGCGAGCGCGCGCATTTCTATAACGCGATGCAGCATTAGTGCCAAGGGGGTTAACGGAAAGTGATTCAATCGCACCGCCGATTTCGAGGCGAATACTGCAGGTTACCACGGGTTTCTGGGGAATCGCGCCGCCGTGACGCAGGCGTAACGCATTGTGATTGCAGCCTGGACATGGCTAAAGGAGCCATGTTTCACTTGCTTGACCGCATGTTCGGCCGCCTCGCCCGGAATCTTTTTTCGACGGCCTGCTACCTCTTTCTAGTTCTCGGATCCGTTCCCGCGGAGGCGGACGTGGGGCAGAATCGGGAAACCTTCGAGGCGGTCAGGGAGGCGGACCTCACGCTGGCGACAATCGGCTGGCGGCTGGCGGTATCCAATGCCCCGCTGTGCGATCGCCTCGAGCCCGGCATTGGGCTGCAGCTGCACACGCCCGACCAATTCGATTCGGCCTCCCGCACTGCGGCGCAGGCGCATTTTGGATTCGCCACGCCGGTCGCGGTCGAAGGGGTCATCGCCGGCAGCCCGGCGGAACGTGCCGGTCTCCGCCGGGATGATTCGCTCGTGCGTGTGGGTTCGGTTGACATCGCCGCACTGCCGGGGAAGCCCGCAACGACTCAACGGCTCGTCGCCACGCAGCTGGCAATAGCTGCCTTGGCGCCCGATGCGCCCGTCGAAGTGGAGGCGATTCGGGCAGGCGTGCCGGTCAAGGTCACGATCCAGCCGGTGCCGGCATGCCGAACCCGTTTCGAGCTGCTCCTTGGCAGCAGCTACAACGCCTCGGCCGACGGGACGATGGTGCAGATCAGCTCGCAATTCCTCGAAGAATATACGCCGGACCAGGTGGCCGCCGCGGTCGCTCACGAATTCTCGCATAACATATTGCACCACCGCGACCGGCTGGAGGCGCGGGGCGTCGATTTCGGGATGCTCTCCGGGTTCGGCGCCAATGTGAAGTATTTCCGCCAGACCGAGCTCCAGGCCGATCTGCTGTCGGTCTATCTGCTCGCCAATGCCGGCTATTCGCCGCATGCGTCGATCGACTTCTGGAAGCGCTTCGGGCCGAGCAAGGCAGGCGGGATCTTCCGCAGCCGTTCGCATCCGCATTGGCGCGATCGCGTCGCGACGCTCGAGGCGGAGATCGCGAAGCTCGAGACTATTTCGGCCCGGCCGATGATCCCGAGCCTGATCGCGGAGCGTAGCCAGCCGCTAAGCGGCGACTGGCAGTCGCTGTTGATCCGCAAGAAATAACGGCATCAGCTGACCAGTCGGAGCGGCTCGTTCCACGTCGCATGCGGTTGGTCCGGCCAGATGCCGCGGGTGTCGTAGACCTGCTTGTCGACGCGCTCGTCGAGCGGGATCGAGCGGAACACGTCGTGATCGACCAGCACGATGAACGCGCCGCAGGTCTCGATCGCGGCGTCGATGTCGGTCAAAACCGCCCCGGTGCCGTCGAAGGCGGCCGGGAGGGCGGCGGCATAAGGCTCGACGATCGCGACGCGCTCGCCGAAGCGGCGGGCGATCTCGACTGCCACCTTGAGCGCCGGGCTCTCGCGGAAGTCGTCGATATTGGCCTTGAAGGCGAGGCCGAGGCAGGCGACGCGCATCGCCGGGTTGGCCTCGATCATCGCAGTTGCCTGGGCGATGACGTGTTCGATCTTGCCGTCATTCACTTCCCGGGCAGTGCGGATCAGCGGGGTGCGCTCGGGCGCGGCGCTCACCAGGAACCAGGGATCCACTGCGATGCAGTGCCCGCCGACGCCCGGGCCCGGCGACAGGATGTTCACGCGGGGATGCCGGTTGGCGAGGCGAATGACTTCCCACACGTCGACGCCCATCTGATCGGCGACGAGCGACAATTCGTTGGCGAAGGCGATGTTGACGTCGCGGAACGCATTCTCGGCGAGCTTGGTCATCTCCGCTGCCTTGGCAGTGGTGGTGACGCAGGCACCGCGGACGAAGCGGCGATAGAATTGCAGCGCCTTGCGGGCGCAGCGCGGCGTGACGCCGCCGATGACGCGATCATTGTCGATCAGTTCGACGAGGATACGGCCGGGCAGCACGCGCTCGGGGCAATAAGCGATCGCTACGTCGGCGCTGCCAACACAATGGCTGGGGATCTTGAGATCGGGCCGCAGCTGCGCGAGCAGCTCGGTGACCTTTTCGGTGGTGCCGACCGGCGAGGTCGATTCGAGGATGACGACGTCGCCGGCCTTGAGCACGATCGCGATCGTGGTCGCGGCCTTGAGAACATAGCCGATATCGGGCGCATGGTTCTCGCCGAACGGCGTGGGCACGGCGATGACGAAGACGTCGGAAGGCTCGATCTGGAGCGAGGCGCGCAAATTGCCGCGCGCCACCACGCCGGAGACGAGGCCGTCGAGATCGATCTCCTCGATATGGACCTTGCCCGAATTGACGGTGTCGACCACCGACTCGTGAACATCGACGCCGAGCACTTTCGCGCCGGTGCGCGCGATCACTGCGGCAGTGGGGAGGCCGATATAGCCCAGGCCGAGGACGGCGACCTTGAGCTCAGAATCCGAAACCATGTGCGACGATCCCCGCAATCCGCTCTGCAGCATGGCCGTCGCCGAACGGATTGTGGGCGCGTGCCATGGCAGAATAGGCATGGGGTACGTCGAGGAGGGTTGAGATTTCGGAAACGATCCGGTCGGGATCGGTGCCGACCAGCTTCGCGGTGCCGGCGGCGATGCCTTCGGGCCGCTCGGTGGTCTCGCGCATCACCAGCACCGGCTTGCCGAGCGCGGGCGCCTCTTCCTGCACCCCGCCCGAATCGCTGAGCACGATCTCGGCCATCCCCAAGGCGCGGATGAAGTGCGGGTAATCCAGTGGATCGATGCGGCAGATATTGGGCCGATCCCCCAGCACCCGGTCCATCACCGAGACGACGTTGGGATTGGGATGCATCGGAAAGAGCACGGCAGTGTCGGGCCGCGCGGCGATGCGGGAAATCGCATCGGCGATCCCCGCCATGCCGTCACCGAAATTCTCGCGGCGATGCGTGGTGACGAGGACGAGGCGCTTGCCGGCGAAGCGTTCGGCGATTTCGTCGAGCCCGGCGGCGAGCGACGGATCGGCGGCGATCCGGGCGCGAGTGGTGTGGAGCGCGTCGATCACCGTGTTGCCGGTGACATGGATCGTCGACGGATCCACATTCTCGCGGCGCAGTGCCTCGGCGGCGGTTTCGGTGGGGGCGAAATGCTGGTCGGCGATCGGGGCGACGATGCGGCGGTTCACTTCTTCGGGCCAGGGCTGGTAGATGTCGCCCGAGCGTAGCCCGGCCTCGACATGGCCGACCGGGATCTTGCGATAATATGCGGCGAGCGCACCGACCATCGCCGTGGCGGTATCCCCTGGACGAGCACGCGATCGGGCTTTTCGGCATCGAATACCCTGCCCAGGCCGGTGAGCAGGCGTGCAGTGAGTTCGTCGAGCGACTGGCCCGGCGTCATCACGTCGAGATCCACATCGGGCACGATTCCGGCGATCGTGAGCACCTGATCGAGCAGGCCGCGATGCTGCGCGGTGACGCAGGTGCGGACGGTGAGCCCGCCCTGTGCCTGAAGCGCCTGGACGACGGGGAAGAGCTTAATCGCTTCGGGGCGCGTGCCGAACACGACGAGGACCTTGGGTGCAGACATGGCGCCTGCTTAGCGCGCGAGGCTTAAGACCGATATAAGCCCGGCGGCATCCGCTTGATCGGCGCTTTGGGAACGGGCAAGGCGCCGCCAAGGAGAGCCCGAATGATCAAGCCCCTGCGCAAGGCCGTATTTCCCGTGGGGGCCTTGGCACCCGCTTCCTGCCCGCTACCAAGGCGATGCCCAAGGAGATGCTCCCGGTCGTCGATCGGCCGCTGATCCAGTACGCGGTCGACGAAGCGCTGGAGGCCGGGATCGAGCAGATGATCTTCGTCACCGGGCGCGGCAAGAGCGCGATCGAGGACCATTTCGACATCGCCTACGAGCTCGAGACGACGATGTCGTCGCGCGGCAAGTCGCTCGATGTTCTCGACGCGACGCGGCTGCGGCCCGGCGCGGTCGCCTATGTCCGCCAGCAGGAGCCGATGGGGCTGGGCCACGCAGTGTGGTGCGCGCGCGACATCGTCGGCGACGAGCCCTTCGCGGTGCTGCTCGCTGACGACTTCATGGTCGGCAAGCCGGGCTGCCTCAGGCAGATGGTCGAGGCGTACAACAAGGTCGGCGGCAATCTGATCTGCGCCGAGGAGGTCCCCGACGACCAGACCCATCGTTATGGTATCATCACTCCGGGCAGCCGCGACGGATCGCTCACTGAGGTCAAGGGGCTGGTCGAGAAGCCGGCCCCGGGCACCGCGCCGTCCAACCTCTCGGTGATCGGCCGCTACATCCTCCAGCCCGAGGTGATGCGCGTGCTCGAAGGGCAGGAGGCCGGCGCCGGCGGCGAGATCCAGCTGACCGACGCAATGGCCCGGATGATCGGCGGCCAGCCTTTCCACGGCCTGACCTTCGCCGGCACGCGTTATGACTGCGGCGACAAGGCCGGCTTCATCCAGGCCAATATCGCCGTCGCGCTGGAGCGGGACGATCTCGCCCCGGCGATTCGGGCGTTCATCGCCAGCCGGACCTGAACGCCCCGGCCCGGATCAGGCCGGCTGCTCGACCTGATCGAGATATGCGCCATAGCCTTCCGCTTCCATCCGATCGCGCGGCACGAAGCGCAGCGAGGCCGAATTGATGCAATAGCGCAGGCCGCCGCGATCGGGCGGGCCATCGTCGAACACATGGCCGAGATGGCTGTCGCCGTTCGCCGAGCGGACTTCGGTGCGGACCATGCCATGCGTGGCGTCGCGCAGCTCGGCGACGTTGGCGGGCTCGATCGGCTTGGTGAAGCTCGGCCAGCCGCAGCCTGATCTCGTATTTGTCGGAGGAAGCGAACAGCGGCTCGCCGGAGACTATGTCGACATAGATGCCCGGCTCCTTGTTGTTCAGATATTTGCCGGTGCCGGGACGTTCGGTGCCGCTTTTCTGCGTCACGAAGAATTCTTCGGGAGAGAGGGCGGCGAGGGCCTCGTCGGTCTTGCGATACTGGGTCATGCGGATCTCCGTTTCGTCGCCCATATGGGAACAGGCAGGCGCGGCTTCCACAGGTGCGGCGCGATCGGCTATCGGCGCAGGCATGGCGAAGAAGAAGCGCTATCTCACGGCCACGCTGCCGGACGGCTATGTCAAGACGATCGGCCCGACATCGGTGCCGTTCACGCATTACTGGCGGATCGTCGCGCATCTGGGCGGCGGCAAGACGGAAGTATTCTGGGGCCACGCCAAGTCGCTGCGCGAAGCGACCGGCAAGAAGGCCGCGACTGCCGACGCCGCGAAGCAGCGCGGCTGGCAGGATTATGATTTCGAGATCGTGGAACTGATCGAGACACCGGGCTGATTCCGGAGCGCGGGCCAGCTTGACTCGCTGGCGGGTTTTCCGGGAGCGGGTAAACTTGATAACATGTTGATTTAACAAGAATGTCTGTCGGACGCGCTTGACTCGGCGCGCCACCTTCGCGCCACCTGCGCTACAGCTAGGCGCCTGTCACGCGTCGCTCAGGCTACAGCTACGCGCCACGCGCGTTGGCGACGGGGTTAGCCGCGAAAGGTCACACTAGGGTCACACTGCCTGCATCGTTCTGGCCTGTTCCTGCGCAGGCAATCAGGAGGGTGTGGAGCAGGCAGCGCTATACTCCTGCTTTCGCACGAGCACGATGAGAGGGGGCATTACGATGTCAAAGAGCCAGATGAGGCTGTCAGGCGAAATCCTACATTGCAAGCATGTCTGCAAATGGGTGGTTTGCGGACGTTGCCTGGATCAAGCGGTCAGGTCAGCTTTGCGTCCAGAGTCAGTCGTACGAGAGCCCATGACAATGCCCGAAAGCCGCTGTTCGGTCAGTTGACCACGATCCTCCCCGGGACCGGCTGGCGAGGCGGCGCGTATCGAAGCCTGGTCGCAAGATCGACCGGTCCGTTCGCAAAATCGACCGGCTCGTAACTTTTGTCGGACAATAAGCTTGCTCCGGCGTCATGATCCGCGCCAATTTGCAGGAGATACAGTCACATCGTCACAAGTGATTGAAGGATGGCGGCGCGGGAGATTCATGCGCGCTCGCCGGGGAGGGAAATTGATCGACCGCAGAACCACGCTTGCGTCGCTTGGCGCGATGTTCGGAACAGCCCTGTTCGCGCCGATCGTCCGTGCCGCGACGGCAACCCAGCCGCTTCAGGGAGCGGTCGGCGCACCGGTGTTCACATCCGCCCAAAAAGCGATCGTATCCGCGCTTGGCGAGCGGGTCGTTCCGACCACGGATACGCCTGGCGCAATCGCTGCCGGGGTGCCCGCATTTATTGAACAATTGCTTGGTGAATGGGGGCTTCCGGGCGACGTCGCTCCGATCGCCGCCGGGCTTGCAGCGATCGATGCGCGCAGCCGGCTCGATTACGGTGTTGGCGCCGCCCACGCTTCAGCCGTTCAACAAGATGCCCTGCTTACCCTCGCAATGAACCGGGCGCTGCCGGGCGTCGAGGGTTTTTCGACGCGTTCCGGCAACTCGTCGTCACCGGATATTACACGTCGGAGGTCGGGATCACGGCGGAGCGAGAATTTCTCCCGGTCCCGGGATCCTATGACGGCGCCTATCCGGTCGCGAAAGTCGACAAGATCTGGGCTGCCTGACTGCGCGCGCAACGCCAAAATCTCAGAACGAAAGACCTGCCATGACGGCCACCAACAAGTTCGACGCGATCGTGATCGGCTCCGGCGTCAGCGGCGGCTGGGCCGCCAAGGAACTCACGGAGAAAGGGCTGCGCGTCCTGATGCTCGATCGCGGCATCATGGTCGAGCACGGTGAATATGATTTCGAAAGTTTGCCGCCGTACGAAATTCCGTCGCGCAACATCATGCCCAAGCCCATTCTGGAAAGCGATTATTTCATCAGCAAGTACGGCTGGGTCTCGCCGAGCCAGCAGAAATATTACAACAACGACCGCCTCAACCCCTATGCCCTCGAGGACGGGGACAAATTCCACTGGATCCGGCCTGCCGCGGTCGGTGGAAAATCACTGATCTGGGGCCGCTGGTCGTTCCGTTGGAGCCCCGACGATTTCGCTGCCAACAAACGCGAAGGCGTGGATGGTGTCTGGCCCATCGGGTATGAGGACCTCGCCCCCTGGTACGATTATGTCGAGGACTATATCGGCGTCTCGGGCTCGAAGGAGAATCTGCCTTACCTGCCGGACAGCAAATTCCAGCCCGCGATGCCGATGAATATCGCCGAGAAATGGGTGAAGCAGCGGCTTGAAACGGAATTTCCGGGCCGCAAGCTCATCAATGCGCGCCTGTCGAACATGACCGAAGACAAGCCGGAGCAGGGACGGACAAAGTGCCAGTTCCGTGCGCAGTGCGACCGCGGCTGTTCATTCGGCGCGTATTTCTCAACGCAGGCCGTGACCCTTCCCGCCGCCCGCAAGACGGGCCGTCTGACGTTGCGTCCCAATGCTGTCGTCAGCAATCTCGAATATGACCCCAGGACCAAGCGCGTCACCGGCGTCCGGGTTATCGACACGGAGACCAAACAGGCGGAAATCATCCCGGCGCGCATCGTCTTTCTGTGCGCCTCCGCGATGGCATCCAATCAGATCCTGCTCAATTCCCGTCCCGAGGGGTCGGCCAGGAGCCATTTCGACACGAGCGGAACGCTTGGTCGCTACGTGATGGACCATATCGTCCGCGTGCACATCGGGGGCGAGATTCCAGGTCTGACCGAATTCACGGAATATGGCCGCAGGCCGGGCGGGGTCTACATCCCGCGCTTCCGCAACAACGACCCCAACGAGGATGTCGGCTTCCGCCGCGGCTACGGCTATCAGGGCAGCGCCAGCCGCAGCCCGCGCAGTCCGGTAGGGTTCGGCGCGGCGATGAAGCACAGCATGCGCGAATATGGTCCGTGGCGTTTCGGAATGACGACGTTCGGGGAATGCCTGCCCTATGCCGACAACCACGTCGCGTTGCACGCATCCAAGGTCGACCGTTTCGGCACTCCGCAGATGCAGTTCAACGTCACGTTCCGCGACAACGAACTTAAGATGATGGCCGATGCCCGGACCCAGGGCGAAGCGATGCTGACCAAGGCGGGCCTGCTTAACGTCGGGAGCCACGCCGAGGAGCATATTCCCGGCCAGGCGATCCACGAAATGGGGGTGCACGCATGGGCGACGACCCGCGCAGATCCGTGCTCAACAAATGGAGTCAGGCGCACGACGCTCCCAACCTGTTCGTGACCGATGGCGCGCAGATGGCTTCGGTCTCGTGCGTCAATCCCTCGTTGACCTTCATGGCGCTGACCGCGCGAGCAGCTAACAGGGCCGTCGAGGAGATGAAGGCCGGACGCATCTAGGTCCGTCTCGCACAGGTCGGGATGACGCGGGAGTTGGGCGACGACCCATGCATCACCCAGGTCGTTAAGGGCGTCGCTTGGGAGTGTTTAAGCAGGCGCGGTGCAATGTCCGCCTTCGCTGTCGACTGTCTTGAAAGCCGCCATTCCGCTTGCGGTCCAGATTCAGCCTTTCGTGTGCGCCGATCCTTGATGTCTGCAATGGGGCGCCTGCCGCCATTCTCGGCGGCGGAGAGAATGTCTGTTGTGAGGTGACAGGCGATCCCAAGCCGCCACGCCTAGGCGCGCACCACCTTGTCGCTGACGATACCCGCTTTCCCGCATGCGTTGCGCGTATCGATCACCAGCGGAGCGGCTTCGACCAAAGCGGCATAGTCCACTGCGTCGTGATCGGTGGCGATCAGGACGGCGTCATACTTCGCGATCTCGGCAATATCCCATGCCACGCCGTGGCGATAGTTGAGCGTCGGGTGCTCGCGGGTGCCGTTGATCTGGGCGACATGGGGATCGTGGAAGTCGGCGTTGGCGCCACGTGCCTCGATCATCTCCATCAGGCGGAGCGACGGGCTCTCGCGGATGTCGTCGACATTCTTCTTGTAGGCGACGCCCATCATGAGGATGCGCGCACCGCGCAGGCCGCGGCCGAAGCGCGCGTCGAGCGTGTCGGCCATCACGCGCACGACATGCTGCGGCATGTCGGCATTGATCTGGCCGGCGAGCTCGATGAACTTGGTGTGCTGGTTGAACTCGCGCGCTTTCCACGTGAGGTAGAAGGGGTCGATCGGGATACAGTGTCCGCCGAGCCCCGGGCCCGGATAGAAGGGCATGAAGCCGAACGGCTTGGTCTTGGCGGCGTCGATCACTTCCCAGACGTCGATGTCCATCGCGGTGAAGATCAGCTTGAGCTCGTTGACCAAAGCGATGTTGACGGCGCGGAACACGTTCTCGGTGATCTTTACGGCTTCCGCGGTCGCGGCTGACGAGACGGCGATCGTCTTCGGGACGACGTGCTTGTAGAGCGCGAGCGCGAGATCGGCCGAGACCTGATCGTCGGCGCCGACCACCTTGGGAATCTGCGTGGTCGAATAGGTCGGGTTGCCGGGGTCCTCGCGTTCGGGCGAGTAAGCGAGGAAGAAGTCCTTGCCGGCGATCAGCCCGCCGGCCTCGAGGATCGGCTGCATCACTTCGCGCGTGGTGCCGGGATAAGTGGTCGATTCGAGGATGACGAGCTGGCCCTTGCGCAGCGTCTTCGCGATCGCCGCGGTGGTCGCCTCGACATATTTGAGGTCGGGCTCGAGATGGCGCGACAGCGGGGTGGGGACGCAGATCAACAGGACGTCGGCCTCACCGAGCCGGTCGAGATCGGCAGTGGCGTCGAGCCGGCCCGCTTCGACCTGAGGCGCGATACGGGCGCCTTCGATATGCTTGATATAGCTCTGGCCGGCCTTGAGCGCTTCGATCTTCGCATCGTCGAGGTCGAAGGCGAGCACCGGGCAATTCGCCTCGCAGAATGCAACCGCGAGCGGCAGGCCGACATAGCCCATGCCGATCACGCCGATCTTCGCCGTGCCGCCTTCGATACGCGCCTGAAGCTTAAGCCCGTGCGCCGGCCATTCGATACTCATGTGATCCCCGTCAATGAAGTGGAGCCTTCAAGGCTCGCTATCGCCCGGCAGGGGTTTCAAGATCGATAATGTTCCAGATACCAATCGACGAAGCGCGCCACGCCGGTTGCGGGCGGAGTCGACGGCGCATAGCCGGTCAGGCGCTTGAGCAGTGCCGAAGAGGCTTCGGTGGCGGGAACGTCGCCTTGCTGCATCGGCAGGAAGTTCTTGATCGCCTCGCGGCCCAACGCCGCCTCGAGCGCGCCGATATAGTCCATCAGCGGGGTCGGCTGGCCGTTGCCGATATTGACCGTGCGGAACGGCGCTACGGGGAGAGGCTGTCGCCCTCGACCGGCTCGCGGCCAGGCACCGCGTCGGTGAGCTTGACGATCGATTCGGCGAGATCGTCGATGTACGTGAAGTCACGCACCATGTTGCCGTTGTTGTACACGTCGATCGGCTCGCCCGCGAGGATCGCCCTGGTGAACTTGAACAGCGCCATGTCGGGCCGGCCCCACGGGCCATAGACCGTGAAGAAGCGGAAAAAGGTCATCGGGGTGCCGAAGAGGTGACTGTAGCTGTGGCCCATCAGCTCGGTCGCGCCTTTGGTGGCTGCATAGAGGCTGAGCGGCGTCTGGGTGCGCTGGGTCTCCTCGAACGGCATCTGGGTATTGGCACCATAGACCGAGCTGGTCGAGGCGGCGAGCAGGTGCTTGACCGGATGGTGTCGCGCGAACTCGAGCACATTGTGCGTGCCGATGATGTTGGCGCCGATATAGCTGCGCGGCTCGTCGATCGAATAGCGGACGCCCGCCTGCGCGGCGAGGTGGATCACCGTGTCCGGCTTGAACGCGGTCCAGGCCGCGCCGAACGCGTCATTGTCCTCGATCGAGACGCGGGCGATGGAGAATGCCGAGTGATTGCCGAGGATGTCGGTGCGGGCTTCCTTGAGCGCTACGTCGTAATAAGCCGAGAAATTGTCGACGCCGAGCACCGTGGCGCCCTGCTGGAGCAACTTGCTGCAGGTGTGGAAGCCGATGAATCCCGCCGAGCCTGTGACCAGAACCCGTTTGCCGTTGCCCGTCATATGTTCCTGCCTGCTGAGTCGAACCGTTTCGGCCCCGGCTAACGTTCAAAGGTTACCAGCGGCTCAGCAAGGACGTGTCAAGCATGGTGCGGCGGCCCGGACTCCCAACATGGTGAAGCCTGGAGTAAGATAGCCCTGCGACTCAGGGAGTTAAGGTCGTGAAAGAACCGAAAAGGGAAGAGGATGCCGACGCTGACCAGCGCACGGCAGAGCAGGAAGTCGGTCCGTCGCGGGAAGCGGCGACCGACCCGAAGGCCTATGCGTTCGACGGATGGGCGATGGTGCCGCTGGAGTTCGATCCGGTCTGAGTGCCGGCGCAGGCCGGGCAGCCCGGATCCTTGGGAAGCGCCAGGCTGCGGAAGCGCAGCGACAGCGCGTCGATCAGCAATAGCTTGCCGGCGCTGTCCTCGCCGAAGGGCACGCAGGCGCGGATCGCTTCCAGTGCGGCGAGGCTACCCATCACGCCGGTGAGCGCGCCGAGCACGCCCTGTTCGGCGCAGGTCGCCTCGGGCCGCTCGGGATCGCCGCCGACGAAGCAGCGGTAGCACGGCTTGCCGGGCTCCCAGCCGCGGAAGGTGCCCAACTGGCCTTCGAATTCGGCCACCGCCGCCGAGACCAGCGGGATGCGCGCGGCGAGCGCGGCGTCGGCGACCGCGAGCCGAGTGGCGAAATTGTCCGAGCCGTCGAGGATCGCGTCGGGTGCATGTTCGCGGAGCAACGCCGCGGCGTTGGCGGCGGTGATCCGGGTCTCGATGGCGTCGAAGCGGACATCCGGGTTCAGCCGGGCGACGGCCTCCTCGCGGCAACGACCTTGCGCGTGCCGACCTGGTCGGTGCCGTAGAGCGTCTGGCGCTGGAGGTTGGAAAGCGCGACCGTGTCGTCGTCGATCACGCTGATCCGGCCGACCCCCGCCGCCGCGAGATACTGGATCGCCGGCGAGCCGATACCCCCGGCGCCGATCAGCAGGACATGGCTGGCGAGCAGCCGCATCTGCCCCGCGCCGCCCACTTCGCGCAGCACGATATGGCGGGCATAACGATCGAGCTGGGCGTCGCTGAGGCTCATGGCTTCCATGTAAAGGTCAGGCTGGCGCGATACCATTGCTCGGCGGCGGCACCGGTGCGTGGCAGCAGATTGCCGCGTGCGAAGCCGGCGACCAATGCCGCGGCATATTGCTCGACCGTGGGGCAGCGGATGGCGCGCGGCACGGCGGTGCGGATGCCGCTGGAATCGTCGACCAGCACCGCGACCTCGACCGTGATCGTGCCCGGCCCGGGCAACGGGCAATTGCGCGAAACGGCCTCACGCCGGACGAAGGCCTGCATCTCGGCGGTGAGGACCGGCGGCGTCCGCCAGGGCAGCGGAGCGAGCCCCTTCCAGTCGATCGCGGTCGTCTGCAGCGCCGCCGCGAGGGCGAGCGCGATCACCGCCCGGTAGAGCCGAAGCCGCCGGCTCCTCGCAGCGTCTCGTCGAGGATTACTTTCACTCGACAGAAAATGCCTGTCGTCATGCGGGTTTCGACAGTGTGAATCAGAGATTCTCCTCGTTGGACAGCGTTGGGCGTTTCCTCTCCCGCACCCGCTCTTTGCTACACCCATTTCGGGCGGGCGAGGAGTCCAAGGTCGTCTTCAAACTCTCGATCGCAACCGCCGGAGAGGGCGGCGGGAAGCCGTCTGCGACAAAAGGATTCAGAGGCCGGTCGACCCAGATCCCCCAGGCCACGACCGGTGACCGAGGAAAACTCGGATACGATCTCGAAGGTCGGACGAAGAATCGGCACGAAGACGAGCTGGGCGATGCGATCTCCGGGATTGATGACCAGAGGATCGCTGCCCGGAGGATTCCTCAACCAGGCGCTGATGAAAATCTCATTGGTATAATCGGCATCGATCGTGCCGACCGACTGCCCGAGAATCAGACCTTTCTTGTGCCCCAGGCCCGAGCGCGCCAGAAGAAACCCTACCATGTGCGGGTCGTTCATCAGCAGGGCGATGCCGGATGGAATGAGGACGGCTGGCGCCTGCGGTTCGATCTGCATCGGTTCGCTGATACAGGCATACAGATCGATGCCGGCCGACATTTCCGTATGGTAGCGCGGCAGGCCCCAATCGTGGATCCGCTCATCGAGTACCCGCAATTCGATCATTGGTTGGCTCACATCGGCTCCTCATAGGTGCATCGTCGCTCGCGCTATCGTGTGACGAGGAACCTCGCAACCTGCCACCCCTACTGACTGGCTGATCACCCCGGTCGCGTTGGTCATGCGCCGCGATGAAGACAATAAGCGGCGGCAATGGCGCAAACCATTCCGGCGAAGACGCCGAAGCTGCGATTGTCGGGGAGTTCGATTTTTTCGAGAACGCGGCTACAGAGGCACAATCGCTCGCACGCTGTGCAGCGTCTGGATGCGAGGCCAGGAGTCGCCGTGAGCACGATCGAAACCTATGCAGTGGCGGACGATCCCTTCCCGCACATACTCGTCGACGATTATCTCGACTCGGAGCTCTATGGGGCGCTGACCGATTCCTTCCCCCAGTGCGGACCCAATACCGGGCCGACCGGCTATACGATGTTCTGGGGGACGCGGACTATGACGCGCTGATCGCCTCGAATACCGCTTGGCGTGCGCTGTTCGACCGGTTTCACGACCAAGCCTTTATCGCCTCCGCAATCGCCCAGTTCCCGGAAACGTTCGCACAGGAAAGCACGGTCGATCTTTCGAACGCGCGCTATGTACCTTATTTGGAAAGTCGCGCGGAGAAAGAGCGCGACACGCTTGGCGACAATGAGCTCGCGGCCGACGCGCTGTGGGTCCGAGTGGACATCATGCAGGGGCGGCTCGGCTATCGCCGAGCGCCGCACCTCGACCACCGGCGCCGTGCAATATCGATGCTGATCTACATGTGCGACGCCGAAGAATCCGGCCTGGAGGGCGGCGAGCTGGTGCTCCACGAAGCGGACGGCACCGCCGTGACGACGATCGTCCCGCGGCACAATCGCATGGTGATGTTCCCCTGCACTCCCACGTCCTTTCATTCGGTGCCGATGATTGTCGCGCAGAAAGCGCCCCGCAATTTCGTCCAGGTGACCGTGTCCAGTTCCATGGACCTGTGGAAGCGTGCGCCCCGGTCCACGTCTGCGGCCTTGTTGTCGCGGCTCCGAAGCGCGGTACACGGCTTGCGTGGAGCAACGCCCTGACGCGGTGGAGACTGCTTCCACACCGTGAGCGCGCCTATCTGGCGAAGGTCGCGCCGTTCGCAGCGTCCAGCCTGGTGTCCGCGGTGGTCGGACTGGCGTCGCTTGCCGCGTTCACGCGCCTCCTCGCACCCGCGCAATTCGGGAATTACGTCGCGTTGCTCGCACTTGTCGGGCTGTTGCAGAGCGCGGGATTCCTGTGGCTGCAAAACGGCGTGCTGCGTTCCTACTCCAAATGTCGGGACGATCACGCCAGGGCGGACCTCGCCTCCGCCGCCAAGGTCGGGTTTGTGCTTGCGGGGATCGGAATATCGGCAGCCTGGCTGACCCTCGCGTTGCTCGACAACCAGTTCCTGCCGCGAGCTTTGTGGGTCGTCGGCCTTCCGGCACTGTTGATAAGCGGCTGGATCGCCATCGCGAGATCGTGGCTCAGGGTCCATAATCAAACGTGGCGCTTCGTCGCGGTCGACATAGTGCAGAGTCTCGGCGGCTTCGGCTTGTCGATCCTGGCATTGTTGACGCTGGGAGCGGAACCCGCCCTGGTCGTCACCGCGGGTGCCATCGGCGGACTGATCGCCATTTCATTGTCGTCCGATCTGGTGCGACGGCCGTTCACATCGGTCTTCGGGGCCGGATCTCTGCTGGGCGCGCTGTGGCGCTACGGCGCACCTCTGACGATGGTCGGGTTCCTGACCAGCGTCATGGCAGTATCGGACCGTTTGCTGGTTGCCGCGCTCGTAGGGGCGCCCTCTGCGGGCGCCTATGGTGTCGGCTATGCGATCGCTGATCGCGCGATCATGCTCGCCCTGGTGCCGGTGACTTTCGCGATGAAACCCACGATCTTCGCAGCCTTTGAAAGCGGCACGCCTCTTCAGATTCAGGGGCTTCTAAACCAGTCCGCCCGATGGCTGATGTCGATCGGCCTGCCGATCACCACGCTGCTTGTCTGTTCGCCCGCGCCTCTGGTCGCGCTTTTCGCCGGCGGCGGACTTGCCGCCGAGGCGGAGGCCGTGGTGCCGTGGGTGGCGATCGGATCGCTGCTCGGCGCGCTTCTTAGCCTGCATTTCGGGCTCGCCTTTCAGCTGGCCAGCCGAACCGGCGGCATGATTGCCGTGCTGGCACCCGCGGCCATCCTCAACGTCGTCGCCAACCTGTTGCTGTTGCCGGTCTTCGGTATGATTGCAGCCGCATGGACGACGGTCGCGGCCTATGCCTTCGCGTTGTGCCTGTCAGCATATTTCGGCCGGCGGCATCATCGGATTCCGTTTCCGGTGAAGGACGCCATGATCAGCGCAGCGGCATGTATCCCGCTTGCCGCCCTACTGCGCTTCGCAGCGGAAACGAGCCTGTTCGGGTATCTGCTGGCGGCCGGTGCCGGCGCAATTGCGTATCTGATCGCGTTGACCTTGCTCTACCGGCTACTGGGCTCTGCCTGCGAGCAGGACGAAGTCGCGGACCCGCCGCCGCAGCGCCTCCGCTAGCGACGCGAAATCGTCGGGATTTGGGGGCGGCATTTCCGGATCGAAACCTCCACCCTTCAGGAACGCGCGCTGGCTGGTCGACGCCGCCAGTTCCAGAGCAGGTTGCAGGCGATAGCGATCCCGATGCGCCGGCACGAACAATACCGGCGTGCCCAGAGCCAGGCAGGGTAGCGCGCAGTGGAGCCGGCTCGTCACGACAGCCCGCGCACCCGCATATAGGTCGAGCAACGCGTCCGCCCGATCCAGGCGCGCGGCAAAGCCCGAGGTCGTCGTATCGGTATGGCTGACGACCAGCGGCGGACGATTTGTCCTGCGAGCGAGTTCGCCGACCAGTGCGGGTGGAAGATCGCATGCCACGACCCGGCCGTGCATCTGCACATCAAGACGCGCCGGCAAAGTCAGGGTCAGGCAGCCGGAATAATGGCTTTCGATCCCGTGCGATTCGAGCAAGCGCCGGGTCGCGTGATCGCGCGCGCCGACGGGGCCATGCGCCTTGAGCCATTCCACCCCCGCTGTCGTCAACATCCGCCTCGACGCAGGGGCGATCCAGAACCGCTTCCGCGATGCACGGTGCTGTGTGAGGTGGACGGAAACGAGCAGGGGAAGGATCTTCGGATGCGGGGGCCATGCTTTCGGATTGGCCATGTACCATCCGTTCATGATCGTCATGACCGGCGAAGTGTCGCCGGGCTCCCGATCTAGCGCTTCGCGCGGCAGACGCCGGTCGACGCGCGGCAAAAATTGACGCGCCGCGATCGCCTGGATCTCGTCGCCGAGGTTCGTCGATTCGGCGTCGATCAGTCCGAACTGCATCACTCCGGCCGCGGCATCGGGCGCCATTCGATCGGCTGGTTTGAAGGTACGGCGACGTGACTTTCGCGGTAACGGGCAATCCACTTCGCTATTGTCCGCAGCGAGCCCGGCGAAACAAGTGCCCATATGGCCCAGGCCATTGCGCTGATCGTCTCCCGATTGAACCGCAGCTTTCCACGCATCACCAGCCTGGAAATGATCTGCGGCCGCGCGCCCGACCAAAGCTCCAATTGCCCGATCGCGCGGAACGCGCTCGGACTGAGCTGCCTTTTTCCGGAAGCGCCTCGGCCAGCAACGGCTCATAATCCTCACCGTTGCGTCTTGCGGCGGAGCACCGCAGTGCCAGGTCGATGGCGACTTCCACCCTTCGCCTCTGCGCGGTCAGCCGCGAATGGCCAGAATTGAAGCGATAGGAATAATGGACTTCGGGCAAAACCAGCAAGCGTCCGCGCTCGGCCATGCGCCAGTAGAGCTCCATATCTTCCCAGAAATCGCAACCCGCGCGATATCCACCGGCTGCCTCGAACGCCTCACGGCGATACATCACCGAACCGTGGGGAAATGGGTGCCTGGCGGAGTAGGGATCGTGCAGGCAATGGCGCACCACCGGTCGAACAACGTTTCCCGCGAGGTCGATGCACTCATACACGCTCCCCACCAAAACCGCGTCGGCGTGGGCATCCAGCGCTGCCACCTCGGCTTCGAGCCGATAGCGCCCGGACAGATCGTCGGCGTCCATGCGCGCGACAAGCGGGGATGTTGCGAGGGCCGCGACCCAGTTCGAACTCCCGGCGGGCCCCAGCCCGCTTCCCTCACCCAGAAAGAGCCGGATCCTCTCGTCCCTTTTCGACCAGTCGATCAACCGCTCGCGCGATCCGTCGCTCGAACCGTCATCGCCTATGACGAACTCGAAATCGGCAAAGGATTGTTCGAGGATGCTGGTGATACTCGCATCGAGATAGGGAAGGGCATTTCGCACCGGCATGACAACGCTCAGGCGCCGGGCTGGCTTAGCCTCTGTTTTCGTATTCCGCACCCCTTCGTCCCTACTGTGTCGGAGAGTGGCGGGCACCCGGCGCGAGGATGAGATCCTCCGCCGCGACCACGTCCATCCCCGTGGCGCCATGCGTTGCATAGGCCGGAAGGGGCAGGTCTTCGCCATGCGGCAGGCGCTGGATGGCGATGCGGATCGGGAGGGGCATGTCAGCCTTTCCTGGGGAGCGCGGCGGCGATGCGCTCGGCCGCGCTCAGGACTTCGGGATCATCGAGGATCTCGTGGCCCTTGCCGGGCAACACGCGATAATCGGTGGCGATCCCGCGCAGCGCCAGCGCCTCGGCATAGGCACGCGAGAATTTGGGCGGCGTGATCGGATCGTCCGCACCGACGACCAGGGCGGCACGCAGATCGAGCTGGGCGCCGCCGACGGTCTGGAGCGGATCGAGGCTCTGCACCGGCTGGTCGAACGGCGCGGCAGGCAGGCGCGCCTTCATGTACCGGCGCCATTCGGGCAGGCTGCACGGACAGGCGGCGAGCAGCAGCCCGTCGACGAGCTCGGGGCGCGTGCCGGCAAGGTCGGCCGCCATCGCCGCGCCGCCCGAATGACCGATCAGGACCAGGCGGGCATCGGGATAGCGCGCGCGGAGTTTCCGGAGCGAGGCGCTCACTGCGTCGAGCCGGTCGGGCGTATAATTGTCGCCGGTGGTCAGGCCGCGCTCGCCCGGCGAGCGATTGCCTTGCGGGTCTTCGTAGCCGGGGCGCAGCAGCGCGACGACGCGGGAGTTCGGGATGTGCGCGGCGAGGGTTTCGGAGAACGCATATTGGTAGCCCGGCTTCGCGGTAGGGGCGTCGCCGTGCAGGACGACGAGCAAAGTGGCCGGGCGCGCCGCGCCGAAGCTGCGCGCATAGAGCGCATCGTCTGCCGTGGCGGTCTGCGGGGCAGTCGAGGTCGCGGTGCAGGCGGCGAGCAGCAGGGGCAGGAGCGCGAGGCTAGAGCGCATCGGCGATTCGCTCCGCGAGCCGGCGCGCGACTTCGGCCTTGGGCAGGCGATCCCAATGTTCGACGCCGGCGGCGGTGACGAGATGGATGGTGTTGGCTTCACCTCCCATGACGTCGCCCGAAACGTCGTTGGCGACAATCCAGTCGGCGCCCTTGCGGGTTCTTTTGCGGTGGCGTGTTCGATCACCCGCTCGGTTTCGGCGGCGAAGCCCACCACCAGCTTCGGGCGATGCGGATTTTGCGCGAGCGACGCGAGGATGTCTGGGTTCTCGGAGAGCGCGAGCGACGGGGGTGCTGCGCCTTTCTTGAGCTTTTGCGTGGCGGCTTCGGCGCGCCAGTCGCCGACCGCGGCGACCATCACCGCGGCGTCGGCGGGGAGGGCGGTAGCGACTGCGTCGGCCATTTCCCGTGCGGTCTCGACATCGATGCGCGTAACGCCCGCCGGGGTGGCGAGGGTGACCGGGCCGGACACCAGCGTCACCCGGGCGCCGAGGCGGATCAGGGCTTCGGCGATCGCGAAGCCCTGGCGGCCCGACGAGCGGTTGGCGATGTAGCGGACCGGATCGATCGGTTCGTGGGTGGGGCCGGCGGTGACGAGGATGTGCTTGCCGGTCAGTCTTGGGGCTTCCACCCCTCCGTTCGTGTCGAGCGAAGTCGAGACACGTTGGCTTGGGACAGGCTTCTCGACTTCGCTCGAAGCGAACGGGAAGGTGAGGATGGCGTTCAGGATCGCCTCGGGCTCGGGAAGGCGGCCGGGGCCGTATTCGCCGCAGGCCATCGGGCCCTCGTCGGGCTCGAGGATCGTCACGCCGTCGGCACGAAGCCGGGCGACGTTGCGGATCGTCGCGGCGTGCTGCCACATGCGGACGTTCATTGCCGGGGCGGTGAGGACGGGCTTGTCCGTGGCAAGGAGCAAGGTCGTGGCGAGATCGTCGGCGAGGCCGGCGGCCATCTTGGCGAGCAGATCGGCGGTGGCGGGGGCGACGACCACCAGATCGGCCTCGCGGCTCAGCTGGATGTGCCCCATCTCGGTCTCGTCCTTGAGATCCCAGAGAGTGGTATAAACCTGGTTTTCGGAGAGCGCCGCGAGCGTCATCGGCGTGACGAAATGGCTGCCCCCGTCGGTCAGCACGACCTTCACGCCGATCCCGGCCTTGCGGCACAGCCGGACCAACTCGCAAGCCTTGTAGGCGGCGATGCCGCCTCCGACGATCAGCAAGATGCGCTTCATCGCGTCACCCTTGTCACCGTTATGCGCCGCTTGTCGAGGCTCGGGCGAAACAGATCGCGCAAGCCGTCTGGCACGAAGACGAGGCCGACGAGGAAAGCGGGGGCGATCATCAGCCCCCAGTAAAAGGTATCGGGGCGCGCGAAGACGCTGAGAACGAGCGCATAGGCCGCGAAGGTGACGCCTGCACGCAGCCCGGTGGGATCGCGCCAGGCGGCCCAGCCGAACAGCGAAAGCGCGACCAGCGGCACCGCGGCGAGAAGCGGCAGAATCGCCAGCGCAGTCGAGGCCTTGATCGCATTGACGAAAAAGCCCGGGCCGAGCAGCCCGGTCCAGCCGGGCGAGGCGGGATCGAGCGAGCGGACGACTTGCAACACGCCGAAAGCATGCGCCGCGAGCGCGATCCCGAGCGCGGCGCAGGCGGCCAGCCAGCCCAAGGCTTCGCGGCGATAGCCTTCGCGCCAGGCAAGCAATGCCATCAGCAGGAGATAGAGCCCGGCGGTTTCGCGAATCAGCGCGGCAACGAGCCCGAGCGCGGCGGCCTCCATCCACCGGCCAGGGCGACGGAGCGCGAGCGAGAGCGCAACGAAGAGCCCGGCCCAGATCTCGTGGAAAGGCCAGAGTTCGGCCTGAACGAATGCCATCAGCCCGCCGGCGAGGAGCGCAAGCGCGATTACCGTCGGCGGCCAGCCGGTGAGCGCGGTGCGCAGCCGCATGCCCCAGGCGAGCATCGTCGCGGCCACGAGCACGAAGAGCAGGCCCACGATCATCGGCTCGGGCAAATGGCCCTGGACCATCGCCAGCGTCGGCAGGCGGAACGTGAAGAAGGGACGTAGCGGATAATCACCCTCGCGCAGCGCCTCCGCCGCCGCGGCATAATAGCCTTCGCCGTGCCGGATCGCCGCGACGATATTGGTGTAGAGCGTCACGTCGCGCTGGTCATCGGCATGCGCGGCGGGCTCGCTGCTGTTCGCGGGCGGCGAGGCGCTCCACAGGCTGGTCAGGCAGGCGAGGAACAGCAGCGCGAGCAGCCCGACCGCGATCCGCGCGCGGGATTTGCGCACGCCGGCGAAACGACTGGGGGCGGCGAGCCAGAGAGTGGCGGAACGGGCCATGCTGGCGCGGGACTACACGGACGGTGGAGCCGGTGTCGAGGGGGAGGGCGGGCGAAACCGCCGGCCCCTCGCCCGGAAGTGCAGGTCGGCGTTCGAAGGCAGGCAGAATCAATGATATGTCGGATGGAGTTAAGAAGAGCGAGTGCTGAATATCGTTATTTAGAGATGGGATGAGGAATAGATACTGATCAGTACTGATATCAGGATGCGCAGGACAGGGTTGCCAAGACAGGAATAGGAGCGCAGAATCTATAAAGGGATGTTGGATCGAGTCGTGGGTCGTCGCCGACTTTCTCCAGACGGCCATCACGAGCCGATCTTTCTTGCTCGATAGTAACGCGTATTGTTGGCTCTTCATGAGCCTGTCTGCTTTGGATGCGTGTCGTTCGACATGCAGGCAAGCGCTTGATCTACCGGGGAAATCACTATGAGTTCATCCTTTAAACGACCTCTTGTCGCTGCATGCCTCATCGCCGCAGGTACGCTGGCCTATGCCGCTCCTGCTGCGGCGCAGGCGACAAGGACTTGGGTTTCGGGTGTCGGCGACGACGCCAATCCGTGCAGCCGCACCGCACCGTGCAAAACGTTTGCTGGCGCGATTTCCAAGACCGCGGCCGGCGGGGAAATCAACTGCATCGACCAGGGCGCCTATGGCGCAGTGACGATCACCAAGTCGATCGCGCTGCAATGCGTCGGCGTGACCGCCGGTGTGCTCCATTCGTCCACCAACGGAATCGTCATCAACGCGGCGGCGACCGACAATATCTTCATCCGGGGACTCGATATCAACGGAGCTCCGCCAACTTCGCCAGGGCTGAACGGCATTCGCTTTCTCGCCGGGGCCTCCTGACGGTCGAGAACACGGTTATCCGCGGGGCAACGGGCGCAGCGCCCAATGGCTTCGGGATCCTGTTCGCTCCGAGTGGGGCTGCAAAGCTGGTCGTCAAGAACACATCGATCAGCAATAGCGGCACGGCCAGCAGCGGCGGCGCCATCCTGATCCAGCCGACCGGCGCAGGCGGCAGCGCGATGGTGACGCTCGATGGCGTTTCCCTCAACAACAATCTCGCCGGCGGCTTCAAAATCGATACCACCGGCAATACGAGCGCCGCGGGCGTCAAAGCCACCATCAACAACAGCGACATTTCGGCCAATGGCGGCGGCGTCGCGGTGGTCGTTCCGGCGGGCACCAGCAACGCATCGCTGATGATCGCGAATTCGAACATATCCAACAATGGCGCCGGGATTATTGGCAACGGCGCGGCCGTGACCGTTCGCGTGAGCGACACCATCATCACCAACAACGGCAACGGTGTGGTCGCGGCGGCAGGTGCGTCGGTCCTTACCTTCGGTAACAATTTGCTTCAGGGGAATACCACCAATGGCGCCTTCACCGGCGCGGTCCCCCAAGCTGATCCGCAAGGCGGAGGATTTTCTCGACGGTTGCGGCGTATCGTAAACCCGCCGAGACTATTGCATGCATGGCGGTCGCAAGCGACCGCCATGCATGACGCCATAGTATCACGTAAACAGCATGCCTAAAGCGTGCATGCTTCATCTTTGTCTCAACGCGCTAAGGCGCCTGGATTGGAGAGGCAATTAGCCATGCCTTCATCATCAATGCGGAATATTGCAGTCGGCATCGTCGTTGCTGCTTCGTTTTATGCCGCACCCGCCATGGCGCAAGCGACTCGCACCTGGGTGTCCGGTGTCGGCGACGACGTCAATCCATGCAGCCGCACCGCGCCGTGCAAGACCTTTGCGGGCGCAATTTCGAAAACCGCCACCGGCGGCGAGATCGATTGCCTCGATCCAGCTGGCTTCGGCACGCTCACGATCACCAAATCGATCACCATCGATTGCACAGGCACGTTCGGCAGCACGCTCAATTCGGGCGGTATCAACGGCTTCGTCATCAACGATAGCGCCACGGTAACGCCGGGGACGGCCAGAGTCGTGCTGCGAGGAATCTCGATCAATGGCGCCGGCACGACTCCGGGGCTCAACGGGATCCGCTTCATTTCGGGTGCTTCGCTCGTCGTAGAGCACGTCATCATCCAGAATAACCTGTCGACCAACGGGCAAGGTATCTCGTTTCAACCCGTCGCCGCCGCGCGACTGGCCTTGCGGGATGTTTTGCTCGTGAACAATGGCACCAGCTCTACGGGAGGCGGTATCCTAGTCCAGCCGACCGGTGCCAGTGGCAGCGCTATCGTGACCCTCGAAAATGTCTCGCTGAAGAACAACCTCAACGGCGGCTTCAAAATCGATACCACCGGCAATACGAGCGCCGCAGGTGTCAAAGCCACCATCGGCAACAGCGACATTTCGGCCAATGGCGGCGGCGTTGCGGTGGCCGTTCCGGCGGGCACCAGCACCGTGTCGCTGATGATCATGGATTCGAACGTATCCAACAACGGCGCTGGAATTATTGCCAACGGCGGGGCTGCGACCATTCGTGTGAGCAGGACTACCATCACGAACAATGGGTCGGCACTTGTCCAGGCGGCAGGCGGAACGATCGCCAGCTTCGGTAACAATTTACTCCAGGGCAATACTGTCAATGGAGCCTTCACCGGGGCGGTTCTTCCAACGAACTGACAAACTGGCCAAGAATGAAAAATGGCCCGGAGCGATGCTCCGGGCCATTTTGTTTCGGCAATAAATCGATCAAATACATCTGCCGACATTTAGGCGATCAATGCCCGATATTCACGGGCCCCTGTTCTGCGTCGAGCCTCTCCGCCGCGGTGCAGGTTGAATCAGGACAAGTTGGCGAAATCAGTGGCGGGAGCCGCGTTGAGTTCGGCCGCACCGGCATTGATCTTGCTCACTTCCGGACGGACCCATTCGCTTCGCTCTTCCTGCTTGGGCGAGTTCGTCTGATTCTGAAGTTCACTATCCATCCCTGGTCTCCCCTATGACGCGCGTGCAACGTTGGAAAGCCTATCTTCGATTTGCTCTCGTCGCAAGTCGGCATCGGCGAATTTATTTATACCTTTATTGAAGATACCAAGGAGCCGAAGAGATCGGCACACTCAGGCGTTGCTGCGGGAAGCCTTCCGCAAGAAATGACCGATAGCGCCGCCGCGCAAAAGGGATAAGCGATATTTATTCGTCACTTGCGGCACGTTCCACTCACAACTGGGCCAGTTCTCCAGCGTTGCTCGCATCTCGGCGAGATCGAGGATTTGCGAGGCCGCAGGAACATGCTCTAGCCGACTGATTTCGGTCCGCAGCGCTTCGCGACCGGCATCGAGGCCCTCGTGCCAATCGACCGCTTGATAGCCTTTGCGCCGTTCTTCGAGAACTTCCGGCGGCAATCGGTCGGCAAGCGCATGGCGCCCCAGGACGCGAGCCTGCCCGCCGCGCAGGAACAGGCTGGTCGGCAGTGAGATGCAGAATTCGATCAGCCTTCGATCCGCGGTTGGGTCGCGCAGGTCGATCCCGTAACCCGCCAGAGCGGCCTTGGCCGCGTTCGCCTGATCTATACGATTGAGCATCCACAAGCGGGCAGCCCTGGCACTTTTGCGGGGGCGATAGCTGAAGTCGAGTTCGCGTGCCTCGGCCAATTGGGATAGTTGGGCCTCGCGCACGTACTCGGGCCGAACCGCGCTGTACGCGTGCAAATCGAGGCTGGCGCCCCGATAGTGGCGGTTCAGGGCCCTCCACAATGGCCGTGGTATCCACGGACCGAATGCGAGCGCGAGGCCGCCCCGCCACCGCATCGATCCACTGGCGGCCAGCGCGGCGATTTCACGAGAAAGCGCAATCCAGCGAAACCTGGCTGCCAGCTCGGGCAGGAGCTCGGTTCCGGCATAGCTCAGCGTGGCGTTACCCATCGCCCCCGTCAGCATCACCTTGAGACCGCGGCGCTGCGCCTCGGCATTGATCGCGTTAATCCAGCGTTGATTGCACGGATTCACCAACGGACGATCATGCAGAAGGAAGTCGCGATCCCAATTGTCGAACGTCGATCCTCCGTCCGGGCGGATCAGCAGGTGCTGGATATTGGAATAGAGGGCAGCGGTCTTCGCAGCCAGCGGCCCTTCGTCGCCAATCCGCGCATCTGGCGCCTCGCCGGCATAGCCTTCGCGGGGAACCGATGTGAAGGCGACGACTTGGCCGTTGGTCGGGGCGAGGAGACGCGCCGCGGTGGCGGCGACTGCAGAACTGTCGAGCCCGGCGCTCAGATGCGCGCCGATGCGGCCATCGCCACCACGTAGCCTGGCTGCGACCGCTCGGTCGAGTTCGGCGCGCATCGCTTCCGCAGCGTCGCCGAGTTGCCATCGGTCGTTGCCGGTGGTTGGAGGATGCCAGTGACGATGAGCCCGCTGCTCCTTTGCGTCCACGATGACGATCTGACCGGGCTCGACACGGCTCACTCCCTCGAAGAAGGATCGCGGACCCCATTCGGGCATAAGGACCAGCAATTCGGCCGTGCGGATCGCGTCGGGGGCGAGCGGCACTTCGGGAAGCGCGTGCAAGCCCTTGGGCATGGTGGCGAAGGCGAAAAATCCATCGCCGCGGTGATAATGCAGCGGTCGCCCACCCACCGCGTCGCGCGCGAGGAACAGCTTGCGTTCGGCCGTATCCCATAACGCGATCGCATAATCGCCGTAGAGATGCGCGAAGCAGGCCTCCCTCCAGCGTTCCCAGGCGCGCATGACGAAACCCGCGTCGGGGAGCGTCCGTGCTTCGGCGTCGTTGATGCCGAGCGTTTCGGCAAGGTCGCCGCGATTATCTAATCGAACATCGGCGACTAAGTGGTATCGGCCCCCCGCCTTCGACCGGCCCCCGGTCATAGATATCCTCGGGCAGCGTCTGGAAGATCGATCGTCCGATCGCGACATCGCCGCCGTCCCAGCGGGCATCACCGTGCGGCCCGTAGATGCGCTGCGCCGCGAGCATTCGCTGGAGCGACGCTTCCGCATCGGTACGGCCGGTGAAATTCCAGATGCCCGCCAGCGCGGTCATGCATTCAGCTCCCAGACCGGTCGCGGTGGAGGACAGTGGCGAGCATCGCATCGCGCCATGCACCATGCAACCCATGAAGGCCCATTTGGCTAGGCACTTTCGCGGCCGAGCTTTCCTGCATAGACTTTGAACATATGGAAGCAGACAGCGAAGCCCCGCACGACTATCGGCTCTTCGGCCTCGCACTGCGATCGACGGTTGCGCTGCCCGAACTCGAATCCTGCGCCCGGGATGACACGCCGGCGGTCGAGATCGCGCTCGGAGCCGTGGATTACCCCGGGGACGATCGCGGCGATCCGGAGCCGCTGGTGGCGACGGGTTTCGGCGTCGTCCTCACCGTCACCGACGTGGCGCGCTTTTGCATCAGCGAGGGGCGGAGAATCATCGTCCAGCCCGACCCCGCCGCATCGGGCCGCAATGTGCGCCTCTTCTTGCTGGGATCGGCCATGGGTGTCCTGCTGCACCAGCGCGGGATCCTGCCGCTGCATGCCAATGCGATCGATATCGATGGCGGCGCGATCGCTTTCATGGGCAAGTCGGGTGCGGGCAAATCAACGCTGGCGGCTGCGTTTCACGATTCGGGGCGCGGCATCCTGTCCGACGATGTGTGTGCGGTGACCCACGACGGCGCCACATTCGTGGCGCAGGCGGGAATCCCGCGCTTGCGGCTGTGGCGGGACGCAGTGGAGCGTTCCGGCCGTGCGGTCGATGCTTATGAGCCCGCGTTCGACGCGCTCGACAAATATACCGTAAGCACTGATCTCGACGCGCGTCCGACCGCATCGCCGCTCAAAGCGATCTATCTGCTCGAGCGCGATGATAGCGGCGCGAGCCCGGAGATTCGGAGGCTTTCCGGTATCGCCGCGGTGCAGGCGCTGATCGAGAACACCTATCGCGGGAGCTTCATCCCCCTGTTCGGAGATTCGCGCGTCCATTTCGAGACCTGCTTCGCGTTGAGTCGCGCGGTTCCGCTCTTCACGCTTTCGCGCCCCTGGGATGCGGATTCGATCGGCGAAACTACGGCGCGCATCGAGGAGCATGTCCGTTCGCTCGCCGCCGCCGCGGGCTAGGCCTGGGACAGGGTCACCAGCCCATCATCGCCCAGATCCTTGAGGATTGCGCGGAGATCTCGTTCGCAGGTCGCGGGATCGACATCATATTCCTCCGACAGCGCAGTACAGAGCTGCGATAGCCGGACCGGCCGCTCGGCCAGCTGCCAGATGCGATACGCCGTGTTGTTGAAACCGTAGCAAGTGCCGCTCTCGACATGGAGGCCCACCATTTCGCCATCCACTTCCGCTTCCATCAAACCGCCGTTGCGGCTGACCAACAGATCCTGCTCGTGTCGCTCCATTGCTCTGCTCCTGTCGCGCTTCAGTCGCGAAATGGATTCGGGATCGTCGCCGATACGACAAGGTCATTATACTTTTTCTCGGGCGGCCCCAAGACAAAGCAGGTATTCGCGCGCTAGTCACTGGCAGGCGACAGAAGGAGCCGAGGGTTGAACCGGAAGCGCAGGACCCTGCGCGGGCTATCGGGCCGCGAGTGGTCGCTATTGATCGAGGCCGGGCTTTTGCTCGCGGGCGCGTCGGCGGCGATTGCCTTGCTTCCCTTTGCGCGTGTGGGTCGGCTGGCGAGCGGGAAGGGTGCAGCGCTGGCGCCGCCGGACGAGGCCTCGATGATCGCCGAATTCCGCTGGGCGATCACAGCGGTGGCGCGCCGCGTTCCTTTTCGCGCGAAATGCTTCGAGCAGGGCCTGACCGCGCAATGGATGTTGCGGCGGCGTGGGATCGCCTCGACGTTGTTTTACGGAATCGCCAGGGATCGGGATCGCGCGCTGTCAGCTCATGTGTGGGTGCGCTCGGGTGCATTCGACGTCGTCGGCTGCGACAATATCGCTGACTTTGCGACAGTCGCGCAGTTTCCAGCGGCCCGGTCGGACACGCCACCTCAGACGAGCCGCCCCCTTCCATCCGATAGACCCGGTGGAACAGGTCAAGCGTTGCGGCACGGTGCGAGATGGCCACGATCGCGGGTCGGTCCGGAAGCGCCAGAAGATTGCCGATGACCTGCCGTTCGATCTCCGTATCCAGCGCGTTGGTCGCCTCGTCCAGGATCATCAGTCGCGGACGGCGTAGCAGCGCTCTCGCCAGCGCTATCCGCTGACGTTCGCCACCCGAGAGCAAAATGCCCCGTTCGCCCACGATCGTCTCCAGCGCCGCCGGGCGCCGGCCGACCACCCCGTCGGCAGCGGCGACACGCAGTGCCGCGTGCATTTCGGCTTCTTCCGCCCCCATGATTCCCCAGAGCAGGTTGTGGCGGATCGTGTCGTTGATCAGAAACGAGTCCTGCGGAACATAGGCGATGGCGCGCTGCCAGCGTGCAACATTCAGGTTGGCAAGTGAGACGCCGCCGATCTCGATCGAACCGGATTGCGGAGGTACCAAGCCCGCGAGGAGATCGGCGAGGGTGGTCTTGCCGGCGCCCGAATCGCCGACGATCGCCACCATATTGCCTGGTTCGATGGTCAGATCGACGTCGCGCACTCCGCTGCCGGTCTCGCTCCCGCCTGGATGCCGATAGCTGACCTTGCGGAGGACGATGGGCCCCGGCGGCGGTAGCATGCCGTCGCTCGATGCTTTTTGCCGGCCGGCACGCAACTCGCTTTCCAGCGCCTTTATCCGCTCATAGGTGGGCAGCGCGTGGAGCAGCAATTGCAAGCTCTGCTGGAACTGCAGTGCGGGTCCTGCCACGCGCGTGAGAATCACCAGCATCGCCAGAAGCTGCGGGCCCGCGACCCCGAACACCAGTCCGCCTGCGAACAGGGCAAGCGCCCCGATTGTGCCGGCGGCCAGGGCGATCGTCGCGCGGGCCTGACTCTGCTGACGGGCGAACGATATCATTCGCTGCGTTTGATCGTTTTGCAGCCGCATGACCTGAGCGAGAAATTCGGATCCCATGTCGTTTCCGAGCGCGGATTTCAGCCCGGCGAGGAATTGCCCCATCTCGCTCGTCAGCCTCACGCCGAGCGCACCGAGTTCCGAGCCACTGTGCCGCGCTGCGGCCAGACCCGGATACAGGATCATCCCCAATAGAAGGAGGAGTGCGCCCGCAGTGAGGGCCAGCACAGGAGACAGAATCAGGGCCACCAGGAGCAGCACCGCGAGCATGACCCCCGAAAGGCAAAGGTTCACGAAGGATACGCCGGCCACGCCGCATGCCTGAAAATCCGCGCTCAGCAGATGCGCGACGCGCCCATGCTGCAAGCCGGCAACCCTGCTCCAGCCGGCTGCCACCAATGCTTCCAGAACCCGGCTTCGCGTGCGTTCGAGGAAGGTGCCGTTCAACCGCGCGAAGCTGACATCACGGGCGACGACGACAATCGAGCGTAGCACCAGCAGCACGCCGAACAGGAGGATCAGCGAGGTCAGTTGGGCGAACGCGCCGGGCGGAAGCCAGGCGGCGGCCGCGCGCGCGAGCCATCCGTTTGTTGCGTGGCGCTCGATCGGGCCATTGCTCAGCAAGGCGATGATCGGCACCAGCAGCATGAGGCCCACGCCCTCGAACACGGCGCCGGCAAGGGCGAGAAACAAGGGCTTCGCTCCGTGCGAGCCTTCTCCCTGGAGCAGGTCACCTGCGAAACCGCGCAGTCGCAGCGTGCTGCTTTTCATGCGCTACATCCTAGTTGAGCGAAAACGCGGCTGTCGAGCGCACAAAGATCGGGCGCGTTACCGCTCGCGGCGGTGATCCGCAACCGCCGCCGACCGGAGACGGAGCAGCATGAAGGGTAGGCGCAGTATAAGGGTCGGCACGCGCAGGGCATGATACACGGAATCGAGCACGGCGGGGTATTTCGCGCGGACTATTGGCTGGGTCCACATGGAGCGGAGCTCGCCCAGCAAATATTTCCAACCCTTGCCCGTTCTGAAACGCGAGGCGAGAAGCGCGAGCCCCGTGCGCGAGATCGACGGCAGGTCGGATCCTCCCATGGGATGGGCGATGCAGTCGAGATTCACCGCAACCAGCCGTTGGACCTCGGACGCATTCTGCCAGCGTTTCGCAAGATCGAGCGGCAAAGCGAGTTCAAACAATCGGGCGCAAAGCAATAAAGCAGCCGACGCTTCTTGGCCGAGCCCCAGCGCGCTGGCCGCGCCATATACTCCCTCTATACGCTCCACGCTGCCGCGTGCCAGCATTGCGTTCAGGTCGGCCAACCATTTGAGCCGGCTCCATCCATGCTCCTGACCATGTCCGATCAGAAAAACGATCAGCAGATCGTCTCGCAACGTTCGTACGTCGCAGTCGCCCAGCCGAACGACTTGCGTTTCCGACAAGGCGCTGACGCCGGGCATCACGGGTTTGGTGAAGAGGCGCCAATGAAGCTCGACGGTGATTCCGCGATCGTCGCGCAGTTGTGCTTCATGATAGAAGCGGGCGAAGCGTGCGAGTGCGGCAGGTGACAGGCCTGCGGGGGATACCAACCTGTAGCCCCGGCGCTGGAGCAGCTCCATCGCGTCCATCATATTCGGCTCGGTGGTCAGCAGATCGATGTCCCACGATTGTTTGACGCCGAGCGCGCCATAAGCGAGGACACCGGTCGTCGCTCCCTTGAGAAAAAGCGCCGGCAAACCCGCCCCGTCGAATTCCCGCTGCAGCCGCGCGGTTTCGGCTGCGTGGACGAGGTCCGTCGTCGCGCAATCGCGGGCGGCGGCAGCCAAGGTTGTTCGCACGTCCGCGGGGATGTCGTGCCCGCTGCGGGCGAGATTGAAATTGGCGAGGCTGACGATTCGGTGCCGCCGCAGGATCTTGAGGAAGTCCGGCCAGTTCAGAGGTTTCGCCAAGGCTGCGGCGATGGCTTCGCTCGTCGCGACGCCGGGCGGAAAGCGACAGCAAGCGATCGCAAGTTCGAGTTCCGGGGACAGTTCCCTGATCAGCGGATTCCCCTTCGCCAACGGCAAGCGGAGCATAGGGGGAATGCAGGCGGCACACAATCACTGCGTCGAGCCGCCGATGAGCGACAGAATCCGGCATCGATCCGTTTGACGCTGGCCGCGGGTGACCGGCTACGCCGCTAGAGGATCACCCACATCGCCGCCGCGCTTGCCGCTGCGGCCAGCACAGCCACCGCCGCATAGCGCCAGCCGCCGCCGACGCGGACGACTTCGATCTCGCGCAAGGGCGGGGCGGGGGCGCCGCCGGGCGTCGGGTAGCGCAGCTCGATGTTGCGGATGAGCTGGGGCAGGCGGGCCAGCGTGCGCAGATCGGTGATGATCCGGTCGGCGACTGCGGCTTCGGGACCAAGCTCGGTGCGGATCCATTCGCGGACGAACGGGGCCGAGGTCTCCCACAGGTTGATCTCGGGATCGAGCCCGCGCGCGACGCCTTCGACCATCACCATCGTCTTCTGAAGAAGGAGGAGGTGCGGCTGGGTCTGCATGTCGAAATCGCGGGTGATGTTGAACAGCCCGTCGAGCATCGCGCCGACCGACATGTCCTTGACCGGCAGCCCGCGCATCGGCTCACCGACGGCACGCAGCGCCGTGGCGAACTCGGCGACATTGTGGTGCGAGGGGACGTAGCCCGCCTCGAAATGGATTTCGGCGACGCGCTTATAATTGCCGGTGATCAGGCCGTAGAGGATCTCGGCCAGCCAGACGCGGGCGCGGCGGTCGATTCGGCCCATGATCCCGAAATCGATCGCGGCGATGCGGCCGTCGGGAAGCGCGAACAGGTTCCCCTGATGCATGTCGGCGTGGAAGAAGCCCTCGGCGATCGCCTGGCGCAGGAACGCGCGGATCAGCTTGCCGGCAAGCGCAGTGGTGTCGTGCCCGGCGGCGATCAGTGCGGCGCGGTCCGAGAGCTTGATGCCGTCGAGCCATTCGAGGACGAGCACCTTGCCGGTGGTGCGCTGCCAATCGATCGCGGGGACGTAGAAATCGGGCTCGGCGGTCATGCCCTCGGCGAGCTCGGAGGCCGAGGCGGCTTCGCGGCGGAGATCGAGCTCGCGCGCGGTCCAGCGCTTGAAGGTCTCGATGATCAGCCGGGGACGGAGGCGCGCGGCTTCGCCGCCCATGCCCTCGACTTGGGCCGCGGCCCATTCATAGGTCTCGATCGCCCTTGCGAACTCGGCCTCGACGCCGGGGCGGAGCACCTTGACCGCAACCTGCGCGCCCTCGGTGGTGATCGCGCGGTGGACCTGCGCGATCGAGGCGGCGCCGACAGGCGTTTCCTCGATCGAGGCGAAGAAGGTCTCGAGCGGGCGGCCATAGGAGGATTCGATGCGCTGGCGGATCACTGCGAAGGGCAGCGGGGGCAGCGCGTCCTGGAGGCGGAGCAAATCGTGCGCGGCTTCCTCGCCGACGAGGTCCGGGCGGGTGGCGAGCGTCTGGCCGAGCTTGATCGCGGCGGGGCCGATCGCCTGGAAGGCAATGGCGTAACGGGGTACGTCAGGAATGCGTGCGCCGAAACGGAGAACGCGGACGAAACGGCGGACGGGTCTGGGCGTATTGAGATCGCGCTCGATCCCGCGCAGCGCGCCGTGGCGTGCGAGGATGCGGCCCCATTTAAACAGGCGCCAGAGGTGGATCGGAGGAGCGGTCATGCGATTCTAGATCAAATCTTCCAGCCGCTGTGGATCGCGACCAGCCCCCGAGCAACGGCTCGACCTTGGTCTGGGTGAAACCCGCGTCGCGGATCATCGCCTCGAATTCGGGCATCGGCGGGAAGCGGCGGATCGATTCGATCAGATAGCGATAGGAATCCGCATCGCCCGCGAGCAATTGGCCGAGCCGCGGGACGAGATGGTGCGAATAGGCGTCATAGACTTGCGCGAAGCCGGGCCACTGCGTGGTCGAGAATTCGAGCACGTAGAAGCGGCCGCCGCGCTTCAGGACGCGGTGCGCCTCACGGAGCGCCTTGGGGATGTCGGTGACGTTCCGGATGCCGAACGCGATCGTATAGGCATCGAAGAACTTGTCGGGCCATTGGAGCGCCTCGGCATTGGCCTCGCTCCACACCAGCCCGTCGATCCCGCGCTGCGCGGCGCGCTCGACGCCGACGCCGAGCATCTCGGGATTGATGTCGGCGACGGTGATCGCCGCGCCCGATGGCGCCATGCGGAAGGCGATGTCGCCGGTGCCGCCGGCCATGTCGAGGATGTGCTCGCCGGCGCGCGGCTTCACCCGGCGGACGAACAGGTCCTTCCACAGGCGATGCAAGCCGCCCGACATGGCATCGTTCATCAGATCGTACTTCGATGCGACGCTGGAGAAGACCTCGCCGACGCGGGCGGTCTTCTCCTCGGGGGCGATGTCTTCGTAGCCGAAGGAGACGGTGTCGGGCATGGCTGCGCTCTAGCGGGGGAGGGCAGCGCGGCTAGGGGTTGGCATGCCAGAGCTTCCCGAAGTCGAGACGACCGTGCGCGGGCTCGAACCCGTGCTCGAGGGCGCGCGGATCGAGCGCGTGACGCTTCGCCGCGGCGATCTCCGCCGGCCGTTCCCGCAGGATCTCGGCCAGCGGCTGACCGGCGCCACCGTCACGGGGCTGGGGCGGCGCGCCAAATACGGACTGATCGACACCGATCGCGGCGACACGCTGGTCTTCCATCTCGGCATGTCGGGGCGGTGGCGGATCGATCCCGAGGAATTGGGCAAGCACGATCATTTCGTGATCGAGACCGCCAAGCATCGGCTGGCGCTCAACGATGCGCGGCGATTCGGATCGGTCGACATCGTGCCGACCGGGGAGCTGGCCGAATGGCCGGCGTTCAAGGCACTGGGCCCCGAGCCGCTGGGGCCGGACTTCGACGCGGCGCATCTCGTCGCGGCGTTCAAGAACCGGATCGCCCCGGTGAAGGCGCTGCTGCTCGACCAGCGAGTCGTCGCGGGGCTCGGCAACATCTATGTGTGCGAGGCGCTGTACCTCGCGCAGATCGCCCCGACCCGGGCGGCGGGGACGATCAGCAGGGCGCGGCTGGCGAAACTGGTAGAGGCGGTGCGCGACGTGCTGACCGCGGCGATTCGCGCGGGCGGATCGACGCTCAGGGATTATGCGCGGCCCGACGGCGAGCTCGGCTATTTCGCCAAGGAATGGCGCGTCTATGGCCGCGAGGGCGAGCCCTGTGCATGCGGGGGCTGGTCGAGCGGCGAGTCGATTCGGGGCGATCGACCTTCTGGTGCCCAAGGTGCCAGAAATGATTGACCCGAATCGCCTCAGACGTTAAGGGGCTCGCCTTTCCCGGCGTGGACCCGTACCGCGCCCCTCCAATTGAGCAGGAACGAGACGGCATGGCGAATACGCCGCAAGCGAAGAAGCGTATCCGGCGGAACGACCGCCGTGCGGAAATCAACGGCAACCGCGTGAGCCGCATCCGTACCTTCATCAAGAAGGTCGAGTCGGCGCTCGAATCGGGCGACAAGGCCGCGGCCAGCGTCGCGCTCGCCGCCGCGCAGCCCGAGCTGCAGCGTGGCGTCGCCAAGGGCGTGCTGCACAAGAACACCGCCAGCCGGAAGTTCTCGCGCCTCAACAAGCGCGTGCAAGCGCTGGCATAAACGTCACAATTCCGTAACGATGACCCCGCCGGACCCACTCCGGCGGGGTTTTTCGCGTGTGCAGCAAGGCACTTGGCAGCTGTTACCGAATGGGACGGCATAAGTGGCGGAAAACCAACGATTCGCATCCTTCAATTTTATGAAGGTTGTTCTAAGTGGCTGATTCATCAGGTGGAAAATTGTGACATGACGGAAAACCGTGGGTTCCGGCGAGTCAACAAAACTATTTCACTTTCTTTGCACTTCGCCCCCTTGCTCGACTCGAATTTCGGTTCCTAAAACAGTCCTCCCCGATCGCGTCTGATCGGGGTTGTGAAGCTCGACGCGCCAGCCTGGGGGCAAGATTCCGGCTGCAGTAGGGCCTTAGGTCGTAGCGGGTTTACGCGCGGAAAGGGTCTGCTTTCCGCGAAGGAGGGGTGCGTCGTTGTGACTCAA